>JADJUC010000012.1 GCA_016710885.1 Candidatus Proximibacter danicus
CATCTTCGCGGTGTGAGGGCCGGCTTACACGGTGCAACGAATTGGCCGCAGGGTCAGCCGGAAGTGGGGTGAAGGTGTGCTTCAGTTCGGGCAGCGCTTCCCTTGACGCCGGGCGATAGACCCAAGCCGGGGGCAAACGCTTCCGGGGTGCCTTCGGGCGGGGCCAGCAAACCGCCCCAGATGCCCGCTTCCGGGCGCCGTTCAAGCAAGATGCGCTCGCCGTCGGTGAATATGGTGACGATAACGCGTTCCGGCGTGGCTTGGCAGGCTTCGGTTGTCGGCAGCTCGGCCTGCCGCCCGTCGCACTCGGCGATGCAGAGCCCGCGCATCCGGACAGTTCGCGCAATCCGGTCGGCCGCGTGTTGCACAACGTAGCGCCGGATACGATGATTCCTGGGTGTAGCTTTCGATGTTGTCTGCCGACGGAACGGCGCTGCCAGCGCCCAGCGTGCCGCTCGATGGCGAAGCTTGCCGGGGAACCCCTCGACGCAAAACGCGGTCGGACCCGCTCAGCGTTGCCGTCGAGAATGGCGCCACGCTGTCCGAAGGCAAAGGCCGCAATGGCCGCGGCAGTGGAGCGGCCAATACCGGGAAGCTCGGCAATTTCTCTGCCCCTTCGGAAAGCTGCCGCCGTGCTCAACAACAGAATCTGTGCGCAACGATGGGTTACGAGCGCGAGCGTAATCGCCGAAGGCCGCCAGTATTCCGAGCACTTCCGGCGGGGCCGTGGCGGCGGGCGATCACGGTATCCGGAAAGCGCTCGAGAAAACGAAAGTAATAGGGCGTGGCGGTACTCACCTGGTCTGCTGCAGCACGAGTCTCCGAGAACCACAAGATACGGTAGAGGTCGCGTGTCTGCTGCCAGGGCGGGTCGTGGCGACCGTGCTGGGGTGCCAGGCGATCAGGCGCGGTGCAAGTGGCGAAAGGTCATTCATGCGGAGGTCGACAGGGGGTGGCTGGTACGGGGATAATCCCGGCCTTCCCGATCGATGCTATCACGCCCCTTTGCCATGAGCGCCAATCCCGACCGCAGTCTTGATCAGAACCACTTGCCCTGTCCGTCCTGCGACGAAGGGGTGGCGGTGGAGGGCGCGCCGGCCAAGGTTTTTGACTGCAGGGAGTTTCGCTCGGCGCTCGGCAGCTTTGCGACAGGCGTCGCCGTGGCCAACCGCCTGCGCACCCGATGGCAGTTTCGTCGGGTTGACCGTTAACTCATTCAACTCGGTATCGCTGGAGCCGCCGCTGGTGTTGTGGAGCCTCGATCTCAGCTCTCCCAGCCTGGAAGCGTTCAGCGCGGCCAGCCATTACGCGGTGAATATTCTGGCGGCCGGCCAGAGCGAGCTCTCGCAACGCTTTGCTACTCGCCTTGATGACAAGTTCGGCGACCTGGAAATCTGTGTCGGCGTCGGCGGCGTGCCGCTGCTTCACGGCTGCTGCGCCTGGTTTGAATGTGCCAACGAGGTGCAATACCCCGAGGGATCACCGCATCTTCGTCGGCCGGGTCGAGCGCTTTTACCAGCGACCTTGCACGCGCACCGTTGGTCTACCACGGTGGCCGCTATCGCCAGCTTGCCCGCGATGAAGGTTGAACGCCGGCCCGTCAGGGCTTAGAATGCCCCCTCGCGCCCCTCCGGGCGCACCGAGCGGGCGTCGTATAATGGTAATACCCTAGCTTCCCAAGCTAGAGCCGTGGGTTCGATTCCCATCGCCCGCTCCACTTCAGCCAAGACGCTCACGTCTTCCCGGCAAAATTTCCCTTCAGTTTTCTACCCTATGCTCAGCACTGCTGTCGATGCTGATCAGCACCTTGTCGACCCGGTTCTTGTCCATGTCCATGACTTCAAAGCGCAGGCCGGTGGTGACAAAGTGGTCGGCGGGCGAGGGGATGCGGCCGAGCACGTGCATGATGAAACCGCCCAGTGTGTGGAAATTCCGTTCGTCTTCACCGGGGAGGTCGTCTGCAATGTCGAGTTGCGATTTCAGGCGTTCGATACCGACGTCGCCATCGACCAGCCAGGAGCCATCGTCACGCTGAATGATGTCGCGGTCTTCCGGTGCCTCGGGCACGACGAGTTCGCCGACGATCGATGAAAGTACGTCGGTGAGCGTAACCAGACCCTGAACTTCTCCGTATTCGTCGACGATCAGCGCAAACTGCAGGCGGGCGCGGCGGAAGCTTTCGAGCAGTTGGGTGGTCGATACCGATTCGGGAATGAACAGCGGTGGGTGCAGCACGGACTCGATGTCAGTGATGTCGACTGCATGCCCGGGCAGCGCTTTTTTCAGCAGATCGCCTTTTTGCAGTACGCCGAGGATGTGCTCCAGGCCATCGCGGCAGATCACCAGGCGCGAGTACTCGCTATCCATGATCTGCTGGCGAACGGCATCTTCCCCGTCGTCGAAGTCGATGACGCACATTTCGCGGCGGGGGGTCATGATCGCTGCAATGCGCTGCTCGTCGAGGCGCAGCACGTTCGAGACGATTTCCTGTTCGCTCTGGTGGAAAACGCCGGCTTCGGCGCCTTGCTCCATGAGCACCTTGATCTCGTCATCGGTGACCGGGGGCTCTTCCTTGCGCCGGGCGCCGAATACGCGCAGCACGACCGAGGACGAGGTGGAGAGAATGATGACCAGTGGATGGGTGATGCTGGAGAGCAGCATCATCGGCCGTGCGATCAGCGCCGCGATACCTTCCGGGGCGAGCAGCGCCAGTTGTTTCGGCACGAGCTCGCCGACGACGACGGAGAAATAGGTAAGGCCGAGCACGGTGATGGTGAGAGCGATGCCGCGTGCGTAGGGTTCGACCAGGGGAATGGCGGTGAGCCATACGGTCAGCGGGTCGGCAAGGACGGCCTCGCCGATGGCGCCGCTCAGAATGCCGACACTGGTGATGCCGACCTGGATGGTGGACAGGAAGTTGGAAGGTTCCTGATGCAGCTTGAGGGCGGCGTCAGCGCCGATGCTGCCATCTTCCGCAAGGCTTTGCAGCCTGGATTTTCGGGAGGAAACCACCGCCATCTCGGACATGGCGAAGACTGCATTGATGAAGATGAGTACGAGAAGAAGGACTATGTCCATGAAGCAAGCTGCCCATCACGCGGTTCGTGCGCAGCTCAGGAGTCGATGAACACCTGATTTTAGCGGATTTTGCCGGCTGTAAACACTTGCCCGCCTCGGCATCCGCTGTCATCGTGCGATCAGCCGGCGGAATCAACGCCCGCGCCAATCCCATGGCGGCGTTGGATTTTTCCCCGCCCAGAGGCCTGTGCGGCGGATTTTTGCCTGAAATTCAGCCTGTTCGTACTGCCCCAGCGCCTGCGGCAACTGGCCAAGCGAGCGGCGATCATGCCAGGCCATACCGCGCGCGATCTGAGCCAGCCCGAGGTCGAGCGTTTTCGGGCACTCCGCATTGCGGCAGGGCGCCCCGGGCGCCAAAGCCCAGACGGTGGCAAACCATTGCCCTTTGACCGTTCCCAAACCCTCCAGCCGGACAGACTGCCCGGCAGCCAATGCCCCCAGGCTGGCGCGCGGAGATTCGCCATGGTCCTGCAAACGGTCCGGGGCACCGGCCCATGCCAGCCGCACCTGCAGATAGCCCCAACGCGGCACAGCGGCCGACAAGGTGTCGCCATCGACAACTGCCACCACGCGGCCGTCCAGCCATTCGGCGCCGGGCGCCGCAGCCGGCAGCATCTCTGCCAGGCAGAACAGAATGTATTTGGTCATGCGGCACAGCTTATTGGATCGGGCGTGGGTTTCTCAAGCGCTATGCTCCTCTACCAACGAGAACGGCACCCTCGGGTGCCGTTCTCGTTGGGTCGATGGAATAATCAGACGCCGGTACTCACCACTGTCAGCGCTGTCATGTTGACCAGGCGGCGCACGGTGGCGGTTGAAGTCAGCACATGCACGGGCTTGGCCACGCCCAGGAGGATCGGGCCGATGGTGACGCCTTCGCCGCCGGTCATCTTCAACAGGTTGTAGGAGATGTTGGCGGCATCCAGATTGGGCATGACCAGAACGTTGGCTTCGCCCTTGAGCGGTGAATCCGGATCGGACTGCTGGCGGATTTCTTCCGACAAGGCTGAGTCGCCATGCATTTCTCCATCGACTTCAAGCTGTGGCGAACGCGCATGCAGCATCGCTGCAGCTTCGGCCATCTTGCGGGCCGACGCGGAAGACGAGGAGCCGAAATTGGAGTGCGAGAGCAGCGCGACTTTTGGTTGAATGCCAAAGCGACGCACAGCATCGGCAGCCATCTCGGCGATCTCGGCGATCTCGGTAGCATCCGGATTTTCGTTGACGTGCGTGTCGCAGAGGAAGAGGGCGCGGCCGGGCAGCAGCAGATGGTTCATGGCGGCTAGTGTATGCACCCCGTCGGCCTTGCCAATGACTTCCTCGACCTGGCGCAGGTGGTGGGCAAAACGCCCGGAGACGCCGCAGAGCATGCCGTCGGCGTAGCCGAGCTTGAGCAGCATGGCGCCGATGATGGTGGTGTCCTGACGCAAGCGGGCCTTGGCCAGCTCGACGGTAACGCCATGCCGCTTCATCGACTGATGGTATGCGGTCCAGCACTCCTTGAAACGATCATCACGGTTCGGATTGACGACTTCGAAATGCGTCCCCGCCACCAGCTTCGAGCCGATTTTTTGCAGGCGCATTTCGATCACTTCCGGTCGGCCGATCAGGATCGGGCGCGCCAGACGCTCTTCGAGAATGATCTGCACCGCACGCAACACTCGCTCGTCTTCACCGTCGGTGTAGATGATGCGCGCGGGGTCGCCCTGCTTGGCTGCGGTAAAGACAGCGCGCATGCCGACGCCGGTGTGGTAGATGAACTCCTTGAGTTTTTCCTTGTACGCCGCCATGTCGGCAATCGGCCGCTTGGCAACGCCGGATTCGGCGGCAGCCTTCGCCACTGCGGGGGCAATGGTCGTGATCAGCCGCGGGTCGAAAGGCTTCGGGATCAGGTATTCCGGGCCGAAGGAAAGCTCCTGACCGGGATAGGCCATGGCCACTTCGTCGCTCACCTCTTCCTGCGCCATGGCCGCGATGGCCTTGACGCAGGCCAGCTTCATTTCCTCGGTGATGCGCGTGGCGCCACAGTCGAGCGCGCCGCGGAAGATGAAGGGGAAGCAGAGGACGTTGTTGACCTGGTTCACATAGTCGGAACGGCCGGTGGCAATGATTGCATCCGGGCGTGCTTCCTTGGCCAGTTCCGGCATGATCTCCGGCGTCGGGTTGGAAAGCGCGAAGATGATCGGCTTGTCGGCCATGGCCTTGACCATCTCGGCCTTGAGCACGCCGGCAGTGGACAGGCCGAGGAAAATATCGGCACCGACGATGGCGTCGCCGAGCGTGCGTGACGCGGTTTCCTGAGCGTAACGCGCCTTGTTGGCTTCCATGTTGGCGTCGCGACCAACGTAGATAACCCCCTTGGAGTCGCACACCGTTACGTTGCTGCGCGTAATGCCAAGCTCACACCACAGGTCGAGACACGAAATGGCGGCAGCGCCAGCACCGGAGCAGACGACCTTGACTGTCGCGACATCCTTGCCGGTGACCTTCAGCGCATTGAGCATTGCTGAGGCCGAGATGATCGCCGTGCCGTGCTGGTCGTCGTGGAAGACCGGGATAGCCATGCGTTCCTTCAGCTTCTTCTCGATGTAGAAGCACTCGGGCGCCTTGATATCTTCGAGGTTCACCCCGCCGAGCGTTGGCTCCATGGCGGCAATGATGTCGATCAGTTTGTCCGGATCGTTTTCAGCCAGTTCGATATCGAACACGTCGATGCCGGCGAATTTCTTGAACAGGCAGCCCTTGCCTTCCATCACCGGCTTGGACGCCAGCGGGCCGATGTTGCCGAGGCCGAGCACCGCGGTGCCGTTGGTGACAACACCGACGAGATTGGCGCGCGAGGTGTAGAGGCTGGCGTTGTCCGGATCTTCGACGATGGCGTCGCAGGCGAATGCCACGCCCGGCGAGTAGGCAAGCGCGAGGTCGCGCTGGTTGGTCAGCCCCTTGGTCGGGCGGACCGAGATCTTGCCCGGTGTCGGAAACTGGTGATACTCAAGCGCGGCCTCGCGCAGATCCTTTTCCATTTTTTCCATGGAGAAACCTCGGTGAAATTGGTGGCATTGGTGAAGACAGGGGCGTTACTCTAATCCAGCCCACGCCATTTCACAAAACGCACAGACTAATGCGCCGGAAGGCCACTGCCTATTGTGGGTTTCCGCAAGCCGTTATCGGCTTGAAGTCCATGCGGTGAGGGGCTTTCGGCAAAATTGGCGAAAACTGGATTTGTCAGTCAACTGGAACATTTCCCCGGGCGCGACAATATGCCGCATGTTGCGGCGGCGGCAGCAGGCCTAGAATCCCTCCCGGTAAACCATCCAGGAGAAGAGCATGAACGCGAGGCAAACAGCTCAGGAAAGCAACGAGTTTCCGGCCCTGCTCGTCGGCACAGGCCTTGCGCTGGCGTCGCTGATCCTTGTCCCGGCGTTGGCCCAGCGAGTCGGCCTTGGTACCAGTGTAACCATTGCCCTGCGCGGCCTGCTCATGCGCGCGGCAAGTCGCGCCTGAGTCCTGCGCCACCTTTGTCAGCCACCTCGCCGAAGGGCTGTGGCAAAATCGGCCGCATGTTGTCGGCACAAGTCGTTGCCATGTTCTCCATGATCAGTCCATTCCTGCGCCGTGCGATTGTCAGCATTGCTGCAGTGCTACTCGTTTCCTGTTCACAAGCGCCAGAGCCTGTTTCCGGCCAACCCGCCGGCGGCGATTTCGTCCTGCAGGGGCCGCAGGGGCAGGTCGACACCAGATCTTTCCGCGGCAAGCTGCTGCTCATCTACTTCGGCTACGCGAATTGCCCGGACATTTGCCCAATCTCACTGGCAGTGATCAACGAGGTCATTACCTCGCTACCGGCCGAACAGCGCGCCGCTATCCAGCCGATCATGGTCTCGGTCGACTCTGATCGCGACACGCCGGAAAAACTGGCAATCTACACCGCCTATTTTCACCCCAGCCTGATCGGTGTCACCGGCAAGGCGGACGAGATTGCCCGTGTCGCCGGCAGCTTCGGTGCCGGCTATGTCAAGCAGGCGGTCCGTCCGGACGGCAGCTACGCCGTCGACCACAGTGCCAGTATTTATGTCGTGAACAAGACCGGCAAGCTGGTGGCGACGGTGCCGATCGGCGTGTCTGCCGACGAGGTAGCTGCCATCGTCAGGAAGCATCTGTGAAATCAGGTCTGCGCCCATCCACCATGGCTGCCGTCGTGCTCGTGCTGCTGACCCTTGGCGCCATCGCTACACTGCTCGATGCCGCGCGACTGCGTGCTGGCCACGCCACTGCACAGGCTACGCAGGCGACCCTTGTCAGCCGATTCGGCCTGACCGACCTCAGCCTGTTCACCGAGGCCCGCTACACCCGCCACCGTGCCCTTGCCGATCTCCATTCGCCGTTCCAGGATCATCCCTTCAGTCTGGAGCATTTTCCTTCTGGCAGCCTGCTGCCGCCGCCAACCCACCTGACACAGGCACGCCATGAAGCTCTGGATCGCGAAGCAGCGTTACCTCGCTGATTTCACGCTGGCCTCGCTGGCGCGACGCAAGACGAAGAACCTCGGCCTGCTGCTGGTGTTCTCGCTGCTGGTATTCGTGCTGGCCTCGGTGATGCTGTTTACCTCGGCACTCCGGCACGAAGCGACGCAAGTGCTCGCCAGCTCACCGGAAGTGATCCTGCAGCGCATGGTCGCCGGCCGGCACGACCTGATCCCGCCCGGCTACATCGAGCGCATCGGCCGCATCCGTGGCGTGCAGAAAACGGCCGGTCGCCTCTGGGGCTACTACTATGACCCGGTGGTCAAAGCCAACTACACCTTCCTCGGTCTCACCGAGGATGCGCCAGCCAGCGGGCGAATCAAGGTCGGCAACGGGCTGGCACGCTACCGTGGCGTACAGGCCGGCAACGTACTGTCGTTCCGCTCCTATTCCGGCAAGCTGTTTTCATTCACCGTCGACGCCGTACTGCCGGCTGACAGCGAGTTGATCAGCGCCGATCTGGTGCTGCTCGCCGAAGCCGATTTCCGTGCCTTCTTCGACTACCCGGCGGCGCACTGGACCGACATCACGCTCTCGGTTGCCAACCCGCAGGAGGTGCGCACCGTCGCCCAGAAGCTGGCCAACGCGCTGCCGGATTCGCGGCCGATCCTGCGCGACGAAGTGCTGCGGACCTACCAGTCGATCTTCGACTGGCGCGAGGGCATCGTGCTGGCGCTGCTCTCGGCGGCTATCCTTGCCTTCGCGATACTGGCCTGGGACAAGGCCTCCGGCCTCTCCGCCGAGGAGAAGCGCGAGATCGGCATCCTCAAGGCGATCGGCTGGGAAACCGGCGACGTCATCCGCATGAAGCTCTGGGAAGGCCTGCTCATCTCGCTCACCGCCTTCCTCGCCGGCTACATTGCCGCCTACGTGCATGTCTTCCATTTCTCGGCAGCGCTGTTCGAGCCGGTGCTGAAGGGCTGGGCGGTGCTCTACCCGCGCTTCACGCTGGCGCCGGTGATCGATGGTTTGCAGATCGCCACGCTGTTCTTCTTCACCGTGCTGCCCTACGCGGTGGCGGTGCTGGTGCCGATCTGGCGCGCATCCGTGACCGACCCGGACGCGGTCATGCGAGCGTAAACCGATGATCGAACTCACCGACATCCACAAGGCCTTCAACGAGGGCCAGCCGAACGAGTACTGGGCGCTGCGCGGCATCGACCTGAACATTGCCGCCGGCCAGGTGACGGCGCTCTCCGGCCCGAGCGGTTCAGGCAAGACGACGCTGCTGACGCTGCTCGGCTGCCTGTCGCGGCCAACGCGCGGCCGCGTGCGGCTGAAGGCACAGGACGTCTCCGGACTGCCGGAACGTTTTCTCACCGACATCCGCCGGCAAACCTTCGGCTTCGTCTTCCAGCAGTTCAACCTGATCCGCGGCCTCTCGGCGCTCGACAACGTGATGCTGCCGGCCTACCCGCTCGGCCTGCCGCACCGTGAACTGCGCGACAAAGCCGAAGCACAGCTCGCCGCGCTTGATCTCGGTCATCGTCGCGATGCACGCGTCGAGTGGTTGTCCGGCGGCGAGCAGCAGCGCGTGGCCATCGCCCGCGCGCTGATCAACTCGCCGGAGGTGGTCATCGCCGACGAGCCGACGGCCAATCTCGATACAGCGCTGTCGAAGCAGTTCATGACCATCCTCGAGCGCCTGCTCGACGAGGGCCGCACCGTGCTGCTCACCAGCCACGATCCGCTGGTGGTCGAATCAGCGGTGGTCGCTACGGTTGTCCGTCTGCGTGACGGCAAACTGGTCGAGGCCCAGATGCTCTTTCAGCCGGCGATCATCGCGCTGCTGCTGGCCAGCCTGCTCAGCGCGTGGCGATGCTTGCCGCCGCAGCCCCTTTCGCCGCGCAACTGATCCGGCATTGGAACATTGCCAGCGGCAGCGAACTGCAACTGCGCCTGGAGCGCCGCACCTATCTCTTTTCGACGCTCACCGCCGTCGTTTTCGCTGCACAGATCCTGGCCCTGCTGCTCACGGTGTTCAACGCCGACCACATGGCCGTGATGTTCGTCGGCGCCATGTGCGCCGTCGGCACGCTCAACGCCAACGCCTGGGGCTTCCCGATGCTCTACGGCCAGATCGCGGTGTTCTTCCTCGCCGCCGCCTGGCTGACGCTGAACCATGTCGACAACCAGGCGCCCGACTATCCGCTGGTGCGCGTGAAGTACGTGCTGCTCATCGCACTGCTGCCGGTGGTTGCTGCCGTTGGCTGGCTGCAGCTGCGCTACTTCCTCAACTTGCGCGCCGACGTCATCACTTCCTGCTGCGGCAGCCTCTTTTCCAACGACAGCCAGACGCTAGCCAGCGAAGCCTCGGGCATGGAAGCGAAGCCGGCAATCCTGCTGTTCTATGGCACGCTCGGTTTCGCCATTTTCGCCAACGCGCTGCACGCCGGCCTGAAGCAGCGCTGGACAGGCGCGTTCGCTGCGCTGGCCAGCGTCGCCGGGTTCATTGCGGCGATGATCGGCATCCTCTCCTTCATCTCGCTCTATGTGTATGAGCACCCGCACCATCATTGCCCGTTCTGCCTGCTGAAACCGGAGTATGGCTACCAGGGCTACCTGCTCTATCTCCCGCTGTTCGCAGCCACGGCCGCCGGCATCGGTGCCGGCATCCTGCAGCCCTTCGTGCGCCACCCGAGCCTGACCGGGCCGGCCACCGCCACCGCCAGCCGGCTGGCGGTTTTTGCCATGATGGGTTTTGCCCTTTTCGCCACCATCGCCACGGTGATGGTTTTGCACTCAAACCTGATCCTCCTCGGCGCGTAAGGCGCCGGCGTCAAAACGGCGGATTAGACATGGATCAAGCAACGCCGGAATTTGCAGCGCTACGATTAGCCAAGGAGTATTCAAGCATGCCGCTACGCCAACGATTCGTGGTTCCGATAGTCGCTGCCGCCCTGCTGCTGTCTGCCTGCGGCGAGGGCGAGCCGAAGGCACAGATCAACCTCGGTAGCCCTGCCCCGGCCTTTAACGCGCAGCAGCTCAGCGGGGGGGTAATCGATTTCCCCGCTGCCATTGCCGGCAAGCCGGTGGTTATCCGTTTCTGGGCCGACTGGTGCAAGTACTGCGAAGCCGAGATGAAGGCGATCGAGGCGGTTTACCAGCGGCACCGGGACAAGGGTCTCGTCGTGCTGGCGGTAAATGCCGGCCAGGACAAGGCGACGGCGGAAGGTTTCGCCCGCAAGATCGGTGTCACCTATCCGATGCTGCTCGACGAACCATCGGCGATCGCCAAACGCTACGGCGTCGTCGGTCTGCCGACCACCTTCTTCGTCGACGGCGCCGGGGTCGTCCGCGGCAAGGTCATCGGCGAGGCCGACGAAGCAACCTTCGAGCGCGAAGCGCTGAAGGTGCTGTCGCCGGGCAAGTGAAAGCAGGTGCACGATGGCGGATAATCTTCTGTGCGACCTGTGCGGCTTGAAGATTGGAGCCCAAGTGTGGACCTTGCGGCTGCCGACGCAGGAAATTCGCTTCTGCTGCGAAGGCTGCAAGGGAATTTACCAGATGCTGAACAACTTTGATGGCACGGAGCCCCCCCCAGTCTCTGGCGCCACGTCTTCCGAAGGAGAAAAATGATGATGCAACAGATGATGCACGAAGCTGCCAAGCAGGCCCCGCACGCGATGAATGCCATGAGCTCGATGAATTCGATGATGAAGCCGCTGGCCATGGCTTCGACCGGCTTCGTCGCCGCGCGCGCGCTCGCCGGCAACCCGCTGACCCACCTGCTGCGCAATCCGCTGTTGCTACTTGCAGCCGGTGTCACCGTCGGCTACATCGGCTTCAAGTACCGCAACGAAATCCTGCAGGCAGTAGCGAAGGCAACCGACATGGGCAAGGACTTCGCCGCCCAGCAGAAGGAAAACCTGAACGACCTGATGGCCGAAGCGCAGGAAAATAACGAGGCTGCCGCCAAGGCTACCAGCGGCGAAACGCCCGCCGCCTGAGCGGCACGACATCGTTGATTCGAGGAGTTCCGGCATGAGCCAGGGAGCAGGCCAGTTCGCGCGCCAGATTTACGTGCTGCACAAGGGGGACGGCCATCTGCGGCTATCCCTGCCCCCCATCTTCGCCAACCCGGGCTCGGCGCGGGTGATCGAGGCGGCGCTGGTCCGGCTGCCGGGCGTGCGGGCGGCCGATTACGAATTGCGCGGCAGCAAGTTGGCGGTGCATTTCGACCCACTGGCGAGCAGCCCCCGGCAGATTGCGCTGGTGCTGAACGGCGCGCTCGACGCAGCGCTGGCAGCGGCCGCCCCCGGGCGCGCCGATGCGACACCGACACCACTAGGCGGCCTGCCGATCGACGTCTGGCGCGAACGCGCGCAGCAATGGGCGGCCTACCTGAAGCACAAAATCATGGCCGCCGAGCACGCGCTGCGCGCACAGCTGGCGAAACCGGGCAGCACCGGCGCAGCACTGCTGCCGTCCAACGCCTCGGCCTGGCGCCGGGCGATCAACCCGGCGCTGATCAACGAACGCTCGATCATCAACTTCGCCAACGACATCACCGCCTTCTACCTGATCCGTGTGCACTGGGATCTGATCACCAAGCACTGGCTGAAGGCGCCGCTCAAGTACAGCAATGCCTGGCTCACCGTCTTCTACCTGACCTTCCTGCTCGTGCGCTACCGCAAGCAGAACCTGGCCAGCCAGCCAGCCGCCCTGCCGGCACCCATAGCTTCTGTCCCTCCGCCCGCGGAGGCCTCATGAACGCCGTGGCTCCGGTCGACATTCAGCTCGTCCACGCGCTGACGCGACGCCTCCGGGTCGTCGTCCCTGAGCTGGCGAAGGACGAGGAGCGTGCCTACCTGCTCGAAATCCTGCTGCGCAAGCGGCCGGCGATCCGCGAGGTGAGGAGCGAGCCGCGCATCGGCTCCTTCACCGTGCATTTCGCCCCGGATGAAATCTCGCGCGACGAACTGCTCGCTGCCATCACGCATGTTGCCGCTGCGCTGGTGCGCGCCCTCGGCCGGTAAAGCCGATGGCGGAACCCGTTCCAGACGGGCCGTTGCAGCACAGCTCGCTGGCCATCGAAGGCATGACCTGCGCCTCCTGCGCGGCGCTGATCGAACTTAGCCTGAAGCGCGACTCACGCGTCAAAAACGCCGGCGTAAACTTCGCCGCCGGCACCTGCGCCGTCGATGGACAACTCGACCGCGATGCCGTCTTCGCGCTGGTGCAGCGCCTCGGCTACACGCCGCGGCCGATGGACACGCTAGCGCAGCGCCGCTTCCTGGTCGAACGCGAGAAGGTGCTGCGCGAGGAAGCCAAGCAGCGCTTCATGACCGCCGCCGCGCTGACAGCGCCGCTGATGGTGCTGGGCATGGGCATGCCGCACAGCTACGGCCTGCGCCTGCTGCAGTTCGCATTGGCGACGCCGGTCGTTTTCGGCGCCGGCCGCCCCTTCTTCGAGAAGGCACTGAAGCTGGCGCAGAACCGCGGCGCCAACATGGACACGCTGATTGCGCTCGGCGCCGGCGCCGCTTACCTCTACAGCCTGCCCGGCCTGCTGCCGAGCCGGCGCACGCATTTCCTCTATTTCGAGGCCGCCGCCTCGATCGTCGCCTTCGTCCTGCTCGGCCGCTATCTGGAAGAGAAGGCCAAGGGCAAGGCCGGCGAAGCCATCCGCCAGCTGATCGAACTGCAGCCGGCGACGGCGACGCTGCTCCGCGATGGCGTCGAAGTGGTGGTCGACGTTGAATCGATCGAACCCGGCGACCTGCTGCTGGTTCGCCCCGGCGAGCGCATCCCGACCGACGGCGAAGTCGTCTCCGGCAACTCGGTGGTCGACGAATCGATGCTCACCGGCGAGAGCATCCCGGTGAGCAAAGCCGCCGGCGACAAACTGATCGGCGGCTGCATGAACCAGAACGGCGCGCTGACACTGAAAGCCACGGCCGTCGGCCGCGACACCGTGCTCGCCCACATCGTGCGCATGGTCGACGAAGCACAGAACGCCAAGCTGCCGGTGCAGAAGCTGGCCGACCGCATTTCCGCCGTCTTCGTCCCTGGGGTCATCGGCATCGCCGGTGCCACCGCCGGTGGCTGGCTGCTTGGCGGCGCGCCGCTGACGCATGCACTGGCCCACGCCATCGCCGTCGTCCTCATCGCCTGCCCGTGCTCGCTCGGCCTGGCGACGCCGACGGCGATCATGGCCGGTACCGGTGCCTCGGCGCGGCGCGGCATCTTCATCCGTAACGGCGCGGCGCTGGAAACCGGCGCCAAGGTAACGATGGTCGTCTTCGACAAGACCGGCACCATCACCGAAGGCCGTCCGGTCGTTGCCGACTGGCAGAACCGCTCGGGCCTCGACGACCGGGAACTGCTGTCGTTGGTCGCCACCGCCGAGAACGGCTCCGAACATTACCTGGCCCGCGCATTGCGCGAACTGGCGCATATGCTCGGCGCCCAGGCCAACCGGGCAATTGCCGACTTCCGCGTCGAGCCCGGCCATGGCGTCGGCGCGCAGGTCGAGGGACGGACGTTGCTGATCGGCAACCGGGAATGGATGAGCGAGAACGGCGTCAATGTCAGCGCGGTCGACGAGGCGGTCGACGAGGCTGGCGCCGCCGGCAAGACGCCGGTGTTCGCCGCCATCGACGGCCAGCTCGCCGCCTTCTTCGCCATCGCCGATCAGCCGCGTGCCGATGCTGCAGAGACGGTGGCCCGCCTGCATCGCCTCGGCATCCGGACGATCATGGCCACCGGCGACACCGAAGCTGCAGCCCGCCATGTTGCCGGCCTGGTCGGCATCGACCGCGTCGAGGCACGCGCCACCCCGGCCCGCAAGCTCGAACTGATCCGCAGCTTGCAGGCCGCTGGCGAAGTGGTGGCGATGGTTGGCGACGGCATCAACGATGCGCCGGCACTGGCTGCTGCCGACGTCGGCATGGCCATCGGCGGCGGCACCGATGTTGCCGTCGAGACCGCCGACATCACGCTGGTCAAGGGCGACCTCGGCAAGGCGGCGGAAGCCTTGTCGATCTCGCGACGGACGATGCGCATCATCCGCGAGAACCTGTTCTGGGCGCTCGGCTACAACACCATCGCCATCCCGGTCGCCGCTGCTGGCCGGCTGAACCCGATGATCGCCTCGGCAGCGATGGCAGCCAGCTCGGTGTCAGTGGTCGTCAATTCGCTGCGCCTGTTGCGCAAGGGCTAGGCGTCTTGGAAGGCCACGAGCACCACGTCATCGAGCAGTTCGGCTACGTCGCCGCCTTCATGACCGGGCTGCTCGGCAGCGGGCATTGTCTCGGCATGTGCGGCGCACTGGTCTGCGGTTATTTCATCCGGGCGAAGCAGTTTTCCGGCGGCGCAGCGGGCGGGTTTCACACGCAGCGCCTTATCTCGCCTACCACGGCGCCCGCCTCTCGGTGTACGGCACGATCGGCCTGCTCGCTGCGGCGCTCGGCGCCGTGCTCGTGTCCACCGGCCAGATCGGCCTCGCCCAGGGCGTGCTGCAGATCGTTGCTGGCGTTGTCGTCATCCTGCTTGGCGTCGAATTGCTCGGCCTGCTGCCGGTCAGCCTGACCATCGGCTTCGCGCCGGCGCGCTGGTTGCGCCAGCAATTCGCCGGTGCCGCACAGAAGGGTCTCGTACGCGGTGCGGCCATTGCCGGTGTGGTCAATGGCCTGATGCCATGTTCGATGACCATGGCCATGGCGGTGAAGGCGACGACGGCCCCGTCAGTCGCCGAAGGTGGCCTGCTACTGCTCGCCTTCGGCGCCGGCACGCTGCCGTCGATGCTGCTGGCCAGTATCCTCTTCGGCAAGCTGGGGCCGAAGATGCGCGGCTATCTGCAGAAGGGCGCCGGCCTTTTCGTCATTGCGCTCGGGCTGTCGACGCTGTGGCAGGGCATCTCGTACTTCCGCGTGATGCACAAGCTGGTGCTGTAGCAACACTCCGCCTGCGGCCAAATGCCGCACTGGACGAATATTCCCAAGAACTAATATTGAGGTGTTGCTCAACACCAATCGCCAGAAGGGAAAATCATGAAACGACGTGACCTGCTGAAACTCTCGCTCGCCACCGGCGGCCTTGCCGTCGCCACCGGCGTTCAGGCCCAGGCGCAGACCGCCTGCAACACCGACGGCACGCCAGCGCAGTTCGTGCCAAAGAAGGCGCCGGACGCCAACCCGCTACAGGGCGAACTCGACAAGTACCCGAAATGCCCGTACTGCGGCATGGACCGCAAGGAGCACCACCGCGCCCGCATGCTGGTCCAGTACAGCGACGACCTGGTCGACGGTGTCTGCTCGATCCACTGTCTGTCGCTCAGTCTCGGCGTGAACATCGACCGCGAGCCGAAGGAAATCTGGGGGCCGGATTACGGCGCCACTGCCGAACCACGGCCGCTGGTGCCGGTCGACCAGATGATCTACCTGATCGGCGCAGATCTGAAACATGCGATGACAAAACGCAGCAAGCACTCCTTCGCAGCGATCGACCGGGCGAAGGAATTCCAGGTCAAGCACGGCGGCTAGCTGGCCCGCTTCGACGATGCGCTACGCGAGAGCTACCTCGACATGGCCAGCGACGTCGCCGTGATCCGCAAGAACCGCGCCGAGCGGCGCAAGCGGGCGATGGAACAGCAGAAGCAGGGCTGACATGCTGCGGCGACATCTTCTCGCGATGCTGCTGATCCTGGGGCTGGCCGGTCCAGCCAGCGCCCAGGAGGCGCTTTCCGGCCTGCCGAAGCCGGGGGTCCGCGATCTCTGCCCGGTGTGCGGGATGCTCGTCTCCAAGTACCCGAACTGGACGGCGACCGTGCTCTACAAGGATGGCCATGCCCATCACTTCGACGGCGCCAAGGATCTCTTCAAGTACCTGCAAGAGCTGCCGAAGTATGCCCCGGGGCATCGGGCCGAGGACATGAAACACATCGCCGTCACCGACTTCTACAACCTGCAGAAGATCGATGCGCGGCAGGCGCTCTACGTGACCGGCTCGGACGTGCTCGGGCCGATGGGCCACGAGCTGGTTCCGCTGGTAACAGATGTCGATGCCAACGATTTCATGAAGGACCACAAGGGCAAGCGCATCCTGCGCTTCGATCAGGTCACCCGGGAAATCGTCGAGAAGCTCGATCGCGGCAAGGCCGAATAAGCGCTGCACCGGCTCAGGCAGAGGGCGCCGCCAGCAACCAGCGCGTGAGTGCTGCCCACCAGCGGGCATCGGTTCGCTCCGTCCAGTCGTTATGATCAGCGCCCTGGATCACAAAGCGTCGTTTCTCTGCCACCAAACCGTCGAACAGGTGCTGCCCGAACTGTGCAGGAACGATCGCATCGCGCTCGGCCAGCAGCACCGCGGTCCGGCCACGAAAGCTGGCAAGATGGGCAACGCTGTCATAGTGGTCACGCAGCCCCCAGAACAAGAGGCTGCGCGGCAGCCACGCGTAGTGATGTGACGCAACCTCAGCAAGCGTGTCCCACGGCGTGACCAGCAGCAAGCCGGCGATACCTTCGTGGCGCAGGTGCGCGCTGGCGCCGGCGACAACCCCGGCGCCGAGGGATTCGCCAAGCAGATAGAGCTGCCCGCCGAATGCACGCTGCGCCGCAGTGATCGTTTCCGCCGCATCGGCAACCAGACGCGCTTCGCTCGGCCCGCCTTCGCGCGGGCCGTAGCCTGGGTACTCGGCCAGGATCACGCGCCAGCCGAGGGGCGCCAGTGCCTCGGCATAGAAGCCACGATGCCCGGCATGGCCGGCGTTGCCATGAAAGACGACGATGGTTGCCCGTGCGGCACCATGCGATGGCTCGACAACGAGCCCGCGAAAGTTGTCGGCCGACG
The DNA here is from genome assembly GCA_016710885.1 of Candidatus Proximibacter danicus. GTDB lineage: Bacteria > Pseudomonadota > Gammaproteobacteria > Burkholderiales > Rhodocyclaceae > Proximibacter > Proximibacter danicus. Next base: position 17,394 of record JADJUC010000012.1, read on the forward strand.
GCCATGCTTGTGCTCCAGCAACACCGCGCGACATTTCAGCGAGGGAAACCCGGTCGGGCGCGTAGAGCAGGTGGTCCTGGAACATGGCGAGTCCGGCAAACGAGAGGACGAAGACAAGCGCGAGGATGCGCGTGAGCGAGGCCAGTAGCTTCATGCCAAGGAGCTTACTCTGCGGTGGTCTCAGAAGCGATGTGTCAGGTTTGAGCAGAGGGTGAGGTATGCAGGTCGTTAACAGGCGCTAGCTTCGTTGCGTCGCGCCTTCGGCCAATCACGCCTCAACGTATCAGGTGGCCAACGCTGGCCGCCGTGTCAGCCGCACGGCAAGGAAATAGCTGCCGGCGATGAGGGTGACCAGCAAGACGCCGAAGATCAACTCCTTGCCGTCGCTCCAGGCATCGACCGTCGGCGAGAAAAACTTGGCGGCGCCAAAACCGGCCACCAGCAGGCTGACGCCGGCCACCACCAGCCCCATGACGCGCGAGGCGATCTGAGCCACTTCGTCGGCACGGCGGATCAGGCGGGAAATCCACAGGCCGTTGATGCCGTCTGTGACCAGCATGCCGAGCATGAAGAGTAGAGCCAGCGTCAGTGCATGTTCCCAGCCGCCGAACTGCTGCGAGGTCATGGCGAACAGCGCAGCCTGACTCATTGTGTCAAAAGAGAAAGCGAACAGCGCGCCGACGGCGGCAACCAGCAGCGGCTGCGTCGTATGCTGCAGACGGGAAAAAAGGCGACCCTTGATGCCGATTGGCTGCACCATTTCTCCCGGCGCTGCCCCGAGTACGGCGCGCAGGTTGATGATGCCGAGGGCGGCCAGGAACGCGATGGAAACCCAGGCGCCGAACACTTCCATCCACTCCGGCACTTCCCATTTGCTGGCCACGGTGCTGACCGTCAGCGCGATCAGCACGACGATGGCGCCATGCCCGAGCGAGAACAATGCACCGCACAGCCGTGCCAGCTTCGGGTTGTGGCGGGCGTTGTAGCGAGTCAGGCCGTCGATGGTGGCAAGGTGGTCGGCATCGAAGCCATGCTTCATGCCAAGCACGAAAACCAGGGCAGCAAGGGCAAACCAGTCGTTGGGCAATGTTTCCATGATCTTTTATGAACTCCGGACAAAACATCCTAACAAGTTCCGTGCCACCGGCGTTTTCCTTGCCAATCAGATACTTGAAGAACGCTAGCGGTATCGAATAACAGCAATTGGCAACTTGCTTGCCACTTCCCGCTTTCCACCCTTCAACTCGGCGCCAGCGGCAACACCAGCGTAAATATGGCCCCACCCTCCGGCGAATCGGCCGCCTCCAGCCTGCCGCCATGGCGCTCGACGATCCCGTAGCTGATCGACAGGCCCAGCCCGGTACCTTGCCCGACCGGTTTGGTGGTGAAGAAGGGGTCAAACAGGCGCGGCAGATGTTCCTGCGGAATCCCCGGCCCGTTGTCGGCAAAGCGCAGCACCACCACCTCGCCGGCCCCGAGTTCGCCGCGGATCGAAAGACGCGGAGCAGACTGTGTGGCGGTTGCATCGCAGGCGTTCTGCACCAGGTTCATGACTACCTGCTGCATCTGCCCGGAAGATCCGATCATCGGCAAAGCGGGCGGCAGATCAATCGCCACCTCGAACTGCGGCGGCACGGCGCGGCTGACCCAGCGCACGGCAGTTTCGATGATCTCGCTGAGGTTGAAGGGCTCGTCGGCATGGCGGTCGATTGCCGAAAAACGCTTCAGGCCATCGACGATGTCGCGCGTGCGCTCGGCACCTTCGATCATGCCGTCGAGCAGCGGCGACATGTCTTCGAGGATGCGGTCAATACGCAGCTCCTGGCGCAACCTGCCGAGTTCGGGGGCCTGGCCGCAGCGCCCGCAATGATTGACGGCTTCAATGTAGGTCTGCAGCCGCGTCGCGTAGCGGCGCAAGGACATGACGTTGCCGAGTACGAAGCTGATCGGGTTGTTCAACTCATGCGCAACGCCGGCCACCAGCCGGCCGAGGGACGCCATTTTTTCTGACTGCAGCAGTTGCTGCTGCGTCCGCTTCAGTTCGTCGTGGGTCTGGCGCAGCGCGTGGTAGGCGCGGCGCAACTCGCCCACCGGCCGACCGGTGACGACCATGCCGACCAGTTTGCCAACCCCGGACAGGCGCGGCGTGCAGTTGATCGACACTGGCACCGCCGTGCCATCGGCCGCCGCGATCATCAGTTCGACATCGTGCGTGGCGCCACGCTGGTGGGGAGAGAAAAATTCCTTGACCCGGTTGTAAGAACCTTCATCGGCAAACAGATCGAATACCGGCGTACCCTTCAACGCCGTCTCCTGCTTGCCGGTAAAGCGCTGCAGCGAGGCGTTCACTTCCTCGATATTGCCGTGGCGGTCGCACACGATGAGGATGTCCGACATCGACGAGAGTACGCTCTCGATGAACTGGTGCGACTCTTCCAGCGCGGCATTTTTCTCTTCCAGCGCCACCTCGTACTGGAGCAGGTCGTTGTAGACCTCGTCCATCTTGCGGATGACATCGATCCAGACGGCTTCGCCAACGCCGTCGAAGACTTCAGCCGGCGCTGGCAGGGGTGTTGCCGCAAGCAGCGGGCGTGGCTTGTCCGGCGAGCCGGATTTGGCAGATTTAGCGGGCCGGTTTGAGGTGGACATGCTGGTTTCCGCCGTGGCCACGGGGTTTGTAGCCGTGCGCGTGACGCTGGTCGATCTCGACGGCGACCAGATTGAGCTTGCCGTGGCGTACGCCACGCTCGGCCATCATCGCCTCGGCAAATTTTTTCACTGCCGCTGTCGGACCGCGTAGAAACGCGGCCTCGAAGCAGTTTTCATGATCGAGGTGTGCATGCATGGTCGCCACCGTCAGGTCATGGTGGTCATGCTGGAGCGCAGTCAGGCGCTCGGCCAGATCGCGCTCGTGGTGGTTGTAAACGTAGGAGAGATTGGCGACACAATGCGGCGCCTCGTCATGCGCCAGCCGCCAGGCTTCGAGCTGGCCACGAATGATGTCGCGCACCGCCTCAGAACGGTTGCCGTAGCCGCGCTCGGCAATCAGCGCATCGAACTCCTTGGCGAGTTCGCTATCGAGGGAAATGGTGAATCGTTCCATCACGAAATCCTGTACGCATGCGCTGCACATTGCAATTGGTTTTTTGCGCTCACCGCAGCAACCCCATCTTCTTCAGCTCCGCCTGAAAGCCTTCGGCCATCTGCCGGTAACCCTGTGCGTTCGGGTGAATCTGATCGGCGCATAGTTCCGGCCGCGCCAAAATGCCGGCAAAGACATCGGGGATCAGCGGTAATTTTTCTTCCTTGGCCAGTTCGGCATAAATCGGCGCATCGTCCGGCCGGCGCGTTACCGCGCCAAGCAGCGACAGTTCGGGGACTGCCACAAGTACGGCATGCGCACCGCTGGCGCGGATGGCCGAGAGAATCTGGCGCAGGTCTTCCTTCACCTGTTTCTGTGGGCGACGACGCAGGAAATCGTTGCCACCAAGTTCGACAATGACCAGTGCCGGGCGATGCTCATCGAGTAGCGGCGCTATCCGTTGCCTCGCCGCTTCCGCCGTATCACCGGGGATCCCGGCGTTGATGATGCGCCAGCCGCTCATCTCTGCTAGCAGTGTCGGCCAGTCCTGTCCCGGCGCGGCACCCGTGCCGAAGGTAACGCTGTCGCCGAAGGCCAGCACTACGCTGCCACGGGGCAGGGCAGGAGCTTCTGGCTGCGGCCGCAGGCTGCGAGAAGCAGCGTTGCGGCCGCAGCGGCGAGCAAGTGTCGGCGTCTGACCCGGATCGTCATCAATGCACCGTACACACCATGCATGGATCGAAGGAGCGCACCACGTGCTGCACCAGCACGGGGTTCTTTTCGTCATCAGCGACCGGCAGGCCGACCAGCGCCTGTTCCAGTGCACCGGGCTGGCCGGCAGCGTCGCGTGGCGAGAAGTTCCAAGTCGTCGGGGCGATGATCTGGTAGCTGGCGATCCGCCCACGTTCGATGCGCAGCCAGTGGCCGAGCGATCCGCGTGCAGCTTCGACCAGACCGATGCCGGTGCCCTGTTGCGGCGTTGTCCATTGGGCGCAGAAGGACTCGCCCATTTCGATCTCGCGCAGCCAGTTTTCCATCTGCGGCAACAGGCGTGCCACCTCCAGCATGCGTGCCGTGACCCGGGCCAGCACGCTGCCTCCGTGTTCGACGACCTGCGCCAAAGCCAGCGCATGACTCGACAGCACTTGCCGGGCCAGCGCGCCGGTCTCGACCACTTCGCCAGCGTAGCGTGGCGCCTTGCACCAGGTGTAGGCGCCGTCCTTGCCGTCGGCCAGCGGACGGGTTTCGCCGTCAAGCGGCGGCAAGGGTGCGTCGCCGGCCAGCCAGGCATGGCTGACATCCTCGACAATCCGGCCGGCATCGAGCGCTTGCGTCGCGCCGGCCCACAGACCGGAAGCGAAGAACGGCGCTGTATCTCCAGCATAGGCGCCGAACGAGAGGAAGCGGTCGGTCGCCCGCCCGGTACGATCCAGCCCCAGCGCCAAGGCCGTATTCACAAAGCGAGGCAAATCGGCATCACGTTGTTGCGCCCAGACCTGCAACGCAGCGGGCGAGCCCAGCGCTGAAAAATTCTCCAGCGTGTCGGCGAAAACCGTCTGTTCGAGGAAGGCACGGAACTCGCGTAGCACGCTGGCCAGGCGCACTTTTTCCGTCGGCGTGATCGCCCGCGTCGTGCCGCCGGGCTGCAGCGCCAGCGTATGCGGCCACTTGCCAGCGAGGTAGCCCATCACCCGCAGGAAACCGTTTCGCGCCGGCAGAAAATCGGCCAGCGCCGTGCCGCTGACAGCCTGAAAGCGCTTGGCCGTTGCAGCATGCCAGGGCTGCCCGGCATAGGCCTCACGCGCAAAATCGGGCATGAAGAAACAGTAGAAGTGGGTCAGATGGTCGGCGACGTTCTCGCAGGCCTGGATCAGGTTTTTGGCCAGACGACCGTTGCGCGGCGTCTCCAGCCCGGCCGCATCGGCCAGCGCCAGCGCCGCAGCGGCCGACTGCGCCACCGAGCAGATGCCGCAGATGCGCGGCACGATCACCAGCGCATCGAGCGGCTCCTTGCCGACCAGCATAGCCTCGAAACCGCGATAGAGCGAAGAGCTGACCTCGGCCGAGCGCACGCGGCCATCGGCCACGTCGAGCGCGACCTCGAGGTCGCCTTCGACGCGGTTGAAGGGGCCAACGACAAGACGGGTCACCGGCTTGTTCCTTTACTGCTAGACGGCGGCTCACTGACGCGGTCCTTTCAGTTTCTTTGCCGAGGACAATATTGCCGGCGTATCCCGCGTTGCCGACTCGCGCACACGCTTCGGCGTTGCCGATTTGGACAATGCCGCCAGCGCGACGAACCAGGCCTTCGGCATGTCCAGCGGCAAGCCGATCGGGATGCCGGCGACCTTGGGCGTTTCCATGAACGGATGACCGGGGTCCTCGAAACCCGGCTCGGTGCAGGCGATGCAACTGAAGCCGCCACGAATGCACGAACCCACGCCGTGCCATGGCCGCGTGTTGCAGTCGGCGTGCGCTTGCGTGCCTTTGCAGCCGAGGTTCTCCATCAGGCAACCAAGGTCGGAGGCCTTCTGCGCGCTGGCCTTGAATTCGTAGAACTCGTTCTTCGGGCAGCCGTGGTGCACCAGTTGCTCGGAGTAGAAACGGGGGCGCTGCAGCTCATCCAGGTCTTCTGCGTTATGGGCGCCGCCGGCGATGGACATCAGCGTGTCGACGATCCAGTCGGCGTGAATCGGGCAGCCGGAGACGTTTATCACCGGCAGGCCGCTGCCGGATACGAATTCACTGCCAAGCAGCCCACCGCGCTGGCTGCCATCGAACTGCAGGCCGCAGGCTTCGGTGATGTTTTCGCCACTGGCATTGATGCCGCCGAAGGCCGTGCAACTGCCGATGGCCAGCACGTATTTCGCCTGCTTCGCCAGCCGGCGCACCCAGGCTATCATCGGCTCGCCGGTGCCGGCCATGACGTGGAACCGACCCGTACCGTTGGGTCCGCGCAGCATCGCGCCCTCGATGCACAGGACGTCGATCGGCAAGGCGCCGGAGGCGGCATCGCGCAACACATCCAGCGCCTCCTCCCCACTTTCCTCGCGCAGCGCCGGGTGGGCAACAAACTCCAACCCTGCCGACGCCAGTTGCTCCAGCACGCCACGCCGCGCATCGCCGCCGAGCATCGACTGTGTGCAACCGCCACAGCCGGAGGCCTGAAGCCAGAAGAGGTTCACGAAAAACCACCAACCACAGAGACACAGAGACACAGAGAAGGGCAAAGAAAAAACTGCTTTTTGATTTTCTCTGTGTCTCTGTGTCTCTGTGGTGAAACAGGTTTTTTCATCATTTCTTCTCCAGCCCGTAACGTTCGAGCTTGTTGCGCAGGCCGACGCGCGACAGGCCCAGCTCGGCCGCCGCGCGTGACTTGTTGTAGCGGTGGCGGATCAGTGCTTCCTTGACCACCTGTGCTTCCAGCTGGTCCATGCGTTCCTTGAGCCCGCCTTCGAGGCCGGCGAGCAGTGACAGGTCGGCTTCTTGTGCCTCGCCAACTGGTGCGCGCAGAACCCGTGGCGACAGCAGCTCGGCGCCAAGGCGCGGTGTTTCGGCCATCGCCAGCATACGCAGGATTTCGTTCTGCAGTTCGCGCACATTGCCCGGCCAGCGATAGGCAACAATGCTCGCCGCCGTTTCGCTGGCAAAGCCGTCGCAGGATTTTCCGAGTACCCGTTGCGAAGCTTCGAGCAGGCGGTTGGCCAGTAGCGGAATATCCATCGGCCGCTCGCGCAGGGGGGGCACATGCAGTGGCACGGTGGCCAGCCGGTAGTAGAGATCTTCGCGGAAGCGGCCATCGCGCACGTCGGCTTCGAGGTCGCGGTTGGTGGCAGCGATCACGCGCACATCGACCGATACCGAGCGCGCTGCGCCGAGCGGTCGGAACTCGCCTTCCTGCAGCACGCGCAGCAATCTCACCTGAAAGGCCGGCGAAGTTTCGCCGATTTCGTCAAGGAAGATGGTGCCGCCGTCGGCCTGCTGAAAGAGGCCGATACGGTCTTCGTAGGCACCGGTGAAGGCGCCGCGCTTGTAGCCAAACAGTTCGGCTTCGAGCAGCTGATCGGGCAGGGCGCCGCAGTTCTCGATGACGAAGGCCTTGTCGGCGCGCCGGCTGCAGTAGTGGATGGCGCGCGCCACCATTTCCTTGCCGGTGCCCGACTCGCCGCTGATCAGCACCGAAAGATCGAAGGGCGCGACCTTCTCGATCATCTGGCAGACCGGATTCAAGGGGCTGTTCTGCGCACGGATCAGTCCGTCGAGGCCGAACTCGCGCTTGACCCGTTCGTACTTCATCTCGACCCGCTTCTTCAGCACCGGCTCGGCCGCACGCACCTCCAGTGACAGGCGCTGGTTTTCCTGCTGCAGCCGATAAACGCTGTAGGCGCTCTTCAGCGTCAGCAGCATCTGCTCCGGCTGCCAAGGCTTCAACAGGTACTGGTAGATGCCGGCCTCGTTGATGCCGGCAATGATGTCTTCAGCGTCGGTGTAGCCGGAAAGGATGATGCGTACCGCATCCGGAAACTGGCTGCGTACGGTCTTCAGGAACTGGACACCGGTAGTGCCCGGCATGCGCTGGTCGCAGACGATGATCTGCACGCCGCCAAGCGGCGCTTCACGTTCAAGAATTGCCTGTGCTTCCTCGGCACCGGAGGCGGTGAACACCTCGAAATCTTCTTCCAGCGTGCGGCGCAGGGCTTCCTGCGAACGCACCTCGTCGTCGATGACGAGGACGGCGGGGAGCTTGAGTTTGTGCGGTGCATTCATGTTGGAACAACCCAGTCGAGATCGCGATGCTTCGCCAGATGGCGCGGCGTCCACGACTGCGGCGATTTCTGCACGAAGTGGAAGCGGGCCACGTGGTAGCTCGGGTCGAAGCCGTAGAAGTTGCGGCGCATGTGTTCGAGTTCTTCGGCGCGGTACTGGGCCAGCGGCTTGATGGCTTCGTCGGCAAGGCGCTTCTCACGCTTGGCGGCAAGGCGCTGTTCAAGGTCGGGCGCAGCAGCCAGTTCGGCGGCACGGCGGGCGGCATCGACGCGGAAGGCGTCGATGTCGGGCGCCAGACAGGCATCGATGAAACCGTTGGCCACACCCGCCTTGGCGGTCAGCGGCAGGCGGTTCTGCATGATCGCCCGGGCGCCATCTTCACCGACGCGCGGTGGCAGCAGGTAGGTCCAGTATTCGGAACCGTACAGGTTGCCCATGTTCTTGTAGTGCGGGTTCATCAGGGCGCCGTCGCGCATCCAGACGAGGTCTGCGGCGCGTGCCAGGAAACAGCCGCCGGCACCGCAGTTGCCCTGCACAGCGGCGATGGTCAGGTGTGAGCCGGTGGTGATGATGGCCTCGGCCAGATCGTCGATGGCGTTGATGTTGGCCCAGGATTCATCGGCCGGCGATTCTGCCGCCTCGATCAGATTGAGGTGCACACCGTTCGACCAGAAGTCGCGGCCGCCCATCAGCACGATCACTTTTGTCGGCCGGCTCAAAGTCCAGCGGTAGGCGGTCAGCAGGCGCTGGCATTGCTGCGTGCCCATGGCGCCGTTGGTGAAATCGAAGTGCAGGAAGCCTACGTGACTGGCTTCCTCGTAGCGGATGTCCTGCCAGGTCGGATGTTGTGCGGCCCACCAGCCAGCCAGCACCGCATCGGGCAAGGCGGCGCTCTGCTCCGCGAAAGCCAGCGTTGCCGGCAGCTTGAAAGCGTCCTGGCGCTTGATGTGCCCAATCCATACCGCACCATCGACCGTTGCTCGGCACAGCGCCGTCTCGCGGCGAGCAATCAATTCCCCGGGCGTACCGCGCAGCTCGGATTCAGCGCTGGCGTCGAACAGGTGGCAGGCTTCGCCGAACACCGTGTCGGCAACGCCGGGAAAACCATCGGCGGCGTTGATCTTCGCCAGCACCGTTGCCGTCGTGTCGCGCGACCAGTCGATGCTGCGCTCGACCTGCTTCATCAGCGGCCTTAGTTGGCCACGAACCTCAGGATTGCCATAGTCGAGCGGCGTTGGTACGAAACCCCCGCGCGCGAAAGCCTCGGCCGCCTTCAACACTCCGCGCGTTGCCGCCTCTGTCACTTCATTGCGATAAAGACTGGATTTCTTGGCCACGCGCATGGGGAAGGTTTCGCTCGCCCAGATCGGCCCGGCATCCATCTCGGCCTCGGCCTGCAGCACGGTCACGCCCCACTCGCCCACCTGTTCCTGGATCGCCCAGTCGAGCGCCGACGGGCCACGATCACCAACAATGCCGGGGTGCACGATCAGGCAGGTGTGTTTTTTCCAGATCGATTCCGGGATGGCGCGCCGCAGATAGGGCGCCACAATCAGGTCCGGCTTGAACAGGGCCACTGCTTCCTCGGCCACCGAATCGGCTATGTCGAACTCGATCGACACCTGATGACCGCGCGCCGTCAGTTCGCAGTAGAGGCGCTGGGTCAGGCTGTTGAAGGTGTGGGTGATGAACAGAATGCGCATTTCGCCTAGTTCCCGGCATGCCGAAAGGGTTTTTCGGGCCAACTGTGAAAGTCAATTCCCTGTAGCAGCGAGGCTTACGGTTCAGTGCCCAATCAATGTGCATACGCCTATCACTTTCGTCTTATTTTTCAACAGCTTCGCCAGCGCTAGGATGATTTTGCCGTCCATCAAGAGGCGGATCAGGGAGCCAAAAATGCCGCAACCGTCACGCAAGCGCAGCACTGCTACAAGTACTTCTCGCCGTTCGCGCAAACAAATTCGTTTTATCGCCGCCGTCCGCTTCGCCAACGGCCACCGCCAACGTTTTTCCGTCGATAACGCCAGCAATCACGACGAAGCCCGCCAGATGGTCTTCGACGAACTGGACGACGTTGCCGCTGTACTCATCTCCGACTACCGCTAGGCCGCATCAACAGATCCGGGGAAGCTGTTCCCCGGTCAGCCAATCGACAATGCGGCGACCACCGAAAGACGTCGTCATCTGCACGAAGTGGTGCGGGTCTTCGTGCACCGTACCAACCACCGCCGCCTTGGCACCCAGCGGGTGCGTACGCATCACTGCCAGCGCCTTGCCCGCATCTTCCGCCGCCACAATCACCACCAGCTTGCCTTCGTTGGCCACATAGAGCGGGTCGAGGCCGAGGAATTCGCAGGCCGCCGCCACTTCCGGATTCACCGGCACCGCCTTTTCCTCGATCATCATGCCGACTTTGGACTGGCGAGCAATTTCGTTCAGCGTCGTCGCCAGACCGCCGCGCGTCGGGTCGCGCAGCACGCGAATGGCCGCACCGCTCTCCAGCAGCTCTGCAATCAGGCCATGCAGGGCGGCGGTGTCGGACTGGATCGGCGCCGAGAAACCGAGCGATTCGCGCTCGGCCATGATCGCCATGCCGTGATCGCCCAGGGTGCCGGAGATCAGTATTTTGTCGCCGGGCCGCGCCTGATCACCAGACAGGCAGACGCCCTCAGGCACGATACCGACGCCGGTGGTGGTGATGAAAACACCATCCCCCTTGCCCTGCTCGACAACCTTGGTATCGCCAGTGACCACCGGCACACCGGCCTCCTTCGAAGCCGCCGCCATCGAATCGACGATACGTTTCAGGTCGGCGAGCGGAAAGCCTTCTTCGAGGATGAACGAGGCCGAAAGCCACAGCGGCTTCGCACCCATCACCGCGACATCGTTGATCGTGCCATGCACCGACAGGCAGCCGATGTCGCCGCCGGGGAAAAACAATGGCGAGACGACATGCGCATCGGCAGCCATGACCAGTCGTCCGCCTGTAGGTACGGGCAATAGCGCGCCGTCATTGCCCTGACGCAGATACTCGTTGTCGAAAGCGGCGGCGAACAACTCCTCGATCAACTGCGCCATGGCACGACCGCCGGAGCCGTGCGACATATCGATGCGACCGTGCTTGATATCGAGCGGCCGAACGTAACCGCGCTTCACTTCAGTCATGGAAAAACCTTTTTTCACCACAGAGACACAGAGACATGCCGCGAAGCAAATCCCGCGGGACAGAGAACGCCAAAACGGAATTCTTCTGTTCTTTTCTCTGTGCCTCTGTGTCTCTGTGGTTAATGGTCTTCAAACGAAAATCCTTGTAGCGACCGTAGGTGTAGTGCGCCGCACAGGCGCCCTCGGAAGACACCATGCACGAGCCGACCGGATTCTCCGGCGTGCAGACGGTGCCGAACAGCTTGCAGTCCTGCGGCTTCTTGACGCCGCGCAGGATGGCGCCGCACTCGCAGGCCTTGTTGTCGGCGACGGAGATGTACTCGATCGGAAAGCGCTTCTCGGCGTCGAACTCGGCGAACTCCTTGCGGATGCGCAGGCCGGAGTACGGCACGACGTTGAGCCCGCGCCACTCGAACTGGCGGCGCAGCTCGAATACCTCGGCGACGAGGTTCTGCGCCTTCAGGTTGCCGTCGCGCGTCACCGCGCGCGAGAACTCGTTCTCGACCACGGCGCGGCCTTCGTTGACCTGCTTGACCAGCATCAGGATCGCCTGCATCACGTCGAGCGGCTCGAAGCCGGCGATGACCACCGGCTTGCGGTACTCCTCGGCAAAGAACTCGTAGGGCCGGCTGCCGATGATGGTCGACACGTGCGCCGGGCCGATGAAGCCGTCGAGCGGCACCGTGCCCCACTGGCGCACTTCCGGCGATTCAAGGATGTTGCTGATCGCCGACGGGGTCAGCACGTGGCAGCTGAGTACCGAGAAGTTCTTCAGGCCGAGCGCCTGCGCCTGCTTGATGGCCACCGCCGTTGGCGGTGTCGTTGTCTCGAAGCCGATGGCGAAGAACACCACCTGCTTTTCCGGATTGGCCTGGGCGATCTTCAACGCGTCGGCACTGGAATACACCATGCGGATGTCGCCACCGCGTGCTTTCGCTTTCATCAGCGACAAGCTGTCGGACGCGGGTACGCGCAGGGTGTCGCCGTAGGTGCAAAGGATGACGCTGCATTCGAGCGCCAGCCGGATGGCCATGTCGACGCGCCCCACCGGCAGCACGCAGACCGGGCAGCCCGGCCCGTGGATCATGCGCACGTTGTCAGGCAGCAGGTCGGAAACGCCGTAGCGCGAGATGGCGTGAGTGTGGCCGCCGCAGAACTCCATGAAGTGGTAGCTGCGCGATGCGTCGGCAGCCTGCCGGATGGCCACGCCCAGCCCCTTGGCCAGTTCGCCGTCGCGGAATTCGTCGATGTACTTCATGCGTCAGTGCACTTCATGGGCGGCTTCCAGCAATGCCTGTTCACCCATTTCAGCAAACAGCGCCAGGGTTTTCTCGGCCTCTTCCGGATCAAGTTTGGTCAGCGCGTAGCCAACGTGGACGATGACGTAGTCGCCAATCGCCACATCGTCGAGCAGCGCCAGCGAGATGTCCTTCTTCATGCCCGAAACGTCGATGGTGCAGTTTTCACCATCGATGGCCACGACCTTGCAGGGGAGTGCGAGACACATGCGTTTTTCCTCTATTCCTCGATTTCGGTATTCATCGCCACCCAGGCTTGGCCGAGCGAAAGGCCGCCATCGTTCGGCGGCAGACGCTGCGCTTCTATAAGCGTGTGTCCGTGCGTGGCGAGGCGGCTACGCAAACCGCGCAACAGTACCTGGTTGAGGAAGCAGCCGCCGGCACCGACAATGGCCGCCTTTTCTTCGGCAAAGCTGCGCACCCATTCAGCCAGCGCTGCGGCTAGCGTTGCGTGGAAAACTGCAGCGCCGCGCCCCGCATTCGGTTCGTCGGCCAGTGCTGCCAGCAAAGGCAGCAGATCCAGCTCCCCGCCCTTTATCGACCAGCCATGATCGAGCGGCAACATCTCGCCGTAGCGTTCGGAAAGGCCTTCGAGCAGCATTGCTGCCTGACCCTCGAACGCCATTGTCTGCTTGACCCCGAGCAGGCCGGCCGCCGCATCAAACCAGCGGCCCAGGCTGGAGCTTTGCGGACAATTCAGGCCGCGATCGAGCATTTGTCCGAGCATCGGCGCTGCCGCTTGTGCCGCGAAACGCGATTCGATTTCTCCGGCACGACCCAGTCGATGCAGAACTGCCGCCGCCATGCGCCATGGCTCGCGCGCAGCGCGGTCGCCGCCGGGCAGCGGCAGCGGTGACAGGGAGCCGATGCGGATGCACTCGTCACGGCCGGCGCGCAGCAACTCTCCGCCCCAGGCGCCACCGTCGGTGCCCAAGCCAACACCATCCAGCGCCAGCCCCAGCGTTGATTGGCGTATGCCGTGTTCGGCCAGCACTGACATCAGGTGGGCGTGGTGATGCTGGACGGCGATGGCCGGGATATCTCGGTGGCGCGCAAAGTCGATGGCAAAACGCGTCGACTGAAAATCCGGGTGCAGATCGTGGGCGACGCGTTCCGGCCGAACCTGCAGAACGTCGAGCAGATGCGCCACTGTTTCTTCCAGGAAGCCACAGGTTGCGGCATTGTCGAGATCGCCGATGTGCTGAGAAACGAAGGCTTCGCTGCCACGCGTGACGCAGACGGTGTTCTTGAACCAGCCACCGACAGCGAGCGTCGACGGGCCGGGGTAGGGCAGCTTGATCGCGCGCGGCGTGTAACCTCGGGCACGGCGGATAAACTGCAGGCCCCCGGGCGCGGAACGCACCACCGAGTCATCGCAGCGGACGACGATATCGCGGTCGTGCAGCAGGAAAGCGTCGGCAATCTCGGACAGCCGCTCGATGGCCTCATCGTTACCGATGACCAGCGGCTCTCCACCCGGATTGGCGCTGGTCATGACCAGCCGCAGCGACTGTGCCGACGACTGCGTCAACCACGCCATTCCCTTCGGCCGACCGGCGGCTTCGTGGAAAAGCAGGTAATGCACAGGTGCGTAGGGCAGCATTACCCCCAGCCAGGCCAGCCCCGGGGCCACTCCCGGTAAACGTTCATCGGTGAAATGGCGTTTTTTCAGCAGCACGATGGGGCGCTCCGGCGCCTCAAGCAATGCCGGCTCACCGATGCCGATATGGGTCAGGCCGGCTGCGGCCGCGACATTGGCCAGCATGACGGCAAAGGGTTTTTCCTCGCGCGCCTTGCGCTCGCGCAGCATCGCTACCGCCTCGGCATTATCGGCATCGCAGACAAGGTGAAAGCCGCCCAGCCCCTTGATCGCGACGATGCCGCCCTGGCGCAGGATCTTCAGCGTCCCGGCGATGGGGTCGCCGGCAATCGGCTCGCCAGCTTCGTCGCGCAGGGCAAGCTGCGGACCGCACTTTGTACAACATGTGGCCTCGGCGTGGAAGCGCCGGTCTTCGGGGCGGGCGTATTCGCCACGGCAGTCGCGGCATAGCGGGAACGGCGCGAGGCTGGTCCGCGAACGATCGTAGGGCACACCGCGACTGATCGTGTAACGCGGACCGCAGTGGGTGCAGTTGGTAAAGGCATAGCGCCAGCGGCGTGACGTCGGGTCGAACATGTCGGCCAGGCATTCACGGCAGACCGTTGTGTCATGGCCAATGGTCGTGCTGGCGGCCTTGCCGCTGCCGCTTTCAAGAATGACGAAAGTGTCGGCGGGCGCATTCGGCTCACGTTGTGCGACAGCGCGGGCGAGTACGCCATCGACCCGCGCCAGCGGCGGCGCTTCGCGGCCGAGTCGCTCGATCAGTTCGTTGACTCGTGGCGGCGAACCGCAGGCTTCGATTTCGACCCCGGCCGGCGTATTGCGCACCCAGCCGGCCAGCTCCAGCTCATTGGCAAGGCGCCAGACAAACGGCCGGTAGCCGACGCCCTGGACGACGCCGGTAACATTGATGCGTTGGCAGATGGTGGCCGACACGGCAAAAACTCCGCGTCGATCAGGGTTGCGTAGCTTGTGTCAGGCGCGCCTCAAGCTCGGCAATGCGGCGCTTGAGCGAATCGACCGTCTCCTGTCGCCTGTCGGCCTGACCGGCAACTCCTGCAGCCAACCACGACAGCCAGTCGTCAAAACCTTCGCCAGTGGTCGCCGAAACGCAGATCACCTGCAGTTGCGGGTTGACGCGACGGGCGTGGGTGATGGCCTTGTCGAGGTCAAAGGACACGTATGGCAGCAGGTCGATTTTGTTGACCAGCATCAGCGAAGCAGCGCGGAACATGTCCGGGTATTTCAGCGGCTTGTCCTCGCCTTCGGTGGTGGAAAGGATCGCCACCTTGTGCGCCTCGCCAAGGTCGAAAGCCGCCGGGCACACGAGGTTGCCGACGTTCTCGATGAAAAGCAGCGAGCCATCAGCCGGTGCCAGCTTTTGCAGCGCATGGCCGACCATCAGGGCATCGAGGTGGCAGCCCTTGCCGGTGTTGATCTGCAGTGCCGGAACGCCGGTGGCACGAATGCGTTCGGCGTCGTAGCTGGTCTGCTGGTCGCCCTCGATGACGCTGATCGCAAGCTTGTCCTTCAGCGCCTCGATGCTGCGACAAAGCAAGGTGGTTTTGCCGGAGCCAGGACTGGAAACAAGGTTCAGCGCAAAAATGCCCTGCTCGACGAGGCGAGCACGATTCTTCGCGGCATAGCCGTCGTTCTTCGAGAGGATGTCGCGTTCGATCTGCACCATGCGCGACTGCGACATGCCCGGGGCGTGGGCGCCTGCCGGACCGTGGCCGTAATGGACTGCGCCTTCATTTTCGTGGGCGTGGTGGTGCTCGCCGTCGTGGTTATGCGGGTGGGCATGCGTCGAGCCATCGGCATGGGCATGCGGATGCTCGTGCCCATCGTGGGTATGCGTGCCCTTTTTGTAGCCATGGCCATGGCTGTGCGCCGTGCCATCGGCGTGTACGTGCCAGTGGCCATCGTGCTGGTGATCCTGAGCCTCAACGGCTTCGCCCTCTATGCGCGTCTCACCGACGGCACATCCACAAGTGGTACACATTTGTTCCGCTCCTCCAGTTTCCTGCCTTGCTGCCTGGCCGCTCAATCAACTAATCGACCTCGAGTTCTCTGACTCTCATTTCGGTCCCGGCCGTTGGATGTACCGGGTACTCGCCACATTCCGGGCAGGGATCGAATACTGCACTGATCGCCACCGTTTTTCCGCACGAAAGGCATTGCCCGGCGCCCGGCACATCGATCACTTCCAGTTTTGCCCCGTCGGCGATCGTGCCACGCGAGACGGCATCGAAGCAGAAGGCCATGGCGTCTGGCTCGACCGACGACAGCCAGCCAATTTCCAGAAACACCGTTTTGACTTTCTCGAACCCCTGCGCCCGGGCAGCGTCCTCGATGATCTGGAGAACCCCCTCGGCCAACGACATTTCATGCATTTTCGTGTTCCCCGACCGCCTCGACTACAAGCTCGCAACTGACGCAGGGGTCGAGCGCAAGCGCCAAGCGGCGCGCCAGCATTGCCGCCGCATCGCGCGTTGCCGCCAGGCTGCCGACGATTTCGCCGACAAAAGCACCCCGCGGATGGAAATTCCATTCTGTGGGGGCAACGATAACATAGGCCTCTACCCGGTCGTCCTTGACCTGGGTCAGATGCAGCAACAAGCCGCGCGCCGTTTCAACACGTGCCAGGCCGATGCCTGCGCTCACTGGCGCCGCCCCGAGCCACCCCAGCAGCAGCGAGGGGTCGAGCAGCGCCTGCGCCAGAAAACGCAGGTCGGCACGGCGGGCGGCCACTCGGGCGGCCACCCGGCGGTGATCGGCCAGTAGGGCAACGACCTCCGGGTCTGCAGCCTGACGGGCCAACGGCCCAGTTTCCGCCGGCTGCCCGCCCAGCATGGGTGCTTCGGCGAAGACGCTATCGACACCGATCGCTGTCCAGGCGTCGGCATCGCGCCATGGCAGCAGTTGCGCTGGGGCGGCAACTGCACGTTCCGGGCAGGGAAATTCGGCCAGCGACGGCAGCCATTGCAACAGCTCCCGCGCGAACAGCGCCTCTTCCTGCGGGGTTTTGAGCGACAGCAAGTGCTTGCGCCAGCGCAGGAATGTTTCCTTTTCCTGCATCCCGCCTGACAAGGGGGGCCAGTCCAGCAGCAGGCGCCATAAGTGTTCGCCAATGGCTTCGCGTGCCACGCCCCGGCACAACTGCTCGGCAAGCGCAGCGCCATCCTCGCCCCGGGCCGCAGCCGTCGCCAGTTTTGCTGCAGCCCCCTGGGCATGGCCGCAAAGGCTGAACAGACGCGGTGCCAATGCTTCCACCTCCGCTACTGACCGCCCTTCCAGAAGGTGCGCCGCTTTGGGTCGACGGCATTCGACGCGGGCCGCCACGATCTGCCCACCGCTCCAGTCTACTGTCAGTTGAACGCCACCCTGATCCACCGATAAACCCCTCATATGAAAGAACAAACAATAGGCAATAGTCTTTGCGGCGATTTTGATTCTGGTCAATCTGCGACTAAACTTGCGCCTTCAGAATAGCGTCCTGCCTCACCTCCCCGGAATCTGCATGCTCGAAGCCTCCAACCTGGAATGCGTACGCGGCGAACGCCGCCTGTTCGCAGGCGTCGGCTTTCGCCTCGAAGGCGGCGAGATGCTGTTCCTGCAGGGCAGGAACGGTTCCGGCAAGACAACGCTGCTACGCATGATCTGCGGCCTGACGCACCCGGTCGCCGGCGAGATCCGCTGGAAGGGTGAAACGATTGGTGCACTGGGCGAAGAATTTCGCGAGGAGCTTTGCTATCTCGGCCACCTCAACGCAATCAAGGAAGAGCTGACGCCACTGGAAAACCTGACCGCTTCGGCCAGACTGGCTGGCGAAACACTATCCGAGGATGAAGCACTGGATGCGCTGGAAGCCGTTGGCCTGCTCGGGCGCGAGGACCTGGCCTGCAAATACCTGTCGCAGGGGCAGAAGCGGCGCGTTGCGCTGTCGCGACTGGTACATGAAAAGCGCGCCCTGTGGGTGCTCGATGAACCATTTGTGGCACTCGACATAGCGGCTGTCGCCTGGCTCGCCGGGCTGATCGGTGCGCACCTGCAGCGCGGCGGCATGGCGGTGCTGACGACGCACCAGGCGGTGGAGATTCCGGCCGGACAAGTGCGGGAATTGATGCTCTCATGATCGGCACGATTACCGCCGTCACGGCGCGCGATTTGAAGCTGGCCATGCGCCGGCAGGCCGACATCGTCTCGGTACTGTTCTTTTTCATCATCGTCGCCAGCCTCTTTCCGCTCGGCATCGGCCCCGAGCCTGACCTGCTGCGCAAGCTGGCACCCGGCGTGCTGTGGGTGGGTGCCTTGCTGGCCACCATGCTGTCGCTGCCGCGCCTTTTTGCCGATGACTTCCGTGACGGCACGCTGGAACAACTGGTGCTGGCGCCGCAACCGCTGGGACTGACGGTAATCGGCAAGGTACTGGCGCACTGGCTGGTCTCCGGTCTGCCGCTGGCGCTGCTGGCACCGGTACTGGGGCTGCAGTTCGACCTGAGCACGGATGCGCTGTTGGTGCTGACCGTGTCGCTGCTGATCGGCACGCCGGCCCTGTCCGGCATCGGCGCCATCGGTGCGGCGCTGACATTGGGCCTGCGTGGCGGCGGCGTGCTGGTGTCGCTGCTGGTGCTGCCGCTGTATATTCCGGTGCTGATCTTCGGCGCCGGCGCGTAGACGCCACCGTCAGCGGTCTCGGCGCCGAGGCACACCTGTCGATCCTCGGCGCACTGGCCATCGGGGGCGTATTTTTTGCGCCGTGGGCGACCGCGGCGGCTTTGAGAATTGCACTGGAATGAAAACAAACCATTCACCACAGAGACACAGAGACACAGAGAAGAGCACAGAGAAAACTTTTTCTTGAGGTTTCCTCTGTGTCGCTGTGCCTCTGTGGTTACAGAGATTTTTTCTAATGAACAATCGACTGATCAACTGGTTCAAGTACGCTTCGCCGCAGAGTTTCTACCCGCTCGCCGGCAAGATGATCCCTTGGTTCGCGGCACTGGCCGTCGTTTTCGGCGTTGCCGGCCTGTGGCTGGGCATGGTCGTCGCCCCCACCGACTTCCAGCAGGGCGAGGGCTACCGCATCATCTTCATCCACGTGCCGGCCTCGTGGATGAGCATGTTCATCTATCTGGTCATGGCTTTCTGGGCCGCCCTCGGGCTGGCCTACAACACCCGCCTGTCGGGCATGATGGCGCAGGCACTGGCGCCGACCGGCGCACTGATGGCCTTCCTGTCGCTGTGGACCGGCGCCCTGTGGGGCAAGCCGATGTGGGGCACCTGGTGGGTCTGGGATGCCCGGCTGACTTCGGAACTGATCCTGCTCTTCCTCTACATCGGCTTCATCGCCCTGCAGGCCTCGATCGACGACCCGCGCCGGGCCGACAAGGCCGGCGCCGTGCTGGCGCTGGTCGGCGTGGTGAACATCCCGATCATCTATTTCTCGGTCAAGTGGTGGAACACCCTGCATCAGGGCTCCTCGGTGAGCCTGACCAAATCCCCGTCAATGGCCATGCTGATGCTCTGGAGCATGCTGCTGATGGCGTTGTGCTTCTGGATGTACAGCATCGCCGTGGCACTCTACCGGGCGCGCAGCATCATGCTGGAGCGCGAGCGCGGCACGGAGTGGGTGAAGGAAGTGCTCGCCGCAGAAGGTGAAGGAGTAGCCAAATGACCATTCACTGGAACAGTTTTTCCGAGTTTCTGGCCATGGGCGGCTACGGTGTCTATGTCTGGGGTTCATTCGGCGTAAACGCTTTGATCATGATTGTTGAACCGATCATGGCTGTTCAGCGTCGAAAGAGTCTTGTTGCCCGGCTGAAACGTCAGAGCCGGGCGGCTGATCGTAACAAGGAGTCGTAATTGAAAGCCCGTCAGAAACGCATCGCCCTCATTGTCGGCGGCCTCGCCGCCCTCGGTCTTGCCGCCGTGCTCGTGCTCAACGCACTCAACAGCAACATCGCCCTCTACATTTCGCCAACCGATGTCGCCGCCGGCAAGGCGCCGCAGGGCAAGCCGTTCCGCATCGGCGGCATGGTCAAGGAAGGTTCGGTCAAGCGCGAGGCAGATGGCGTCACTGTCGGCTTCATCGTTACCGATACCGAAAAAGATATCGCGGTTGCCTACAAGGGCATCCTGCCTGACCTGTTCAAGGAAGGGAAAGGTGTCGTCGCCCAGGGCAAAATGGCCGACGGCCGCTTCGTGGCGACCGAAGTCTTGGCCAAACACGACGAGAACTACATGCCGCCGGAAGCCGCCAAGGCGCTCGGCGATGACCTGCCAACAAGCCCGGCTACTGAAACGGCAAATCATGATCCCCGAACTCGGTCACTTCGCGCTCATCCTCGCGCTTGTCGTTTCGTTGCTGCAGGGCGTCCTGCCGCTTGTCGGCGCCCATCGCAACCGCCTCGCCTGGATCGGCTTTGCCCGCCCGGCCTCGCAAACGGCGGCACTGCTGCTGACGATCGCCTATGCTTGCCTGACCTGGGCCTTCGTTAATAACGATTTTTCGGTCAGTTACGTTGCCAACCACTCGAATTCGCTGCTGCCCATTCAATACCGCATTGCCGGCGTCTGGGGTGGGCACGAGGGTTCGCTGCTTCTCTGGGTGCTGCTGCTCGGCTGGTGGACCTTTGCCGTAACGCTACTCTCGCGCCAGTTGCCGGAAGCCATGGTGGCTCGAGTGCTGGCCACGCTGGGCTTGGTGACTGCCGGCTTCCTGCTGTTCATCCTGTTTACCTCCAATCCCTTCGAGCGCCTGCTGCCCGGCGCGGCGGAAGGTCGTGACCTGAACCCGCTGCTGCAGGATCCGGGCCTCGTCATTCACCCACCGCTCCTCTACATGGGCTACGTCGGCTTCTCGGTCGCCTACGCCTTCGCCATCGCCGCGCTGCTCTCGGGGCAGCTCGACGCGGCCTGGGCCCGCTGGTCGCGGCCGTGGACGACTGCGGCGTGGATCTTCCTGACCCTCGGCATTGCCATGGGCTCGTGGTGGGCCTATTACGAACTCGGCTGGGGCGGCTGGTGGTTCTGGGACCCGGTCGAAAACGCTTCCTTCATGCCCTGGCTGGTCGGCACGGCGCTGGTGCACAGCCTGGCGGTCACGGAAAAGCGCGGCAGCTTCAAGAACTGGACGGTGCTGCTGGCAATCTCGGCCTTCTCGCTGTCGCTGCTCGGCACCTTCCTGGTGCGCTCGGGCGTGCTGACTTCGGTGCATGCCTTTGCCACCGACCCGACGCGCGGCATTTTCATCCTGGTCTTCCTCGTCGCCGTCATCGGCTCGTCGCTGGCGCTGTTCGCCTGGCGCGCGCCGAAGGTCGGGCTGGGCGGCCGCTTCGGCCTGGTTTCGCGCGAATCGCTGTTGCTGACCAACAACGTGCTGCTGGTCGTCGCCTGCGCCTCCGTGCTGCTCGGCACCCTTTACCCGCTGCTGATCGATGCCATCGGCGCCGGCAAGATCTCGGTCGGCCCGCCTTATTTCGATGCCGTATTTGCACCGCTGATGGTGCCGGCGCTGTTCCTGATGGGGGTTGGCCCCTTCGCACGCTGGAAGGAAGCCAATGCTGCCGAGCTGATGCGCACCTTGCGTTGGGCCTTTGTTGCCGCCATTGTCGTCGCTATCGTGCTGCCCTTTATTTATGGCAGCTGGAAGCCGCTGACGGCGCTCGGCATCCTGCTCGCGGCGTGGATCGTCTTTGCCGGCCTGATCAACTTTGTCGACCGGGTGCAATCCACCCGAGCCGGCCGCCCCTTCATTGCCGCAGCGCTCAAGCAACCACGCCACTTCTTCGGCATGCACGTCGCGCATATCGGCATCGCCGTATTTGTTGTCGGCGTCACCATGGTGCAGAGCTACCAGGAAGAGAAGGACGTGAAGATGGCGCCGGGCGAAACAGTCAGCGTGGCCGGCTACGAATTCCGCTTCAACGGCGTTCATGAAGTCAAGGGACCGAACTACGTAGCGTTGGCCGGTGACTTCGACCTGCTGAAGAATGGTCAGCTGGTGCGCAAGATGTATCCGGAGAAGCGGACTTACGCCTCCTCCGGCATGCCGATGACCGAAGCTGCCATCGATGCCGGCTTGCTGCGCGACCTCTATGTTTCGCTGGGCGAACCGATTGACCGCCTGCTGCCGGAAGGCGAATGGGCTGTCCGTGTTTATCACAAGCCCTTCGTCGACTGGATATGGGGCGGCTGCGTGCTGATGGCACTGGGCGGCCTGCTGGCCATTCTCGATCGTCGCTATCGCATCCGTTCGCAAGCCAGCGCGGCAACTACCACCGAAAACAGGCAGCCTGCATGAACAAATTCCTCTGGCCTCTGGTCGGCTTTGCCGCGCTTGTCGTTCTGCTCGCCGTCGGCCTCAACCTCAATCCGCGCGACGTTCCCTCGCCGCTCGTCGGCAAACCGGCCGCCACCTTCTCGCTACCCGTACTCGGCGCGGATCGGAAATTCGGCCCCGAAGACATGCAGGGCAAGGTCTGGCTGCTCAACGTCTGGGCCTCGTGGTGCGTTTCGTGCCGCGCCGAACACCCGATCCTCGTCGAGTTCTCGAAGAAGATCGACGTGCCGGTGATCGGCCTCAACTACAAGGAAGTGCGCGGCGACGGCGAGATCGACATGAGCAAGACCGATGGCGAAACCGAAGCGAAGCTGGCCCGCGAACGCGCTGCCAAATGGCTGAAGCAGCACGGCAATCCCTACCAGCTCTCGGTGCTCGATCTCGATGGGCGCGTCGGCATCGATTACGGCGTCTACGGTGTGCCGGAAACCTACATCATCGACAAAGCCGGCATCATCCGCATGAAGCACACCGGGCCGGTGACGCCGGATATCCTCTCGACCAAGATCCTGCCGCTGGTGGCGGAGCTGAACAAATGACAGCGAAACCATTCGCCACAGAGACATGCCGCGAAGCAAATCCCGCGGGACAGAGACACAAAGAAAATTCCCCCCCCTGCGCCGCTGTTTTTTTTGCGGTTCTCTGTGCGCTCTTCGTCTCTGTGGTCAATCCGGTTTTTGCCAAGGAAGCCGCGCCGCTGGCCGCCGACCCGCTGACCGAGAAACGCCTGATGGCGATCTCTGCCGAATTGCGTTGCCTGGTCTGCCAGAATCAGACCATTGCCGACTCGAATGCCGACCTCGCCAACGATTTTCGCCGCGAAATCCGCACGATGATCAATCAGGGGCGCTCGGATCAGGAGATTCTCGACTTCATGGTGGCGCGTTACGGCGATTTCGTCCGCTATCGTCCGCCGATGAAGGGCACGACGATTCTGCTCTGGCTTGGCCCGGGCCTGCTGCTCGTCCTCGGCCTGACGGTGCTGGTCCGCTATCTTCGTCGCCGTAATGATGCCATCTCCGATTCCAAGCTTTCGCCAGAGGAGCAACGGCAGATCGACGCCCTGCTCACCCCCTCCCAGGACAGCCAAGGTAACAAGCCGCAATGACTATTTTTATCGCCCTGGCGACGCTGATGACGGTTGCCGTTGCCATTTTGCTGGCCATTCCGCTGCTGCGCCGGCCCAAGTCAGCCACCGTAACCGGCGTCGATCGCAGCACGATCAACCTTGGCATCTTCCGTGACCAGCTTGCCGAACTTGAAGCCGAGCACAACGAGGGCTCGCTTACTGCCGCCGACTTCGAGCAGGCAAAAATCGAGTTGCAACGCCGCCTGCTTGAGGATGTGAAGCCGGAAGCCTTGCCGGGCAAGGAATCCGCCCCCAGTCGCAAGACGGCCCTGGTCATCTGCCTGCTGCTCCCCCTCGCGGGCCTTGGTGGTTACGCCATGCTTGGCCAACCCAAGGCACTCGACCCCGAACAGACGAAGCCGCATCAGCAAATCACGGCGGCGCAGATCGAAGGCATGGTCAGCAAACTCGCCGCCCGGCTGAAAGAGAACCCGGACGATGCCAAAGGTTGGGTCATGCTGGCCCGCTCCTACAAGATGATGGAACGCTATCCGGAAGCTGCAGAAGCCTATAGCCACGCCACCACACTCGTTGACAAGGATCCGACCCTGCTCGCCGACTATGCGGAATTGCTCGCCATCACCGGAGAAGGCTTCAAGGGCAAACCGACGGAGCTGATCAACAAGGCCCTCAAACTTGCGCCAGAAGACCCTCAGGTCCTGCTGTTGGCTGGCGCTGCCGCCGGCGAACGTGGCGATTTCAAGGCTTCCGTTTCCTACTGGGAAAAGGTGCTGACGCAGCTGGAACCGGGGTCCGAAGAGGCCCAGGCAATTGCGGGGGCCATCGCCCAGGCCAGGGAAGCCGCCCTGCAGCAAAAGCCTCGCTGAACGCCGCCGCCCAACACCTTACCAAAATTAGGGATTTGTTAACCCAGATCAAAACCCTTACAGGTTGTAGGTAGATAGACTCCACCCCACTAATGAATGCCGACCTTCGAGTGCCTGAAGGCCGGCAAAAATCTATAAAGATGACGAGAGGGGTTTCACAAATGACTGACAATCAAGGCGGGTTCTTCGCCAATCTGCGCCGGCCCAGCGTCAAGTACTCGCTACTGACGCTGCTGGTCGTCGGCTTCGCTGCCGGCGTTGTTTTCTGGGGTGGTTTCAACACCATGATGGAAGCAACCAACACCGAAAAATTCTGCATCAGCTGCCACGAGATGCGTGACAACGTGTATGTCGAGTACAAGGAAACCATCCACTACACGAACCGCACCGGTGTTCGCGCCGTCTGTGCCGACTGCCACGTGCCGAAGGACTGGACCTACAAGATGATCCGCAAGATCCAGGCGTCCAAGGAAGTCTATGGCAAGATCATGGGCACCATCGACACCAAGGAAAAATTCGAAGCCAACCGGTTGCGTCTGGCACAAAGCGAATGGGCTCGCATGAAGGCTGCCGATTCGCGCGAGTGCCGCAACTGCCACTCCTTCGACTACATGAATATCGAAAAGCAGAAGGCCCGCGCCGCCAAGATGCACAAGATCGCGCTTGACGACAAGCAGACGTGTATCGATTGCCACAAGGGTATCGCGCACCACAAGCCAAAGAACATGCCGGAAGAGGACGACGAATAATCGTTCGCGGCGGCGTGCATGGAGTTTGCAGTGGCCTGTCATCCTGACAGGCCACTGTACCGTTAAGAAACAATCTTTAATGGAGAGGCAATAATGAAAAAATCGATTCTTTCGCTGTCCATGATGGGTGCCGTGCTTGCCCTCGGCTCCTCCGCTGCTTTTGCCGCACCCGACTGGTCGAAGGTGCCCAAGCGTGATGTACAGGTTTTCCATGCCGGCACCGCCTCAATCGAGTGGATTCTGAAAAAATCCGACCACAGCGGCCGCACCGGCCTGGTCAAGGGCGAAAGTTGCGTCGGCTGTCACGAAGAGAAGAGCGGCCTGAACTTCGACATGAAGAAACTGGCCGGCAAGGAACTCGAGCCCAAGGGCGCGCCGAAGACCATGAATTTCCCGGTCGCCGTTCAAACCGCCTATGACGCAAGCAACCTTTATGTCCGCCTGACCTTCAAGGCCCCGGCGGGCGGCGTCGATCCGGCTGACAAGGAAAATGAGGTCAAGGCAGCCGTCATGTTCGCTGACGACAAGGTAACCTTGGATTCCAGCGGCAAACCGGTTGCCGGCGCGCAAGTCGGCTGCTGGGCAACTTGCCACAGCGACGCCCGCACCATGCCGGGTGCCGACGAAAAGAAGACCAAGTACACCAAAGCCGGCGCCTACGAGCTGATGCAGTGGAAGAGCGCCAAGGGTGCCAAGGCTGTCGATGGCTCGGTCAGCGACTCGCGCAAGATGGAAGGCGGTACGGCTGGCGTACAGGCGACCGGCGAGAACAAGGGCGGCACTTACACCGTGACCTTTACCCGCAAGCTTAACGGTGCCGTGACCGCCGGCAAGTCTGTGCCGATGGGCATTGCGATCCACGCCGACAAGGCGACTGGTCGCTTCCACCATGTGTCGATGGGTTACACCCTCGGTATTGGTGCCGAAGGCGATATCAAGGCAACCAAGCAGTAATGCTTGCGGCCTTTTGCAAAGGAACGGCGCTTCGGCGCCGTTTTTTTTGACCTCGTTCTGCCTGTCTCGACGATGTTTTTTACCGGCTTGAGCATCGCGAGTAGCATCGAATTTCCCATCCTTCAGGAGAGACATAATGAAAAAACCGACACTCACATTGATTTCTGCAGCAATCGTGCTTGCCTCATCGTCAGCGTTGGCAGCTCCAGACTGGTCGAAAGTTCCGAAGCGGGACATCCAGGTCTTTCATGCCGGCGTGACACCGATCGAATGGGTGATGAAGAAGTCCGACCATAGCGGCCGCACCGGGATCAACAAGGGCGAAAGCTGTGTCGGCTGCCATGAGGAAAAGAACGGACTCAACTTCGACATGAAGCGCCTTGCCAGCAAGGAACTGGAGCCGGTCGGCGCGCCGAAGACGATGAATTTCCCGGTGACCGTCCAGGCGGCTTATGACAAGGAAAACCTGTACATGCGCTTGACCTTCAAAGCGCCTGCGGATGCTGCTGCCGACGCCCCCCGCGAGGACAAGGCCCCCAAGCATCAGGTAAAGGCGGCCATCATGCTGGTTGGAAGCAAGGTGCCGATGGCGTCCCAGATCGGCTGCTGGGCCACCTGTCACGCCGATGTGCGCTCAATGCCGGGCGCCGACAAGGACAAGAAAAAATACGTATCGAACGCCAACCTTGCCGGCGATGTTTACACCGACTACTTCCAGTGGAAAAGCGGTGAAGGCGGCAAGGGCATGGTTCAGGTTGACGGCCACGTCGCCGAAGCGCGCGTCAACAAGGATGGCAAGGCGCTGGTCAAGGCCGAGGGTGAGAACAAGGGCGGCGTCTGGACGGTGACCTTCACCCGCAAGCTGACCGGCGGCGATGGGGATATCGCATTGGCCGAAGGGAAATCCGTTCCGTTCGGCGTCGCCATCCATACCGACAAGACCGTGTACCGCTTCCACCACGTATCACTGGGTTACACCCTTGGTCTGGGTGCAGATGGCGATATCAAGGCTGCCAAGCAGTAAAGTTTTGATATCGGGAATTGCGCAATTCCCGGCAACATGAGAAAAAGGGCGGGAGATGCTTCCCCGCCCTTTTTCATGCCACCGACCGTATTCCGATGAGTGACCCGAGCAGCCGCCGCAATTTTCTGCGCGGCAAGGTTTCCGTTCACGCGGCCGAGTTGCGACCGCCATGGGCGTTGCCGGAGACCGACTTCACGACAACCTGCACGCGTTGCGGCGACTGTGCCCGCGCCTGTCCGACGCGCATCATCAGGCAGGGCGACGGCGGTTTTCCAACCGTGGATTTCAAGCTGGGGGAATGCACCTTCTGCGGCGACTGCGTCACTGCCTGTCAGCCGACCGCATTGCGCCGACCGGATCCGGACAGTGTGCCCTGGGCAATTCGCGCAAGCATCGGCGATACCTGCCTGGCCCACCGTCAGGTTGAATGCCGCGTCTGCGGCGAGCAGTGCGGCGAGAGTGCCATCCGCTTTCGCCCACAGGCAGGCGGCATTTCCGTTCCGGTTCTCGATACGGAGCGGTGCAACGGCTGCGGCGCCTGCCTGGCACCGTGCCCGTCCGGGGCGATACGGGTCGCCTGAAAGGCAAACGAGGAGCCTGAGCCCCCCGCCTCAAGCTTCGCTGCAATCGATACGACTGCAGTCCGGCCCGTTCCGCTTAGTTCTTCTTGACGGGCTTCTTGGCGTCGGCTTTCTTGACGTCGCCCTGAAAGGCGTTGTCAACAAGCGGCGGCGCATCCACCTGCGGCACGTGACATTGCGTGCAGTTGTAGCGAGCCGCCGAGCCCTCATCAAGTTTGGCGCCGTCGCGGGCGACAAAGTGGCTGTCGCCAATCTTCGGGGCTTTTTTCTTCTGATAGGTTGCTGCACTATGGCAGTCCATGCACTGGTTGGTTTCCAGATTGATTTCATCGAAATTCTCGATGGAATGCGGAATCACTGGCGGCTGGGTGCTGAAGGTACGCGCAATTGGTTTCTGCGTACCGGGGCGAGCCCCGACATACGCCTTATCTGCCGCTACCGGATCAGGAGCGGCAACATCGAGCCCACGCATCGACTTCGGCGCATCGGCGGCGATGGCAGAAAAGGTGACGCAGGCGGCCAGTACGGCCATTGAGAGTTTGAGCTGGTTTTTCATGATCGACAGTCCCTCCACTTGAAGTTGAATCACTAAATCATCACTTGCCAGACGTTGCGGTGTGTAGACCGCCCGCCTCGCTTACCGGAATCGCGTTGTTGAAACGGCTTCCGAACCGGAACACATCCTTGGAACAAACATCAATACAACGTCCGCAATTCGTACATGCCGACGAGAGAATTACCGGCCCGGCACCGCTGGCCGCCCCTTTCAGGGCGGGCCGAATGACTTGCGGTTCGGGACAGACTTCAAAACAATCCATGCAGTCGTTGCATGCCGAGCGCTCCGCAGCGGAAATGCCTACCGGGCTGCGCTTTCCGATCAATCCGTAGAAGGCGCCTACTGGGCACAGTCGCCCACACCAGCCCCGGCTCATCACGAATAGGTCAAAGAGGAATACCGCGAGGACGATCGTCCACGCCAGCCCCATGCCGAAAATCAGCCCGCGATGCAACATCGACACCGGATTGATCAATTCCCACAGCACCACGCCGGTCAGCGCCGAACCCAGCAGCGTCATGCCGAGAATCCAGTAGCGGGTATTCCGCGCCAGATGGACGCTGCCCTTGATGCCCAACCGGCGGCGCAGCCAACTGGCAGTGTCAGTCACGATATTGACCGGACAAACCCAGGAGCAATAAACCCGCCCGCCGACAAGAAAGTAAAAAACCAGCACGACCGCCACGCCGATCAAGCCGAGTTTTTCCGGTATGTGCCCGGTCAGTAGCGACTGAAGCGCGACATACGGATCGGTCAATGGCAGTACACCCAAGGTATAGCTATAAGCCAGGTTGCCCTTGACGATCCAGATGCCCGCCACGGGACCGAGCAGAAACAGCCCGAGAATCGACAGCTGCGAGATACGGCGGAGCAGCAGCCACTTGTTGGTGCCTAGCCAGCCTTTGGCTTCCAGGGCGTCGGCGCCTACACGCTTGGCACTCATTTACCACCTCCCAAACCTGGAGGATGGCTGGGAACCTTGCCGGCAACGGACCCCGGCATGCCAAGCGGTGTCGACGGCACCGAAGGACCACCCAACCCCGGCGGCGCACTAGGCACAGGCCCGGCACTACTCCCCGGCATGCCCGGTGGCATATCGGCCTGAACGGCTCCCGGCGCAGCCGTCGCCCCACTGCCCGGGTCATAGTGCCCCGGCAGCTTCATGCCTTCCGGCAGACGATCGGGGAGATCAACCATGCTCTTTTCGTCGATCAGCGAACCTCCCGCTTTCGTCTGTTCATCCCAGCCGAGCCGGTAATGCTTGCCCAATGAGCCTTTGGCTACTGCCACTGGCAGTATCTTGATCGACGCCACCTCCGTGACACAGGCTTTTTCGCACTTTCCGCAACCGGTGCAGTGATCGGAATGCACTGTTGGCAGAAACATCGCGTGTCGGCCGGTGCGCGCATTCGGCACGAGTTCAAGCGTTATGGCCTTGTCGATCACCGGGCAGACGCGATAGCAGACGTCACACCGCAGGCCGAGGAAATTCAGGCATGTTTCGTGGTCGATCAGTACAGCAAGCCCCATACGGGACTTGTTGATGTCGGTCAGGCGGTGGTCGAGCGCGCCTGTCGGGCATGCTTTGACGCAAGGGATGTCTTCGCACATCTCGCACGGCACGTTGCGCGCCGTAAAGAAGGGGGTCCCGGTCGCCACCGGGGTTTCCGGCTTGGCCAGGCTCAAGGTGTCATACGGACAGTCGCGGACGCACATCCCGCAACGGATGCAGGCACCGAGAAAATCATTCTCGGCCAGCGCCCCGGGTGGGCGCAACGCCATTGCCGGCAATGCCTTGGCCTGCTTGGCATAAAGGCCCAAGCCAAGACCAAGCATGCCAACACCACACGCCATGCGCGCGGTATCAAACAAAAACTGGCGGCGCGCGGGCGCAGATTTACGCACGGCAACCGGTCGAGTATCGTCAGTGGTAGCCATATCGGTCAGCCGGCAGGAGGGGCAACTCGCGTCGCCTCTCCTTTAGCCAGCACTCCCTGATTGCCTTGTCCGTTGGCAGAAGGCTGTCAGGCCTTCACCACCTTGCACGCACACTTCTTGAAGTCCGTCTCTTTCGAGAGCGGACAAGTGGCGTCCAGGGTCAGCTTGTTGACCAGACGATGCTCGTCGAAGAAGGGCACGAAGACGAGGCCGACCGGCGGCTTGTTGCGGCCCTTGGTCTCGACGCGCAGCTGGATCTCGCCGCGACGGGTGGCCACCTTGACCACGTCGTTACGGTTCAGACCGCGCTTCTTCGCGTCTTCCGGGTTCATGAACACGACAGCATCCGGAACGGCCTTGTACAGCTCGGGCACGCGGCGGGTCATCGAGCCGGTATGCCAGTGCTCCAGCACACGGCCGGTACACAGCCACAGGTCATAGTCGTTATCCGGTTGCTCGGCAGCGGGCTGGTAGGGCAGGGCGAAAGCCACCGCCTTGCCATCCGGGAAGCCGTAGAAGCGAACGCTCTCGCCCTTCGGCACATAGCTGTCGTAGCCTTCGCGGAAGCGCCACAGGGTTTCCTTGCCATCGATCACCGGCCAGCGCAGACCGCGCGCCTTGTGATAGACGTCGAAGAAGGCCAGATCGTGCGCCTTGCCACGACCAAAACTGGCGTATTCCTCGAACAGGCCCTTCTGCACGTAAAAGCCGTAAGCCTTGGACTCGTCGTTCATGTAGTCCTTGATGGCGTGGGCGTTGACCGCCTTGACATCGTCGAGACCCCACTTGGTCGTGTCCTTGTTGGCGTAGAGCACGTCGAACAGCGTCTTGCCCTTGTACTCCGGCATCTTGTCGAGCAGTTCGGCCGGCCACACTTCTTCCATTTTGAAGCGCTTCGAGAACTCCATGTACTGCCACAGATCGGACTTGGCCTCACCCGGCGCCTTGACCTGCTGACGCCACATCTGGCCGCGACGCTCGGCGTTGCCGTACATGCCTTCCTTCTCCATCCACATGGCGGACGGCAGGATCAGGTCGGCAGACATGGCCGAGACGGTCGGGTACACATCGGAATGCACCACGAAGGCCTTCGGATTGCGCCACCCCGGATAGACTTCTTCGTTGATGTTCGGGCCGGCCTGCATGTTGTTGGTGGTGGTCGACCAGAAGAAGCCGATCTTGCCATCCTTGAGCATGCGCGACTGCAGCACGGCGTGGTAACCAACCCACTCCGGAATGGTACCGGCCGGCAGCTTCCACAGCTTCTCCGACAGTTCGCGGTGCTTCGGATTCATGACCACCATGTCGGCCGGCAGGCGGTGGGCAAAGGTGCCCACTTCGCGCGCCGTACCGCAGGCGGACGGCTGACCGGTCAGCGAGAACGGGCTGTTGCCCGGCTCGGAGATCTTGCCCACCAGCAGGTGGACGTTGTAGATCATGTTGTTCACCCAGGTGCCACGCACGTGCTGGTTGAAACCCATGGTCCAGAACGAAGTGACCTTGGCCTTCGGATCGGCGTAGGCCTTGGCCAGTGCTTCCAGGCGATCCTTCGGCACACCCGAAATTTCGTGCGTCTTGTCCAGCGTGTACTCCGAGACGAACTGGGCGAATTCCTCGAAGGTGATGTCGCTGGCCGCCATCGGGTTGCCCTTCGGCTTGCCATCTTCGCCCGGGTAGCCGTTGTTCATGGCCACTTTTTCCAGCGGATGGTTCGGACGCAGGCCGTAGCCGATGTCGGTGACACCCTTCTTGAACTTGACGTGCTTGGTGACGAAGTCCTTGTTCACCGCGTTGTTCTGGATGATGTAGTTGGCGATGTAGTTGAGGATCGCCAGGTCGGAGTTCGGCTTGAAGATCAGTTCGCTGTCGGCGAGTTCGCAGGAACGATGCGTGAAGGTCGACAGTACGTGGATCTTGACGTGCTTGGCCGTCAGGCGACGATCGGTGATGCGCGACCACAGGATCGGGTGCATCTCGGCCATGTTCGAACCCCACAGGGCGAACACATCGGCGTGCTCGATGTCGTCGTAGCAGCCCATCGGCTCGTCAATGCCGAAAGTGCGCATGAAGCCGACCACAGCCGAGGCCATGCAGTGGCGGGCATTCGGATCAATGTTGTTACGGAAGCCGGCCTTGAACAGCTTGGCGGCGGCATAGCCTTCCCACACCGTCCACTGGCCGGAGCCGAACATGCAGACATTTTTCGGGCCACCTTCCTTGAGCGAGGCCTTGGTCTTCTCGGCCATGATGTCGAAGGCCTTGTCCCACGAGATCGGGGCAAAATCACCGTTCTTGTCGTACTTGCCGTTCTTCATGCGCAGCAGCGGCTGCGTCAGGCGGTCCTTGCCGTACTGGATCTTGGAGAGGAAGTAGCCCTTGATGCAGTTCAGGCCACGGTTGACCGGCGCTTCCGGGTCACCCTGAGTCGCGACGATGCGGCCGTCCTTGGTGCCGACCAGCACGCCGCAACCGGTGCCGCAGTAGCGGCAGGCGCCCTTGTCCCAGCGTACGCCGTCAGCGCCCTTGGGGGCGGCAGCCTGCGCCAGACCGGGCACGGTAATGCCGGCAGTCGCTGCTGCTGCGGCAACCGCATTGCTCTTGATGAAATCACGTCGCGTCAGTTTCATTTTCAAACCTCCTCATCAGGATCAGATTCGACTTGGTGATAGACCATGGCCACCGAGAGCACGCCCGGTAGCACAGAGATCACCTCGTAGGTTTTTACGGTGTCCTGCTCGGAGGCAGTTTCAATCGTCACGATCATTCGGCCGTCCTCAGCCACCGTATGCACTTCGACACCGTCCATCGCCTCAAGCAGCGCTTTTACCTGCTGCGACCCTTCGGGCCGGGCGCCGACGATCACACTGGAAATATCCATGGTTCTCACGTGGGGTGTTGAATCAGGCGACAAATCTATGCCCGCTTTGAGGTATTTCTTTTGATGCAAATCAACGAGGGAAAAAATCCCCATTTTTTTTGTGGAAATCTTGATTCAACACAAGACGGGAGGCCGGCGATTTGGCGCAAAACCCCGCCAATTGGGTCATTCCGTGATATTGCCGAGAATGAATATGGCATTTTGTGAGGTAATTTTTGCGACCGCCGGCAGCGGAATTTCCCACAATTCAGACAAGGTTTCCGCAATTTGCGGCAATAGGGCGGGTTCGTTGCGCACCCGCTCCCCCGGCTGCTTGCAGGGGGCAAATTGAGGGGGAATATCGGGCGCGTCGGTTTCCAGAACGATGGCCTCGTGTGGGAGCTCCCGTGCCAGGGCGCGCAAACGTGTTGCCCGTTTCCAGGTCATGGCACCGCCGAACCCGAGCTTGAAACCGAGGTCGATGAAGGCCTCGGCTTGCTGCTTGCTGCCGTTGAAGGCGTGGGCGATGCCGCCGCGGACCCGGTAACGGCGAAGTTCCTTGAGGATAAGGTCGATGGCGCGGCGCACGTGCAGCAGCACGGGCAGGTCAAACTCGCGCGCCAGCTTGAGCTGTTCAACGAAGAAGAAAGCCTGCCTCGCCGGGTCCAGCCCGGTAACGTAATGGTCAAGGCCGATTTCGCCGACTGCCACGGGGCGCTCGCGCTCCAGCCATGCCCGTAGCACACCGAGATCATGCTCATGCGCCTGCGGTGTGTACATCGGGTGGATACCGTAGGCTGGCCGACAGCCGGGGTAGCGCTGGCAGCAGTCGCGGACTGCAACGAAATTGGCGACGGCAACGCTGGGGATAACGATCGTGCCGACCCCTGCCAGCCTCGCTGCCGCAGCAACAGCGTCCCGGTCAGCCGAGAATTCCGCAGCATCGAGATGGCAGTGGGTATCAATCCACATAACGCTTGCCGCGTCAGTCCACGGCGAATCTTGCTGGCCGCTTCTCGAAGAAAGCGGCCAATCCCTCAGCAAAGTCAGGATTGACCCCAGACGCGGCGAAGGAGCGCTGTTCGGAATGAAGTTGCTCGGCGAGCGTAGCGTTGAACGAGGTGTTGATCAGCCGCTTGGTATGCGCCAAGGCTTCGGCCGGGCCTGCCGCCAGTCGAGCGGCTAGGGCTTCGGCCTGTGGTAGAAGCTCGGCAACGGCGACGACGCGATTGACCATGCCCCATTCCAGCGCCTGCCGGGCATCGAAGCGATCACCCAGCAGGGCGATCTCCATTGCCCGCTTCATGCCGACGGTTCGTGGCAGCGACCAGGTCGCACCGCCATCGGGGGAAAGGGCGATATTGCAGTAGGCGAGCGTGAAATAGGCGTCGTCGGCCGCCAGTGCCAGGTCTGCCGCCAGCATCAACGACAGGCCGAAACCGGCGACGGCCCCGCGCACCGCAGCCACCACTGGCTTGCCAGCTCGGCGCAACTGAAGAACTGTCTGGTGCACGTCGCCGATGGTGCGCTCGAACAGCGGTTGCCGCGCCTGCGGCGGCAAGGCCAGTTGCTCACGGAACCACTTCAGGTCACCCCCCGCCATGAAATGCTCGCCGGCCCCGGTGATCAGGACTGCCCGTACCTCTGGATCAGCTTCCGCGCGGGCGCTGGTGACGCGCAAGGCCTCGATCATGTCGAGGTTGAGAGCGTTCAGCGATTTCGGCCGGTTGAGGGTCAGATAGGCAACATGGTCGCGCACCTCATAGAGGACGGTTTCGTTGGCGTCGTTCTGCATGCTATCTCCGTAAATCTTGTTATTGAAAAACTATCGAAAGGGAAAATCCGGCTCCGGCCTGCGTCCTGAAATGAGGTCGGCAATCGCCGCAGCGGAACCGCAGGACATCGTCCAGCCCAAGGTGCCATGACCGGAATTGATCCACAGATTCGGCAGCCGAGTGCGGCCGATGCACGGGACGTTGGAAGGCGTTGCCGGACGCAGGCCACACCAGTACTCCGGGGGGCCAAGCGGGCGTAGTTCCGGGAAAAGCTGTTCGGTGCGTCGACTCAGCGCCGCGCAGCGGACGGGATTGAGTTCAGTGTTATAGCCGTTGAACTCCGCCGTACCCGCAACACGCAAACGCTGGCCGAGCCGCGAAAAAACGATCTTGTAGCCGTCATCGGTAAGGCTGACGGTTGGCGCTACGCTCGTCTCGGAAAGCGCCAGCGTCATCGAATAGCCCTTGGCCGGATAGATGGGCACGTGGATGCCGAGCGGCGCCAGTAGATGCCCCGACCAGCTACCACAAGCGACTAGATAGGCATCGGCGGTGATGTGCTCGCTGCCGGCAATGACTCCGCTGACCACGCCGGCAGCTGTTTCGATTCTCTCGACTGACTGCCCATAGCGGAAATCGACCCCGCGCGAGGCCGCATGTTCCGCCAGTGCCTGGGTGAATTTGTGTGCGTCCCCCGATTCGTCGTCGACCATGTAATCGCCGCCCACCAATTGCTGCCGCGCAGCTGCCAGACTGGGTTCGATCGCCACACATTCATCAGCGGACAGGGGGTGGCGGTCACAGCCGAACGCGCGCATCAGCCCAGCTGCATGGCAGGCAGCCTCGAACTCGCGTTCATCGGTATAAAAATGGAGGATGCCGCGCGTCAGCTGGTCGTACTGAATACCGGTTTCCTGCCGTAGCAACCCCAGTTGCTGGCGGCTATAAAGTGCCATCGCGACGATACTGCGAATGTTCTCGCGGGTTCGTCCCGGCGCACATTCGGCCAAAAATTTCAGCGCCCAGCGAAAAAATGCCGGGTCCCAGCGCAGACGGAACAGCAAGGGGGCATCCTCGCGCCCAAGCCATTTCAGCGCCTTTGGCAGCACTTGGGGATTGGCCCAGGGTTCGGCGTGAGAAACGGAAATCTGTCCACCGTTGGCGAAACTGGTTTCGAGGGCGGCCCCCGGTTGTCGGTCGATGACCGTTACCTCATGCCCGGCACGGGCGAGATACCAGGCACTGGTAACGCCAACCACGCCGGCCCCAAGAACGGCAACCCGCAAGCGCCTACTCCCCGCGTACCCGCGTGATGCGAACGACTTCCGAAACGTGGCGCAGGCTGCGCATGACGCGGGCAAGATGAACGCGGTTACTTACTTGCAGCGCGAACTGCAGGGTGGTGTAAAGCCCAGGCGTCTTCTCTTCCATGCTGACGTTTTCGATGTTCGAACCGGCTTCGGCAATGGCCGTCGCCATCTGGGCAAGCACGGCAATCGTGGGCATGGATCACCAGCCCCTGCCCCTTGCGTATCGAGCCGATGATCGGGTCGCCGGGAATCGGCTGGCAACACGGAGCCAACTGGATCGCCATGCCCTCCGTGCCTCGAATGACGACGGTCGATAGCTGCGGAAGTTCCTCGATCAATCCGGTATCCCGGGCAAGAAGACGTCGCGCAACCACCGCAGCGATACGTTTGCCGAGACCGATATCGGTATAGATTTCCTTCATCGAACGATTGCCGGCATCTCGAGCTAGCTCCTCCCAACTGGCGGGAGGGACGTCAGCGGCGGCGATCCCAAGGTGCTGCAGTTCCTGATTGAGCAGGTTTTCGCCAAGCTGCGCCGACTCCTCGTGCTGTACGGCCTTGAGGAAGTGGCGGATCTTGCTGCGTGCCCGGCCGGTGCGAACGTAGGACAGCCAGGTTGGATTGGGATTGGCGTGCGCGGCAGTGACGATTTCCACTTGATCGCCATTCTTCAGCTCAGTGCGCAACGGCATCAACTCGTGATTGATGCGCGCGGCAACGCAACGGTTGCCAATGTCAGTGTGCACCATGTAAGCAAAATCGACCGCGGTGGCCCCGCGTGGCAATTCCATGATCTGGCCCTTGGGCGTGAACACATAGACCTCGTCCGGAAAGAGATCAATCTTCACATGCTCGAGGAACTCGGCCGAATCGTGCGTACCACTTTGCAGTTCCAGCAGAGACTGCAGCCACTTGTGCGTCTTGACCTGTAGATCGGCGCCGCTTTGCTCCGAATCCTTGTAGATCCAGTGCGAAGCCACTCCTTCCTGTGCCACGTGATGCATTTCCTCGGTCCTGATCTGTACCTCCACCGGCGTCCCATACGGGCCGATCAGGGTCGTGTGAAGCGATTGATAGCCGTTGACCTTCGGAATGGCGATGTAGTCCTTGAACTTGCCGGGGACAGGCTTGTACAGCGAATGCAGCCCCCCCAGCGCCAGATAGCAGGTCGGGATATTGCAGACGACGACGCGGAAACCATAAATATCGAGCACCTGCGAAAACGAGAGGCGCTTTTCCGCCATCTTGCGATAGATCGAATACAGGCTCTTTTCACGACCGAACACTTGTGCGGCGATGCCGGAAGAAATCATCTTGCCGTTTACGTTTTCCACGATGCGCGACAGCAGTTCGCGCCGGTTGCCCCGCGCCGCCTTGAGGGCCCGTGCAATGACGCGTGCGCGCAAGGGATGGATCAATTCAAATGAGAGATCCTGCAACTCGCGAAAAACCTTGTTGAGCCCGAGCCGATTGGCGATCGGGGCATAAATTTCCAGCGTCTCGGTCGCAATGCGTCGCCGTTTGTCGGCACGCACGGCAGACATTGTCTGCAGGTTGTGCAGGCGATCGGCCAGTTTGATGAGCACCACACGTAAATCGCGTGCCATGGCCATCAGCATCTTGCGGAAGTTTTCGGCCTGCGCTTCCAAGTGCGATTGAAACTCGATCTTGTCGAGTTTGGAAAGTCCGTCGACCAGCTCGGCGACCTGCTTGCCGAATTTTTTGGCGATATCGGCCTTGCTCACAGCCGTGTCTTCCATGACATCGTGCAGCAGCGCAGCCATCACTGCCTGCGCATCCATCCGCCACTCGGCCAATGCGCCGGCCACGGCCAGCGGATGCGTGATGTAAGGTTCGCCCGAATAACGCTTCTGGCCGCTATGCGCGGCCTCGGCAAAGATGTACGCAGCGCGTACGAGGGCTATTTCGTCGGGTTTGAGATAACTGAGACTATCGATGAAAACCCGGAAAGCCGGGTCGTCATGGGGCAGGGAATAAGGCCCCGGTTTATGTCCGGGGCTCTTCCCGCGAGCGGAGGCTGTACCGGCGTCCATCAGTGCACACCTTGCCTTCCGCCTGGCACACCGTCAGGACGGCGTGCGCTTGAGCACTTCCACGCCAACCTTGCCGCAGGCCACTTCGCGCAGGGCAACAACGGTCGGCTTGTCTTTCTCGGCGTCGACCAGCGGGGTCGCGCCATTCGCCAGCTGGCGGGCACGATAGGTCGCTGCCAGGGTCATCTGGAAGCGGTTGGGAATACGTTTGAGACAATCGTCTACGGTGACTCGAGCCATGGTGTTACCTATCAATCAAGAAAGCAGATCATTAAACAGTTCGGAATGGCGGTCGCGCTGGTTTTCGTAACGGAGTCGCGAAGCACGCACCACCGAGAGCAGGTCGCCAAGCGCCTGTTGCAACTCGTCATTGATAATAACATAGTCAAATTCAGGCACATGGCGCATCTCGTCCTGCGCCGCCGCCAATCTGCGGGCAATCACCGCTGCGCTGTCGGTACCGCGCCCGGTCAGTCGATTTTCCAGCTCGGCCATCGAGGGAGGCATGATGAAAACGCCGATCGCCAAGGGGAAGTGCTCACGCACCTGCTGCGCTCCCTGCCAGTCAATTTCCAGCAGCACATCCCGCCCGGCCGCCATTTCAGCGGCGATCCACAATTGCGAGGTCCCGTAGTAGTTGCCGTGCACCTCCGCCCATTCCAGAAACTCGCCGCGCGCCACCATGCCGCGGAAGGTCTCGGGGTCGGTGAAACGGTACTCACGACCATCGATCTCCCCGGTTCGCGGCGCACGTGTCGTATAGGAAATGGACAGGCCGATGCCGGAATCGTTCTCCAGCAGCATGCGCACCAGTGTCGTTTTTCCGGCCCCGGACGGCGCTGTGACAATATAAAGATGGCCGCTCATGGCATTACTCCAGGTTTTGGACCTGTTCGCGCATTTGCTCGATCAGCAGTTTCAGATCCATGGCTGTCTGCGAAACCTCGGAAACGACTGATTTCGAACCCAGCGTATTGGCCTCCCGGTTGAGTTCCTGCATCAGGAAATCCAGCCGTTTGCCGACTGCGCCGCCTTGTTTCAGGACGCGTTCGACTTCGTCCATATGGGTTGCCAGCCGCGCCAGCTCCTCGGCAACATCGATGCGTGCGGCAAATACCACCACCTCTTGGCGAACACGCTCGTCATCGGCGCTGCCGATGGCGTCAACAAGGCGTTGCTTGAGTTTTTCCTGGAAAGCCTGTTGTGCAGCGGGAATGTGCGGCGCTACCTGCTCGACCCGTTCACGCATGCGCGCCAGGCGTTCGAGAATAATGGCCTTCAGTTTCTCCCCTTCACGCCCCCGGCTGGCAACAAAGTCGTCGAGCGCCTCTCGCGCAACGGCCAGCGTCGCTGACAGCAGGGCTTCCTGGTCGATGCTTTCATCGCCAAAAATACCCGGCCAACGCAGTACTTCGCCGACGCCCAATGCTCGCGCATCGGGCAAGCCGGCACGTACCTGGCGGTCGAGCGCAGCCAATTGCGCCAGCAGCTCCTCATTCAGCGTCAGCTGCTGCTGCGCCGCGGGCCGCTGCCATAAAGTAGACGCGACACTCCACCTTGCCGCGGCCTGCACGGCCAGCGATCGCCTCGCGCAGTGCTGGCTCCGCCATGCGCAACTCTTCGCAGACGCGAAAATGCACGTCGAGGAAGCGGGAGTTGACGCTCTTCAGTTCGAAGCTCAAGGAGCCGTGTGCAACATCGCGGGTTTTGGCCGCGTAACCGGTCATGCTCTGGATCATGGGAATTCCGTCGAAAGGGGTAACAAGGCGCGTTCAGCTTTACACGCCCCTGCCAAACCCCGAAAATGTCATGGAAACCACATGATAGCCTCCACCTAGATGGCGCAACAAGCCAACCACGCGCTCCCGGCCGGGTACCAGATCGACGAATACCGCGTCGAGCGGCAGCTTTCGCTCGGCGGTTTTTCGATCGTCTACCTGGCGCTCGACAGCAAGGGTACGCGCGTCGCCATCAAGGAATATCTGCCCAATAGCCTTGCGCTGCGCGGCGAAGGTGAGATTACGCCCAACATCTCGCCTGAACACGCAGGCGCTTTCCGCTACGGCATGAAGTGCTTTTTTGAGGAAGGCCGCGCGCTGGCCAAGCTCTCACACCCCAACGTCGTGCGCGTGCTGAATTTTTTCCGCGCCAACGAAACCGTTTATATGGTCATGGACTTCGAAGAGGGCGCCACCCTCCAGGAGTACATCCAGCGCCGTCAGAAGCCGGTTTCCGAGAATTTCCTGCGCAACGTGTTTACCCGCGTCCTCAACGGCCTGCGCGAAGTGCATACGCACAAACTGCTGCACCTCGATCTGAAGCCGTCGAATATCTATTTACGCGATGACGGTACGCCCATGCTGATCGATTTTGGCGCCGCCCGGCAAACACTCGCGCTCGACACCCCCATGCTGAAACCCATGTACACGCCGGGTTTCGCTTCGCCCGAGCACTATCAGCGCGAGAGTCTTGGCCCATGGAGCGATATTTACAGCATCGGCGCTTCAATGTACGCCTGTATTTCGCTTTCGGCACCGCAGGCTGCCGATCTGCGTCAGACCAAGGATCAGTTGGTGCCGGCAATGGTGCGCTGGGAGGGGAAGTATTCCGATCAATTGCTGGAAACCATCGACTGGTGTCTGTGCATTAACCATCTCTACCGCCCCCAAAGCGTCTTTGCCCTGCAAAAGGCGCTGACCGAGGCGCCGACCAAGCCATTGGTCAAACCCAAGGTTGAAGAAACGCGCTCCTGGCTGGGGGCGCTTGTTGGCAAGCTCAGGAAAAACGAGACCACATGAAATTCACCATCTACCAGGAAAGCCGCCAGGGAAAGCGTAACAACAACGAGGATCGCATCGCCTACTGCTACTCGCGCGACGCTGTTCTGATGGTCGTCGCCGACGGCATGGGCGGGCATTACTACGGTGAAATTGCCTCGCAGATCGCCGCCCAAACCCTGACCGATGCTTTCCAGCGCGAAGCCAAGCCGGCGCTGAACGATCCGTTCCTGTTCCTGCAGCGCAGCATGACCAATGCGCACCATGCCATCCTCGATTTTGCCGCTGACCACAACCTCAAGGATTCACCGCGAACAACCTGCGTCGCCTGCGTCATTCAGGACAACGTTGCCTACTGGGCGCACGCTGGCGATTCTCGCCTTTACCTGCTGCGCGAAGGCCGTGTCGCCAGCCAGACCCGCGACCATTCGCGTGTCCGGATGCTGGTCGAGCAAGGTGTCATCACTGAAGCGCAGGCGGCCAACCACCCGGAGCGCAACAAGGTCTATAGCTGCCTGGGGGGGCCGCAGGCGCCAGAAATCGAATTTTCGCGCAAGACGCCGCTCGAAGCCGGCGACGTCGTTCTGCTTTCCACCGACGGTTTCTGGGGAACCTTGCCGCCCGACCTGATCGCCGTTTCCCTCAAGCAGACCAACCTGATGCAGGCCATCCCGAACCTGATGAACCAGGCGGAAAGCCGCGGGGGTGCCCACTGCGACAATCTTTCGGTGGTGGTAACGCGCTGGGAAGACAACTACATCGAGCTGGCCCAGAGCACGGTGTCGACGCAGACCATGGCGCTGGACGAGGTGTCCACCAAACTCGACGAATTCGGCCGCAACCCGGCCTACAAGATGGACCTCTCCGACGACGAGATCGAGAAAGCCATCCAGGAAATTCGTTCAACAATCGACAAATACTCCCCAAAAAAATAAGGAAGTTTCATGCGCCCCAGCCAACGCCAGCCGGACCAGCTCCGCCCGCTTGTCATCGAACGCAACTTCACCCGCCACGCCGAAGGCTCGGTGCTCATCCGCATGGGCGACACGCATGTGCTGTGCAACGCCAGCGTCGAGGACAGCGTACCGCCCTTTCTGCGCGGCAAAGGCCAGGGCTGGGTTACCGCCGAATACGGCATGCTGCCGCGCTCGACACACACGCGCAGTGCCCGTGAAGCGGCAAAGGGCAAGCAGACTGGTCGCACGCAGGAAATCCAGCGCCTGATCGGCCGCTCGCTGCGCGCGGTGGTCGACCTCAAGGCGCTCGGCGAACGCCAGATCACCCTTGATTGCGACGTACTGCAGGCCGACGGCGGCACCCGCTGTGCCTCGATCACCGGCGCCTGGGTGGCGCTCTACGAAGCCTGCGAGAAACTGGTGGCCGCCGGCAAGCTGAAGGAAAACCCGGTGCAAGACCACGTCGCCGCCATTTCCGTCGGCATCTACAAGGGTGTTCCGGTCCTTGACCTGGATTACCCGGAAGACTCCGACTGCGACACCGACATGAACGTGGTCATGACCGGTTCCGGCGGCATTGTCGAACTGCAGGGCACCGCCGAGGGCGAGCCGTTCACGCGCGCGCAACTGGAACAGCTCACCGACCTCGCTGCCGCCGGGATCGCCCAGTTGATCACCGCACAGAAGGCGGCGCTGCAGGCATGAAGATCGTCCTCGCGTCGAACAACGCCAAGAAACTGAAGGAACTCGACGCCATCCTCGCCCCGCTCGGCTGGGAGCTGATCCCGCAGGATGCCCTGGGTGTATCCGAAGCAGACGAACCTCACGTCACCTTTGTCGAAAACGCACTGGCCAAGGCGCGCCACGCGGCGCGTGCAACCGGCCTGCCGGCGCTGGCTGACGACTCCGGGCTATGCGTCGATGCACTTGGCGGCGCCCCCGGCGTTCAGTCGGCACGCTATGCAGGCGAGCCGAAATCCGATGCCCGCAACAATGAAAAGCTCCTCGCGGCGTTGGGCGAAGGCTGCCAGCGCGCAGCGCACTTCGTGTCGGTCATTGTCTTCGTCCGCCACGCCGACGACCCACAACCGCTGATCGCCGAAGGCGAATGGCACGGCGAAATTCTGCCGGCCGCGCGCGGCGACAACGGCTTCGGCTACGACCCGCTGTTCTACGTAGCCGAGTTCGACAAGACCGCCGCCGAACTGGATGCCACCACGAAGAACGGCATTTCGCACCGCGCCCAAGCGCTGCAATCGCTCGTCGCCCGCCTCAAACGCAACTGAATCGACAATGGCCCGCATCATCCCGATCGCCGCTGCCGGCGCCAGGCAGGCCAGCGGCAAGCTGGAATTCCGCTCGCAACCGCCACTCTCACTCTATATCCACATCCCGTGGTGCGTGGAAAAATGTCCGTATTGCGATTTCAACTCACACAAGGCCGGCGCCAGCATCCCGGAAGACGAGTACATCGCCGCGCTGGTTACTGATCTCGAATCGTCGCTACCGCTGATCTGGGGCCGTCGCATAGCCACCATCTTCATCGGCGGTGGCACCCCAGCCTGCTCTCAGGAGAAGCTGTAGACCAGCTGCTGACCGCCATCCGCACACGGATCATCGTCCAGCCCGACGCTGAAATCACACTCGAAGCCAACCCCGGAACGGCCGAAGCCGAGCGCTTTGCCGCCTACCGCGAAGCCGGCGTCAACCGCCTCTCGCTCGGCATCCAGAGCTTCAACCCGCAGCACCTCAAGGCGCTTGGCCGCATCCACGATGCCGACGAGGCCAGGCACGCCATCGAACTTGCAGCGCGCCATTTCGAACGCTTCAATCTCGACCTGATGTACGGCCTGCCGCAGCAGACGCTGGCCGAAGCGATGGCCGATATCGACACCGCATTGGCCTTCGCGCCGAAGCACCTCTCCTGCTACCAGCTGACGCTGGAGCCGAACACCCGTTTCGCCGCCGAGCCGCCAACACTCCCCGAAGGTGACCTGTGCGCCGACATGCAGGAAGCGATCGAAGCCCGGCTGGCCGAAGCCGGCTACCGCCACTATGAAACCTCGGCCTTCGCCCAGCCGGGCTATGAATGCCAGCACAACCTCAACTACTGGCTGTTCGGCGATTACCTCGGCATCGGCGCCGGCGCGCACGGCAAGCTGACGATGCACGACCGGGTGCTGCGGCAGATGCGCTGGAAACAGCCGGCGCAGTACCTGAAGCAGGTGGCCACGAGCCAGCCGGTACACGAAGAACACGACGTCGCGGCCGACGATCTGCCTTTCGAGTTCATGATGAACGCGCTGCGCCTGACCGGGGGGGTCGACGCTTCCCTGTTCGAAGCACGAACAACACTACCGCTGATCGGCATCGAAGCTACGCTGCGACAAG
This sequence comes from Candidatus Proximibacter danicus, assembly GCA_016710885.1. Lineage (GTDB taxonomy): Bacteria > Pseudomonadota > Gammaproteobacteria > Burkholderiales > Rhodocyclaceae > Proximibacter > Proximibacter danicus. Next base: position 61,528 of record JADJUC010000012.1, read on the forward strand.
CGGAGGCCGACGGCCTGATCGAACGCGATCTGCGGCAGATCGCACCGACCCTGCGCGGCCAGCGCTTCCTCAACGAACTGCTGCGGCGCTTTCTACCCTCCGCCTGAGACGGACAAGCGTTCGATATCCTCGCGGGTGTTGATGTTCTCGAAAGCCGCAGCTTCGTCGTCAAAATCCACCTCGACCGATCTGAGCGTCTTGTACCACTGTCCAAAACGGCGCTCACCGCGAGCGAGATAGTCGGCCAGGCCTGGTAGCACCTCGCGGCGGCACAAGCAGAAAACCGGGTGGGCCCCCTCCCGCGTGCGCGCCACGGCGCATTCGGCGTTCTCGCGGCACAGCGCCGCATGCAGGCGCGCGACCAGATCGGCGGGCAGAAATGGCGAGTCACAGGGCACGGTAGCGACCAGCGGGTGCGACGCCGCCGACAACGCGGCATGCAGACCGGCCAGCGGCCCGGCAAAACCGGCGACAGCGTCCGGAATGACCCGGTAGCCGAATTCCGCATAGCGCGCAGCATTCTGATTTGCATTGATCAGCAACTCGCCTACCTGCGGCGCAAAGCGGGCAATGACCTGATTCACCATGGGCAGCCCGTTCAGCTCCTGCAATCCCTTGTCGGTTCCACCCATGCGCCGTCCCAGGCCTCCTGCCAGGACAACGCCAGTAATTTGTTCATGGCCCACGATCGTTTTGCCCTCTCATCGATTTTTGCCAGCCCCTCCGCTTGAAGGCTGCCGACGGATGGTATCGCAGCCAGCGGAAAACGAGCGCCGCCAGCAGTGCAGACAAATTGTCGCAGTGCACATAGCTTTGTTGGACAAAATGGCCCATCTTGCTTAAAGGCGCATCTAGGCCGAGAAAAAAGACCATTGAAACAAAATGGCTTTATTTTCTGGCACGAAACGTGCAGCAAGTTCCGTCGGCATTCGCCCCGACGGGTGTGCGCCAAAACAACCAAGGAGGGAATTCATGCAAGTGAACAGGCGGCAGTTCTTCAAGATCTGCTCCGCCGGGCTGGGGGGGTCGTCCATTGCGGTAATGGGCTTCTCACCGACTGCAGCCCTGGCAGAGGTGCGGACTTACAAGCTCGCCCGCGCAACCGAGACACGGAGCACCTGTCCGTATTGCTCAGTAGCGTGCGGTCTTTTGGTGTATTCGACAGGCGACAGATCGAAAAACTCGCAAAGCGAGATCATCCACGTCGAAGGCGATCCGGATAATCCTGTCAACCGTGGCACGCTGTGTCCGAAGGGCGCGGGCGTCCGGGACATGATGCAAAGCAAGGATCGCCTGAAGTGGCCGGAAGTGCGCGAACCCGGCACCAATGAGTGGAAGCGTATCTCGTGGCACGATGCCATCGAACGCATCACCAAACACATGAAGGCTGACCGCGACAAGAACTTCGTAACGCAGAACAAGGACGGCGTGACGGTGAACCGTTGGCCGACTTTTGCTGCGCTGGCGGCTTCTGCAGCGACCAATGAAGGCGGTTACATCACGGTCAAGATGTTGCGTACGCTTGGCGTAACGCAGCTCGACACACAGGCACGTATTTGACACGCTCCCACGGTGGCCAGTCTGGCTCCGAGTTTTGGGCGTGGTGCAATGACCAACCATTGGGTTGATTTCAAGAACGCTGACGTTGTCTGGGTCATGGGCGGCAACCCCGCCGAAGCGCACCCCTGCGGCTTCAAGTGGGTGATCGAAGCGAAGAAGCGCGCAAGGCGAAGCTGATCGTCGTCGACCCGCGCTTCAACCGCACGGCAGCCGTTGCCGATATTTATGCGCCGATCCGTCCGGGCAGCAACATTGCCTTCTTCGGTGGCGTCATCAACTACCTGCTGTCGAACGACAAGATCCATCACGACTACGTCAAGCACTACACGAACGCCGCGTTCCTGATCGATCCCGGCTTCGGTTTCGACGATGGCCTCTTCTCGGGCTACGACGAAGTCAAGCGCAGCTACGGTAGCAAGGACACCTGGAAGTACCAGATGGGCGCCGACGGGTTCGCCAAGATCGACGATACCCTGCAGGATCCGAACTGCGTCTTCCAGCTGATGAAGAAGCACTATTCGCGCTACACGCCCGAGATGGTCAACAAGGTGTGCGGCACGCCGAAGGATGCTTTCCTCAAGGTCTGCGAAATCGTCGCCACCACTGCAGCCGCCAACAAGACCCTGAGCTATCTGTATGCGCTGGGCCTGACCGAGCACTCGAACGGTTCGCAGAACATCCGTTGCGCAGCAATGATCCAGCTCCTGCTCGGCAACATGGGCATGGCCGGCGGCGGCATCAACGCGCTGCGTGGTCACTCGAACGTGCAAGGCATCACCGACATGTGCCTGTATGCGCAGACGCTGCCGGGCTATCTCGGCGCGCCAACCGATGGTGACAAGGACTTTGCCACCTACGTTGCAAAGCGCACGCCTAAGGCGCTGCGTCCGGGTCAGATGAACTTCCCGCAGAACTTCCCGAAGTGGTTCGTCAGCCTGACCAAGGCCTGGTACGGGAACGCCGCGACGAAGGAAACCAACTTCGCCTACGACTACTTCCCGAAACTGGGCGGTGCGTCGGATGCGCTGTCGATCTTCAACGACATGTTCCATGGCAAGGTCAATGGCTTCTTCTGCCAGGGCTTCAACCCGCTGGCCTCGCTGCCGAACAAGAAGAAGGTCGGCGATGCGCTGGCGAAGCTGAAGTACATGATCGTCATCGATCCGCTGGCCACCGACACCTCCGAGTTCTGGAAGCCGCACGGCGAGTTCAACGAAGTCGACCCGAGCAAGATCGCGACCGAGGTCTTCCGTCTGCCGGCCACCTTCTTCGCCGAAACCTCAGGCACGCTGACCAACTCCGGTCGCGTCGTGCAGTGGGGCTGGAAGGCCGCCAATGCACCGGGCGACTCGAAGGATGACGCCGAAATCGTGGCCGAGATTTTCCTTACGCTGCGCGCAATGTACGCCAAGGAAGGCGGCGCCTTCCCCGACGCTATCCGCGACCTTACGTGGGCCTACAACCAGCCGTTCAGCCCGTCGCCCGAGGAAGTACTCCGGGAAATCAACGGCAAGGCACTGGTCGATCTCACCGTCCCGAAGGATCCGACCAAGATCCTGTTCAAAGCCGGCGATCAGTTGCCCAGCTTTGGCTTCCTGCGCGATGACGGTTCGACCTCCTGCGGCAACTGGATCTACTGCGGCACCTGGTCGCAAGCGGGCAACAATACCGCCCGCCGCGATAACAGTGACCCATCCGGCCTCGGCCAGACGCTGAACTGGGGCTTCTCGTGGCCGGTGAACCGCCGCATCCTCTACAACCGCGCCTCCGCCGACCTTCAGGGCAAGCCCTGGGATAGCTCACGGACGGTACTGAAGTGGACGGGCAAGGCCTGGGGCGGCAACGACGTTCCCGATATGCGTCCGAATGCGGCGCCAGAAGAGTACGTGATGCCGTTCATCATGACGCCGGAAGGTGTCGGCCGCCTGTTCTCGCGCGAGATTATGGCCGATGGCCCGCTCCCGGAGCATTACGAGCCGTTCGAGTCGCCGATCGACAACAACCCGCTGCATCCCAAGGTCAAGTCGAACCCGGTCGCACGCGTCTACAAGGCGGACATGGAGGCCTTCGGTACGGCCAAGGACTTCCCGTACGTTGCTACCACCTACCGCCTGGTCGAGCACTTCCATTTCTGGACCAAGTACTCGCAGGCGAACGCCATCGTGCAACCGGAACAGTTCGTCGAGATCGGCGAGGCACTGGCGAAGGAGAAAGGCATCAAGGCTGGCGACAGGGTCAAGGTGCGCTCCAACCGCGGCTTCATCAAGGCCGTGGCGGTCGTCACCAAGCGCATCAAGTCGCTTGAAGTCGACGGCAAGCAGGTGCACACCATCGGCATTCCGATTCACTGGGGATTCAAGGGGACGGCGAAGCCTGGCTTCATCACCAACACCCTGACCCCGTATGTCGGTGACGCCAATACGCAGACGCCGGAATACAAGGCGTTCCTTGTTAACGTCGAGAAGATCTAAGGAGAACTGTTATGGCATTGCAATCGCTAGACATCAAACAGCGCTCCGCGACCACGACGCCATCGCCCCAGGCGCGGCAGACGATGGAGATCGCCAAGTTGATCGACGTTTCCGCCTGTATCGGCTGCAAGGCCTGTCAGGTGGCGTGCATGGAGTGGAACGACGTACGCGACGAGGTGGGTAGCTGTCACGGCATCTACGACAACCCGGTGGATCTCACCGAGAACTCGTGGACCGTCATGCGCTACGCCGAGGTTGAGGAACAGGGCAAGCTGGAGTGGCTGATCCGCAAGGACGGCTGCATGCACTGCTCCGATCCTGGCTGCCTCAAGGCCTGCCCGTCCCCCGGCGCGATCATTCAGTACGCCAACGGGATTGTGGATTTCAACCAGGAAAACTGCATCGGCTGTGGCTACTGCGTGACGGGTTGCCCGTTCAACGTCCCCCGCATCTCCAAGAAGGACAGCAAGGCGTACAAGTGCACGCTCTGTTCCGACCGGGTTGCGGTCAACCAGGCCCCCGCCTGCGCGAAGGCCTGCCCGACCGGAGCAATCCAGTTCGGCAGCAAGGAGGACATGAAGGACTACGCCGCCAAGCGCATCACCGACCTCAAGGAACGTGGCTACGACAAGGCCGGTCTGTACGATCCGGCAGGGGTGGGCGGTACGCACGTCATGTACGTGCTACACCACGCCGACAAGCCGAACCTGTACTCCGGTCTGCCGGCCAACCCGAGCATCAGCTCGCTGGTGACAATGTGGAAGGGGGCAACCAAGCCCTTGGCCGCGCTGGCACTGGCGGGTGTCGCTCTGGGCAGCCTGTTCCATTATGTGATGAAAGGTCCGAACGAAGGCTCGAAAGAGATTGAGAAGGAAATCGAGAAGGAGGACGCACAATGATCCGCGATCCAAAAGATCTGAAGCGTTACGATGCGGGCGAACGGGCCAACCACTGGGTAGTGGGTATCTCGTTCATCCTCCTCGCCCTTTCCGGCCTGGCCTTCTTCCACCCGGCGTTCTTCCCGCTGACGCAGCTGTTCGGCGGTGGAACCTGGGCGCGCATCCTGCATCCGTACATCGGCGTCTTCATGGCCTTCTTCTTCGTTCTCCTGTTCCTGCGTTTTCGCAAGCTGAACAAGATGACGGACGCCGACCGCGAATGGCTGTCGCGCGCGAAGGAAATGATGGACGGCAACGACCACAACATGCCTGAGCAGGGGAAGTACAACGGCGGCCAGAAGATGATGTTCTGGTGGATGACGATCTGCATGGTGGCGATGACCGTTTCCGGTGTTTTCATCTGGAAGGCACAGTTCACCGTGCCAATCGACCTCGCGCGCATCGGCGCCGTGGTTCACGCCGTTGTCGGCGCCATCATGATCGCCATGATCATGGTGCACGTGTATGCCGCGATCTGGACCAAGGGCACCATCCGCGCCATGTGGTACGGCACGGTCACCCGCGCCTGGGCCAAGCAGCATCACCGCGCCTGGTATCGTCAGATGACTGGCAAGTAAGCCGGTCTTGTGTTTGAAGTAACCCGCGGCGATACTCGTCGCGGGTTCTTTTTTTGTTGAGAACATGGATACCAAACCGATTACCTTCAATCCGCCGACCGAAGAAGCGCCAACCATCCTGCTGCCGGTGGTTGCCAGCCTCTTTGCCGATCGTGCAGAACGTTTTTCCACGCTGGCCGAAGGGCACAGCCTGGCTGACTGGCTGCGTTTTCTCGGCGACGTCACGCGCGCCCAGCACGCCGCACTGCAGCAACTGCCGCCGCTCGAACTGCCGCCGGCTGCCACCATCGAACAGGCGCTTACGCACGGCATGCCGCCGCTCAATGCCAGCGCACTGACGCGGCCCGCAGCCTGGCGCGATGCCCTGCACCAGATCGTTGACGCCCTGTTGCCGGGCGCCCCCACACAAACCCGCGACATCCTGACCACCCTGCGCGCCGCGCCGGATGCGCGCCTTGAAACACTGGCCGATGCCTTGCTGAAAGAGGGGGCTCCAGATTCCGATGCCGCCGCCGGCGAGTTGCCGCTGGTCGCGGCGGCACTGCAGGTGGTGTGGACTCGTCTGGCCAGCCAGCTTGACGCCAGCCAATTGAAGCCACTGGAAACACCCAATGTTTGCCCCTGCTGCGGCAGCCTGCCGGTCGGCAGCGTCGTCCGGCTCGGCGAGGCGGTCAACAACCTGCGCTATCTCCACTGTTCGCTTTGCAACAGCGAATGGAATGTAGCCCGTGCCACTTGCACGACTTGTGGCGACGAAAAGGGCCTGGCCGTGCAGCAGATTGAAGGTTCCAGCGGCAGCATGCGCGCTGAAACCTGCGACAGCTGCAAGAGCTACCTGAAAATCGCCTATCAGGAAAAAGACCCGAAGGTTGACCCGGTTGCCGATGACCTGGCCACCCTGGCGCTTGACCTCCTGGTCGACGATGCTGGCTTTTCACGTAGCGGTCCAAACCTGCTTCTGGTTAACGCCGCCGGATAAGCCGACGCTTTCCTCAACCTTTCTGCCCGGTCCGGGTGAAAGCCATGACAAAACACACGCTCTCGCAACTCCCTTCCGTCGATCGCCTGCTGGCCCTGCCTGCCCTCGTGGCCGCCATCGCCAACCACGGACGCCAGCCGATCACCGACTGTACCCGCGCCGAACTGGCCGCCGCCCGAGAACTGGTGCGTGCCGGCCACCCGCCGCCCGACCCCGAGGCGCTGGCGGCAAGCATCGTCGAACGCGCCGGCAAACTCGCCCGGCCGAATCTGCGGCCGGTATTCAATCTCTCCGGCACCGTACTGCATACCAACCTCGGCCGCGCACTGCTGGCGAAGGAAGCCGTTGAGGCGATGACCGTCGCCGCCACCTCTCCCTGTGCGCTCGAATACGATATCGCTGACGGTGGGCGTGGCGACCGCGACTCGCTGGTCGAGCCGCTGCTGGCCGAGATCATGGCCGCTTCGATGGGGGAGAAAGCCAAGGAGTTCGCGGCAACCATCGTGAATAACAACGCCGCTGCCGTGCTGCTGGCGCTCGATACGCTGGTCAAGGGCAAGGAGGCCGTCGTCTCGCGCGGCGAACTGGTCGAGATCGGCGGCGCCTTCCGCGTACCGGACATCATGCGCCGCGCCGGTGCCAAGCTGGTCGAGATCGGCACCACCAACCGCACGCACGCCAAGGACTACGCCGAGGCGATCACGGCCAAGACGGCGCTGCTGATGAAGGTGCACACCTCGAACTACGCCGTCGTCGGCTTCACCAAGGTGGTCGACGAAGCCGAGATCGCCGCCATCGCGCACGAGCACGGCCTGCCCTTCATGGTCGACCTCGGCAGCGGCACATTGACTGACTTCGCGCGCTGGAACCTGCCCAAGGAGCCGACGCCGCAGGACTCGCTGGCTGCCGGCGCCGACCTCGTCACCTTTTCCGGCGACAAGCTGCTCGGCGGCCCGCAGGCCGGCTTCATCGTCGGCCGCAAGGATCTGATCGCCAGGATCAAGAAGAATCCACTCAAGCGTGCGCTGCGTGTCGGCAAGATCACGCTGGCCGCGCTGGAAGCGACGCTGCGTCTTTACCGCGACCCGGATCGCCTCGCCCAGCGCCTGCCGACCCTGCACCTGCTCACTCGCAGCGAACACGACATCGCCGCACAGGCCGAGCGTCTATGCCCGGTCGTCGCCGATTTCGCCGGCGAGACTTCGACGGTCTCAATCGAACCGGCGATGAGCCAGATCGGCAGCGGCGCGCTACCGGTCGAGCGGCTGGCTTCTGCCGCGCTGGTCATTCGCTACCCCGGCAAGCGGCCGGGCAAACAACTGGCGGTGCTTGAGGAAAGGCTGCGCGGGTTGCCGCAACCGGTGATCGGACGGATTGCCGACGATGCGCTGCGGTTGGACTTGCGCTGTCTGGATGTGGTGGATGAGGAAAGGTTTGTGACGCAGTTGAGGGAAACGTCGTAGCGCCGTACATGGTTCGATACGCGCCTAAGGCGCTACTCACCACGAACGGAACGCCCTCAGGCGCAAACTCCGTTCGTCCTGAGTGGTGCGAAGCACCATATCGAAGGATGAGCGGCGTGAAGTCAAAAATTACGGAAACAGCCTCGCGCGGCGGTCTGCGTTACCGCCCGCTGTTTCCTCCGGCCCGGCAACGGGTGATTAAACCCGGAAGACTCCGCTTCCGGGTGGCTTACTGAAAAGGGAGACCAAATGAAACTCGATCGTCGTCACTTCCTCGCCGCCAGCGGTGCACTTGCCGCCGGCACTGCGGTAGCCCAGGCCGCCAGCCCGCTGCCCTTCTTCATCAACACCCAGAACAACCCACTGCTGCCGCCGGTCAAGGGCAAGAAACGCGTCGTCGTCTGCGGTGGCGGCTGGGGCGGCGTCAGTGCGGCCAAGCACCTCAAGCAGAACGACCCGAACCTCGACGTGGTGATGCTCGAGCGCAACCCGGTTTTCTTCTCGTGCCCGATGAGCAACAAGTGGTTGATCGACATCGTCAACAGCGACTACCTGACCCACAGCTATCTGAAGACTGCCGACAAGTTCGGCTACACCTACATCCAGACCGAAGTCACCGGTTTCGAGCGCGAGAAGAAACGTGTGCTGACAGCACAGGGCTTCATCGACTACGACTACCTGGTCATCGGCGCCGGCATCCGCTACAACTACGAAGCCTGGTTCGGCGACGACCGCCGCGCGGCCGCATACACCAAGGCGCACTTCCCCGCCGCCTATATCCCGAATGCCGAGCACTACCAGTTGAAGCGCGGCATCCAGGAATTCACCGGCGGCGATCTGGTGATGACGTTACCGCCCCCGCCGCACCGCTGCCCGCCCTCACCCTACGAGCGCGCCTGCCTGATCGCCGCGAAGATCAAGCGCGACAAGATCAAGGGCCGCGTCATCATCCTCGACCCGAAGGAAAGCCCGCGCCCGATCACCGACGGTTTCCAGGAGGCGTTTGCCAACCTTTACAAGGACCAGATCACCTACGTGCCAAAGGCGGTGATCAAGGAAGTCGATCCGTTCAACAAGAAGATCGTCACCTCGGCCGGCGACTTCAGGTTCGACCACAGCATCCTGATGGCCCCGCACCAGGCCGGCGAGATGGCGTGGAAGGCCGGCGCCATCGGCAAGAATGCCGATGGCAAGCCGACCGGCTGGGCCAGCGTCGATCCACTCTTCCTGAACCTCAAGGACGACCCGGACACCTATGTCATCGGCGATGCTGTCGGCATCGTCTCACCGCAGTTCAACTTCTACCCGAAGGCCGGGCACGTCGCCAACGCCCACGGCAAGATCGTCGCCCGCTACATCGCCGACCGCGCCGCCGGCAAGACGCCGAAGGCCGACCTGCCGGACAACCTGTGCTTCATGATGGTCAACCTCGATCCCATCCAGGACATCGCCGTGCGCTTCAAGTATCACATTGACGAAAAAGGCGTGATCATCCAGGACCAGTTCGACGACAATTTCCGCACCGAAGAAATGGTGGTCGAAGACTTCGCCTGGGCCAAGCGCATGTATGGCGATATGTTTGGCTAAAACCAGTTCGGCTAAATGATGGCTTTCTTTGCCTACCTGCTGCAGTGTTCGGATGCCTCGTATTACGCGGGGCACACGGACAATCTCGAGTTGCGGATCGGGCAGCATCAGGCAGGCGAGTGCGGTGGCTACACGGCGACGCGGCTGCCGGTGACGCTGGTGTGGTCACAGGAATTTGCCACGCGCGAGGAAGCGCTGGCGGCCGAGCGGCAGATCAAGGGCTGGGGGCGGGCGAAGAAGGAGGCGTTGATGGCGGGGGATTGGAAAAGGATTCAGCAGTTGGCGAAGAAGAGTTTCAAGAAAGGAAAAATCCAACTGCCGGTCCATCTGAAACGCACCTGCGGCGCTACTCAGGACAACGGTGGAAAGTCCGTTCGTGGTGAGCATCCAAGGACGAACGGGCCGCAGCGGAGCAAGCTCCCCGCGTAATCCGTTCGTCCTGAGTAGCCCTCAGGGCGAACGGGGATCATCGGCCGAGCCCGAGGAAACACATGATCATCGGTACCGCAGGCCACATCGACCACGGCAAGACCTCGCTGGTGAAAGCGCTCACCGGCGTTGATGCCGATCGCCTGCCGGAAGAGAAGGCGCGCGGCATCACGCTCGATCTTGGCTACGCCTACACTCCGCTGCCAAATGGCAACACGCTCGGCTTCATCGACGTGCCCGGCCACGAGAAGCTGATCCACAACATGCTCGCCGGCGCCACCGGCATCGACTTCCTGCTGCTGGTCATCGCCGCAGATGATGGGCCGATGCCGCAGACGCGCGAGCATCTGGCCATTGCCGACCTGCTCGGCATCCGCCACGGCGCCGTGGCGCTGACCAAATGCGATGCTGTCGACGCCACGCGCGAAGCTGCGGCAGAAGTTGAAATTCTGGCCCTGCTGGCCGGCACGGGTCTGGCCGGCGCGCCGGTGTTCCATGTCTCGGCGAAAAGCGGGGCCGGCATCGCCGAACTGCACGCGCATCTGGCAAGCGCTGCCGGTGAGCAGCCGCAGTCGACAGCCGCCGGCCGCTTCCGTCTGGCCATCGACCGCTGCTTCACACTCTCCGGCATCGGCACCGTCGTTACTGGCACCGTCTTCTCCGGCAGCGTGCAGGTCGGCGATACGCTGACCGTTTCGCCGCCGGGATTCAATACCCGCGTGCGCAGCCTGCACGCCCAGGACAAGCCCGCTGAATCGGGCCATGCCGGCCAGCGCGTGGCGCTCAACCTGGCCGGAGATTTCTTGCGCGAGGCGATCAAGCGCGGCATGTGGGCGCTGGCGCCGAAACTCCACCTGCCGCTCGACCGCTTCTCGGCCATGCTCCGCCTATCCCGCGAGGAAACGGCGGCGCTCCGCCATTGGACGCCGGTGCATGTGCATCTGGGCGCCGAGCACATCACCGGCCGCGTTGCCTTGCTCGAAGGCGATACGCTCGCCCCGGGTGCCGAGGCGCTGGCGGAAATCCTGCTCGACCGGCCGTTGTGCTGCGTCATCGGCGACCGCTTCATCCTGCGTGATACCTCGGCCAGCCGCACGCTCGGCGGCGGCCGCGTGCTCGATATCTTTCCGCCGAGCCGGCACAAACGTGCGCCTGCCCGTCTGGAAGCCCTGAAGCTGGCTGCAGCGGGGGCACCCTCGGCCGTGCTGGCTCACAGCCTCGCCAACAGCCCGGCCGGCGTCCTGCTCGAACGCTTCGCGCAGGCCTGGAACCTGGCCGATGACGATGCCGCACGGTTGGCCGGCGACCTCGAATTGATCCACATCGATACCCGCGACGGCCGCCACGGTTTCTCGCCGGCAGGGTGGGCAAGCCTCGGTGAAAAGCTGACAGCGGCACTAGCCGCCGAACACGAGCGCGCGCCGGACATGCTCGGCGCCGAACACGAGCGCCTGCGCCGGCTGACCCTGCCGACGCTGCCGCGCGCTGCCTTCGACCGGCTGGTCGATGAAGCGCTGGCAGCCGGGCGCATCGCGCAAACTTCCAGCTGGCTGCACCTGCCCGAGCACCGTGTCACCCTCGCGCCGGCCGACCGAGACCTGTGGGCAACATTGGCACCGCTGCTGTCGGCGGAGCCTTACCAACCGCCACGGGTGCGCGACATCGCCAAGGCCACCGGCGTCGCCGAGGATTCGGTGCGCGCGCTGATGAAGCGGGTAGCGCGCACCGGCAAGCTCTATCCGGTGGCGCTCGACCATTACTTCACCGATGCCGCCGTCGACTCCCTTGCAACCATTGCCGAGGAACTCAACCGCGAACATGGCGCCGTGCGCGCCGCCGACCTGCGCGACCGCATCGGCGGCGGACGCAAAGTGGCCATTCATATCCTCGAATTCTTCGACCGCATCGGCTACACTCGTCGCGTTCGCGATGAACGCAATGCGCGAGACGAACACCGCCTGCGCGAATCGGCGGCACCACGACAATGGATCATCTGATCAACATGGAAGAGATCGTTCCCCGGTGGGGCGACCGGTCTTCAAAACCGGTAGGGGCCGTCAGACGGTCCTTGGTAGGTTCGACTCCTACTCTCTTCCGCCACCCACATGCCAGACGCACGTATGGCAAGGCCATGCAGAAATTGCCCAATCGGAAACTGGGCAATTGCCGGCGGGGAATTCGTACTGCATTGGGGTATCTCTGGCAAGCTATGATTTTAGAATGAACCCGAGCGCACCATGACCGCCCCTCCCGCCCTGTTCGAGAAGCACCCCATTCGCCGTGTGTACGACGAGGAAACCGAAACCTGGTGGTTTTCGGTCGTGGATGTAGTGCAGGTGCTGACCCAGCAGCCAGATGCCCTAACGGCGCGAAAGTACTGGAACAAGCTGAAAGAGCGCCTCGCCAAGGAGGGCAGTCAACTGGTGACAAATTGTCACCAGTTGAAAATGGCCGCCGCCGACAGCAAGCAACGTCTAACAGATGCGGCCACCGCAGAAAGTCTGTTGCGCCTGATCCAGTCCATCCCCAGCCCCAAGGCTGAGCCTATCAAGCTCTGGCTGGCCAAGGTGGGTTACGAGCGCATTCAGGAAATCGCCGACCCTTCCCGTTCGCTCGACCGCGCGCGGGCAATCTGGCAGAAACACGGGCGCAGCGAGAAGTGGATCGCCCAGCGCATGACCGGGCAGGAAACGCGCAACAAGCTGACCGATTACTGGGCGAGCCACGACATCCGGCAGGGCGAGGAATTCGCCATCCTCACCAACCTGATCCATCAGGAATGGGCGGGCGTCAGCATCAAAGCGCACAAGACCATGAAGGGCTTGAAAGACCATAATCTGCGTGACCACATGAGCGAGGCGGAACTGATCTTCACCGCACTGGCCGAGCTTTCCACCCGCCAGATCGCGGAAGCCGAAGCGGCTGAGGGCATGGCTGAAAACAGCCGCGCCGCGAAGCAGGGTGGCACCATTGCCAAACACGCCCGCAGCGCGCTGGAAGCAAAGACGGGCAAGCCGGTGGTGACCGGCGAAAGTTTCCTGCCGCCGAGAGATGCGGCCAAGGCCATCAAGAAAGGCCGCAAGGCATGAACGAAGCCGAAACCCGTGCCGAACCGATCGCCGGATTCCTGGCCGCGGTCTTTCGGAAGAAGGTAATTTGCCGAAGTGCTGCCGCACCTCAACCTCTGCGTTTCAACTGATTGAACATGGCCCACAAACCCTTTCACGGCGCGATACCCGACGACCGCTTCTACGACCCGCGCTACGACATGTGGGTGCAGCAGGATGGCGACGAGGTGCTGATCGGCATCACCACTTTCGGTGCCTTTCTCGCCGGCGAAATCATCGCTTTCACCAGCAAGCCAAAGGGGGCCGAGGTCGACTATGGGCGTGGGCTGGGCACCGTTGAAAGTGCCAAGACGGTGCTTGCTGTACATGCGCCGATCGCCTTCAATCTGATAGAAATTAACGAGGCGCTGGAAGAACGGGCAGCGCCGATCAACCGTGACCCGCATCTGGCCTGGCTGGTGCGCGGACAGCCGTGGGACTGGGCAAATGACCGGGGCCGACTGGTCGATGCTGCGGCCTATCGCACGCACGTGCTGTCGGTCGATCCGGAGGCCAGCTTCGCATGAGCAAATTGGCCATTCTGCTCTGGTCGGTGAGTCTGGATCGCCCGGACCTGGCCGCCGCGCCCTTCGTCTATGCGGCGGCCGCTGGCGCACTCGATGCCGAGGTCGAAATCCACTTCGCCGGGCATTCAGTTCGGCTGCTGATCGACGGCGCCGCAGTGGCGCAAAGTACGTCTGAAAAGAACACCGGGGGGCGCAGCCTCTACGCCTTCATGCAGGATGCCGCTCACGGCGGTGCCCGCTTTCTTGCCTGCAGCATGGCCTGGGCCGAGTACGTCGCTCCCGGCGAGGCAACGATTCCCGAATTCAGCGGCCACGCCGGTGCTACCGCCTTCGTTGCCCGCAGCCTCGACCCGGAATGGCGAACGCTGGTGTTCTGATCATGTCCTTACCAGGTTCGGGCGGGCAGGGGTAACATAAACCAGACACCACTATCGAGCCCATCATCATGCAGCGCCGCTACCCGCTTCACGTTCACATCTCGACGCTGTTCCTGATCCTTATCCTGCTGATCGGCGGCATCATTGGCGGGCTGGGTTACAAGATCAGCCAGGGCATTCTCGAAACCGGCGCCAGCGAACTGAGCGAGCGCATCGGGCGCGAAACGGTACGCGAGTTTGCCAGCATCCTCAGCCCGGCAGAGATGGCGACGCGACTGATGAGTCTGTCGAACATCACCGAAGCCCGAACACTGGAAGCGCGCATCGAGCGAATCAGCCTGATGCGCCAGGCGCTGAACAGCGCAAGCGAAGTCACCGGCTTTTACGTCGGTTACGAGAACGGCGATTTTTTCCTTATGCGCCGCGTCTGGAGCGATGCCGATCGCACGGTCTTCAACGCGCCCCCCAACACTGCCTACATCGTGCAGAGCATCGAGCGTGGCGCAGCCAGGGCGGCCAGCCATTTCCTCTTCTTCGACGAAGCGCTCAAGCTGCTGCGCCGGGATGAGCGCCCCGAGTACGCCGCGACCTATGACCCCCGTAGCCGGGACTGGTACAAGGCGGCCATTGCCGCCCCCGGACAGATTAAGACGCCGCCTTATCTGTTCTTTTCGACCCAGAATATCGGCATCACCATCGCCAATCGCTCCCCTAACGGCAAGGCCGTGTTCGGTGCCGACATCCGCCTGGAGACCCTCGACCATTCGCTGTCCAGGCAGAAGGTCACGCCCGGTACGAAGATCGTTCTTGTCAATCAGGACGGCTACACCATTGCCTTTGACGACCCGTCGAAAACGTTGATCTGGCCCGATGGCCCACAAGGCAAGCCGGCCATCGCCAAGCTCGACGAGCTGGGCGTTCCCGCCCTTGCAAGACTCGCTACGGTCGTTAAATCGATGGGCGGCAAGTCGGGAGAAGATCTCCTGCTGGCGGTCAACGGCGAAACCTGGCGCACCGCCATTCGCCCCGTGCCACTGGAGGGCGTGAAGAAGCCACTTTTCCTGATCACCGCCATTCCTGATTCGGAACTGATGGTTTCTGCGCACTCGCTGCTCCGCAAGTCGCTGATGGTCATGGCGATCCTCGTTGTGCTGGTGGGGCCGATCGTCTGGCTGCTGGCACAACTCGTATCGAAACCGCTGCGCAAGCTGGCAGGCGAAGCCGAAGCCATCCGCCATTTCGAATTTACGCAACCCATCGACATCGAGTCGCCGGTGAAGGAAGTCAGCGAGCTGGCGGAAACGATGAGCAGCATGAAACGAACGATTCACCGCTTCATGGAAGTCAGCATGGCCGTTGCCGCAGAGAATAATTTCGACCGACTGCTGCCGCGTCTTCTGACTGAAACACTGTCGGCCGCCGAAGCCGATGCCGGCTTCCTGTTCCTGGCCGAGGATAGCTGGCTGATTCCTGCTGCCGGCCTCGGGGCCAGCGGAGAAACTCTGCCCGCATGCGCATCGTCGATCAACATTGGTGCCGCCGGCCCACTCATGGACAGTGCCCTGGCCAAGCGCGCAACAGCCGCCGCAGCACTCAGTACGGCAGACATCGCCGCGCTCGGGCTTGACCCTGCACTGCAGGTCTGCGGGGCGACCCATGCCGTCGCCGTGCCGCTGCTCAACCGTCAGCAAAATCTGGTCGGGGCCTTGCTGCTCCTGCGACGCGGCGAAACCGATTCGGCGCATGTGAAATTCATCGAGACGCTTTCCGGGTCAGCCGCCGTTTCGCTCGAAACCAAGGAACTGATCCGTGCCCAGAAGCTGCTGTTCGAGGGTTTCATTCCAGCTGCTCGCCGGCGCCATCGACGCCAAGAGCCCCTACACCGGCGGCCACTGCGCCCGCGTGCCGGTGCTCACCAAGATGCTGGCCCGGGCCGCCTGCAACGAAAGCAGTGGGCCCTTCGCCGGCTTCAAGCTCGACGACGGTGAATGGGAAGCGGTGCACGTGGCGGCCTGGCTGCACGACTGCGGCAAGGTGACGACGCCCGAGTACGTGGTCGACAAGGCCACCAAGCTGGAAACCCTGTACGACCGGATCCACGAAGTGCGCATGCGCTTCGAGGTATTGAAGCGCGATGCGGAGATTGCCTGCCTGCAGTCGATTGCCGCCGGCACACCGGAGCATGAGGCGCGCGCAACGCTGGACGAAAGCCTGAAGCGGCTCGACGACGACTACGCCTTCATCGCCGAGTGCAACGAAGGCGGCGAGTTCATGGCGCCGGAAAGGCAGGCGCGACTGCAGGAGATCGCCGCACGCACCTGGACGCGCACGCTGGATGATCGCATCGGGATCTCGCACGAAGAAGCCGAGCGCAAGGCGCGCTCGCCGGCGACACCGCTCCCGGCCGTCGAACCACTGCTGGCCGACAAGCCGGAACACCGTTTCGAGCGCCGCCCGCAGGACAGGATGCCGGCTGACAACCAATGGGGATTCCGCATGCCGGTGCCCGAGCTGCTCTACAACAAGGGCGAGCTGTACAACCTTGGCGTCGCGCGCGGCACGCTCTCGGAAGAGGAGCGCTACAAGATCAACGAGCACATCGTGCAGACCTTCATCATGCTGACCCAGCTACCGTTCCCGAAGCACCTGCGCAACGTGCCTGAGATCGCCGCCGGTCATCACGAAAAGATGGATGGCACCGGCTACCCGAGAAAGTTGCAGCGCGAGGAACTGAGTCCGCTGGCGCGGATGATGGCCATTGCCGACATCTTCGAGGCGCTGACTGCCGTGGATCGCCCCTACAAGAAAGGCAAGACATTGTCGGAGGCGATCAAGATCATGTCCTTCATGAAGAAGGAGGGACATATCGACCCAGAGCTGTTTGATCTTTTCCTGCGTTCCGGCACGCACCAGCAGTACGCAGAGCGTTTTCTGAGGCCGGAGCAAATCGACGCCGTCGATATTGCAGCCTTCGTTGACGTCCCGCCTTCTCCGGACCTTGCGAAAACCAGCTAGATGGAGCGCAGCAGCGCGTCGAGATCGATCGGGCGTTCAACAATGGTGCTGCGTGGAAAATGAACGAGAAAACCGACGCGGCGGGGGCGTCCTTCATTGACCGTTGAAAACTCGACGAGCTCGATATCCGCAGCATCCGCAGCGTCGGCGCCGACAAGAATGTTCATGGCGTTGAGGCGCAATTGAAGGCGCTTGGGTTGAATGATTTTTTCCGCGCCTTGCAGCGCTTCGATCACGGGCTCAAGGTAGCTTTCTAGCCCGACGCCGGCTGGGCGGAGTTCATTCAGCTCCGCCTCGTTGGCGGCCAGCTGGCTGCGTAGCCGGTCGATGTCCGTGGCTTCCCGGGGTGCGTCGTCGAGCATGGAATCGAGCCCGGCACCGCTTTGTTCCAGCAAACGCAAACGGGTGAGGAGCAACTGGCGGTAGGCCCCAAGCTGATCGCTGCGCTGCTTGTTGCCGGCAACCTCGCGCAGGGCAGCAAGCACCAGTTGTTCGAGGATGAAATCTTCAAGGGCCGTGCGGATTTCCGCCTCGCTCCGCGCAAATCCGGCAACGCGAAAATCGGAAAAACTGACGGTTTTCTGGGCAACGTCCTGGCGCAGGATGTCGCCTTCCATGGCGCTGCCGAGAATCGTGCGCTCCACACGGGTGGCAGCGACGATTCCGTAGACAGTTTCAATATCCTGCGCCTCGCTCGACTGAAGAAAGCTGCGAATGTCCTGGCTGCGGGCAAGGGTGTCGGTGATGGTTGCCGGGCGGGTGAAGAAGGCTTTCAGCAAGGGGCTGGATGACCACTTCTCCGGCGTCAGTTCAATGCTGGGCGGCATATGGCCGACGGCCGCACTGGCGAACGCCAGTGCATGCTCGACGGCCGGTACCAGGCGCTGGCGCGCACCGCTGATGACCTTGAGGCGTGGGTCGGTACCTTCCATAACCTTGTCGACCGCTGATTTCAGGCGGGCATCGGCGGCGCTGTATTCTTTCTTGCCGAACAAATTGTCGAAAAAACTCATCGCTGCGATTCCCTATTTCAGCTTGCCCATGGCCTCGTCGAGTTGCCGACGAAGCTGTTCGGTCGGTTGTCCCTGCATCTCTGCAACGCGGATCTGGCGCACCAGATCAGCGATGCGACTGGGGCTGCTGGCCTGCTGCACGGGCGTTACCCGCACACCGCCCGGCGGCACTGCGGCGTCTCCCGGCACAATCTCGACCCGCTCGCCGCTTGCCGGTTGCGCACGTTTGGCGGTAATCATCAGCCCGCGTGGCGGCGGCGTTGGCTTGATCATGCGTCCTTTCATCATGCCCTGCGGCTTGACCGGCCCGCGAAACTCGGCAATCGCAGTATGCAACTGCTTGCGTAGCTCGGTGGTTTGCGCACCGGTGGCATTGGCTTCGCGAATCTGGCGCAGGATGTCTTCGACTTTCGCCGGGGCCGCCGCCGATCGACTGGCTTCGCCAAAGCTTTCCTTGGGCGCTTTGACGGCAATGTCGAACTCTTCCGGTGTCGAAATCATCTTGCCGAGGCGATAGTGGTCGTAGCGCATGGCAAAGATGAGGGCGGTGTCGCCCCAGTCGCTCTTTGCCGTGGTGTCGGCGCCGGACTCAAGGAGGAGCTTGGCGGCATCGTCACGGCCTTCGCGCGCGGCCAGCATCAACGGTGTCGCACCATTCGGCGTGCGGGCGTTAACGTCGGCACCGCGCTGGATCAACTCGCCGGCCAGTTCCGTATGCCCGTTGAAAACGGCGTAGTGCAACGCATTCCAGTGCTTGTCGTCGCGGTTAAGTACGCCGCCGCGCTCGAGCAGCCAGCGGACCGCCGCTGTATGGCCATTCCAGGCCGCCAGTTGCACGGCCTGCTCGCCATTATTGTTGGCGCGACGAGGATTCGCGCCGCGACTGACGAACAGTTCCATCATTTCGATGTTGCCGTTCCAGGCGGCAATCATCAGCCCGGTGCCAATGCGGTCGGCAACGAAATCGGCCGGCATGCCTTCATCAAGCCACCTGGTGACGGTGCGCTTGTCGCCACGTTCGACGGTGAGACCAAATTCGATAGGGTCGGGCGAGGCCGCCCAGACAGCCGGAATCGCCTGGCACAATAACAGCCAGGTGATGGTCACAACGCGTATCAATTTACCCACAGTCTTGCCCTCCGGGGCGACTACCGCCCCACTTTCTGCCAAAATGCCCAGCTTGCCTGAAAACCTTCGCGACTTCATGACTTCGCGGCGCCTCTGAGCGCCTGAAACGCTTCTGCCGATGCCACCCCGTCTCCTGCTGCTTGCCTATATTGTGTCACTGCTGCTGCACGCAGCTGTGCTTGGCGGCGGTGCGCTCAATCAACTGCTGAAACCGCCACCCTCCCGCGTTCTGCTGGCCAGCCTGCGGCTACCGCCGGTGGAGGTGCCGCCCGCCGAACCCCTGATCAAGGATACGCTGGCCCCGGAAGAACCCAAACCTGAACCGAAGGTTGAACCGCTGCCCGCGCCACCCCCCGATCCACGCCCCAGCGCCACTCCGCGCCCGGCAAAAGCGGAGAAAGCAGAGAAGCGCGAGGTGCAGGCCGCGCAGCGCAAGATCGCGCAGCATACCTACTACCCGCCCGAGGCCATTGCCGGCAACATCGAAGGTGATGTCCGCCTGCTGCTGGTGCTGGGCGAAGACGGCGCCATCAGCGACGTGCAGATCGCCGCCTCCAGCGGCCATGCCATTCTCGACAACGCGGCGATCAAGGCGGCCTATGCAATGGGTCGGCTGCCTGGCGTGGCGGCGCGCGAGATGCTCCTGCCGGTGTCGTTTCGGCTGCGCTGAGCCTATTGGCCCTTCGATACGCGCTTCGCGCTACTCAGGACGAACGGTCCGGGGGCCGTGATCTCCCTTGCACCGACTCAGCACGAACAGCCCCGGGTCTGTGATCTCCCATGTACCGTTCGTGCTGAGTAGCCTGCATCGCAGGCGTATCGAAGCAGCAGCAAACCTCAGCGGTGGTTAAACGCTTTTCCTGAACACCAGATCCCACACCCCATGCCCCAAGCGCAGGCCGCGCTGCTCGAACTTGGTCAGCGGCCGGTAGTCGGGGCGCGGCGCGAATCCTTCAGCGGCGTCAGCCGTATTCTCCAGCGCAGGTTCAGCCGAAAGCACTTCCAGCATCTGTTCCGCGTAGTTTTCCCAATCCGTCGCGCAGTGGATGTAACCGCCGGGCTTGAGCTTGGATACCAGCGTCGCTACCAGCGGTGGCTGGATCAGGCGGCGCTTGTGGTGGCGCGCCTTGGGCCACGGATCGGGGAAGAAGATGTGCACGCCCGAGAGTGTCTCTGGCCCGATCATGTCGCGCAGCACTTCCACCGCATCGTGCTGGCAGATGCGCTGATTGCTGATACCGCCTTCGGCGACCAGCTTGCACAGGCTGCCAACGCCGGGGGTATGCACTTCCAGCCCGAGGTAGTCGTTTTCCGGATGCGCGGCGGCGATGGCGAACGAGGTCTCGCCCATGCCGCAGCCGATCTCGAAGATCTTCGGCGACGAGCGGCCGAACAATGCATCAAGGTCCAGCGGTGCATTGGCGTAGGGCACGCCGATCTTCGGCATCATGTCCTCGTAGTAGCGCTGCTGCGCGTTCGAGACGCGGCCCTGGCGCAGCACGAAGCTGCGGATGTGGCCGGCACGACCGGCGGTGTAGACGCCTTCCTCTTTTTCTTCGCTCATGAACCGATCAGCCCGGAAGTGGGCGACGACGGATCGGCCGAGTACAGCTTGCGCGGCATGCGGCCGGCGAGGAAAGCCTCGCGGCCGGCTTCGACGGCCTTCTTCATGGCCGAGGCCATCAGCACCGGATTCTTCGCGTGGGCAATCGCCGTGTTCATCAGCACGCCGTCGCAGCCCAGCTCCATGGCGATCGCCGCATCGGACGCCGTGCCAACGCCGGCATCGACCAGCACCGGCACCTTGGCGTTATCGATGATCAGGCGCAGGTTCCACGGGTTCACGATGCCCATGCCGGAGCCGATCAGCGAGGCCAGCGGCATCACTGCGACGCAGCCGATTTCTTCAAGCATCTTGCATTGAATGGGATCGTCGGCGCAGTAGACCATGACCTCGAAGCCTTCCTTGACCAGCGTCTCGGCCGCCTTCAGGGTTTCCGGCATGTTCGGGAAGAGGTTGGTCGGGTCGCCGAGCACTTCCAGCTTCACCAGCGCGTGGCCGTCGAGCAACTCGCGGGCGAGACGCAGCGTGCGTACCGCGTCGTCGGCGGTGTAGCAGCCCGCGGTATTGGGCAGGATGGTGTATTTCGACGGTGGAATGGCATCGAGCAGGTTTGGCTGGCTCGGGTCCTGGCCGATGTTGGTGCGGCGGATGGCCACCGTGACGATCTCGGCGCCGGAAGCGGCGATCGCTTCCTTGGTTTCGGCGAAATCCTTGTACTTGCCGGTGCCGACCAGCAGACGCGAGCCGTAGGTCTTGCCGGCAATAACAAGACTGTTCAGTTGATCCATGAGGTGAGTGCTCCTTAACCTGCGAATGCTTTGTTAGCCGCCGCCAACGGCAACGACGATCTCGAACTTGTCGCCTTCGCCGACCGCTGTTTCAGCGTGGCGGCTCTTCGGCACGATCTCGTCGTTGTGCTCGACGGCGATCCGCTTGCCGGTCAGCCCGAGCGCATCGAGCAGCGTGGCGACGCTCGCCTGGGCAGGGAAATCCTTGAATTCACGGCTTTCACCGTTGATCGTCAGTTTCATTGGGCAACAGCAAGGGGAAAGGCTGAATTTTAGCACGCACCCCCGTGCCGCTCGGCTACAAGCGGCAAGCCATTCAGGCAAATTGCCCGCGCTCCCATGGCGATATCCGCGATAATTCGGGACCACACGCCGTGTCACGCAAACTTGCCTTTTGAGGGCGACAGACGCAGCCCTGAACGAAGTCTCGCGAGGATGAAATGAGCGGTTTCGAAAACTACAAACAGGAACTTGCCGGTATCGACCACGAGATCCTGCACTACGCCTCCCTGTGCGGCGTCGACATTGCCGACCACGAGGCGATCAACGCCTGCATCCATCAGCCGCACGAGGCCTGGGTGAACGACAAGGCTCGCGAAACCTTGCATGGACTTCTGATATTGCGCGTGAAAGTAGAAGAGGAAATGCTCACTCTCGGACAACGGCCCCCGGCGCTTGGGGATTGTTGAGCAGAGGCTGTTGAGACAACGAGGTGAAATGTCAAGGCGAGATTGCATAAACGGCCAATTTGGCGCATAGTGCGCCCCTGCGAATATCAAGTAGTGTCGTTGTTGTCCGGTTCAGTACCTGCAGTTCAGCGGTATCTTTCCTTTCATCACCTGCCGTCTTGACCATCCCGCATCCCCCGCGATTGCCGGGGTTAATCGCTCCCGACTTATTCCCGGAGGTTTGGTCTTGGCCAAAGAAGAACTGCTTGAAATGAATGGCATGGTAGAGGAAGTCCTGCCGGACTCCCGCTTCCGCGTACTGCTCGAAAACGGACACCAGCTGGTGGCTTATACCGCTGGAAAAATGCGCAAGCACCACATCCGCATCCTTGCGGGTGACAAGGTGACGCTTGAGCTTTCCCCGTACGACCTCTCCAAGGGCCGCATCACCTTCCGTCACATCGAAGGTCGCGCGCCGATGGCTGCCCGCCGCCGCTAAGCGACTTTTCTGCGGTGCTTCCTGCAGCGTTCAAGCGCTGTCGGCATCGCAGGGGCAGTAGTTGATCTCGACGGAGACATGCACGAGCTCCTCGTGCTGCGCCAGCACGGCGCGCACCCCGCCGGGTTCAGTTCGGCATCATGGGTGACCAACCCGACAATCACCGCAAACCTTGATTTTCCGACCCGCCACACGTGGAGGTCGGCAATGCGCGTATTTGTCGCCCAGGTCGGGTGTTGCTCGATCGCCTCCCGTACTTCCGCAACGACCGGATGATCCATCTCGCAGTCGAGCAATACGCGCGCACTGTCGCCCATCAGGCGCACGGCCCAGGCACTGATCAGGATGGCGCCGACAATGCCCATTGCCGGGTCCAGCCATTGCCAGCCGAAAAAGGCGCCGCCGGCGAGTGCTGCAATCGCCAGAATCGACGTTGCAGCATCGGTCAATACATGGACGTAGGCTGACTTGAGGTTGAGGTCGTCGCCCTCGCCGTGCGTGTGTGCGTGCGCTGTTGCGTGATCATGTTCGTGGTCGTGGTGATGGGCACCGCCAAGGATGAAGGCGCAGACCAGATTGACGATCAATCCCAGCACCGCCACAAGCATGGCTTCAATGAAACCGATAGGCTTGGGTTGCAGCAGATGGGCGATGGATTCCCAGACCATTGCGCCAGCAACGACGAGCAGCATGAGTGCGCTGGTGAAGCCGGCCAGCACTTCGATTTTCCAGGTGCCAAAGGCAAAGCGCGTGTCAGTCGCGTAGCGCCGCGCCAGCGCGTAGGCCAGCGCCGAGAGGCCGATGGCAAAGGCATGCGTGGCCATGTGCCAGCCATCGGCGAGCAAAGCCATTGAGTTGAAGGCGATGCCGGCGACGATCTCGACCACCATGGTCGCCAGCGTGATCCACATGACCAACTGCGCGCTGCGCTCGGCGACCGGGTTGCCGCTGTCGAAGGAGTGGCTGTGCCGCCAGGCTTCTGTATCGTGCATGCCGGGCATTCTACGTGAGCATCGATCTTGCAGGCAGTTGCGAGGCTCTATCGCTGTGCCATGCCTCAAGTTTCCAGCACTCCGGGCCGTTAGGAGTGAACACGAAGAGAAAAAACAGAAAAAAGCCGAGGAACAAAATGCCCGAAAAAATGGAAAATCTGGAAACGCTGATCGACAACATCCTGCAGGACGAAGGTCCGATGACGCTCGCCGATCTGATCAATCTCATTGCTCAGCCGCACAGCTACGACCGCTTCTGTCTGGCGGCGGTCTGACCTTTCGACAAACTCGCCGACGCTGTTCCCGGCAAGCCTGAAAGCAAAGCGGCCCTCCTTGCGGAGGGCCGTTCGTTATTCTGGTGGGTTGTGAGTGGCTCGAACACTCGACCTACGGATTAAGAGTCCGCTGCTCTACCAACTGAGCTAACAACCCGGCGCGCTATATGTTTCCAAAGTCTTGGTAGGCCGTGCGGGATTCGAACCTGCGACCAACGGATTAAAAGTCCGCTGCTCTACCAACTGAGCTAACGACCCATCGCCGGGAAAACGCGAGCGCGAATTATAGAGGGCGGCCGGATTTCCTGTCAATCGAAGTCCGCTGTCGGAAAATTCAGTCTTCCCGCATCAGTCGCCAGTATTCGTATTTGAGGGCGCCCCAGGCGCCGGCGACGATCGCTGCGAAGGTGATCAGTGAGCCGAGCGCCAGCGTCGAAACCCCGGTGATGCCTTGGCCGACAGTGCAGCCCATGGCGGTGACGCCGCCGAATCCCATGAGCGCGCCACCGGCGAGATGGCGGACAAGGTCGGCGACATCGCGGAAGCCTTCCCAGCGGAAATTGCGCGACAGCAGGGCCCAGATCGCCGAGCCGGCAACGACGCCGAGTGCCAGCGCAACCCCGAAGGTGAGCTTGCGGCTACTGTCTGACCACAACATCAGCAGCTCGAGCGTGTAGGCCTGCGGGGCAACAAAGGTCAGTGATTCCATGCGGCCGCTATTCGTGGCGAGGAACGCTTCCTGCAAGGTGTCCGGGTCTTCGGCAAGGTAACCAAGGTGGCCGCTGACATACCAGGCGCCGACCACGATGGCACCGATGGCGAGGCCGCCGAGTACATTGTCCAGGGTCAGAAAATCGCGACGGGCGAAGCAGAAGACGAGCAATCCCCCGCCGAGGCCAAGCGCGGAAAGCGCCAGCGCTGTCGCGGGGGCCATGCCAGCAGCGGCGAGCAGGGCCGGCAGATCCTGGCCGCCCGGCAGAGTGAGCGCTACCGTATCAAGCGTGTTTACGCGCAGCACCCCAAGGACGCCACGCATGGTCATGTAGGCGGTGATGCCAAGCACCAGAAAGACCACGAGCGATTTCAGATTTCCGGCACCGATACGGGTCAGCGTCCGTGCGCCGCAACCGGAGGCCAGCACCATGCCGATACCGAAAAGTGCACCGCCAACGAGGTGCGACAGCCAGGTCAGGTTCGGTGTGCGGTAAATCGACTTGTTGAGGTCGATCAGGCTGCTCGCGTGCAGTGCGGCACTGCCAAGAATGGCGATAGCAATGGCCAGCAGCCACATGCGCATGCGACTCCAGTCTTCCATGTTGATGATGTCGGCGACCGCACCCATGGTGCAGAAATGCGTTTTCTGGCTGAGTGCGCCAAAGGCGGCGCCGAGGCCGAAGGCGAGCAGAAGAATGGTGGTGGTCGTCATGCGTGGAGATAGCGGGTGAGGTCTGGAATGCTGGCAGCTTCAAAGCCTTCACGGCGCAGGCGGCAGGAGTCGCAGGCGCCGCAGGCGAGACCTTCGTCGTTGGCCTGGTAGCAGGAAACGGTAAGACTGAAATCGACGCCAAGGAAGGTTCCACGGCGAATGATCGACGCTTTCGAGAGATCGATCAGCGGTGCGTGTATCGTCAGCGACTGGCCCTCGACACCGGCCTTGGTGGCCAGGTTGGCCATGGTCTGAAAGGCGGCGAGGTACTCCGGGCGACAGTCGGGGTAACCCGAATAGTCGACGGCATTGATGCCGACAAAAATGTCGCGGGCTTGCAGAACCTCCGCCCAGGCCAGCGCCAGCGAAAGCATGATGGTGTTCCGTGCCGGCACGTAGGTCACCGGGATGCCGGGCTGGACGCCACCGACGGGGACGTCAATGCCCTTGTCAGTGAGTGCCGAGCCACCGAACTGCGCAAGATCAAGGGTCAGGATTCGATGTTCGAGCGCGCGCTGTGCATGCGCCACATTGGCGGCCGCGTGGAGCTCCGCGCGATGTCGCTGGCCGTAGTCGAAAGACAGGCAGTGGCAGTCGAAACCGGCAGCGTGGGCGATGGCCAGGGTCGTCGCGGAGTCGAGACCGCCAGACAGGAGAACAATGGCTTTTTGCGTCATGGGGTGGCGAATATACCTTGAATCGGAGTTTGAGCGCCACGGTATCTGCTTGTTCCTGCGCTACAATTCGACCTTTCCCCTGACCCTCAGGAGTTCTCCGATGCGCCTTGCTGCCGTTGTTTCCGCCGTTGCCGCCACACTCGCCGTTTCATTGCCGCTGGGCACCTCCGCTCACGCTGCCGACAAGGTCAAGGTGGGTTTCTTGTCGACACTTTCCGGCCCCGGCGCCGGGCTCGGCGTGGATATTCGCGATGGCTTCCAGTTGGGCGTCAAGCACCTCAATGGCAAGCTCGGCAATTTGCCGGCCGAAGTGCTCGTCGCTGACGATCAACAGAAGCCGGATGTCGCCAAGCAGGAAGCAGAAAAACTGCTGAAGCGAGAAAAGGTCGATTTCATGACCGGCATCGTCTTCTCCAACCTCATGCTCGCGGTTGGCCCGCAAGCTTTCGATGCCAAGACCTACTACATTTCGGCCAATGCCGGCCCCTCGCAATACGCCGGCGAGCAGTGCAACCCCTTCTTCTTCAACGTCGCCTGGCAGAACGACAACCTGCATGAAGCCATGGGCAAATATGTGCAGGACAAGGGTTTCCGCAACGTCGTCATCGTTACCCCGAACTATCCCGGCGGCAAGGATGCGGTCTCAGGCTTCAAGCGCTTCTACCAGGGCAAGTCGGAGGAGGTCTACACCAAGCTTGGTCAGCTTGATTACGCCGCCGAGCTGGCGCAGATCCGCGCGACGAAGCCGGATGCCTTGTTCTTTTTCCTGCCGGGTGGCATGGGCATCAACTTCGTCAAGCAGTTCGTGGCGGCCGGCTTGTCCCGGGATATCCAGCTCTTCGCCCCGGGCTTTTCGGCGGACGAAGACGTGATCAAGGCCGTCGGCGCGCCAATGCTCGGCATGTTCAACTCCTCGCACTGGGCGCACGACTTCAACAATCCCGAAAACAAGCGCTTTGTTGCCGACTTCGAGAAAGAATACGGCCGCCTGCCTTCGCTCTACGCCTCGCAGGGCTACGATGCCGCCATGCTGATCGATGCCGCCGTTCGCGACGTCAAGGGCAAACTCGACGACAAGGAAGTGCTGCGGAAAGCCCTTGAAGCCAAGCGCTTCAAATCGGTGCGTGGCGATTTCAAATTCAACAACAACCACTATCCGGTGCAGAACTACGTGCTGCGGGTGATCAGCAAAGACGTGCAGGGGCGCGTGACCAACAAGACGATGAGCACGACTTTCTCGAATCATGCCGATGCCTACGCCAACCAGTGCAAGATGAAGTAAAAATACCCAAACACAGAGGCACAGCGACACAGAGTTCTCTCTGCATTTCTCTGTGCCTCTGTGTCTCTGTGGTTAATGGTTGTCGCATGACCCAACTCATTCTCGAACAGGCCCTCAACGGCCTTCAGTTCGGCCTCATGCTCTTTTTGCTGGCGGCCGGGCTGACGCTCGTCTTCGGGATCATGGACATGATCAATCTGGCGCATGGCTCCCTGTATATGGTCGGCGCCTATCTCGCCGCAGCGGCCGTCGCGGCCAGCGGTTCCTTCGTTGTCGGCGTGCTGCTTGCCGTGGCGGGAACCGCAGTGCTTGGGGCCTTGCTGGAAATGACGGTGCTGCGCCGTCTTTACACGCGTGACCACCTGTCGCAAGTGCTGGCCACCTTTGCCCTGATCCTGATTGCCAATGAGGCGGTGCGCATGGTCTGGGGCGATCAGCCGGCGCTCCTCAATCCCCCCGACGCACTGTCCGGCCCGGTGGAGCTTGGCGGGTTCAGCTACCCGGCTTTTCGTCTCCTGATTATTGCTGTCGGCACCGTTGTCGCACTGCTGCTTTACTGGGTCGTGGCGTGCACCCGGGTTGGCATGTGGGTGCGGGCGGGGGCTTCCAACCGCGAAATGACCGAGGCGCTGGGCATCAACGTGAAGCGTCTTTTCACCCTGGTTTTCGCCGCCGGTGCCGGGCTCTGTGCCTTGGCTGGCGCCATGCTCGGGCCGCTGCTGGCGGTTCAGGTAGGCATGGGTGAAAGCATCCTGATCCTGGCCTTCGTCGTCATCGTCATTGGCGGTATCGGCTCGATTCGCGGTGCGCTGGTCGGCAGCCTGCTGGTGGGTGTTGTCGATACGCTGGGTCGCGCCTTGCTGCCCTGGCTGCTGCGCAGTTTTCTGCCAGGGGAAGTCGCTGCCAATCTGGGGCCGGCGCTGGCGGCCATCCTCATCTACCTGCTCATGGCTGCCGTGCTGTTCTGGCGACCGGCCGGGCTGTTTCCGGCGCGCGGTTGATGGGCGGCGCACTGTATCGGCAGTCTGCGCAGCGCCGCTGGGCAGCACTGGCGCTCCTCGCCGGGCTGACCGTTTTGCCGCTGCTGCTGCAGGCGGTCGGGCATGAGTTCTATGTCAGTTTCGTCTCGCGCTTGCTGATCTTTGCGCTGGCGGCGACAAGCCTGAATTTCGTCGTCGGCTTCGGCGGCATGATCGCCTTTGGTCATGCCGCTTTCTTCGGTGCCGGCGCCTATACGGTCGCTATCCTGATGGAGAACGGTATCAGCTCGGCGCTGGTCGCCTGGCCGCTGGCCATTGCCGTTGCCGCATTGCTGGCCCTGGGCATTGGTCTCGTCAGCCTGCGTACGCGGGGCGTTTATTTCATCATGATCACGCTGGCCTTCGCCCAGATGATCTATTACCTGTTCATCTCGCTCAAGGCCTGGGGGGGCGACGACGGTTTGTCGCTGGCTTCACGCTCTACTCTGGGGTCGCTGCCGCTGTCGAATGACGCAGTCTTCTACTGGGTGGTGCTGGCCTGTCTTGCCGCCACGCTCCTTCTGCTTGATCGCATCACGCACGCCCGATTCGGTCGCGTGCTGCAGGCCATTCGCGAAAACGAATCGCGCATGGAAGCGCTGGGCTACCCGGTACACAGCTACAAGCTGCTCTGCTTCGTCATTGGCGGGGCATTGGCCGGGCTGGCTGGCGCCCTGATCGCCAACCACGGGCAGCTGGCCAGCCCCAGCCTGCTGCAGTGGACGCAGTCGGGAACCTTGCTGGTGATGGTCATCGTCGGCGGCGTCGGCGCGCTCTACGGAGGTGTCGTCGGTGCGGCAACGCTGTTGCTGCTGGAGGAGGTGCTGTCGCATTTCACGCACCACTGGCACGCCGCGCTCGGTCTGGCGCTGCTGTTCGTCGTCTTCCGCGCGCCGCACGGCATTGCCCCCTGGTTTCACAGACGCTTCTCGCGCAGCAAGAAAAACGAGGCGCCCCGTGAGTGAGCCACTCCTCAACATCGTCGGCGTCTCGCGCCACTTTGGCGGCGTGCATGCACTGAGTGACGTGACGCTCGATGTGGTGGCCGGCGAGGTGCATGCGCTGATCGGCCCCAACGGCGCCGGCAAGACGACGCTGATCCACCAGATCTCGGGGGCGCAGATGCCCGATGCCGGCCGCATCGAATTTTCCGGGGCAGACATTACCCGCCTGTCGATGCATGCACGCGTCGCGGCAGGGGTTGCGCGCTCGTGGCAAATTACCAATATCTTTGGCCGCCTGTCGGCGCTCGACAACGTCGCGCTCGCGGTGCAAGGGCGCCAGCGTGACTGGGGGAGCAGCTTCCGTTTCTGGGCGCCGGTGGATGCAGAGCAGCCCATCATCGATGAAGCCGCCGCCTGGCTGGCGGAGGTTGGTTTGGCCGGCCGCGAATCGACCCTGGCTGGCAGTCTTGCCCACGGCGAACAGCGTCAGCTGGAGCTGGCCCTGGCCCTCGCGACCAAGCCGCAACTCCTGCTGCTTGATGAGCCGATGGCCGGCATGGGGCCGGAGGAATCGGAGCGCGTGGTGGAGCTGATCGAACACCTCGGTCGTCGCGTCAGCATCCTGCTGGTTGAACACGATATGGATGCCGTCTTTCGTCTTGCCGACCGGATATCCGTGCTGGTCAGCGGTCGTCTGGTCTTCACCGGCATTCCCGATGAAGTACGGGCCCACCCGGAAGTGCGGCGGGCTTATCTTGGTGATGTCGACGCATGAAGTCCCTACTCGAAATCACCGGGCTGGAAGTCGCCTACGGGCAGAGCCAGGTGCTGTTCGGCGTGAATCTGTCGCTGGCCGAGGGGCAGGTTGCGACCCTGCTCGGCCGCAACGGCATGGGCAAGAGCACAACCTTGCGCAGCCTCTGCGGGCTCTCGCCGGCGCCAGCCGGAATCCTCGCCGGGAACATCCGGTTTGGTGGCGAGACGCTCGGTAACTGGACGCCGGATCGCATCGCCCGTGCCGGTATTGCGCTGGTGCCGGAAGGCCGGCAGATTTTCCCCAACCTCAACGTGCGTGAAAACCTGGTGGCCTTCGCCGCCAATCGTCGCGCCGTGGCGCAGCCGTGGACGCTGGAAAGGGTTTTTTCCCTCTTCCCGCGGCTGGCGGAGCGGCAGGCCAACATGGGCAATCAGCTTTCCGGGGGCGAACAGCAGATGCTGGCCATCGGGCGAGCGCTGATGACCAACCCGCGCCTGCTGATTCTCGACGAAGCCACAGAAGGCCTGGCGCCGCTGGTGCGCGAGGAAATCTGGCAATGCCTCGCCCGCCTGCGCGAAGCCGGGCAGACGATCCTGGTGGTGGACAAATACGTCGAGCGCCTGATCCGGCTGGCGGACCAGCACACCATCATCGAGCGCGGGCGAGTGGTTTGGTCAGGAAGTTCAGCCGAACTCGATGCCGACCACGGCGTCTGGCATCGCTATCTCGGGGTGTGATCTATTTTCCGCCCCACAGCTGCTGCAGCCGCGCATCGCGACCGCAGCCGTTGCGGTAGTAGCTGTAGCGGAGCGGATTCTTCTTGTAGTAATCCTGATGGTATTCCTCGGCGGGATAGAAGGTCGATGCCGCCTTGATCTCGGTATGAATCTCCTTGAAGCGGCCGCTCTTCAATAGCGCGTCGCGACTCTCCTCTGCCACCTTGCGCTCCGCCTCTGTCTGCCAGTAGATGCCGCTGCGATACTGGCTGCCGATATCGCAGAACTGACGGTTTTTGACCGTTGGATCAACGTTCTTCCAGAAATGATCGAGCAGCTGCGCGTAGCTGACGCGCGCCGGGTCGTAGGTGACGCGCACCGCTTCGGTGTAGCCGGTGGCGCCGCTGCTCACGTCCTGATAGGTCGGGTTGGCGGTTTTGCCATCGATGTAGCCAGACTCGGCGCCGATGACGCCCGGCAGCTTTTCAAAATCCGATTCGGTGCACCAGAAGCAGCCGCTGGCCAGGATCGCCGTGGCTGTTCGTGGTGGCGTGGTCGCCCAGCCAGTCGTCGCCTGCATGCCCGCGAGCAGCAGAAGCGCCGCAAGCCAGCGCGAAAATCGTATCCGGTGTTGGCTCATGTGCGCAGCTCCGGCAGCTTTTCGCCGCGCGGCACGAACTGCAGCGCCACGCCGTTGTTGCAGTAGCGCTTGCCGGTCGGCTTCGGGCCATCGTTGAAGACGTGACCCTGATGGCCGCCGCAGCGGGCGCAGTGGTACTCGGTACGTGGCAGGAGCATTTTGAAATCGGTCTTGGTTGCCACTGCCCCCGGCAGCGGCTGCCAGAAACTTGGCCAGCCGGTGCCGCTTTCGTATTTCGTGCTGCTGTCAAACAGCGGCAGAAAACAGGCGGCGCAAACGAAAGCGCCATCGCGCTTTTCGCCGTTCAGCGGGCTGCTGCCGGCGCGCTCGGTGCCTTCCTCGAACAGCACGTGGTAGGCCGCCGGCGGCAGCAGTTTGGCCCAGTCGGTTTTGGCTTTGACGAGCGCTGGTTTGCTGGCTTCCGCCGCTGCCGCGCCGCGCCCGAAAGGAAGCATCGACAGGCCGAGCAGCGAAAACAGTGATTGACGACGATCCATCTTTTTCTCCCGTGAATTGCTGCGGAAATTTCTGCACGCCGAAGTTCGACCCAAGCCGCACGCACGAGTTTCACCGGGATCAGATTCGCCTGCGAATTCAGTAATCACGGTCTCTCAACGGGGCGGCCGCAGCGTGCTGCTCCCAATAGTCGGCCGAGTGGAGAAAACCTTACAGGAGATTGCAATCAGCAGAATCGACCGCGCAGGTCGTCCAGCCCGAAAGTATCCAGCAGCGCGGTGAGCCGCTCGGCCGGCTTCTTTGCCGGCAGGTTCTTGTCGACGGCGATGATCAGCTCGTTCTTCATCGAGTGTTCCCAGCCGACCAGTTCGGTGACGCTGACTTCGTAGCCATGGGCTTGCAGTTGCAGGCAGCGCAGCACGTTGGTGACGTGGCTGCCGAATTCGCGGGTGTGGATCGGGTGGCGCCAGACTTCGCCGAGCGCGCTGGCCAGCGAGGTCGCCTTGTGCTTCCTCAACGTTGCCGCCACCTCGGCCTGGCAGCACGGCACCAGCACGATGTATTTGGCCTGCTTGGCCAACGCGAAGCGGATGGCATCGTCGGTGGCGGTGTTGCAGGCATGCAGCGCCGTCACCACATCGACGCGCTCGGGCAGTTCGGGCGAGACGATCGAATCGGCCACCGAGAGATTGAGAAAACGCATGCCGGGAAAACCCAGCCGGTCAGCCAGCGCGCGCGAACGCGCGACCAGTTCATCGCGCGTCTCGATGCCCCAGATGCATGACGCCGGGCCACCGCGCTCCTTGAAGAACAGGTCGTAGAGGATGAAGCCGAGGTAGGACTTGCCGGCGCCGTGGTCGACCAGATGAATTTCCGGGTTGGCCTGCTGCGCTTCGAGCAGCAGCGGCTCGATGAAGTTGAACAGGTGGTAGACCTGCTTCAGCTTGCGGCGGCTGTCCTGGTTCATCTTGCCGTCGCGCGTCAGGATATGCAGTTCCTTCAGCAGCTCGACGGACTGGCCAGGGCGGACCTCGTAGGATTTTTCGGTTTTACCTTTCATGCGATCAGCAGCGCGCACCGGCCGGGCAGGCGGCAACCGCCGTGGAGGCTGGCGACATCATGCGGCCTTCTTTGGCCCAGCCGCGGATGCCGTCCTTGACGTTGTACACCTTCTGGTAACCGCCCTGCTGCACGAGCATCTGGCTGCCTGCCTTGGTCCGGTTGCCGCTGCGGCAGATGATGATCACCGGCTGATCCGGCTTGGCTACACCCTTCACCTTTTCCAGCCAGGCCGGGTCGGGCCGCCCCTTTTCGTCGAACAGCGTGATCAGCCTGCTACCGGGCACAATGCCCGACTCCTTCCACTCCCCCTCGGTACGAATGTCGATGACGGGGACGCCGGAAATCGCCAGCCGCGCCAGTTCAGCGTTGTCGATATCGACGATATCGGCCTGTGCCGACATCGCCAGCAGGGCGGCAGCGAAGGAAACAAGAAGTTTGCGGATCATCATGAGGCTCCAGCGATGCCGAAAATACGGCAATTGACGACGCGTATTCTACAATCCGACCATCTTCCCCGCCGAACCGTTCCGCACATGACGACTGCGAATACGCTTTACACCCTTCTTGGCGTTGCCCCAGATGCCAGTATCGAGGCCATCGACAGCGCCTTCCGGGCACGCGAACAGGCGCTGCAGGGGCAGGGCGACGAGATATCGCTGTTGCGCGTGGCCCATGACACCTTGCGCAACCCTGCCCAGCGCGCCGCCTACGACCGCAAGCTGGCGCAGCAACAACAGGCCGCCAGCACTCCGGTGCCATTGGAAATCACCTACACGGCAGCGCACGCCCCGCGTTCGCGCGCCCTCAACTGGCTGGTGCTGCTACTTGCTGCCGGCGGCACCATCGGCTTTTTCTGGCTGAAGAAGCCGGCGCCGGCCGCTGCCAAGCCCGCGCTGGCGAACCTTGCCTCTGCCGCGCCAGCGCCCTTTGCGGCGAACAGCGCTCCGGTTGTACAGGAGCCGCAAGCTGCGCCGGCCGAAGAAGCCGAGCCCGCAAGCGCGGCTGCGCCCCCGGCAGCGCCGCCCGGCGCACAAATGGCTGAAGCCCGGCCGGCGCCGGTTGCAGCCACGCGCGGCGCCAAGCAACCCGGTTTCGATGCGCAATATCTGGCGTGGTCCGTTTTCACCATCCGCCAGCGCAACCTTTCCGGCTCCGGCGTCATGATCGGTCCCGACCGCATTCTGACCAATTGCCATGTGCTTGCCGGAGGCGCCACCAACGGGCTGGTGGTCATCAGCGGCATGAGCCGGAAAACCACGAAAGTCGAAAAGTACGCGCGTCTCGACGGCGAGGACGCCTGTCTGCTGCTGGCGCCGGGCGCCGGCAGCGACAGCATCGCCTGGGGCAGTTCGGCGTCGCTGCGTCCGGGCGACACCGTGCACACCTTCGGCCACCCGGGCGGGTCGAGCGACATCATCTGGTCGGAAGGCGCTTTCCGCACCCGTGCCGAGCGTGGTGGCGAAACCTTCCTGCTTTCGGACAACTACTGCCGTCCGGGTTCGTCCGGCGGGCCGCTACTCGACAACGAAGGCCGGCTGGTCGGCGTCGTTGCCGCCGTGCAGCGCTTTCAGGCGAAAGGCGGCGATGCGCAGTACGGCGCCTGCATTTCGGTCACCGAAGCCACCGCCCGTGCGCTGCTTTCCAAGCCGCTGTTTCCCATTGCGCTGGCACCAGCGCAGTACATTCCCAACTACTGATCGGCAGCAAGGACCAGAATTTCATCGTCGCCGACCTGCACGACCTGACCCGCGCGCAGCTTGCGCGTCTTCCGCGTTTCCACCTCACCATCCACCGTGACCAGGCCCTCGGCAACCATCGCCTTGGCGGCCCCGCCGGAGGAGGCCAGCGCCAATAGCTTGAGGAGAACATTGAGCTCGATGAACTCGCGATCGAGCCTGAAAGTGTGTTGCGCCATCAAGGGTTCTCCATGTTGGAAATGCAGGGTTGTCAGTGATGCGGGATCGGCGCCCATCATAGTGCCGACGATTGGCTGTGTCGTGTACATCCGAGTATTTACATTGGCGCCAAACTGGCCTAATGTACATACACCATACATCCATCAATGGAGTTTGCCATGCACACCACCCGGGTTTTCAAGAACGGCAACTCGCAAGCCGTCCGCATCCCTGCAGATATCGCTTACGAGCGCACAGACATGGAACTGGAGATCGAGCGCGACGGCGATGAAATTCGCATCCGCCCGGCGCGCCGGTCGCTCTCCGGCGTGCTGGCCAAGTTCGCCAGTTTCTCGCCGAGCTTCATGGCCGAGGGGCGCGGCGATCAGGAGCAGGCGGAAAGGGATGCGCTGTAATGCCCCGCTACATGCTCGACACCAACATGTGCATCTACCTGATGAAGAATCAGCCGGAAGAAGTCGCCCGGCGCTTTGCGCAATGCTATGTCGGCGATGTGGTGATGTCAGCGATTACCTATGCCGAGCTCGAATATGGCGTCGCCGTATCCACCGATCCGGCGCTGGAGCGAAAGAACCTCGCCAGCTTGGTGGAGGACATTCAGGTCGTTCCGTTTGACGCAGCAGCCGGTGTGGCCTACGGCCCGATCCGCATGGCGACTCGTGACGCGAAAAAAGACGCCCTCGACAAGTTGATTGCGGCGCACGCTGCGGCACTGAAGGCGACGGTCGTCACCAATAACGTGAAGGACTTTGCCAAGTACCCCGGCGTGACAACCGAGAACTGGCTGGACTCAGCGACCGAAACGGCGAATCACTGATTGCTGGCGCCAGAATCGCCGTCATGCCGTGTTTTGCTCTGCCCAACCCTGAAACAGCTTGAGCAGCGCCGGCAATCCTTCGCGGATCGCCACCGGGCCGGGGTTGAGAATCACCGCGGACTTGAGTTCGTGAATCTGCGCATTGGCCACGGCCGGCACGGCCTGCCAGCCCTCGCGCGCAGCCACGCGCTCCGGCCGGAAATGCTTGCCGCACCATGAGCCGATGATAATGTCCGGCGCACGCCGAACCACTTCCAGCGGGTCGGCGAGGATGCGCTCCTTGGCCGACTGGCATTGTGCGCGATCGGCAAAGACATCGATGCCGCCGGCGATTTCGATCATCTCCGACACCCAGCGGATGCCGCTGATCTGCGGCTCGTCCCACTCCTCGAAATAGACCCGTGGCCGCTGCGGCAACTTCGCCGCTTCGGCGCGCACGCCGTCGATGATCGCCTGCAGTTCGGCCACCATCGCCAGCGCCTTGTCCTCGGCGCCGACCAGCCGGCCCACGGTCTCGATCATCGCCAGGATGTCGTCGACGCTGCGCTGGTTGAAGGCGTAGACCGGCACGCCGGCAGCGATCAACTCGCGGCTGATCTCGGCCTGCAGGTTGGAGAAGGCCAGCACCAGATCCGGCTGCACGGCGAGGATCTTGTTCAGGTCGCCGCTGGTGAAGGCGAAGACCTTCGGCTTCTCCTTGCGCGCTTCCTTCGGAAACACCGTGTAGCCGGAAATGCCGACGATGCGCTCCTGCTCGCCGAGGGCGTAGAGCACCTCGACGGTTTCGGTGGTCAGGCAGACAATGCGTTGCGGCAGGTGGCGGTTCATGCGCAATCCGTAGGTGGGGCAGAAAGACCCCATTCTAGCCGCCGATGCCTACCTTCACGCCCACGCCTGCCGGATCATCAGTGCCGCCGTGACCAGCAGCATGGCTGCGAACAGCCGACGTAGCCGCTTCTCCGGCAGCCGATGCGCCCACGCCACGCCGTAGGACACCGTCGCCATGCCGCCGATGGCGAGCAGTGCGCCGGTCTGCCAGGCCACCTGCTTCGCCTCGGCGAAGGTGGCGAGCGCCACCACGGCACCCGGCGCCACCAGCGCCAGCGCGAGACCCTGCGCCACCGCCTGCGGCTTGCCGAAGCCGCGCGTCAGCAGCGGTGCCGCAACGATGCCGGAACCGACGCCGAAGAGGCCGGCGAAGAAGCCGCCGACAATGCCGACACCCGGCAGCCAGCGCTCGTGCCAGCCGGCGTTCGCCGCCTGCGCTGCCGCCCGCGCGCCATGGAAGAACCACAGCGCCAGCCCGACGAGAAACACGGCGAAGCACAGCATCAGCACATGCGAATCGAGATGCACAGCCAGCCAGGCCGCCGGCCAGGTGGCGAGCAGCGTCGCCAGCCCGAGCAGACCGACTGTACGCAGGGGCAGATGATGGCGCTGGCGGTAACGCCAGAAGGCGATCAGCACGTTCGGCGTGATCATCACCAGCGCCGTGCCCTGCGCCAGTTGCTGCTCCATGCCGAAGCCCATGGCCAGCACCGGAATGGCGATGATGCCGCCGCCGATGCCGAGCAGGCCACCAATGCCGCCAAGGAGTGCGCCGAGCAACAATGGCCCGAGCAGGGAAAAAGAGAGGAGCGAGGAAGGGGGCGACGCCAGTAAGAGTTCCATGCCTCGCAGCATATAGAACACGATCCGGAATAGAATTGGCCAAATCGTCAATTCATCATTTACGAATCGTGAAAACACAACCGCTACTTGAAGACCTCCGCCTGTTCTGCGCCGTTGCCCGCAACCGCAGCTTCGCCGCCACGGCGCGTGAGCTCGGGCTCTCCAACGCCGTTGTCAGCAAGCGCATCGCCATCCTCGAAACAAGCATGGAAGCGGCGCTGCTGCACCGGACGACGCGCAGCGTCGCACTCACCGAGCAGGGCGAGACGGCGCTGCAATGGGCGCAGCGCATCCTCGACGACGTCGACCAGCTGGCCGATGCCGTGTCGCAGACGCGTGCCGAACCTGTTGGCCTGCTGCGCATCTGCACCAGCGCCGGCTTCGGCCGCAACCGTATCGCGCCGGCTTTGTCGGCGCTGGCCAAGCACCATCCCGGCCTCGAAATCCAGCTCGAACTGCTCGACCGGCCGGTCGACCTGATCGACGAAGGCTTCCACCTCGACATCCGCTTCGGCGAAGCGCACGAGCCCTACCTGATCTCGCGCCGGCTCGCCGCCAACGAGCGCGTGCTCTGCGCGGCACCCGGCTACCTGCGAAAACACGGCAAGCCGAAGCGCCTCGCCGACCTCGCGCAGCACCGCTGCATCCTCATCCGCGAGCGCTATCAGGACTTCGGCCGGTGGACCCTGCAGGGCCCGCATGGCGAGGAAACGGTGAAGGTCGGCGGCCCGCTCTCGGCCAGCAACGGCGAGATCGTCCACCAGTGGGCCATCGACGGCCACGGCATCATCCTGCGCTCGATCTGGGATGTTGGCGGCAGCCTCGAACGCGGCGACCTCGTGCGCGTGCTGCCGGACTATTCGCAGCGGGTGGATGTGTGGGCGGTGTATCCGTCGCGGTTGTCGACGTCGGGGCGGTTGCGGGTTTGTGTGGAGTTCTTGGCTCAGAATATCGCATCGTGAACCTCAGAAAATTCGACAACGGCAAATCAAATACTGTTCTACAAACTGCAATAACTACCCGGTGAGTAAATCACCGCTGGCAACCGCCATAAGTTCATCAAGCGTCACAGTTTGCGGTTCAGCTGATTGCCTGTTTTTCATGCGCTCAGGCAGCTTCGCGTAGTCCCATTGGTAACCGTCAAATCCACCGGCTGGCACCGCGTCATAGACCAGATAGAACGGCCGAGACGGCTCCCCTGGGTAAGCTTTTGCTCGCAGCGCTTCACGCGACAGAACCCGTGGTCCATCCTTGGAAACGCGAAACAGAATTGGGCTGGTGGCGCCGCGATGACTATGCAAAAGGAGATATGCGGCCCCAGAAACTTCGGGCTTGAGCCGTAGCGAACCACGTTCAACATCCATACGGAAATTGTAGAGCTTGGAATTCAGCACCCAGTCGAGGTGCGCCTTGTCCTTATACCAGCCAATCAGCACATGCGTTTCCGCCAGGGGGGGCACACGCCGGTGACCAACATCCTTTTCAGGAAAGTTGTGCAACACCTCATACAGCACCGGCGCTTCCTGAGTTTGATACAAGTGGTAACTCTGCCGCTCGCGCGCTGTCGCGCGGTCGCACGCATGCATGACTAGGTCACGAATAAACTGCGCAAGCGTTGCGTCGCCACTGCCGGGCTTCATTGGAAACGCGCCGAGACCCGGCAAAATTTCATGAAAACCCTGCCAGCGCCGCGACAAGTCACCGGGGTAAAGTACGTACGCGCCTTGAGTGCGCCGAATGGCATCGCGGTAGGCGTGCATCTTCAAAAGGTCGGCACGTTTGTAACGCCCCAGCCGCTGTTCGCGCTTTTCGTCGGCCAGGTCAACCAGCACGCCGGTTTCGTCCATTTTTCCATCATCGAGTCCGAAAAGTTGCTCGATGCTCTCGATGCGGTACTTCGCGTCGAAATGAACGTGCACCATCAGCTCCTGCGCCTCGGCTTCTTGTTCAAGAAAATCGGCCGGCCACAGGCTGAGGGTGTAATCCGGACGCATCCGCTCTGTCCAGGAGCCAGCTGCCGCGCGTGTCGCGGTACGCACGAAACTGCGGTTATAGCTAAAGCGAGCGCGCAGAGGACGCGCGCCGGTAAATGTCACCCCTTCAAAGCCAAGCTGCTCGCCCGACTTGAGCATGAGGCCGAAGCCGTCGGCGGTCGGCTGCATCAACTGCTCGACCGCTGGCTTGTCCAGCTTGAAAACGCTGGTCACGATGTCGAGCAGCTTGAAGAACACCCAATACTCGTAAAGCGTTGCAATGTCGCGCTGGCCGGCCTGATAAACGTCGTCGCCACCTTTCCATACCAAACGAGCCGCCATGTCGAATCGCAGCCAGGCCTGGTAAATCTCGCGATATCCCTCCTTGCGTTGAAGCACGGGGCTACCCAATGGCAGCATGTCGGGTGGCGATACGCCGCGAAAAACTTCTGCGTTGAGGGCAACTGCCAACTGGTTATTGAGTGCGCCGAGCTCCGCTCGCAAGCGCGTATCCATCGCGCTGCATTTATCCAGTCGCTGCTGCATCAGCGAAAGGAAGCCGGAAAAACTTTGCAGCGCGAATTTGATGAAGCGATTTTCCGGCGTGTCCTCGGTCTGCACGTTGCGGTAGAGCGGAATCCGCTCGGGCAGCGACGGCACGCTCGCCGACAACGGGTGACAACTCGGCAAGGGAACACGGCGAGGCGCGCGTGCCAGTTCGCGCAAACTGCGTGCGCTCGGGCGAAAACCCCGGCGCGTGTAGATGGTTGTTTCTTCTGGCTCCCAGCGTTGGTGCGGATGACTGGCGACGCGGTGCAGCGCATTCTGGAACTGCGGTGAACCCAGCAAGGCTTTCAAGAAAGCAAACCGCTGTGCCATGGTTTTTGGGTTGTTGCCAGGGTCTGGGGCAGCACGGAGGGCCGCTGGCGCACGCACATCCATCAACAGGTCGATGCAGCGCTCGGTAA
Organism: Candidatus Proximibacter danicus; assembly: GCA_016710885.1. Classification (GTDB taxonomy): domain Bacteria; phylum Pseudomonadota; class Gammaproteobacteria; order Burkholderiales; family Rhodocyclaceae; genus Proximibacter; species Proximibacter danicus. The sequence continues at coordinate 101,810 of JADJUC010000012.1, forward strand.
TGTCTTCCAACATCAACCGATAATCAGCGCGATAGTCCAGCTTTCGTGAGCGCACTTCGACGGCGGCAGTCCCAAGCAGCGCCCCCGCCTCGTTGCGAACCACCAGCCCCAAGCGCCCGGTATTCAATCCGGGCGTTAGAAAGCCGCTATGCGTCCGTCCCTGAAGGCGACTAGCTTCAATCAGCCGGCCTGGCTCGCCGTCTGCGGCATCCAATCGGAACCCAGCGCCCTCAAACTCATATTCGTATCGCGCACTCTCCACAAGCTGGACGGGCTCCTCGCCCTCCTCGCGAGCGATGGCCGGGTCAACACAGATCAACGAAGGAGGCGCTGCCGATGCGCCATCAAGGCTGAGCAGCTTCAGCCGGGCGACGAAACACCCCTGCGCGTCGGTGAAGTCAAGGATTGCCGACACGGCAGCTTATGCCTCGGCGTAGCTGGTGAATCCGTCTTTCAGCCGATCTTGCATGCGCCGAATCTTCTCCAGGCTGGCCGTGCAATCGTGGGTCGTGCAAAACGCTTCAAGCGCTTTCAACACCGGCCCAAGTCGGCGCTCGGAGCCGTGAAGCTTGGGCATCAGCTTCTGATACACCTGCGCGTCGAGCGCATCGCTGAACTTCCAACCCGGGCCAGTGAGTACCGCATGAAACGCGACGAAGCGCGAAATCTCGAACGCGGTGCGGAAGCCGAATTCGGCACCAATTGGTGCCAGTGCCTTGAAGGCTTCTACCATGCGGGCCTTGAGATCGGCAGCGCATTGCGCGCCGTTGTCGTGAATTGTGGCAGGCAACTCAGCTAGTGACGGGGCATCACCCGAAGCTGCCGCCACAAAGGCCGTGCCAAACCCCGCGCCCTTACCGGCGAGCGCTTCCATACGGATGCGTTGCGGGTTATCGAGAAAATCACCGATCTGGTCGGCCGTCGCGCGAAATTCAATGACGTTGGCGCGGTCGAGCACCTTCGGCGAAAACATGTAGGTCGTTTCATCCACGTTCACCGTGCCGACGATGAACAGATTTTTCGGCAACTCCAGCCAGGGCGGAACCAGCACCGTATCGCCATCACCACCGGGCAAGTCTTCCGTCGCCGAATGCAAAGCGATGGGCTCGCCCGACTCGATGGCAGAAAGCATGTCGGCAAAATAGCGCTCGACATGCGACAGATTCATTTCGTCCAGAATCAGGAAGTAAGGACGCTCGCGGTCGTCCCGTGCGCGTAGCATCAACTCCAGAGCGCCATTGGTTGGTTTGCGGTAAATCTCCGGGCGCAATGCATCCTGATAGCCAAGCAGATTTTCGTTGGTGGTCCAGTCCGCACCTACCGCCACCACGCGGTATTGCTCATCGGTTTCCGCAATCCATGCAGCGAAGGCGTGCGCCAGCTTGGTTTTGCCAGAGCCAGAAAGGCCTGTGAGGATAAGGAAACGCTTGGTCAACAAAGCTGCTGTGAGGCGCCCAAGTGTGCCTGCGGAAAGTTGGAGCCCGTTTTCCTTGAGTTGAACATCGCCTGCAGCAACCATACCGCTCAAATTTGAATGCTGACGAATCAAGCCGGGAAGATACTCTTGAGGCTCGCAGACCTCGGACGCAAAGACGCTACCGTCAAGAAAAGCGCTCAAGGTGTTACCAAACAAGGCTGTGGTTTCCGCTCCATTCAAACCACAGTCAGAAACAAACTGGTCCCGGATGCGCTGCGCAAATTCTTCGTGGTCAGTTGGTATCCCCACTACCGTTTCGAGATCGGACCGTCGGTAGTACCAGACTGCGCATTCAAGTAAGTCGGGCTTGTTCTGACCAGCGCTAGACTTCAGTAAAGCCCTGGCAGTTCTGATTCATATCCTGGCTTGAAACTGATCAACCGAGGGGTATCCGATGAAAAGTCAATTACGGTCTTCCAAGGATTGCCGCCAATCGTTGTTCCGGTGCCGTTCGAAATGTACTTCCCACTTCGATAGCCGTGCTTTGTGTCCCGAGATGCAAACACGTTGAAAATTTCGCGGTCTGCGCCAACGTCAATTGAGGGCTTGTTCCAAGCGCCAGCCAACTCCCTGGTTGCCTGCAAATAGGCGGCCTCGCCTTGTGTAATTGCAACGCTTGTCTGCCCCTTGATCGCAAGGGTTCGCTTCACAATTAAGAAATCGAGAAATGCCGCCTTGGCGCGCGTATCGGACAGTTCCTGAATTGCAGCCTTAACTCGTGATGCAGTGAAATACTTTGCCATTCAACCCTCCTATTTTTCTCTGCGACCTATTACTTGATTTCTTTTAGCTGTTGAACCATTAGCTCGCAGAATTCCCTCTTAATGTCGATTCCGATTGCTCGGAAGCCAGAGCGACGCGCAAACGCAAGGGTGGTCCCACTCCCCCCGAATGGATCAAGGACGATCCCACCGGCAGGGGTCGTTGACAGAACGGGAATGCGAACTAGCTCTTCCGAAAATCGCGCCTTGTGTTTATGGCTGCTGCGAGCCGGTGCAATTTCCCAAGTATCTGTCGGCGGAAGTGTTTTACCCGACGCAGCTTTGCGTCCGATTTGCTCTTTGTCGAAGTAATACCAGCGAGACTTGACCAGATGAAAAACATATTCGTGTGACATCGAACAGCGATCTCTAACTTGGTCAGGGATAGGGTTAGGCTTAACCCACACGTTGTCATTGCGGACAATCCACTCTTTTGTCTTGCATCGCAATTGCAAATCGATGAGGAATCAGCAGAAGTTGCTTTGGCTTACACAAAAGCCCATCGCCTTTCTTGTCCTGCGGACGAATTCCGAATCTGCGTGCACTTTGTTTGAGTTCTCCGCTCTTGTGTTCACCTTTACCGCTCCAATACGTGTCTCCCAAATTTACCCAAAGACTGCCGTTCTCTGCCAAGACCGGCTTGCTGCTTCAAGCACTCGACCAAGTTAGCAATGAGATCGCTCGGATGCTCTTCGAGGCCAATTTGTCCATCGACCCCGTAATCTCGCTGACCGTAAAACGGTGGCGATGTCACCATGCAGTTAATAACAATTCCGGCCTTAGCAAGGTGCGCCATCGCATCCCTGACGTCCATGTTGAATATGAGGACGTTGTCGTCACTATAAAAAGCGGCTTTCTTTAAAGCAGGGTCGGCGAATGCGTCAAGTGCAGCAACTATCGGGCGAAGCGCAGCGTTCGCCTTTGTGGGCTTGGGATCATTTCTTTGTGGACTAATTTTTGGCCGGTTTGGCAGCGCTGTCACAGGCTTATTCTTTTCGACGCTTATATTTTTGGCTTGTGTCATTTTTTTACTGGCAACTCAGCCGAGCCCGTTGGTCACGCATTTGTCGGGTTTGCTGGCGGGTGGTGTCGTCGGCATTGGCGGCACAGTCGAGCGCGGCGCAGATTTGTTGCGGCGGCAAGCTGGTTTCAGGCGTCAGCAATCCCGCCGAAACATCGGCGACAAACTGCCGGTGGTCGTAGTCATCCTGCCGGCGTAAGTCCAGCCAGCTTTTTGCACTCAGCGAACCGCCGATCAGCCCGAGGTAAAAACCCGGGTAAGGGTCGCCGTGGTAGCAAGGGGGATTTTCCGGTCGCGCATGGGCGCGGCTGGTGAGTAATCGGTAGACCAAGTTGTCGGCATCGGCTGCAAGTACCAACAGGTATTTGGTATGCCAGCCGGCTGCGTCGTGGTAATAGCGGGTATGCCGAAAAATCTGCCCCGGCGTGGCCAACAGGTTCGCGGGCATGGTTTAGCCCCGCGTGGTTTGGTTGGTCTGAACGAGCGCCTGATGCTCGCGGGCAAATTCGAGGATGGTAGCGCGGTGCGGGTCGTCGTCGCGCAAGGACATGGCGTAGTCAATCGGCTGGTCAAAGCCGCGCCCACCATTCCAGACGCGCGCCCATGCACCGTTTTCGGCATGGGTCACGTCGATCATGCGATGCGAAAGTTCTTCGCGGTATTGGTCGGCCAGGCCAGCCATGATGCGCAGTTCGCGATTGCTGAAGTGGCTGTCGTCAAACTCGGTTTGCGCCGCTACGGTCTCGCGCACGTAGTCGATTACGCGCTCCGGTTCGATGCGTATGGCCTGGGCCATGTCGGCTTCGGGCTCTTCCCATTCCTGTTCAAGCGCCACGGGCACAGGCCCGAATTTCCATGCGCGGTAGTCCAGTCCGGTCACACTACGGCCCGTTTGGCTGAAATGCTCAAAATCAAGCAGGTAAAGCAGCTTGAACAGCTTGATTTTGCCAAGGTGGCGGGTGTGATTGGCGAAGTAGATGATGGCGTTAATCATCTTTTCGCGTTCGTGACTGACTAGCATGATCTCGTCTTGGGTTATCCGGTGGCCGCAAGAATGCAGTTGAAATTGTTTGTGAGAGTAACGCGCCTGATCTTATCACGTTGGCGTGATCTGGCCGATGCAAATATCGCCCATAGTGTCCATTGTGGCTACAATGCTCGCTCTGAGTAAAAAGGTATTTTCGCTATGAAAGTCATGTCTGCCCGCGACGCCAAAAACCACTTCGGAGAATTCCTCGATGCCGCTCGCCGGGACCCGGTGGTCGTGACCAAGAACGATCGGCCGGTCGGCATCATGATCTCGGTCGAGGATGCGGCCGAGACGATGTTCTCGGAGTTCTTCATCGACCCGGAATCCGGCTACGACGAGTGGCTGTTCGGCAAGGTATCGAAAACGATGGCGCGTGTCGCCGAAGGAACGACGCGCTTGCATGAGCATGGCGACGCGATGTCGCTGCTCAAGGAACGGCTCGAAGCCCGCGTGCGCAAAGCGGGCTGAGGGTACGGAGTGTGAGAATTCTCTGGACCGATGAGGCGCTGGACGACTTTGAGGAAATCCTCGCCTGGTATCACCGGGAAGCGGGGCCGCGCGCGGCGGTTGCGGTGCAGCGACGCATCGTGCTTGATCTGGAGGCGCTGGCGCCGTTCCCCGAACGTATTCGCGCCAGCGAGAGGTTGCCGGGCGCTCGCGAACTGGTGGTCAGCAAACTGCCCTATATCGTTTTCGTGCAGCTCGTCGAGGATGCTCTCGTCGTACTCAACGTGGTGCATACGCGGCGAAAATTCCCCGCCTGATTGTGGCGAGGCACCACCCGCCGCTACTTCCCCCGCCGCCCCCGCACCGTTTCCAGGTGCTTGCACAAAATCTCCGTCCCTTCCAGCAGCCGCGGCGTGTGGCGCTGGATCAGTTCCGGTGGCACGAAGAAGAGGTTGTCGCGCTTCACGGCCTCGATGCTGGTCCATTTCTTCCAGTCGTCGAGCCATTCGGGGCGCGATTCGTCCATGCCGCTGGCGACGATGGCCTCGGGGTTGGCGGCGATCACCGCTTCCACGGTCACCGTCGGCGCCAGCTGTTCCAGCTTTTCGAAAACGTTTTCGCCGCCGCACAGGCGGATGGCGTCGGAGATGATCTGGTTCTTGCCGATGGTCATCAGTGGCTGCTTCCAGATCTGGTAGAAGGTGCGTACCGAGGGCCGCTTGCTGTAGCGCCCGGTGAGCGTTGCCAGCCGCTCGCGAAAAGCTGTGGCGGCGCCTTGCGCAGTTGCCGTGGTGCCGGCCAACTGGCCGAGGCGCTCTATTTCGCTGGCGACATCCTCGATGCGGTTCGGTTGCGAGATGTAGATCGGGAAACCCATGCCCTCGAGTTTGTCGATGTGCGCTGCGGCGTTCCCGCTTTGCCAGGCGACGATCAGATCCGGCTTGAGCGCGGCGATGGTTTCGAGGTCAAAGCGCGAGTAGCCGCCCACTCGCTGGATCTTCTTCGCTGCTTCTGGATAGTCGCTGTATTCCACCGTGCCAACGATCTGCGCGCCGGCGCCGGCGGCGAACAGGGTTTCGGTCATGTGCGGCGCAAGGCTGATGATGCGCTTTGCCGGCTGCGCGAGACGCACGGTATTGCCGACATCGTCGCGCACGGAGACCTCGGCAAATGCGTTTCCGGCGAGGAAACCGCTAACCACAGAGACACAGAGACACAGAGAAAATCCGAAACTCGCGTTATGCATTTCTCTGTGCGCTCTGTGTCTCTGTGGTGTCATGGTGTTTTCGTTTTCCATTCTTCGATGGCGGCAGCGAGGCGCTGCCATTCGGTTTCGTTGCCCGGCAGGCCGAAGCGTAGGCCGGGGATATCTGAAAAAAGGCGGACAAGGATGCCGCGTAGCGCCAGAAAATCATGCAGTGCAGTCGCCTCTGCGCAGGGCAGCCAGTGGAAGAGTGCGTTGCCGCCACCCTCACCGAGCGGGGCGAGCAGGGCGGCCAGACGTGCGCTCGCGGCAGCGAGCGTGCGGCGCGTTGCCGTCTGCCAGAGACGATCGGCCAACGCCGCCGTGGCTACCGCGCGTGATGGATTGCTCACTGCCCACGGGCCGATGGCTTCAGCCATGCGCGCCAGCAAATCGGGCTGGGCAAAGAGGAAGCCGACACGCGCGCCGGCCAGCCCGAAGAACTTGCCGAGCGAGCGCAACACGATGAGGTTGGGCGCCGCTTCGGTGCCGGCAACATCGGCCACGCAGTTTTCCGGATCGGCATCGCCGAAGGCTTCGTCGACGACCAGCGTGCCGCCACGCTTTTTCAACTGGGCGGCAGCGTCGAGCAAATCGTCGCGGGCGAACTGCCGTGCCGTCGGGTTGTTCGGGTTGCACAACAGGATGTTGGGCGTGGCCGCGGCCAGTGCGCGCGCAAACGTGGCGCCCTGCAGGCGGCGCAGCTTGTGGCCGGCACGCTCCCACGCCTGCGGATGCTCGGCATAGATCGGTGTCAGGCAAGCCACGGCCGCACGCGGCAACAGTGCCGGCAGCCACTGGATGGCGGCCTGCGAACCGGGCAGGGCGAGCAGGTTGGCGTTGCCGTAATAGGCGGCAGCCGCGGACTCCAGCCCGTCGTTCTCTTCCGGCAGGCGACGCCAGCAATCGGCCGGCAGCGGCGGCACCGGCCAGGCCTCGGGATTGATACCCGTCGACAGGTCGACCCAATCAGCGAGCGGGATGCCCCACTGCTCGGCGGCCAGGCGCAAACGGCCGCCGTGTTCAAGCATGGGTGGCTCCGGCAAACAGCGCGGCCAGCGCGATGAGCACACCAATCGCCAAGGCGCCGACCAGCCATAAGCGCAGGCTGCGCCGCACCAGTGCCAGTGCGCGCTGGATGTCCAGCGACTGTGGCGCACGCCCTTCGCCGAGCGTCGGTCGCACTTCGAGGTGGCCGTGATAGACGGCCGGGCCGCCCAGCGAAATCTGCAGCGAGCCCGCGCCGGCAGCCATCACCGGGCCGGCGTTCGGGCTGTCCCAGTGCGGCGCCTGCGCGCGCCAGCAGGCGAGCGAGCGGCGCGTGTTGCCGAACAGCGCATAGGAGAATGCCGTCAGCCGTGCCGGCAGGTAGTTGAACGCATCGTCCAGCCGCGCAGCGGCGGCGCCGAAACGCAGGAAACGCTCGTTGCGGTAGCCCCACATCGCATCCAGCGTGTTGGCCAGGCGGAAGAGCAGCGCGCCCGGCCCGCCGAGCAGGAAGAACCAGAACAGCGCGCCGAAGACGGCGTCGTTGCCGTTCTCCAGCAGCGATTCGACGGCGGCCTTGGCGACGCCCTCCTCGTTAAGCGCCGAGGTGTCGCGCGAGACCATCCAGCCGACATGCTCGCGCGCGGCCGCTAGGTTGCCGGCATCAAGATCGGCGGCAACGCGCTCGCCGTGTTCCTCCAGCGCCCGGCCGCCGAGTGCGAAACAGAGCAACAGCGGATGCAGCAGCCAGCCGAAGGGCAGGGTGCATAGCCAACCCGCCAGCACTACCAGCGGCAGCACGGCCAGGCTCCAGGCCAGCAGGCCGAGCAAGCGCGGACCACCGCCAACATTGAGCCGCCCTTCGATCCGCCCGGCCAGCCAGCCGAAGCCGACCAGCGGGTGCCAGCGCTTCGGCTCGCCGAGCAGGCGATCCAGCGTGGCGCCGGCCATGGCGAACAGGGGCAGAAGGATGGGGCTAGGGATGTGCACGAGGAAGAAGTACGAGCGCAGAAAATGGAAAAATTAAAAAGAGGCCAGGTGGTGCGAGGGCGGAGTCTATCGCGTACCGGCACCTTGCTTCGAAAAAGCGAACACCGAGGCGAAGGCTTTGCGCACGGCTTTTTCATCAGCGGCGGAAAGATGACCGAGCGCGCCACGTACCAATCGATGGTCAAGCGTGAACAGCTTGAAGCGCACCCGCGACGGTGCAGGCAGGCCGGCGGCGACCAGATCAGCCAGCACGCAGTCCTGTGGCCAGGGCGGGTTGTCGGCCGAGGTAATCATCGCCATCACCGAGTGTCCGCTGGGGGCATTGAACTCGGCGCAGGAGAGAACCAGCGCCGGCCGGTTCTTCGTCGCCGCGCGATCGGTGAAGGGAAATGGCACACGAACGACGTCGAAAGCCTCAAAGCCCACGGTAGGCTTCCTCGTCGGCAGCGCCCGCCCATTCGTCCGGCGTGCGCTCGGCAGCGCGCAGGGATTCGAGATCGATTGGCTGGATGCGGCGCACGCGCACGCTGCCGTCCGCAGCGGCATCCCAAGCGATCAGATCGCCCGGCTTGACACCGAGAGCGGCGCGAATTTCCTGCGGTACTGTGGTCTGGCCTTTGGTGGTGATCTTGGCAATGGCAGTCATGATGTAATCCTGTATTACTTCCTTACCGCATTACGGTACGCCGTGAGGCCGGCAATTGCAAGCGGGCATGCGACAATCCGGGCTTTCCGGAATTCCCTTTCGACTGTTCCCCGCCGATGGCCTCATTAGTTCCTACCGCGAGCAACGCGACAACGCGCACCCTGATGGTTCAAGGCTGCACCTCCGACGCCGGCAAGAGCACGCTGGTCGCCGCGCTGTGCCGCATTCTCAAGCGGCGTGGCATTCGCGTTGCCCCGTTCAAGCCGCAGAACATGGCGCTCAATTCCGCCGTCACCGTCGACGGTGGCGAGATCGGCCGCGCGCAGGCGCTGCAGGCGCTGGCGGCCGGCCTCGAACCGCATACCGACTTCAACCCGGTGTTGCTCAAACCCAATACCGACAAGCGCGCGCAGGTCATCATCCACGGCAAGGCGCTGCAGGATTTCGATGCGGTGGCCTATCACGAGTACAAGCCGCGAGCGATGAAGGCGGTGCTCGAATCCTACGAGCGGCTGTGCGCGCAATACGAATGCGTGGTCGTCGAGGGGGCTGGCAGCCCGGCCGAGATCAACCTGCGCGACCGCGACATCGCCAACATGGGCTTTGCCGAAGCCGTCGACTGCCCGGTGATCCTGATCGCCGACATCGACCGCGGTGGTGTCTTCGCCCATCTCGTCGGCACGCTGGACCTGCTCTCGCCCTCGGAACAGGCGCGGGTGAAGGGCTTCGTCATCAACCGTTTTCGCGGCGACATCAAGTTGCTCGAATCGGGGCTGGATTGGCTGGAAGAACGCACCGGCAAACTGGTGATCGGCGTGCTGCCCTACCTGCACGGGCTGTATCTGGACGCCGAGGATGCGCTGCCGCGCGAGGCGATGAAGAAGGGGGCGACCAAGCTGAAGGTGATCGCCCCGGCCTTTCCGCGCATCTCCAACCACAACGACCTCGACCCGCTGCGCTTCCACCCCGAAGTCGATTTCCGCTTCATCGGCCCGAACGAGCCGCCTCCCCCTGCCGACCTGATCGTGCTGCCCGGCTCGAAGGCCGTGCAGGCCGACCTTGCCTGGCTGCGCGCCAACGGCTGGGAAGCGGCGATCCACAAGCACCTGCGCTACGGCGGGAAACTGATCGGCATCTGCGGCGGTTTCCAGATGCTGGGCCGGCAGTTGCATGACCGGCTTGGGCTGGAAGGCAAGCCGGGCAGCAGCGAAGGCCTCGGCCTGCTCGACTGCGAAACGACGCTGGAATCGGAAAAGCAGTTGAAGAACGTGGCCGGCACGCTGAACCTGCCGGGCCAGCCGGCAGTGAAGGGCTACGAGATTCACATGGGGGTTACGTCGGGTCCGGCGCTGACCACACCGGCAGCGTCTCTCGACGGCGCCGGTGACGGCGCAATTTCAGCCGACGGCGCCATTCTCGCCACCTACTGCCACGGCCTGTTCGACGCCCCGGAAGCGCTGGCCGCGCTGTTGCAGTGGGCCGGCGCCGACCTTGCCGACACCCACTTCGATGCCGCCACACGGCGCGAAGCTGACATCGACCGCCTGGCCGATGCGGTCGATCAGGCGTTCAGGTGGGAGAAGCTGGCCGGGCTATTGCCCTGAGGGGTGTCTCCGCAAGCGCTGCCAGGCCGCCGCGGGCTTGGCTGTCGCCAAGAATTGACTTGGCCACTTGCCTTGTATAAAGTTACTGACCGGTCAGTCACTAGAACAACCCCGTTATGGAACACGCTGTTTCCTGCACTTCTGCCGACATCGCAGACCTTGCCAACGCTACCGAGCGCTTGCCGCGTCGGCGGCGCAAGGATGCGCGTCCGTCCGAGCTGACGGCGGCAGCGCTCGATCTCTTTGTTGAAAAGGGGTTTGCTGCAACCCGCCTTGACGATATCGCCGCCCGTGCGGGGGTTTCCAAGGGCACCCTCTATCTCTACTTCGATAGCAAGGAGACCCTGTTCAAGGCGGTGATCGCGGAAGGCATTGTGCCTGCGCTAGCCGCCGCCGAACAGCAACTGGCGGATTATCAAGGAAGCGCCGCCGCACTGTTGCGCAGCCTTCTCCTTGGTTGGTGGCAACAGATTGGCAGTACGCGAATGGGCGGGGTGGTCAAGCTGATCATTTCCGAGTCGCGCAACTTTCCCGACGTGGCTCAGTATTACCACGATCACGTCATCGTCCGTGGCCGTTCGCTGCTGCGTAGCGCTTTGCGCCGCGGTATCGATAACGGCGAGTTCCGCAAGATGGATGTCGAATCCTGTATCGACGTCATCATCGCGCCGCTCCTGATGCTGATCATCTGGCGCTATTCCTTCTGCTTTTGCGGCAACGATATCCAGCCCGACGCCTATATCGACACGCACTTCGACCTCTTGATCAACGGCCTGATGCCGCCGGAGGCTCGCACATGAACCGCCGGATACGTATCTCCAACCTGTCGGCAGCCTGCATCGTCGTGCTGCTTGCCGCTTGCAGTGATCAAGTGGCGAAAGTTGAGCCGCTGCGCCCGGTATTGACCGAAGTTGTTGGCACCAGCGCTGCAACCGAGGTATTTGCCTATGCCGGTGAGGTTCGTTCCCGGGTGGAGCAGCCGCTCGGATTTCGCATCGCCGGGAAAATTACGGAGCGCCTGGTCGATGCCGGGGCTGCCATCAAACCCGGGCAGATTCTCGCGCGCCTTGATCCAGCGGATACGGCGCTTTCGGCCAGTGCCGCAGCGGCCCAGCATCAGCTTGCCGAAGCGGACGCGCGCCGCTACCGCGAATTGCGCCGCCAGAATTTTGTCAGCCAGGCGGCGCTCGATAGTCGCGAAACGGCCTTGCAGGCAGCGGCTGCGCAATCCGATCTGGCACGCAACCAGTCGGCCTACACGGTGCTGAAAGCCGACCAGCCGGGGGTTGTCGGCCAGGTGCTGGCGGAAGTCGGGCAGGTCGTGTCGCCGGGGCAGGCGGTATTCCGCGTCGCGCGTGCCGACACCCTTGAGGTGGCGATTGCCATCCCCGAAAGTCGCCTGGCGGAAGCGCGCGCGGCGAGTGCCACCGGTCGCGCTGAAGTGACCCTGTGGGCCGACGACGCGCTCCGCTACCGTGGCCAGTTGCGCGAGATCGCCGCGATGGCAGATCCGGTAACGCGTACCTATGCAGCGCGAGTGAGCATCGCCGATGCCGATCCGCGTGTTGTCTTCGGCATGACCGCCACGGTCCGCTTTCTTGCCAGCGGCGATTCTGAGCGACTGAGCATTCCGCAATCGGCGCTGTTCCAGAACGATGGCAAACCTGCTGTCTGGCTGGTTGGCGAAGACGGCAGCGTGAGCTTGCGCAATGTCGAGGTCTGGCGGTACGCCGACGAGACGGTAGAGCTCAAATCCGGACTCGCCCGTGGCGAACGCATCGTTGTCGCCGGCGTACACAAACTGACCAGCGGCGAAAAAATCCGCATCGCCGAGCAGCAAGGCAACACGGTGAAAACGCACAACACGCGCGCCAAATGAGACACCTCAATCTTTCCGAGTGGGCGCTGCGCCATCGCTCGATGGTGCTGTACCTGATGATCGTGTTGATGGTGGCCGGCACGCTGTCGTACTTCAAGCTGGGACGCGCCGAAGACCCGGATTTCACCTTCAAGGCGATGGTCGTGCGTACGCTGTGGCCGGGCGCTACCGCACGCGAGGTCGAGCAGCTGGTGACCGAACGTCTGGAAAAGAAGCTGCAGGAAACGCCATGGGTCGATGTCATCCGCTCCAGTTCGCGTTCCGGCGAGTCGCTGCTGTTCATCATCCTCAAGGACTACACGCCGAAAAAGGAAGTGCCCGAGGCGTGGTACCAGGTACGCAAGAAAGTCGGCGATATTCGCCAGTCGCTGCCGGCCGGCATCCAGGGACCATTCCTGAACGACGAGTTCGGCGACACCTTCGTCAGCATCTATGCACTCACGGGCGATGGCTTCGACGCAGGTGCCTTGCGCCAACACGCTGACCGCATTGCGCGCGAGTTGCGCCAGGTAGCTGACGTCAAGAAAGTCGAGTTGATCGGCGTTCAGGATGAACGTATCTATGTCGAGCTTGCGCCTGCAAAACTGGCAGCACATGGCTTGACACCGTCGCACATTGCCGATGCGCTGGCGCGGCAGAATGCCATGGCGCCGGCTGGCTTCTTTGAAACCAGCAGCGATCGCATCCGTCTGCGCCTGTCCGGCGATCTGCAGTCGATAGCCAGCATACGCGGCCTGGCGATTGCGGCGAACGGCCGCAACTATCGTCTCGGTGACATCGCCCACGTCCGCCGGGGTTTTGTCGATCCGCCGGGGCCGGCAATGCGCGTGCAGGGGCAGGAGGCGGTGGGTATCGCGCTGGCGATGAACAAGGGCGGCGACGTCATTCGACTCGGCGAGCGCCTTCGCGCTGAATTGAAGCGCCTCGAAGCGGACTTGCCGAAGGGCATCGACGTACACGTCGTCGCCGACCAGCCGGAGATCGTGCAGCAGTCGATCAAGCTTTTTGTTTCGTCACTTGGTGAGGCCATCGCGATTGTGCTGGCGGTGTCCTTTCTCAGCCTCGGCTTGCGCACCGGAACGGTGGTTGCCCTGTCGATTCCGCTGGTGCTGGCGGTGACGTTCTTCCTGATGCTGGTCTTCGGTATCGACCTGCAGCGAATTTCGCTCGGGGCCCTGGTGATCGCGCTGGGTCTGCTGGTAGACGATGCGATCATTGCCGTCGAAATGATGGTGGTGAAAATGGAGCAAGGCTGGGACCGTTTCCGCGCGGCGACCTTTGCCTACACGTCGACGGCGTTTCCCATGCTCACCGGTACGCTGATTACTGCCGCTGGTTTTACGCCGGTCGGCTTCGCCAAATCGGGCGCCGGGGAATACACCTTCTCGATCTTCGCGGTGGTGACCATTGCGCTGCTGGTGTCGTGGATCGTGGCCGTGGTTTTCACGCCCTACCTTGGCTACAAGCTGCTTGACCCTAAGAAATTGGCGGCCAAGGCGGCCTTGCATGGCGATATCTACGACACGCCGTTCTATCGGCGCTTTCGCCTCCTTGTCGAGTGGTGTGTGCGTCGCCGCTGGATCGTCATCGCCGCCACCCTCGGGCTCTTCGTGCTGGCGCTGGCCGCGTTCAACAGTGGCGTACAGAAACAGTTCTTTCCGGCCTCCAGTCGTCCTGAATTGCTGATCGATCTGTGGCTGCCGCAGGGGGCCTCGCTCAAGGCCAGTGAGGCGGTAACCAAGCGTGTCGAGCGTTTGCTGGCCGACGACAAGGAGATGGCGAAGTCGGTCAAATACCTCGCCAGCTACACCGGCAACGGCAGCCCGCGCTTCTATCTGCCGCTCGATCTGAAGCTGTTTCACGACAATTTTGCACAGCTGGTAATTACGACCCACAGCAATGAAGCGCGAGAGGACTTGCGACAGCGTCTGGAGCGCACCTTCGCCGCCGAAAGCGGCGAGTGGAGCGATGTGAGGGCGCGTGTGCTGCGCCTTGAGAATGGCCCGCCGGTCGGTTACCCGGTCCAGTTCCGGGTTTCTGGCGAGGATCTGAGCGCCTTGCGCAAAGCCGCCGAGGAAGTGGCAACGGTGATGCGTGCCAACCCGCATACCGCCGAGGTGAGCTTCGACTGGAACGAAATGGCCAAAGCGGTGCACCTCGACGTCGATCAGGACAGGGCACGGGCGCTTGGCATCAATACGCAGGATCTTTCCTTTGCCTTGCAGACCCTGCTGGTCGGAACGAGCGTGACGCAGGTGCGCGAGGGTGATCAACTGGTTGATGTCGTGCTGCGGGCGACGCCGGCCGATCGGCACGGGCTGTCAGCACTGGCCGATATCAACGTGCCGACGGCAAGCGGGCGCTACGTGCCGCTGGCCCAGGTTGTCAAAATTCGCTATGAACTGGAAACCGGGCAGATCTGGCGGCGCAACCGCTTGCCGACCGTGACGGTGATGGCCGATATCCGCGACAACACGCAGGCACCGGTGGTTTCAGCACAGATCAATGCGCAGCTTGATGCCGTCCGGGCCACGCTGCCGCCCGGTTTCCGCATTGAGGTGGGCGGGGCAACCGAGGAATCGGCAAAGGGCGAGGCATCGATCATGGCGGTGATGCCGATCATGCTGGTGGGTGTCATCACGCTGTTGATGATCCAGCTGCAGAGCATGAGCCGCACGCTGCTGGTCTTGCTGACGGCCCCTCTGGGGTTGATCGGCGTGGCCATGGCCTTGCTGCTTTTCAGCGTCCCCTTCGGTTTCGTCGCCAATCTCGGGGTGATCGCGCTCTCCGGAATGATCATGCGTAACTCGGTGATTCTGGTTGACCAGATCGAGCAGGACGAGAAGGCGGGCAAGCCGACCTGGGAGGCCATTGTCGGTTCGGCGGTGCGTCGTTTCCGCCCGATCATGCTGACGGCCGCCGCCGCAGTGCTGGCGATGATCCCGCTGACGCGCAGCGTTTTCTGGGGGCCGATGGCCGTGGCGATCATGGGTGGTTTGATCGTTGCAACGGCACTGACCCTGCTTTTCCTGCCGGCCCTCTATGCCGCCTGGTACCGGGTGACCCCCGAAAGCAGGCGCCCGGTGCGCGAGGTATAATCGCGTTTTCTATGGACGTACATATTAGCGCGCGCTAATATTCATATGCGACGGGGTAAGCAATGAACACGGAAGTTAGCCAAATGAGCAACCTGAATGTGGAACAAGCCCGCTTCAACATGATCGAGCAGCAGATTCGCCCTTGGGATGTGCTTGACCCCGAAGTGCTGGCATTGCTGTCAATCGTGAAGCGCGAGGATTTTGTGCCACCGGCCTGCAAGGATCTGGCGTTTGCCGACGTCGAGCTGCCGCTGGGCAATGGGGTGACGATGCTTGAGCCCAAGCTTGAAGCGCGCCTGCTGCAGGAAGCTGCCGTCAAGAATACTGACAAGGTGCTCGAAATTGGTGCCGGTAGCGGCTACATGGCGGCGTTGCTGGCGGCACGTGCGGAGTTTGTTGTCACCGTCGAGATCGAACCGTCGCTGGCCAAACTGGCGCGTGAGAACCTGGCGCGCGCCGGCGTGGTCAACGTTTCCGTCGAGCAAGGCGATGCCTCGCGCGGCTGGGCTACGAAGGCGCCTTACGATGTGATCCTGGTTTCGGCGTCGCTGCCGTTCGTGCCCAAGGAACTGCTGCAGCAGTTGCAGGTTGGCGGCCGTCTGGTAGCTGTTGTCGGCGAACAGCCGGTGATGTCGGCGCAGTTGGTGACGCGCACCGGTGAGTCAACCTTCAATACCGTCAATCTGTTCGAGACGGTGACCGCGCCCTTGCGCAATGTCGCGCAGCACGAGCAGTTCGTTTTTTAAGCTTCAGGAGAAAAATGCAGCAGATCTCGGGTCGCGAACTGGCGGACTGGTTGGTGGAGTCAAGCCGCAATGCGCGCTCCGCGCCGGTCATGCTGGATGTTCGCGAACCTTGGGAATGCGAGATCTGCCGGATTGACGGCGCCGTTTCCCTGCCGATGGCTGCAGTGCCGCCACGGGTTGGTGAACTGGACCCTGAGGCGGAGACTGTCGTGATCTGCCATCATGGCGTGCGTTCATTTCAGGTGGCGCTTTTTCTTGAGCGCAACGGATTTTCCTCGGTTCACAATCTTGCGGGAGGCATTAATGCCTGGGCGCATGAGGTTGAGCCTTCCATGTCGAAGTATTGATTGCAGGTTGCCGCCATGTTCTCGAAGAAAACCACCGGAAAACTAAGCCAGCTCGCCCTTCTCGTTTCTGCGGCCCTGGCCGCAGGTTCTGCCAGCGCGGCCGATTTGCTGCAGATATATCGACAGGCGCTCGACAATGACCCTCAGTTCCTGGCGGCGCGGCATGTCATGGATGCCGGGCGCGAGAAGGAATCGCAGGGGCTCTCCGGACTTCTGCCGACACTTGGCGTTGCTGCCAATACCCAGTGGAACGACATTGACCGCGAACTGAAGGGGAGCAATGTCAAGGCCAAGGCGGAATACAACAGTAATGGGTATACGGCGACACTGACGCAGCCGCTGTTCCGCTGGCAGAACATCGTTGCTTACCAGCAGGGAAAAATGCAGGCGGCGCAAGCCGAGGCGCAGTTTGCTCAAGCGCGCCAGGAGGTCATCCTGCGCGTAGCCCAGGCGTATTTCGATGTGCTGCTGGCGGAGGAAAACCTCCGCTCCTTGCAGGCACAGAAAACGGCGATTTCCCAGCAGCTGGAACAGGCAAAGAAAAATTTCGAAGTCGGCACCGCGACGATTGTCGATACCCATGAAGCGCAATCACGTTTTGATTTGTCGACGGCGCAGGAGATCGCTGCCGAGGCTGACCTTGAGATCAAGCGTCGGGCGCTGGAGGTGATTGTCGGCAAGGATCCCGGGGCGCTGGCCCGCTTGCGCGAAAAGTCGCAGCTTGAGCCGCCGCAGCCGAATGCCCTGAAGCCATGGGTAGAGGCTGCAGAGACCGATGCCATCACGGTTCAGGTGCAGCAACTGGCGCTGGAGATCGCCGCCAAGGAAACCGAGCGGAACCGCGCCGGCCACTATCCGACCCTCGATGCCGTGGTCGCCCGTGGCAATGCTTCGCAATCGGCGGCCCTGCCGACGCTTGGTGGTCCAATCTCCCCCGGTTTCGAGACCACCTCGACAACCGCGGCTCTGCAACTCAATATCCCGCTCTTTCAGGGCGGCTATGTGAATTCCAAGACCCGCGAAGCCGCCGCCAACCGCGAAGCGGCGCGCCAGCAACTCGAGGCCGCGCGCCGCAATGCGGCTCAGTCGGCACGGCAGGCTTTTCTCGGGGTCAGCAGCGGCAGCGCGCAGGTTGCTGCGCTGCGGGCGGCGCTGGTGTCCAGCCAGAGTTCGCTGGAGTCGAACCGGCTCGGCTATGAAGTGGGTGTGCGTATCAACATCGATGTGCTGAATGCCGAGCAGCAGGTTTACGTTACCCGCCGTGATCTTGCTCGCGCCCTGCACGACACGCTGCTGGCACAACTCAAGCTGAAGGCGGCGGTGGGGACACTCGAAGAAGCCGATCTGGCAAAAATCAACGCGCTGCTGCAACAGCCGCTGTAAACGGCGCCAGCAAGGCCATCGTTCGGTCGGTGGCGCCCTGATGGGCGCTGCTGAAGGCGATGGCCTTTTCTTTCATATTGACCCTGTCTTCCGGCGAGCCGAGGATGCGCTGCACCGTTCCGGCCAGTTCATCCGTATCCACTATCCGCACAGCCGCGCCGCAGGCGACGGCGTCGTCGGCCGCCTGGGCGAAATTGAACGTGTGTGCTCCGACCAGAACCGGGCAGCCGCAGGCCGCCGCTTCGATCAGATTCTGGCCGCCAAAGGGCAGCAGCGAACCGCCGATCAGCGCGAGATCGGCAGCGGCGTACCACGCGGCCATCTCTCCCATGCTGTCGCCCAGCCAGACGCGGGTCGTGGCTTCCGGCAGCTCTTCCAGGCTGCGCCGCTTGAAGCTCAGGCTGCGGGCGCGCAGGAGTGCGGCCACTTCCTCGAAACGCTGTGGGTGGCGCGGCACCAGAATGAGCATCAGGTTGGGTAACTCAATTTGCGCGAAGGCATCAAGGATCAGCACCTCCTCGCCATCGCGTGTGCTGGCGGCCAGCCAGACCGGCCGGCCGCCGATTTCAGCGCGCCAGTTGCGGCCACGGGCTTGCCTGGCTTCATCCGGCTGAACGTCGAATTTGAGGTTGCCGGTGACGTGCACGTTTCTGGCGCCGAGTGAGCGAATGCGTGTTGCGTCGGCATCGGTTTGGGCGGTGACCAGGTCAAGTGCGGCGAAAGCCGGCGCCGCGAGCGCGCGCAGCCGCTGATAGCCACGGTGCGAACGTGCCGACAGGCGGGCGTTAACCAGTGCGACGGGAATGCGGCGACGCTTCGCCGCAGCAATGATGTTAGGCCAGAGTTCGGTTTCCATGAACAGGCCAAGTGCCGGACGGAAATGGTCGAGAAAGCGCGCGGCGGCATCCGGCAGATCGTAGGGGAGGTAGGCCTGAATAACGCGGCCGGGATAGCGCTCGACATACATCCGGCCGGTTTCGCGGCCGGTTGGCGTCATGTGCGTCAGCAGCAGCGAGTGGCCGGGATGTCGGGCGAGCAGGGCTTCGATCAGCGGCTCGGCGGCCCGCGTTTCGCCGACGGAAACGGCATGCAGCCAGATGACTGGGGCGGAGGTTTGCGCCGGGTAGAAACCGTAGCGTTCGCCGATGTGCTGCCGATACTCCGGCTGCTTGCGTCCGCGCCACAGCAAGCGCAGCCAGACCAGCGGCTGTGCGGCATAGAACAGGGCGGCGTAGAGATAGCGTGCCATCAGCGTTGGAGCGCCTCGGTAGCGCTCGCCAGCACGTCCGCAACTGTGGGCGGAGCGCCCTTGCCGCCGAGGTTGCGGGCAAATCCGGTACCAACGATACCGGTGAGCGCCGGTTCGGTCGCTGTATAGAGGGCAATGGTCGGCACCTTCAGTGCTGCCGCCAGGTGGGCGAGCCCGGTGTCGACACCGACGGTCAGCGCGGCTTGGCCGATGACCCCAGCCAGATCGTGAATGCTCAATGCCGGTGCCGCAACCGCCCCGGGAACCGCCTGCACAATGCGCCGCGCCCGCGCCTGCTCCACGGCGTTGCCTGACGGAAAAATAGGGGTCAGACCCCATTTAATCAGTTGGTTGGCGAGTTCGATCCAGTCGGGCTCAGGCCAGAGCTTGTCGTCGCGACTGGTGGCGGTGAGCAGAACGGCAATCGGCGTGGCGGGCAGCCAAGAGGCGGAAAAGGCCGGTGCGACGATGCCGTAATCCAGTGTTTCAGCCGGCGTATAGCCAAACGCGGCGCCGGCCAGAAGGCGGTTGCGCGCGACGGCGTGGAGGTGTCGGGGCACACTCAAGGTGGCGTCGTAAAACCGGCTGGCGAGGGGCTCGCGTGCCGAGTCGGCAGCGTATCCAAGATGCTTGCCCTTGGCTTGTCGAGCGACGAGAGCACTCTTGATCAGGCCCTGGGTGTCGAGGACTGCATCGTAGCCGGCCGATTGGAGTTGCGCGCGGAGCTGGCCGATTTCTCGCCAGGTTTCCGTTTTCAGCAGAGCTTTTCGCCAGCGCCGGATGGCAACCGGCAGTGTTGCGCGAACGAAGGGTGACAGTCGGGGGATGTCGGCGAACGGCGCTTCGACGCACCAGTCGATTTCAGCCCCGGGAAACTGGCGGGCGAGATCGGCGGCCACGGGAAGGTTGTGGATGACATCGCCGAGCGAAGAGGTTTTGACCAGCAGGATGCGCATCGCAAGGGTAAAATACGGGCCTTTGCCCGGCGAAAAGCCGCATTATAGAAGATTGCCTCGCGCGAAGCGTCAAACTTCCCTGGGGCGTCCGTAGTCTTTCCTATGAAAATTCTCGTCACCGGCGGCGCCGGCTTCATTGGTTCGCACACCTGCGTCGAATTGCTCGCTGCCGGAATGGAGGTTGTCGTCTTCGACAATCTCTGCAATGCCAGGCAGGAGTCTTTGCGCCGGGTGGCGATGATCAGCGGACGGGCGCCGGGCTTTGTTCGCGGCGATGTTCGTGATGCGGACGCCCTGCGCCGCGTATTTGCCGACTACACGATCGATGCGGTCATCCACTTTGCTGGCCTCAAGGCGGTTGGAGAGTCGGTCGAGCAGCCGCTACGCTATTACGACAACAATGTGAATGGCACTGTTCAGCTGTTGCAGGCGATGGATGAAGCCGGCGTGCGGCGCCTGGTGTTCAGTTCTTCCGCGACCGTCTATGGCGAGCCGCAACGTGTGCCGATCCGTGAGGATTTTCCGCTGTCGGCGACCAACCCCTACGGCCGCAGCAAGCTGATGATCGAGGAGATCCTGCGCGACCTCTGTTGTTCCGATCCGCGCTGGCAGATTGCGCTACTGCGCTATTTCAACCCGGTTGGCGCGCATGAATCCGGGTTGATTGGCGAAGACCCGAATGGGGTGCCCAACAACCTGATGCCCTATCTGAGCCAGGTGGCGATTGGCAAACGCCCGGAGTTGTCGGTGTTCGGGGGCGACTATCCGACACCCGATGGCACTGGCGTTCGTGACTATATCCACGTTGTCGACTTGGCCCTTGGGCACCTGAAAGCGCTGGAGGTCTTGCCCGACCGGCAGGGCGTGCTCACGGTTAACCTCGGCACCGGGCGAGGCTATTCGGTACTTGAAATGCTGGCTGCATTCGGGCGGGCTTGTGGCCGAGAGTTGCCGTATCGTATTGCCTCACGCCGCGCAGGAGATGCCGCCACATGCTATGCAGACCCGGCTTATGCCGCAGATGTACTGGGCTGGCGAGCCGAGCGTAGCATCGAGCAAATGTGTGCCGACAGCTGGCGCTGGCAGTCGCAAAACCCGGACGGCTACGGCGCCGCAGATTGATCAGAAAAATTCAGGGGAAAACATGACCATTCTCGTTACTGGTGGTGCCGGTTTTATCGGTGCCAATTTCGTGCTCGACTGGCTAGCCCTGTCGGATGAGCTTGTCGTTAATCTCGACAAGCTGACCTATGCCGGCAACCTTGAAAATTTGAGCAAGCTGCAAGGCGATGCGCGGCATGTTTTCGTGCGCGGCGACATCGGCGATCGCGAATGCGTGAATGCGCTGCTGGCGCAATACAAGCCGCGTGCGGTGATCAGTTTTGCCGCCGAAAGCCATGTCGATCGCTCGATCCATGGCCCCGGCGAGTTCATCGAAACCAATATTGTCGGCACCTTCAACCTGCTCGAGTGCGTGCGAGCCCACTACGCCGGGTTGAATGAAACGGAACGGCAGGCTTTCCGCTTCCTGCACGTGTCGACCGACGAGGTCTATGGTTCGCTTTCAGCGAAGATCCGCCCTTCACCGAAACCAATCCCTACCAGCCGAATAGCCCGTATTCGGCCTCGAAGGCGGCCTCCGACCATCTGGTGCGCGCCTATCACCACACCTATGGTTTGCCGGTGCTGACCACCAACTGCTCGAACAACTACGGGCCTTACCAGTTCCCGGAAAAACTGATCCCGCTGATGATCCACAACGCACTGACCGGCAAGAACCTCCCGATCTACGGCGACGGCCAGCAGATTCGCGACTGGCTGTATGTGGGGGACCATTGCGCTGCTATCCGGCGCGTGCTGGAAGGTGGTCGGGTCGGCGAGGTCTACAACATCGGTGGCTGGAACGAGATGCCGAACCTGGACATCGTGCATACGCTGTGCGACCTGCTTGATGCCGCCAGGCCGAAGAATGCCGGCTCCTACCGCGATCAGATCACCTATGTCACCGATCGTCCCGGGCATGACCGGCGCTATGCCATCGATGCGCGCAAGATCGAGCGCGAGCTCGGCTGGCGGCCGGCAGAAACCTTCGAGACCGGCATCAGGAAAACGGTGGGCTGGTACATAGAGAATGCCGAGTGGGTCGAGCACGTGACTTCGGGCGCCTATCGGCAATGGACCGATACCAACTACGGGCGCCGTGCATGACGCCGATCCTGCTTTTCGGTTGCGATGGGCAGGTCGGCTGGCAGTTGCAGCGTTCGCTGTCGCCGCTGGGGGCGGTCACCGCCGTCAATCGTACCCAGTGCGACTTGGCGAACCCGGAAGCCATCCGCTCGGCGATTCAGGCGGTGGCCCCGAAAATCATCGTCAATGCCGCAGCCTATACCGCCGTCGATCGCGCCGAAACCGAGCCGGAACTGGCGCAGGCAATCAATGTCACCGCACCGGCGGTGATGGCCGAAGCCGCCAAAAAATCAGGCGCCCTGCTGGTGCATTCCTCGACTGACTACGTTTTTGATGGCCGCAAGCAGGCCCCTTATGTCGAGACCGATGCAACTTGCCCGTTGTCGGTTTATGGCCGGACCAAGCGCGATGGCGAGGACGCGGTTGCCGCTGCCGGTTGTCGCGCATTGGTCATTCGCACCAGTTGGGTCTTTGGTGCGTGGTCACAACTTTGTGAAAACCATTCTCCGGCTGGCCGGCGAAGGCCGGGCCTTGCGCATCGTCGATGACCAGATCGGCGCCCCGACCCCGGCGGCCCTGATTTCGGATGTGACCGGCCAGATTTTGGCCGCCTCGCGGCGCGGAGCGCAGATCGAAGACTGTCGTCTGTACCATTTGGCAGCAGCAAACCCGGTCAGCTGGTGCGGGTTTGCCCGCGAGATATTGCGTCTGGCTGCCGCAACGCCAGGCTTCGAAGGGTTGCCGACACCCGACTCCGTGACCGGTATCGGCACTGCGGATTACCCGCTGCCGGCGCCTCGCCCAGCCAATTCACGCCTCGACTGCGGCAAGCCCGAACGGGATTTCGACCTTGAGCTGCCCGACTGGCGGCCCTTCCTTTCCCGCATGCTGCAGTTGCTGGCGCTGAAACGCGCGAATGGATACTGAGCGGGACGGACAACGGTAAAATGCCCCTTTCCCTTTTGGAACAAGTTCTTCATGCGCCTCAGCAACACACAAATCGCTGCGATACGTCAGGTCGTTCTGGAGCAGGCCGGCGTGGCCGCGACGGTTCGGCTGTTTGGCTCGCGTCTGGACGACGCGGCCAAGGGCGGAGATGTCGATTTGCTGGTGGAAATCCCTTTCCCCGTTGCTGACCCTGCGCCTTTGGTGGCGCGTATCGCTGGCCGCATCAGCCGGGCGCTGGATAGCCGCAAGGTCGATGTTGTCCTCGCGGCGCCGAACCTGATGTCCTTGCCGATTCACGAAGTGGCGAGGAGAGAGGGGTGCTTGCTGTGATCGCCGACCCGCGTGCCGCAACACGCCTCACGCATCTGTCGCAGATCGTTGAGCGCGAGCTCAGGCACTTGAAAGCGACTGACGGCCGCCTGTTCTTTGAACCATTTTCGGAAACGACAGCGGCGCGTCTGGAGCAAGACGAGGCGCTTGCCGAGCGGGTGGAGGCTTTCGTGTCACGCTTCGGTCGACTGCAGGACACCCTGGGCGACAAATTGCTGCCTGCGTGGCTGGCAGCACATGGCGAAAGAGTTGCCTCCTTCGTCGACAACCTGGACCGCGCCGAAAAGCTGGCGCTCATCGACAACGTGCAGGACTGGATCGACATGCGCAAGCTGCGCAATCAGATGGTGCATGAATATGGATGACCCGCTGGTGCTGGCTTCTGCCTTGCAGGCGGCGCACCGGTTTGTGCCGACGCTCGAACAGGTGGCCGGGCGGCTGACGGCGGGTTTTGTTTCTGAGGATCAATACCCCCGTGCGCCTCAGTCCTGACGAACGAAAAGTCATTCTGGCGGCCGCCCATCGTCACTTCGGCGAGGCGGCCGAGGTCTGGCTGTTCGGTTCGCGTGTGCGGAACAACACTCGCGGTGGTGATATCGACCTGCTGGTGGAACTTCCCGCGCCTGTTTCATCGCCCTTGGCCTTGTCGCTAGCCTTCGAGGCTGATATTCAGAGTGAGCTGGATGATCCGAAGGTCGATGTGCTCGTGCACGCTGCCGGCGAAGATGCTTCGCCAATTTATCGACTGGCGAGAGAGACTGGAGTGCGATTGTGAGTGAGCCAGAATCGATTGCGGCGGCACTTGCCTTTAACCGCGAAAAACGGCCAAGTCGATTGCTTTTGGTCGACGCCTCGCTGCAGGGCTACGCCACATTCGATGCGGCGCGTGAATATTCGCCGAAAGAACTCGAACCTTACGATGCTTTCGCCGATCGATTTGTGCGCGCAGTTGAGTGCTCTCTGCGCTACATGCGCAGCCTGGAAATGGCGCAGTTCGCGGAGCAATCCGAGTCCACACGAAGTCTGCTTGACCGGATGGAAAAGCTTGGCGTGGTAAGTTCTGCGGGGCTATGGATGCAAATGCGCAATATTCGAAACCGTATCGTCCGTGACTATTTGCCGCAGCAGGTGGCAGATATGTTTGAGTTGCGGCGCGGTTGCTGCGGTTGCAGGCGAAGCTGTAATGTTTTCGTTCGTGGCTTTTTAACAAGACTGGCAACCAGATGCGCACCATAGGCCACCGCAAGGAACACCCGATCACCTTCTCGGCGTCAGCCGCGTTGCTGGCCGAAGGTGCGCGCTTCAATGACGAGATCCATCGGCTCCCGACCGGCAATACGACCCACATCCCCAAGGGGGTGTACTGGTTCAAGTCCTTTGAAGAGTCCAATCAGCATCAACAGGATTGCCTGGTCGCTGGTATGGCCAAAATCGCCTTGGAGCGCAGGTGACGGACGAATACAGCCGACCGGCAACTCTCGAAGACCTCAAGGCGCTGATTGCGTCTCTCAACGCGCAAGCTGTGGACTACTTGCTGATAGGCGGGTATGCCCTGTTCGCGCACGGCTACCACCGTGCGACCACAGATATTGACGTTCTGGTGCCGGCGACCCAGGAAGCCGGGATCAAGATTCGCTCGGCCTTAATGGTGTTGCCGGACCAGGCCGCCAAGGATATTGACCCAGCATGGTTTGATGAAGGCGAGAATATCCGGGTCGCGGATGCATTTGTCGTCGACATCATGCTCAATGCCTGCGGTGAGACGTATGAGACGTTGAAGCAGTACGCCGAGACGGTCGATCTTGACGGTGTGCCCGTTCGCACGATCAACCTGGAAGGCTTGCTACTGACCAAGCAGACCAAGCGGGAGAAAGACGTGTCCGACAGAATCATTCTGGAACGCGCCCTGGAAGCGCTAAAGGAGCGCGTGAGCAAGCCCGATCCGGATCAGGGGCTTGACTTGTAACGATGCAACTCATCACCGAAAGAATTCCCGAGGGAATGAAGACATCATGATCACCAAACGCAAAGGCATCATCCTCGCCGGCGGCGCCGGTACCCGGCTGCACCCGGCAACACTGGCGGTGTCCAAGCAACTGCTGCCGATCTTCGACAAGCCGATGATCTACCATCCGCTGACGACCCTGATGCTTGCCGGTATCCGCGACATCCTGATCATCTCGACGCCGCAGGATACCCCGCGTTTCGAGCAGTTGCTGGGTGACGGTTCGCAGTGGGGGATCAACCTGTCGTACGCTATCCAGCCTTCACCGGATGGTCTGGCGCAGGCTTTCATCATCGGTGACAAATTCATCGGCGACGATCTGGCGGCGCTGGTGCTCGGCGACAACATTTTCTACGGCCACGATTTCCATAAGCTGCTCGGCAATGCGATGACGCGCGAGGCGGGGGCCAGTGTCTTCGCTTATCACGTACATGATCCGGAGCGTTATGGCGTGGTCGAGTTTGACGCGACGGGCCGTGCGGTCAGCCTCGAAGAAAAACCAAAACAGCCGAAATCGAACTATGCCGTGACCGGCCTCTATTTCTACGACCGGCAAGTGGTCAGGGTTGGCCAAGGCGCTAAAGCCTTCGCCACGTGGCGAACTTGAAATCACCGATCTGAACCGGCTCTATCTTGAACAAGGGTCGCTCTCGGTCGAGATCATGGGGCGCGGCTACGCCTGGCTCGATACCGGAACGCACGAGTCGATGCTGGAAGCCTCGCAGTTCATCGCCACACTGGAAAAACGGCAGGGGCTGAAAGTCGCCTGCCCGGAAGAAATTTCCTGGCGCCAGGGCTGGATCGATGCGGCGAAACTGGAAGCGCTGGCCGCGCCGTTGTCCAAGAATGGTTATGGGCAGTATCTGCAGCGACTGCTGCGAGAGTCGGTATTCTGATTCCTATCCTTCACACCCACCCCCCGTTCGTCCTGAGAGCAAAGGCGTATCGAAGGTGAAGGGGCCAGGGACCAACAAAGACCACAACCCATGAAAGCCACACCCCTTGCCATCCCCGAAGTTATCCTCCTCGAACCTCGAGTGTTCGGCGATGATCGCGGTTTTTTCTTTGAAAGCTACAACCGCCAGGCATTTCGCGAGGCCACTGGCGTCGATCCCGATTTCGTGCAGGACAACCACTCGCGCTCGGCAAAAGGCGTACTGCGCGGCCTCCACTACCAGCTACCGCCGAAGGCGCAAGGTAAACTGGTGCGCGTAACCGTGGGTGAAGTGTTTGATGTCGCGGTGGATATCCGCCCGGACTCGCCAACATTCGGCAGATGGGTTGGTAAGATGCTTTCGGCCGAGAACAGACGACTTGTGTGGATCCCGCCAGGATTTGCGCATGGATTCCTGGCATTATCGGAAACGGCAGAGTTCCTCTACAAGGCAACGGATTACTACTCGCCGAAGCAATGAGCGGTGCATTCGTTGGAATGATCCGGATATCAATGTCGACTGGCCGCTCAATCAGGAGCCGATAGTCTCTGGCAAGGATGCCCAAGGGGCGGCTTTCATTGCTGCTGATTTTAACGGCTAAACGGGGTGGGCCCAATACGTCAGGCTAATTGCCCGGCCGCAAACCAAGGAGTAAAATGCCGGCTGTCAAGATAGCTTCTGGGAGGTGGCGATGCACTGGTATCTCGTTCATACCAAGCTAGGGCAGGAAAGGTGCGCGCTGGAAAATCTCGAGCGGCAGGGATATCAGTGTTATCTCCCAACGTTCCCTTCAGAAAACTCCGCCGAGGTGTGCTGGCTGTCTCGGATGAGCCTCTGTTCCCGCGTTACCTATTTGTCCGATTGGGCGGCGACGATTCGGCCAAGGGCTGGGCTCCAATTCATTCGACCAAAGGGGGTAAGCCGACTGGTGCGCTTTTGGCGTAGACCCCGCTAAGGTTCATGATGACTTGATTGAGCTCATACGCGTGCAGGAAGCATCGCCCAAGCTAAGCCAAAGCTGCTGTTTGCGTCCGGCGAGCGGGTTGTACTGATGGAATCCCCGTTTATTGGTATCGAAGGCATCTACCAGATGGCTGATGGCGAGGTCGGGCTATGGTGCTGATCGAAATCTTGAGCAAGCCGGTGGTCGTGCGATTGCCGCCGGGCGGTTTGCGAAAGCCGGCTAGCAACTAGTTTCCGGCGCGCAGTTGAGATTGTGCCTGCCCTAGCTGCCTTGGTCGTTCGAAAAAAATCTTTTCAAAGTTATGGCCGTGTGATAAATAGCGTCCGTTCCGTCGAACGGAAAACGGAGCAATCTGCCGTGTTTGATCTTCCGAACCCCTGTAAATCTCGCAATCCGCGCTTGTCGATCGTGAAACGGCATGGCGGTAGCGTGCCTAAGTCGTCTTGAGCCTGAATTTCCCGTGCAACGATTGACTGGCTTCCAAGAGAACAACTAGTTCGAGGGCAAGCGCCGTTTGCGCTAGAGGTTAGTCCGCGCACCTTCGCTTGGGCAGGGTTCTGGGCTTGGTAATTTCAATTTCTTTTTCCAGGTCCCGGTAGAAATGGGGTCGGTCAAATGCAGTCTTCGCCAGCTCCAGAGCAAGCGGCACTGCGCCTATATGTTTGCGCCAGCCAGGGTGGCTGAGAAGTCGAAGCTGGCGGCGGCGGTTTTGAGGGGGATTATGGCAGGGCATAAAACGCGCTGCTGAGCCAGGGTGTTGAATGCCTAGATGGATTCAGTGGGGAATATACCTTAGTGAAAATTGCTATCGTCGGGACTGGTTACGTAGGGCTCTCTAATGGCGTGCTGCTGGCTCAGCATAACGAAGTTGTCTGCTTTGACATCGTTCCTGAGAAGGTGGCGATGCTCAACCGCAAGGAATCGCCGATCGAAGATGCCGAGATCGAAGATTTCCTGAAAAATCTGCCACTAGATTTCCGCGCCACATGGACAGGCAGGAAGCCTATGTCGGCGCAGATTATGTCGTCATCGCCACCCCGACCGACTATGATCCGAAACCAACTACTTCAACACGAAATCGATCGAAGCAGTAATCCGCGATGTGATCGCCACGACCCGCAGGCGGTGATGGTCATCAAATCAACCGTTCCGGTCGGCTACACCGAACGCACAAGGCGTGTGATGGGCACGCAAAATCTCATTTTTTCGCCGGAATTTCTGCGCGAAGGTCGGGCGCTCTATGACAACCTACATCCTTCGCGTATCGTGGTCGGCGAGCGTTCTGCCCGGGCGAACCTTCGCCAACCTGCTTCAAGCAAGGGGCGGTCAAGCCGAACATCCCTGACCTTGTTTGCTGACAGTACCGAGGCCGAGGCGATCGCTTATTCGCCAATACCTATCCGGCAATGCGCGTCGCCTACTTCAACGAGCTGGACACCTACGCCGCCACGCATGGCCTGGATACCCGGCAGATCATCGACGGCGTTTGTCTGGATCCGCGGATTGGCGACCACTACAACAACCCCAGCTTCGGCTACGGGGGCTACTGCCTGCCAAAGGATACGAAGCAACTCCTCGCTAATTATCGCGATGTACCGCAGAACCTTGTGCGCGCCATCGTCGAGGCCAACACTACACGTAAGGATTTCATTGCCGCTGAAGTGGTGCGTCTATGCCAAGTCAGCGGCTCGGACCGAACACCCGTTGTGGGCATCTATCGTTTGGTGATGAAACAGGGGAGTGACAATTTTCGCGCCTCCGCCATTCAGGGGGTAATGAAGCGAATCAAGGCCAAAGGGGTCGAGGTCATAGTTTACGAGCCGACTCTAGAGGAGTCAAAGTACTATCACTCCCGCGTTGTCAATGATTTGGCTGCTTTCAAGCAGGCGGCTGACGTGATTATCGCCAATCGGCGATCGCCTGAGCTGGATGATGTCTCAGGAAAATCTACACACGAGATTTGTTTGGGTATGACTAACTTAATTCAGCCGGTTATCCTCTGCGGCGGCTCCGGAACTCGGCTTTGGCCGCTCTCCCGTGCTGGATTCCCGAAGCAACCTTTATCACTTACTGGCAACGAGAGTCTGTTTCCAGCAAGCTGCGCTGAGACTGGTTGCGCTTGAGGCTTCCAACATCAATGTCGCCAAGCCGATCATCGTTACTGGCGAAGAACACCGCTTCCTCGCGGCGGAGCAATTGCGTGAAGTGGGCATTGAGCTCGGCTCTGCTTTGTTGAGCCTGTGGGCCGCAACACAGCTCCTGCTTTAACTCTGGCTGCCCTAGCCGCACAAGCAAACGCCCAAGATCCTGTGCTCGTTGTCACACCGGCTGACCAAACGGTAAGCAATTCTGCGGCCTTTGTAGATGCCATGCATCATGCTATCGATCAGGCCGCCGAGGGTGCAATTGTGATTCTTGGAATCACGCCAGACACACCCGAAACCGGCTACGGCTACATTCAGGCCGATGGCGACACAAGCCAATCGGTCATGGTTGTTCAGCGCTTCGTCGAAAAACCCAACGTCGCCACTGCCCAGCAGTACCTGACTCAGGGCGGCTACTACTGGAACGCCGGCATGTTCGTACTCAGGGCATCCGTATGGCTGCAGGCCCTGCAGGCTTTCCGAGCAGACATTCTGGACGCTACCACTCAGGCATGGAACCGGCGCACAACAGACGCCGGCCTGATGGCCCCCTTTATACGCCCCGGCAAGGACGAATTCGTGGCTATTCCATCTGAGTCCATCGATTACGCTGTCATGGAGCGTTGCCCCGGTAGCGCCTTTCCAATACGCATGGTCCCACTGGACGCTGGCTGGAGCGTGACTGGGCGCGTGGGATGCCGTGGAACGTGCTTCCCAGAGACGAAAAATGGCAACGCTCATCTGGGGATGTTCTCGTCACTGATAGCTGCAATACTCTGCGCATGCCTCCAGCCGTTTGGTTGCCATGGTTGGAGTGAGCGCGACCTCGTCGTGGTAGAAACGCCGGATGCCGTTTTGGTGGCTGACAAGTTGCGCAGTCAGGATGTGAAACACATCGTCAGCCAGCTACAAATTACCAAGCGGGAAGAGCACGCCTTACATAGAAAAGTCCACCGCCCTTGGGGCTGGTACGACAGCATCGACGAAGGCGGACGCTTTAAGGTCAAACGCATCCAGGTCAATCCCAAAGCCAGTCTTAGCCTGCAAAGCATCATCATCGATCTGGAATACACGGTGGTTGTCGAGGGCACGGCAGAAATTACGTGTGGTGACAAAAAGCTTGTGCTCACGGAGAATCAGTTCACTCACATCCCTTTTGGGCGAGGCACATCGCCTCTCAAACCCAGGCACCATTCCATTGGAAATCATTGAAGTCCAGTCAGGCAGCTATTTGGGCGAAGATGACATAGTTAGGATCGAAGATAGTTATGGGCGACAAAATGGTTAAGAAAGCACTGATTACAGGAGTAACAGGTCAGGATGGGGCTTACCTTGCGGAGTTCTTGCTAAACAAGGGCTACGAGGTGCACGGCATCAAGCGCCGCACTTCGCTTTTTAACACGGATCGCATTGATCACCTGTTCAAGGATCCGCATGTGTCGGACGGCCGTTTCGTATTGCATCACGGCGACATGACCGATTCGTCCAGCCTCATCCACATCATGCAGAAGGTCCGCCCCGACGAGATCTACAACCTGGCAGCTCAAAGCCATGTGGCAGTAAGCTTCGAAGAACCCGAATACACAGCAAACTCGGATGCGCTTGGTGCGCTGCGCCTCCTAGAAGGCATCCGCATTCTCGGTCTGGAGAAGAAGACACGTTTCTACCAGGCCAGCACCTCGAACTCTACGGCTTGGTGCAGGAGATTCCCCAGAAGGAAACCACACCCTTTTACCCGCGCAGTCCCTATGCGGTGGCCAAGCTCTACGCTTATTGGATCACGGTCAACTACCGCGAGGCCTATGGCATCTATGCATGCAACGGCATTCTCTTCAATCACGAATCGCCGAATCGCGGCGAGACTTTCGTGACGCGCAAGATTACCCGCGCCCTGGCGCGCATCAAGCTGGGCATCCAGGAGCGTCTCTATCTGGGCAACCTCGATGCGAAGCGCGACTGGGGGCATGCCAAGGACTATGTTCAGATGCAGTGGTTGATGCTGCAGCAGGAACAGCCTGAAGACTTTGTCATCGCCAGCGGCGTGCAATACAGCGTGCGCGAGTTTGTCGATTGCGCGGCGAGGGAATTGGGTATGAAGCTGAGCTGGTCGGGCGAAGGTGTCAACGAAAAGGGCTACGACGAACAGGGCCGCTGCGTCGTCGAAGTGGATCCCCGATACTTCCGCCCCACCGAAGTTGAAACACTTCTCGGCGACGCCAGCAAGGCCAAGCAGAAACTGGGCTGGGTGCCCGAGATCAGCTTCGCTGACCTCGTGACGGAAATGGTACAGGCCGATATGCGCGAAGCCGAGTTCGAAGTTCAGGTTCAGAAGAGTGGGCCAAGGCGCTGCGTAACCAGGGTTGATTGCGTGAAGAAAGAACGCGTTTTTCTGACGGGCGGGCGCGGCATGGTTGGCCGCAACTTTCTCGAGCATACCGCCGCCAACGACTTTGAGATCCTCGCACCGACCAGCGTGGAGCTAGATCTGCGCGACTATCGCGCCGTGGTCGACTTGCTCGAGAGTTTCCAGCCCGATATCGTTGTGCACTCCGCGGGCAAAGTGGGCGGTATACAGGCGAACATTCGCGAGCCGGTGAGCTTTCTGCTCGAAAACCTCGACATGGGCGCAACATCGTCTGGGCCTCGCAACCTGGCCCATCAAGCGCCTGCTCAATCTCGGCAGTTCCTGCATGTATCCTCGCGATGCGGCAAATCCTTTGCGTGAGGAAAAGGTGCTACAGGGCGAGTTGGAGCGACTAAATGAAGGCTACGCCTTAGCCAAGGATAACGGTGGCACGCCTGCGGAATACATCGGACGCGAGCAGCCCGAGTTCAAGTACAAAACACTCATTCCTTGCAACATCTACGGACGTCACGACAAGTTCGATCCGGGCAGCACTGCACATGGTCCCGGCTATCGTTCCTAAGCGACACCAGGCCAAGGTGGCGGGAAGTGCGCTTAGGACATTTGGGGTGACGGCAAAGCTAGACGTGAGTTCATGCAGGTGACCTTGCGGATTGCATGTGGGCGGCAGTGAAGAGGTTCGATACCCTGCCTGTCTCCATGAACGTCGGCTTGGGCCGTGATCTCACCGTCAACGAATACTACGAAGCAGCAGCGTGTGTGGTTGGCTATGCCGGCGGGTTCGAGCATGACCTGAACAAACCGGTCGGCAGGAAACAGAAACTTGTCAGCGTCGATCGTGCCACCTCCTGGGCTGGCAGGCGCCGACCTCACTCGAGCAGGGCCTAGCGAAAACCTACGCGTACTATCTTGAGGAAGCGAAATCTTGAGCACCCCTAAGTATCCATTGGCGGCCGCGACTTGGGACCAGGCCGAATATGACGCGATCCAACGCGTCGTTACTTCCGGCATGTTCACGATGGGTCCCGAGGTGCTGGCCTTCGAAAAACGCTTTGCAGAATACACAGGCAGCGCGCACTGCGTCATGGTTAACTCCGGGTCGTCCGCCAATTTGTTGATGGTGGCGGCCTTGCGTTACAGCCAGAACCCGGCTTTCCAGATCCAGCTCGGCGACGAAGTCATCGTGCCGGCGTCTCGTGGAGCACGACCTACTATCCATTGTATCAGTATGGCCTCAAGATCAAGTTCGTCGACATCGATATCGACACGCTCAACTACGATCTCGACCAGCTTGCTGCCGCCGTGAGCGACAAGACGCGGGTCATCATGGCCGTGAACCTGCTCGGCAACCCCAACGATTTCGCCCGAATTCGCCAGATCATCGGTGGCCGCAACATTGTTTTGATCGAGGACAACTGCGAATCCCTAGGCGCGCACTTCGAAGACCGCCAGGCAGGCACGTTCGGCGTCATGGGCAGCTACAGCGCTTTCTTCAGCCATCACATCTCGACCATGGAAGGCGGCATGATCGTCACCGACGATGAAGAGCTCTACCATGTGCTCCTGTCCTTGCGCGCGCACGGCTGGACGCGTAACCTGCCCAAGCACAACCATGTGTGCGGCACCAAGAGTGACAATGCCGTCGAGGAGTCTGTCCGCTTCATCCTGCCCGGCTACAACGTGCGCCCGCTCGAGATGTCGGGCGCCATCGGTCTTGAGCAGATCAAGAAGTTGCCGGCGCTGGTCGCTGCGCGCCGTGTTAATGCGGAACGCTTTGTCGAAATGATGGCCGAGTTCCCGTGGCTGCGTATACAGAAGGAAATCGGCGCCAGCAGCTGGTTCGGCTTTAGCATGGTGCTGACCGAAGATGCGCCGCTGACGCGCGAGACGCTGGTGGATCTCCTCACCCGCAACCAGATCGATGTGCGCCCCATCGTTGCCGGCAACTTTGCCAAGAATGAAGTGATCAAGTGGTTCGACTACGAGATCCACGGCGAGCTTTCCAATGCCAAAGCAGTGGACGCCTGCGGCCTGTTCGTCGGAAATCACCACTACGGCCTGACGGACGAGTTTGCATGGCTGGCGGAGACTGCTGAGGGCGGCGACCGCCAATGCTGAAATTGCTGGCGGAGCGGTGCGTTGAAAGTGCAGCCAACAGCGATTGCTGGCGCCTTCCTGATCGACTTGGATGTCCACGGCGATACCCGTGGATTTTTCCTGGAGTCGTATCAGGCCAAGCGCTCGCTTGAGCACGGTATTGACCATGCATTTGTTCAAGACAATCGCTCTCGTTCGGGAAAGGGCGTGGTGCGAGGCATGCACTACCAGGTTGAGCACCCGAGCGGCCATCCTGTTTACGTCACCGAAGGCCATATTCTCGATGTCGGCGTAGATCGCGTCCCGGCTTTCCGACATTTGGGAGGCATATTTCCTTCAAACTGAGTGCAGAGAAACAGCAACAGTTGTTTCTGCCCCCGGTGTGGCGCACGGCTTTGCACTTTTGGTGAACGGAATGAAATTGGTACAAAGTACCGCGAGTTTTACTACCCCGAGGATGAGGCCGGACTATTGTGGAATGATCCCGACTTGGGCATAGACTCGCTCATCGAGACACCGATTATCAAGGCCAGAGATGCAATGTTTCCGCGCTTGCGCGACATCCATTCGTCGCGGCTTCCCAGAGATTGAAATACAAAGAGGTTATTTATGAAATGCAGGGTTTGCAGCCACGAAATTTCGCCGTTCATGAGCTATGGGCGTATGCCCATCGCTAACGGTTTTTTGATGCCAGATCAGTTCAAGGACGAGCACTTTTTGAGCTAAAACCAGCCTTTGTTCGCATTGCCTGACTTTTCAGATCGAAAATCAGCCTGCACCAGAAATGATGTTCCATGAGAACTATGCCTTTTTCTCGCGGACGTCCACTTACATGCAGCGTCACTTCAAGGCCTATGCCGAGTGGGTGATGGCCAACCATCTTCGCGGCGCTGATCCTTTCGTCGTCGAACTCGGTAGCAACGACGGCATCATGCTTGAGAACTTTTCAAGCGCGGCATTCGCCACTTGGGCGTCGAGCCTTCGGCC
The DNA here is from genome assembly GCA_016710885.1 of Candidatus Proximibacter danicus. Classification (GTDB taxonomy): domain Bacteria; phylum Pseudomonadota; class Gammaproteobacteria; order Burkholderiales; family Rhodocyclaceae; genus Proximibacter; species Proximibacter danicus. The sequence continues at coordinate 136,636 of JADJUC010000012.1, forward strand.
AATGTCGCCGAGGTGGCTCGCCAGCACGGGCGTGAACACCGTGGTGCGTTTCTTCGGCGCTGAGACCGGCGCCGATATCGCCAAAGAATATGGATCTGCCGCTGCGCTGATGGCCGCCAATGTGATGTGCCATATTCCCGATATGCACGGCATCGCCAAGGGTGCGGATGCCTTGCTTAGCCCAGACGGTGTGTTGATCTTCGAGGACCCCTACTTGGGAGCAATGATCGAGAAGACCTCATACGACCAGATCTACGACGAGCATGTCTACATCTTCTCGGCCCTGTCGGTCGCCAATATGTTCGCGCCCTATGGCTTCGAGCTGATCGACCTGCTGAAGCAGGAAACCCACGGAGGCTCCATGCGCGCT
>JADJUC010000013.1 GCA_016710885.1 Candidatus Proximibacter danicus
AGAAAAGTATGTATCTAATTCATATGGCTCTGGAATTACTTATCCACCATTTGTTAATAATGCCTTGGATCGAATTGCGACTCTAGATTATGCGGTTGGCTTTGTGGTCATGAGCCCTAACGAAGAGCTTAGATTGCGCTATAAGGTTGGGATTATGTGTCCAAGGTCATAATAAACAATCTTCTCCAGGGAGTGTATTTTGCCGATGCGCAAGTCGGTACTAACAGCTTAATTCCTGTTATCTATCGTGGGTACAGTGTGACCCACGTTAACAAATTTTCTCTCTGAAAATTACACAATATGGGGCGTTGCATTTGTCTATTTCGGATGGGTGGGCGGGTTGTGTTTTGTTTTTACTGCCGCGCTTTTGCAACTTATTTATTCTTATCTAATCGAGATGCACCTGCCGGTATTTTTGTTGTGAGCAAGCGTTGCGTGGAGGGTTTACCTTTGATAGTTGCCATGGGGGCATACTTCATTTCATTGGGATTGATCATGCAAATTGGGTTGATCGTATATACGCTGTTGCAGCTTGTAACTACATTGGCGCTGATTGTAGGGATCGAACGAGGCATATCGATTTTTCATCAAAAATCAGCCGCTTATTTAACGTAACGACGTAAATATTAGATTAGCTTGTTCCCACTGAATAATAGCGAGCAAATCAATAAATCCCGCTGTTGTTAGTTTGGTAGGTAAAACCGGGTAATTATTCCAGACGTATAGCTGAGTAAGAGGCTCCGTGAATTTAGCGAACTATGAGGCGCTTTGTCGCATCTGCGATAATCTGTTGACCGATCCAAGGGCCGGTGCGTCCCGTGTTTCCATTCCATGGCTACATATTGTACGAGAGCATCCACATTTCTTAGAACAATACGAATATCTGTTTAATGACGATAGGCAGAAAATCGTAAGGTGCGCAAATTCGGTAGGCAGGATCGTTCGCTATTTTTCTGCCTGGGCAGTCCAGCTGTTGATAAGCCTGCGAAGTTACCGGTGCGAGATCAATAACTTGCATAGGCTCCCGCAATCTGCGGATTTGTTAATCGTTTCTCACTTGATCAATCCAACGCATCTGGATTTGACGAAAGATTTCTATTTCGACGAACTTCCTTCCTATTTGGAAAAAAATGGGCTGAGAGTTGTAGTCGCTCTTTAAAACCATACGAATTATAAGTTTGAAGATACAAATCTACCGCCCTGGCAAAGGGCGGGGCGTTTGGTTCTTCCCCGCTCAATGGGGCTAAGGAAAGACGCTTGCGAGTTTTCGCAGTGCGATGAAGGAAAGAGGGTTGCTTAAGCGCTCCGTTCGTGCGTCAGACCCCGCCGTTCGCCCGACACAGCCGAGCGTGCTGCGATTGAGGGCGTTGTCAGGAGGGACCAGAGATGCTCAGCGAATCGGCATGCAAATTGCGGAGCTCGCCGAGCGCCTTAATGTCCGTGCCGTGCTTACAACATACGAAGGTCATGCTTGGGAGCGAACTGTATTTGGATTTGTGCGGAGCTACTGTCCATCCGTCAAGTGCATGGCATACCAACATGCCATAATCTTCCAACCTGCAACACGGAATAACTAGGTCGTTGGGTCAAAAATTTGATCCGGACATTGTTTTTACTTCGGGCGAAGCGGCGAAGGAACGGTTAGTCAGTCAGGCAAAAAAAATGCCCAACGTGTCGTTGTGATGGGATCTCCTGAGCTTTGGCAGGAAACATTGATCAAGATTGCGGAGATGCTTTCAACAATCAGGAAGAGAAGGTCTGTTTAGTTTTGCCCGAAGGATTGTTAAGCGAGGCCGTAACTTTGCTTAATTATGCAATTCGCTGCGCAGGTGAATTGCCAACTCGAAGTTTGTGTTTCTCCATCCGGCTACCCAGCTTTTAGACCTTTGTGCGCATATTCCGATCTAACTACGCTACCTAACAAAAATGTCATTTGGTCTTCGCGATCACTTGATGATTATGCAAGATGTGCATCGTGGGTTCTATATCGAGGAACTACTGCTGTTGTGGCAGGGGTTCAATATGGAGCTCTGCCGGTTTATCTAAAATTGAAAACGAACTCAATATTGATCCCCTATATGCGCTCGGTAATGGGCGGTACGAAGTGCAGACAGTTGCCGATTTTTTGAGGCACGTATCTGATGAGAGGGTGGGTGATCGACTCCAGGGGGCTCGCCGTAAAAAAATTACTAAGTACTGCGCTAACCTATTTTCGCCGTTGAATTTCCGGGTCGTTGCTGATTATCTGAAATCTGAAAGTTATGAATCCAAATAGCTCGGTATTCCAGCCCAAGAATTCATGCGAAAGCACGTCTGTATCTGTGGTGATTCCAACTCTTGGTGGGCAACTGGCGGCGACACTTGCACAGCAATAACGGATCTATCCTTCCCAACGAAATATTAATTTGTGTGCCGAATAGATATATCGAACGAGTGCAGAATTTGCATTTCGATAATGTTCGTCCTGTTCCAACTGAATGCAAGGGGCAGGTGAGCCAGCGTGCTGTCGGGTTTAAACTTTCTTGTTCCACCTTCGTGTTGCAATTAGATGACGACGTTCTTCTCTTGATAGGGCGCCCTTGAGGTTCTTATCCAAGCATTGTCCAAATTGGGGCCGGGCCATGTCACGGGACTGTGTTTATAACGCGCAAACTGGCTTGCCGCTGACCCAACTGAGTAATGGGTAAAAAGTTTTCTTGTTAATGCCTATGAGTCATTTATACGCGGATTACCCTGGGGGCAAGAAAGAATGGGCTGTTTAAGTACGGTTGGCGCCTGTGCAGGCGTCGATCCTAGCTATTGCCGAGAGGAAATCTATCACTGCTCATGGCTGCCCGGAGGTGTGTTTTTCATACCGAGAAACGTTCTCACAGAGCAGTTCTATCCGTATCAGGGAAAAGCTTATTCGGAAGATGGACCTAATTCCCATTTGCGCACGAAGAATGGCATTGGCCATCATGTGATCCCTTTCCCAAAGGCTATCGTTCAGCCGCCTGAGCGTAAGTAAGCTTAGAAAGTGCAGTATCCGGAGATAAAAGCCCGCATCTATGTTTGCCCGCGTTCTGGAGGGGAATTTTACACGCATTATTCGCTGCGCTGGCAGACATTATCAGAAGGCAAGTGGCTGGATTGCTGAAATAATAAGTAAGATCAACTAACCTTTATATCTCTAATAGAAAAGAACATTCCATGACCCGCGATATTGTTGGGAGCGCTACACGAATGGATACTATGCGGAAAATAATCCGAGCTGGGATTCTGCCGATTCTCCTTGGAAAGCTCAGAAACTGCTTGAGATTTTAAAGAAGCATTCAATGTCGCCGAGGTCTATAGTCGAAATAGGCTGTGGGGCAGGTCACGTTATGACGACGCTATGCCAAGAAATCGACAATTGCTCGATGACTGATTTGATATTGCGCCAGATCTCGCCCGATTCTGGAGTCAGATTTCCAGCCCAAATATCAAATTTGTACTAGGCGATTATTGTGAGAGTTCAATTCCTTGCCCTGATCTCGTATTAGTTTTAGATGTCCTCGAGCATCTTGCTGATCCCTACAGGTTTTTTCAACGCAGCTCCGCAGGCGAAGTGGTTCAGTCATCTTCCATTTTCCTTTGGATCTTTCTGTTGTTACGTGGCTAGGAAACTCCGTTACTTTTGTCCGTGAAAAAGTGGGACATGTTCACTATTCACGAAGGGATTGACCTTGTCGTTGCTTGAAGAGTGCGGCTTCGATGTGCTGGACGTCACCTACTCAGGGCCACATTCAATGCGCCCCAGCGCAGCATGCGAACACGCGTTGCAAGCATGTTTCGATATGGCGCGCGGATTATTGGCCGAGATCTTTCAGTAAGACTTCTTGGAGGGAAACTTTGTTCGTGCTTGCTCGTGCCAGGAGCGAGGCATGAAGTTTGTCATTCACGCACCAAATGTACATCAGGGTGGGGGGCGAACCCTGCTGCTTGCGTTGTTAGAGGAATTGCGAACGCTGGATGCGGATTGCGTTGCAGTGCTTGACGAGCGATTAAAACTATCCGCTGAATTTTCCAGCGAGATTGCCGTATTGCGAGTAAAGCCCACGGTGATAGGGCGATTTTTTGCAGAATGAATTGGCTACGATTTCGCAGCCTGGAGATCTTGTCTATGCTTCGGCAACTTGCCGCCATTGCTTTGGAACCATGCGAACGTCTGTGTTTTTCTTCAAATCGTTATTTGATTTCGCGCTATGGTACGCGAGGTTTTAGTTTCCGCCAGCGATGCCGGATTGAGATAGAGCGTTTATGGCTTAGGTTTTGTTTACCAGTGAAGCCTTGTTGCTGGTGCAGTCTGAATCAATGGCAAAAGATGTGGCATCTGTGTTTGGCTCTAGGTCCGTAGAAATTGCACCATTCGCTCCGAAGCAATCCACAATGGCTCCGGCAGAACTACTCTCTCCCAAAAAGTATGATTTTTTATATGTGGCGTCTGGAGAGCCGCACAAAAACCACAGAAACCTTCTTGAAGCTTGGGAACTTCTCAGTTCCGAGGGCTCTTTCAACGCTGGCGCTAACAGTCGATAGCAATCAATATGCCCAGTTAATTGGCTGGATTGATCTCAGAGTTAGTTCAAGTGGCTTAAAAATTCGAAACCTTGGACACCTGTCTGCGTGCGATATTACGACTCTCTATGCTGAATCTGGGGCGCTAATTTATCCATCTTTGTTTGAGTCCTATGGGCTGCCTTTGCTAGAGGCGACCAGCTTCGGTTTGCCAATAATTGCATCTGAACTTGATTATGTTCGAGATGTGTCGGATCCGGTTTTTTCATTTGATCCAACTTCTGCTGTATCCATCGCGCGTTCGGTCAAGCGCTATTTAGGGCGAAAAGACAGGCTTGCGCACCATGACGCCTGGCGAGTTCTTGGATCGAATCCAAAATCTCATTAGCGCATATAAATTATGAACCCAGATTGTCCATTAGCCATTTTGCAGCCCATGAATGACAGGCGGAGCCGATGCGTTTGCCCAAAGTCCAGCGAACCAGGCACGCTTTTGGCGAGGCACGGGACAGCATCAGTTTGCTTTGGCTGGCACTCTTGATGCCAGGAGCCGCCGATCGACAGTACCAAGCCATGCAGGGTGGAAAGCGTATGCTGGACTCTGGAGCGCAGACAGCCTGACGAAACAAGCTCATCAGGTTGTACGCCAGCATGGCAAACCCAGAAGCCGCTTCAGTTGCCCAGAAATCCCGCATGTTGAAGGCGTCCAGACCGGGAAGTCCGCCTTCAGCTCCTTGATCCGGTTCTCGCAGTCTGCCCGTCCCCGGTAGGTTCGCCAGACCTCCACCATCGGCAGATCGAGGGTGGTAACGAATGCGCCGTAACGCCAGCCCTGAATGTCCGGGTCATCCGCAAACAGCGACAGCGTCTTACCCGGCGCCGCTTTTCGCTTGATCGACTGACGGACCACGATCAGTCGTCGCTCGGTTTCCCAGCCGGCAGCCCGGTAACGCAGCTCGGTCAGTTCCAGTCCGGTTTCCAGCGCCCACCAGCCGGTGGCCTGATAGATCGTCCGTTGCAACGGCTGGGTCAGCCGGGCGGCGACGATGTAGGGAATGCGCTTGCCTTCCAGGACCGCCAGGATGGCCTCGTCGAAGAAACCGCTGTCGGCGCGCAGCAGCCCGACCACCTTGTCGCCCAAGTGATGCAGCGTTGATTCGAGAAATTGCAGGATGTTGTTGGCGCTGTGCGCATTGCCCGGGCGCAGCCAGAAATTCGCCACCATACGTGCCTCGGCAACGAAGGCCAGCAGCGGGTGGTGACTGGCCCGGCCATGCCGGTTGGGGTTGTAGCCACGCGCGGCACCTTCCTGCTCGCCATTGCGGGTGATCACCGTGGAATCGACGTCCAGCGTCACTTGTTTCAATGCGCGGATCTTGCCGAAGAACCAGCGATAGATTTCGGCCTGCACACGTTCGTTGGCGAGCATGTCGAAACGGCCAAACATCCGCATGATGGCCTTGTGCCCAGCAGCCTTGTTCCAGCCGAACAGCCTTACCAGCGTGCTGTCCATGCGTACCGTTTCCATGCGGCGGTCACGTTTTTTCGGACAGTCGGATAAGCTAAAGCCGACCGATAGAAAGGAACGTGATTTATGGGAAACAAGCGCAAGCAACACAGCGCCGAATTCAAGGCCCAAGTCGCCATGGCCGCCTTGTCAGGCGACAAGACCCTGGCGGAACTTGCCGCCGAATACGGCGTACACCCCACCATGATCAGCACCTGGAAACAGGAACTGGTCAAGAACGCCAAAGACCTGTTCGAGCGCGGCAACAAGAAGGCCGCCGACCCGCAGGCCGTGATCGACAACCTGCACCGCAAGATCGGACAGTTGCAGGTCGAACGGGATTTCTTGGCCGGACAGCCCGCCATTGCCCGCCTGCTGAAAGGCGCGCAATGATTGCCCCGGGAAGCGCGCTGTCCATCGCCCGGCAATCGAAGCTGCTCGGCGTCTCCCGCAGCAGCGTCTATTACCGGCCCAAGCCCGAATCGCAACAAGAACGCGACCTGCTCAATCGACTGGACGAGACCTTCACCGTGCACCCGGTCTACGGTAGCCGGCGCCTGCAAGTCATCCTCAAACGAGAAGGCACGCAGGTCGGCCTGCGCCGCATCCGGCGCCTGATGAAGAAACTCGGCCTGTGGGCGGTCGGCCCCAAGCCCAACACCAGCAAGCCGCACCCCGAGCACAAAATCTACCCCTACCTGCTGCGCGGCCTGCTCATCGACCGGCCGAACCAGGTCTGGGCCACCGACATCACCTACATCCGCATGCAGCACGGCTTCCTGTACCTGTGCGCCATCATGGATTGGGCGACACGCAAAGTCCTGGCCTGGCGCCTCTCCAATACGCTCACCAGCGACTTCTGCACCGCGGCGTTGCAAGAAGCCATTACCCGCTACGGCACCCCGGAGATATTCAACACCGATCAGGGCAGCCAGTTCACCAGCGCCGAATTCACCGGCGTGCTCACCGCCCACAAGATCCAGATCAGCATGGATGGCCGGGGACGCTGTCACGACAACATCTTCGTCGAGCGATTGTGGTGGACGGTGAAACACGAATGGGTCTATCTGCGTCCCTGCGAGAACGGCATCGAACAACGAAAGAGCCTTGCCGAATGCTTCGACTGGTACAACCGCCGGCGCCCGCATCAATCGCTCGGCTGGAAGACTCCGGACGAAACCTACTTCGGCGCGCTGGCCGAACCCCAGCCTCAGGCGGCGTGACATGCACAACGGACGATGCACTGTGGATTTGTGGACAGCCGGCTGCGCCGGTTCCCGCCTGACCGCGCCAGCGCGGTCTCCTATGGACAAACCGTGGGCAACGCGACGCGTTGCCCACCGCTTGCCCACAGGTCGGCGGCTGCCCACAAGCTCCACAGCGCTCAATCCAATCGATATAAAATCCGGGAAAGTCAAAACCAAATCCCCGGCACCGGCCTTAGCTTATTCCTCCCCGGTGACTGTCCAAGCTACTGTGACCACCGCAAGCAACAATGTCAGCCGAGATACTTTTTATGCTTATTACTCACGCAGGGGCTCCCGGCTATTTGGCAGCATTCTTGCTATCTGCCGCAATTCTTTCAGCCGCACTGGCCGTCCTGATGCTTGTCGTGAATTTGTCGTCTTATTTTGGCCTCTTTGCCTTCTCACCGACCTAAATCTGTGATCTCTAACATCCCAGTCAAACCGCGCCTTGCAGGCGCTTGGACGTGCCGCAAGCGGCACGCCATTTACTTTGAACGTTGGGCATCACTTCACTCCATATGCGTGTAGTCCTTGCGGTCTGGCTTGCCTTCATTGCGTCGGTGGCACTTGCCGCATCGACAGCCGAGCGATTTACTTCGTTTGGCGGGTTTCATTTGGGAGTTGGCACGCTAACTGATGTTCAATCTAAGCTCGGTCCCGCGAACAAAATTGAGTCCGGAGAGGCTGGCGAATACGAAGTGCGCGTGTGCTATAGAACCAAGTCGGCCACAGTAACCTACCTTTCAGGCGAAATGGGCGGGCCAACCCATGACCTACTTGGGCTGTCAGTTGGGCAAACGAACACGGATGACTCGGTGAATTGCCCACCGTGGCCAAGTGCTATTCGGGTGCCACCGCCCCGGCTAGCAGGGCTTTATCTTGGCATGTCCCGGCGCGCATTCGCTCAAGCCTTGGGAACGAAGGTTCAAGTGGATGGCAAAGTCTCACGTGCGTTCTTTGAATCCAAACGCAAGTTCACTCCGGCGGAATATCAAGCGATGCCGAAGGAAGTAAGAGAGCTAGTTGCAAAAGGGCAAACCCAAGACTACTTCGATGTCGTGGTCACCGTAGAGGGATATTTCGCCAACAATCGCCTTGTGAAGTTTCAAGTATGGAAAGTGGAAACACAGTGATGCCCAACCCATCCATCAACACGGACGCTGCGCGATGAAGCCGCGCAGCGCCGGTTATGTCAGACGTTAGACGCCTATGTTCCACGGTTGGCCACTTTCCGCCGAAATCGCTTTGGGAGCAGTATTCGTGGTCAATCTGGCGGCGATAAAGATCGCCCTTCGCTTCTTGCGCCACCTTAGAGAAAACCATGCAAGTACCTGGGATGAACTGCATCGACCGAAGCTTATTGAGCCCGAGAACTCGAAGGCTAGCAATCTACTGTTCGTATTTATCGCATTCGGGCAGTTCCATGCGCTTGAGGACAAAAAGCTGGCCGCGGACGGAATTCGACTGCAATTGGTCATGGCATTTACGCTTGCTGCCATTTTCGTTATGTTCTTTCTTCTTCTGGGCCAATGACCAACACCCTCACGCCTTCACGCTTTGAGGTTGGTGCTTCGTTGCTTGCGCTTGGCCGTGGGTGCGTTTCCCGCTGCCTTCCCTTCGTTCGCTTGGGCCGGTGGGCGCGGTTTGCGCCGGTCTCCGTTGCAGGGCAGCAGTCCCGCATCGATGGTCGCAGTATCAATCCGTCATTCCCTGGCGGCTCTAACCAGTCAATCGAGAGGGACGCCGGTCAAGCGGCTTTTCTCCGGTCATGCCGCCCCGCGCGGCGCCCCTCATTTCTACGTTAGGTGTCATCAGTGTCGCAGCGCACGATGTGGCGAACATTCCTCCGAGGCCGTGCTGAAACTGTCTTCGGCCCTCTCGGCCTTATCCTTTCCTCAATCGGTGCGCTCGCTTCAGTAGCTTTCTTGCTCATTGCAGCTTTTGATTCTCCCGGCTTTGCAGAGCTGCAGAAAATATCAGGCACGCTGACACGCACACCACAATTGATGCACGCTGCGAAGCGCCCTCCATGGATTGAGATATATCTGGAGGGGAAAGCCAAGGTTTTGGCCGTTGAGGCACCCACGTCCTTGAAGGAGGAATTGGTGGGTGACGTACTATCTCTGTCATCGGGCACATCTATTACCGCATGGGTTCAGCCAGACCTTCGGAACAACTACCTCGTCGTTTGGCAACTCCACGGAACGCCGCAACCATTGGAATTCACTGACTTTGTGAAAGCTAACCGTACAGCTTGCTTACACTACGTAAAGTTCTCGGGGCTGTTTCTCGCTATCGGGCTAGTTTTCCTTTGGGTTGAAGTCATGGCGTGGCGCCGTCAGCGGGCCGTATAGATTGCCAATGAATAAGTTGCCACCTAACATCCCAGTCAAACCGCGCCTTGTAGGCGCTTGGACGTGCCGCAAGCGGCACGCCATTTACTTTGCACGTTGGGCGTCAAAATGACGGTTCTCTCTGTCGTCGCGTATGCGCTAATGATTGGCGGTCTTGCGACAGCAGTTGTCAGTCTGGATCGTTACTCCATGTTTATGACCAGGCTGCGCTTAGTAGAGCCGCGAAAAATTGGTGATTTGACGTTTGACGACACAGATGGGTACTCAAAGCAAAATATGTTGGTTGGACAGTATTTCTGGCGAAAGGAATATCTCAACAGTAGTGACCCGACACTTCGTGCTTTGGGAGATTCAGTTCGCCAAACTCAGTTAATCGCAATAGCAGCGACGGCAGCCGGAATTGCTGTGAAAGCAATTGCTTAACAATCACACCGCACGCCATGCCGCCCAACATCACACTCAAACTCGCTCCCTTCGGTCGCTTGGACGCGCCGCAAGCGGCGCGCCATTTAGTTCAACGTTCGGCGGCGTTTCCCGCAGCACTTGCGCCCGCTGCCAATTTCTCTGCCGGCGCTGTGCATTCAGCGCCTTTGCGTACTCATTCCAATATTTCACCGCCTCGACAATCCGCCCCCGGTAAAAGTCCTGCGGAGGCATGTAGAGCAAGCAGCCTTCGTTTGTCAGTCCATCCTGCGGGCCGAACTTCTCGCCGTTGCTGCACATCAGCACCTTTTCGATTGGGCCAGCCTTGAAGTCCGCGCTGTATTGCCACAGTTGCGCGTCTGCGCCACACACCGGGCACGGTTCAACGTGCGTCCCTGCCGGAAGCTCGCCCGGCTTGTACAGTTCCTTACCTTCTTTCATTTCTCGCTCTCCGTGGGTTGCGCCGTCGAACATTCCGGTTCAGCAGATCGGCCCTCTCGGGCCTCCTGCTGACCTTCAGCGTTAGAACTCACCACATGCGGCCTAGCCAAAGGAAAAATATTCATCGCAGTAAGACGCGCCTGACTCCGGCAGCAAAGCGCTTTCCCCTTCCTGCCATTCGGACATTGCTTGGTCACGCAGCCTGGGTCGGAGCATTCTTCGCAGGCTTCGCGTTTAGTTTTTATTTGGCGACGGCGTTCGTACGAAGTGTCTTGTATGGCCCAAGCTCTGCAGCTACTTTTCTACAAAACCCAAATGTCACCATTGGTGAGGGCGAGGCAATGTGGGGGCTGACGCTCGGCGCCATTGGAGCTGGGTGTGCTGCTATTTTTTCGCAAAAGCTTTTGGTTCGGTTTCGGGTGTTGTCACAGGATCAAGTAGATGCGACATGGAAAAGATAGTCCGTTCTAACCCTTCGCTTCAGTGGGACGCTACGCCGGCAAGCCGGCTTCGCGCCCTGAGCTTGCACGTTAGAGAGCATCATGCGATTGCTTCAGCCAGTTCTTTTATTTTTTGGAGGCGCATCTATTGCGCTAGCTGCTTTGGCCGCATTTTTCCTGCACATGGGCGTGCTCAGCTCAGTTCCACCGCAGCAACAAATGGCACCCCTGCTGCAACTGGACCTCGAAGGAAAGATTCGTGGCGCTCAGGATCTCAATGGATTGAAGGCCGCCTGCCAAGTTGTAGCCGAGAGCTATCGTGCTGAGGCAACCTGCAAACAAGCGGCAGCACTAACTCCAAACAAAGTGGCCACCTATGCTCTATGGGTATGTGTCATATGGTGTGCGCTTTCGGCGTTCGTCTTCCTTTGGGCATTTCTTGCTGCCCACCGAAACCGAGAAGGTCATGACAATGCTCTCTAACATCGCACTCAAAATCGCTCCCTTCGGTCGCTTGGACGCGCCGCAAGCGGCGCGCCATTTAGTTCAACGTTATGCAGCCAGTTGAAATCGCTCCAGAGTTGGAAGCTGTTGTTGTTGCCGTCGCAACGGAGCGCGGCTGTCGAGTTGCGCGTGACACACACTACGACGCATTCAACATTGAACTACAGTGGTGGTCAGGTAACTGCCTGCATCGCATTGACTTTCAACCATATCCAGAGGCTCACGTAGTTGTTACTGCACTTGCAGACACATTCCCAGTTATGGGCAAACTGCTTTGCGTTTTGCGAAAGGTCGTGCCGATGTTTCCCTACCTCGCAAAAACAGAATCCACGGCACTCGGAACGCTTTACCCCCCATTCAATTCAGAGCATCTCCGCAAGGAAATTGAGGGCTATGTTTGCAAAGCTGCATAACATTCCAGTCAAACCGCGCCTTGCAGGCGCTTGGACGTGCCGCAAGCGGCACGCCATTTACTTTGCACGTTGAACGTCTGGTTTTCCAAAGCACCAAGGACAGCTCGGGGTCGATTTGAGACAGGCGAGCAAGCTGCGTCTCATTGAATGCCCGGCACTCTTCCCTGCCGCCGCAGGAAACGCGACGATCCATCGCGGATAGCGAAACCACAAACAAAAAGGCCGGGATAACCCGGCCTTTTGCTTGATACCCGCTGAAGATCAGGCTTTTGCGCCATCCTTCAGCATGCGGCGCAGGATCTTGCCGACGTTGGTCTTCGGCAGTTCGGTGCGGAACTCGATGTGCGACGGCACCTTGTAGCCAGTCAGGTTGTCGCGACAGTGGGCGATGAGCGCTTCCGGCGTCAGGTTCGGGTCCTTCTTGACGACAAAGATCTTCACCGCTTCGCCCGACTTCTCGTCTACCACACCAACGGCCGCGACTTCCATCACGCCCGGGTGCATGGCCACCACGTCTTCCACTTCGTTCGGGTAAACGTTAAAGCCGGAAACCAGGATCATGTCTTTCTTGCGGTCGACGATGCGGAAGAAGCCGTTGTCGTCCATGACAGCTACGTCGCCGGTGAGCAGGAAGCCATCTGGCCGGAGGACCTTGTCGGTTTCGTCCTGGCGGTTGTAGTAGCCCTTCATGACTTGCGGCCCGCGCACGCAGAGTTCGCCGGGCTGGCCGTGCGCCACTTCGGCACCGGCGTCATCGACGACGATCACTTCGGTGGAGGAGATCGGCAGGCCGATGGAGCCGTTGTAGTCCTTCAGCGTCAGCGGGTTGATGGTCGCTGCCGGCGAGGTTTCGGTCAGGCCGTAGGCTTCGATCAGCGGCTTGCCGGTCACCTGTTTCCATTTGTCTGCAACCGCCTTCTGCACAGCCATGCCGCCACCCAGCGTGACCTTCAGCGACGAGAAATCGAGCGCACAGAACTGCTCGTTGTTGAGCAGTGCATTGAACAGGGTGTTCACTCCGGTGATGACGCTGAACTTGTGCTTGGCAAGTTCGGCAGCAAAGCCGGGAATGTCGCGCGGGTTGGCGATCAGCACGTTCTTGGCACCGATCTGGAAGAAGGTGAAGCAGTTCGCGGTGAGCGCGAAGATGTGATACAGCGGCAGCGCGGTGATGATGGTTTCCTGGCCTTCGCTGATCGCCGGCTTGATCCAGGCATAGGCCTGCAGCACGTTGCCGACGATGTTGCGGTGGATCAGCATGGCGCCCTTGGAAACGCCGGTGGTGCCACCGGTGTATTGCAGGAAGGCGAGGTCTTCCTGGGTGATCTCGACCTTCTTGAAATCAGCCCCGGCGCCCTTGGAAAGCACCGAATTCAGCGACACGGCCTTGGGCAGGCTGTAGTGCGGCACCAGCTTTTTCACGTACTTGACGACGAAGTTGACGATGGTGCCCTTGAGGCCGCCCAGCATGTCGCCCATCTTGGTCAGCACCACATGCTTGACCGGCGTCTTGGCCAGCACTTCTTCGAGCGTGGCGGCAAAGTTCTCCATGATGACGATGACGTCGGCACCGGAGTCCTTGAGTTGGTGTTCGAGTTCGCGCGGGGTGTAGAGCGGGTTGACGTTGACCACGACATAGCCGGCACGCAGCACCCCGAACATGCACACCGGGTATTGCAGGGTGTTCGGCATCATCAGGGCCACGCGGGCGCCCTTCGGCAGTTTCACTACCGACTGCAGCCAGGCGGCGAAGTCGCGTGAGAGGCGGTCAACGTCGCCGTAGGTGAGTTCCACGCCCATGCTGACGTAGGCGACCTTGTCGCGGTATTTGGCGACGCCCTGCTCGAACATGTCGGCAAGCGACGAATAGGTATTCAGGTCGATCTCTGCGGGAACGCCTTCGGGATAGCTTTTCAGCCAGATTTTGTCCATATGTCCTCCTTAAGGATATGTCTTGCAGATTATTGATATTTTCGGGGCCGTTATGTTTTTAGTGCGCGGTCCCCGCTTGGTGAAAATTGCCGGTCGCCGATTCAGATTTGAACCTGCTCACCGTCCGGCCAGTTACGAATGTAGCTCTTGAGCATCTTGTTCTCGAAGCTCTGCTCTTCGAGAACCGCCTTGGCGACATCGAGAAAAGAGATCACCCCCTGCAGGACGCCACCTTCCATCACCGGCAGATAGCGGGAATGCTTGCTGATCATCAGGCGACGCAATTCGTCGACGGGCATTGCCGGCGGCACGGTGACAGGATCACGGACCATGACCGCCTCAACGGTAACGCCGTCAAGCTTGCCCTTGTGGGTATTCACTGCTTGCAGCACTTCGCGGAAGGTGAGCATACCGACCATCTTGCCGCCACCCATGACGACCAGCGAACCGACATCTTGCTCGGCCATGGCGGTAATGGCTTCCGTCAGCAGCTCGTTTGGTGTCGCCGTGAATAGCGTCGTACCCTTGACGCGAAGGATTTCCCGCACTTCCATCTTGCTTCCCCTGTTGCCGACATCGCCGATGCCGACATGAAATTAATCAGCTAATTATATTGACGCAATGTGGCTGACGTAGCGGCCTTTTTGCCCTGCGATGCTATCTGATATGTGTGCTTTTCGGAAGGGCTGTACTAGGTAGCGACCTCTACTATCGAGGCATCAGCAAAAATCAGGGCTCCACGCACCGGTTTCGAGCTAAAAATCGTCGCCACGGCACGGCAATAACCGGCCACTTGGGCATGGTATTCGTCGATGCGTGCGGTATCGCTGCCCGAACTTTTGTAATCCAGCACCCAGAAGGCTTCGACATCCTCGACCAGGCGGTCCATGCGGCAGACGGCGCCGGTTTCATCGGTGATTTCCATCTCGTTCCAGGCCCGCAGGTAGCAGGCCGGATTGAGGAAGCGCCGCAAGGCCGGCGCCGTCAGCAGGCGCTCGGCCACCGGCCGCACCCGCGCCAGTTCGCCGTCGGTATAGCCCATGCCGCGCCACCAGCCCTCTTCTTCGCGACGCTCGATCCGGCTTTCGGTCCGCCTTTCGAGCAGCGCATGCAGCAGGATGCCGAAGCGGGCGGCGGCATCCAGAGGCTCACGGAGTTCGCCGACCGCCGGCACGGGCAAGTCAGCCGCGAGCGGCCGGCTGCCAGCGGCGCCGGCCGCAGCAACTTTGCCCTCGGACAGCACCTCCCCATGGGCGCAGGCATCTTCTCCGCCCAGACGGCCAAGCGCAGCCTGCAGCCGCGAATAGGCAGTGACGGCTTCGCCCTTGCGGCTGTTGCTGATGCCGCTGGCAAAGAACAGTTGGCGAGCGCGGGTCACGGCAACATAGAGCAGGTTGAGTTCCTCGCGCTCGGCAGCGGCAGCCTCGGCCTCGAACAGCGGGGAGCGCGAGGCACCGCGTTCCTCCTTGCGGCCGACGAAGGAGAAGTGGCAAGGCGCAGGCGCTTCCGGTTGCCAATCGACCAGCACATCCCAGGCCTTGTCGGCCGGCGGCGTGGCGTTGGCGTCAAGCAGCCAGACCAGCGGCGCTTCCAGGCCCTTGGCGCCGTGGATGGTCAGGATGCGCACGCGGCCATCGGCGGCGACGACTTCATCGGCAGCCAGTTCGCCTTCGTCTGGCGCATCGTCACCCTCGGCGGCACGCAGCGCCTTCAGCTCGTCGATGAAGCGCGGCAGGCTGGGATAGCGCCCGCCATCGAGGTCGAGCGCCAGCAACAGCAAGGCTTCGAGGTTGGCCAGCGCGGCTGCGCGCCGGGCCTCCGGCACGGCCAGGCGGTAGCGGGCCGGCACTTCGCCCTGATGGTAGATACGGTCGAGCAAGTCATGGGCCGGCAGCAGGGCGGCGGCTTCGATCCAGGCCTCGACCAAGGCGGCAGCCCGGCACAGGCGGGCGCTGCAACCCTGCTCCACCGCTGCCTGCAAGCGCTTGTGCCAGCCAGCTTCCGGGCGTGCCGCCAACTGCAGCAGGTCTTCATCGCTGCAGGCGAAAATCGGCGACTTGAGCGCGTGCGCCAGTTGCAGGTCGGCAGCGGGCGTCACCAGGAAGGTCAGCAGCGCAACGACATCGCGCACTTCCAGCGAATCGAGCAGGCCGCCGCGCGAGGCGGCGGTGAACGGAATGCCGGCGGCGGCCAGCGCCTGTTCGTAGGTGGCAATCTGTGTCCGCGTGCGCACCAGCAGCAGCACATCGCCGTAGCGCAGGGGGCGCTCGATTTCAGACCTTCCCTGGCGCTCGCGAATCCGCGTGCGACCGAACATGTCGCCGAGGCGCCGGGCCAGGGCTTCGGCTTCGCGCTGGCGTCGCTGCTCGACGCGTTCAAGCGCCGGCTTGTGCAGCGGGTCGCGCAACTTTTCGGAAAGCGGGGCTTCTTCTGCTTCTTCATCGGCTGCAAACAGCGGCAACAGCTCCACCCTGCCCGGCAAGCCTTCGGCCAGCGAGCTTTGCGTGCGGAAGGGCTGGAACGCCGCTTCGTCGGCAAAGAGGGCGTTGACTACCTCGACGATCGCCGGCGCATTGCGCCGGGTCTGGTCCTGCGTCAGACGCACCGCCGCGAAATGACGGGCGAGGAAATCGGCGGCCGTGGCGAACAGGCGCGGTTCGGCACGGCGGAAGCGATAGATCGACTGTTTCGGATCGCCGACGAGGAACACCGAGGGACGCGCGGCATCGGTATAAGCCTCCAGCCAGGCGAGCAGAATCTGCCATTGCAACGGGTTGGTGTCCTGAAATTCGTCGAGCAGTACATGGCGGTAGCGCGCATCGAGCCGGGCCTGGATGAAGGCGGCGCTGGCCTCGTCCTGCAGCAGTTGCAGCACCCGCCACTCGGCATCGACAAAATCAATCTGCCGGCGCTCGGCCTTGAAGGCCTCCAGATGCTGCAGGAAGGCGTGATGTACGGTCAGCGCGTCGCGGTTGAAGGCGAGGTTGCGCGCCTCCTGCAATTGGCCGAGACAGTCCAGCACACGCGCACCAAGCGCGGCATGCAGGTCGAGGAAGCGCTGCGCACCGTCGCTGCCAAAACGCTTGTCCAGTGTCTTCGAGGGTTTGCGCGAGCGCAGTGTGCCTTTCTCGGTCAGCAACACCGGCGCCAGTTTTTGCAGCCGCGCTTCCGGATCGAGCTGCCCGATGGCGGCGGACAACTGCGCGGCAAAGGCTTGGTCGCTGTCCAGTTCGCTGGCTTCGAGCAGGCCGAGATAGGCCTGGAAATCCAGTTCCCAGCCCGGGGCAAAAAGCGAGGCCAGCGCCTGCGCTTCATCGACCACGCCAAAAAGATCGGCCAACTCATCGACGACGGCAGCCACCGGCGCCTCGTGCCGCCCGGCATGCGCCATCGCATGTGCCAACCACTCCGCCCGCCGCGCCATGCCGCGGCGCACCAGGGTCTTGGTGCTGGCCAGCCCGATCCCGGCGAGCAGGCGGACGAAGGCTTGTGCCGCTTCGCCCGCGGGTTCGCGCTGCAGGCGCCTGGCAAAGGATTGCCACAATTCCTCGAAGCGGCGCGAGCCGTCATCGGCCAGCGTGGTACCGGCCAGGTTGGCCGACAGCGGCGCCACCGCCACCAGCTGCAGGAACCAGCCGTGGAAGGTATTCACCGCCAGGCCGGGCTGCGCACTGGTCACCCGTTCATACAGCCCGCGTGCCCGGGCCAGCGTTGCGGCATCGCTGGCCGCGCCGCGCTCGGCCAGAAAATGGATGGCTGCATCATCAGCGGCGGTGGCCAGTTCGCGCAGCCAGTCGACCACGCGCTCCTCGATCTCGCGCGCCGCCTTGCGCGTGAAGGTGATGGCCAGAATCTCCGCCGGCTGCACGCCGGCCAGCAGCAGGCGCACGATGCGCGAGGCGAGCAGCCAGGTCTTGCCGCTGCCGGCACAGGCTTCGACCACGGCACTGCGCGCCGGGTCGAGGGCAGCGCTGAAATTCTGACTAGCCGGGCTGGACATGATCCCTCCGGCACAGGCCGCTGGCTTCGCACCAGCGGCAAACGCTGTCGACGCCGTGTGCCGGCATGCCAGCACCGGCACGCAGGGCGGCAAAGGCCGCCGTCAGGCGTTCACCCTGCGCGGCGCCGGCTTCGACCAGATCGTCGGCGCAGGCCACTGCTCCCACCTTCTCGTCGTCGAGGGCAACATAGGCCGCTTCGGCCGCCTCGCCGTGGAGCAAGGCATACGCCGGCAGCTGGATGTCGTCGGCCATCTGCTTCTTCAGATCGGAGAGTTTCCGCGTCTTGTAGTCGAGCAGGCTGAAACCGGCCGGGCCGGCTTGGTCGATGCGGTCGATCCGGCCATACAGCTCCACCGCCGCACCGTCCGGTAACGGCAAGGATTTGGCCACCTTCACTTCCGCTGCCAGCCAGCGCCAGCCGGCGGCTTCCCGCTCGCGCTGCCAGGCCAGATAGGCCGGCAGCCGGGCCTGCCAGCGCAGGCGCCAGCCAAGGGCCAGCCAGTTGTCGGCTTCGGCCTCGGCAAAGACGCTCTCGACGGTGGCGTTCAGTGCTGCCAGCGCCGCGGCATCGTCAAGCCCGGTCAGGCTTGGATGCGCAGCGTGAAAGCGCTCCAGCGAACGATGCACAAGCTGGCCGTAATCGCTCTTTTCGAGCTCCTCGGCGACCTCGTCGAGTTCGTTGAGGCGCAGCACATGGCGGGCGAAGAACTGGTAAGGACAGGCGACGAGGCTGCTCAGGCCGCTGACCGAAATCCGTGCCGGCACCAGCGCCTGCGGCGCGGACGGCACCGCCTGCTGCGGCAGCGCCGGCATCGAATCTACCGCCGGGGCCGCCTCCCGCGTCATAAGCAAGGGGGAGCGCATCAGATCATCGCCCCAGGCCAGTTGGTGCAGCGTGGACAGCAGATCGAACTCCGGCGCCAGCAGGCGCGCCTCGCCCGCCTGCTGATGCTGCCAGGTGACGAGCACGCGCGGCACGGTGCACAGCAGCAGTTCGAGGTCGCGGCGCAGCGCGCGCTCGGCATCCTCGCGCGTCGGCAGGCCGAGGTCGCGGCGCACGGCCTGGTTGAAGAAGGTGCCGCCACTGGCTGGCGTCAGTTGCTCGGCATCGGCGCCAATGACAATGGCCGCTTCGAAACGGCGCAGGCGCACATCGTGGCGCGGCAGCATGACGATGCTGCTGGCAATGCCGCGATCGCGGAAAGCGCCGCCCTCGAGTTCGCGGTTGAGCCAGTCGCGCCAGGCGGCAAAGCTGAAGCTGGCCGTACTTTCGGCCAGTTCGCCCTGGCGCTGCAGCAGCAGTTCGAGCATTTCGCCGCCGGCGGCATCGGCTTGCAACTGCTCGGCGGCGCCCAGCGCGTCGAGCCCGCGCTGCAGGCGGGCGATCCACTTGGCCAGCGGCGCCGGCTTGCCGCCGAGAATGCGTTGCGCCACTTCGAGCCGGTCGAGCATCAGGCTGGCCGTAGCCTGTGACGCCGCGTCGATACGTTCCCCCTGCTCGGCCAGCGCCCGGCGAAAGGCCGGCACGCCGGATTTGACGCCGGCCCGGCGGATGGCCTGCTCCAGTGCCAGCACGGCCGCGGCACGCGCGGACGATGGCAGGTCGGCAAAGAGGTGCGGTGACTTGAACAGGTCGAGCAGATCGAGGTGGTAGGCGCTGCCGGCCACGGTTTCGAGCAGGGCGTCGAGCGTTGCAGCAGCACGGGTGGTCGACAGCTTCCAGCCGGTTTCATCGGCGGCGAGCACGCCGGCACGCTCCAGCAGCGCACGCACCCGGCGGGCGGAGAGTCGGTCTTCGGCGACCAGCGCAATGCGCCGGATACCTTCGGCGAGCCAGGCAAAGACCTGCGCCGCGGCTGCTTCGGCCTCGGCTTCCCGGCCGCTGACCGGTACCAGTTGCAGGCGCCCGGCCAATGGGCTTTCCGGCAGCGCAGCCGCCAGTTCGGCGGCCCGCGTCATCAGGGGTGCTGAGGGTTCCGTTCCGGCTTGTTCCGGCCAGGCGGCGGCAAGTACAGCCGCCAATGGCGTGTCCGCACTGGCACGTGGTTGCGGCGCGCAGACCAGCACCGGCTGCGTCTGGCCATAGCGTTCGATGAATTCAAGTTCAGCCGGTGTCAGCCGCTCTTCGGCCGGGCCGTCGAGCAATACGAACAGGGGGTGTGCAGGCTGTTCTGCCGGCTGTGCGAGTTGTGCCAATCGCAGGCGGTAGGCCGAAGGCGCATCGGGGCGACCGGCAGCGGCCAGTGCGCGCCACATTTCATGCACCACCCGGGCTTCGAAATTGAGCGGTTCGGAAGCCCGCAATACGTAGGCGCGCTCGAGCTGAAGGGTCAGTTCATCCGCATCGTCGGGCAGGCGAACGGCGGCGGCGGAGAGTTCATCGGACAGGCTGGCCAATTCGGCAGCAATGCCCCACAGCGCGCTTTCGTCGAACCAGCCGCGCGCCGCCAGCGCCGAATGCAGCAGGACCAGCCGTTCGCTTTCCGGCATCGGTGTCGGCAGATCGGGCAGATTGGCGGCCAGCGCCCAACGGCGCAGCGTATTGAACTGCGGCAGCAGCAGCGGCCGGCCAGCGGCACGCGCCAGCGCCGTGCGCAATTCGGCCGCCAGCGGCAGCGAGGAAACGAGAACGAGGTGGCGCGAGAGATCGGGCAGCTCGGCAGCAGCGCTGGCCAGCAGGATTCCGGCAGCAGCGTCGAGATAGCCGCAACCGGGCGTCAGGGCATGGGCGGTGACCGCCATGAGCCGGACATTCGGGAACACACAGGGTGCAGTCGATGCACTCGTCAGGATCGATCACCAGAAAGTTCGGGCCCTCGCGAAAACAATCGACCGGGCAGACATCGACGCAGTCGGTGAATTTGCATTTGATGCAGTTTTCGGTGACGACAAAGGTCATGACGGGGCTCTTGGAAGGCGCGGAGTGCGGGGCACCAACTATAGCGCATCCGGGCTGGTTTTCCTCCTGCCGGAAAGCCTCAACCTCGGCTTACGCCTCGCGCAGCGGCAGGCGTTGCACCACGGCTTCCAGCCGATTCTTCTCGGCGAGGACCTTGGCTGCGTAGCGCTGCTCGGCATCGTCACTGGCCCCTGCATATTGCTGCAGACCATTGATCAGGCCGCCGTTGCGATGGATCGACTCTTTCAGGATGCGCGACCCGATATGAACATTGAGTACAGGATCAAAAAAGGAAAGTTCATCGGCACCATCTGGCAACTTGTCCTGATGGAAGCGAGGGATCACCTGCATCAGCCCCTGTGCCCCAACGACACTCTCCGAGAGTGGATTGAAGCGGGACTCGATGGCGATCACCGAGACGATCAGCAACGGGTCGAGGCGCAGATCCCTGCCAGCCGACTCGGCCGCGACAAATATCGGCTCAAGCGCCCCCATCGACACCCGGTAGCGACGCGAGACATATTCCAGTGCCGTGCGCATGCGGGGGGTAAGCGAATCAACCGAACCCTGCAAACTTGCCCCGACGGTGACGGCAGGAGCGTCGATCGGGTTGCCGTCGCGGGCCACCGCCGCCATTTGCTCGGACAACAATGACTGCAGTTGCGCCACCACACGGCGATCGCCTTGATAAAAGGCAAAGAGCCCTGCCAGCAGCAGGACGCCAGCAGCCATCAGGATGGCCTGGACAAGGCTGGCCATCGCCGAAGTGGCGCGCAGCATTGTCGGTTTGAGAATGATCGTTGCGGACATGCGTTCTCCTTCACTGTGCCAACCTGCGCAAGAAGCACGCGGGTCGAACGGTTATGGGGCGGCGCAACAGGGGTTGTAAGAAGGCAGTTTGCCAAGAGGCCCGCTGGGTAGGGCAATCCGGCGAAATTGAAAGTGCCGGGAGGGTAAAAATATGCGTGCTGCGCCGCAGCAACAAATGCATTATCTTGATTTAATGTGAAATTGTCAATCTTGCAAGACTTTCAACCCCTCGTATTGCGGCAACGCAGCAACCAAGCGGCCTGGTACGCGGCGGCTGTTTGAGAAGGGAAGGTCGTTGCGTATATCTGCCCGATCAAAAAAAATTTGCACTCCGAGGAGAAAAATCCGCCGGGTGGCGCAGCGCCGTCCCATTTGCCTGCCAAGCAAACACTATCCTCTCGCCTATATGCAGATTTGTACTTTGCTTCCCTTGCTGCCAGTTTTTCGCTAGCATTCTCTGTCCGACAACTTCCGTCCCGGAAATATCAGCAACTTCCCGGCGCGTTTCCTACGATTTCAACGAGGCTTTTCGATGAGCGAGCATATCCATTACGTCACCGACGACAACTTTGCTACTGAGGTGCTGCAATCACAGCAGCCAGTGCTGGTCGACTACTGGGCCGAATGGTGCGGCCCTTGCAAGATGATTGCGCCGATTCTCGACGAAGTGGCCAAGGAATATGCGGGCAAGTTGAAGGTTGCCAAGCTGAATATCGACGACAACCAGAAAACACCGGCCCAGTACGGGATTCGCGGCATTCCGACACTGATGCTGTTCAAGGGCGGCAACATCGAAGCTACCAAGGTCGGTGCATTGTCCAAGGGACAACTGACGGCCTTCATTGACAGCAATCTGTAATCTCGATAGTCTCACCCCCTGAAAGCCCCTCACGGCGCGGGCAAAGCAGCAAATAAGCCGACCCGCCCCGGGCTTTCAGGTTTTGTTTCAGTTGTTTCGGTTTCGCTTTTTTCCCTCACTATTCAGACCTTCCCCGTGGCCCTTGCGTAAATTCACGCCGCGCCATCACCACAGCCTCATCCCAACCTCTCCATCCCTGCCCATCGACCTATGCGTCTTTCCGAACTCAAGAATTTCCACGTCAGCCAACTGCTTGAAATGGCAACCGCCAACGGCATTGACAACGCCAACCGTCTGCGCAAGCAGGAACTGATTTTTGCCCTGCTGAAAAATCAGGCCAAAAAAGGCGAAAGCATCTTTGGTGACGGCACCCTGGAAGTGTTGCCGGATGGCTTCGGTTTCCTCCGATCACCCGACATTTCGTACCTGGCTGGCACCGACGACATCTACGTCAGCCCTTCGCAGATCCGCCGTTTCAACCTGCATACCGGCGACACCATCGAAGGCGAGATTCGTACACCCAAGGATGGCGAGCGCTACTTCGCGCTGGTCAAGGTTGATCGCATCAACTACGAGCCACCAGAAGCAACGAAGAACAAGATCCTGTTCGAGAACCTGACGCCGCTGCACCCGACGCGACACCTCAAGCTTGAGCGCGACATGCGTGGCGAAGAAAACACCACCAGCCGCATCATCGACATGATCGCGCCGATCGGTGCCGGCCAGCGCGGCCTGCTGGTCGCCCCGCCGAAATCCGGCAAGACCGTGATGCTGCAGCACATTGCCCACGCCATCGCCGAAAACCACCCGGAAGCGGTGTTGATCGTTCTTCTGATCGACGAGCGCCCGGAAGAAGTGACGGAAATGTCTCGCACCGTCAAAGGAGAGGTAGTGGCCTCGACCTTTGATGAGCCGGCCACCCGCCACGTCCAGGTCGCCGAGATGGTGATTGAGAAAGCCAAGCGTCTGGTCGAGATGAAGAAGGATGTGGTAATCCTGCTCGACTCGATCACCCGCCTTGCCCGCGCCTACAATACTGTCCAACCGGCCTCCGGCAAGGTGCTGACCGGCGGCGTTGATGCCAACGCCCTGCAGAAGCCGAAGCGTTTCTTCGGCGCGGCACGCAATATTGAAGAAGGTGGTTCGCTGACCATCATTGCTACTGCGCTGATCGAAACCGGCAGCCGCATGGACGATGTGATCTACGAAGAATTCAAGGGTACCGGCAACATGGAAACGCACCTCGACCGTCGCATGGCCGAGAAGCGGATCTACCCGGCGATCAACGTCAACCGTTCCGGCACCCGCCGTGAAGAACTGCTGTTGAAGCCGGACGTGTTGCAGAAAATGTGGATTCTCAGAAAGCTGCTCTACAACATGGACGACCTTGAAGCGATGGATTTCCTGCTCGACAAGGTCAAGGCCACCAAAACGAACAACGAGTTCTTCGACTCGATGCGCGGCGGCCGCTAAACCCACTGCAACGCTTTACAGGAATCGCTGGACTCCTTGCTGATTATCAAGGATAATCCCGCGTCTTACTGGGGCCGGTCACATCCGCCGGCCGAAAGAACCTAAAGGAAAACCTATGAAAGCCGGTATTCACCCCGATTACGCCGAGATTCAGGTGACTTGCTCCTGTGGCAACACCTTCAAGACCAACTCGACCATGAAAAAGGCGCTGCACGTTGAAGTCTGCTCCCTGTGCCACCCGTTCTACACCGGCAAGCAGAAGATCGTCGACACCGCCGGCCGCGTCGAGAAGTTCAACCAGAAGTTCGGTAACCTGCGCAAGTCCGCCTGAGCGAATTTTGCGCCCGAAGAAAGGCAGCCTGAGGCTGCCTTTTTCATTTGCGAGATAATCACGGCATGAACGAACGCATCAGCAACGGTTTCCCTTTGCCACCACGAGGCTGGCCTCTGGTCGCGCTGCTTGCGCTTTTCATTCTCGCCGGTCTGTTTGGCCACGACCCGTGGAAAAACGACGATGCGGTAACCATCGGTGTTGCCGCCGACATGCTGCAACGGGGACACTGGCTGGTGCCGCACCTGGCTGACCGCCCCTACCCCGATGCGCCGCTTTATTATTGGACGGCAGCCCTCACCGGCGCGCTGTTTTCGTGGCTGCTGCCACTCCATGACGCCATCCGCTTGGCCAGCGGCCTCTGGGTCGCCCTCACTCTTTTCCTGCTCTACCGTGCCGGGCGCGAATGGCACGGATCGGAACCAGCACCGCATGAGTTCGCCATCGCCAGTACGCTGGCCATGGCCGGTTGCCTGGGCTTCCTGGTGCATGCGCACGAAGCGCAGCCCATGCTGGTCTCGCTCGCCGGGCACGCTGCAGCCTACTGGGCACTGGCGCTTCTGCGACGCAAACCCGGCCGCGCCGCTATCATTTTTGGTCTGGCGCTGGGCCTTGGTTTTCTCGGAAACGGTTTTGCCCCGATGCTGGCGCTACTCCCCGTCGGTCTGGTTGCACTCTGGCTCGCCGAAGACCGGGCAAAAGCGGCTCTGGCGCTGAGCGGCGGCGTCGCACTCGGCCTGGCCATCGCCACCCCCTGGCCCTTGTTACTGGCAGCGCTCGATCCAAATTTTTTCTGGCGCTGGCTGGCTTCCGAATACACCCAGATCGGTCGCCCGGCGAACATGTTGCACACCGCCTGGGACTACCTGACGATGCTCCCGTGGTTTGCCTGGCCAGCCCTGCCGCTGGCGCTATGGACCCTGCGCTCGAAGCGGCGTTTCCTCCGTGAAGCCTCCTATCGCCTCCCCTTGCTGGCAACCGTCGCTGTCTGGCTCAGCCTGTCGGTCACTTTCGAAGCACGATCGAGTTCAGCATTGCTGCTACTCCCCCCGCTCGCCTTGCTTGCCGCACCGGGCGTAGCAACACTGCGTCGCGGCGCCGCAAATGCTTTCGACTGGTTTGGCGTGATGACTTTCAGCTTTTTCTGCGCACTGGTCTGGGTTGGCTGGAGCGCCATGGTCACCGGCACACCAGAGCGACTCGCGGCACGCGTTGTCAAACTGGCGCCGGGGTTTGTCGGGGAATTCAGGCCGATTCCCTTTGCCATTGCGCTGGCTGTAACACTCGCCTGGGCCTGGATGCTGACCACCGGCCAGCGGCAACGATCGCCGTGGCGAGGCCTGGTGCATTGGCTAGGCGGATTGACGGCCTTGTGGTTGCTGCTGATGAGCCTGTGGCTACCATGGATCGAATACGGCAAGAGCTACCGCTCCGTCGGCACTGCTCTCAAGACAGCCTTGCCCGCACGATACGGCTGCGTTATCGGCCGTAACCTCTCGGACAGCAACCGTGCCCTGATCGATTATTTTGCCGGGATTGCCGTGCGACGCGAAAACGTGGCAAGCAGCGATCGCTGCAACTGGTTACTGACCCTTCGGGATGCCCGCGGCGGCAGAAATCTTGAGCTGACAGGCTGGCAACTGGTCACCGAACTGCGCCGACCGGCGGAACGGAGCGAACGCTTCGTACTCTACAAGCGGGAACCAGGGCAAGCGACACCGAAAGAGTGACGCCCGCGGGTTCAGCTTCACGCTGAAATTTCTTCAGCACATCAAATTCAAAGCTTCAGGAAATTCTCGCGGTAGTAGCGGAGTTCGGCGATGGATTCGCGGATATCGGCCATGGCCGTGTGATCTGCCTTCTTGACGAAGCCCTTGGCGACTTCCGGCTTCCAGCGGCGGCACAGTTCCTTGAGCGTCGAAACATCCAGATTACGGTAGTGGAAGTGAGCTTCCAGTTCCGGCATGTAACGCACCATGAAACGACGATCCTGTCCGATCGAGTTGCCGCACATCGGCGACACTCGTGGCCCGACCCATTCAGTCATGAATGCCAGCGCTTCGGCGCTGACAGCTGCCTCATCGTGCGTCGAAGCACGCACCCGTTCGATGAGACCGGAACGGCCGTGGGTCTTCTTGTTCCACTCGTCCATTGCATCAAGCTGGGCATCTGATTGATGGATGACCCACACCGGTGATTCAGCCAAGGTTTCCAGGTGAGTATCGGTGACGATCATCGCCAACTCGATGATGCGCTCACGCTCCGGTTCGAGGCCGGTCATCTCCATATCCAGCCAGACAAGGTTGTTTGCGTCTTGTGCCATATAATTCGCCTGAACTCACAAAGCCGACATTTTGTCACAACGGCATGGCCGACACCTTCACTTCCCTCTTTCTTGCTGTCCTGACACTCTCCGTTGCTGCGCGCTTCTGGCTCGCGCGTCGGCATATCGCCCATGTGCATGCCAACCGCGACCAGGTGCCGGCGGAATTCGCCGAACGGATACCCCTGGCAGCCCACCAGAAAGCCGCGGATTACACGATCACAAAATCACGTTTCAGTTTGCTCGCCCTGGCGATAGAAACGGTGCTGCTCCTCGCGCTGACCTTGGGGGGAGGGCTCGATGCCCTGGCCAGTTTCTGGCGCGAGCGCTTTGACGGAATCTGGTACGGGCTGGCACTGATCTTTTCTGTCACCCTGCTTTCCGGCATCGTCGATCTGCCACTGGCCCTTTGGCGGCAGTTCGTCATCGAAGCGCGCTTTGGCTTCAACCGCATGACGCCTGGCCTCTTTTTCCTCGACCTGTTGAAAAGCACCCTCCTCGGTGCCACCATCGGCACCCCGGTTCTCCTCGCCGTACTCTGGCTGATGGGGGCGATGGGCGACTTCTGGTGGGTCTATGTATGGCTCTTCTGGTGCAGCTTCAACCTGCTGATTCTCTTTGCCTACCCCACGTGGATTGCTCCGCTGTTCAACAAGTTCGTGCCGATGGAAGCTGGCGAAACGAAGACCCGCGTCGAAGCACTGCTGGAACGCTGCGGCTTTCGCTCGGGCGGACTATTCGTAATGGATGGCTCCCGACGCTCGGCCCACGGCAATGCCTATTTCACTGGCTTCGGCCAGAACAAACGCATCGTTTTTTTCGACACCTTGCTCAAGCGCCTGCAACCGGAGGAAATCGAGGCAGTACTGGCACACGAGCTCGGGCATTTCAGGCATCGCCACGTCTTCAAGCGCATCGTCACAATGTTCGTGCTGTCACTGGCATTTCTTGCGCTGCTCGGTCAATTGATTGACGCCCCGTGGTTCTACAACGGCCTGGGGATCAGTAGCGACCACCAGGGAACAGCCATGGCACTGATTCTCTTTTTCCTCGCACTCCCCGTTTTCATCTTCCCCTTGACCCCACTCAGCAGCCTGCTGTCGCGTCGCCACGAATTCGAAGCCGACCGCTATGCCGCGACACATGCCAGCAGTGAGGACTTGGTGCACGCGCTGGTGAAACTTTATGAAGACAACGCGGCCACGCTAACGCCCGACCCGCTGCATTCGCTCTTCTACGATTCGCACCCACCGGCTGCCATCCGAATTTCCCGCCTCCAGGCTGCAAACACTTGAACCACGACGGATTGATCATTGCTGCATTCGGCCGACAGTATCTCGTCGAGTTTT
Source organism: Candidatus Proximibacter danicus (assembly GCA_016710885.1). Lineage (GTDB taxonomy): Bacteria > Pseudomonadota > Gammaproteobacteria > Burkholderiales > Rhodocyclaceae > Proximibacter > Proximibacter danicus. The sequence continues at coordinate 27,843 of JADJUC010000013.1, forward strand.
CTGACGGTTCAACGCGGCTCTGCTTCCCGCGAGGGAAAAAAAGCGAAATCGCTTGTGGCGACCGCGTGACGGTAATGTCGACTGGCGAGGGACAGGGCGTTGTCGAAAAGACAAGCGAGCGCCGCAGTCTGCTTTATCGCTCAAACGATTTCCGCCAGAAGCTGATCGCCGCCAACGTGACACAGATCGCCATTGTCGTGGCCACCGAGCCCTCCTTTTCCGACACGCTGGTCACCCGTTGCCTGGTCGCTGCCGACAGCCAGGATATCAAGGCATTGATCGTCCTCAACAAATGCGACCTGACCGATGCACTGCCTGCTGCGCGCGAAGCGCTGAAAGTCTACCGCCAACTGGGGTACGCAGTCGTCGAACTCTCGGCGAAGGAATGCGGCAAAGCGCTGCTGCCATATCTTGACGGTGAAACCAGCGTTCTCGTCGGACAGTCGGGCATGGGCAAATCGACACTGATCAATGCCCTGATTCCGGGCGCGAATGCGGCCACGCGGGAAATTTCCGAAGCCCTTGATTCAGGCAAGCACACGACAACCCACGCCCGGCTTTATCACCTCGATCCCCACTCCGACCTGATCGACTCGCCGGGACTGCAGGAGTTCGGCCTTCGCCACCTCGACCTGGCAACGCTCGAAGCGGCTTTCCCCGAGTTTCAGCCGCTGCTCGGCCAATGCCGTTTCCGCGATTGCCATCACGACCGGGAACCCGACTGTGCGTTGCGCAATGCCGTCCTTACGGGAGCCATCACTGCCCGGCGTTTTGCCTGCTATCACGAGTTACGTGCGGAGCTTGGGTAATGGATGGTTTCGTGGATAGAATCAGCACATGAGCGAAATCAACATCCGCCGCACGCACGGCAAGTCCCTTAAGGATGCCCGCAAGGCAGCCAAGCATCTTGCCGACGAATTGCGGGACGACCTGAAAATGACTTATCGCTGGGACGGCGATGTGCTGGATTTCCAGCGCAGCGGGGTCCAGGGGCAGCTGACCCTGGACAAATCCGATGTCGCCATCGAGATCAAGCTGGGTTTCTTGTTTTCGGCATTCAAGCCGATGATTGAGCAGGAAATCCACAAATTCCTGGACGAAAACTTCCCGGTCTAGGCGGTTTGACTGACACCACCCGGAGCACCTCCCGCATGAGCCGCCGCGAACGCATCTCACATGTAGACACCGCCTGGTTGCGCATGGATCGGCCAACCAACCTGATGCAAATCGTTGGCGTCATGATTTTTGACGGACGACTCGACTTCGCACGCTTGCGCCGCACGATTGAAGCGCGCCTGCTCCGCTATCGCCGCTTCCGCCAGAATGCTGCCATCGAGGGTAACCGCGCCTGGTGGGTAGACGATCGCAATTTCGATATCGATGCGCATATCAAGCATGCGTTGCTGCCCTTCCCCGGCGGCACCGCCGAGCTGCAGCATTACGTTGCCGAACTGGCGAGCACGCCGCTGAATCCGCACCGGCCACTTTGGGAATTCAATGTCGTTGAAATGGAAACGGGTGATTCTGCGCTGGTCGCTCGCATCCACCATTCGATTGCCGACGGGATTGCGCTGATCGGCGTGATGCACTCCCTCACGGATGGACACGCCAATGCACCGGAAGGAACACCTTCCTCACCGAGTGAGCTGGATACCGACGACAGCAATGTCGACAAAAATGAGGTGACCGAGGGTCTCGGCGATCTTTTCTGGCGCTGGATCTTTCAGCCACTGACAGACACGACACTGGCGGCGATCCGCTTGTCGGGAAACCTGTGGCTCAAATACGTCGGCCTGATGCTGGATCCCGAAAAAGCGGCAAAGTATGCGCAGCTCGGGACCGGTATTGCTATCGAGGTTGGCAAATTGGCCATGATGCCGAACGATTCAACAACGCGCTTCAAGGGCAAGCCGGGAACGCGGAAATGTGTGGCCTGGTCGGAGCCGATCTCGCTGCCGGAAGTGAAAGCCGTAGGGAAAGTGCTTGGCTGCTCGGTCAATGACATGCTGCTGGCCTCGGCGGCGGGGGCCTTGCGCAAGTATCTGGCAAACAAAGGAGACCCGGTCGACAATATCGAGGTGCGCGCACTCGTCCCCGTCAACCTTCGACGCCCCGGCGAAACGGAAGCGCTCGGTAATCGTTTCGGCCTGGTTGCACTCGAACTCCCGGTCGGTATCGAAAACCCGCTGGCGCGACTCTACGAAACCCGCCGCCGAATGGAGGCCTTGAAGGGCTCGCTGCAAGCCATGCTGACTCTCTCGATCCTCGGCGCCGTGGGCATGGCGCCGAAATTTGTGCAGCAGCAGATTCTTGACCTGCTGGCCAACAAGGCAACGGCGGTAATGACCAATGTTCCAGGGCCACAGAAGCCTCGCTGGTTTGCGGGTAGCCAGCTCAAACAACAGATGTTCTGGGTTCCCCAGTCCGGGAACATCGGCATGGGAGTATCCATTCTCTCCTACGACGACAAAGTTCAATTCGGCCTGATGACCGACAGTAGTCGCATTCCTGACCCGGAGTTAATCGTCTGAACAGGCTGAACAAGCCGATATCGCTGGTGAACAACAATTCCCACGCCATACAATCACCTCCTGCGGTTAATCGCGCCGGACATCTGCAGCTGGAAGCTGCAATGTCGACGCCTTGTCTGTATTCCAATCACCGGTCAATCGCCACTTTCGCTCCTGATCTTCCAGCGAGACATGCCACCGACCACGCAAGGCCGCCGTCAGACGGCCAACATAAAGCCCGGCACTATCGCGCTTGAGGAGGACACTCTGATCAGCGCCGGCTCGTGTCGGATGAACCGTCTTGAAGACGAGATTTTCCGGCAGTACTGCCGCTTCCCGCGCAGAAAGAAACAAGCGCAGATCGAGTCCGTTGTCACCAACCACGACTTCGGCGGCCAGCCCGAGCCCGCTCGCCGCATCGCTGCGCGCCATGCGCTGATTCACCGCGAGTCCCTGCTTGTAATAATCATCATCGACGAGGCCGTCTGAACTGCTTATCGCCAGCCAGGCGGTAATGAAACCAGCGACAACGACAATCGCCGGTCCCGCCATCAAAATCCACGGCCAGGGTTCGCGATACCAGGGTTTCGAGTTTGCGATGGGCATTGTCACGGCATCAGGAATGTGGCTTTTTCGCGTACCGCGATTTTTTCGTGGTTCTGCGCCTGAACTTCAAACTGGATCGAGTTTGCCCCCTTCTTGCCCAAGCCAGAATCAACGCGCACCCGCACGTTGATTGATTTCAGGCTGGAGGCAGGAACCTCGACAATCCGTTCGCCAACAATATCGATCCCCTCAAGGCCGCTGACCGACAACGCAAAGCGATGGGCAGATTCGCCAGTGTTCGAAAGATGCAAGGTGTAGAGATTTTCAATACGGCCGTCATCCGCCTCGCGGCTAAGCGTAGAACGGTCGCGAATGATATCGACCTTCAAGGGGATGCGCGTAATCATCGACCAGGCAGTAGCGAGGGTGATCGCGATCAGGATGGCGCCATAGAGCAAGGTGCGAGGCCGCATCAAATGGGCGAGGATATCCTTGCTGGTGTAGTGTTTCTCCAGGGCCGCCTCGGTCGAGTAGCGGATCAGCCCACGCGGATAGCCGACCTTGTCCATGACCTGATCGCAGGCATCGATACACGCAGCGCAGGCGATGCACTCCATCTGCAAGCCATCGCGAATATCGATGCCGGTTGGACAAACCTGGACACACAAGCTGCAATCGATGCAATCGCCAAGGCCCTGCGCCTTGTAATCGACGCCTTTCTTGCGCAACCCACGCGGCTCGCCGCGTTCGGTATCGTAGGCGATGACCAGGGTGTCCGGATCGAACATCACGCCCTGAAAGCGCGCATAAGGACACATGTACTTGCAGACCTGCTCGCGCAGGAAGCCGGCCTGCATGTAGAGGAAGCCGGCATAAAACAGGATCCAGAACCATTCCCAGGGTCCGAAAGCGAGGGATTTGGCGGACTCGGTCAGCTCACGAATCGGCGTGAAGTAGCCGACGAAGGTAAAACCCGTCCATAGCGCAACGAGAAGCCACAACGCATGCTTGGCAGTTTTCAAGCGGAACCAGCGTGCATTGCGCGGCCCTTTGTCGAGCTTCATGCGCGCAGGACGCTCGCCTTCGATTTTGGTTTCGATCCACAACAAAATTTCGGTATAGACCGTCTGCGGACAAACATAGCCGCAAAACAGCCGGCCACCGACGGCCGTTACCAGAAACAGGGCGAACGCAGAAATAATGAGAAGGATCGCCAGATACAGCACGTCCTGCGGCCACAGCACCAGCCCGAAGAGATAGAACTTGCGCTCGATGACGTGAAAAAGAACGGCCTGGCGTCCGTTCCACTCCAGCCAGCACGTGCCATAGAAAATCAGTTGGGTAAACCAGACCATTGCCCAGCGCCAGTTGGCGAAAAGGCCGGTAATGCTGCGCGGGTAAACCTTCTTGTGCTTTTCATAGAGGCTCGTGGTATCCACCACGACGACTTTGGCACCAGGCTCTAGCGGTTGATTCATGATGAGACGTCCAAACCCTCGTCAGAATTGCATCAGTCTATTCGAAGTTACTAATATACGGTGAGAAAATGCCTGCAATCTAGACGGAAATCTGTTGTTTGGACGACAGCTGAAAACGTGCGGACCTTGTCTGGCCCGCACGCGAAAAGAAGCATTTATTTCTTGTCACCGGCTGCCGCAAGCCCATAAACATAGGCGGACAGCACATGGACCTTGCCTTCGCCGAGGAAGTCCAGCCAGGCCGGCATCTTGTTCTGGCGGCCGTTGGTAATCGTTTCGATGATGGTTTTTTCACTGCCGCCGTAAAGCCAGATCTTGTCTGTCAGGTTCGGGGCGCCCATCGCCTGCATCCCCGTACCATCGGCACCGTGGCATGCAGCGCACGCGGCAGCGAATTTTTCCTTGCCCTTGGCAACCAGCAACGAGTCGCCAGGCAATCCGGAAAGCGAGCGTACATAGTGCGCGACTTCCTTGGCGCCGGCCGCACCGCCCACCGCTTCTTCGTTGCCACCATAGGCCGGCATCATGCCATTGCGCCCATTGGCAATGGTCTCGATGATCTGCTCAGGTTCGCCACCATATAGCCAGTCATTATCGGCAAGGTTCGGGAAACCCTTGGAACCGCGCGCATCGGAGCCGTGGCACTGCATGCAATAGGTGAGGTAGAGGCGCTTGCCCATTTCCATTGCATCCTTGTCGGCAGCAACCGCCTTCAAATCCATTTTCAGATACTTGTCGAACAGTGGTTTGATCTGGGCGTCTACTTTTTCGACCTCAACCTTGTACTGGCCGACGGACGACCAACCGAAAAGGCCGGGGAATTTACCCAACCCGGGGTAAAGGGCAAGGTAAACGAGCGAGAAGACAACCGTGATGTAGAACATCCAACTCCACCACTTCGGCATCGGGTTGTTGTATTCCTCAAGCGTCTCATCCCAAACGTGGCCGCAGGTTTTTCCCGCAGTAAAGGTTGCCGTGCTCTGCACCCAGAGAAGTGCCGCACAACCCAGGACACTGACCAGTACCGTGATGATGACGTACCAGTTCCAGAACTCATTCACAAAATCGCTCATGATGTTTTCCTTTTTTCTTGGCGAACCGGTCCGGCATGGACACGTTCGCCTTCATCCTCTGCGAACGGCAGGTTGGCGGCTTCGTCGAAGCGCTGCTTGCTACCCCTGCTGTAAGCCCACCAGACGATGCCAAGAAACATGGCAAATGAAACTACCGTCACGATGGAACGCAGATCATTGATGTCCATGACCTTACCTGGCGCCCTTGAGGGCCGTACCCAGACCCTGCAGATAGGCAATCAGAACGTCCATTTCCGTCTTGTCGCCGATGGCAGTTTTGGCGCCCTTCTTGTCTTCCTCAGTGTAAGGAACCCCCACCTTCGACAGCGAATTCATCTTGCCATCGATATCGGCGCCGACCGTATTCTTGGCCAGCGTACTGGCAAGCCACGGATAAGCCGGCATGTTCGATTCGGGAACGACATCGCGCGGGTTCATCAGGTGAGCGACATGCCACTCATCCGAATAGCGACCGCCGACACGGTGGAGATCCGGCCCGGTGCGCTTTGAGCCCCACTGGAAAGGATGGTCATAAACGAATTCACCAGCCACCGAGTAATGGCCATAGCGCTCGGTTTCTGCGCGGAACGGGCGAATCATCTGCGAGTGGCAGTTGTAGCAGCCTTCGCGCAAATAGACATCGCGCCCCGCGAGTTGAACGGCGTCGTACGGTTTAAGGCCGGCCACCGGTTGCGTTGTGGACTTCTGGAAGAACAGCGGAACGATTTCGACCAGACCGCCGACGCTGACCACCAGAAGGGTCAGGACGATCAGCAGGCCGACGTTACGTTCGATCTTGTCGTGCGTAATCATTTTGTTTTTCCTCCCTGAATCAGGCGTGATGGCCGGCAGCAGCCAAGACTGGCGCATCGGCGGTATTCCCACCGGCCATGGTCTTGAACATGTTGTAAGCCATGATGAACATGCCGGAGAGGAAGAGCAGGCCGCCAACGAAGCGGATAGTCCAGAACGGATAGCTGCCCTTGACCGCTTCAACGAAACTGTAGGTCAGCGTTCCATCGGCATTGACCGCACGCCACATCAAGCCCTGCATCACGCCGGCAATCCACATCGAGGAGATGTAAAGCACGACACCGATGGTTGCCACCCAGAAATGCACGGTAATCAGTTTGACGCTATGCATTTCCTGCTTGCCGAAGAGCTTAGGCAGCAAATAGTAGATTGAACCGATCGAGACCATGGCCACCCAGCCCAGCGCGCCGGAGTGCACGTGGCCAACGGTCCAGTCGGTGTAGTGCGACAGAGCGTTAACCGTCTTGATCGCCATCATCGGACCTTCGAAGGTCGACATGCCATAGAACGACAAGGAGGTGATCAGGAACTTCAGGATCGGGTCGTCGCGCAGTTTGTGCCATGCACCCTGCAGGGTCATGATGCCGTTGATCATGCCACCCCACGACGGCGCCAGCAGGATCAGCGAGAAGATCATGCCAACCGATTGCGTCCAGTCGGGCAGCGCGGTGTAGTGCAGGTGGTGCGGGCCGGCCCACATGTAGGTGAAGATCAGCGCCCAGAAGTGCACCACCGACAGACGGTAGGAGTACACCGGGCGGCCGGCCTGCTTCGGCACGAAGTAGTACATCATGCCGAGGAAGCCGGCGGTCAGGAAAAAGCCGACGGCGTTGTGGCCATACCACCACTGGATCATCGCGTCCTGCGACCCGGCAAAGCAGGAGTAGGACTTGAACGGCACCAGCGATACCGGAATGGCACAGCTATTGACCAGGTGCAACAGGGCAACCGCCAGGATGAAGCCACCGAAGAACCAGTTGGCAACATAGATATGGCTGACTGTGCGCTTGGCGATGGTGCCGAAGAAGACAATCGCGTAGGAAACCCAGACCAGGGTGATCAGGATGTCAATCGGCCACTCCAGCTCGGCATATTCCTTGCCCTGCGTCATGCCCAACGGCAACGTCACTGCGGCCAGCACGATGACGGCCTGCCATCCCCAGAAGGTAAAGGCCGCCAGCGGCGCGGAAAACAGCCGGGCGTGGCAGGTGCGCTGCACACACCAGTAGGACGTGGCGAAGAGCGCGCAGCCACCGAACGCAAAAATGACCGCATTGGTGTGCAACGGACGCAGACGCCCGTAGGAAAGGAAGGAAATGCCATGGGTCATATCAGGCCAGACCAGTTGGGCGGCAATAAAGACGCCCACTGTCATGCCGACGATGCCCCAGATAACGGTCATCACGGCGAATTGCCGCACTACCTTATAGTTATAGTTGGATTGCGTTTCCGACATGGAACCACCTCTTTTATTAAAAGAAGGAAAGCTGCTCATGCTACCTCCCTGAACCTGCCAGGTAGCGCTTTTTAGAATGCTATTTTAACCCGAAACCAACGCTTTTGATCCACATCAAGTTGCGTCGCACAAAATCAAATTGTCAGATTTTGGGCACAAAAAAAGGGTGCGTCGTAACGCACCCCAACCCCAACAGAGAAACGATCTGGCCCGGTCCGGCGCAAGAAATCAGCCAAAGCAAACCAACTGGAGCAAAGTTTGCCGAGTCTCGGCCGGAACGTCTTTGATTCAGATCAATCGTCAATTTTCCTGTTTTCTGAAATCTCGTGTTGCGGCGCAACAATTTCGGCCCGAGGCTGATCGTCGTCCATCAAAATACGGTAGGCGGGCCCTTCCATATCGTCGAACTGACCACTTCGAACCGACCACCAGAAGGCAACGCCAATCAGAAAAACCAGAACGACCGACAAGGGAATAAGCAGGTACAGGCTTTCCATCATGCCTCCAGGCGCTGCAGACGCAGCGAGTTGAGGACGACCAGCAGGGAACTGCCGGACATGCCAATCCCGGCCATCCATGGCGTAACGAAACCAAGCATGGCGAGGGGCAAGGCGACAAAATTGTAGCCAAAGGACCAGACCAGATTCTGGCGGATGATCTGCAATGCGCGCCGAGAGATCACGAGTCCCTGGCGAAGGTGGTCCAGATTTTCGGACAGCAGCACAAAGTCGGCCTGCGTGCGTGCCAGGGCGGCACCGCCACCCATGGCAATGGAAACATGCGCCTGCGCAAGGACCGGGGCATCATTGACACCGTCACCCACCATCGCCACCATCGCGCCGTGCGCCTGCAGCAGCCGGACAAATTCCTGTTTGCCTTGTGGCGAGATGCCGGCACGTATATCCTCGATACCGAGCTCGGCAGCAACGCGCCGAGCCACAACAGGCGCGTCGCCACTCAGCAACACCACCTCACAACCGGCAGCCTTCAGATCCCTGACCAGATTCGCCGCTTCCGGGCGTAGTTCATCGCCGATCCTGAACAGTGCCAGCCAGCCAGTTTCATCGCCGAGTGCGATAACCGTGTCGCCACTCGTCATCAAGGCGACACCCGAAACCGGCATCGGAATCCCGTGTAGCTCAGCAACCCACTCCGGCCGGCCAATACGCAGATTTTGTGCACCACAGACACCGGAAACGCCATTCCCTGGCTCATTCGTCAGACTGGAGACAAAGACCGCGTCGTCAGGCGCCGCCTGATGCAGCGCACGCCCCAGTGGATGCTCGGACGCCTGCTCCAGCGCCGCCGCCATCGCGATGCAAGTCGTCACGTCGATGTTGCCAAGCGGGCAGGTTTCAAGCAGACGCATCTGGCCACGGGTGAGCGTACCGGTCTTGTCGAACACAAAATGGGTGGCCCGCGCCAGCGACTCGACGGCATGCCCCCGCGTTACCAACAGGCCGGCCCGTGCCAGCACACCGCTGGCCACCGTTAACGCTACCGGTGTCGCCAATGACAGCGCACACGGGCAGGTCACGACAAGCACCGACACCGTTATCCACAAAGCTTTTTCTGGATCGATCGACCACCAGACCAGCGCCACCGCTGCCGCCACCAACAGCAGCGCGGCAACGAAGCGGGCGGCAATCTTGTCGGCAAATTCGACGATACGCGGCTTCTCCGTCGCCGCACGCTCCATCAGGCGAACGATCGCCGAAAGTCGGGTGCCTTCACCGACCTGCTCGACCCTGATTACCAACGGGCTCTCGCTATTGACCGCCCCCCCCGTGACCGAATCGCCAGGTTGCTTCGGGACCGGCCGGCTTTCCCCGGTGAGCAAAGCTTCGTTCGCACTGCTCACGCCCTCGACCACACAACCATCGGCGGGAATCGAATCTCCCGGCTTTACCAGCACGACATCGCCAATGCGCAGGTCGGAAGCGACAACCTCAGCTACCGTGCGGCTCGCAGGGTAATCGACCAAACGGGAAGCAAAAGCCGGCAGCAGCTTGGTCAACGCCTCAGTAACACTGACAGCCTTCTGCCGGGCGGTCATTTCGAGGAAACGCCCGCCCAGGAGGAAAAAAACGAACATCGTTACCGAGTCGAAATAGACCTCGCCAGAATTGGAAACAGTCGCCCAGACGCTCGCCAGAAAGGCCGCGCCAACCCCAAGCGCAACAGGCACATCCATGCCCACACGAAAAAGCCGGAGGTCACGCCAGGCACTGCGAAAAAACGGTGCTGACGAATAAAGTACGACGGGAACTGTCAGGACCAGGCTCGCCCAGCGCATCAACTGCTCGACATCCGGCGCCATGTCGCCATCCGCCAAGTACACCGGAATGGCATACATCATCACCTGCATCATGCCGAAACCGGCCACGAACAGCCGCCACAAGGCTGTGCGGCGCTCCTTGCCCGCGAGCGCCTCGCTGCGCGCTGCATCGTAGGGGTAGGCGCGGTAACCAATGGCGGCCACAGCAGCAAGAATGTCGGAAAGTTTTACCCGCGAATCATCCCAACGTACGCGTGCACGACGGGTGGCAAAATTGATATCCACGCCGGTCAGCCCCGGCAAGCGGGACAGATGTTGCTCGTTCAGCCAGATACAGGCTGCACACGTAATTCCTTCAAGAATCAGCGATGCTTCGCGTTCGCTGCCACTTTCGTCGAGCACACGCACAAAGCTCTTCTGGAACTCTGCGTGGTCATATAACAGCAGGTTACCCAGCGCTTCAGGCAATGCCTCCCGCCTGGAGTCCGGCATTGCATCGCGGTTGCGGTAGTAGTCGGTCAGGCCATTGGCAACGATCGCCTGCGCCACCGCCTGGCAACCTGTGCAACACATGGGTTGCGAAACATCATCGACCTGGACAACGAGGTCGATGCCCTCCGGAACTTTCTGTCCACAGTGATAACAGTTACAGCCCATGGCAACCGCAGAACCCCTGAAAAGAAAAAGGCGCGAGGCAAAACCCCCGCGCCTTTCGAACAACCGCAATTATAGGTTACTTGGGCGCCATGCGAATGGCGCCATCCAGACGGATCACCTCGCCGTTGAGCATTGAATTTTCCATGATGTGGCGTACCAACGCCGCATATTCGGCGGGTTTGCCAAGGCGTGACGGGAACGGCACCATCTTGCCCAGCGCCTCCTGCACTTCCGGCGGCATGCCAAGCAACATCGGGGTCTCGAAAATTCCCGGGGCAATGGTCATCACCCGGATACCGGAGCGCGCCAGTTCGCGGGCAATCGGCAGAGTCATGGCGACGATGCCGCCCTTCGACGCTGCGTAGGCCGACTGGCCCATCTGGCCATCAAAAGCCGCCACCGAGGCTGTGCTCACGATCACCCCACGCTCACCGGCGGCATTGGGCTCACCCTTGCTCATCGCATCGGCAGCCAAACGGATCATGTTGAAACTGCCGACCAGGTTGACGTTGATTACGCGCTGAAAAGTGGCGAGACGATGTATTGCCCCTTCCTTGCCCAGGGACCTTCTCTGCCGGCGCAACGCCCGCGCAATTTACCAAGCCATGCAAACCGCCAAAGGTACTGACCGCAGCATTGATTGCCGCCTGAGCGCTCTCTTCGCTGGTGACATCGGTTTCGACAAACCGCACTGCAACCCCGAGCTCCTTCGCCAAAGCCTCACCGGCGTCACGCTGAACATCAGCCAAAACCACACGGCCACCGTTTTCAACCAGCATGCGGGCGGTGCCAGCACCAAGGCCGGATGCGCCACCGGTTACTACAAATACGCCACCTTCAACCTGCATCGTGTCGCCTCCTTATTTGTAAAAGCGTCAAAATATTAGCACGACCAAACGGTACCGTATGGAAGAGGACAGAAAAACAAAGCCCGCACAGAGAAAAACTCTGCACGGGCTTTGGTAATACTGGTGCTGCTGACCGGAATCGAACTGGTGACCTACTGATTACGAATCAGTTGCTCTACCAACTGAGCTACAGCAGCGCTAAGGGCGCAGAGTCTACCAGTTTTCAATCCGACTACCAACAACCACTTGCCGGAGATCTCACGCCTTGCTGGTTAATTGACATGATTCCACATGTATCGCCTGTCTGAGCGCCTGTCGGCGTTGCGCAAATCGAATATGTCGTTGCAGACGGGGCAACTACAGCCCCTGCCGCATCACACAAACCGATGGTGTAGTAACCATCGGGGAGAAGTCGCGCTACTCAACGTGAAAGTGGCATAAGTCGCATTTTCGGTGTAATGACGCTCAGCTCTCTGAGCCTGGGTCGTCAACGCCGACTTGGCATCACTTCTGCGTGCTTTACGGATGTATTCGTTGTAATTCGGTATCGCAATTGCTGCGAGTATTCCGATTATCACGATCACAACCAGTAGTTCAATCAATGAGAAACCACGCTCACGCCTCTGTAACCAAATATGTCGCATCTACTGCCTCCCTTAATCCGTCATCAGTTCTCGCCACGACAAGCGTCCAGCGGTCCCTTGCCCGAGATTGGCCTTGTAATAGTCCATTTCACCAGTGCTCCCACCTTGGAAAACAGTGCCACGCCCCTGCCCTTCGGTAATGATCGTACCGGGGGCCACAATGCCGATCGTTGATTTTCGGCCGGCCGGATTGGTGCCTGTCGTACCGTTCGAGAAAGTGAAATTCGAAGTGGCGCCGTAATCCGTGAAGGGGTTGAATGGTAGCGCTCCGCCTGACAACGCATCAAGGTAGTAATCCCAGCCATACCCACCCGCAGCACAGATATCGGACTCTGGAATGGTACTAGTAAATTTCAGGACGTTTCCACCTCGCACCTCAGGGTTGAACACGATTCTTTCCCCCTCGGCTAACCAGCCGGTAGGAGATGGATAGTCGACTGCCAACCGAATGAACCACCCCTTCTTGCTTGCCCAATCAACAGTATTGGTGCTTACAGAACGATAGTCATGAGACACCGTTACCGCTGTCCCGCCACCAATACTGGTGGTGGTCTCGTCGGCAATTGTATTTGTTGAAATGAACTGTTCCTGCAAGTTGGAATGGTTTGTTGCACTAACCTCGGCGTCGTTATCCCAGATCCCGTACATGGCTTGAAACTGCTTGTCTGATTTGTCGTTGTCGAACAGATAGGTACCTGTTCCAAAAACAACCAGCACGCCTCCTTGCGGGTGGGTAATGACATCTGGTGCGGTAGTAATAGGCTGAACAGCGGGCGTCGGCGTAACCCAGTCTTTTGACGTATAGAGCGGGTCGCCACCGAATGCCACCTGCCAATTACTCGGACTTTCATTGAAAAAGTCGAAGCGCCACATATTGCCCTTTAAATCCCCGGCATAGACAAGATCGATGACACCGTCGCCATCAACATCAATCGGGGCAAGTTCAGACAACCCATTATTCGGTCCATTTCCTGCTGCTCCCACAGTGATCGGTGCGCTCGTTGCAAGGTAGCCTGTTTCTGCATTCAACACATAAAGGACCGCCTTGCCGGTACCGGCTGAACCATCAGCTTCTTCACTTTTGTAACCGTTCCCGAACAAGACAAACCACTTTTGCTCGAGGCAAGTCTTGGGAGCAAAAGCAGATGCACTCCCTGTGTCTCTGTTGGTACAGAGTTTCACGATGTAGGGACGTCCGAAGGTATAGCCAAGATTGGCATCGCCTGAAATATTTCCCGTACCGGTGGCCCCATCGTGATCGGCGTCCTTGAACTCCCACTTGACGATAGTCGCCGCATTCGCTTCACTGAAATTCAGGGGGTTAGTCACATCAAGCGCATACATCCCTTGCCCACCAGCACCGTAACCACCGACCAAAATTGTCTTCCAGTCCCCCGCCGCAGTGCAGGCTGTGTTGGTGCAGATATCGCCAACGACAGGGGTGCCATCCACGAAATATCGATGGGGCTGCGCTTTGCCGTAGCTGGCATCGGTCAGGAGACTCATGCGAGGCCCGGTGATATTCGGGCGCTTGCGATACATTTCACTGGGAATGTAAGCAAGTTTCTCTTCACCACTATCCGAGTCCGAACGCGTCGCCTTGAATCCATGCAGCATTCCATCGTTCGCCCCCACGTACACCATTGGCGTCCTGTTCTGCTGGGCAACGCTGAACAGCGCGTAGCCGGATTCCGCGTAACCGAAATTTGGCCGGCCCACATATTGCGCTTGCGAGTTAACGATATCCCCCAGTTTGTTTGGTGTGGATGTTCCCGGCAGTTTTGGGCGACTACGCATGTCCGGGTCTTCGTCACCTCGCAAATATGTCACGCGCTCTGCGCCTTTGGTGTCGAGGGTATTAGCAGCATTTTTGTTGAGCGCAGCCTCAAGCACACCATCAACTGCGGTGCCAGTGCTCGTATTACTCATGCTGGCCCAGCGGAATGGGATACCACGGGCGGCGACGGCCTTTTCCGGGTCGTAGGTAAGAATCACCCTGTCGTTCGCTGCTTTGCTGCCCAATTCTATCTGAGATTGCCAAGCCGGCGCGCCGATGCTTGATGCCGTCACCGGGTAGGCATTCAACTCGCCCGTCCACCCATCGCTGTTGAAGCGCGACTGGAAGAGAAGGGTGTCCGTCTGGAATGAGAAGGAATTTGTAGACAAAGCCGCCGAAGTGCCGGAGTCATCGCGAATCTTGTTGAATGCCTTCTCCAGCTCGGCTCGCAGCTTGCTAGGATTAGTCACGAGGAAATAGTTGCTTGGCGTTGTGCCACCCGCCGTCGTATTCCATTCAGTGTCGTCTGGTGAATTGTTCCCATTCGCGTCGCTGAAGCCGCCCCATTTTGCTGCATACCAGAGCGGGTCCTTGAGCTGAAGTGCAGTAGATGCAGAAGAAGCCGGTGCAAAAACTACAGTACTCGTCACCGGCAGCTTGGCAGCAGTATTTGGCGAATCAAGCGCGAAATCGTAGTCGCTTGCCGGGTCCGCCCCCCCTCCTTTGCATGGCGCTTCCGTGGGTGAATTTGCCGTGTCGCAGTCACGCACAACCAGATAGGCGCCATCAGTCGTACTGCCCGATATCACGTATCCCATGTGCTGCACGATGCCGCCCGCCGCGTACAGGGAATCCACCTTGACCTGCACCGTATCGTCGGCAAGCACCTTCACTTCATATTGCGCGATTGCGTCCATGTCATGGTCTGCACCCTGCTCGACGTCTTCATAGTTGATCTGGAAGAGGTAGTACGGGCGACCACCATTGACCGCCGCATCCGAAGGGGCGCCCGTCACATTGCGAATCGCATGAAAATAAAAATCAACGATCTGGTTGGTCGGTTGCAAACCAGTCGTCGGGCTGATGGGGTAACTACCAGGCCCATAAACTGATTTGGCAAAGGCGGCCAGCTTGATCGTCTTGCCGGCAACGGGAATCTCGATCTCGGGCAGCGGCGCCGTCAGTGCAATGGAATAGGTCGACAGTTTCTGCGACCCGGCAGCTGCGCTTAGATCGTTGATGTGCGCGTAGTAGGCCATCAAGGCCGAAGAGTAACTCCCCTGTCGAGTCGGATCGCTGGGTGTCAATCCGCGAATCTTCGCAAGGTTGTCTGCTGACTTCGCAGTTGGCGCATAATCATTAACCGCCGCCGGCGATGTCGTTTCACCGATGAAAATGTTCTTCGCACCACTGCCTAACTCAGCGTCCCAAACGGTCGCACCCAACGTCTTAACGTCTACACTGGCGCCGAGATCGCCGGCAAATGCCGAGAATGGGGAACCCGTCACCGAATCTGAATCGAACGACGGATACACATCGCTGATCAGCATTGAGTACGGTTTGGAGCAGGCAGGGAAGGCTGGCTGCCCCGATCCCGTACCATATGGGTCGCCCCACGTGGCCAGCGACACCAGTCCCATCCCCTCGTCGACACTCTTGTTCGAACTGAAGGAGGCAGTTGCCGCCGCTTTTCCGGCAAAGTAGCGAGTGACTTCATACACCATTTCACCCAAAGGATTCCCCCAATCGCGACACTCGTTGTCATTGATCGCACGGTTGGTAATCCAGCCGCAGGTGCTGTAGCTGCTACCGTTGTAATCCTTGATCCGGAGCGCATCTATCGCTGCCACACCTCCTTTGGCGCAAGTCGTTCCGGTCAACTGGGTGGCATCGGCCTTTGTGTAACTCCAATCGCAGATCGGTGTTGTATCTTTATAAGATATGCCGGTTGGTGGCGTCGCTCCACGGTAGAAAACGCCTGTTTTTTTCTCGAACTCGTTAGAGAACGGGAAAATCTCTTTGCGAATCAGCCCACCGTTAAGGTTATTTCCGTAAGAACCTGTCATCAAACCGAACTGCATTGCCCCCGCATAGTTGTGCAGGATCCCCGTCGGCTTGTAAGAATATTTGTCAACCCCGCCATCGTCATACGCATACTCGGTACAGTTAGACTCCAGACCAACCGTTTTATTGCAGACCTCCACACGCACCGTGTAGTTGGTCATCGATGGGGCTGTCCCTGTTGGCAACCAACTCAAAGTGAAACTATCTCCTCCGCTCCCTTCCTGGTGGCGGAACTTGATGCTGTGAGCCCCTGCCGTTAACGCGATCACTCCGGATGCATGGTCATAGCAGTCGCAATCACCATGCCCTCCATACCAACTGGCGCGATTTGTCCCATCTATCCAGACATCGACCGCATCGTCACCATCGACGGCAAATTGGTAGCTGCCTGCCGCCGGGATATTCAAGGTACCGGTAATGATGGTCATGTAGTCGTCCGACGTGCAAGTCGCACTTCCCGGCACAAACGGGTTTGCGCTGCCATCGATGGTCGAAATGCTCCCGCTCCCACACTCCTTGGCCGCTATACCATACGTGCTTTCCATACTATCCAAACCAGCCTCAGTGGTCGGATTTCCGGAATTGCCTGTCGTGTTATAGGTTTTGATGGTGAGGCCTGACAAGCCATTGGTAATGCTGGCAGGGACTACCGCCCATCCTCCACCAGAAACACAGTCCTTTACTCCGGTTCCATCATTGCATTTATCTCCGGCGGCTGGCCCTTGACTGGATTCAATGGAAACCCATTCCCAAGGCCGATACCGCGTGTTGGATAAAACACGCATCAACGGCTCGGAGGCTGTTGCATTCAACGAGACATTTCCAAAAAGATGCGTATAGCCAGCCGCAGATGGCATCTGCAACGGCGTATATTCGCGGATGTCGTAACCATTCAGGGCGATTGTCGCGGCATCGCTGCCGGCGCCCATGTATTCTTTCGCCCAGGCATGCGCATCCTGAGGAATGAATGTCCGCTCAAGCACGGTATAAACGCCGGTGCCTGCTCCGTCCCCGGGAATGTCGGTGGAACGCTTGCCGCCATATAGCACCTTGCGCAAGGCATCAATCCGGGCGGTAGTCACATAGTTGAGGAAATCGCCGCTCCACTGCCCGGAACATTTTTTGTTCGCCGTCACACTGACCGGTTTGAACAGTTTATTCGCGGTATCGTAGGTGTAGCACTTCTCGGAGTCGTAGTACCCCTCATAGGTAATCGAAGGTTTGTACCCGATATCGATCGAACCATCGCCATCAAGATCGGAATAGTCGTTATATGCCTCGTAATAAAGCCTGTGATCCCGGGCCATAGTTAGCATCACAAGCGGCTTTTGACTCGCAGTAAGGTAAATCGGCGCCTGTGCCAAAGCATCTGACGGCGCAGCATTGAGCGCGTGCGAAAACACCATTGCCACCGCGCCATACAAGAACGCGAGACTCTGAGCGAAGTATCTTGGGGTCATGGTAAATCCTTTCCCGGCCGATCAATATTGGCGGTAATTGCCTTGCAGAGTGACACGGGTATTGGCACTCTTCCCGAATCCGACAGCAGTGACTCTGTAGAGAAATTTTTGCGACGGGGCTCCTGAGCCAGGCTTGAGGGAGGCCGCCTCAGGAACTGTCAGCACCTCGATAATGTAGCGTGGCTGTGCGGCTACATCCGGAATCGTTTTCAAGCTGTCCGTGTAGTTATAAGGTCTTGTTCGCGGGCTGGCGGAGGTTCCATCCACCCAGCCGGCATCACGCTTGCTGGTTTGCGGGTGTTTCATCAGATCTTTCCAGATCGGCCAGCAGTCGAAATCAGTGTTTGTACTATTTGTTTCCGTGCAGAGATTGGGCAGACACAATCCTGGCCCCCGACCACCCGGCGTCGATGAAGTACTGCACCCATAAACAAAACCCGTCTGACCGACGATATTGATCCCGTCGCGAACTTCACGTTCCGCAGCCCGCAATGCAGATTCAGCCGCCTGGAACGCGATGTTCCAATCGCGGGAGTAGCCGGCCATGCGCTCTTCAAGAATGCTGGTACGCATCATTGAAATTACCAACAGCGTCAAAACCACCAAAAACATTACGGCAGTCACCAGCACAACGCCGCCTTCTCGCCGCCTGAACGGTCTTGCCACGGACAGGTTCTTCATGGCGTCCGGTTCCTCACCGTTACTGTTTCAGAAAACACCTTGCGAAGGTAACCATCAGTAAAAGTTGTCGCTGCTGGCACCGCAGCAAGCCCACGGTCGAACACAATGGTCTGGCTCCCCGTTGTCTGCTTTGCTTTTTGCGAACGCAGAAGCAGGGAAACCCTGACGGCTACGACTTTTGACCAATCAGCACTGGAAATCTCGCTCGCGTGTTTGAACACGTCGCCCGATCGATCGGTATTTGTGTCAAGCCCATAGCTGATAAGCATGCTTTCCACGCCTTCGATGAGTTCCTCCGGGGCGGTACCGGTAGTACCTGCGCCGTTATCAGGACTAAGCGAAGCGCGCCAGAGAGAATTGCCGTTACCACTGGAAGCTGGCGCGATGTAGTAGCCATTGGCGAAGACCCGCATGACAGAAGCACCAGGCTTGAACTTATACTCCTTTTTGCCAGGGCAACTCACCCCCAGTTCTTGCTCGCAGTTACCAGGGACACCCGTACCCTTGTTATGGACTATATTTGTTTTAGTTCCCGTGGTCTTGGGCCCCGTCATCTGAAAAATCGCCGCATGCGCACAATCCGTAACCAGCAAAATCGCTCCGGCCGGAATCGTGTGCTCTGATGTACCAATCTGTGCTGCGCTTGCATTATGGGCTTGCACGACCAGCTCATCCGATGCGTCAACGCCTTTTATCACTACGGCATCAATACCTGCGATTACTCCCGTCATTCCGGATGGGTAACCCGATTCAAACCCTTCAACTGGTTTGGAAAAGTCAAACATTGCGTTGCCTCCACCATTGATGGTGTTGGCGAAATCGGTAATCGTTCCACAACCGTTATAACCCGCCATCCGGATATCCCGAGCCATCATATCGATAGCGAAACGGCCAGATTCCTGAATACGTGCCAAATCCTCCTGATAGCGGAACGTACCGCGCATGTTGATATAGAACGCGGCAATAACACCCGTCATGAGGATGCCAATCGCCATCGCGACAATCAACTCCGACAGGAGAAACCTCGCTGCGGGAAGGAAATTTTTGAGATTTTTCTCTGTCATGGCTCGAATCTCAACATAAAAGTTCGATTGGTTGCGCCACTTTTTGTTTCATCCCAGGAAACGAATATCGTGAACCAGTTCGCCCCCGCCACGCTGGATTTGCACACCGCACCTGCGCCCAAAGGAAGCACATTGTAGTTAGCGGCATGCCAAGAACAGGCGTCATAACTCATTGCATTAGCCACCGAACAACTCGACGACGCGCAGAAGGAACTGCAAGTTGGTGCAGAGCTTGGGGCGCCAACGGTTGCCGTACCAGAACTGGCTGCAGCATTCAGGGTTGAACAGGATGTGGTACCGGAAACCGCGTCGTAATTTCCAGCCTGCACGCCTGCCATATTCGTACGCATGCGATCCGCCATATCGTAAGCCTGTTCGATCGCAATCGACCTAAGAACCGAATCGGTGCTTGTTTGCAGCCCGCGCAACATTAAGCCGATCAATCCGAGAAGGCCAACGCTAACAATCACAAGGGTCACCAACACCTCGATAAGCGTGAACCCGCCAACTTTACGGACGGAAGAAAAACCACCCTCAGCTATCATGGTGTACACAGCACCACCCCTGTCGCTGCTGGAGAATTAAGAGAGGTTCTACCCGTAGTAGACAACATAACCTGACGCTTATATTGAGAGGTGGAGGCCTCTTTGATCTCGAAGCACCCAGAAGAACTTGCTGCGCCATTCGGCCGGAAGGTAATCGAATTCAAAGTACTGAACTTGATGGCCGTGATCGCAACATCTTTATCCGCCGGAGGGGGTGACCCGAAGAATTTCATCAGCGTCCACTGCGCCATCGCCATCGATATCCACGTACACAATACGCCCCCCTTCCCATCCAGAGCCCGTTGCGCAGGAAGTGCCACTAGTGCTTCGACAGATTGTGGCACGCAAGCCTCGGCGCCCCGCTTCTGCACGCGTAAACGCCAAATCTGTCATCAAATCGTTTGCTTCTCCTGCAAGACGACTAATCACAATAAAATCTCGGAAAGACGGGATCGCTATACCCGCCAAAATAGCGATGATGGCAATCACCACCATCAATTCCGGTAGAGTAAATCCCGAACTAGCTAATTTTTTTCTCAAGGGCATCACCCCATCCTTTCTTCTTGCCGAATTCTAGTCGCCATAAACAGATTGGCTTTGCCTATACGACAAAAGGACAAAAAGAACCGATAGCCGGCGCTCTGATGCCAACATTTACGATCTTTGATGTCGAGCCCTGATTCATAATCCCTCCAATGAAATGCCAGCGAACCGTGCCGCTTTGTTTATCCTTGGTTGCATCCTTGCTGATGCACGTAGCAGGCATTTCTTTCTTTGACGCTGGCATGCCGGAATTTTCACAAAGCAGTGTAGCTGCCAGCTCCGCATTGCAGGCAACATTTCGTTACAGGGATATCGCGGGGGGACTAGCCCACAGCACTGAATTGCAAACGCAGAAATCTGAACAGGAAAATCTGCCCGATACCATTACTAAGACAAACAAACAGGAAGAAAGACGAGAATCCATTTCAGCCCCTATTGATTCATATTTCCCGATCAGCCAACTGACCCAGCCCCCTCGGCCGTTACATGAGGTAAGCACCACGCCTACCGAAATCAATGTACGCAATCTTGCTGGCAGCGCAGAAATAATGCTCCTGATTTCATCCTCGGGGACAATAGACTTCGTACTCGTCGTTGAATCCACCTTGCCACACGAATTATTGGAATATGCCGTAGCCCAATTCAAAACAGCGAAATTCTCTCCCGGCTATGTCAACAGCCACGCAGTAAGAAGCCGCGTGCGGATAGAATTAACGCCGCCACAGAACGATACAACGGAGACCGGACACCCTTGGTCGGCAAAAACAGGAGGAAAGAAGCCCCCTAAATTGAGACTGAATCGCCCCGGCTCAAAAGCGCTGGCCGGCTGAGGCTCATAAAACCCGCTCTCTCAATTTTGCAGTTCGAGTGGCAACGGAAAAGAAACATTCTCGCGCATTCCGTCATCCTGGCGTAGCGTTGCGACTCCAAGCGAACGCAGCCGTTCGATCACTTGATCCACCAGCACTTCGGGCGCAGAGGCCCCCGCTGTTACGCCAACTCGCTGCTTACCAAGCAGCCAGGCCGGGTCGATTTCCGAGGCGTTGTCTACCATCCGGGCATCCACCCCTCGCGCAACGGCAACTTCACGCAGGCGGTTGGAATTCGAACTGTTCTGGCTGCCAACGACGATGATGAAATCGCAGCGCGCCGCCAGTTCCTTTGCCGCCTCCTGCCGGTTCTGGGTGGCATAGCAGATATCATCTTTCTTCGGTCCCTGAATGAGCGGAAAGCGCTCTTGCAGGGAACGAAACAATCCCTGCGGCATCATCGACGGAGAGTGTCGTCTGGGTTGCATACGACAGCTTTTTCGTTTCTCACTCGCAACTGCGCCACGTCTTCAGCCGTTTCGACCAGATACATGCCAGCAGAGGACTGGCCTAGCGTTCCTTCAACCTCCGGATGTCCCCGATGGCCAATCATCACAATCTCACGACCATCCTGATGCAGCTTAGTGACTTCGTTATGCACTTTCGTTACCAACGGACAGGTCGCGTCAAACACCTTTAAGCCACGTTTTTCAGCCTCGTCGCGCACCGATTTTGAAACGCCGTGTGCACTAAAAATCACTGTGGAGCCAGCCGGGACGTCAGCCAGCTCCTCAATAAAAACAGCCCCCTTCGCCCGCAAATCATCACAAACGAACTTGTTGTGCACCACTTCATGGCGAACGTAAATCGGCGCACCGAATTTCTCCAGCGCACGCTCGACGATGGCGATGGCGCGTTCTACGCCGGCGCAGAAGCCGCGGGGGTTGGCGAGGATAACTTCCATTTGTATTCCTAAAGGATGCCGATGATCTTGACTTCGAAGCGGACAGGCTGGCCGGCGAGCGGATGGTTGAAATCAAACACTGCCACCGTGTCGGTCAGCTCACGCAACAAACCGGCAACGCCGCCGGAGGCTCCGGGCACGGCACCGTCCGGAGCAGCGAATTCGATCAGCGAATTGACTTTGAGTTCCATTTCCGATGGCAGCGCACTACGAGCGATACGTTCCACGAGCCGCGGGTTGTGCTGGCCGAAGGCATCATCGGCCTCAAGCTGAAAGACATGATGCTCGCCAGCGCCAAGCCCCAGAAGACAGGCCTCCAACGATGCAGCAAGCTGTCCACCGCCCATCTGCAAGGTCGCCGGCGACATGTCGAAGGTGCTGACATGCTCTGTACCGTCGAGGCCAGACAGGCGGTAATGCAGGGTCAGAAAGCTGTCCGGCTGGACGGTGATTGCAGTTTCAGTCATGCTTGTCCCTTTTCCCGGTGGAGCACCAGCAACAAATTGGTCCAGCACCATCAACACCGCGCCCACGGTAATCGCCGAATCGGCAACGTTGAAGGCCGGCCAGTAGTAGCCGGCGGCATGCCACTGCACGAAATCGACGACAGCACCAAAGCGGATGCGGTCGATGACGTTGCCCAGCGCGCCGCCCATGATCAATGCCAACGCCAACGACAACAGCTTCTGTGCTGGATGCTGGCGCAGCATGAAGGCGATCCAGCCGGACACCCCAAGCGCCAGCACGGTGAAGAACCAGCGCTGCCAGCCATCCTCACTCGCAAGAAAGCTGAACGCGGCGCCACGATTAAAGGTCAGCACCCAGTTCCAGAACGGGGTGACGTAGATCGTTTCGCCAAGCTGAATAGATGTTAGCGCAACCAGCTTCGTGACCTGGTCGAGCACGATTATGACGGCTGCCAGTACGTACCATCTCGTTGGAGAGATCCTGCTACGCCAATCAGCGGCGCCGTCACGCTGCACTGCTTGGGGATTTGCACCTCTCGGGAGAGGGGCTCAAGTCATCAGGCACAGGCACGCGCATCGCCCTCGCCGAACAGGTTGCTGACGCAGCGGCCGCACAGGTCGGGATGCTCGGCATTGGCACCGACATCATCGCGCACGTGCCAGCAGCGCTCGCACTTGGCGTGCGCCAGCGGCGTGGCAGCGACTTTTTCTTCCGCAGCCTTGACGACGCGGCTGCCGAAACAATGAACACGTATTTCAGATCGTCGCCCAGCGAAGCCAGCGCCTCGAATTTTTCGCCATCCGCCTGTAGCGAAACTTCCGCCTGCAGCGGCGCACCGATCTTGCCTTCGATGCGCAGGTCTTCCAGCGCCTTGGTCACTTCGCCACGAACGCCACGGATCAGCGTCCATTTCGCCAGCAGTTCGGATTCGTCTGCCTGCGCCGGTAACGGCTGCCAGGTTTCCAGCATCACCGATTTCTCGGCGTCGCCGCTCAGCACCAGCCAGACTTCCTCGGCGGTGAAGGCGAGGATCGGCGCCATCAGTTTCACGAAGGTCTGCGTGATGTGCCACAGCGCGCTCTGCGCCGAACGGCGGGCGCGCGAGTCGACCTTGGTGGTGTACAGGCGGTCCTTGAGGATGTCGAGGTAGAAGCCGCCGAGGTCTTCCGAGCAGAATGTCTGCAGCGCCTGCACGACTCGGTGGAACTCGTAGCGGCCAAAATCGGCCTCGGCGTCCTGCTGCATCTGGCGCGTCATGGCCAAGGCGTAGCGATCGATCTCCAGCCATTCGGCCACCGGCAGCATGTCCTTCGTTGCATCGAAATCGGCGGTATTGGCCAACAGGAAACGCAGCGTGTTGCGGATGCGGCGGTAGGCTTCGGTCACGCGCTTGAGAATCTCGTCGGAGATCGTCAGCTCGCCGGAGTAGTCGGTTGCCGCTACCCACAGGCGCAGGATGTCGGCACCGAGCGTATCGGAAATCTTCTGCGGCGCGATGACGTTGCCCTTCGACTTCGACATCTTCAGGCCCTTGCCGTCGACGACGAAGCCGTGCGTCAGTAGCGCCTTGTACGGCGCACGGCCGTCGATCGCGCAGCCGGTCAGGAGCGAGCTCTGGAACCAGCCGCGGTGCTGGTCGGAACCTTCGAGGTACATGTCGGCCGGGAAATCGCACTGCTCGGCGTGCGAACCGCGCATCACCGACAAGTGCGTCGTACCCGAGTCGAACCAGACGTCGAGCGTGTCGCTCATCTTGCGGTACTGGCTGGCCTCATCACCCAGCAGTGAGGCTGGATCAAGCGAGAACCAGCCCTCGATACCCGTCTGTTCAACACGCTTGGCAACGGCCTCGATCAATTCCGACGTGCGCGGATGCAGCGCCCCGGTCTCCTTGTGCAGAAAGAACGGAATCGGCACGCCCCAGTTGCGCTGGCGCGAAACGCACCAATCCGGGCGGGTCTTCATCATGCCTTCGAGGCGGGCACGGCCCCACGAGGGGAAGAACTGCGTCTCATCGACGGCGCGCTCGGCTACCCAGCGCAGTGTCGGTGCATTCTCGTCCAGCTTGTGTTCCATGCCGATGAACCACTGCGTCGTCGCCCGGAAGATGATCGGCGACTTGTGACGCCAACAGTGCGGGTAGCTGTGGCGAATCTTCTCGCCCTTGAGCAGCAGCCCCTTGGCTTCGAGTTCCTGCAGCACCAGCGGGTTGGCTTCCCACACCGTCTTGCCGGCCAGTTCGCCAACGGAGAGCGCCGGCACGTTGCCAAGGAATTTGCCGTCGTTGTCGACCGGGTTGGTCACCGGCAAGCCGTAGCGCTTGCCGACCACATAGTCGTCCACGCCGTGTGCCGGTGCCGTATGCACCTGGCCGGTACCAGCCTCAGACGTAACGTGCGTACCGCAGATGATGGCCACGTCGCGCGCCTGGAACGGATGGCGCAGCAGGATCTGGTCGAGTGCCGCGCCCTTGCACGAACCGACCACCTTGCCTTCAAGCTCATAGCGCTTGAGGCAGGATTCGGCCAGTTCGCGCGCCAGGATCAGCGCGCCCTTGGGGGTCTCGACCAGGTCGTAGTCGAGGTCCGGATGCACGCTGACCGCCTCGTTGGCCGGCAGCGTCCAGGGCGTCGTCGTCCAGATCACGGCGAAGGCCGGGCCGCGCAGGTGCGTCAGGCCGAAGGCCTTGGCCAGCTTCTCGGCGTGGTTCTCGTGCACTGGGAAAGCAACGTCGATCGCCGGCGAGGTCTTGTCCTCGTGCTCGACTTCGGCCTCGGCCAGTGCCGAGCCGCAATCAAGACACCAGTTCACCGGCTTCAGGCCTTGGTACAGATAGCCTTTTTCCAGAATCTTGCCGACCGCACGGATCTCGTCGGCCTCGGTCTTGAAGGCCATGGTCAGGTAGGGGTTATCCCACTCACCCAAGACGCCAAGACGGATGAAATCCTTCTTCTGCCGCTCGACCTGCTCGCCGGCAAAGGTACGGCACAGCTCGCGCACCTTGTCACCAGCGATGTGCTTGCCGTGCAGCTTCTCGATCTGGTGCTCGATCGGCAGGCCGTGGCAGTCCCAGCCCGGCACGTAGGGCGCGTCGAAGCCGGCCAGCGTGCGCGCCTTGACGATGATGTCCTTCAGAATCTTGTTCACCGCGTGGCCGATGTGGATGTCGCCGTTGGCGTAGGGCGGGCCGTCGTGCAGCACGAAGCGCGGCCGCCCCTTGGCCGCCTTGCGGATCTTCTCGTAGAGCTTTTTCTTCTGCCACTCGGCGAACCCATTGCGGCTCGCGCTTGGCGAGGTCGCCGCGCATCGGGAAGGGCGTATCGGGAAGATTCAAAGTGCTTTTGTAGTCAGCCATAGCAAAACCAATCACCACAGAGGCACAGAGACACAGAGGAACACTAGAGATTTTCTCTGTGTCTCTGTGTCTCTGTGGTTAAGAAATAGGTTTTTCCACTCTCGACGTCGCGCGCGATCTGCGCTTTCAACTCGTCGAGGCCAGAAAACTTCATTTCGTCACGCAGCTTGTGCAGGAAGCGGACGGTCAGGTGCGCGCCGTAAATGTCGGCAGCAAAATCGAACAGATGCACTTCGAGAATCGGGCGCACAACGGCATTCGCTGTCGGCCGGTAGCCCAGATTGGCCACACCGGGCAGCGGCTTGTCGCCATAGCCGGTCACCTCGACCGCAAAGACACCGAGCAGCGGCGGCCGGTCGTGTTTCATGCGGATGTTAGCAGTGGCGTAACCCAACTGACGCCCAACCTTCGCCCCATGCACCACACGCCCATCCATCACGTACGGGCGGCCGAGCAACTCGGCTGCACGCTCAATATCACCGCTCCACAAGGCGTCGCGCACTGCCGAGCTGGACACGCGAACTTCGCTGGACACTACCGTGCTCATCGCCTCAACGCGAAAACCGAAGGCGTCACCCGCCTGTTGCAGCAAGGCGAAGTCGCCGGCTCGCTTGGCACCGAAACGGAAATCGTCGCCGATGATCAGGTGCCGCACACGCAAAGCCTTGACCAGCACCTCTTCGATGAACTGGTCGGCAGTCAGGCTGGCAAAGGCCTTGTTGAAGCGGCTGACGAAGGCCAGCTCAACACCATCGGCGGCGATCAATTCCAGCTTCTCGCGCAGGTTGGAAAGTCGCGTCGGCACCGATTCCGGGGCGAAAAATTCGCGTGGATGCGGCTCGAAGGTCAGCACGGCCGGTGGCAGCCCGGTCTCCGCCGCGACGGCACACAAACGCGCGAGCAGCGCACGATGGCCGAGATGCACGCCATCGAAATTGCCGATGGTGAGCACGGTGGCGCTGGGCGCTGGTTGCGAGGTACCGCGGAAAACGAGCATCAGGAAGGCTGAGGACCGACGAAAAGGATGAAGGGGACGAAAGGGCTGAATTATAAAGGTTTACCGCCAAGATTGCCGTGCTGCCAAGGCACTCCGGCGCCCCTTTAATCGAGGCTTGCCAGCTTCGATTTGGCCAGTGGCGGATTCAGCTTGAAATACTTGCGGATACCGGACATCACCGCTTCCGCGATCTTGTCCTGATAAGCCTCGTCATTGAGCCGACGCTCTTCTTCCGGGTTGGAGATGAATGCTGTTTCGACCAGGATGGAAGGGATGTCCGGCGCCTTGAGCACGGCAAACCCCGCCTGCTCGACATGGGCCTTGTGCAGGTTGCCAACGCTGCCAAGCTCGCCGAGCACGGCCTTGCCCAACTTCAGGCTGTCGTTGATCGTTGCCGTCTGTGACAGGTCCAGCAGCGTGCGCGCAAGCATCGGGTCCTTGACGCCGAAGTTAACGCCGCCGATCAGGTCGGCCGAATTTTCCTTGTTCGCCAGCCAGCGGGCGGCAGAACTCGAGGCTCCATTTTCCGAAAGGACGAACACCGAAGCCCCGCGCGCATCCGGCTTGATAAAAGCATCGGCGTGAATCGATACGAAGAGGTCAGACTGCACCCGGCGCGCCTTTTGCACACGCATGTGCAAAGGTACAAAGAAATCGGAATCGCGCGTCATCACTGCACGCATGTTGGGCTCAGCGTTTATCTTCGCTTTCAGCCGACGCGCACCGCCAGCGTCACGTTCTTTCGTGGCTGCCACCGCGACCAACGGCACCCGGGTCTTCGCCACCGTGCCCCGGATCGAGGGTAATCGTCACCAGGCGATCGACCACCGGCTTTGCCTGAACGCTTCTGCTCGGCCAGGGCTTGCTGCGGTTCCGAGCGTTCGCCGGCTTGTCGTCCATCCGGCCCGAGCAGTTGCTCGCGCTTCTCAAGCAGCGCCAGCAGCGGGTCCGGCGCGTTGGCCGGGTAAACGTCAAGCACCAGCCGATGTCCGTACTCGCCCACCGGCGCCAGCACGAACACCTGCGGCGCCTACCTCGGTCTTCAGCTCCATGACAAGCCGCACCACGCCTGGCTTGAAGCGCCCGGCGCGAAGCAGCTTGATGTAGGGATCGTCGCCAGCAATCTTGCCAGCGAGACCCTCAAGCACGCCATTCAGTTCGACGCCTTCAAGATCGACGACAAGACGCTCGGGATTTTTGACGGTGAATTGGGAAAATTTGACCGCAGCATCGCTCTCCAGCGTCACCCGCGTGTAGTCGGCTGCCGGCCAGACACGAACTGCCAGCACGCTAGGATTGACGGGCTTGCCGCGCGCCGCCTGCGCCAGTGGCGTTACGAGGAGGACGAGGGAGGCGCCACCGGCAAAGCGGATGAGTTGGCGGCGGGTGTGGTCAGGAAGGTGTTCAGACATTGCTCACCCTCCGGCGACCTGGCAGACAGCGTGACGCGGCGGCCATCGTGCCCGGATTGTTCGAATGGTTGGAATTCGAGGGCGACAACGAGGTCTGGCGGCGGCACAAAGCCGGCTGCCTTGTCGGGCCACTCGACCAGACAGACCGAATCGCTGCGGAAGTACTCGCCCAAGCCAGCATCGACAAACTCTTCCGGGTGGTTGAAACGATAAAAATCAAAGTGATACCAGTATAAGCTCGAAATTACGTAAACTTCAACCAATGTATAATCTGGGGGCAGGAACTGGGCTTCGCCGAGCTGGGCATTGCCCGCCCCGACACCCGCGAAGCCACCCCCAACCTCATGCGCTGGCTGGCACTCGGCCGCCACGGGGAGATGGATTATATGGCCAAACATGCCGCCCTGCGCGCCGAACCGGGCACCCTGCACCCCGGCACCGTCAGCGTCATTTCCGCCCGCCTGCCTTACTGGCCGGAAGCTGCGGAGGCCGAAACCATACTCGCCGATGGTGCGCTGGCCTACGTTTCGCGCTACGCGCTGGGCCGCGACTACCACAAGACCATCCGCAACCGTCTGCAGAAGCTAGCCGACCGGATCGCCAAAGAGTTGGGCGACAGCGTACCGTTCAGCTACCGCGCCTTCTCCGATTCGGCACCGGTCATGGAAGTGAATTCGCCCGCCAGGCCGGCACCGCCTGGCGCGGCAAGCACACCCTGTCGCTGACCCGTGGCGGCTCCTACCATTTTCTCGGCGAGCTCTACACCAGCTTGCCGCTACCGCCGGATGCCCCGATCGAGGAACACTGCGGCACTTGCACGGCGTGCATCGACGCCTGCCCGACGCAGGCCATCGTCGCCCCCTACGAGGTCGATGCCCGGCGCTGCATTTCCTACCTGACGATCGAGCTTGCCGGCGCCATTCCAGAAGAACTGCGGCCGCTGATGGGAAACCGCATCTACGGCTGCGACGATTGCCAGTTGTGCTGCCCGTGGAACCGCTTTGCCACAATAGGCGACCCGGATTTCGCGCCGCGCAACGGACTCGATGCCAGCGCCGCCGGCCCTGTTCGCCTGGAGCGAAGCGAATTCGACAGCCGGCTTGCCGGCAGCCCGCTCCGCCGCATCGGGCACGAGCGCTGGCTACGCAATATTGCCGTTGCGCTTGGCAACGCACCGGGCACCCCGGAAGTGCTGGCCACACTCACCAGCCGGGCCGAACACCCCTCGTTGCTGGTGCGCGAGCACGTCGGCTGGGCGCTGGCGCGTCATCAAAAATAATCCTTGCAGAACAATAGCGATCGGCTATAAAGTAGTTTCGTCCTTCCAGATTTTTTGGTTGGCGCAAACCACGGTCGGTTACGGAATGTTCGCAAAGAGCAAACCTGCCGATCTCTGAAACAGGGCAAACCCATCGAAAGATGGCGACGCAAAGTTACCGGCCTACAGCGAATCAGTTTTACGCGCCAAGGCAGCGGGACCACCAGATAAACGAGGTTGATGTGGATCACTCCTCCTTCATGCGTACCGTTTCAATCATCTTGGCCCTTGGCCGCGGTACGCTATTGTCGGTTGCGAGTTCTCTCATCTCTAGTCTCCCTTCGTTGGTGCGCTTCGTCGCCATCCTCCCCGTGAATGCCCTGAGCACTAACGCCCCGCGTGTTGCCTATGCAGCCCGGTGCGAGGAGAAGCGGCTATGGGCGCACAAGAAAACGGCAAGGTAATACCTTTTTCACCTCGCTTGCGCGAGGCCGACGGAGCACCTCCCCGGGCGCTCGACAACAGGCAGGATCTTTCGCTGTCACGACGCCGGGGCCTCGATAGCGTCGACGCAGCGCTTCCGGCTGCAAGCCCGGAACCCCCTGCCCGCGCTCTGCAGACGCCCGCTCCTGCGCCAAAGCACTCACTTGACGCTCCGGCACTAAGCCGGATCTTCATTGAATCCCTCGACGACATGATTTGCCGCACGCCCTGCAAGCAGTCGGCGCCAACGCCGTGGCCGCATCAGCGCGACCAGCAACTGGAAAAGACGGCCGTCGACATCATCGACATGCTGTTTGGCTTCGTGCTCGACGACTCCCACGTTTCGCGTGCGATCAAGGATTCGCTGCTTCGGGCGCAGATGCCGATGCTGCAGTTGGCCATGCGCGAATCCACCTTCTTCGCAGACTGGCAGCACCCGGCCCGAACGCTGCTCAACGATATCGCACCGATGTGCCAGCATTTGTGCGAACGGGGCGGCGATTTAGCGAATTTCGAGCGTGAATTCAACCTCGGCCTTGACCGCGTCCTCGACGATCTGGCGCCCAATGGCGCAGCCTTTGCCGATTTTCACGAACGCATCAGCGCCTTGGCGAACAACGTCACCGTACGCAGCGGCAGCACGGAGACGGTCGCTTGGGAGCGCGCCGAAGCCGTAGCACGCGACTACCTTGAACGCCCGCTACCGCACCTGGCCCGAGATTTTCTCGCGGGCTACTGGATCGACGTCCTTCAGCGCGCAGCAGTGCTCTACGCGGAAGACAGCTTGTCCTGGCAAGATACTGTTGCGGTCATCGAAGACCTGGCCTGGAGCCTCACGCCGAAAAGCGATCAGGATGAGCGCCTGCAGCTCATCGGGCTGATTCCAGCCTTGCTCGCGCGCCTCAACCGCGGTCTCGACCTGATCGATACTGAAAGAACGGATCGCCGCCCATTTTTCGATGCGCTGATTGAAGTTCACGCCGTCGTGCTGCGCGCCGAACTGGCCCCTTCCCCGCCACCGCAAATTCTCTCGCTGCCGATCTCTGAGGAAAGCGCCATTGATCAGGTTAACCGCCTGCAACGCGGTGACTGGGTTGAGTTCCATCTGGCGGATGGCAACACCTCACGCGAACGTCTGACCTGGATCAGCCCGCAACGCGGCATCCTGGTTTTTTCCAATCATCTGGGGCAGCGCGCCATCCAGATAGCACCGGAAGATCTGGCGGAAATGGTTCAGGCAGACAAAGCGCAGTTGATCTTCGATCAGCCGGCAACGGCCTCCGACAAGAACAGTGCCTAGGAAACCATCATGAGCGCACCCACCTCCCGCAAGATTGTCTCGATCAACGCAACTTCCCGCGACCGCAGCCCAGGGTTGCGTGTGGTCAATGACAGCCTGGAGCAACTCGGCGAAGCACTTTGCCGCTGGCTGGCTGATATCCGCGCGCCGATTGCCGAGGAATTGTTTCTCCTCGCCGATGGAACACGCGAACGCTTGCTGCAGACCCGCTATCTCGATCTGCGTCAGGACATTGAGCGCGACTGGGTGCAGGTCATCGAAGCCTTCCGCCACAGCTTCGCGGAAAGCCGGCGGAAACCTGCCAGCAGTTCTGCAAGCACGCTGGAAGTGCCGGATTTTGATGGCTTGCAACTGGTTGGCGACGAGGAGCTTTCCGAGCGTATCGTGGTCAGGGAATTTGCCGCACAGCTCGCCGAAACCTGCGACAACGAACTGTATCCGCTCGACCGCCGCGTTGCTGCCTTGCTCGGGCACGATGAGCCTGTCGAGGGCGAAAACCCCCTGGCGCCCGGAAACCTCTGCCAGTCGCTCGCCGACGCATCGGCTGCGCTGGGGCTCGACGCCAAAACCCGACTCCTTCTGCTACGCCGGATAGAGCGCCATTTGCACCAGGCATTGCCCGGCATGTATCGCGAAATCAACGCCGAACTGATAGAGCGGGGCATCCTGCCTGACCTCAAACGTGACTACCGCCGCAACAACAGCGCCAGCGCCACAAGTACTGCTACTACCGCCGCCGCTGGAAACGCGATTGTCGCTGCCTTGCAGACGGCAGCCGAAGCCCTCCCGGCTGGCACGGGCGATCTTCTCGGCGCCATGCAACGCATCGCTGCGGCACGCAGCCCGGGCGGATTTTTTGGTGGCGCTGCTGTTGGCGCTACTGACATCTCTCCGGCCAGCGCCGCCATCGGCGATAGCAACAATCTGGTCAACGTCCCGATCAACGCGGCCAGCATCAGCCACGCCTTCCTGGCCTCGCTGAACGAGGTGCAGCACACCCCATGGCAGCCAGGCGCCGGCATTGCGATGAACCAGGTGCAGCAGGTACGTGACTCTGCGGCTGCACAGCAGGTCACCCCACTGGAATCGGTAACGATCGACATCGTTGCCATGCTCTTCGACTTCATCTTCAACGATGACGAGTTGCCAGCCTCGGTCAAATCGCTGATCGGGCAATTGCAGATCCCGGTACTCAAGGTCGCAATGCTCGACAGCAGCTTCTTCGCCAATCGCCAGCATCCGGCGCGCCGCTTTCTTGACGGCATCACCGGCATCGCGTTGCACTGGGGCGCAGGCAGCCACGAGGACGATCCCTTCCAGCACAAGCTGGCGACGCTCGTCAGCCGCATCCAGAACGAGTTCGAAACCAACGTCGAGATCTTTGGCGAAGCCATCACCGAACTGGAAGGGTTCGTCACCGACTGCGAAGCCGAAGCGGCGTCGACGCTGAACGTTGCGGCAGAAGCAGTCAGTCGTCGGGAGATCGAAGACGCCGCCTGGGAACGTGCGCGGGAAGCCATGCAGCCTGTGTTGCAGAAGGAGATCCCCGAAGCCGTCGCCAATTTTCTAAGCGAACA
The DNA here is from genome assembly GCA_016710885.1 of Candidatus Proximibacter danicus. Taxonomy (GTDB): domain Bacteria; phylum Pseudomonadota; class Gammaproteobacteria; order Burkholderiales; family Rhodocyclaceae; genus Proximibacter; species Proximibacter danicus. Next base: position 60,903 of record JADJUC010000013.1, read on the forward strand.
CTGGACCGCCCTGTTGCAACAAACGGCACTGAAATGCGAAAACGAGTCGGCAACCTGGCAAGAAGCACTGGATGTCGCCGACCAACTGGTCTGGAGCGTCGCCGCCAAGACCGATGCAGACGAACGCCTGCGTCTGATCAGCTCCCTTCCCATGCTGCTGGCACGCATCAATGCCGGCCTCAACCGAGTCGGCACTTCCCAGGAAGAACGCAATACCTTCTTCGATTCTCTGGTTTCGCTTCATGCCTCGGCTCTCAAAGGGTCGCTGACCCAGGCAGAAGCTCCATCCGTGCCCCCTGTTGCGGCGGACACCGCAGCGACGGCGGTAATGGCATTCACGCCTTACGCTGCCAGCGAAGGCGACCTGCTCGTTACGCGCCGGATAGAAGAAGGCGTCCTTATCGAAGAAGTTGTTCTGGTCGGAGCCCCGCCCATGCGTCGCGCCCGCGATCACGATGCACTGGAGCAGGTGCAAGGGCTGAAACGCGGCGACTGGGTCGATTTCATCGATACCGAAGGCAACAACACCCGCGAACGCCTGAACTGGGTCAGTCCGCAGAAAGGCATCCTGGTCTTTTCGAATCACCGTGCGGCCAAGGCCATCTCGATCTCGCCCGACGCCCTCGCCCGCCAAATCCGCGACGGCGCGGCTTGCATCGTCGAAACCAGCTCGGTCTTCGATAAGGCGCTGGACGGCGTCATGCATTCGCTCAACGCCGCCTGAAACGACTTTTTGCACCGGGGTTCTCTGCCACTCTGCGGCAAGCCTACTCGGAAGGGGCTTGCCGTTTTTTGCGTGCCGGCTGCCGTCCGCCTTGCAGCGCCATTTCCCCCGCTGGCTGCAAACGCGAATAATCTCTCCTTGCTGCCACATGCACGGCACGCACTACAGGAGCCCTCCATGAAACAGACCATCAGCTTCGTCACCCTCGGCGTGCGCAACCTCGCGCACAGCCGGGCCTTCTACCATGCGCTTGGCTGGCAAGAATCTACCGCTAGCCAGGAGGCCGTTGCCTTCTTCCAGGCTGGCAGCGTCGCCTTCGCGCTGTTCGGCCGTGAGGCGCTGGCCGAGGATGCCACCGTCTCACCCGAAGGTAGCGGCTCGCTGCCTTGACGCTGGCCCACAACGTGGCCAGCGAAGCGGCAAGACACCGCGCTGGCAGAAGCTGTGGCCGCTGGCGCCAGCCTCGTACGCCGCGGCGAACGCGCCCCCTGGGGCGGCTACCGCGGCTACTTCGCCGACCCGGACGGGTTCCTGTGGGAAATCTGCTTCAACCCCGTCTTCGCGATGGATGAAACAGGCGCCGTTCGCTTGCCATAAGTGGTCTCGCTGCCGCGCAGGCGGCACCAAAGGAGCGCTTGCATTCCCACACACTTTCCGGAACAATAACCAAGCGCTTGCTTGCTTAATTAATAATCAGATCATTCCGGAGACCCGCTCATGAACCAAGCACCCTACCCGCACCTGCTCGCCCCGCTCGACCTGGGCTTTACTACGCTCAGGAACCGCGCGCTGATGGGCTCGATGCACACCGGGCTGGAGGAAGTTAAGAACGGCTTCGAGCGCATGGCGGCCTTCTACGCCGAGCGCGCCCGTGGCGGTGCCGGCCTCATGGTCACCGGCGGTTTTTCGCCAAACCTGGCCGGCCGCGTCTATCACTTCGGTTCACAGCTTTCGTTTCCCTGGCAGGTGGGCAAGCACCGCCTGATCACCGAGGCCGTACACACGGAAGGCGGCAAGATCGCGCTGCAGATTCTGCATACCGGCCGCTACGGCTACCACCCGCTCAACGTGGCGCCCTCGAAGCTGCGTGCGCCGATCAACCGCTTTACACCGCGTGCGCTGACGCAATGGGGCATCCGCAAGACCATCGCCGACTACGCACGCTGTGCACGTCTGGCGCAGAAGGCCGGCTACGACGGCGTCGAGATCATGGGCTCCGAGGGTTACCTGATCAACCAGTTCATCGCGCCGCAGACCAACCAGCGCACCGACCAGTGGGGTGGCCCGTTCGAGAACCGTATCCGCTTCGCCGTCGAAACCGTGAAGGCGACGCGCGAGAAAGTCGGGCCGAACTTCATCATCATCTTCCGCCTGTCGATGCTCGACCTGGTCGAGGGCGGCAGCAGCTGGGACGAAGTTGCGGCTCTGGCCAAGGCCATCGAGGCGGCCGGCGCGACCATCATCAACACCGGCATCGGCTGGCACGAAGCGCGCATCCCGACCATTGCCACGATGGTGCCGCGCGCCGCCTTCGCCTGGGTGACCAAACGCCTGATGGGCGAGGTGAGCATTCCGCTGATCACCACCAACCGCATCAATACGCCGGAAGTGGCCGAGGACGTGCTCGCCTCGGGCTGCGCCGACATGGTGTCGATGGCCCGCCCCTTCCTTGCCGATGCCGATTTCGTGAACAAGGCGGCCGCCAACCGGGGCGACGAGATCAACACCTGCATCGCCTGCAACCAGGCCTGCCTGGACCACATCTTCAACGGCAAGCTGACTTCCTGCCTGGTCAATCCGCGCGCCTGCCACGAAACGACACTGACGATCACGAAAGCCGAGTTTCCGAAAAAGGTCGCCGTCGTCGGTGCCGGCCCGGCTGGCATGGCCTGCGCCACCACCGCGGCCGAGCGCGGCCATGAGGTGACACTGTTCGATGCGGCCGACCGCATCGGCGGCCAGTTCAACATCGCCAAGCAAATTCCCGGCAAGGAAGATTTCAACGAGACGCTGCGCTACTTCGGCCGCCGCATCCAGACCACCGGCGTCAAGCTGCAGCTCAACACCCGTGCTGACGCTGAGGCGTTGAAGGCCGGCGGCTTCGACCATGTCGTGCTGGCCACCGGCATCACGCCGCGCATGCCGCCGATCCCGGGTATCGAAAGCGACAGCATGAGGGATCGGGTCGCCAGCTACCTCGACATCATTGAAGGCCGCAAGGTGGCCGGGAAATCGGTGGCGATCATCGGCGCCGGCGGCATCGGTTTCGATATCGGCGAATTCCTCACCCACTCGCACGACGAGCGCAGTGAGGCGGAGCGTTTCAACAGCGAATGGGGGATCGACACCAGCTACGCCCACCGTGGCGGCCTCAAGCCGGCGGTCGACGTAGCCGCGCCGCGGCAGGTTTTTCTGCTGCAACGCAAGTCGTCCAAGGTCGGCGACGGGCTGGCCAAGACCACCGGCTGGATCCGCCGCACGCTGCTGAAGAAACGCGGCGTGACGATGATCCCCGGCGTCAGCTACGAGCGCATCGACGAAGCTGGCCTGCACATCACGGTCAATGGCGAGGCGAAGACACTGCCGGTGGATACCATCGTCGTCTGCGCCGGGCAGGAGTCGCGCCGCGAATTGAAGGCGCCGCTGGAGGCGGCAGGCATTCCGGTGACGCTGATCGGCGGCGCTGATGTGGCCTCAGAACTGGATGCAAAGCGCGCCATCGACCAAGGCACGCGCATCGCTGCCGCGCTCTGACCGCCATGCCCCGCCGAAAATCAGATGTCGGACTCGAACCGAACCGCCGCGCCGAACTGCTGCGCGCAGCGGCGAAGCTGTTTGTCGAAAAGGGCTTTGACGCCACCACCACGCGCGACATCGCCGAGGCCGTTGGCATGCGCTCGGGCAGCCCGTTCTACCACTTCCGCAGCAAGCAGGAACTACTCAAGGCGGCGATGATCGAGGGGCTGGACGCCGGCCACGCGCAGCTCCTGTCGGCCATCGACGGTATCAACGATCCGGAAGCGAAACTGCGCGTGCTGGTCCGCACCCACCTCGGCACGCTGCTCGAAGGCGACTGCCGCTCACCACTGCTGGTCAGTGAAGCGCGGGCGCTGGACGACAAGGCGCGCGCCGAAATCGCCGCCGCCTTCGACCGTTATCAGGTGCCCTGGCAGGAGACGCTGGAGGCGCTGCAGCAAGCCGACAAGCTGGCCTCCGCCGCGCCGCCGGTGCGCCTGCTGCTGTTCGGCATGCTCAACTGGAGTAGCCACTGGTACCGGCCGGACGGTGAGTTGTCGGTCGACGAACTGGCTGATGCGGCGGTGGCCATGCTGATTGCGCGGCCGAAGAAAACCAAGGCGCAGCAATAAGTGCCGCGCTCGTTCATGGTTTGAGTGGTTCGAGTGGTTCGATATGCCCGCTGCGCAGGTTAATCGCCACGAACGGACATTGGGCTGAGTGCCGGGCAGTATTGCCCGGCTACATGCTCAAGCGCTTACTGACACTTCCTCGCCTCGCTGGCGCCTGTGTCAGTACGATCACTCTTGCCGATGCAATCCCCCGCAGCACCCGGCAATGTGGGGGTCAGCGGTGTCGTCATCGGACCGGAAGGCAGGCCACTCGCCGTCGGTAACGGCGGCAAGGCCGACCGCGTGGCATCGATGCTGCCAGTAGTCGGAATCGATCCACTCGTTGTTCCACCAACGCTCGGAGTCGCTGGCGCAGCACTGGAACTCAACGCCGGGGCAGCCGGCGCCGGAGTGCTTGCCGGTGCGCCGCCACCATGAGATGCACTACTCTTCCCTTGCGCCAAAGCCGTACCGGAAACCAGCGCCACGAACCCTGCCATGATCATTACGCGAAACGACATCCCTCTCTCCTTATGAGCATCATGCCTTGTTTAAAGGTAGCAGATTCCAGTGGAACCGCACTGGACACTTCACGATGCGAGATCAGCGAAAAACATCCTTCAGCACATCAGCAACGATAGCCGTACCCGCCTGAACCAGCACCAGATCGGTACCGGCCATTTGCCATTCGTAGCCCGCGTGGCGCGGTAGCTGACCGAGCATGGCCGATGGCGCGGGGCGCTTGGCGATTCCTGGTGGCAACGGCTTGCCGCGCGCCAGGTTCTTCTGGATGCCCGGCGGCAGCGGCTTGTAGCCCCCCATTTTGACTCCCGAATCGAGTGCGTACTGGCGGGCAAGGCTGGCCGTGATGCCGGCAGTGATCAGTGAGGTCGTGGATGCTCCGGCATCTGCAGTTTCGTTCTTCTTGTGTTTCCCCTTGCCCTTGCCTTCCGGGGGGTCTGCCAACAGCGAGGTGCTGGCAAACCCAAGGGCAAGCACCAAGCTGCCGAGCATCAGTGAAGGCTTCTTCATGTTCATCCTCTTCCAGTTACAAACCTGTTCAAGCAACCGGCCGCGAAGGGTCGCAACACCACTCGCTCCATGAGCCAGCATAAAGCTTCGCTCCATGCAGACCCGCCACTTCCATGGCCAACAGGTTGAGGCATGCGGACACGCCGGAGCCGCACTGCACGACAACATCCTTGGGGTCACTGCCGGCCATCAGCGCCAGATACTCCGAGCGCAGCACGGCTGCCGGCTTGAATCGGCCATCGGCTTCGATATTGTCTTTGAAGCAGCGATTGCGCGCACCGGGAATATGGCCGGCGACCGGATCAATGGTCTCGTTCTCGCCGCGAAAACGATCGGGGCCGCGAGCATCAATGAGGCACAGGTCTGGTGAATCGAGGTGGCCCAGCAGCCAGTCTGCATCGACCCTGTCAGCGAGCGCAGGCACGAGGTCCCCGCGCCTGAATGGTGCAGCAGGCCGAACCGGAACCTCGGCAGACAAAGGTCGCCCTTCAGCCAGCCAGAGCGGGAACCCGCCATCGAGGTAAGCGACCTTGCGGTGCCCCAGCAAGCGCAGCAGCCACCACAGACGGCCGGCAATCATGCCCTGCGCGTCGTCGTAGACCACCACCTGCGTATCGTTGCCGATCCCCGCTTCGCCAAGGCGAGTGGCAAGACTTTGCATGTCCGGAAGCGGGTGCCGCCCGTTAGTGCCGGTCATCGGCCCCGAGAGATCGCGGTCCAGATGCAGGAAAATCGCCCCCGGGACATGCGACGCGGCATAGACCCGCTCGCCATACGAAGTATCCGCGAGCTGATGACGAAGATCGACGACACACCAAGCAGGATCGTGCAGATGATCCTGCAGCGTAGCGCCATCAATCAATGTTTCGAACATCGCGTGCTTCAGGTCAGGCAGGAATGTCCAGCCAGGCCGAGGCGTCCTCGACGTCGGCAAAAATCTGCATTTCTGCATCGACAAAAATCTGCGACAACCAAGCCGTCCACGTAACCCACTGGCTGTCGGTGACGACGGCGATGCGGTTGAAGTTGTGCGCATGCGAGCGTGAGAACTTCAACTCTTCCCATGCTACGTCGAGGGTGAAATCACCCATCTGGCGCAGATCGAAGAACAGATCGACCGGCCCTTCGAACTTCACCTTGTAGTTAACGGCCTCTTCGAATTCCTTGTAATCAGCCAATGAAAACTCGCCGAAAACGGCAACATTGACGCGGCCCGGCTCTTGATCGGTAACGATCATGGTTCAACTCCGTTGTGGTTATGTTTCCCGACTCAAGTTTAATCCTGTTCCGCCACGATCGTGACAGATTCCGCACGCGAAAAATACGACGCAGCCACGCCACTGGCAGCGATCAGGACAATACCGATCCAGGCACCGCCGGGCAGCATGTCGCCCCAGAAGACTGCGCCGAAGAGGCTCGCGAAGACGATGGCGGTGTATGCCAGGCTGGCAGTGACGATCGGCTTGCCGCGTTTGTAGGCGCGGGTCATCGCCAGTTGTGCCAATGTCGCGAAGCCACCGACGCCGAGAAGCAGCAGCCCGCCGTGCAGATCGACCGGGTGAAATTCGTACAGCAGCATCCACAGCGCACTGCACAGCGACGCGAACAGGGAAAAATAGAACACCGTTCTCGCCACCGGCTCGCCGCGCGTACCGAGCTCTCGAACGTTGAAGTAGGCCACTCCGGAAATGACGCCCGAGCCCAGGGCGATAAGCCCGCCGAGCAGTTGATCCGAAGCCAGCGTTGGCTGCAGCAGCAGAACGACGCCCAGAAAACCGATGGCCAGCGCGACGACCATGCCGGCACGCAGGCGCATGCCGGCAAAAGCCGAGAAATAAAGGGCAAGAAAAATCGGCGAGGTGTAGTTGAGGGTCACCGCCGTGGCCAGCGGCAGCATGGCAATAGCGTAGAAGTACATGAGCAACGAGGCGAAGCCGCTGGCCCCCCGAAATACCTGACTGCGGACGTGCACCGTGGCAAATCCGATACCCTTCGCGCGCATCAGCCCGAACATCAGGGCAAGTGAAATGACGCTACGGTAAAAAACAATTTCCGGCGCTGAAAAAGTGTCGGCGGCAACCTTGACGCAGACGCCCATGCAGGCGAAGAGAAAGCTGGCGACGACCATCCACAGGGATTGCATGTTCGGAAAGAAAACGTCCTTCGATACGTGCTGCGCGCTATTTTAGGATGCGCGGAAACCCTTATCCGTTCGTGCTGCGCAGACGGCAAAGCCGCCGGATCCGAGCGCGCAGTGTGATCAGCGCAGATTGTCGCCCATGATGCGGCGATAGAACTCATGAAAATGCTGCATACCGTCTTCCATCGGCGACTGGTACGGGCCGATTTCGTTGCGCCCTTCCTTCATCAGCGCCCGCCGGCCGCGATCCATGCGCTCACCGATGTCGTCGTCCTCGATCGCCGTTTCCATGTAGGCCGCCTGCTCGGCTTCGACGAACTCGCGCTCGAAAATGGCAATGTCCTCAGGATAGTAAAACTCGACAACGTTGGTCGTCTTGTCGACGTCACGCGGAATCAACGTCGATACGACCAGCACGTGCGGATACCACTCGACCATGATGTTCGGGTAGTAGGTAAGCCACACCGCACCCTGCTTCGGTTTCTCCTCGCCGTAGCGCTCGCGCACGGCCTGCTGCCAGCGCTCGTAGGTCTTGGAACCCGATTTCATCAACGAAGTAACGCCAACGCGCTGCACTGAATACCAGTCGCCGAACTGCCAGGTCAGGTCATCGCAGGTGACAAAATTTCCCAACCCCGGATGGAAGGGAGCAACGTGGTAGTCCTCAAGATACACCTCGATGAAGGTCTTCCAGTTGTAGTTGCACTCGTGCACCTCGACCTTGTCGAGCTTGTAGCCGGAGAAATCGAAGTCGCCGGCGATGTTCATGCCGCCGAGGTCGGCATTGGCCGAACGCGGTCCGCCGAAGAGCAGGCCGTTCCAGCTCTCCAGCTTGCGCTTGTTCAGGTGCAGGCAGGGGTTCTGCGGAAAGTGCGGGGCACCGATCAGTTCGCCCTGGCGGTCATAGGTCCAGCGGTGGATCGGGCAGACCACGGTGCGGTCGATGGTACCGCTGCCTTCGAGCATGATCGCCTGGCGGTGACGGCAGATGTTCGACATCTGCCAGACGGTATCGTCGTTGCGGACGAGCATTTTCGCGTGATCCAGCCACTCCTGCGTACGGTAGTTACCGAGTTCCGGCACCATCAGTTCATGGCCGACATAACCCGGCCCGGCGTCGAAGATGAGTTTTTTCTCCAGCGCGAAGATGCGCTCGTCGAAATACCAGTTCGCCAACAGCTGTGAGGCGGCAGGCGCGAGTTTTGTTGCAGATGAAATATCGGACATTCCTCTCCTCCTGGAGGGAAAAGGGCAAAGGCCTTTGAAAAAAAGGGATTGTACCTCCGCCGTCAATTTGACCAAAAGCCCCTATTTACGGTATTTTTCAGGGTTTTCTTCAATTGCCTAGACGACCCAGAGGCATCACCATCACCATGGCAAAAATCACCCCAACCGAAGTCACCGGCGTTGCCGGGCTCAAGTTCGAAGCCGCACTGGCCGAACTTGAAAAACTTGTCGCTTCAATGGAGGCCGGTCAGTTACCTCTGGAGGAGTCCCTCACGGCCTACCGGCGCGGGGTTGAACTACTTCAGCATTGCCAGCTCAAACTCGAGGATGCCGAGGAAAAAGTCCGCATTCTCGACAATGGAAAACTCCGCCGGCTCGAAGACGAAAACGGAGAAACAGCTTGAGTCAGCCTTTCGCCGACTGGATGGGGAGTGTCCAGGCCCGCACGGAAACCGCACTTTCTCGTTTTCTGCCACCGGCAGAATCGATTCCGGGCCGGCTGCACCAAGCCATGCGCTACAGCACGCTGGGCGGCGGCAAACGCGTGCGTCCGCTGCTGGCATTTGCCGCAGGTGAGCTGACGGGTGCGGCTCCGGAAGCGCTTGATGCGGCGGCCTGTGCCGTCGAATGCATCCACGTTTACTCGCTGGTCCACGACGACATGCCATGCATGGACGATGACGTGCTGCGCCGCGGCCGTCCAACCTGCCATGTCGAACACGACGAACCGACCGCATTGCTGGTGGGTGACAGTCTGCAATCCCTGGCTTTTGACATTCTTTGTCGCAACAAGGAAATCGATCACGGACGACAACTGGAGATGGTTCGTGTACTTGCCCGGGCAAGTGGTTCCTGCGGCATGGCCGGGGGTCAGGCGATCGATCTGGCATCGGTCGGCAAGCCTTTGACGCAACCGGAACTTGAACTGATGCACGCCCTCAAGACCGGGGCTTTGATCCGCGCGGCGGTGCTGCTCGGTGCCCTTTGCGGCCCCGCCATGGCGGAGAGCGAGCGTGATTTGCTGGATCGCTTTGCAAAACGCGCGGGGTTGCTTTTTCAGGTGGTCGACGACATTCTCGACTGCACGGCAAGTACTGCAACATTAGGCAAAACCGCGGGCAAGGACGCAGCCGCAGACAAGCCAACTTACGTCAGCCTGTTGGGCCTCGAAGGCGCACAGCGGTTTGCCAGCGAACTGGAAGCCGAAGCCCTGCAATGCCTCGCCCCCTTCGGCATACGCAGCCAGCGACTCACCGAACTGGCGGCCTTTATCGCCCACCGGAAATTCTAAAAATGCTTTCCATGACTGATTTTCCGCTGCTTTCAACCATCAATTCTCCGGCTGACCTGCGCCGACTGGAAACTGAGGATATCCCGCGACTGACGGAAGAGCTGCGCGCCTTTCTCGTCGAATCGGTCTCCCGTACAGGCGGGCATTTCTCGTCGAATCTTGGCACGGTGGAGCTGACGGTGGCGCTGCACTACGTTTTCGACACGCCGAGCGACCGTCTGGTCTGGGATGTCGGCCACCAGTGCTACGCCCACAAGATCCTGACCGGCCGGCGCGAGCAGATGGCGACGCTACGCATGCACAACGGCCTCTCAGGCTTTCCCAAGCGCAGTGAAAGCGAATACGACACCTTTGGTGTCGGCCACTCTTCCACCTCGATCTCTGCCGCGCTGGGCATGGCGCTGGCCGCCAAACAGAAGGGAGAAGGCCGCAAGGTGGTTGCCATCATCGGCGATGGTGCCATGTCGGCCGGGATGGCCTTTGAGGCACTCAACAACGCCGGGGTTGCTGACACCGACCTGCTCGTCGTCCTCAACGATAACGACATGTCGATCTCGCAACCGGTGGGGGCCCTCAACAAGTACCTTGCCCGCCTGTTCTCCGGCAGCACATTCAACGCTGCACGCCGTGCCGGCGAAAAAGTCTTGGGCGTTGCCCCGCCGCTACTGGAATTTGCCAAACGCGCCGAAGAGCACGTCAAGGGGATGTTGACGCCGGGTACGCTATTCGAGGAATTCGGCTTCAACTACATCGGGCCGATCGACGGTCACGATCTCGACTCGCTGATCCCGACGCTGCAGAATCTGCGCAAGCTGAAAGGCCCGCAGTTCCTGCACATCATTACCAAAAAAGGCCAAGGCTACAAACAGGCCGAGGCTGACCCGATTCTTTACCACGGCGTTGCCAAGTTTCAGCCCGACGTCGGCATCAAGGCAGCGACTTCACCGGGCAAGCAAACCTACACACAGGTATTCGGCGACTGGCTGTGCGACATGGCAGCAGCAGAACCGGGCCTGGTCGGTATCACCCCGGCGACGTGCGAGGGCTCAGGGATGGTTCGCTTTGCCGAACAGTATCCGGATCGCTATTTCGATGTCGGCATCGCCGAACAGCACGCGGTGACCTTTGCCGCCGGTTTTGCCTGCGAAGGATTGAAGCCGGTTGTCGCGATCTATTCGACCTTCCTGCAGCGCGGCTACGATCAACTGGTACACGATGTCGCGCTACAGAACCTGCCGGTACTGTTCGCCATCGACCGCGGCGGTCTGGTTGGTGCCGATGGGCCGACGCATCATGGCACTTTCGACATTTCCTACCTGACCTGCATTCCCAACATGGTCGTCATGACTCCCGCCGATGAGCGCGAATGCCGCCAGATGCTGTCAACAGGAATAAGCCTCAATACTCCCAGTGCGGTGCGTTACCCGCGCGGCGCCGGAACGGGGATCGAGCCAGGGAGCGACCTCTCGACCCTGCCCATAGGCAAGGGTGAAATACGGCGCGCCGGCCAAGGCGTCGCCCTGCTTGCATTCGGGAGCATGGTCACCCCGGCACTGGCCGCCGGTGAAGAAATGAACGCGACGGTCGCCAACATGCGCTTCGTCAAGCCTATCGACCGCGAACTGATTATTCAGTTGGCCCGGGAACATTCGCTGCTCGTCAGCGTCGAAGAGAATGCTGTGATTGGAGGCGCCGGCGCAGAAGTGGCCCGTGTGCTCGAAGAAATCGGAAGTGCCACGCCGCTCATGCGGCTGGGGCTTCCGGACCGCTTCATCGATCATGGCGATCATGCCCGACTGCTGAGTGAACTGGGCCTCGACTGTGAAGGTATCCTCCGCGCGGTGAAGGCACGGCAAACTACCTGACGGCTAGACATAAAACAATTACGCAACTACGCGACGAGAACAGCAATGAACCCACCCCAGAATGCCCCGATGGAAGACGTGCAGGGCTCCGCCGATACCCGCCAACTGGCGATCAACAAGGTTGGCATCAAGGCCATCCGGCATCCGGTGAAGGTCCAGGACCGAAGTGGCGGCATCCAGCACACCATCGCCATGTTCAACATGTATGTCGGCCTGCCGCATAATTTCAAGGGAACGCACATGTCGCGTTTTGTTGAAATTCTAAACAGCCACGAACGCGAAATCTCGGTAGAGAACTTTCCGGCCATGCTCTCGGAAATGGTCGAACGACTTGAAGCAGCGAGTGGCCATATCGAAATGAATTTCCCCTACTTCGTCAATAAGACGGCACCGATCTCCGGTGTGCAGAGCCTGATGGACTACGACGTTACCTTCACCGGCGAAATCTGCTGCGGCAAGGTGGTTTCCACGGTCAAGGTGGCAGTTCCGGTGACTAGCCTTTGCCCATGCTCAAAAAAGATTTCCGAGCGTGGCGCGCACAATCAGCGCTCGCATGTCACCGTCAGCGCTCGGCTGAACGACCATATGTGGCTGGAAGAAATCATCTCACTGGTGGAGGGCGAAGCCTCGTGCGAGCTATTCGGGCTACTGAAGCGGCCGGATGAGAAATATGTTACCGAACGTGCCTACGACAACCCGAAATTTGTCGAAGACATGGTTCGGGATGTCGCGGCCCGACTCAATGCCGAGGCGCGGATTGACGCTTACGTGGTTGAATCGGAGAACTTCGAGTCGATCCACAATCATTCTGCGTATGCCTTGATCGAGCGCGACAAACGCAAAGACAAGGAACAGACCGAGTGCAGCACCTGCTGACGCGTAAGCAACAGACAACAAAAAAGGCGCCTAGGCGCCTTTTTTGTTGTACAAGCCGGATGATCAGGCTTGGGTTGCTGCCTTCGACTTGCTCGGCAGCTTTTCCTTGATACGGGCCGACTTGCCGGAACGATCGCGGAGATAGTAGAGCTTGGCGCGACGAACATCGCCACGACGCTTCACTTCAACCGCTGCGACCAGCGGCGAGTAGGTCTGGAAAGTACGCTCGACGCCTTCACCGGACGAAATCTTGCGCACGGTAAATGCAGAGTTGAGGCCACGGTTACGCTTGGCAATGACGACGCCTTCGTAAGCCTGCAAACGCTCGCGGGTACCTTCCTTGACCTTCACCTGTACGACAACAGTGTCGCCCGGGGCGAATTCGGGGATGGTCTTGCCCAGACGGGCAATTTCTTCTTGCTCAAGTTGCTGAATCAGATTCATTTTTAAACTCCATTAGTTTTCCTGACCGCATTGCTCCTGTCCGGCCTCGAGTTCAGCCCGATACGCCGCCAGGAGTTGCGTTTCCTCTTTCGACAGCTTCCTTCCAGCCAACAACTCCGGTCGGCGCTGCCAGGTCCGCCCCAGCGACTGCTTCAGCCGCCAACGACGAATCTTCTCGTGGTGACCGGAAAGAAGCACCTCCGGCACCCGCGCCCCGTAATACTCCTCGGGCCGCGTGTAGTGCGGGCAATCCAGCAGGCCCGACACAAACGAATCTTCTACCGCCGACTGTGCATCATTGAGCACACCCGGCAACTGCCTGACGACGGCATCGATCAGCGCCATCGCCGGAATTTCGCCTCCGGAAAGCACGAAATCCCCTATCGAAATCTCTTCATCAACACAGCGCTCGATCAGTCGCTCATCGATTCCTTCGTAGCGCCCGCAGAGAAGGATCAGCCCTTCATCCGCCTGCACCGCATTTGCCACAAACTGCATGACACGCTCATGTGTCAGCGGCTTGCCCTGCGGCGAGAGGTAGATGACCCGGCTCTTCGCCACGTCCGCCTCACGCTGCCTCGCTTTGGCCGCATCAATCGCGGTTTCCAGCGGTTCCGGCAACATGACCATGCCGGGGCCGCCACCATACGGCCGGTCATCGACCGTCCGGTAGTTGCTGGCCACATAGTCCCGTGGATTCTGGAAATTCAGCGACCAACGCTGTTCTTCCAGTGCCCGGCGAGTAATACCATTTTCGGTCAGTGCCGCAAACATCTCGGGAAAGATGGTCACGACATCAACGGCAAAGGCGCTCACCAGTCAGCTTCCCACTCGACACGTATGCGCTTGGCCGCCAGATCCACATCGAGGATCACTGCCGCAACGAAGGGCAGCAGATGCTCCTTGCCATCGTCCGACCTGACGCACAGCACATCGTTGGCCCCCGTCTCGATCAGCTTCTCAACCTTGCCAAGCGGATGTTCACGAGCAGAAACCACATCCAGACCGATCAGATCGGCCCAGTAGTATTCATTATCTTTCGCCGCCGGCATTGCCGCACGCGGCACGCCGACAAACGTTCCCTTCAAGGCTTCGGCGCCATTACGGTCCGAAACCCCTTCAAGTTGAACCACCAAGGAATCGGAGTGCAGGCGGCTGCTTGTCAGCGCCACTTCCCGCCAGTGCTCCGGCGGGGAGTTTTCCAACCCTAGCCACCAAGAAGAGAGGCGGCTCCAAGCCTGTGGATCATCAGCAAAGGCATGCACCCTCACCCAACCTTGAACTCCGTAGGCCCCAACAATTTTGCCGAGGACAACGAAGTCACTATTACCGGGCAAGGGAGTCAGGGCGCTCTCAGGCTGCAGCCTTGGCAGACTGCTTGACGAGGCGGGCAACTGTCGGCGACAACTGGGCGCCGTTACCCTGCCAGTAGGTCAGTCGATCATTGGCAAGGCGGAGGGTTTCCTCGGCACCGGCGGCAACCGGATTGTAGAAGCCGACGCGCTCGATAAAGCGGCCGTCGCGGCGGTTACGCGAGTCAGCAACAACGATGTTGTAGAAAGGGCGCTTCTTGGAGCCACCGCGGGCAAGGCGAATTACAACCATTGTGTTGTCTTCCGAAATCAGAAAAAGGGGGAGATTATAGCAAGAAAGCACGGCAAAACAATCCCCTGCTTCCAATCTTCGGGGAAATCCCGCCACAATTGGACTCCAAGTGCTCGCAGCCCGCATTTCTCCAAGGCGCAAGCCTTGGCGCCTCTCTATAATAGCGGCGGCGTAACTTACCCCCTTAACATGAACGATTTCCCCTCCACTTCAGACGACGAGACGCTGGCGCTGATTGACCTGCGCGCCATTCTTGACTGGCTGGCAACCCCTCCGGCAGCTAAAGCCGAGGACGAGCTGGCGCCGCTGCATGCGCATTTAACCGCGCTGCGCGAAATACAGACAGCGGCCCATCAGCGCCACAAGGTTCTGGATCTTCTCTACAGCCGTGCCCACGGCGTCGTTCAGCGACTTCTGCCCGACCTGACCGGCGTTTCGCTGCCTCTGTCACGACGAATACGCCACACGGTCAGGGGGATGCAGGATCTTCTGCTGACAGTCGCCGAAGACTATCTGAACACACTCGGCGATCTTGACGAACACCTGATCAAAGGCTTGCGGCGCCCCCGAGAGCTCACGCTGTGGCGCGCGCTCGACGCGTTGGGTTGTCACCTGTTGATCAGCAACCATGTCGCCTCACCTGCGGGCGTAGGTATCTGGCAACGCCTGCATCGCACCTATGCCTTGGCGACCGAGCAAAATTTTGCAGATGTAGCTGTTCGTGGTGCAGAAGGAACGCTACGGGCAATCTATTTGCGGACACTGCTTTTGGCTTGCGCGCAGCCTGCCTCATTTTCGTCGAGGGAAATCGACTTGGTGGTCGAATACATCAACCGTTTCGGCATCCGCGCGGAATTTTTACCCTCGCCGACGGAAAACCCTGAGGCAGAAGGTATTTTCTGGATAGATCCCGACCGTGACGCCCCGCCAACGGCAAGCAGTCGCCAGGCTGCACCGGAAGGAGCGCTATGTTTCACCTGCGCATCGCTTTCCGCGCTACTGGAGGAGCAGATGATGGCGCTGGAAGCCGGACTCAACCCCGGTGACATCGATCTCCCAGAGTCTGCTGCTACCCCTGTCGGACATGGCGTACTAAGGCGCCTCGCTCATTACTGGGGGCACGCAGGAAAGCGACGCTTTCCGCGTCGCCGCCAAAATTACCGGGCAGTTCTTTGCGTCGGTCTGCCCGCCTTATGGCAACTCTTCCACGACGAGCACACGAAGGTTGGCGAGCTCACCAGCTGGATGGTCACCAACGAGAGCCCTGACGGCTACGCGCTGATGCACGTCTCAGGAAAGACGGCTCGTTTGGCCGCCGGGGATATTGTTGCCATTCGAACCGAAACCATTTCGGACTGGCAGATTTGTATCGTTCGCTGGGCACTTTCAGAAAATCCGGAACATCTGGAACTTGGGCTGCAAATTCTCGCGACACGCGCCACATCTGCGTTTCTGGCCGCTTCTGCGGTTTCAGTCGATGGCGAAAATCAACCCGTGCTCATTCTCCCGAAATTCACCCCGATGCGGAGAACCGAGGCCCTTGTTGCGCCCGCAGGCACCGCTCAGCGGGGCCGGGGGAAACTGGTTCTTCTGGTTGAGCAAGACAACCTCGAAATTCGCGAAATGCTGGCAACTCATCTTGATGAGCAGACCAGCAGCATCGAGGTAATCGCCATCGAGCCTAGCAAAGCCCCTTAACGGCGACGATGCTTGCGCGGGGTGTTCCCCCCGAAGTCCGGAAGTGTCGCGGCAACAAGAGCTCCGAGCAGAACGACAGCCCAGGAGAGATAGACCCAAAGCAGAAAAATCGGCACGGTGGCAAAAGCACCGTAAATCGCCTTGTATGAAGGGAAATATGCGAGATATAGCTCGAAACCCTTCTGCAGTATGGCAAAGCCGCCTGCCGCACAAACTCCAGCCAGCATGGCATCACGCCAGCGCACGGTAGCATTGGGCACCGCGCGATAAAGAAAAGCAAAAAAAAGCACCAGCACAGCGAGCGAAATTCCCTTGAAAACATAAGCACGAATTCCGCCGCCACCACTGATCCATCCCAGTGAGGCAGTCACCGCATACGAGGTCGCGGCCAACAAGCTACCGATGACAATCGGCCAGACGGCAACCACCAAGGCATACAGCCAAAGACGGTGCCACATAGGGCGCGGCACCGACACGCGCCAGACATGATTGAATGCGCGTTCAACCGTATTCATCAACAAGAAAGCAGTAAAGACCAGGACCATGGCGCCAAAAACGCTGACCTCCGAAGCGCGCCGAGAGAACTGAAAAATCTTTCCGGAAATCAGCCCGGCAGATCCAGCCGGTAACAGATGGGCAACGAGCAAATTATCAACATGATCGATGAAGGCCTTGAATGCCGGAAAAGCGGAGGCAATCGCCAACATCAGGCCGGCAAGCGGCACGAGCGACAAAAGGGTGGTAAAGGCCAGGCTGGCGCTGATCTGGCCGAAACCCTCTTCACCAAAACGGCGAACAATTCGAAGCGAAAAGGGGAAGATGGGGCGGCGAGGTGGTGGCATACGGCCGTTATAATAACCGCAGGCAGAAATCTCGTGCTCGACAAAGACCAGCCTGGTCCTGACGACGCGCGCCGATCACAAACCAATGAATACTTCCAAGGCAAGCCAGGATCCGTTACTGGAATCCCCCATGATTAGCGATTTACTTATACCGCAGAGCGCCTAGCCAATCCATGAACCTTCGCGCCCCTTATCTAGCCGCATGTATCAGCCTGATTTCCCTGATATTTCTTGGAATCGCCTGGGAACTCAGGCTGGCGCCGTTGCAACCGGGTGGCTCAACGCTGGTATTCAAGATCCTACCGCTCCTGCTGCCGCTCTTCGGCATCCTCCACGGCAAGCGCTACACCTACAAATGGGCGTCGCTGCTGATTCTTCTCTATTTTGCTGAAGGCATGGTTCGCGCCACTTCTGACCGGGGAATGAGCCAATCCCTAGCCATTGTGGAAGCGTGTCTTTCGACGATTTTCTTCGTGGCGGCCATTATCTATGTCCGCAAGACGCGCCCTCAAAAGCAAACCGCCGAGATCGCTCCCGGCAGCTAAACAATCCGGGCGGCTGCACCGTTCACACGTTGCCTTGCGCCTTGACCTTGTCGCCTGATGAATGCAATTTGTTCAACGCATTCAAATAGGCCTTTGCCGACGCAATGACAATATCGGTATCCGCACCATTGCCATTCACGATTCGCTCACCGCGTGACAGCCGGACCGTGACCTCACCCTGAGCATCGGTACCGGTAGTAATGGCATTCACAGAATAGAGCAGCAATTCAGCGCCGCTTTGCACTACTGTTTCAATTGCTTTGAAGGTCGCATCGACCGGGCCGCCACCCACTGCACCAGCCTTATGCTCGACACCACCGATCGTGAGCGTCAAGGATGCTTCCGGCGTCTCACCAGTTTCGGAACAAACTCGGGAATACATCAGTTTGTAGTGCTCGTCTTCCGGCGTTACCGTTTCATCTGAAACCAGTGCCTGCAGGTCTTCATCGAAGATTTCGTGCTTTTTGTCGGCCAGCGCCTTGAAGCGAGAAAAAGCCGCATTCAGCACCTCGTCGCTCGCGAGTTCGATACCGAGCTCCGCGAGGCGCGTTTTGAAAGCATTACGGCCGGAATGCTTGCCAAGCACCAGCTTGTTCTGTGTCCAGCCGACATCCTGCGCACGCATGATTTCGTAGGTTTCGCGATGCTTGAGCACGCCATCCTGATGAATCCCGGATTCGTGTGCGAAGGCATTGGCACCAACCACGGCCTTGTTCGGCTGCACCGGATAGCCGGTAATCTGAGAAACCAGCTTGGAAGCCGGCACGATCTGTGTCGCGTCGACACCGGTTTCCACAGGAAACACATCTGCGCGAGTACGCACCGCCATGACAATTTCTTCCAGTGAAGCGTTGCCTGCGCGTTCACCAAGGCCGTTGATCGTACATTCCACCTGACGCGCACCCGCCAGCACTGCTGCCAGCGAGTTCGCGACGGCGAGGCCGAGGTCGTTGTGGCAATGCACGGACCAAACGACCTTGTCTGCATTCGGCACACGGGAAATAAGCTGCTTTATCGTCTCGGCAAACTGGCTCGGCAGGTTATAGCCGACAGTGTCCGGCACATTAATGGTCGTCGCCCCAGCCTTGATCACGGCCTCAAAAATCCGGCAGAGGAAATCAAGCTCGGAGCGCCCTGCATCTTCTGCAGAAAACTCCACATTGTCGGTGTAACTCCGCGCCCAGCCAATTGACTTCACCGCCTGCTCGACCACCTGATCCGGCGTCATGCGCAGCTTCTTTTCCATATGAATCGGGCTGGTCGCAATGAAGGTGTGAATACGGCCGATTTTTGCCGGCCTTATCGCTTCACCTGCGCGAACAATGTCGTTTTCGTTGGCTCGTGCCAAAGAACAGACCGTCGATTCCTTGATGGCCTCGGCAATGGCATGAATGGCGTCAAAATCACCAGGGGAAGCCGCAGCGAAACCGGCCTCGATAACATCCACCCGCATCCGCTCCAATTGGCGAGCAACACGAATTTTTTCTTCCTTGGTCATGGATGCACCAGGACTTTGCTCACCGTCGCGCAAAGTGGTGTCAAAAATTACCAGGCGGTCTTTCATGTCCAACTCCAGATATCAAAATTTGTCGCCGCGCGCTGATGGGAGCGGCCAGAGAAACAACATGCGGGAAAAGCTGCAGCCAGGCCCTCAGCCTGAAACATTCGGTTTGCGGCGAAGCATGCGCACGATGACCATTACATAGCCGGAAAGCGCATAAAGGACGAAGAAACCAAACAGGGTAACTTCTGGCTTGAGCGTTATTAGCGCAAAGACCAGTGCTATTGCCGCAACAGCCATGAACGGAACACTTTTTCGGAGATTGATGTCCTTGAAGCTATAGAACCGGACATTGGTCACCATCGTCACGCCGGCAAAAATCGTCGCAAAAGCAGCCAGCAGCGGAAAATCGGAACCGGCATAACCACTCTCGATTGAAACCCAGATGAACCCCGCCACCAGCGCTGCAGCAGCGGGACTCGGCAGCCCCTGAAAATAGCGCTTGTCCATCACCTCCAACGTGGTGTTGAAGCGCGCCAGGCGCAAAGCGGCACCAGCGCAATAAATGAACGCAGCAACCCAACCGAGACGCCCGAGATCCTTCAAGGCCCATTCATACATCACCAGCGAAGGCGCTGCACCGAATGAAACCATGTCGGAAAGCGAATCATATTCGGCGCCAAAGGCCGACTGCGTGCGCGTCATCCGGGCAACACGCCCGTCCAGCCCATCAAGCACCATCGCAATGAAAATCGCGATCGCAGCACGTTCGAAATTCCCCTGCATGGCCATGACAATGGCGAAAAAACCGAAGAACAACGCAGCAGTGGTGAAGAGGTTGGGCAGAATGTAGATGCCCTTGCGGCGCAGTTCAGGATTGAAAATCGCTTTACGGGGCAGTTTTGGATCCGGCATAGGTCGTTTCAGTTTGGCCAAATCAGGCCCATTCGGCAGTTGGGAGCGAAAAGGATACACCTTTTTGCCAGCCAGAAAGAGACTCGCCCGGCACAAGTCCGGGCGAGCATCCATACTTCAAGAGACAAAAGCGATCAGTTCTTGGACTGGTCAACCAGCTTGTTCTTCTTGATCCACGGCATCATGTCGCGCAGCTTCTCGCCGACCGTTTCGATCGGATGCTCGGCGGTCAGGCGGCGACGGGCAGTCATCGACGGGTAGTTGGTCTTGCCTTCCTGGATGAACATCTTGGCGTATTCACCGTTCTGGATACGCTTGAGCGCAGCACGCATGGCGTAGCGCGACTCTTCGTTGATGACTTCCGGGCCGGTCACGTACTCGCCGTATTCGGCATTGTTCGAGATCGAGTAGTTCATGTTGGCGATGCCGCCTTCGTACATCAGGTCGACGATCAGCTTCAGTTCGTGCAGGCACTCGAAATAGGCCATTTCCGGCGCATAGCCGGCTTCGGTCAGGGTCTCGAAGCCCATCTTCACCAGCTCGACGGCACCGCCGCAAAGCACGGCCTGTTCGCCGAAGAGGTCGGTCTCGGTTTCTTCGCGGAAGTTGGTCTCGATGACACCACCCTTGGTGCCGCCATTGGCAGCCGCGTAGGACAGGGCAATGGCCTTGGCCTTCTTGGTAACGTCCTGATGCACTGCGATCAGCGACGGCACGCCGCCACCCTTCAGGTACTCGGAGCGCACGGTATGGCCCGGGCCCTTCGGGGCGACCATGATCACATCAAGGTCGGCACGCGGCACGACCTGGTTGTAATGCACGTTGAAGCCGTGGGCGAAGGCCAGCGCAGCACCCTTCTTGATGTTCGGTTCGACGTCGTTGTAGTACACGGCCGGGATGTTCTCATCCGGCAACAGGATCATGACGACATCGGCGCCCTTGACCGCCTTTGCGACTTCCTCGACCTTCAGGCCGGCCTTCTCGGCCTTGGACCACGAAGCCCCGTTTTTGCGCAGGCCCACGGTGACTTTGCAGCCAGAATCCCTGAGGTTTTGTGCGTGAGCATGGCCCTGCGAGCCATAACCCACGATAGTGACTTTCTTGCCCTTGATCAGGGAGAGGTCGGCGTCCTTGTCGTAATAGACTTTCATGTCAGTCCTTTCTTTCTATCAAACTTTGATCAAACTTTTAGGATACGGTCGCCACGGCCGATGCCGCTGACGCCGGTACGAACGGTTTCGAGGATCAGGCCGGCATCGATGGCGCTGATGAACGAATCGAGCTTGCTGCTGGCACCTGTGAGTTCAATCACATAGGTGGAATCGGTAACATCGATGATGCGGCCACGGAAAATATCGGCCATGCGCTTCATCTCTTCGCGGTCCTTGCCTGTGGCACGGACCTTGATCAGCATGAGTTCGCGCTCGATATGCGCGGCCTCCGACAAATCGACCACTTTGACCACATCCACCAGCTTGTTCAACTGCTTGGTGATCTGCTCCAGCACATCATCGGAACCCGTGGTAACGATGGACATGCGCGACAACGAGGGGTCTTCCGTCGGTGCAACGGTAAGGGATTCGATATTGTAACCACGGGCCGAAAAAAGTCCGGACACGCGCGACAGCGCACCAGATTCGTTTTCCAGCAGGATTGAAATGATGTGACGCATTTTCTCTGATTCTCCGCGCTTACAGGTCTTCAGCCAGGATCATGTCAGTCAGCCCTTTGCCGGCCGCCACCATCGGGAACACATTGGCTTCGCGGCTGGTCTGGAAGTCCATGAACACGAGGTCGTTCTTGTGCTCGGTAAAGGCCTTCTTAAGCGCCGGCTCGACATCTTCCGGGCGCTCGATACGCATGCCGACGTGGCCATAAGCCTCCGCCAGCTTGACGAAATCGGGTAAGGAATCCATGTAGGACCCCGAGTAGCGGCTACCGTAGAACATCTCTTGCCACTGCCGCACCATGCCGAGGTACCGGTTATTGAGGCTGATGATCTTGATCGGCAAACGGAACTGCTTAGCTGTCGACAATTCCTGGATACACATCTGAATCGAGCCTTCGCCGGTAACGCAGGCGACTGTTGCATCCGGGTGGGCGAACTGCGCGCCCATGGCGTACGGCAAACCAACGCCCATGGTGCCCAAACCACCTGAGTTGAGCCAGCGGCGGGGCTTGTCGAACTTGTAGTACTGAGCAGCCCACATTTGGTGCTGACCAACGTCGGATGCTATGTAGGCATCGCCACCGGTGATCTCGTAGAGCTTCTGCACGACATACTGCGGCATGATCAAATCGCTGTCCTGCTTGTAGCCAAGACAGTTCTGGGCACGCCAACCATCGATGCGCGCCCACCAATCGGCGGTTTGTGCGGCATCTGGCTTAGCCCCTTCAAACAGCTTGAGCATCTCATCAAGGACATCCGGCACATTGCCGACGATTGGAACATCGACCTTAACCCGCTTGGAAATCGAAGATGGGTCGATGTCGATGTGGATGATCTTGCGCGGCTCTTCGGCAAAATTAGCCGGGTTCCCGATGACACGGTCGTCAAAGCGAGCGCCGACAGCCAGGACCACATCGGCATAGTGCATGGCCATGTTGGCCTCGACGGTGCCGTGCATACCGAGCATGCCGAGATTCTGCCTGTCGGTTGCAGGAAAGGCGCCGAGCCCCATCAGGGTATTGGTGACCGGATAGCCAAGCTGATGCACCAACTTGGTCAGCTTTTCGGAAGCATCCGAAAGAATTGCCCCGCCGCCGACGTAGATGATTGGACGCCGGGCGTCGGCCAGCAGTTGCACGGCCTTCTTGATCTGCCCGAGATGCCCCTTGACCACCGGGTTGTACGAACGCATCTGCACCGTCTGCGGGTACTCGAACTCGCAAACCTGAGCGGTCACGTCCTTGGGAATGTCGACAACAACCGGACCGGGACGACCGGTATTGGCGATATGAAACGCCTTCTTGATCGTCGCGGCAAGGTCACGCACGTCCTTGACCAGAAAATTGTGCTTCACGCAAGGGCGCGTGATGCCAACCATATCAACTTCCTGGAAAGCATCCAGACCGATCGCCGGCGTCGGCACCTGGCCGGACAGCACAACGATGGGAACAGAATCCATGTAGGCAGTAGCAATACCGGTCACGGCATTGGTCGCGCCGGGCCCCGAGGTAACCAACGCCACCCCGACTTTCTGGGTAGAGCGCGCATAGCCATCGGCCGCGTGCACCGCCGCCTGCTCGTGGCGCACCAGAATATGCTTGATCTGCTCTTGCTTGAACAGCTCGTCATAGAGATGCAACACAGCCCCGCCGGGATAGCCGAACATATATTCGACCTTTTCTTCCTGCAGGCACCTGATTACAATCTCCGCACCGGTCATCTTCATCTGGTTCCGCCTTACAAACCTAGTTTTCGAAAAAGCGTATAACCTTATCGGTTAGGCTTCGTTTGGTCAAGGCGCAGCCGTCCTTATACGGACGCCAGCCCCCTGATTTTCAGAAGGAATACCTCCTGGCAACATCACGCGAACTGTCGGATTTTCTTGCCTCTGTCGAACGTCGCGCGTTCAGGCAGGCAACGTACGCCGTTCGCGACGACGAAAGCGCACTGGATATCGTTCAGGATTCGATGATGAAACTCGCCGAGAAGTATGGCGATCGTCCGCCGGAAGAACTCCCCATGCTTTTCCAGCGCATTCTGCAAAACGGCATTCGCGATCACTACCGGCGGCACAAGGTCCGTTCAACTTGGACCTCGCTGTTTTCCATGCTGACGCCAAAGGGTGAAGAGGATTTCGATCCGCTGGAAAACATGGAGGTCGAAAACACATCGAAGCTGGCCAACACGCCGCATGAGCAGTATGAGCAGACACAGGTCATGGCCCTGATCGAGAGCGAAGTCCGCAAGCTGCCGCCACGTCAACGCGAAGCCTTCCTCATGCGTTACTGGGAGGATATGGATGTCGCCGAAACTGCGGTGGCGATGGGCTGTTCGGAGGGCAGTGTCAAAACACACTGCTCGCGAGCCACGCACGCACTGGCCACCGTGTTGAAATTAAAGGGGATTACCCTATGAACGAACTCCACTTTGCCTTTCGAATCAGGCAACACCTGAACCAGAGCCTGCAGCAAATCGATGCTGACAAGATTGAGCGCCTGAAAGCAGCCCGCCTGCGAGCGCTGTCAGTTCAGAAATTGCCGTCAACCAACCCTGTCCTGGCAGTTGCCGGCCACTTCTTCCGCTTCCATTTTGAAGGCGTCCACATACGTCACGTGCTATTGGCGCTTATTGCCGCCTTGGCTATTGGCTCCTACACCCATTGGCAGGCAGACGAGCTGGTCGCTCAGCTCTCGGATGTCGATAGCGCGCTGCTGTCGGAAGACCTGCCAATGGAAGCATTGCTTGACCAGGATTTTGACGAATGGCTAAAAAGCTCGCAGCGGCAATAATCGTAGCCGCATGCCTGAGCACCTCGCTACAGGCATCGACTAACCCGGTTGTTGCCGCTACACCGCCACAACCTTCCTGGAGCGCCCTCGGCAAGGAACAGCAGGTGATACTTGCCCCGCTCGCAGCGGAGTGGAACAGCATGGAAAATTATCGGCGCAAAAAATGGCTAGGCGTCGCGCAGCGTTACAAAAACATGACCCCGGACGAGCAACAGCGCCTGCAGAAAAAAATGCAGGAATGGGCCAGAATGACGCCGCAACAACGTCTCGCTGCCCGGGAAAAATACAACAAATTCAAAAACATGAGCCCGGAAGAAAAAGCAGTAGTGAAGCAGAAATGGCAGGAATATAAACAACTGCCTGAAGACGAAAAACAGCGGATCAGCGGCCCACCTCGCAGCGACTCCGCGCCCCCCACACCCCCGGAAAGCAAGTAGCCCCGATGTCCACCACCATCTCCGGCACACCTCCCGGCATTGGCCGACGCCTTGCTGCCATGCTCTACGAAGCCCTGCTAGTCACTGCTGTGCTTGCCGTCGCCTTCTTTCTGCCACATGTGTTGCTTGGCGCCTTTGCCAATATCCAAGCGCCCCATGTGGTAAGCAAGGTCCATTTCTTTCTGGTCTTGTTGATCTATTTCTGCTGGTTCTGGGTCAACGGCGGGCAAACACTGGCCATGAAGACATGGCGGATTCGTGTTGTCGACATTCGTGGTGGCAAACTGCGGCCGGCACAGGCGGTGCTCCGCTACATGGCCGCCTGGTTCAGCATCGCCTGTTTCGGGATCGGCATCCTCTGGGCGCTATTCGACCGGGATCGGCAATTCCTGCACGATCACATTGCCGACACCCGGATTGTTCACGCCTGAAGTTGCGATAGCCCTAACGGCGCTCCACCCACCACAGCATGCCGGCAGCCGCCATCATGAACAATAAAGAGGGTGCAGCAGCGCTAGTAAACGCGGGCCAGCTGTTAATTGCGCCAAGGTTGGAAAATAGGCCGTTCAAAAGGTGGAATAGCACACCGATCATGACGCCGGCGAATATTTTGAGACTGACGCCGGCAACCCGGTTGTGGGTGTACCCGAATGGCAGGGCGAGAGCGATCATGACCAGCACGGCAAGCGGATAAACCACCTTCTTCCACTGCGCGATTTCGTAACGTTGGGTTTTCTGCTTATTGACGCGTAAATGATTGATGTAAGACGTCAAATGCAGCAAGGACATACTCTCTGGCTTCACCAGAAGGACTGCCAGAATATCCGGATTCAGCGCCGACCCCCAGACCAGTTCGGGTTCGGTACTGACACTGCCACGATTGCCGTCAAGTTTCGTGCGTACCACATTCTTCAGTTTCCAACTGGCCGGCGGCAGGTACTCCCCCTCCTCCGCTTCGCTCACCGACAGCAGGCGGGCCTGCTTGTCGAATTCGTAGATGCGGATGCTGCGCAACTGGTTATCCGGCGTCACGGCACGCACATTGACAAAGGTCATGTCATCCTTGACCCACAAGCCGGTGCGATATTCCTGCGCAATCAACTTGCCGACAGCACTCAGCCGCAGTTGTCGAGCGGCCCGCTCTGCCGGCGGCGCGACCAACTCCCCCATCAACAGCGTAATCATCCCGAAAACCGTTGCGATCTGGAGCAAGGTAAGCAACAGCCTGCCTGTCGACAGGCCGGAAGCACGCAGAACCGTTATTTCAGAATGCCGGGCAAGGGTTGAAAGGGCGTAAAGCGCCCCGATCAATACCGCAATCGGCATCAACTCGTAAATCCGCCCCGGCAGACGCAACAGGATGAACCCCATGGCGTGGAGCAGTTGGTAGCCCCCCTTGCCGACATCGCGTAATTCACCGATCAGATCAAAGAAACTGAAGAGCGCAAGAAAAGCGACCAGCACCAGCAAAACAGCTGCCGAGACTTCCTTCGCCAAATAGCGTTGATAGAGTTTCATCGCCGCAGTCGCAGGAAGGAAAAGACAGCGATACGCCGGGCGAACAACAAGGGCAGCGCAACGATCATCAGCAGATGCACGGATAGCAAACCGACCAGCAATGACACTCGCCCCTGTGCCACCCACGCCTGCACCATCTGCAGCATGTTGCTATAGATCATGTACACGAGCAGGGCCAGAATCAGGTTGGCCGAGCGACCGGCGCGTGGATTGACGAATGAAAGCGGAATGGCCAGCAGGGCGAGAACAACCGCCGAGATCGGCACGTTGATGCGCCAGAGCAACTCGGCAAGGTCGCGACGATTGTCCGAGCGCAGCAGATCAAGCGACGACTCCCCGGCGACCGTACGCTCGATACCACGCGCCTCGCGGGTTTCAACCCGCAGGGCATAGCGGTCAAAGTTCATGATTCTGAATTCAGGGGTTCCGGGGACCACCTCGTAGCGACGCCCCTCTTCCAGCACCATGAAACGGTCGCCGTTTTCGGCCGTTTCCTGATAGCCCTTGCTCGCCATCGTCACGCCAAGCTTGCCGTGCTGCACGGCACTGATGAAAACATTTCTGACGAAGGTCTGGTCTTCACCAATGGCTTCGACGAAAACGACGCGTTCGGTCGAAGCCGCCTCCTTGAAACTTCCTGGCGCCACCTGCGAGGCGTCGCTACGCACCTGCATCTTCTGCTTGAACTCGGTACTCATCCGGTTGGACCACGGAGAAAGCACCAAAGTCAGTGCCGCAATGGCGGCCACGAGAGGTATTGCGAAAACCAGTACCGGACGTATCCAGGCGGTAAGCGATAAGCCAGAAGAGAACCAGACAACCATCTCGGAATCGCGATAACTCCGTGACAAAGACAACAAAATCGCAACAAACAGGGTCAGAGAGAGCAAATACGCAGAATAGTTCAAGGCAGCAAAACCGAGCAAAGCCAAAACGGCTTCGGAAGAGACCTTGCCGGCGGCCGCATCCCCCAGCAGACGAATCGCCTGAATGGAGACCATGATGGCAAATAGCGCGACAAAGATGCCGGCGGCAGAATGTGCGAATTCGCGCCTGACGGCACGCTGGAAAACCATGCTTTGACTTCTGCGAAAAGCTGCGGTGATAATCAGGTTTCTGCTGAAAACCTGCATAAAGGAGCGGCGAGTGGAATTTAGCATAAAAAGCGGAAGTCCGGAAAAGCAGCGCAGCGCCTGTGTCGTCGTCGGCGTCTTCGAACCGCGCAAGCTGACCCTGCCCGGCGAACTGCTCGATAACGCCTCTCAGCACCACCTTTCCGACATCATTCGCCGGGGCGACATGGAAGGAAAGGCGGGCACCACCCTGCTTCTGCACAATGTCCCGGGCACGCTGTGTGATCGCGTCCTGCTGGTCGGCCTCGGCAAGGAAAAGGAATTCCGCGAAAAAGAGTTCTGCCAAGCCATCCGCATTGCGGTCAAAACCCTCAACGAAACAGGCTCTTTCGATGGCACCGTCTTCCTGACCGAAACTCCAGTGAAAAAGCGCAGCGTGGCATGGCGCGTTCGACAGGCGGCCATCGTTACACAGGAAACCACTTATCGTTTTGACCAGTTCAAGAGCAAGAAGGACGAAGTCCGCCGCCCGCTGCGAAAACTAACCTTCGCCGTTGAACGTCGCAGCGAACTGAACCCCGCCGAAGATGCCCTGGCGCAGGGACTTTCCATTGCGGAAGGCATGGCACTGGCCAAGAATCTTGGCAACCGGCCGGGCAATGTCTGCACTCCCACTCATCTTGCCGAAACCGCCCAGAAAATGGCGGAGGAGCACGGCCTTGAAATCCAGGTGCTCGAACGTTCCGACATGGAAGTACTGGGGATGGGCTCGCTGCTTTCCGTCGCACAAGGATCGATTCAGCCACCCAAACTGATCGTCCTGCATCACAAGGGCGGCAAGAGCGACGAGAAACCGGTGGTCCTGGTTGGCAAGGGCATAACCTTTGACACTGGCGGCATCTCGCTCAAGCCCGGCCCGGAAATGGACGAGATGAAGTTCGATATGTGCGGTGCCGCCAGCGTGCTCGGCACAATCAAGGCTGCCGCACTGATGAAGCTGCCGATCAATCTGACCGTTGTTGTGCCCACCGCCGAAAACATGCCCGGTGGCGGCGCCAGCAAGCCGGGGGATATCGTCACCTCAATGTCTGGCCAGACCATCGAGATTCTCAACACCGATGCCGAAGGCCGCCTGGTTCTGTGCGACGCACTGACCTACGTCGAGCGCTTTGAACCAGACACGGTGATCGACGTCGCAACGCTGACCGGCGCCTGCGTTATCGCGCTCGGGCATGTCACCAGTGGCCTTTTCGCCAACAAGGATAGCCTTGCGCGCGATCTTACCGATGCCGGGGAGGAAGCCAATGACCGTGCCTGGCAAATGCCGCTGTGGGACGACTATCAGGAACAGCTGAAGAGCAACTTCGCCGACATGGCCAACATCGGCGGCCGTGCAGCCGGTTCCGTAACGGCAGCCTGTTTCCTGTCGCGCTTCACCAAGAAATACGACTGGGCGCACCTCGACATTGCCGGCACGGCCTGGAAATCGGGCGGAGAAAAAGGTGCCACCGGCCGCCCGGTGCCGCTGTTGACCCACTATCTGCTGCAACGCGCCGGGAAGCTCAATTGACCCAAGTCTTTTTCTATCACGGCGCCGCTGACCGCATCCTCGCGGCGGCAGGCCTGATCGCCAAGGCCTGTGCCCAGAAAAAAGCGCTGCTCGTCTATGCGCCAGACCCTGTCGTGGCGAGCGCATTGGACCGCGCCTTGTGGGTGAATAACCCGACCAGTTTTGTCCCACATGTGGATGCCGCCTCGCCGCTGGCCGGAGAAACGCCCGTATTGATTACCGGCAATCTCGAACAATTGCCACAAGATGAGCGCCTGATGAACCTTTCCGGCGAAGTACCGCCCGGTTTCTCGCGTTTTTCCAGCCTCATCGAAGTGGTCAGCGAAGCACCGGAGATCCGGCAACCGGCGCGGGAACGCTTCAAATTCTACAAGGACCGGGGTTACGAAATTCAGACCCTTGATCTGACGGGAAAAGCCTGATGAGCAGCGACGATATTGTTTCCCGCGCTGACTCGCTGATGCGCCGCCGGCGCAGCTTTGTCGCAGGTGCCGCGCCAGGCTTTATTGCCCTCGAACCACCAGAGGAAGCAGACATCCCGGTGCTGACCGAGGAAGTCATGCCGGAAATGCCCGCCGCCAGCATGTCTCGCCAACGCTTCGACGAAACCATGGCCGCGCAGCTAGCCTCGGAATTTGCCCACGCCCTCGAGCGCCGCCTGGCTACCGAGCTGCCGAGCATGGTTGAAGCCAGCCTCGCCGTACTTGAAGCGGACCTGAGGCGCGGCATCCTCGATACCGCCGACGCTGCCATAAAGGATTTTCTTGCCCGTCGCGAGCAGTTGCGCCTACCGCTCGACGAGCCGAACAAGGCTGGCTGAAGCCCTTCCGTCCATAACCGATTTCTGACAATTGCCCACAGCCATCAGACTCGTAATCTCCCGGAAATCGCTGTTTCTCCTGCTTGCCATTGCCGCTCTCCTTGGTCTGGGTCAGTGGTTATCGCGTTCGCCTGCGGCGACGCCGATCCGTATTGGCGTACTGCACTCGCTGACCGGCACAATGTCCGTCAGCGAGGCCCCGCTGGTAGACGCTGTGCGTCTCGCCGTGGAAGAAATCAACGCCAGCGGCGGCCTTCTCGGCCGACAAGTGGAACTGGTGCTGGCCGACAGTCGCTCCGACTCCACGGTAGCTGCCGCCGAAGCCGAACGCCTGATTGTGGAGGAAAAAGTCAGCGCCCTCTTCGCCTGCTGGACCTCGGCCTGCCGCAAGGCGGTCAAGCCCATAGTCGAAAAACATCGGCATCTGATGTTCTATCCGCTGCAGTACGAGGGTATGGAGGCTTCGCCAAACATCATCTATACCGGCTCGGCCCCGAGCCAGCAGATCATCCCGGGCACCCGATGGGCGCTCGACCATTTCGGCAAACACGTTTACCTGATCGGGTCCGACTACATTTTTCCGCGCACAGCCAACCGTATCATCCGCGACTTGGTCGGTGTTGTCGGCGGCAAAGTCCTGCAGGAGCGATACGTGCCGCTTGGGGCAGACCCGAGCGCGCTGATCACGAAAGACCTGCGCCAACAGCAACCCAGCGTAATCCTCAACACGCTGAACGGAGACAGCAACAAGCACTTTTTCCGCGCCCTGCACGAAGCCGGACTCGACCGGATTCCGGTCATGTCATTCAGCGTTGCCGAGGTCGAGCTCGGTGCATTCATCTCCGACGCCCACCCGGCCCACTACGCCACCTGGAGCTATTTCCAGAGCTTGCCCGATGACGACAACCAGCGCTTCGTCAAAGCCTTCCAGGCGCGCTTCGGCAAGAACCGGGTAACCAGTGACCCGATCGAGGCTGCCTATAGCGGCATTCGGCTCTGGGCCAACGCCGTGCGAGAAGCGGCTTCTGCAGCACCGGAACAAGTCAATCCGGTCATTGGGCGACAGACTCTGCCGGGTCCTTCCGGGGTCGTCGCAGTCGATGCCAGCACCCGTCATCTATGGAAGATGGTACGTATTGGCAAAGCGCGCGCCGATGGCCAATTCGACCAGATCGAGGCTTCCGCGACAACCGTGCGCCCGGCGCCGTTTCCCGCCTACCGCAGTATTGAGGCCTGGCGACGCCTCATCGCCGAGTTCGAAGCGGCTGCGGAGCCAAAACCGTGAAACACCTTTCGATCCAGCAGCGCCTGTGGCTCGGTTTCCTGATCGTGGCCGTGCTGCCATTGGCAGGGCTGACCTGGCTCTATCTGTCCTCGTTCGAGAAAGCATTGACAGAAGCTGTGTTGCAAAACGTTTCCTCCATCGCTGACAAGAAATCTGACGAGATCGATAATTTCATCAGCGAACGACTCGCCGATGCGCGCGTCGTTAGCCAGCAGGAACGCTTGTCGCTAGCCATTTCAGGGCTTTCAGAGGCATTTTCTCGCGGTGGCCTGGCCGCCACGCGCGACATTGATACAAAACATCGCCAATGGCTGGAAACACTGGAAGATTTTTCCCACTATGGCCACTATTACGACCTGCTGTTGATCGACGCTCAAGGCAACGTGGTCTTTTCCCTGGCTCACGAATCCGACCTCGGCACCAACCTCATTACCGGCCCTCACCGCACTAGCGGTCTGGCACAAGGCTACCGGCAAGCCATGCAGCTACTGCAGGTCGACTTGACTCCGTTTCAGGCCTACGAGCCGTCCGACAACAAGATTGCGGGCTTTGTCGTCGCCCCGGTACTTGCCGGCAACCGCGCGGTCGGTGCGCTGGCCCTGCAACTCAACCTGGACACTTTCACCCCACTGATTGCCGACCGCACCGGCCTCGGGCTCGGCGGTGAGACGGCTCTGGCCAGGCTCGACGGCAACGAGGTCGCATTTTCCGCGCCACTGCGGCATCAACCGGATGCGAACTACGGCCAACGCCTGCCCATCTCCAAAACTCCGTATCCGATGCAACAGGCGCTGCGTGGCGCGCATCATCGCGGCCTCACCGTCGACTATGCTGGCCACACGGTTGCTGCTGCCTGGCGTTACCTGCCGGCACTGCACTGGGGCATGGTGGTCAAGATCGATACCGACGAGGCCTTCGCACCGGCAAGAGAGGCACGCCGGCTGGCCCTGATCACGCTCGCAGCCTTTCTGCTCTTTTCCATTCTTGCCGGCACCTTGCTCGGGCAACGCCTGGTGCGCGCGGAAAAACGGCTGCGCACCAGCCTCGGTCAACTGCAGGAAGCCCAGCGCATCGCCAGCATCGGTAGCTGGATGCTCGACCTGCGAACAAGCCAGCTTGAATGGTCGGACGAGATTTTCCGCATCTTCGAGATCGACCCGACACAGTTCGGCGCTTCCTACGAAGCCTTCATCAATACCATCCATCCGGAAGACCGGGAAAAGGTCAGCAAGGCCTATGCCGATTCGGTAAGGGATCACACACCTTACGACATCGTCCACCGCCTGCGCTTCCCTGACGGACGCATCAAGCATGTGTGGGAACGCTGCGAAACCGACTACGCCGCCAACGGCACCCCTCTGTTCTCGCGCGGCACGGTACAGGACGTCACTGCCACCCGGCAGGCAGAAGAAGCACTGGAACTCTATGCCAGTATTTTCAAGCATAGCGGCGAATCCATCCTGGTCTCCGACAGCGAAAACCGCATCGTTGCCGTCAACCCTGCGTTCACCCGGCACACCGGTTACACCCTTGACGACGTGCGCGACAAGAATCCGCAGATCCTCGCTTCCGGCCACACCCCACGCGAGACCTACCAGACACCATGGGCCTGCCTGAACGAAAGCGGGTTCTGGCAAGGCGAACTGTCCGACCGGCGCAAGGACGGCACCACCTACCCGAAATGGGCCAGCATCTCGGTCATTCGCAACGAAGCCGGCAAAGTCACGCACCACATCGCCAGCTTCACCAATATCAGCGAACGCAAGGCGGCCGAGGAGCGTATCCACCAGCTCGCCCACCATGATGTCCTGACCGGTCTGCTCAACCGCTTCAGTCTGGAAAACCGCCTGGAGCAGGCGCTGCTGTCTGCACGCCGCGAGGGTGAGCAACTGGCAGTGATGTTCATCGACATGGACCACTTCAAGCTGATCAACGACACACTCGGTCACCACCTCGGTGACCTGCTGCTGGTTGAAGTCGCCAAACGCCTGCAGACCTGCGTGCGGGAAAGCGACATCATCGCGCGCCTCGGCGGCGACGAATTCATCGTAGTACTCACCGGGCTGGAGGACAGCATGGCCGCCGCCGCTGTCGCCGGCAAGATTGTCCGGAACCTCAGCCAGCCTTATCAGATCGAGCATCACGTGTTACACACCAGTCCGAGCGTCGGCATCAGCATCTTCCCGGATGATGGCGAAGACGCCGACGCCCTGATGAAGGATGCCGATACCGCGATGTACGATGCCAAGCGCCGTGGCCGAGGCAATTACCAGTTCTTCACCGCCGCCATGACTGCTGCGGCGGGAGACCGCCTGGAACTTGAGCGTGGTCTGCGCGACGCACTGACATACAAGCGCTTCGAACTCCATTACCAGCCGCAGATATGGACGGCCGACAGCCATGTTTGTGGTGTCGAGGCACTGGTTCGCTGGCGCGATCCGGAACGTGGCCTGGTGCCGCCGCTCAAGTTCATCCCGATCGCCGAGGAAACGGGGCTGATCGAACCGCTTGGCGACTGGGTGCTGGAAGAAGCTTGCCGGCAATTGGCCGCCTGGCAAGCTGAAGGCATCCATGGCGTACGCATGGCCGTCAATCTTTCAGCACACCAACTTCGCAACCCGGAGCTGGTCGCGCGGGTTCGCACGGTGATGCTGGAAAACGGCATCGGTGAAGGGGAACTCGAACTTGAAGTGACTGAATCTGCCGCCATGGACAACCCGGAACGGGCGATCAGCCAGCTACAGGCCTTGCGCGCACTGGGGGTGCATCTGGCCATCGACGACTTCGGCACTGGCTACTCCTCGCTCGCCTACCTCAAGCTGCTGCCAATCCAGACGTTGAAGCTGGACCGTGCCTTTGTGCGCGACATCGAAACCGACGAAAACGACGCAGCGATCAGTGCCGCGACACTGGCGCTGGCCCACAACCTGGGGCTGCAAGTGGTGGCCGAAGGTGTAGAAAACGAGGCCCAGCGGCAATTCCTGGCAAAACTGGATTGCGACATCCTGCAGGGATTCCTGTTCAGCAAACCGCTACCGGCGGCCGAAGCCACGGCATTCCTGCTGGAGCATCGCCGGACAGGGAAGACAAGCGATCCGGTATAATCGCCGGCTTTACAAAGCTCCCCCCTCCCGATCCCTATGGAACTTGCCAAGAGTTTTGAACCGGCCGATATCGAGCGCCGGTGGTACCCGCAATGGGAAGAGAACGGCTACTTCAAGGCTGGCCTCGACACCACGAATACCGACGCCTTCTGCATCCTGCTGCCGCCGCCGAACGTCACCGGCACGCTGCACATGGGCCACGGCTTCAACCAGGCGATCATGGACGCGCTCACCCGGCACTACCGGATGCTCGGCCACAACACGCTGTGGCAACCGGGCACCGACCACGCCGGCATCGCCACGCAGATCGTCGTCGAACGCCAGCTCGACGCGCAGGGCATTTCGCGCCACGACCTCGGCCGCGAGAAGTTCCTGGAGAAGGTCTGGGAGTGGAAGGAATACTCGGGTAACACCATCACCAAGCAGATGCGCCGCCTCGGCACCTCGCCCGACTGGACGCGCGAGCGCTTCACGATGGACGAGGGTCTGTCGGATGCGGTCACCGAGACCTTCGTGCGCCTGTTCGAGGACGGGCTGATCTACCGCGGCAAGCGGCTGGTCAACTGGGACCCGAAGCTTCACACGGCTGTTTCCGACCTCGAAGTCGTCCAGGAAGAAGAAGACGGCTTTATGTGGCACATCCGCTACCCGCTGGCTGACGCAAATGGAAAAGATGCGGGCAGCCTGGTTGTGGCGACGACGCGCCCGGAAACCATGCTCGGCGACACCGCCGTGATGGTGCACCCGGAAGACCCGCGCTATCAGCACATGATCGGCAAGATGGTGAAACTGCCGCTGACCGATCGCGAAATCCCGATCATCGCCGACGCGTATGTTGACCTCGAATTCGGCACCGGCTGCGTCA
This sequence comes from Candidatus Proximibacter danicus, assembly GCA_016710885.1. Taxonomy (GTDB): domain Bacteria; phylum Pseudomonadota; class Gammaproteobacteria; order Burkholderiales; family Rhodocyclaceae; genus Proximibacter; species Proximibacter danicus. The sequence continues at coordinate 96,085 of JADJUC010000013.1, forward strand.
AGGTCACGCCGGCGCACGACTTCAACGACTACGCGGTCGGCCAGCGCCACGGCCTGCCGATCATCTCGATCCTGACGCTGGACGCCAAGATCAACGAAAACGCGCCGGAGAAGTATCGCGGCCTGGACCGCTTCGATGCCCGCAAGGCCGTCGTCGCCGACCTCGAAGCGCTCGGCATCCTGGAAAAGACCGACAAGCACAAGCTCAAGGTGCCGCGCGGCGACCGTACCGGCGTCGTCATCGAGCCGATGCTGACCGACCAGTGGTTCGTCGCCATGTCGAAGCCGGGCGCGGATGGCAAGTCGATCACCGAGAAGGCGCTTGACGTGGTGGCTTCCGGCGAAATCAAGTTCGTACCGGAAAACTGGGTCAACACCTACAACCAGTGGCTGAACAACATCCAGGACTGGTGCATCTCGCGCCAACTGTGGTGGGGCCACCAGATTCCGGCCTGGTACGGCGTAAACGGCGAGGTCTTCGTCGCGCACAGCGAGGACGAAGCCCGCACCCAGGCCGACAAGGCGGGTTACGCCGGTGCCCTGACACGCGATCCGGACGTGCTCGACACCTGGTATTCGTCGGCGCTGTGGCCGTTCTCGACACTGGACTGGACGCCGGATTGGCCGCAGCAGTCGAACCCGGCACTCGACCTGTACCTGCCGTCGACGGTGCTGGTCACCGGCTTCGACATCATCTTCTTCTGGGTGGCGCGCATGGTCATGATGACCAAGCACATCACCGGCAAGATTCCGTTCAAGCACGTCTATGTGCACGGCCTGATCCGCGATGCGGAAGGCCAGAAGATGAGCAAATCCAAGGGCAACGTGCTCGACCCGATCGACCTGATTGACGGCATCGGCATCGAGGAGCTGGTCAAGAAGCGCACCACCGGCCTGATGAACCCGAAGGATGCGCCGAAGATCGAGAAGCGCACACGCAAGGAATTCCCGACCGGCATCCCCGCCTTCGGTACCGACGCGCTGCGCTTCACCTTCCTGTCGCTGGCCAGCCCAGGCCGCGACATCAAGTTCGACCTCGGCCGCTGCGAGGGCTACCGCAATTTCTGCAACAAGCTGTGGAACGCCACGCGCTTCGTGCTGATGAACGTCGAGGGCCATGACCTCGCGCTGTCGCACGAGCAAGGCGCTGGTGGCGCCTGCTCGGTGCCGGTCAACGGCGAAGCGAAACTCGACTTCGGCTTTGCCGACCGCTGGATCGTCAGCCGCCTGCAACGCACCGAAGCCGAAGTCGCCAAGCATTTTGCCGACTACCGCTTCGACCTGCTCGCCCGCGAAATCTACGAATTCGTCTGGGACGAGTTCTGCGACTGGTACCTCGAACTGGCCAAGGTGCGCATGCAGTCTGGCAGCGAAGCCGAAGCCCGCGGCACGCGGCGGACGCTGGTGCGTGTACTGGAAACCGTGCTGCGCCTGGCCCACCCGCTGATCCCGTTCATCACCGAGGAACTGTGGCAGACCGTGGCGCCGATCGCCGGCCGCAAGTCGCACGACTCGATCATGCAGGCCCCCTACCCGGTCGCCCAACCCGAGCGCATCGACGAGGCCAGCGAAGCCAAGGTCAAGCTGCTCAAGGACATCATCTACGCCTGCCGCAACCTGCGTGGCGAAATGAACCTCTCGCCGGCGCAAAAGTTGCCGCTGATCGCCGCCGGCGATGCCGAAACACTGAAGGCCTTTGCGCCCTACATCGCCGGCTTGGCCAAGCTCTCGGAAGTGCAGATCGTTGCAGAAATTCCCACCGACGAAGCGGCTCCGGTCGCGGTTGCCGGCGAATTCCGCGTCATGCTGAAAGTCGAGATCGACATCGCCGCCGAACGCGAGCGACTGTCGAAAGAGATTTCCCGCATCGAGGGCGAAATCACCAAGGCCAACGGCAAGTTATCCAATGAAAGCTTTGTCGCCCGCGCTCCGGCCGCCGTGGTCGAGCAGGAAAAGAAGCGCCTCGCCGATTTCGGCGACACGCTGGCCAAACTGAAACCACAGCTCAGCCGTCTGGGCGGCTAAAGACTTACCCGGACCAATCCGCGCAGGGCATTACCGAGATAGATATCGGCCGCCCTGCGCAGATCCGGTTCGCGCAGGATTGACTCGACGGCCTCACCGTTTTCCAGCAGTTGTCGGCGCAAGACCCCTGGCAACAAGCCACAGGCCAGCGGCGGGGTCAGCAAAGGCTCGCCAGGCGCCATACGAACGAAAATATTGCTGCGCGCCCCTTCGCATAGCTCGCCACGTTCGTTGAGAAAAAGCACATCGAATACCGCTGGATCGTGCTGACCCCGAGCCAACTCCTGGTCATAAAGGTCGCGAAAAGTCGTCTTGTGACGCAACCACGGTGACTGCGAATCCAGTCGATGCGGCGAAAGCCGGGTCTGCATGCCGCCATCGACCGTGATCAATGGGGTCGCTGCAAGCGTCACATCCCCCGCACGCCCCAACGTCAGGCGCACACGGTGCAGCCCCAGCGCACGTTCGGCAGCGAAGGCGTTGAGCCGTGCCGCGATTTTTTCCGCATCACATGCAAAGGCCAATGCGCCTGCAGATACCTTGAGCCGGTCGAGATGCAGGTGCAGCGCCGGAAACACGCCTTCGGCAAGACGCAGCGTCTCGATCAGCCGGAAACCGGGGTCGGCACGCATGACAAACCCGGCCTTGAGCACACATTCTGCATATTCGGCGGCTGGCTCCGAATCCCAGACGATGCCACTGCCAACCCCCATTCTCACCCGGCCAGTGGAATCGACCTGCAAAGTCCGGATGGCGACATTCAAGCTGAAATCGCCTCGCTCACCCAACCAGCCGATGGCCCCGGTGTAGAGTCCTCGAGGTTTTTCCTCCAGTTCGCGGATGATCTGCATCGCCCGGATCTTTGGTGCGCCGGTAATCGAGCCGCAGGGAAACAAGGCCGCCAACACCGAGACAAAGTCGGCATCGGAAATCGCCGACACGGTCGAGGTCATCTGATGCACGCTGGGGTACGTCTCAACCGCGCAGAGCGATTCGACACAGACGCTGCCGGGAACGGCCAGGCGCCCAAGATCGTTGCGGATCAGGTCGACGATCATCACGTTCTCGGCGCGATCCTTTGGCGAGACGCTCAGGGCCGCACGAGCGGCAACGTCTTCCTCCACGATCAAACTCCGTGCTGCAGTCCCCTTCATCGGGCGGGCACGGAGAACCCCCGCGTGGCGCTCGACGAACAGCTCCGGCGACAAGGAGAGGATGCAAGTCTGGGGCGTAACAATCAGGCCGCCGTTGGCCACAGGCTGCGCCTGGCGAAGGCGGGCATAAAGCGCCAGCGGGTCACCGATACACTGGCCATGAAAAGGAAAGGTAAAGTTGACCTGATAACAGTCCCCGGCAGCGATATAACTGCGGATTCTGGTCAGCGCATCGCGGTGCTCGACGGCATCAAGGGCCGGCGCAAAATCGAGCAGTGCTGCCGGACGCAGCGGGTCTCCCGCAAGTGTTGCCAAGTAGGCGACCAGCGCCTCCGGCGGCAGGAAGCGTCGTTCGGAGAAAACCCAGAAATGCCCCAGTGGCCGGTCGTCGCCACCCTCGTGCCCGCCAGTACGAGGCTCAAGGACATGCCCAAGTTCGTAGTTGAGTGCCGCCACCACATGTTCGCCGGCCAGGGCGGCAGCCTCGGCTTGCCGGCACAGCCCGAGACAATCCTCATTCGTCGCGAGAACCAGCGTGCGTGCGAGATTTTCGAAGAGATAGGCGCCGCCCCCTGGCACATCGAGCAGGGCAAAAGGAGCGGGCATGGGATGAGCGCGAGGGGCTGTCGAAGGCGTGGGCACCCGTTACGGCAGCCAGCGCGAGTTACTTGCGCTTGAGTACGTATTCGAAAACGCTGTCAGTCTGCCCACTGGAGACCAGTTCATTGCCGGTCTGCCGGGCAAAGGCCTGGAAGTCCTTGACCGAGCCAGGGTCGGTCGCAAGGACGCGCAGCGTTTGGCCAGATTGCATCTCGGCCAGTGTTTTTTTGGTACGCAGGATGGGCAGGGGGCAGTTGAGGCCCTTGACGTCGAGTTCGCGGTCGTACTGCATGGGAATTTGGTCTGGCGAAAAAAAGAGGAAGGGCGTATTTTACCCGCTATTTCTTCTGCTTCGCCTCTTCGGCCTGCTGCTTTTTGAGTTCCCGAAGACGAGCATCCACCACCGACTGTTCGTAGAAATTGCCATCGCCGGCACGCTGCGCAAACTGCAGCTGCTCGATCGCCTGGATCATGCGCCCCTGCAATACGTACATTTCGGCCAGGGCGCGATGCTGCTGCAATTTGCGCCCTTGCACAGCATGGGTCTTGGCCAGCAAACCATAGAGCTTGGGGTCGGTAACATAGGACTGTAGCTGGTCTTCAAGAAAAGCTTGCAGGCGATCGTAGCTACGCTGCGAAAACAGTGTGTCGGCATAGCCATAAGCCAGCGCGCGCGACAGCGGGAAGCGCTGCAGCGCTTCGCGAAAAATGCTCGCGGCGCCCGCCAGATCGCCCGATTCCGCTTTTATCTCGGCGGCCAGGCTCTCGGCCATCGCCGACCCGGCCTTCTGCCGCCTAACCATCTCAAGCTCTTGCTCCGCCTGAGCATAGCGCTTGGCGCGATAGAGCGCGTAGGCCAAACCGTAGCGCACTGCTGCCTCGGAAGCGAACTTGCGATCGCGGAGCAGCGTTTCAAAGTCGCTCACCGCTTCTTTGGCGGTTCCCAGCTGGGCACGCAGCTTGGCGCGCACGAGTTGAAAATCGAGGCTGTCGCGAACCTGCTTGTAGGGAAATTTCTGCTGTCGGTTCTGCATGTCGCTGATACGTTCGACCGTGATCGGGTGCGAACGCATATAGACCGGCGCATTGTTCTCGTAAACGCGGGTTGCGCGTTGCAGGCGCTCGAAAAACTCTGACATGCCGCGCGGGTCGTAGCCAGCCTTCTGCAGGATATCAAAGCCAACGCGATCCGCCTCTCGCTCGAAATCACGGGTAAATGCCAGTTGCGACTGCACCATCGCCGCCTCGCTACCGGCCATTGCGGCACCGGCAGCCTGCGAATTGGAACGAACGGCCAGCAGCGCCACCGCCATCGCAATCATGCCCAACACCGACTGCTGTTTCTGAGCCGAGATCTGGCGCGCCAGATGGTTCTGCGTCACATGCGAGATTTCGTGCGCGATGACACCCGCCAGCTCCGATTCGCTTTGTGCAGTCAGGATCGTGCCGGTATTGACGCCGATGAAGCCACCAAACATGGCGAACGCGTTGACCTGACCATCGCGGATAGCGAAGAAATGAAAGTCTCCGCCCGCATCGGTGCTTGAGGAAGCCAGACGCAAGCCAAGACGATTGAGATAATCATTGACCTCCGGGTCATCCACGTAAGAGGACTCATGGAGGCGGATGTCGTTCATGATGCTCTCGCCGATTTTTTTCTCAAGCTGAGGCGAGAGGTCGGCACGAGCGGATTCACCCAGATCCGGCAAGCTGTCGCCGAAGGCTGGCGGCGACACGGCAAGCGCAGCACAGAGCAGCAGGGAGAGCGCTTTCCGTGCCGTCCGGACGGGTGCGCTAAATAGCGGGCGCGTAGTCATGGTGCTATGATATCGCACAACTCGCCTTGCCCTTCCTTGCCCGCCCCCCGCCTGAAATATTGCCTGAAGAACGCACGAATTCAATGAATCCGCTGACCCATTTTGATACTGAAGGCCAGGCGCACATGGTTGATGTCGCTGCCAAGGATGAAACTCACCGCGTCGCCATTGCCGGCGGCAGCATCTTCATGCAACCGGCGACACTGGCGCTGATTGCCAGCGGTTCTGCAAAAAAAGGGGATGTTCTCGGCATCGCACGGATCGCCGCCATCCAGGGCGCCAAGCGCACTTCTGACCTGATCCCGTTGTGCCACCCGATCGCTCTGACCCGGGTGGCGGCAGAATTCGAGCTGGATGCCAAACAAAATGCCGTGCATTGCCTCGTCACCGCCGAATGCAGCGGCCGCACCGGGGTTGAGATGGAAGCCCTGACGGCGACCAGCATCGGCCTCCTCACCATCTACGACATGTGCAAGGCCGTTGATCGCGGCATGCGTATCGAAGGCATACGGCTACTGGAAAAGAAGGGTGGAAAATCCGGCCACTGGCTGGCGGAAGAGAAAGGCGGGGCATGAATAATACGAAGACAAAAAAAGCCGGCTGCAACAATCTCTTGCGTCGACACCTGTTGCGTACTGCAGGTGCCACTTCAGCCCTGGCGGCACTGGCCGCCGCCGGAGTTCTCAAGCCCGGCCAGGTAATCGCTGCCGATTGGCCGCGCGGCCCGTTTACTGCCACCAATTTCAACGATGCGCTTAAAGCCCACGGCAGCAATGGTTCGAGCGAAGGCCGGGATATCGTTTTCAACGCCCCCGACATCGCTGAAAACGGTGCCCAAGTGGTCATTGAAGTCACCAGCAACATTGCCACGACGCAATCGATCTCGGTTTTTGTCGAAAAGAACCCGATGCCGCTGGCAGCCAGCTTCCGCTTTGCCAACGGCGCCCTGCCGCAAGTGCGCGTGCCGCTGAAAATGGCGGAGTCATCACGCGTACGGGCCGTGGTCCGAACAGCCGATGGAAAACTCTGGCACGCCCAGCGCGAAATCAAGGTCACCCTTGGCGGTTGCGGCGGTTAGGAAAAGACGATGAGCGACCCGATCAAGATTCGCGCCACCTTGCAAGGCGAAACCACGGATATCCGGATTCTGATGCAGCATCCGATGGAAACCGGGCAGCGCAAGGATGCCAGCACGGGCAAACTGGTACCGCTACAGTTCATCCAGACATTTCTCGTCAGTGCCAATGGCAAGCCCCTGGTGGAAGGACAACTCAATACGGCGGTGTCAAAAAATCCCGTCTTTGCATTCAAGGCGCGCGGCCTGAAAGCGGGAGACAAGCTGCTGGTCAGCTGGATAGACAGCAGCGGCGACAAACGGACCGACGAAGGTATTGTTACAAATTCCTAGCCGCCTGTTGTTCCCACAAGCGCAAGTGAGCACGAGAAATAGTCGTAAAAAAACCCGCCGTGTGGCGGGTTTTTCAGTCGCCTGAAAAATCAGGCCTTCTGGATATTCGAGGCTTGTTTGCCCTTCGGACCCTGAGTGACGTCGAAGGAGACTTTGTCACCTTCCTTGAGGGACTTGAAGCCATTCATCGTGATGGCGGAGAAGTGAGCGAACAAATCTTCGCTGCCGTCATCCGGAGTGATGAAACCGAAACCCTTGGCGTCGTTGAACCACTTGACCGTACCAGTTGCCATATTGCGACTTCCTTGAAAAAAGACTGAATCCGGGTTTTTGCCCGACTGCGTGTTTGAGTTCAACTTCGGCTTGCCCCGCGATCCTTCAGAAGAAAACGCACGACTACAACCACTTGAAAACAAACTGCAGCTTTTTTACTTGACTCATCCGAATGCGTCAAGCATTTTCGATGCTGCAGCACAACACCCGAAAACCACATTGACGACTGAATCGCCCGCGATAAAACCCTATTGCACATTCGGGCCGACTGATTAGAATCGACTCATGGCGACAAAGCATCAAAGCGACAGCCTTCTCGAGGCACAGGAAACTCGCGCGAAACTTCCCCCTCTTTACAAGGTACTGCTGCTCAACGATGACTTCACCCCGATGGAATTCGTAATTGAGGTGTTGCAGAAATTTTTTGCCATGGACAGAGAACAAGCGACGCGAATCATGCTCAAAGTACATATCGAAGGTCGCGGTCTGTGCGGCGTTTTTCCCCGCGACATTGCCGCCACGAAAGTGGAGCAGGTTGCGACCTTTGCCCGCGAGCACCAGCACCCGCTGGCTTGCGTCATGGAGGAAAACTGAATGATTGCGCAGGAACTGGAAGTCAGCTTGCACATGGCTTTTGTCGAGGCGAGGCAGAAGCGGCATGAGTTCATCACCGTCGAGCATCTACTGCTCGCCCTGCTGGACAATCCATCTGCGGCAGAAGCCTTGCGTGCATGCGGCGCCAGTATCGACGTCCTGCGCCGCGATCTCTCGAAATTCATTGCCGAGCACACGCCCACCGTCGCGGGCGAAGACGAGATCGATACGCAACCAACCCTTGGCTTCCAGCGTGTCATCCAGCGCGCCATCCTGCACGTGCAGTCCTCCGGCAAGAAGGAAGTCAATGGCGCAAACGTGATGGTTGCGATCTTCGGTGAAAAGGATTCGCACGCGGTTTACTACCTGCAGCGGCAGGGTGTCACGCGGCTGGACGTGGTCAATTTCATCTCCCACGGCATCAGCAAGGTGCCGCAGAAAAAAGCCCCCACCGAAGGTGAAACGGAAACCGAGGGAGAGCAGCAAGCCAGTGCCGGGCCGCTCGAGAGCTATACGCTCAATCTCAACGCAATGGCCCTGGCCGGCAAGATTGACCCCCTGATCGGGCGCGAAAAGGAACTGGAACGTGTGATCCAGACGCTGTGCCGCCGGCGCAAGAACAATCCGCTGCTGGTCGGCGAAGCCGGAGTCGGCAAGACCGCAATTGCCGAAGGTCTGGCCCGCCGCATCGTCGAAGGCGACATCCCCGAGATTCTTGCTCAGGCCAATGTCTACGCACTCGACATGGGGTCCCTGCTGGCCGGTACAAAGTACCGTGGCGATTTCGAGCAGCGCCTGAAAGGTGTGCTCAAGCAACTCACCGACAACCCGAACGCAGTGCTCTTCATCGACGAGATCCATACCCTGATCGGCGCCGGTTCGGCTTCCGGCGGCACGCTGGATGCCTCGAACCTGCTCAAGCCCGCACTCTCCTCCGGGCAACTGAAATGTATCGGCGCGACCACTTACACGGAATATCGAGGCATCTTTGAGAAAGATCACGCACTCTCGCGGCGTTTCCAGAAAATCGATGTCAGCGAGCCGTCGGTAGCTGAAACCATCGAGATTCTCAAGGGCCTCAAGCCGCGCTTCGAGGCGCACCACGGGATCAAGTACTCGGCTTCTGCCCTGACCTCGGCGGTTGAGCTTTCCGTCCGCTTCATCAATGACCGGCATCTGCCCGACAAGGCCATCGACGTCATCGACGAGGCCGGCGCAGCGCAGCGCATCCTGCCGAAATCGAAACAGAAGAAGACCATCAACAAGCAGGACATCGAGGAGATCGTGGCAAAGATCGCGCGCATTCCGTCGACCCATGTCACCACCGATGATCGCAGCCACCTGAAGAATCTCGATCGTGACCTCAAGGCCGTTGTCTTTGGCCAGGACACGGCCATCGACGCATTGGCCAAGGCTATCAAGATGGCCCGTTCGGGGCTCGGCACACCGGGCAAACCGATCGGCGCCTTCCTGTTCTCCGGCCCCACTGGCGTCGGCAAGACGGAAGTCGCCAAGCAACTGGCCTACTGCATGGGCATCGAACTGCTGCGCTTCGACATGTCGGAATACATGGAGCGCCATGCCGTATCGCGGCTGATCGGCGCCCCGCCGGGCTACGTCGGTTTCGACCAGGGCGGCCAGCTGACCGAGGCGGTCACCAAGAAGCCCTATTGCGTGCTGCTGCTCGACGAGATCGAAAAAGCCCACCCCGATGTCTTCAACATCCTGCTGCAGGTGATGGACCACGGCACGCTGACCGACAACAACGGGCGCAAGGCCGACTTCCGCAACGTGGTCATCATCATGACTACCAATGCCGGCCAGGAAGCCATCCAGAAGACGAATATGGGTTTCACCACCGAGAAGAAGGCCGGCGACGAGATGGCCGAAATCAAGCGCCTCTTTACGCCGGAATTCCGCAACCGGCTGGATGCGATCGTTTCCTTCCATCCGCTCGACCACGACGTGATCATGCGGGTTGTCGACAAATTCCTCATGGAGCTTGAGATTCAACTGCACGAGAAAAGGTCGATGCCGTGTTTACCGATGCACTGAAGGCACACCTGGCCAAGGAAGGTTTTGACCCGCTGATGGGGGCCCGCCCGATGGCGCGGCTGATCCAGGACACTATCCGATCGGCGCTGGCCGACGAGCTGCTGTTCGGCCGCCTGTCCAACGGAGGCAAGGTCACCGTCGATATCGACAAGAAGGACAAGGTAAAACTCGTTTTCGAGGAAGAGCCCGCCGAAATCGTCTGACCGCTTTCACGATCCCCGGCCATGCCACAGCGCATGGCCATTTTTTTGCCAAAAATTATTTCAATTTTTACAGGGAGCCCGCATGACTTTCAAAACCCCCGATCTCTGCGACCAGTTTGAAGCCGAACTCGGCACCAGTGTTCGCGTTGTCGCCCCGATGTTCAAGGCCTACGGCGGCCGCAAGACCTTCAGCGGCCAGATCGTGACGCTCAAGCTGTTCGAGGACAATTCTCTGGTGCGCACGGCCTTCGCCGAGAACGGAGAGGGCAAGGTGCTGGTCATTGATGGCGGGGGTTCCATGCGCTGCGCGCTGGTTGGCGACCAACTTGCCATTCTGGCCCAGAAGAACGGCTGGGAAGGTGTTGTCGTCTATGGCTGCATCCGAGACTCGGGCGATATCAACGCTATCGACATCGGTGTCCGCGCGCTCGATACCCATCCGCAGAAAAGCATCAAGAAGAACGTTGGCGACCGCGACCTGGCCGTCACCTTCGGCGGCGTCACCTTCAAGCCCGGTGAATACCTCTACGCAGACGAAGATGGCGTATTGGTTTCAGACCACCCGCTGCTGTAAAAAACCCGGCACGGCGGCCGGGTTTTTTTGCTACACGCTTCAAGTTCAATCAAAGTTCAAGCAACACATTGCTGTCGATGCCGATACGGATATTGCCCCAGATGCGGCCTTCGACAACGATCGGCATGTTCATCTCGGAAAGAATCTCGCCCGTATCGCGGGCATAGGTCTGCAGCAACATCGGCTCGGTGTTCTTGGCCGCCCGCTGCCCGGTCGGGTCAGTCCATATCCGCCGCGTACGGTTGCCGACAAAATCCGCCTGGTAGTCACCCGTCAGTGGCTTCGAGAACTTCAGGTTGTGCAAAGCCGAATAGCCTCGCGCATCGATGATGATGTGTAGATGCCGCCCTTCATCTTGCCGACGGCGGCTTCCAGCACCGGCTGGATTTCGCGTTCGAAATCTGCGACATAGCTGACGTTGTACTTTTGCGGATCAGTTCCCGGTATCGGCGTGTAGTTCTGGTCCCAGATATTCACTCCGCGCCGTTTCATCTCCTCGAGTTTCACCTGGACGGACTCACAGAACGCATGCCCTTCATCAACGTTGTGGTCAAAAGATCCACGACCGATCTTGAAGCGCGAAACCAGCTCCTGAACACTCTCGGTTGCTTGGGAAAGGTCCACCGTTGACTGCTGCGAGCCCGTCATGTTCGTAGCCACTTCGTTCGACAGCAGGTGAATTTCGCTGACATTGTCGTGCACCTGGGCGTTGGTGGCGGTCAGTTCCTCCATCGCCGAAGCGATTTGTCCAAGCTGCTCGCTGGTGCGCTCGAAATCCTCGACCATCTGGCGGAACTGCTCCGAAGAGCGTTCGACCACAGACCGTGTCGTTCTGATATCGGCGTTGATCACTTCGTTTTCGCTCTGCGTTTCGCGCACCAGACCAATCATGCCGTTGATGTTGTCCGTGATTTCAGTTGTCGCGACATTGACCCGCTCAGCCAGTTTCCTGACCTCGTCGGCAACTACCGCGAAGCCGCGGCCTGCCTCTCCGGCGCGCGCGGCCTCAATGGCCGCATTGAGGGCCAGCAGATTGGTCTGATCGGCGATTTCCTTGATCAGTGCCGCCACCTGACGAATGCTGTCGGAGCGTTGACTCAGGTTGCCGACCGTATCGTTGAAGCGAGCCAGCTTGTCGCTGACCGACTGCACCTTGGTGACAATTTCCAGCATTTCCCCTAGCGACCCCCGCGCCGTAGCGAGATTGCTATCGGTCGATTGGGAAATCACCTCGGTAGCACCGGAAACTTCCTGGATTGCCTGCGTGGCCTCGTTGCTGGCGGTAAATACTGCCTCGGTGATCTTGCCCTGCTTGGTCGCCTTGGTAGAGGTTTCACCGACATTCTTGCGTACGACCACGGCCTCCCGGGCGATGGAAACACTGGCCTTGCGCACTTCGTGGATGATTTGCCGCATCTTGTCGGCAAAGCGGTTGTAGCTATTGGCCAGTTCCCGCAGTTCATCGTGCGAATAAACTGGCAGATCACGAGAAAAATCGCCCTCGCCACGCCCGATTTCTTCAAAAATCCGGGTAATTGCCACCACTTATTCCAGAGGAGGGCGACGGCAGTCAGTGTGATCATCAACGTCAAGCCATAGTCGAAGGCTGCATCGACCTTTGCCAAAACCTCGGCATTAACTCCCGACTGTGCAACCAGTTCCCGGATGGCGCCCTTTTGATGGACGTAAATACCCAGATAAGCGACATCGATAAAAAACAGCATGAGAAAACTGGAAAGCTTGCGTGTGAGGCTGCCCCAACACGTCCGCTCAAACCAGTCGTAGAACTCCCAGAAAGCCTTCATTGCCCCTCCATGGATTACAGTTGCCGGCATTCGTGACATTCCCGGCCATTGTAGCAATGACCTTCTCTCTGCAACATGGAGATTACGCAACTCCCGATCGATAGAAAATCGTGCCCGAAGTTGCCAAAAAGACAAAGAAACACCGACATCGGCGGAAGACAAGGCAGATCGTTTCACGTGGCGACAAACATTTCGCAATACGATACAAGGCCGCTAAAACCTTGTTGTTAAAGGGACAAATAAACATCTTATGTCTTATATAAGACACTTGTCTTGCCACCCTTTCCTCTCTATACTTGCCCCATCGGCTGAAGGTCGCGCGCAGGTCGGAAAGACCGCCGGAAGCCGCATGCCTGGAACTGAATTCAACTAACCCATATTGAGGAATGACCATGAGCACACGCGAACAGCAAATCGCCGAACTGGAAAAAGACTGGGCCACCAACCCCCGCTGGAAGGGTATCAAGCGCGGTTACTCCGCTGCTGACGTCGTCCGCCTGCGCGGTTCGTTCCAGGTTGAGCACACCCTCGCCCGCCGCGGCGCCGAGAAGCTGTGGGATCTGGTCAACAACACCCCCTACGTCAACTGCCTGGGCGCCCTGACCGGCGGCCAAGCCGTGCAGCAAGCCAAGGCCGGCATCAAGGCCATCTACCTGTCCGGCTGGCAAGTCGCTGCCGACAACAACGAATACGCCGCCATGTACCCGGACCAGTCCCTGTATCCGGTTCGACTCCGTGCCGAAGGTTGTCGAGCGTATCAACAACTCTTTCAACCGCGCCGACGAAATCCAGTGGTCGAAGAACATCAACAAGGGCGATGCCGGCCACGTTGAATACCACCTGCCGATCGTTGCTGACGCTGAAGCCGGTTTCGGCGGCGTGCTCAACGCCTACGAACTGATGAAGGCCATGATCCGCGCTGGCGCTGCCGGCGTGCACTGGGAAGACCAGCTGGCTTCGGTCAAGAAGTGCGGCCACATGGGCGGCAAGGTGCTGGTGCCGACCGCTGAAGCCGTGCAGAAGCTGATCGCTGCCCGTATGGCGGCTGACGTCTATGGCGTGCCGACCCTCGTGATCGCCCGTACCGACGCGGAAGCTGCCGACCTACTGACCTCGGACTACGACGAGAACGACAAGCCTTTCGTTACCGGCGAGCGTACCGCGGAGGGGTTCTACAAGACCAAGAAGGGTCTGGGGCAAGCGATCTCGCGGGCTGTGGCCTATGCGGAATACGCTGACCTGGTGTGGTGCGAAACCGGCACGCCTGACCTGGAATTTGCCAAGAAGTTTGCCGATGCGGTGCGCGCCAAGCACCCGGGCAAGATGCTGGCCTCAACTGCTCGCCGTCGTTCAACTGGAAGAAGAATCTGGACGATGCCACCATCGCCCAAATTCCAGAAGGAACTGGGCGCCATGGGCTACAAGTACCAGTTCATCACCCTCGCTGGCATCCACAGCATGTGGTACAACATGTTCGATCTGGCCCAGGACTACGCCGCCCGCGGCATGTCGGCCTACGTCGAGAAGGTTCAGGAGCCGGAATTCGCAGCCCGCGACCGTGGCTACACCTTCGTCTCGCACCAGCAGGAAGTCGGTACCGGCTACTTCGACGACGTCACCACCGTCATCCAGGGCGGCAAGTCCAGCGTTACCGCGCTGACCGGCTCGACCGAAGAAGAGCAGTTCCACTAAGCGCTGCTGCCGCAAGGCAACAAAAAGGCCGCTCCTGCAAAGGGCGGCCTTTTTATTCATTGCGCCCCGCTTACCCCAAAGGCCGCTCCAGCACTTTCTGTAAAACCTGGTTAAGGGTAGAGGTAGAACAGGCTTTCGCCTGCCCTCCCTCATCAAACCGCATGCGGTTCTCCCCGCAGCTTTCCGATGTTCTTCATGCCGAGGCATGCGCCGAGTTCCAGCCCGCTCCTGTGGGAACCTTGTACAGCCCATAACGCCCCAGATCTGCCTCGGGAAGCGGCGCAGGCCGGTTCCCCGGTCCTTCACTTTGTGGCGCTTCATCAAGTGGGTCAACGGTCCCGCGTGATTCTACCGCCCGCGACTTGGTTCCGATAGTGGAAGTAGTTCGCCCAGCCTCGGCTAGGTGCGTCACCCAAGGGATGGCGGTCAGGCCTTTGGGCGCCTCACTCGCCTGATTTCTTCAGCGTTTGCCGGACGAACATTCGGGCGCAGTTTTCCAGTGCTTACCCTCGACCCATCTGAATCGTAAAACCCAGAGAAGCTTGCTTGAGTAGCGTCCTGACAGGGTCTTGGCCTCGTTAAGGCTGAGGTCCAGTCGTTCAGCACATGGCGCACCACTTTCAGCGGTTTCTACATCTTTCGGCACAGGACTACAAAGTCGTCTGCGTAACGCACGAGATGCGCTTGCAGCTTGCCTTTCAGGTGCCGCCGTTGCCATAGCCGGTCGAGAATATGCAGGTAGCAATTGGCCAGTAGCGGGGGCCGCCGCCTTGCGGCGTGCGGTCCGTTGGCTTTACCGCCGCCTACGGTCTTCTTCACTCCATTGTCGTCTTCGCCGATGACCGGGGCTTTGAGCCACAGATTGATGAGGTGAAGAATTCCTCCATCAACGATGCGCTCGGCCACCACGGCCATCAGTTTGGCGTGCGGAATGCTGTCAAAGTACTTCGACAGATCAGCATCAATGACTTGGGTGTAGCCGGCCCAGGGGCATTGTTGATGTCGTCTGGCATCGTGGGCCGGTTTCTTGGGCCGGTCCGTACGAATGCGGGCGAAATCAGCTTCGAAGATCGGTTCGATGATGAGTTTTCATCGCCATTGCGCGACCCGATCACGGATGGTCGGGATGCCCAGCGGACGAAGGCTGCCGTCCGCTTTGGGTATCATGACGCGCCGCACCGGTTGGGCTCGGTAGGTTTTGTCTTGCAGATCACGGGCCAGTTCCGCAGTAACGTTTCTACCCCGATTCCGTTTTCTATGGCCTCGAAGCTGATCCCATCGACCCCGGGACTGCCTCGGTTGGCCTTGACGAGTCGCCATGCGTGATTGAGGACATCATCACGGCTGATCTTGTCGTAGAGCGCGTAAAAGCGGTAGGCCGGTTCTTGCTTGGCCTTGGCATAGAGCTTCCTCTGTAGCGTCCTGATCGTGTCCGGGGTGGTTAGCATTTCGGCAATCCCCTGATCCTCTGCTCTTCGGTTGCACGAACAAAGCAGGGTCCCTTCCCTCGTCCGGGGTTATGTTGTCCCTCGAACTCAAGCGGTACTATGAACCCCTCCGACTCCCGCCTGCAGCCGCTGCGCTTACGTTTCCTATACGCAGCGGTCGGTGGTCTCCCCCTCCAGACGGGTCTCCAGCTGGGCAATAAATCTTCGAGAACGCCGCCTGCTCCCGGGGTCGATGAACGTTCCGCAGCCGGCTTCCAACGGCCTCCTTCTGACCAGGGTCGGCTTCTCCCTTCGTTTCGGGGCTACCTGGGATTGCTGCGTTACGGCCTGCGCTCTTGCTGTTTGGAAACTCACGCCTCGTGTCACCACGGCCGCTTCCTCGGGCGTCGGACAACCCCCGCGGGAGCTTCACCCGCTAAGATTTATTACTGGTGTTACTGCGAACGGCCAGGCTCAATTATCCCTTTTCTCACCTGTGCATGCTACCCTCCTGTCATGCCCCGCCGCCCCCGCACCCACCTCGATGGCCAACCGCTGCACATCGTCCAGCGCGGCCACAACCGCGACGCCTGCTTCCTCATCGAGGAAGACTATCAGGCCTACCTGGGATGGCTGGCAGAAGCCCTCAAGACCAGCGGCTGCCAGCTTCACGCTTACGTGCTGATGACCAACCATGTCCACCTGCTGATCACCCCGGACAAGGCCGAATCGGTGCCCAAGCTCCTGATCTCCCTTGGTCGGCGCTATGTTCAATACTTCAACCGCACCCACAAGCGCACCGGCACCCTCTGGGACAGCCGCTACAAATCCTCGCTCATCCAGGCCGAAACCTATCTGCTCACCTGCATGCGCTATATCGAACTCAACCCGGTTCGCGCCGGCATGACCGATGACCCTGCCCACTACCGCTGGAGCAGCTACCGCAGCAACGGCCTCGGACAAGCAAGCGAACTGGTAACGCCCCATCCCGCCTATCTCGAACTTGGGCAGGATGCCAAGGAACGGCAGAGCTTCTACCGCAAACTCTTCCGCGCCCATCTCGACGACGAAGCCATCGACGACATCCGCCTGGCGCTCAGCCAGAGCTTGCCGCTGGGTAACAGCCGCTTCCATGCCGCGATTACCGAGGCCATGGGCGAGCGGCGTGAGGCACGGCCAAGGGGCAGGCCGAAGGGGAGTGGGAAGATTGGGATGGTGGCTGATCAGCAGCAGCTTGAGTTGCCGAAAGATTGAGGGGGAAGGGGGATTGGCATGTTGATGGATTTGCCGCAAATGCCGGGGAATGAGCCGGGAGTGGCTGTTGTTGCGAAGGCTGACAAATCGAGCCTGGCCCCTTTTTAATCAAGAAGGGTCTGGACCAGGCTATCTCCCGCGCTGTTGCCTACGCCGAATACGCCGACCTGGTGTGGTGCGAAACCGGTACGCCGGATCTGAATTCGCCCGCAAGTTCGCCGAAGCCGTGCATGCCAAGCACCCGGGCAAGATGCTGGCCTACAACTGCTCGCCCTCTTTCAACTGGAAGAAGAATCTGGACGACGCTACCATCGCCAAATTCCAGCGCGAACTGGGCGCCATGGGCTACAAGTACCAGTTCATCACCCTCGCTGGCATCCACAGCATGTGGTACCACATGTTCGATCTGGCCCAGGATTACGCCAAGCGCGGCATGTCGGCCTACGTCGAGAAGGTTCAGGAGCCGGAATTCGCAGCCCGCGACCGTGGCTACACCTTTGTGTCGCATCAGCAGGAAGTTGGCACCGGCTACTTCGACGACGTCACCACCGTGATCCAGGGCGGCAAGTCCAGCGTGACTGCGCTGACCGGCTCGACCGAAGAAGAGCAGTTCCACTAAGCGCTGCTGCCGCAAGGCAACAAAAAGGCCGCTCCTGCAAAGGGCGGCCTTTTTCATTTCATTGCAGCCCCGCTTACCCCAAAGGCCGCTCCAGCACTTTCTGTAAAACCTGAACCCGATACTCGTCACTGACTGGCAGAGCCTCAAGCAGGGCGTGCCAGGAAACCCCCGGCAGAAAGGCCTTTACGGCAAACACATCATCCGGCAATGCCGGATTCTCGGCGTCCGCCTGAATATGGCGGGAAGCGTCCGAGGCGAGGCGCGCAATGTTTGCGCGTGGCGTATCGGCCCCCTTGACCAACTGCCCGATCAATTGCGGCAAGGCCCAAGCCTCGATCAGCCCCAGCGACAATTGCTTGAAGGAAAAACCCGCCGTTTGTTGCTGCGCCAGGACATTCCGGTTCGCCCGCCCCGAATGCAACTCGTCCAGCGCATTTTGTGGCACGGCAGGCTCGAACGCCCACAGCATCAACTCACCGATTTCTCCCAGCAAGGCCGCGAAAGCCACCTCCTCCGGCGAAATATCCGCCCGGTTTCCCGCCCAGTGCAGCGCAATGGAGGCAGACAGGACAGCCCTTGACTCACAGGCAGCAAGGCCCGCGATGTTCTCGTCGCAAAGTACGCTTTCTGCAGCCGTTGCCAGCAGGCCATCGAGCCCAACCTGTTGCACGGCGCCAAGAATCGTCGTCGTGTCATGACCGAGGGTACTGCTGCGCCGGTGCTCGGCGCGGCGAAGCAGCCGGAGGCTGAGGAAGGGATCGCACATGACGATACCGGCCAACTCACGCGGCGAAATATCCTCCCCGGCAAGCGCCTCGATGATCAACTTGGAACGCGGCATGATGGGGATCTCCTTCTCGCGAAGGTAGGCGACCCATTGCGGCAATCCCCAGTGCAGACGATGATTTTCCATGTTCGCCCTGCCTTTCTCCCCTCTGCCTTTATTTGACAGTATGGATCACGTCAGTTCCCAATATGCCGGACGGCTGTAGGTTTCCTTCAGCAGATCGATGAACACCCGCAGCCGCAAAGGCATATGCCGGCGCTGCGGAAACACTGCGTAGATGCCCATCGGTGGCGCCTGCCAGGCATCGAGCACCGAGGTCAGGCGGCCTTCCTTGAGATCCTGCCCGACCTCCCACAGCGAACGCCAGGCCAGGCCGCGCCCGGCCAGCGCCCATTCGTGCAGCACGGCGCCGTCGTTGCATTCAAAGCTGCCGCTCACCTTCCAGGATTCCGTCACGCCACTTTCCGGGTCGCGGAAAATCCAGCCGCGCTGCTGGCCGAGGGAAAAACAGTTGTGTCTGGCCAGATCGGCCGGCGTCTTCGGTACGCCATGCGCCACCAGATAGGCCGGGCTGGCCACCACCATGCGCCGCATCTCGCCCAGCCGCACGCTGACCAGGCTGGAGTCGGTCAGTTCGCCGATGCGGATGGCGCAATCAATACCTTCGTTGATCAGGTCGACGATGCGGTCCGACAGATCGAGGCTGACCGTCACCTCCGGATTCGCCGCAATATAGGACCCTACCTGCGGCGCCACATGCCGGCGGCCGAAACCCGCCGGGGCCGAAACGCGCAGGTGGCCGCTGGCGCGAACACCGCCCAGCGACACCGCCGCTTCGGCATTGGCCAGATCGTTGATGATGCGCTGACAATCTTCGAGGAACGCCTGCCCCTCAAAGGTAAGCGTCAGCTTGCGCGTCGTGCGCAGCATCAGGCGTACGCCCAGCCGGGCTTCCAGCGCATCCAGCCGGCGCCCGATGATCGCTGGCGTCACCCCCTCGGCGCGGGCGGCGGCGGAAAGGCTGCCGCGCGTTGCGGCAGCAACAAAGCCGGTAATTTGCTTGAAAGTATTCACAGGCTGATTTTATACAAAAAGTAAATAATCAACGCGATATTTATGACCTTCACTCGATAGTCACAACGCAATACACTGCAGTCCTGTACAAGACCCAAGCACACAAAGACCTCCATGGACACCGCCCAACTCGCCAGTTTTGCCCTCATCGCTGCCGGCGCCTTTCTCGCCGGCGGGATGAATGCGCTTGCCGGCGGCGGCACCTTCTTCTCCTTTCCCGCCCTGCTGGCCATCGGCGTGCCGCCGATCACAGCCTCGGCCAGCAACACCGTGGCCCTGTGGCCGGCGAGCCTTTCCAGCGCCTGGGCCTACCGCCACGAAGCGATGCGCCATCGCCGCTGGGCGCTGATCCTGATCCTTGTTTCGCTGGTCGGCGGCATTTGCGGCGGCCTGCTGCTGCTGGCGATCTCGAACGCCGCTTTCTCGAAACTGATTCCGTGGCTACTGCTCATCGCCACCGCGCTGTTCGCCTTCTCCGGCCAGGTCCAGCGCATTGTCGGCTGGGGCAAGCAGAAACTCGGCGCCACCGTCAGCGACGAAGCCTCGCCCGGCAGCATCGGCGGCGCCCTGTTCCAGTTGATTGTTGCCACCTATGGCGGCTTCTTCGGCGCCGGATTCGGCATCCTGACGCTGGCGGCGCTATCGATCCAGGGCTTCAAGGACATGCAGGAACTGAATGCGCTGAAGAACGTGGCCTCGGCCGTGAATTACACCGTGGCGGCGCTGACCTTCATCATTGCTGGCGCCATCAGTTGGCCACACACACTGGTCATGCTGGCCACCGCCACCATCGGCGGCTATGCCGGCGCCTCGCTCGCCCGACGCCTGCCCGCCCTGCTGCTGCGCCGCCTGGTCGTCGTCGTTGGCGCCACGCTGACCGTGATCTATTTTTACAAGACTTATTTTTAACCTTCACCACAAGGAGTTGCCATGAGCCTCAACCTGCCCGCCGGCGTGCAAGTTGCCGGCCCGATCAAGCCCGGTTACGAATCGATCCTGACCCACGACGCGCTGGCGCTGGTTGCCAAGCTGCACCGCGCCTTCGAAGGCCGCCGCCAGGAGCTGCTGCAGGCGCGCGTTGCTCGCCAGGCGCGCATCGACGCTGGCGAAATGCCCGATTTCCTGCCGGAAACCAAGGCCATCCGCGAAGGTGACTGGAAGATTTCTCCACTGCCCAAG
Source organism: Candidatus Proximibacter danicus (assembly GCA_016710885.1). Classification (GTDB taxonomy): domain Bacteria; phylum Pseudomonadota; class Gammaproteobacteria; order Burkholderiales; family Rhodocyclaceae; genus Proximibacter; species Proximibacter danicus. Next base: position 116,624 of record JADJUC010000013.1, read on the forward strand.
GCGCTGGAGCGCCGCCGCACCGAAATCACCGGCCCGGTCGAAGCCAAGATGATCATCAACGCCTACAACTCGGGCGCCGATTCCTACATGACCGACTTCGAGGATTCGAACTCGCCGAACTGGGACAACCAGGTGCAAGGCCAGATCAACCTGTACAAGGCCATTCGCCGCGAACTCTCCTTCAAGGGCGACAACGGCAAGGAATACAAGCTCAACGAAAAGATCGCCACGCTGCAGATCCGCCCGCGCGGCTGGCACCTCGACGAGAAGCATGTGACCGTCGACGGTCAGCGCGTCTCCGGCGGCATCTTCGATTTCGGCCTGGTCTTCTTCCACAACGCCAAGGAGCAGATTGCTCGCGGCGCCGGCCCGTTCTTCTATCTGCCGAAGATGGAATCGCACCTCGAAGCCCGCCTGTGGAACGACATCTTCGTCATGACGCAGGAACACTGCGGCGTCCCGCAGGGCACGATCAAGGCCACCGTGCTGGTCGAAACCATCCTCGCCACCTTCGAGATGGAAGAGATCCTGTATGAGCTGCGCAACCACTCCGCCGGCCTGAACGCCGGCCGCTGGGACTACATCTTCTCGTGCATCAAGAAGTTCAAGAAGAACAAGAATTTCTGCCTCGCCCAGCGCAGCGCCATCACCATGGAAGTGCCCTTCATGCGCGGTTATGCGCTGGCGCTGGTGCAGGCCCGCCAAGCGCGGCGCACCGGCCATGGGCGGCATGTCGGCGCTCATCCCGATTAAGAACGACCCGGTGGCCAACGAGAAGGCACTGGCCGGCATCCGCCACGACAAGACCCGTGATGCCAACGACGGCTTCGACGGTGGCTGGGTTGCCCACCCGGGCCTCGTGGCCATCGCCCATGAAGAGTTCGTCAAGGTGTTGGGCGACAAGCCGAACCAGTGGGAAAAGCAGGTTGCGGCAGCTTCGGCCCGAAGGACTGGCTCAACTTCCAGCCCGAGCAACCGATCACCGAAGCCGGCCTGCGCAACAACATCAACGTCGGCATCCACTACCTCGGCAGCTGGCTGGCCGGCAACGGCTGCGTGCCGATCCACAACCTGATGGAAGATGCGGCCACCGCCGAGATCTCCCGCTCGCAGGTGTGGCAGTGGGTGATCTCGCCGAAGGGCGTGCTCGACGACGGCCGCAAGGTCACCGTCGAAATGGTGCGCCCGATGATTGCCGAGGAACTGGTCAAGGTAAAGGCGACCGTCACCGCGCAAGGTGAAGATACGGCCACCTACGACCAGGCTGCGGTGATCTTCGACAAGATGTCGCTGACGCCGGAGTATCCGGAGTTCCTGACGCTGCCGCTGTACGAGGCGATGGCGTAAGCGACCGAACCGAAAATCACCAGGAGTCTTGAGCGCCGGGGAGACCCGGCGCTTTTCATTTGAGACTGAGGCTTACTGGCACTCACTACGACAGGCGCTTGCCTTGACGCCAAAAATCTATACAATTCGATCAATCAATAAATCGAATTGTATAGATGCTGCCTCGGTCGATCACTCCCACGTTACAGCGGCTGGCCACCGGCTTCCCGGTTCTCGCGATCACCGGCCCACGCCAGTCGGGCAAGACGCCGCTCGCCCGCGCGCTGTTTGCCGACAAGCCGTATGTCAGCCTCGAAGATCCGGTCGAACGCGCTTTCGCCACAGAAGATCCACGCGGCTTTCTGGCCCGCTTTACCGAAGGCGCCGTCTTCGACGAAGCCCAGCGCTGGCCTGAACTGTTCTCCCACCTGCAGGGCATGGTCGATGCCGACCGCCGGCCCGGCCGCTTCGTGCTCACCGGCTCGCAGCAATTCGGCCTGCTGGCCGGGGTAACTCAGTCGCTCGCCGGCCGGGTCGGCATGACCCGCCTCCTGCCATTGGCCGCCACCGAAATCCCGTCGATTTTCGGCCAGCAATCGACGGCGGATACGGCCATGCTGACCGGTGGCTACCCGGCACTGCACACCCAGCCGATCAACCCATCCGACTGGTTTGCCAGCTACATCGCGACCTACGTCGAGCGCGATGTCCGGCAAATCCTGAACATCCAGAACCTGTCGACCTTCCAGCGCTTCCTGCGCCTGTGCGCGGGACGTACCGGGCAACTGCTGAACGTCACCGCGCTCGCTGGCGAAACCGGCATCACCACTGCCACGACAAGAAACTGGCTGTCGGTTCTCGAATCGAGCGATCTGATCCACCTGCTGCCACCGTATCACCGAAATTTCGGCAAACGCCTGGTCAAGGCGCCCAAGCTGTATTTCCTCGACACCGGTCTCGCCTGCTGGCTGCTCGGCATCCGCAGCGAGGAAGTGCTGGCGCTGCATCCGATGCGCGGCGCGCTGTTCGAGAACTGGGTTGTCGGCGAGTTTCTCAAGACGCGCTACAACCGGGGGCAACCCGCCGACCTCTATTTCTGGCGCGACAACAACGGCCTTGAGGCCGACCTCATCTTCGAATGCGGCAACCGGCTGCAGATGGTCGAGATCAAGTCCGGCCAGACCATCACCAGCGACACCATCCGCGCCGGCCAGCGTGCGACCCGCATGGCAGAGAACGATGCCCTGCCGCCCTGGTTGATCTATGGCGGCGAGGAAAGCCTGGAACGCAGCGGTATCAGGGTTTTCGGCTGGCACAACTTTCAGTCCGCAATTCCCGAATGAGCGAACGGCAAGTCGCCGAAATAAAATTCGATATAAAAAGTAAAAGATAAGTTGCAATCAAAAGTATCCAATAAACTGACGCCCTACCCTTCACGGAGATCGCCATGATCGCCGCCTGACCCAACTCCTGATCTTCCAGCTTATCGGCGAGGTCATCGCCCGAGGCCTCGACCTGCCAGTGCCCGGTCCGGTGATCGGCATGGCGCTGCTCTTCGCCGCGCTGTCGCTGAAGAAAGGCCCGAGCGAAACGCTGCAGTCGACCAGCACGACGCTGCTCTCGCACCTCTCGCTGCTTTTCGTGCCGGCCGGCGTCGGCATCATCGTGCATCTCTCGCGCGTCGCCGACGAATGGCCGGCGCTGCTCGCCGCGCTGGTGGTCAGCACCTTCGTCTCGATGGCCGTTACCGCACTGGTGATGAAGGCGCTCGCCCGCAAACCGGCCGCCACCGGCGACGGGAGCGCATCATGAATCCGCGCATCACCGACCTCTGGGTCTATCTCTCGACCTCGCCGCTGCTCGGGCTGACGCTGACGCTCATTGCCTACCAGGGTGCGGTGTGGGTCAACAAGCGCTGCGGCGGCTCGCCGCTGGCCAACCCGGTGCTGATCGCGGTAACCGCACTGGTGGCGCTGCTGCTCGCCACCGGCACACCGTACCAGACCTACTTCGACGGCGCGCAGTTCGTGCACTTCCTGCTCGGCCCGGCCACCGTCGCGCTGGCCATTCCGCTCTACGTGCATTTCCGGCGGGTGAAGGCGATGCTGGTACCGATCGTTGTTGGCCTCATCGCCGGCAGCCTGACCGCCGCCTTCTCGGCGCTGCTGGTCGCCAAGGCACTCGGCGCCAGTGTGGCGACGCAACTCTCGCTGGCGCCGAAATCGGTGACAACGCCGATCGCCATGGGCATCGCCGAACGCATCGGCGGCCTGCCCTCGCTCACCGCCGTGCTGGTCATCACCACCGGCATCCTCGGCGCCGTCGCCGGCCGCTACCTGTTCGACGCGCTCGGCGTGCGCGACCCGGCGATCCGTGGCTTTGCCACCGGCGTCACCGCACACGGTATCGGCACCGCCCGCGCCTTCCAGGAGAGCGAGCAGGCCGGCGCCTTCTCGGCACTGGCGATGGGCATGAACGGGCTGCTCACCGCCCTGCTGCTACCGGTGCTGTTGCCGCTGTTCAGCTGATGCCGCAATGCGCAATCCCCCACACCGCCACACCAGGACGTTAAGCTCGCACCCATGGACATTCTGATCGACATCATCCTCAAGGCCGGCCGCTCGGCGGTCGAGCTTTCGCTGTTCGTGCTGCTGCCGGTGATGGTGGTGATGCTTTCGCTAATGCGCCTGCTCGAAGCGCGCAACGCGCTGGACTGGATCGTCTCGCGCATCGCCCCGCTGCTCAAGCCCTTCGGTCTGACCGGGCTGGGGGTTTTTGCGGCGCTGCAGATCAACTTTGTCAGCTTCGCGGCGCCGATCGCCACGCTGGCGATGATGGAACAGCGCGGCACTTCCGACCGCCATATCGCCGCAACCCTGGCCATGGTCTTCGCCATGACGCAGGCCAACGCCTCGCTGCCGATGATGACCATGGGCCTCGACTTCGGCCCGACCCTGCTTTTTTCGGTGATTGGCGGGCTGGCCGCCGCAGCCGCCACTTACTACCTGTTCGGCCGCAGCCTTTCGGCCAGCGAGGCCAAGCTCGACGAAACACTGCACCACCGCACGGCAGAAAGCGCCAAGGGCGTGCTCGACGTGATCAACCACGCCGGCGCCGAGGCTTTCAAGATTGCCGTTGGCGCCATCCCGATGCTGGTGCTGTCACTGGTTGCCGTTACCGCACTGAAGCGTTTTGGCGCCATCGATGTCTTGACCGAATTACTGGCACCCGTGCTGGCGCTGGTGAATGTGGACCCGCTGCTGATCCTGCCGGCGCTGACCAAGTATCTTGCCGGCGGCACGGCGATGATGGGCGTGGTCGACGACATGCGCCGCGCCGGCCAGATGAGTGCCGAACTGCTCAATGCCAGCGCCGGCTTTCTGATTCATCCCTTCGACATTCCCGGTGTCGCCGTACTCATCACCGCCGGCAAGCGTGTTGCCGCCGTGTGGAAACCGGCCGCACTCGGCGCCTGTGTCGGCATTGGCGTGCGTACGCTCGGCCACGCCTTCTTCGTCTGAGGCAAAGCCCCTTCGATATGCCCACTTCGTGGGCTACTCAGGGAGAACGGCACTCTTCCACTGGATGACTCCCCGATCGAGGTGAGTCACCATGCAAAACAAGGGGGGCTATAACTCGGTGTATTTCACCGCCCGCCCCTGCACCTTCTCCGGCGGATATTTGCGGCGGTTTTCCACCATCTTGCTGGCGAAGGCTTCGGCGAGGTCGATATCGAGCAGGTCGGCAACGCGGATGACGCCCATCAGCACATCCGAAAGTTCGTCGGCCACGGCCTTGCGCCGTTCGGGGGGCAGCGTGAAGCTTTCCGCCTCCGAACACCACTGGAAATGCTCCAGCACCTCGGCCGCTTCGACCGAGAGGGCGATGGCCAGATTTTTCGGGTTGTGGTGCTGATCCCAGCCGCGTTCGGTAACAAATTGGCGAACGACGGCACGCAGTTCTTCGAGCTGGTTCATGGCAGATGGGCGAGTGGAGGTTGTGCTACTGTATCCCCCCATTTTCCTCCTGACCAGACCGACTGCCGTGCATCGCTTCTCGCTCCTCCTTGCCAGCCTGTTTTCTCTTTCCCTCGCGCTGCCTGCCCTGGCGGAAGGCGTCGACGTGGGCAAACCTTCGGTGTTGCGCAACCTGGTGCCGGCTGACCAACTTGAACGCTCCTCGGCACGCCAGTATCGGGACATGATGCGCGAGGCGGCGGCAAAAAAGGCGCTGGCGCCCGATGACCATCCGCAATTGCAGCGTCTGCGCGGCATTGCCAGACGCATGCTGCCGCACGCGGCACGCTTCAACCCGCGCGCCGAAAAATGGCAGTGGGAAATCAACCTGATCGGCTCGAAACAGGTCAACGCCTTCTGCATGCCGGGCGGAAAAATTGCGGCCTACACCGGCCTGATCGAGGGCTTGAAGCTGACTGACGATGAAATCGGCGTGGTTATCGGCCACGAGATTGCACATGCCCTGCGCGAGCACGCCCGCGAGCGCGTGGCCAAGAACGAACTGACCAGCCTCGGCGCTGTGCTGCTCGGCGAGTTCATTGGTGGCGGCCGCTACACCGATGCTTTTCAGCTTGGCGGCAACCTGCTGACGCTGAAGTTTTCCCGCGATGATGAAACCGAGGCCGATGTTGTCGGGCTGGAGCTGACTGCGCGCGGCGGTTTCGACCCGCGTGCAGGCATTACGCTGTGGCAAAAGATGGGGGCTGCCAGCAAGGGCGAGCCTTTTGCGTGGCTATCGACGCACCCGGCCGGAAACAATCGCATCAAGGAAATCGAGCGGCAGTTGCCGCAGGTCATGCCGATCTACGAGCAGGCGCGCAGCAAATACTGAGCGTTCAGATAGCCCCGGCCTTGCGCAGCCCGGCTATCGCTACCGCGTCGTAACCCAGGTCCGACAAAACGACATCGGTGTGCTCGCCAAGCGCCGGCCCCACCCATTCCATGCCGCCCGGCGTTTCCGAGAGTTTCGGTACCACGCCGGGCATGCGGCATTCGCGGCCGTCTGCCAGCTTCACCGACTCCAGCATGCCGCGCGCGAGAAACTGCGGGTCGGCAAACATGTCGGCTACCGAGTAGATGCGCGATGCCGGCACTTCGGCCGCTGCCAGCGTGGCGAGCACTTCGGCTTCCGTCTGGCCACCGACCCAGGCATCGATCAAGGCATAGAGTTCATCGCGCCGCGCATCGCGGCCGGCATTGTCGGCGAGCGTCGGGTCGTCGGCCAGATCCTGCCGCCCCATGGCCAGCAGCAGGCGGCGGAAGATCGCATCGCCATTGGCGCCAACGGTGACATGCCGACCGTCCCTGGTCGTGTGCGTATTCGAGGGGGTGATGCCGGGCATGATGTTGCCGGTGCGCTCGCGGACAAAGCCGAAAACGTCGAACTCCGGCACCAGCGACTCCATCATCGCGAACACCGCTTCATAGAGCGCGACATCGACCACCTGCCCCTTGCCGCCATTGACTTCCTTGTGGCGCAGGGCCATCAGCACGCCGATGACGCCCCACAGTGCAGCAATGGAATCGCCGATGGAAATACCGGTCTTCACCGGCGGCCGGTCGGGAAAACCGGTGACATAGCGCAGCCCGCCCATCGACTCGCCAATGGCACCGAAGCCCGGTTGCTGCGCCATCGGCCCGGTTTGCCCAAAGCCGGAGAGGCGCAGCATGACCAGACCGGGGTTTTCCGCCGCCAACACCTCCCAGCCGAGGCCGAGTTTTTCCAGCACGCCGGGGCGGAAGTTCTCGACGACGATGTCGGCCTCCTTCACCAGCTTGCGGACAATGGCGAGGCCTTCCGGATGTTTCAGGTTCACCGTTACCGATTGCTTGTTGCGCGCCTGCAGCGACCACCACAGCGAGGTGCCTTCGTAGAGCTTGCGCCACTTGCGCAAGGGGTCGCCGCCATCGGGCGACTCGATCTTGATCACCTCGGCGCCAAACTCGGCCATGATGCGCGCGGCGAAAGGGCCGGCAATGAGGGTGCCGAGTTCAAGCACCTTGAGGCCGGCCAGGGGTTTTTGCGGCATCGTCATGCGCTCACCACCTGGTCGCGACCGCCGCGCTTGGCCTCGTAAAGCGCGGCATCGGCACGCGAAAACAGTTGATCGAAGCTTTCGCCCGGCTTCAGTGTCGAGATGCCGAAACTGGCAGTGACCGGTATGCCGCCGGGTTTGGCGGCAGCGATGCGCTCGCGCAAACGTTCGGCGCCGAGGCCGGCCTGAATGGTCGTGGCGCCGGGCAAGGCCAGCACGAACTCCTCACCCCCGTAACGCACCAGTTGCTGTGCGCCACGGCACACGCCGCGCAGGATGTCGGCAACGGCCACCAGCACTTCGTCACCGCGCGAATGGCCATAGCGGTCGTTGACACGCTTGAAGTGGTCGATATCGACAACAACCAGCGAGAGCGGCGAATTCTTCTCGCACGCTTCGGCCATCAGCCGAGGCATTTCGGCATCGAGATGGTGGCGGTTGTGCAGCGAGGTGAGGCGGTCACGCAAGGCCATTTCCTTGACCAGCTCATGCTGCGCTTCCAGCCGGTCGAACAGCTCGCGCAGCATCAGCAGGTTGGAAAGACGCGCCGCCAGCTCTTCGGCAACCACTGGCTTGCCAACGAAATCGTTGGCGCCGGCACGCAGGATCTCGACCCGCCGCGCAACGCTGTCTATTGAAGACAGCGCGAGGATGGGCAGCTCGCTTTTCCGGCCTTTCTGCCCGCGCACGGCACGGATGACGGAGAGGCCGGTCTGCATGCCTTCGAGCACGAAATCGGTGACGACGATCTTGTAATCCTCGAATGCCAGCGAGGCGATGGCCTCTTCGGCGGTTTTGAAACGAACGACGGACAGGCCCAGCCCGACCATCACCTCGGTCAGGAAATTGGCGGCGGTATCGCTGTCTTCAACCAGCATCACGCGGCCATTCAGGCGGCGCGTTGTCCGGCTCTCCCACTGTTCAACGTATTGCTCAAGCCCGGCCAGGTCGGTCTTGGGAAAACAGTCCGTGATGCCCAGGGAAATCGCTTCGTCGAACAAGGCCTTGTCCGGCGTGGCGCTGACCATCAGCGACGGGAAGAAACCGACGAGATTCAGGCGCTTGGCTTCACGAAAGAATTCGGTGCCGCGCATGTCGCCGAGTTCAAGGGAAAAACAGAGGATGTCGTAACGCGTTTCAGCCAACAGTTTCAAGCCGGCAGCCGCGCTGTCTGCCATGACGACCTCGACGTTCCGCCGGGCAAAAACGGAAGCGAGAACCGAGCGCTGGAAGCGCGACGGATCAAGCACAAGAGCTTTCAGCATGATGCACCTCGAAACGGTCGGTCGGAGAGAACCTCCACGGCAGGAATGATACCTGAGGCCGCGCACGGAACTTCGGTGCAACCGGAGGCTGCCGGTCAACCGGCATGCTCTCAGCCTGCCAGCAACCGATCCATCGGACTCACCACGCCGCGCCCGCCGCGATTGAGCACGTGGGTATAGATCATCGTTGTCGACACATCGGAATGGCCGAGCAGCTCCTGCACGGTGCGAATGTCGTAGCCGGACTGCAGCAAGTGCGTGGCGAAGGAATGGCGAAGCGTGTGCGTCGATGCCGGCTTGGCGATGCCAGCATGGCCGAGCGCCTGCTTGATCGCGCGCTGCAGCGCTTGTTCATGCGTGTGGTGGCGGCGCTCGATGCCCGAGCGCGGGTCAACCGACAGCCCACGCGCTGGAAAAGCCCAGAACCAGCCCCACTCGCACGGGGCGGCCGGGTACTTGCGTACCAGCGCCTCCGGCATCTGCACCCCGGGGCGGCCGACTTCCCGGTCGCGTTCCCACAACTGCCGCACGCGCGCCAAATGCGCCCGCAAGGGCGGAACCAGCGACGCCGGCAGCATGGTCACCCGATCTTTCGCGCCCTTGCCGTCGCGCACGAGGATCTCGCTGCGCTCGAAATCAACATCCTTGACCCGCAGCCGAACGCATTCCATGAGGCGCATGCCGGTGCCGTAAAGCAGTTGCGCCATCAACGCGTGCGTGCCATCAAGCGCGGTGAGCAGGCGCTCAACCTCTCCGTGCCCAAGCACTACCGGCAGGCGCTTCGGCTTTTTCGGGCGATCCAGTTCGGCCAGCCAGGGCAGCTCAACACCGAGCACCTCCTTGTAAAGGAAGAGCAACGCCGAAAGCGCTTGATGGTGCGTGGCCGCCGACACCTTCAGCTCACTCGCCAAATGCCCGAGAAACGCCCGCACCTCCGGCGCCCCCATTTCGCGAGGGTGCTGCATACCGTGAAAACGCACAAAACGACGTACCCACTCGACATATGAGCGCTCTGTCCTTATGCTGTAGTGCTTGTAGCGAATAGTCTCGCGAACGCGGTTGATCAGCGTGTCTGGCGGTTTGGTTTCCATGCCGTATTTGCTCCATAAACATATACTGTTGTTTTATACAGTATATTGCTCGGAGAGCTTATGGCAAGGCCTTTTTTGGCCGGTTGGCTCGACACGCCAGTGACACCCCCTCCGGCGTAGACAGCATTTTCGCCGGAGGCGCTGACTAGACGCCGTGTTCAACCGCCGTATACGCTTGCAGATTCAAGGTAGCGATGAAAAACCTTATTTCGAATCAACACACTGCCAACGCCGCGCATTCCAGCGTATACGGCGTGACGGCGGCAACCATCGTCATTTTGACGTCCACCACGTTAGCCATGCACGCAATCAATTGCCCACACTGCGGCGCATATAACAGCGTCTTCGACATGCTCGAAAACCATACGTGCTACTACAACGAAAGCATGTTCTTCTGGCGCTGCAAAGGCTGCAACATGGAAAAGACTTCGCCAAAAATCGAAATCGGCACTCTGGACCAATGCTGGAACACATTCTCACCTGATCCAATTCGAACACTGGACCAACCAACAACCGTGGTTAGCGACAGTCAAGGGGTGTCATTTTCATTGTCATACGGGGATAAGAAAAACTGTAGTCATGAAAACCAAGTTTCCTCAGCGGCGTAATGGCTAACATCGCACTCAAACTCGCTCCCTTCGGTCGCTTGGACGCGCCGCAAGCGGCGCGCCATTTAGTTCAACGTTAGGAATGCAGATGTCCTACCGAATTGTGTGCGCTGTCTGGCTCCTGCTTCCTACATTCGCATGGGCGGCTGGTCTTGCGGATGAGCTGCTTTCGACAAACCCCGTCGTTGAAGCTAAAGGCGCCTTTGCAGCAGGAGATAAACGTTACATCCTCATCCCTGTTTGCACATCGCCTGGCGGCGAGGTCATACCCGGGTGGCCAATCCACGACTCTATCGAAATTCAAACTGCCATGAAGCTCGGGCGTCGTCCGGTTTCTTGCAACGACATCGGGGTAGATCCCGGCTCAAAGACATTTCTGCGGTTGTCAAAGTACGCTGAGCTTTACAACCCAAACGCTTCTCCGTTTGGACGGTAAGCCAGTCGGTGATCTGAACCCCGACCCAGACGATTGTTTGTTCCGGTGATCTCTCATGCTTCTAACATCGCGCTCAAAATCGCTCCCTACGGTCGCTTGGACGCGCCGCAAGCGGCGCGCCATTTAGCTCAACGTTAGAGGTCTTACGTGCCGGCCGTAATCCGCCTCTTTTGCTTATCTGTACTTCTGATGCCGTTAGGCGTTCAGGCAACCTCTTTAGAGGAGGTGTTTCGCGATTTCCAGAAGTGCGACTTCGAAGGTTTCTACTATGCGCCGTGGGATCCACAGCACACGGTTCACCCATATCTAGCAGAACGAAACCTTACCCCATATAAAGAAGTCAGCGGCCTCTATTACTTCAAAGTAAAGGACACTCTCTTCGGCCTTCCGGTTGCGGAAATCATTATTCCAGGCACATGGAATCTTCATGCAGTAGTCTTCGACGCACCTCTCGCAAAAACCCAAAGAGCTCTCAAGCGTCGCTTCGGGAGTGTGTTTGCACCATCTGCCTTATCCGCAGAAGGTAAGGTTCCAGCATTAGAGATCGATGTAGAAAATCAAAACCGTTCGGGTTTGTATTGCAATGAGGTAGAGGGCGGAGAGTGACTGCCACGACCTCTAACATCACACTCAAAAACGCTCCCTTCGGTCGCTCGGACGCGCCGCAAGCGGCGCGCCGTTTAGTTCAACGTTAGGTTTCATCATGGAATGGCCCTTCGACCAACCGCCCAACTGTGCAACTTTCGTCACGCGAGGGTTGATTGAGTGCAAGAACCCCATCCTGTTTGTCTCCCATGATGAAGATGACCACGCTTGGCAGTTCCATGACACCCTCGATGCATGGGGACGAAGCGCGTATCGTTTGCCTAAGCCATGTTCTGGAAATCGACCCAAAGATTTGTGAGCTCGCCGATCTCCCTCCCGGTTGGGTCGCTTGGCGCCAAGATGAAAACAGTCCGTGGCGGCGAGAACCTGCACCACCAGAAGAACATGAAACCTAACACTGCGGTCAAGGCCGCTCCCTCCGGTCGCTGGACGCTGCGCGATAAAGCGCCGCGCAGCGCCCACCTACAACGTTGAACTAAACCGCTGACGCGGGTGGTTAGTGGGCTCGACTCCCACGTTGTTGTTTGCAGCAAGGAATTCAAGCCTCTGCCCGGCCCATCCGATCCTCTTCACAGGACTTTTCCCTGACTGAAGAGAGAACGAGATGAGCGAACTCAGGAAACGGATGCACGATGCCATGCTGCTGCGCGGATTTTCCGAGCGCACCCGCGACCCACTTGCGCTGCGTCAGCGCACTGGCCGAGCTACTACGGCCGTTCCCCGGACACCCTCGATACCGCCGCCATCCAGGCCTACCTGCTGCACCTGATCACCGAGAAGAAACTGGCCTACGCCAGCGTCAATCAGGCCGTCTGTGCCATCCGCTTTCTCCTCTCGGTCGTACTCGGGCAACGAACGGAAGCCTTCTCCATTCCCATGGCCAAGGTGCCAAAGCGCCTGCCGCAGGTGCTCACCCGCGAGGAGGTTAGCCGACTCCTTGCCCATGCCCGCAACCCGCGTGATCGCATGCTGCTCGAAACCACCTACGCCGCCGGCCTGCGTCTTTCCGAAGTCTGTGCCCTACAACTCACCGACATCGAGAGCGCCCCCGAACGCATGTGCCTCCAAGATTCGCCAGGG
>JADJUC010000014.1 GCA_016710885.1 Candidatus Proximibacter danicus
TGCCGCTGATCGCCGCCAGCGATGCCGAAACACTGAAGGCCTTTGCACCCTACATCGCCAGCTGAGCTGAAGCTCTCAGAGGTGAAGATCGTTGCAGAAATTCCCACCATTGAAGCGGCTCCGGTCGCGGTTGCCGGCAAAGATTCCGCGTCATGTTGAAAGTAAGAGATCGACGTTGCCGCTGAACGGGCGCCTGTCGAAGGAGATCGCCCGCCTCGAAGGGGAGATCACCGAGGCCAACGCCAGGTTGTTGTCAATGAAAGCTTTGTCGCCCGTGCGCCAAGCTGCCGTGGTCGAGCAGGAAAAAAGCGCCTCGCTGATTTAAACCCCCCGCTGGCCAAACTGAAACCACAGCTCAACCGTCTGGGCGTTTAAAGACTTACCCGGACCAATCCGCGCAGGGCGCTGCCGAGATAGATCCCCGGCCACCCTGCGCAGATAAGTTCATACAGGATTGACTCGACAACCTCACCGTTTTCCAGCAGTTGTGGGCGCAAGACCCCGGCAACAAGCCACAGGCCAACGGCGGGGTCAGCAAAGGCTCGCCAGGCGCCATACGAACGAAAATATTGCTGCGCGCCCCTTCGCTTAGCTCGCCACGTTCGTTGCCGCGGCATGCGAATACCGCCGGATCGCTGGAGCCCGGGCCAACTCCTGGTCACTAAGGTCGCGAAAAGTCGTCTTGTGACGCAACCCCGGTGACTGCGAATCCAGTCGATGCGGCGAAAGCCGGGTCTGCATGCCGCCATCGACCGTGATCAATGCGGTCGCCGCAAGCGTCACGCCCGCACGCCCCAACGTCAGGCGCACACGGTGCAGCCCCAGCGCACGTTCGGCGGCAGAAGGCGTTGCGCCGTGCCGCGATTTTCCGCATCACCCGTAAAGGCCAATGCGCCTGCGAATACAGCAAACCGGTCGAGATGCCGGTGCAGCGCCGGAAACACGCCTTCGGCAAGACACGCAGCGTCTCGATCGGCCAGGCGGGGTCGGCACACACGCGGCAAACCCCTGCCTTGAGACCACATTCCTGCATATTCGGCGGCTGGCTCCAGATCCCAGACGATGCCACTGCCACCAGCCCCATTCTCCACCCGGCCAGTGGAGATCGACCTGCAAAGTCCGGATGGCAACATTCAAGCTGAAATCGCCTCGCTCACCCAACCAGCCGATGGCCCCGGTGTAGAGTCCTCGAGGTTTTCCTCCAGTTCGCGGATGATCTGCATCGCCCGGATCTTTGGTGCACGCCGGTAATCGAGCCACAGGAAACAAGGCCGCCAACACCGAGACAAAGTCGGCATCGGAAATCCTACCGACACGGTCGAAGTCATCTGATGCACGCTGGGGTACGTCTCAACCGCGCAGAGCGATTCGACACAGACGCTGCCGGGAACGTGGGGCGCCCAAGATCGTTACGGATCAGGTCGACGATCATCACGTTCTCAGCACGATCCTTTGGCGACGCACTCAGAGGCAGCGCGAGGCAACAACGTCTTCCTCCACGATCGCACTCCGCCTTGCGGTCCCCTTCATCAGGCGGGCACGGAGAACCCCGCGTGGCGCTCGACGAACAGCTCCGGCGACAAGGAGAGGATGCAAGTCTGGGACGTAACAATCAAGCCGCCGTTGGCCACAGGCTGCGCCTGGCGAAGAGCGGGCATAAACGCCAGCGGAGTCACCGATACACTGGCCATGAAAGGAAAGGTAAAGTTGACCTGATAACAGTCCCCGGCAGCGATATAACTGCGGATTCTGGTCAGCGCATCGCGGTGCTCGACGGCATCGAGGGCCGGCGCAAAATCGAGCAGTGCTGCCGGACGCAGCGGGTCTCCCACCAAGTGTGGCCAAATGGGCGACCAGCGCCTCCGGCGGCGGGAAGCGTCGTTCGGAGAAAACCCAGAAATGCCCCAGTGGCCCGGTCGTCGCCACCCTCGTGCCCGCCAGTACGAGGGCTCAAGGACATGCCCAAGTTCGTAGTTGAGTGCCGCCGCCACATGTTCGCCAGCCAGGGCGGCAGCCTCGGCTTGCCGGCACAGCCTGAGACAATCCTCATTCGTCGCGAGAACCAGCGTGCGTGCGAGATTTTCGAAGGCCGCGGCGCCGCCCCTGGCACATCAGGCAGGGCAAAGGCGCGGGCATGGGATGAGCGCGAGGGGCTGTCGAAGGCGTGGGCGCCCGTTACGGCAGCCAGCGCGGAGTTACTTGCGCTTAATTACGTATTCGAGAAACGCTGTCAGTCTGCCCGCTGGAACCAGTTCATTGCCGGTCTGCCGGGCAAAGGCCTATAAAGTCCTTGACCGAAAACCAGGTCGGTCGCAAGGACGCGCAGCGTTTAACCCAGATTGCATCTCGGCCAGTGTTTTTGGTACGCAGGATGGGCGGGGGCAGTTGAGGCCTTGACGTCGAGAGTTCGCGGTCTGCTGCATGGGGAATTTGGTCTGGCGAAAAAGAGGAAGAAGGGCGTATTTACCCGCTGTTCTTCTGCCCCGCCACTCTTCGGCCTGCTGCTTTTTGAGTTCCCGAAGACGAGCATCCACCACCGACTGTTCGTAAAAGTGCCATCGCCGGCACGCTGCGCAAACTGCAGCTGCTCGATCGCCTGGATCGTGCCCCCCTGCAATACGGCACATTTCGGCCAGGAACGATGCTGCTGCAATTTTGCGCCCTTGCACAGCATGGGTCTTGGCCAGCAAACCATAGAGCTTGGGGTCGGTAACATGGGACTGTAGCTGGTCTTCAAGAAAAGCTGCAGGCGATCATCGCTGCGCTGCGAAAAACAGTGTGTCGGCATAGCCGCAAACCAGCGCGCGCGACGGCGAGAGCGCTGCGGCGCTTCGCGAAAAATGCTCGCGGCGCCCGCCGAATCGCCCGATTCCGCTTTTATCTCGGCGGCCAGGCTCTCGGCCATCGCCGACCCGACCTTCTGCCGCCTAACCATCTCAAGCTCTTGCTCCGCCTGAGCATAGCGCTTGGCGCGATGAAACGCGTGGAGGCCAAACCGTAGCGCACTGCTGCCTCGGAAGCGAACTTGCGATCGCGGAGCAACGTTTCAAAGTCGCTCACCGCTTCTTTGGCGGTTTACAGCTGGGCACGCAGCCCAGCGCGCACGAGTTGAAAATCGAGGCTATCGCGAACCTGCTTGTAGGAAATTTCTGCTGTCGGTTTACCTGCATGTCGCTGATACGTTCGACCGTGATCGGGTGCGAACGCATATAGACCGGCGCATTGTTCTCAATAAACGGAGTTGCGCGTTGCAGGCGCTCGAAAACTCTGGCATGCCGCGCGGGTCGTAGCCAGCCTTCTGCAGGATATCAAAGCCAACGCGATCCGCCTCTCGCTCGAAATCACGGGTAAATGCCAGTTGCGACTGCCCCATCGCCGCCTCGCTACCGGCCATTGCGGCACCGGCAGCCTGCGAATTGGAACAGACGGCCAACAGCGCCACCGCCATCGCAATCATACCCAGCTTACCGACTGCTGTTTCTGAGCCGAGATCTGGCGCGCCAGATGGTTCTGCGTCCCATGCGAGATTTCGTGCGCGATGCCGCCAGCCAGCTCCGATTCGTTTGTACCCGTGAGATCGTACCGGTAATGACGCCGATGAAGCCACCAAACATGGCGAACGCGTTGACAGACCATCGCGAATGGCGAGAAAATGAAAGTCACCGCCAGCGTCGGTGCTTGGGAAGCCAGGCGCAAGCCAAGACGATTGAGATAATCATTGACCTCCGGGTCATCCACGTAAGAGGACTCATGGAGGCGGATGTCGTTCATGATGCTCTCGCCGATTTTTTTCTCCAGCTGAGGCGAGAGGTCGGCGCGAGCGGATTCACCCAGATCCGGCAAGCTGTCGCCGAAGGCTGGCGGCGACACGGCAAGCGCAACCCTGAGAGCAGCAGGAGGCGCTTTCCGTGCCGTCCGGACGGAGTGCGCTAAATAGCAGGCGCGTAGTCATGGTGCTATGATATCCCACTTGTCACCTTGCCCTTCCTTGCCCGCCCCCGCCTGAAATGTTGCCTGAAGAACGCACGGGTTCAATGAATCCGCTGACCCACATTTGATGCTGAAGGCCAGGCGCATGGTTGATGTCGCTGCCAAGGATGAAACTCACCGCGTCGCCATTGCCGGCGGCAGCATCTTCATGCAACCGGCGACACTGGCGCTGATTGCCAACGGTTCTGCAAAAGAGAGTGTTCTCGGCATCGCACGGATCGCCGCCATCCAGGGCGCCAAGCGCACCTCTGACCTGATCCCGTTGTGCCACCCGATCGCTCTGCGCCGGGTGGCGGCAGAATTCGAGCTGGATGCCGACAAAATGCCGTGCATTGCCTCGTCACCGCCGAATGCAGCGGCCGCACCGGCGTTGAGATGGAAGCCCTGACGGCGACCAGCATCGCCCTCCTCACCATCTACGACATGTGCAAGGCCGTTGATCGCGGCATGCGTATCGAAGGCATACGGCTACTGGAAAAGAAGGGTGGAAAATCCGGCCACTGGCTGGCGGAAGAGAAAGGCAGGGGCATGAATAATACGAAGGTTGAAAGCTGGCTGGCAACAATCTCTTGCGTCGACACCTGTTGCGTACTGCAGGTGCCACTTCAGCCCCTGGCGGCACTGGCCGCCGCCGGGTTCTCAAGCCCGGCCAGGTAATCGCTGCCGATTGGCCGCGCGGCCCGTTGCTGCCACCAATTTCAACGATGCGCTTAAAACCCACGGCAGCAATGGTTTCGAGCGAGGCCGGGATATACCGTTTTCCAACGCCCCGACATCGCTAAAAACGGGTGCCGAAGTGGTCATTGATCACCAGCAACATTGCCACGACGCAATCGATCTCGGTTTTTGTCGAAAGGAACCCGATGCCGCTGGCATGGCTTCCGCTTTGCCAACGGCGCCCTGCCGCAAAGTGCGCGTGCCCGCTGAAAATGGCGGAGTCATCACGCGTACGGGCCGTGGTCCGAACGGCCGATGGAAAACTCTGGCGCCCAGCGCGGGAATTAGGTCACCCTTAGCGGTTGCGGCGGCTAGGAAAGACGATGAGCGACCCGATCAAGATTCGCGCCACCTGCCAAAGGCGAAACCACGGATATCCCGGATTCTGGTACAACACCCAGTGGAAACCGGGCAGCGCAAGGATACCAGCACGGGCAAACTGGTACCGCTACAGTTCATCAGACATTTTCTCGTCAGTGCCAATATAGTCGCTGGTGGAAGGACAACTCAATACGGCGAGTGTCAAAAAATCCCGTCTTTGCATTCAAGGCGCGCGCGGCCTGAAAGCGGGAAAGGCAAGCTACTGGTCCAGCTGAGTAGATCAGCAGCGACAAACGGATCCGACGAAGGTATTGTTACGAATACCTAACGCCTGTTGTTCCCACAAGCGCAAGTGAGCACGGAAATAGTCGGAAAAAACCGCCGTGTGGCGGGTTTTCAATCGCCTGAAAAATCAGGCCTTCTGGATATTCGAGGGCTTGTTTGCCCTTCGGACCCTGGTGACGTCGAAGGAGACTTTGTCACCTTCCTAACGAGGACTTGAAGCCATTCATCGTGATGGCGGAGAAGTGAGCCAACAAATCTTCGCCTGCCGTCATCCGGGTGATGAAACCGAAACCCTTGGCGTCGTTGAACCCCTACGACCGTACCAGTTGCCATATTGCGACTTCTCGAAAAAAAGACTAAATCCGGGTTTGCCCGACTGGGTGTTTTGGGTTCAACCTCGGCCTGCCCACGTTCCTTCAGAAGAAACGCACGACTACAACCACTTGAAAACAAACTGCAGCTTTTTTTACTCGACTCATCTGAATGCGTCAAGCATTTTTCGATACTGCAACTACAACACCCGGAAACCACATTGACGAATGTCCACGTCAAAACCCTGTGCACATTCGGGCCGACTGATTGAAATCGACTCATGGCGACAAGCATCAAAGCGACACCTTCTCGAGGCACAGAAACCCGCTTGCGAAACTTCCCCTCTCTTTACAAGATACTGCTGCTCAACGATTACCACCCCAATGGAATTGGTAATTGAGAGGTGTTGCAGAAATTTTGCCATGGACAGAGAGAACAAGCGACGAATCATACTCAAGTACACATCGAAGGTCGCGGTCTGTTGTCGGCCCGCTTTCCCCGCGAACATTGCCGCCACGAAGGTGGAGCCGGGTTGCGACCTTTACCCGAGCACCGGCACCCTCTTCAACGCGTCTGGAGAACTGAATGATTGCGCGGGAACTGGAAGTCAGCTTGCACATGGCTTTGTCGAGGCGAGGCGAAGCGGCATGAGTTCATCACCGTCCGAGCATCTACTGCTCGCCCTGCTGAACAATCCATCTGCGGCAGAAGCCTTGCGTGAATTCGGCACCAGTATTGACGTCCTGCGCCGCGATCTCTCCGAAATTCATTGCCGAGCACACGCCCACCGTCGCGGGCGAGACGAGATCGATACGCCACCGACCCTTAGCTTCCAGCGTGTCATCCAGCGCGCCATCCTGCACGTGCAGTCCTCCACGGCAAGGAAAGTCAATGGCACGAAACGTGATGGTTGCGATCTTCAGGTGAAGTTCGCACGCGGTTCACCTGCAGCGGCCTGGAGTGTCACGCGGCTGGACGTGGGTCAATTTCATCTCCCACGGCATCAACCGGGTGCCGCAGAAAAAAGCCCCACTGAAGGTGGAAGCGGAAACCGAGGGGAGAGCAGCAAGCCAGTGCCGGGCCGCTCGAGGCTATACTCTCAATCTCAACGCAATGGCCCTGGCCGTAAGATTGACCCCTGATCCGGGCGCGAAAAGGAACTGGAACGCGTGATCCAGGCGCTGTGCCGCCGGCGCAAGAACAATCCGCTGCTGGTCGGCGAAGCCGGAAAAGGTCAGCAAGACCGCAATTGCCGAAGGCCCCGACCGCATCGTCGAAGGCGACATCCCGAGATTCTTGCTCGGGCCATGTCTACGCACTCGACCCGACAGGGTCCCTGCTGGCCGGTACAAAGTGCCGTGGCGATTTCGAGCAGCGCCTGAAAGGGGTGCTCAAGCAATTGACCGACAACCCCAACGCAGTGCTCTTCATCGACGAGATCCATACTCTGATCGGCGCCGGTTCGACTTCCGGCGGCACGCTGGATGCTCCGAACCTGCTCAACCCGCACTCTCCTCCGGGCAACTGAAATGTATCGGCGCGACCACTTACACGGAATATCGAGGCATCTTTGAGAAAGATCACGCACTCTCGCGGCGTTTCCAGAAAATCGATGTCAGCAGAGCCGTCGGTTGCTGAAACCATCGAGATTCTCAAGGGCCTCAAGCCGCGCTGAGGGCGCACCCACGGATCAAGTACTCGGCTTCTGCCTGACCTCGGCGGTTGAGCTTTCCGTCCGCTTCATCAACGCGACCGGCACCTGCCCGACAAGGCCATCGACGTCATCGACGAGGCCGGCGCAGCGCAGCGCATCCTGCCGAAATCGAAGCAGAAGAGACCATCAACAAACGGGACATCGAGGAGATCGTGGCAAAGATCGCGCGCATTCCGTCGACCCATGTCACCACCGATGATCGCAGCCACCTGAAGAATCGATCGATCGTGACCTCAAGGCCGTTGTCTTTGGCCAGGACACGGCCATCGACGCATTAGCCAGGGCTATCAAGATGGCCCGTTCGGGGCTCGGCACGCCGAGCAAACCGATCGGCGCCTTCCTGTTCTCCGGCCCCACTGGCGTCGGCAAGACGGAAGTGGCCAAGCAACTGGCCTACTGCATGGGCATCGACCTCTTGCGCTTCGACATGTCGGAATACATGGAGCGCCATGCCGTTTCGCGGCTGATCGGTGCGCCGCCGGGCTACGTCGGTTTCGACCAGGGCGGCCAGCTGACCGAGGCCGTGACCAAGAAGCCCTATTGCGTGCTGCTGCTCGACCGAGATCGAAAAGCCCCCCCGATGTCTTCAACATCCTCCTGCAGGTCACGGATCACGGCACGCTGACCGACAACAATGGGCGCAAGGCCGATTTCCGCAATGTGGTCATCATCATGACTACCAATGCCGGCCGGAAGCCATCAAGAAGACGAACATGGCATCCACCACCGAGAAGAAAGGCCGGCGACGAAATGGTCGAGATCAAGCGCCTCTTTACGCCGGAATTCCGCAACCGGCTGGATGCGATCGTTTCCTTCCATCCGCTCGACCACGACGTGATCATGCGGGTTGTCGACAAGTTCCTCATGGAGCTTGAGATTCAACTGCACGAGAAAAGGTCGATGCCGTGTTTACCGATGCACTGAAGGCACCTGGCCAAAGGAAGGTTTTGACCCGCTGATGAGGGCCCGCCCGATGGCGCCTAGCTGATCCAGGACACTATCCGATCGGCGCTGGCCGACGAGCTACTGTTCGGCCGCCTGTCCAACAGGGCAAGGTCACCGTCGATATCGACAAAGAAGGACAAAGGTAAACTCGTTTTCGAGGAAGAGCCCGCCGAAATCGTCTGACCGCTTTCACGATCCCAGACCATGCCACAGCGCATGGCCATTTTTCCAAAAAGATTTCAATTTTTACAGGAGCCCGCATGACTTTCAAAACCCCGATCTCTGCGACCAGTTTGAAGCCGAACTCGGCACCAGTGTTCGCGTTGTCGCCCCGATGTTCAAGGCCTACGGCGGCCGCAAGACCTTCAGCGGCCAGATCGTGACGCTCAAGCTGTTCGAGGACAATTCTCTGGTGCGCACGGCCTTCGCCGAGAACGGAGAGGGCAAGGTGCTGGTAATCGACGGCGGCGGTTCACTGCGCTGTGCGCTGGTCGGCGACCAACTGGCCATCCTGGCACAGAAAACGGCTGGGAAGGTGTTGTCGTCTGAAAGCTGCATCCGCGATTCGGGCGACATCAACTGGCATCGACACATCGGCGTGCGGGCGATCGACACCATCCGCAAAAAAGCATCAAGAAGAACGTTGGCGACCGCGATCTGGCCGTTACCTTCGGCGGCGTCACCTTCAAGCCTGGTGAATATCTTTATGCCGACGAAGACGGCGTCTTGGTTTCAAGCCACCTGCTGCTGTAAAAAACCCGGCACGGCGCCGGGTTTCTTTACGACAGGTTCAAA
The DNA here is from genome assembly GCA_016710885.1 of Candidatus Proximibacter danicus. Lineage (GTDB taxonomy): Bacteria > Pseudomonadota > Gammaproteobacteria > Burkholderiales > Rhodocyclaceae > Proximibacter > Proximibacter danicus. The sequence continues at coordinate 9,080 of JADJUC010000014.1, forward strand.
TTCAATCAGAGCTCAAGCAACACCTGGCTGTCGATACCAATCCGGATGTTGCCCCACGACCTTCAACGCGACGATCGGCATATTCATCTCGGAAAATCTCTCTCAGTATCGCGAGCATAGGTCTGCAGCAGCATCGGTTCGGTGTTCTTGGCCGCCCGCTGCCCGGTCGGGTCAGTCCACATCCGTCGCGTACGGTTGCCGACGAAATCCGCCTGGTAATCCCCCGTCAGCGGCTTCGAGAACTTCAGGTTGTGCAAGGCCGAGTAGCCTCGCGTATCGATGATGATGCAGTAGATACCGCCCTTCATCTTGCCGACGGCAGCTTCCAGAACAGGTTGGATATCGCGTTCGAAATCTGCGGCATAGCTGACGTTGAACTTCTGTGGATCGGTTCCAGGTATCGGCGTGTAGTTCTGATCCCAGACATTCACCCCGCGCCGCTTCATCTCGTCCAGTTTTGCCTGAACAGCATCGCGGAATTCATGCCCCTCATCGACGTTGTGATCAAAAGATCCTCGGCCGATCTTGAAGCGTGAGACAAGCTCCTGAACACTCTCGGTTGCCTGGGAAGATCCACCGTCGACTGTTGCGAGCCAGTCATATTCGTCGCCACTTCGTTCGACAACTGGTGAATCTCGCTGACGTTGTCATGCACCTGGGCGTTAGTGGCCGTCAATTCCTCCATCGCCGAAGCAATCTGGTTGAGCTGATCGCTGGTGCGCTCGAAGTCCTCGACCATTTGACGGAACTGGCCGGAAGAACGCTCGACGACGACACGCGTCGTTTGGATATCGGCGTTGATTACCTCGTTTTCGCTCTGTGTTTCGCGCACCAGACCAATCATGCCGTTGATGTTGTCGGTGATTTCAGTTGTTGCGACATTGACCCGTTCGGCCAGTTTTCTGACCTCGTCGGCAACAACGGCAAAGCCGCGGCCAGCCTCGCCGGCGCGGGCAGCCTCGATGGCGGCATTGAGGGCCAGCAGATTGGTCTGATCGGCGATTTCCTTGATCAGTGCCGCCACCTGACGAATGCTGTCGGAGCGTTGACTCAGGTTGCCGACCGTATCGTTGAAGCGAGCCAGCTTGTCGCTGACCGACTGCACCTTGGTGACAATTTCCAGCATTGCCCCTAGCGAACCACGCGCCGTAGCAAGATGGCTATCGGTTGAGTGGGAAATCACCTCGGTAGCGCCGGAAACCTCCTGGATTGCCTGCGTGGCCTCGTTGCTGGCGGTAAATACCGCCTCGGTGATCTTGCCCTGCTTGGTCGCCTTGGAAGAGGTTTCACCGACGTTCTTGCGCACGACCACAGCTTCGCGGGCGATTGAAACACTGGCCTTGCGCACCTCATGGATGATCTGCCGCATCTTGTCGGCGAATCGGTTGTAGCTATTGGCCAGTTCCCGTAGTTCGTCATGCGCAAAAACCGGTAGATCGCGAGAAAAATCGCCTTCGCCACGACCGATTTCGTCAAAAATCCGCGAAATTGCCACGACCGGACGAACAATGAGGTGACGGATGTAGAGTATCTGGCCAATATTCCAGAGAAGGGCGACGGCAGTCAGCACAATCATCAGCGTCAGGCCATAGTCGAACGCAGCATCGACCTTTGCCAAAACCTCGGCATTCACGCCCGACTGGGCAACCAGTTCCCGAATGGCGCCTTTCTGATTAACGTAAATACCCAGATAGGCAACATCAATGAAGAACAGCATGAGAAAACTGGAAAGCTTGCGCGTGAGACTGCCCCAACACGTCCGCTCAAACCAGTCGTAAAACTCCCAGAAAGCCTTCATTGCCCCCTCCATTGAGTACTGTTATCGGCATTCGCAACATCGCCGGCCATTGTAGCAATGACCTTCGCACTGCGACATTGAGATTGCGCAACTCGCGGTCGGCAGCGACACGAGCAAGACAAGGCGGTCGTTTCATGTGGCGACAAACATTTCGCAATACGGAACACAACGACTAAACAGTTGTTGCAAAAGAGACAAATAAACATCTTATGTCTTATATAAGACACTTGTTTTGCCACCCTTTCCTCTCTATACTGAGCCCATCGGCTGAAGGTAGCGGGCAGCTCGGAAAGACCGTCGGAAGCCGCATGCTTGGAACTGAATTCAACTAACCCACATTGAGGAATAACCATGAGCACTCGCGAACAGCAAATCGCCGCCCTGGAAAAAGACTGGGCCACCAACCCCCGCTGGAAGGGCATCAAGCGCGGCTACTCCGCTGCTGACGTCGTCCGCCTGCGCGGTTCGTTCCAGGTTGACACACTCTGGCCCGCCGCGGCGTCGAAGCTGTGGGATCTGGTCAACAACACCCCCGCGTCAACTGCCTGGGCGCCCTGACCGGCGGCCAAGCCGTGCAGCAAGCCAAGGCCGGCATCAAGGCCATCTACCTGTCCGGCTGGCAAGTTGCTGCCGACAACAACGAATACGCCGCGATGTACCCGGACCAGTCGCTGTACCCCGTCGACTCCGTGCCGAAGGTCGTCGAGCGCATCAACAACGCCTTCAACCGTGCTGACGAAATCCAGTGGTCGAAGAACATCAACAAGGGCGATGCCGGTCACGTGGAATATCACCTGCCGATCGTTGCCGACGCTGAAGCCGGTTTCGGCGGCGTGCTCAACGCCTACGAACTGATGAAGGCCATGATCCGCGCTGGCGCTGCCGGCGTGCATTGGGAAGACCAGCTGGCTTCGGTCAAGAAGTGCGGCCACATGGGCGGCAAGGTGCTGGTTCCGACCACCGAAGCCATCCAGAAGCTGATCGCTGCCCGTATGGCAGCCGACGTCTACGGCGTGCCCACCCTGGTGATCGCCCGTACCGATGCCGAAGCCGCTGACCTGCTGACCTCCGACTACGACGAAAACGACAAGCCGTTCCTGACTGGCGAGCGCACCGCTGAAGGCTTCTACAAGACCAAGAAGGGTCTGGACCAGGCCATCTCCCGCGCCATCGCCTACGCCGACTACGCCGATCTGGTGTGGTGCGAAACCGGCACGCCGGATCTGGAATTCGCCCGCAAGTTTGCCGAAGCCGTGCATGCCAAGCACCCGGGCAAAATGCTGGCCTACAACTGCTCGCCGTCGTTCAACTGGAAAAAGAACCTGGACGATGCCACCATCGCCAAATTCCAGGTGGAACTCGGCGCCATGGGTTACAAGTACCAGTTCATCACCCTCGCTGGCATCCACAACATGTGGTACCACATGTTCGATCTGGCCCAGGACTACGCCAAGCGCGGCATGTCGGCCTACGTCGAGAAGGTTCAGGAGCCGGAATTCGCAGCCCGCGACCGTGGCTACACCTTCGTCTCGCACCAGCAGAAGTCGGCACCGGCTACTTCGACGAGATCACTACCGTGATCCAGGGCGGCAAGTCGAGCGTTACCGCTCTGACTGGTTCGACCGAAGAAGAGCAGTTCCACTAAGCTTTTCAGGCATTCCCCGAAAGGGCCGTATCCGAAAGGGTGCGGCCCTTTTTATTGCTCAGTGTTCGTTACCGGTGCTGTGAAACACAGCCTGCAAGACGTCTTCGCGATAATCGTCGTCGATCGGCAATGATTCCAGCAAGGCTTCCCAGGACACTCCCGGCAAGAAAGTTTTTACCCCGATGACATCATCGGGCAGCGCCGGGTTTCTTGGATTCGCCTGAATGTGGCGGGAGGCATCCGAGGCAATGCGCGCAATGTTTGCGCGCGGCGTATCAGCCCCCTTGACCAGCTGTCCGAGCAATTGTGGCAAAGCCCAAGCCTCGATCGACCCCAGCGACAACTGTTTGAAGGCAAAGCCCGCCGTTTGCTGCTGCGCCAGGACGTTCCGGCTGGCCCGCCCCGAATGCAACTCATCCAGCGCATTTTGTGGCACGGCAGGCTCGAACGCCCACAGCATCAACTCACCGATTTCTCCCAGCAAGGCCGCGAAGGCCACCTCCTCCGGCGAAATATCCGCCCGGTTTCCCGCCAGTGCAGCGCAATGGAGCAGACAGGACAGCCCTTGACTCACAGGCAGCAAGGCCCGCGATGTTCTCGTCGCAAAGTACGCTTTCTGCAGCCGTTGCCAGCAGGCCATCAAGCCCGACCTGTTGCACGGCGCCAAGAATAGTCGTCGTGTCGCGACCGAGGGTGCTGCTGCGCCGGCTCTCGGCGCGGCGAAGCAATCGAAGACTGAGGAAGGGATCGCACATGACGATACCGGCCAGCTCACGCGGCGAAATATCCTCCCCGGCAAGCGCCTCGATGATCAACTTGGAACGCGGCATGATGGGGATCTCCTTCTCGCGAAGGTAGGCAATCCACTGCGGCAATCCCCAGTGCAGACGATGATTCTCCATGTTCGCTCTACCCTTCTCCCCTCTGCCTTTATTTGACAGTATGGATCACGTCAGTTCCCAATATGCCGGACGGCTGTAGGTTTCCTTCAGCAGATCGATGAACACCCGCAAGCGCAAAGGCATGTGCCGGCGCTGCGGAAACACGGCGTAAATTCCCATCGGTGGTGCCTGCCAGGCATCCAGCACCGAAGTCAGCCGGCCTTCCTTCAAATCCTGGCCGACTTCCCACAACGAGCGCCAGGCCAGGCCGCGCCCGGCCAGCGCCCATTCGTGCAGCACGGCACCGTCGTTGCATTCGAAGCGACCACTCACCTTCCAGGGTTCCGTCACGCCGCTTTCCGGGTCGCGGAAGATCCAGCCGCGCTGCTGGCCGAGGGAAAGCAGTTGTGCCTTCGCCAGATCGGCCGGCGTCTTCGGCACCCCATGCGCCACCAGATAGGCCGGGCTGGCCACCACCATGCGGCGCATCTCGCCCAGCCGTACGCTGACCAGGCTGGAGTCGGTCAGTTCGCCGATGCGGATGGCGCAATCGATGCCTTCGTTGATCAGGTCGACAATGCGATCCGACAGATCGAGGCTGACCGTCACCTCCGGATTCGCCGCAATATAAGACCCCACTTGCGGCGCCACATGCCGGCGCCCGAAGCCGGCCGGCGCCGAAATGCGCAGGTGGCCACTGGCGCGAACACCGCCCAGCGACACCGCCGCTTCGGCGTTGGCCAGATCGTTGATGATGCGCTGGCAATCCTCAAGGAACGCCTGCCCCTCAAAGGTCAGCGTCAGCTTGCGTGTCGTGCGCAGCATCAGGCGCACGCCGAGCCGGGCTTCCAGCGCATCCAGCCGGCGCCCGATGATCGCCGGGGTTACGCCTTCCGCCCGGGCGGCGGCAGAAAGGCTGCCGCGGGTGGCGGCGGCGACAAAGCCAGTGATTTGCTTGAAGGTATTCACGCGCTTATTTTATACAAAAAGTAAATAATCAACGCGATATTTATGGCCTTCACTCGACGCTAGCAACGCAATACACTGCAGTCCTGTACAAGACCCAAGCACACAAAGCCCTCCATGGACACCGCCCAACTGGCCAGTTTTGCCCTCATCGCTGCCGGCGCCTTTCTCGCCGGCGGGATGAATGCGCTTGCCGGCGGCGGCACCTTCTTCTCCTTCCCCGCCCTGCTGGCCATCGGCGTGCCGCCGATCACGGCCTCGGCCAGCAACACCGTGGCGCTGTGGCCGGCGAGCCTTTCCAGCGCCTGGGCCTACCGCCACGAGGCGATGCGCCATCGCCGCTGGGCGCTGATCCTGATTGGTGTTTCGCTGGTTGGCGGCATTGCCGGCGGCCTGTTGCTGATGGGGATCTCGAACGCGGCTTTCTCGAAGCTGATCCCGTGGCTGCTGCTCATCGCCACCGCCCTCTTCGCCTTCTCCGGCCAGGTCCAGCGCATTGTCGGCTGGGTCAAGCAGAAACTCGGCGCCACCGTCAACGACGAAGCCTCGCCCGGCAGCATCGGCGGTGCCCTGTTCCAGTTGATCGTTGCCACCTATGGCGGCTTCTTCGGCGCCGGCCTCGGCATCCTGACGCTGGCCGCCCTCGCCATCCAGGGCTTCGACGACATGCAGGACCTGAACGCCCTGAAGAACGTGGCCTCGGCAGTGAATTACACCGTCGCCGCACTGACCTTCATCATTGCCGGCGCTGTCAGCTGGCCGCACACGCTGGTCATGCTCGTCACCGCCACCATCGGCGGTTACGCCGGCGCCTCGCTCGCCCGCCGCCTGCCCGCCCTGCTGCTGCGCCGCCTGGTCGTCGTGGTTGGCGCTGCACTGACGGTCATCTATTTTTACAAGACTTATTTTTAACCACGGAGAGCACGGAGGACAGCGCGAAGCCCCCGGGGGACGGAGAAACCAAAAACCGAAGAACACTCACCTAGGGCGAGCCAGCGTTTTTCTGGATTTTTGCCTTTACTCCGTGTTCTCCGTGCCCTCCGTGGTTAACCGCTTTTCCGTTTACAACTTTTCAACCTTCATCAAAAGGAGCAACCATGAGCCTCAACCTGCCCGCCGGCGTGCAAATTACCGGACCGATCAAGCCCGGTTTCGAATCCATCCTGACCCACGATGCGCTGGCGCTGGTTGCCAAGCTGCACCGCGCTTTCGAAGGTCGCCGTCAGGAACTGCTCAAGGCCCGCGTGGCCCGTCAGGCGCGCATCGACGCCGGCGAAATGCCCGACTTCCTGCCGGAAACCAAGGCCATCCGCGAAGGTGACTGGAAGATCGCGCCGCTGCCGAAGGCGCTGGAGCGCCGCCGCACCGAGATCACCGGCCCGGTCGAAGCCAAGATGATCATCAACGCCTTCAACTCCGGCGCTGACTCCTACATGACCGACTTCGAGGATTCGAACTCGCCGAACTGGGACAACCAGATTCAGGGCCAGATCAACCTGTACAAGGCCATCCGCCGCGAGCTTTCCTTCAAGGGCGACAACGGCAAGGAATACAAGCTGAACGACCAGATCGCCACGCTGCAGATTCGCCCGCGCGGCTGGCACCTTGACGAGAAGCATGTCCTCGTTGACGGCCAGCGCGTCGGCGGCGGCATCTTCGACTTCGCCGTGGTCTTCTTCCACAACGCCAAGGAGCAGATCGCCCGCGGCGCCGGCCCCTTCTTCTACCTGCCGAAGATGGAATCGCACCTCGAAGCCCGCCTGTGGAACGACATCTTCGTCATGACGCAGGAACACTGCGGCGTCCCGCAGGGCACGATCAAGGCCACCGTGCTGGTCGAAACCATCCTCGCCACCTTCGAGATGGAAGAGATCCTCTATGAGCTGCGCAACCACTCCGCCGGCCTCAACGCCGGCCGCTGGGACTACATTTTCTCGTGCATCAAGAAGTTCAAGAAGAACAAGGATTTCTGCCTGGCCCAGCGCAGCGCCATCACCATGGAAGTGCCGTTCATGCGCGGCTACGCGCTGGCGCTGGTGCAGGCCTGCCACAAGCGCGGCGCACCGGCGATGGGCGGCATGTCGGCCCTGATCCCGATCAAGAACGATCCGGTGGCCAACGAGAAGGCCCTGGCCGGCATCCGCCACGACAAGACCCGTGACGCCAACGACGGCTTCGACGGTGGCTGGGTCGCCCACCCGGGCCTCGTCGCCATCGCCCATGAAGAATTCGTCAAGGTGCTCGGCGACAAGCCGAACCAGTGGGAAAAGCAGGTTTCCGGCAGCTTCGGCCCGGCCCAGTGGCTCGACTTCCAGCCCGAGCAACCAATCACCGAAGCCGGTCTGCGCAACAACATCAACGTCGGCATCCACTACCTCGGCAGCTGGCTGGCCGGCAACGGTTGCGTGCCGATCCACAACCTGATGGAAGACGCGGCCACTGCCGAAATCTCCCGCTCGCAGGTGTGGCAGTGGGTGATTTCGCCGAAGGGCGTGCTCGACGACGGCCGCAAGGTCACCGTCGAAATGGTTCGGCCGATGATTGCCGAAGAACTGGTCAAGGTAAAAGCCACCGTCACCGCCCAGGGTGAAGACACCGCCACCTACGACCAGGCTGCGGTAATCTTCGACAAGATGTCGCTGACCCCCGAGTACCCCGAGTTCCTGACCCTGCCGCTGTACGAGGCGATGGAATAAAACCCGGTTCCGCCCCCGCAAGGGTGCGAACAGAAAACGGCACCGGGGCCAAGCGCCGGTGCCGTTTTTCTATGCAGGAGCATTTCGATGATCGCCGCCCTGACTCAACTCCTGATCTTCCAGCTTGCCGGTGAAGTGATTGCCCGCGGGCTCGACCTGCCGGTGCCCGGCCCGGTGATCGGCATGGCGCTGCTTTTCGCCGTGCTGTCGCTGAAGAAAGGCCCGAGCGAAACGCTGCAGACGACCAGCCAGACGCTGCTCGCACCTCGCTGCTCTTCGTGCCGGCCGGCGTCGGCATCATCGTGCATCTCTCGCGCGTCGCCGACGAATGGCCGGCGCTGCTCGCCGCGCTGGTGGTCAGCACCTTCGTCTCGATGGCCGTTACCGCACTGGTGATGAAGGCGCTCGCCCGCAAGCCAGCCGCCGACCACGGGAGCACATCATGAACCCGCGCATCACCGACCTCTGGGTCTATCTCTCGACCTCGCCGCTGCTCGGGCTGACGCTGACGCTCATTGCCTACCAGGGCGCGGTGTGGGTCAACAAGCGCTGCGGCGGCTCGCCGCTGGCCAACCCGGTGCTGATCGCGGTAACCGCACTGGTGGCGCTGCTGCTCGCCACCGGCACGCCGTACCAGACCCACTTCCGACGGCGCAGTTCGTGCACTTCCCGCTCGGCCCGGCCACCGTCGCGCTGGCCATTCCGCTCTACGTGCATTTCCGGCGCGTCAAGGCGATGCTGCTGCCGATCGTCGTTGGCCTCGTCGCCGGCAGCCTGACCGCCGCCTTCTCGGCGCTACTGGTCGCCAAGGCACTCGGCGCCAGCGTGGCGACGCAACTGTCGCTGGCGCCGAAGTCGGTGACGACACCGATCGCCATGGGCATTGCCGAGCGCATCGGTGGCCTGCCCTCGCTCACCGCCGTGCTGGTGATCATGACCGGCATCCTCGGTGCCGTTGCCGGCCGCTATCTGTTCAATGCGCTCGGCGTGCGCGACCCGGCGATCCGTGGCTTTGCCACCGGCGTCACCGCACACGGTATCGGCACCGCCCGCGCCTTCCAGGAGAGCGAGCAGGCCGGCGCCTTCTCGGCGCTGGCGATGGGCATGAACGGGCTGCTCACCGCCCTGCTGCTACCGGTGCTGTTGCCGCTGTTCAGCTGATGCCGCAATGCGCAATCCCCCACACCGCCACACCAGGACGTTAAGCTCGCACCCATGGACATTCTGATCGACATCATCCTCCAGGCCGGCCGCTCGGCGGTCGAGCTTTCGCTGTTCGTGCTGCTGCCGGTGATGGTGGTGATGCTGTCGCTGATGCGCCTGCTCGAAGCGCGCAACGCGCTGGACTGGATCGTCTCGCGCATCGCCCCGCTGCTCAAACCCTTCGGCCTGACCGGGCTGGGGGTTTGCGGCGCTGCAGATCAACTTTGTCAGCTTCGCGGCGCCGATCGCCACGCTGGCGATGATGGAACAGCGCGGCACTTCCGACCGCCATATCGCTGCAACCCCTGGCCATGGTCTTCGCCATGACGCAGGCCAACGCCTCGCTGCCGATGATGACCATGGGCCTCGACTTCGGCCCGACCCTGCTTTTCGGTGATTGGCGGACTGGCCGCCGCAGCAGCCACTTACTGCCTGTTCGGCCGCAACCTTTCGGCCACGGAGGCAAAGCTCGACGAAACACTGCACCACCGCACGGCAGAAACCGCCAAGGGCGTGCTCGACGTGATCAACCACGCCGGTGCCGAGGCTTTCAAGATTGCGGTCGGCGCCATCCCGATGCTGGTGCTGTCGCTGGTTGCCGTTACCGCGCTGAAGCGCTTTGGTGCCATCGATGCCTTGACCGAATTACTGGCGCCCGTGCTGGCGCTAGTGAATGTGGACCCGCTGCTGATCCTGCCGGCACTGACCAAGTATCTTGCCGGCGGTACGGCGATGATGGGCGTGGTTGACGACATGCGCCGCGCCGGCCAGATGAGTGCCGAACTGCTCAATGCCAGCGCCGGCTTTCTGATTCACCCTTTCGACATTCCGGGAGTTGCCGTGCTCATCACCGCCGGCAAGCGTGTGGCCGCCGTGTGGAAACCGGCCGCGCTCGGCGCCTGTGTCGGCATTGGCGTTCGCACGCTGGGGCACGCCTTTTTCGTCTGAGCCTGTTGGCCGATCAAAGCTCGGTATATTTCACCGCTCGCCCCTGCACCTTCTCCGGCGGATACTTGCGGCGGTTCTCCACCATCTTGCTGGCGAAGGCTTCGGCGAGGTCGATATCGAGCAGGTCGGCGACGCGGATGACGCCCATCAGCACGTCCGAAAGTTCGTCGGCCACCGCCTTGCGCCGTTCGGGGGCAGCGTGAAACTTT
>JADJUC010000015.1 GCA_016710885.1 Candidatus Proximibacter danicus
TCGGCGACAACGCCGCCAAGGCCTTCCTTCACGAAAGTGGCGGAGACGCCGAAGATGGCTTCGGCACCGAACCAGGTAGCGAACACGGTGGCCATGACCACCGGTGTCGGCAGGAATTGACGGCCGGCGATGGCGAAATCCTGGCGTTGCACCCTTGGTCGCGGCGTACAGACCGATGCCGATCGACACCATCAGATAGATCACTACAAACCAGATCAGCATGGCCGGATGGTCCCCTTGTTCCCTTAATACGGAGCCGTAAAAACGGCGCCGATTATAGCTGTTTTGCTGCAGACAAGGGCTTATTCCGTAACGGTTTTCCGGCCGTTTTCAGCGTGAACGGGAAGAGCTTCAGGCGGTCTTTTTGACGACCAGGCTGCCGATCGAATAACCGGCACCAAAGGAGCAGATGACGCCGAGGTCGCCCGCCTTGAGGTCGCGGCTGTGGCGGTGAAAGGCGATGATCGAGCCGGCCGAGGCGGTGTTGGCAAATTCGTCGAGGATCACCGGCGCCTCGTCGGCGCTGGCGTCACGGCCAAGCAGCCGGCGGCCGATCAATTGGTTCATCGCCAGGTTGGCCTGATGCAGCCAGAATCGGCGCACGTCACGGCTGGCGCTGAAGCCAAGGGATGCCTGCTGGCTGCTGATGTGTTCGGCCGCCATCGGGCAGACTTCCTGAACACCTTGCGCCCTGCCTGGCGGAACAACTGGTCGCGGTCAGCGGGTCGCGGTCCTCGCAGCGCGAGGAAGCCGGCGTTGTTGCGGATGTTGTTGGAGAAGCTGGTGGCCAGCTTCGTGCCGAGCACTTCCCAGCGGTTGTCCGACGTCGCGGTGTCGGCACTCCGGACCAGCAGTGCGTGCCACGTCGCCGAAGATGAAGTGGCAGTCGCGATCCTGCCAGGCCAGATGGGCCGAACAGATTTCCGGGCTTGATCACCGAGCGCGGCGCGGGCCGAGCCGGTCTTCACGGCGTTGATCGCCTTTTTGCTCGAGGCCGAAGGTGGCCGAGGAGCAGGCCACGTTCATGTCGAAGGCGAGCCACCGGCGCGAGCGCGTTTCTGGATTTCCACGGCCATCGCCGGGTAGGGACGCTGCATGTTCGAGGCGGCACAGATCACCATGTCGATGTCGGCGGCGATGTTGTCAGTATTCCGGCCGGCGCTGCCAATGCCTGCTTGGCTGCGGCAACGCCCATCTCGGCCTGGAGCGACAGCGCTCAGCCGGCGCGGCGAAGTGTGGCCGCATGCGCGCCGGGTCAAGCACGCCTGCCTTGTCGACAACGTAGCGGCGCTTGATGCCAGAAGCTTTTCGATGAATCCGCGGAGGATTCCGGGAATTGCGGCCACTATTGCCCAGCCGCGATGGCGGTAGCGTTTTCTTCGTTGAACCGCTTGGCGTGGGCGTTGAAGGCAACGACCAGTTCGTCGTTGCTGATGACTTCGGGGGCGACAAACAGGCCGGTACCGCTGATAACGACGTTGTGGCATATCAAACAACCGTTTCAATTGATTTCGGCCAGCAGGGGGGAAAGGTCTGCGCTCGGCGGGCGCGACAGCGACTGATGTATCAGGCGTGGAATCTGCGGCAGCGTCCGCGACCAATTGGGCGCTTCCAGCTCGAGCGTCTTCTTCAGCCCGCGCCAGCCGAGCTGTTCGCTCATCCAGCGTTCCAGGAAGGGCTTGGCCGTCTTCCAGAGGTCAAGATTGGGATCGAGCTGGCGGCCGAGGCCTTCGATGTTGAGCAGGGTCTTTTGCAGCATGACCAGTTGCGGCTGGATCTCGACGTTGAAGCGGCGCGAGGTCTGGAACAGCCGCAGCAGCACCTTGCCGAAGGAAATTTCGTGCAGCGGCCGGTCGAAGATCGGTTCGCAGACGGCACGGATGGCGGCCTCGAACTCGTCGACGCGGGTATCGGCGGGCGCCCAACCGGCTTCGATGTGGGCCTGGGCAACGCGTTTGTAGTCGCGCCGGAAGAAGGCGAGGAAGTTCTGCGCCAGGTAGTTCTTGTCGATGTCGGTCAGTGTGCCGACGATGCCGAAGTCGAGCGCAATGTAGCGACCATGCCGCTCGCCCTCGGTGGCGACGAAGATGTTGCCGGGGTGCATGTCGGCGTGGAAGAAGCCGTCACGGAAGACCTGGGTGAAGAAGATTTCGACGCCGGCACGCGAAAGCGCGCTCAGATCGACACCGGCGGCGACCAGCGCCTCGGTCTGGCTGATCGGAATGCCGCGCATGCGCTCCATGACCATCACCGATGAGGTGCACCAATCCCAATGCACTTCAGGCACGACCAGCAGTGTTGAACCATCGAAGTTGCGGCGCAATTGCGAGCAGTTGGCAGCTTCCCGCATCAGGTCCAGCTCGTCGTGCAGGTATTTGGCGAACTCGGCGACGACTTCGCGCGGCTTCAGGCGCTTGCCGTCGGACCAGATTCTTTCGACGAGCCCGGCCAGCGTGTCCATCAGCGACAGGTCGTGGTCAATCACCCCGCGCATGTTCGGACGCAGGATCTTGACCGCCACTTCGCGCCCGTCGGGCAGGCGAGCGAGGTGCACTTGTGCGACCGACGCGCTGGCCACCGGCACCGGGTCGAATTCGGCAAAGACTTCGGCTGCCGGCTTGCCGTAGGCCTTCTGGATTTCGGCAAGCGCCTCGTCGGAGGAAAAGGGCGGCACCTGATCCTGCAGCTTGGCCAGTTCGTCGGCGATGTCCGGCGGCAGCAGGTCGCGGCGTGTCGACAGGACTTGCCCGAATTTGACGAAGATCGGCCCCAGCGCTTCGAGTGCCAGCCGCAGACGTACGGCTTCCGGCTGCGAGAAACGGCGCCAGAAATGCAGCAGGCGCGATAGCGTGGCGAGCCGACCCGATGGTTCGTGTTCAAGCAGCATTTCATCCAGGCCGTAGCGGCTGGAAACAGCGAGGATCTTGGCTAGGCGAAAAACACGCATCGGGCGGAGGGCTCAAAATGGGCAGCGGCAAGGAAGCCGTGAGTTTATCCCGAAATTGCCCGCAACCGACCGCCGCAGGCGGCCAGCAGGTGCTGCTCGCTGCCAATTTGACGAAGCAACGCGAGGCCTATTTGCAGGCGTGATGTTCCAGGTAGTGCTTGAGTACCAGCTTGAGCATCGCTACCCGGTCGGTTTTGCCTTCTTCCTCGGCAAGCCGGATATCGTCGCGGATCATGGCCTTGACGCGCTTTTCTCCGGTGTGGGTGTGAACCAGATAATTGCCCATCTCCAGCGCGATCATTTCCGGAATGTGTTCGTGTTGCGCGATGGCGTCGATTTCCTCTTCGGTGAGTTCCGAGAGTTCAACGCAGTCTGTCCAGGTCAACATGGCAGTCTCCCTTGTGGTTTGTATGCTGTACGGCCAGTAGAGCACCTTCAGGGTGGCTGCCAATTGATCGGCGACAAGAAAGTACGATCCATTGGCAGGTGTGACGGGAGCAACGCCCATTCTGGCGGCAAAACCTTGAAAAACCGGGAATTTGCGACGATTCTCGGCCTGCTGGAAGCGCGTATAATCGCCGCTTCGGCATTTTTGCCCGGCACTACCCTCCAATTACCCCAACATGACCCAGGATATCCGCACCCATCTCGCCGACCTGCTGCGTGCCGCGCTCAATAGCGTGGCACCGGATGCGGCGAGCACCCCCATTCTTCTTGAGCGCCCGAAGCAGGCCTCGCACGGGGATTTCGCCAGCAATCTGGCGCTGCAACTGGCCAAGCCACTGCGCCGCGCGCCGCGCGATGTCGCGCAGCTGCTGCTGTCCGAACTGCCGGCTTCGCCCTGGCTGGAGAAGGCCGAGATCGCCGGTGCCGGCTTCATCAATTTCACGCTGAAGCCTGCTGCCAAGCTCCAGGTGGTCAGCGATGTGCTTGCCGCCGGTGCCGACTTCGGTCGCTCGCAGGCAGGTAAAAAGCAGAAGGTCCAGATCGAGTTCGTTTCCGCCAACCCGACCGGCCCGCTGCATGTCGGCCACGGCCGCGGTGCCGCCTATGGCGCCTCGCTGTCCAGCCTGCTCGCCTTTGCCGGCTGGGATGTGACCCGCGAATACTATGTGAACGACGCCGGCCGGCAGATGGACATCCTCGGCGTGTCGACCTGGCTGCGCTATCTGGAGCTGCACGGCGAAAGCGTAGCTTTCCCGCCGAACGGCTATCAGGGCGACTACGTGCGCGACATGGCCAAGCAGATGCAGGCCGCCCACGGCGCCAAGTATGTGAAAAAAGCCACCGAAGTGCTGGCCAATACCCCCGGCCTGCCCGATGTCGGCCGCGCTGATGATGAAGCCAAGACCCAGCGCGAACTGCACCTCGATGCGCTGATCGCCAACGCCAAGACCCTGCTCGGTGAAGACTGGCCGTATGTGCACAGCCATGCGCTGAACGAACAACTGGCCGATGGCCGCGACGACCTCGAAGCGTTCGGCGTCCATTTCGAAGTCTGGTTCTCGGAAAAAGCGCTGTTCGACACCGGCCTCGTTGCCCGCTGCATCGAGAAGCTGGAACAGGCCGGCCACATCTACCAGCAGGACGGCGCCAAGTGGTTCCGCTCGACCGCCTTCGGCGACGAGAAGGACCGCGTTGTGCAGCGCGACAACGGGCTCTACACCTACTTCGCCTCCGACATCGCCTACCACCTGAACAAGTTCGAGCGCGGCTTCGACAAGGTCATCAACATCTGGGGTGCCGATCACCACGGCTACATCCCGCGCGTTACCGGTGCATTGAAGGCGCTGGGTCTCGATGCGCGGCAAGCTGCAGGTGGCGCTGGTCCAGTTCGCCGTGCTCTACCGCAACGGCCAGAAGGCCTCGATGTCGACGCGCTCGGGTGAATTCGTCACGCTGCGCGACCTGCGCCGCGAAGTCGGCAACGATGCCTGCCGTTTCTTCTACGTGCTGCGCAAGTCGGACCAGCACCTCGATTTCGACCTCGATCTGGCCAAGAGCCAGTCGAACGAGAACCCCGTCTATTACATCCAGTACGCCCACGCGCGCGTCTGCTCGGTGATGAATACCTGGACGGAAGCTGGCGGCGACGAGGCCGAACTGGCCAAGGCCGATTTCACCCGTCTCGAAAATCCGCGCGAACTGGCGCTGGCTGCCCGGCTGGCCGAGTTCCCGGAAATCATCGAAGCCTCGGCCGCCGATCTGGCACCACATTCGGTGGCCTTCTACCTGAAGGATCTGGCGGCTGATTTCCACAGCTGGTACAACGCCGAGCGCATGCTGGTTGACGATGCCGCGCTCAAGGATGCCCGTGTTGCGCTGGCCGCTGCCGTGCGCCACACGATCAGGAACGGCATGGCCATCCTCGGCGTCTCCTGCCCTGCGTCAATGTAAGGAAAACACAAGCAATGAGCCGTGACATGAAACCCAAACGCGCGCCGGCGAAGAAGAAATCGCACGGTGGAACCCTGGTCGGTCTCTTCGTTGGTCTGGTACTCGGCATTGTCGGCGCCGCCGCCGTTGTCTGGTACATCAACAAGATGCCGGCACCGTTCAAGCCACAAATCCAGCCGGCCCAGCCAGTGCCGGCGAAGCCGGAAAACGGTAAGGCCGCACCCGCAGGACAGACCGGAACCCCCGCGCTTTTGCCGGGCAAGCCGGGTGACCCGGTGCCGGAAAAACGCTTTCAGTTTTACGACATCCTGCCGGGCAAGGTCGAAGCCAAGGTCGATTCCGCCGCCAAGCCAGAACAGAAGGATGCCAAGGCAGAGGGCAAAGAGGGCAAGGCAGAAGGCAAGGACAGCAAGGAAGCCGCGCTCAAGGATCCACTCTTCCTGCAGGCCGGTTCGTTCCAGACGGCAGGCGATGCTGACAACCAAAAGGCCAAGCTTGCGTTATTGGGTCTGGAGGCCGCCGTTCAGCAGGTGATGGTCCAGGACAAGGTCTGGTTCCGTGTTCGCCTCGGGCCGTATGCCAAGCTCGACGAAGTTAACCGCGTTCGTTCCGATCTTGCCAAGCAGGGCATCGAAGCGGCTGTCGTCAAGAAAGATTAGGAAACCCCCAAGGAGAATCCAGATGCAAAAGAGAAATTTCCTGAGCACCCTGATTGGCATCGCCGCAGCCCTGCTAATCAGCGCTACGCCGGCTTATGCCCAGCTGGCGGTCGGCCGTGACTACGTGCCGATCAATCCGCCGCAACCGACCGAAAATGCGGCGAAGATCGAGATCATCGAGTTCTTCTCCTACGGCTGCCCGCATTGCAGCGATTTTCATCCGCTGATCAGCAAGTGGGCCGCAAAGCTGCCGGCCGATGTCACCTTCAAGCGCGTGCCGGTTTCCTTTGGCCGCTCGCAGTGGGCCAATATCGGCAAGCTCTACTATGCTGCTGAAGCCATCGGTGAACTCGGTCGCTTGGACAGCGCCGCTTTCCACGCCATTCACCAGAAAAACATCAAACTCTACGACGATGCCACGATCATCGAATGGGTCGGCCAGCAAGGCGTCGATTCGAAGAAATTTTCCGAGGCCTACAATTCCTTTGGCGTCCAGAGCAAGATGAAACGTGCTGAGCAGCTGGCGCAGGGTTACAAGGTACAAGGCGTGCCGGCGATTGCTGTCGATGGTCGCTACATGGTGGTCGGCAAGGAAGTGAAAGGCTACGAGGAGCTTCTGACGATTGCCGATCAGGTGATCGGCAAGGTGCGCAGCGAGAAGAAGAAATAGGCGACGTGCCTACTGCCAGCCTCCCCCCGAAAACCCGCAGCGTGCTGCGGGTTTTTCTTACCGGTGCTTCCAGCGGTATCGGTGCCGCGCTGGCACGCCATTACGCGGGCCAGCGCGCCTGTCTCGGCCTGGTTGCGCGGCGTGAGGTAGAACTTGAGGCCTTGGCCGAGGAGGTGCGGGGCCTCGGCGGCGAGGCGGCTATCTACCCGCTGGATGTTACCGATGCCGCTGCCCTGGCTGCCGCTGGCGAAGCTTTCATCGCGCGTTTCGGCGCGCCGGACGTGGTCATCGCCAATGCTGGCATTTCAGCAGGTACGTTGACCGAGTGCGCTGAGGATCTCGAGGTCTTTCGCCGCATCATGGCCGTCAATGTGCATGGGATGGCGGCAACCTTCGCCCCGTTCATTGCGGCGATGCGTGCCGACGAGGGTGGTGTTGGCAGAAAGCGTTTGGTGGGGATTGCTTCGGTCGCCGGTATTCGTGGTCTGCCGGGAGCCGAAGCCTACAGCGCCTCGAAGGCGGCTGCCATCACCTATCTTGAAAGCCTGCGTCTGGAGATGCGACCGCATGGCATTCGTGTGGTGACCATCGCGCCCGGTTACATTGCCACGCCGATGACCGCCATCAATCCGTATCCAATGCCTTTTCTCCTGCCTGCCGACGAAGCAGCCCGGCGTTTTGCCGGCGCTATCGAACGAGGTAGCAGTTATACGGTCATTCCCTGGCAGATGGGCATCGTTGCCAAGCTACTACGGTTGTTGCCGAACTGGCTCTACGACCGACTTTTCGTTGGTGCTCCGCGCAAACCACGTTTGTAGCCGTTGCCCATTGCGGCCCTAATCCGATTTGTCGGTGTTGATGCAGACGACAACGGTATTGCCATTGCCCTGAAATTCAATGTTGCAAAAGCTGCTGCGGCGGGCCATGGCGATGCCGCGACCGTTGGGGTCGAAAATACGGGTTGGGTCAAATTCAAGGTAGCGCTGCCAGTTGAAACCGGAACCTTCGTCACGGATGGTGAAGCGCAGGCAGTCATTCAGGCGCTCGAAACGTACGCGTGCCATGCGCTTACGAAATTGCGGTAACTCCTGCCGGCGCTCGACTTCTGCGCGCCAGTCGTTCTCCATTAGCAGCAGGGTCTTCTCGCGGTAGGTAATGCCGAGGTTGCCGTGTTCGATGGCGTTGATCATCAGCTCGGAAAGACTGAACAGGACGTTCTGCGGGGTCGGGCAAAAATCGGCGAGAACCTGCGCCAGTTGAGCGGCTTCGTCGAGGGTGCGAAAACGGAACTCGACCTCGGAAAGCTGCTGGAAGGCCCGCTCCAGGCTTTCGGCTCGCGACAGGGCGCTCTTCAGCGCGTGGCGGTCGCCAATGGCGGCACGGACAACTGCGCAGAGGGTTTCCGGTTCGTAGGGTTTGGTCAGGTAGTAATAAGCGCCGGCGGCCATCCCCTCGCGTACTTGTTCGGGAGCCGAGGCGGCAGTTTGCATGATGACCGGGATCTCGGCGAAACGGGCGTCGGTCTTCATGCGCGAAAGCAGCGCCATACCGTCCAGTACCGGCATCATTCGGTCGAGAATGACCAGATCGTAGGGCGTACTGGCTCCTGTCAGTGCGGTCCAAGCGTTTTCGCCGTCCTGCGCGGTGTCAAGAGCGTAGTTTTCTTCCTCGCACAGGTACTCCTCAATGATGGCGAGGTTGAGTGGTTCGTCGTCAACGGCAAGGATGCGAGTCTGCTTCATGGCGTTCCTTTGGTGTAGGCATAATCTGGACGCGGCACCAGAAATCAGGGGTGCGTGCCGTTCGTTATTTTTGCTTATGCTACCGCAATGCGCCTGAACATTCTCGAATCAGGAAAGCGTATCGGCCATCCTTGCGCCCGTTTGGGCACTTGACCCACATCAAAGGGGATTAGATCTGTCGCGGCTACACTCGATTTCCCGCAATTTCCGCGCTGATGCCATGGACCGTTCCTCCCTGCCGGATCTCGTTTGTCCGGCTGGCAGCCTGCCTGCCCTGAAGGCAGCCGTCGACAATGGTGCCGATGCTGTTTACCTCGGTTTCAAGAACGATACCAATGCCCGCAACTTTGCCGGCCTGAATTTCGACGAGAAATCGATGGTTGAGGGTATTCGCTATGCCCACGACAAGGGCTGTGAAATCCTGATGGCAATCAACACCTTTCCGCAAGCCGGTCGCGTCGATGATTGGCGCAACGCTGTCGATACGGCCGCCGGTTTCGGGGTGGATGCGATCATTCTTGCCGATGTCGGCTTGCTTGACTATGCCAGCAAGCGCCATCCCAACCAGCGTTTGCACCTGTCGGTGCAAGGCTCGGCGACCAGTTACGAAGCGATCAATTTTGCCCACCGCGAGTTCGGTGTGCGCCGGGCGGTGCTGCCACGGGTGCTGACGCTGGCGCAGGTTGAGCACGTCATCAAGAACACGCCGGTCGAGATCGAGGTTTTCGGTTTTGGCAGTCTGTGCGTGATGAATGAGGGGCGCTGCTGGCTGTCCTCCTATGCCTGCGGCGAATCACCGAACACTGTGGGTGCTTGCTCACCCGCCAAGTACGTCAAATGGGACAAGCAGCCCGGCCAGATGGAAACGCGTCTGAACGGCATCCTGATTGATCGTTTTGCCGACAACGAGCCGGCAGGCTACCCGACCCTGTGCAAGGGCCGTTTCGAGGTACAGGGCGAAACCTATTACGCGCTGGAAGAGCCGACCAGCCTGAACGTGCTGGAGATCCTGCCGGAGATCATCAAGATCGGCGTCAAGGCGATCAAGGTGGAGGGGCGTCAGCGTAGCCCGGCCTATGTCACCCAGGTAACGCGTACGCTGCGTGCCGCGCTGGATGCGCTCACCAACGAGCGTGAGCGCTACCACGTCAAACCCAACTGGCAAGCCGAGTTGTCCAAGGTGTCGGAAGGCAACCAGGCAACGCTGGGCGCCTACAACCGCCCGTGGCGGTGATATTCATTAACCACAGAGACGCAGAGGCACAGAGAAAATCGATGGTGTGCCTTTCCTCTGTGTCTCTGTGCCTCTGTGGTGAAGGGTTTTTGTTATGAAGTTGGCTCTGGGCCCCCTGCTCTATTTCTGGCCGAAACACGAAGTCATGGAGTTCTACGCCGAGATGGCGCAGAACGAAGCGATCGACATCATTTATGTTGGCGAGGTGGTCTGTTCCCGCCGGCAGCAATTGCGCACCGCCGACTGGGTCGGACTGGCCCGTGACCTGACCGATGCCGGCAAGGAGGTCGTGGTTTCGGCGCAGGCCCTGCTGGAGTCCGAGAGCGATCTCAAGGCCATGCGGCGCCTGATCGACGAGCTGACGGAGAATCCGGGTTGCAGCGTCGAGGCCAACGATCTCGGGGCGATCAATCTGGTGCAGGGCGGCAAACCCTTTGTTGCCGGGCCGCACCTCAATATTTACAACGAGGCCACCCTGGCCAGCTACGCCCGGTATGGCATGAAACGCTGGGTACCGCCGCTGGAAGCCACGCGCACGCTGATCGAAACCATCCACACCTCGCGCCCACAAGGGGTGGAGACTGAAGTATTTGTTTTCGGCAAGCTGCCGCTGGCGTTTTCGGCCCGCTGCTTTACGGCCCGCCACTACAACCTGAACAAGGATGACTGTCAGTTCAAGTGCCTCGACCATCCTGAAGGCATGACGCTGAAAACCCGCGAGGGGCAGAGCTTCCTGTGCATCAACGGCATTCAGACCATGTCAGCCCAGAGCTACAACCTGCTCGGCGAGGTGCCGACGATGCGCGAGATGGGCATCGACATCATTCGTATCAGCCCGCAGCCGCGCTACACTGGTGAAATCGTTGCGGCCTTCGACGCCGCACGCCGGGGTCAGCCGGCAACGGCCAATGCCGACTGGAACAGCGAAGGGCTGGTGGATGGTTACTGGTTCGGCGATGCCGGTATTGTTCAGCACCATGGTGAAGCCATGGCGACACTTCAAGGAGCATGAAGATGAATCAGGGTTTTACCATTCCCAAGTTCCAGCTCCCGGGCTTCGTCGCCCGCCTCGGCCATAAGCTGCCACAGTGGCCGCATGCCGTGGCCCTGACCACCGCGCTCAATGCCGCCGTGAAAATGAAGCTGTTGCCGGAAGACAGTCTCGCTGCGTTCGATGGCAAGACCTTCCTGGTCCAGGTGCTCGATACCGGCGGCCAGGCGGCATTTACCTACCGCGGCGGGTTTTTTCGCCCGCTGTGGAATCCGGTCGGTGCTCCCGATCTTGCTTTCCGTGCCAACCTCTCGGCTTTCCTGCAGGTGGCTTCGCGTCAGGAAGACCCGGACACGCTGTTCTTCAATCGTGAACTTTCGATCGAGGGAGACACCGAGCTTGGCCTGATAGTCAAGAACATGCTCGACGCGATTGAACTGCCGCAACTGCCGAAATTTCCGCTGAGCCTGCCCTTCGGCCAGCGTTGACTGCCGTGCCGGCGA
This sequence comes from Candidatus Proximibacter danicus, assembly GCA_016710885.1. GTDB lineage: Bacteria > Pseudomonadota > Gammaproteobacteria > Burkholderiales > Rhodocyclaceae > Proximibacter > Proximibacter danicus. The sequence goes on from JADJUC010000015.1 coordinate 11,144, forward strand.
CTTAACTGGCTGCCCTTGGGTTGATGAAGGCAGTAAAGGTCCCCGTGTCGAGAAAACTGACCTCGGGGAGTTCATTGGCCGGCGCAAGCAGGTCGTTGATCTGCTGGTACTGAACCAGTAAAACTCGCGGACAACGTCAAAGACGACGATTCCTTCGGCCAGCAGCTTGTCTTCTGCGGCGGCGACCACGGCCTTGGCCTTCTTGCAGGCAGCATCGCGATCCATGTCGGCGACAAACAGCCGGAAGTGTCGTGAGAATCCCGCCGCTTCCATATTCAGCGAGATTTCTTCCCAGATTCGCCGGCAGGTCTGCACGCCGTGGCGCTCGTAGTCGAGATTGATGATGACGGCACTTTTCATGAGGTTCTTCTCTCGGGCGGTGATGTCCGGTGAACGGCGTTGTGCCAGTTCCAAGTTCTGGCGGCGCAGCAATGGCACGTAATGTTGAGCGCCGCTTGTCCCGCCATATCCACCGATAGTCCAGCGACGGAGCCTCTATCAGCCAACGCTGATTTGGCCTTTGACGACGCGTATCTTGCCCAGCACGACGCGATCACCGCTTCGGTGGTTGTCGGCGTGCTGTTCGCTGCTGCGTCAGCTTCGGCCCCGGTTCAGTAAATCCTTAAGATTGGCAAAGGGCTGAGCCGTGGCATGGCCCGTGCCGGGGGCGTCGGCCGCGCCGGCAAGTCGCGCTGCCTCGGCATCGAGTTCCCGTGCATGTTCGTTGTCGTGGCAATAGAGGCAGAGCAATTCCCAGTTGCTGCCATCGGCCGGGTTGTTGTCGTGGTTGTGATCCTTGTGATGCACCGTCAGCTCGCGCAGATTGTCGCGGGTAAATGTGCGGGCACAGCGGCCGCAAATCCACGGGTATATCTTGAGGGCGCGTTCGCGGTAGCCGGCTTCGCGAGACTGTCGGTCACGCAATGCTGCGGCAATTACCCGATCGGTGTGGGCGCGCTTGGCGTCATTCATGCTCTTCTTCCTTCAACCAGGTTTCTATTTGTGCATAGACCCTTGGCTCGGTGACAAGTGCCATGTGCCCGATGCCGCCTAGCCGGGTGCTCTTGACGTTGCCGGCAATCGGGTGCGTGGTGGCGCTGCCGAGGGTGACGAGGCCGTCGCCGAACCATTCGGCCAAGGGGTGATCGATGTCGTCGGTGAGGGTGCTGCCGAGAAAACGCAGGGCGATGCCGTGCGGCGCTGCCGGGTCATCGGTGTTCGCGCCCGGGCCATGGCGCAGATCCTTGATGCCTTGGCTACGGGTGGCGGCGATCTTGCCGAGCGGTGCGGTGATGTCGCTCAGTTGCAGTGCCGTGTGCGCTGCGTGCCCGAGCTTTTCCCACGGCGAGCCGAGGTGCGGCGAGCCGAGGCAGATCAGCATGCGCGTGAGTTGTGGCCAGACCAGCCCGCCGGCCGCAGCTTGTTCGCAGGCGTTGCGCGCGATCAAACCGCCCATGCTGTGGCCGATCAGCAGCAGTTCCTCGACCGGCTCCGGCCACGTTGCGACTAGTTGCTCGAGGAGGATGGCCAACCGGGTGCCGTTGTCGGCAATCGGCAGGCCGGTGTTGTAGCGGAGGTAGAGCGGCGTATGGCCGAATGCTGATTCTGCCTGCAGCTGGGTGCCGAAGTCGATGGCGGTCGCGCCGTTGTCGCCAGGCAGACATTTCCAGCAATGCTCGTCGAAGGCCAGACCATGAATGAAAACGCAGAGGCGGTGGCCAGCATCCGGAAAGGCGGCGCGCAGCGAAGTACTGTCGAGTGGAATTTCGCGCCCGTCGACATAAATCCCCATGGCAATGGCCAGCACGTTGTTGCTGCCGTCCAGATGGTCGCCGAAGGCCGCATTCAGTGCGCTGCGTATTGTGCTGGCGGCGCGGCTGGGAGGGCCGTCGCCCTCCGGCAGGGTGCGTTCGATCAGTGCCGCTGCACCAAGCACCCCGCCGGTGCCGTGGTGAATGGCTGCATAGACTCCGCCAGCGATGGCGTCGTGCATCGCCTGGGCGAATGCCGCCGGGCCGGAAATTACGGGGATACGGGTCAACACGTCGAAGGATTTTCCGGCAATGGCCCGATGCATTTCCTGGACGCGGGCCGTCGTTTCCTGGACGGCAACGCGAGCGGCGTCGCTGTAACCGGTACCAGGAGGTGTCGGCACGGGGGCTGTCGGCGGCTTCTTTTTGCTTCGTTTCATTTCGGCCTCACAGTTGGAGCGTGACCAGGGGAACCCACATTTCCTCTGCGGAAACGCCTCCATGCACGCCGAGGATGCGGTGCGGGTGTTCGCCTTTCAGCGTGTCCTTGATTGACCAGTTTTCCTGCATGACCAGCGCAAAATCTCCGATCCGCGACGCCAGCTTGGCATGTGCCGGCGCCGGCCCGAACCAGTTGCCACCAAGCAGCCGCTGGCGGGAAACAATTTCCGCGCGAGCGCCTAGCCGGGCACGGGCGCAGCGTTCGAAATCGGCTTCGGCACCGGGTTTCAGATAGCACCAGGCCACGCGCTGCTCGCCGCAGAGCGGGCGCGCCAGCATGTCGGCGAGTTCGGGGTGATCTTCCAGCTGAATGACGCGGTCACCGGGAGAGTTGATGAAGCCGTGGTCAGCGGTGACGAGCATTTGCGTGTCGCTGCCGCGCACCGTTTCGCACATCGCATCGAAACCGGTGCAAAACCTTTCCAGCGTTGCACGAACTTCCTTGCTGTCGATGCCAAAGCGATGCGCCGTGCTGTCGAGCGTTGGCCAGTAGGCGTAGATGTATTTTCGGCCGGGTATTTGCAAGAGCCCGCTCAGGGTGTCAAAGAGGCCATCAAGGTCGGCATAGGCCAGCGTGTCGGCGCCACGGGCGTGCCAGGCATTGAACGGGCTGAAGGCGATTTCCTGGGGTGAGAGCACCCAGGCCGGGCGATGCATGCCGCCGTAGATCGATGCGTGATCGAACAGCTTGGCCGGCAGGGATTCCGCCGCTTCCTTGAAGGGCGTCCCGACACGAGGCTTCAGCGGCAGGACGGCGGTGACTGCCTGTAGCTCGTCCAGCCACATGTGCCAGCCGGTCAGTGCGTGCCGGGCCGGCAGCAGTCCGGTCATGAAGGTCGGGATGGCGGTGGCGGTGGTTGACGGGAAGACCGAGGTCAGACGCTTGCCGGCATGTTGCCGCAATTTGCCGATGCCACAGGATTCGAGCAAGCCGGCTCCCATGCCATCCACCACGAAAAGTACGATGTTGCGTGCGCGGGAGAGCGTGCGGCTATCCAACCCAAAGCGAGGGTCTAGCGGCTGTTGTTCGAGGGCTGACGCGCCGCAGGCATCGGCAACCGAGCGCATCAGGTTGGCGATGCTACCGCCAGCGTAATCGGGAAGCAGGGCACTCATCTGTTCAGGTTACACCAAATGAAAACGAGGGCCGTAGCCCCCGTTTCCTGCGCTGCAGCTCTAGTCGAATTACTTGTCTTTTTTCTGCGTATCGAGGCGGAATTTGACAAACGAACCGGGGGCTTCTTCCAGTACTGGCAAGCTGCCAGCGCCCGGCTTGCGGGCCGGCACCTTCTTCTCGCCGTTGGCCTGCGCGAGCAGCCATTGCTGCCAGTCGCTCCACCACGAACCGGGGTTCTGGGTGGCGCCAGCGAGGAAGTCGTCCGCCGTTTCCGGCAGTGTCGTTGGTCCAGTAGCCATATTTGTTGGCGGCTGGCGGGTTGACGATGCCGGCGATGTGGCCGGAGCCGCCGAGTACGAACTTGACCGGGCCGGAAGGCAGCAGTGCACCCTTGTAGGTGCTCTTCCACGGCGCGATGTGGTCTTCCACCGTCGAGATGAAGTAGCACGGTGTCTTGACCTTGGAAATATCGATCTTGACGCCGGCAACCTCAATGCCACCTGGCTGCTGCAGCTTGTTGCCGAGGTACATGTTGCGCAGGTAGAAACTGTGCATGGCGTACGGCATGCGTGTCGAGTCGCTGTTCCAGTAGAGCAGGTCGAACGGGAACGGATCCTTGCCCATCAGATAGTTGTTCACCACGAAGGACCAGATCAGGTCGTTGGCGCGCAGCATGTTGAAGGTGCTGGCCATTTCCGAGCCTTCGAGGTAGCCGCGCTCGGCCATCTTCTTTTCCAGCGCATCGACCGTCGGTTCGTCGAGGAAGACGCCCAGTTCGCCCGGCTCGGAGAAATCGAGCATGGTGGTGAAGAAGGTGGCGGAATTGACCCGCTTGTCCTTCTTGGCGGCCATGTAGGCCAGCGTCGTCATCAGCAGCGTACCGCCGAGGCAATAGGCGGCGACGTTCAGTTCCTTCTCGCCGGTGGCCTGTTCGACGGCGTTGATTGCTGCCAGCGAGCCTTCCAGCACGTAGTCTTCGAAGCTCTTGTGCGCCAGCGACTCGTCCGGATTCACCCAGCTCATGATGAAGGTGGTGTGGCCCTGGTCCGTCGCCCACTTGACCATCGAGTTCTTGTCCCGCAGATCAAGGATGTAGTACTTGTTGATCCATGGTGGCACGATCAAGAGCGGCTTCTTGTACTGGTCCTTGGTGGCCGGATCATATTGGATCAGCTGGATCAGTTCGTTCTGGAAAACGACCTTGCCCGGCGTGGTCGCAACGTTCTTGCCCATCTCGAAGGCCGTGGTGTCGGTCATGCGGATGCGCAACTGGCCATCGCCCTGCTCGACGTCGTGCAGCAGGTTGTTGAGGCCTTTGACCAGGTTCTGGCCGTGCGACTTGACCGTCTCGCGGAAAACTTCCGGATTGGTCAGTGCAAAGTTCGACGGCGACAGTGCATCGATGTACTGGCGCGTGAAGAAGTTGATCTTGGTCTGGGTAGTGCCGTCGAGGCCTTCGACATCCGACACGGTGTCGTGCAGGTGGCGCGCGGCGATCAGGTAGGACTGCTTGATGTAGTCGAAGAGGAAGTGCTGCTCCCAGTCCTCGTCCTTGAAACGCTTGTCGCCCTTGTCGGGGGCCGCCGTCGGGTTCATCGGCATGCCGAACATCTTGAGCGTCGAACCCTGCCACAGCGAGAAATAGTCCCACATCATGTTCATCTGCGTCTGCGCCAGCTTGTAGGGGTTGGCGAGCAGGCGGGAAGAGAGGTCCATGTAAGCCTTGGCGACACCCATTTCGTCGGAGGGGGTGGAGACGCCTTCCTTGGCCTTCTTCTCCATGAACTGGGTGAGCAGGCGCGAGGAGCGCTGGGCAACCTCGGCGTAGGTCTTGGCTACATCGGCCGGATTGGGCAGGGATTTGTTTTGTTCTGCTTGCGACATGTAAAGCTCCCGTTGAGGTGTTTAATCCCACTTACTTCCGCCAATAACGGATCACGCCATCGGCGCCGTCTTTGTGGACGAGCCTGCCGGCATATTCAAGTCGGTTGAGATGGGCAATCGCTTCCCCCATCGCGAACATCACCTGGTGGGTGTCGAGTTCGCGTGGGAACAGTGTTGCCAGCAAATCAGCCGCGCTGCGCGGTTCTGTACAAGCATCCTCCAGAACCCGCAACCGCTCCTCATGGTGTGCATGCTGCGCCGCCACTCTGTTGTGAATGCCCACGAAGGGCAAACCGTGCGAGGGGAGCACGAGTGTCTCTGCCGGTAGTTCGCGATCCCGATCCAGAGAGTCGAGGTATTGCGCGAGAGAGTCTGCACCGGGGGTGACTGCGAAGACACTGATATTTGTCGAAATTTTCGGCAACAGCATGTCACCCGAAATTAACACGTCTGCCTCTGCGCAGTAAAGCGAAGCATGCTCCGGCGAGTGTCCGTATCCGACACGAACTTGCCACAATTTGCCATTGATCGGGAAAAGATCCCCTTCGAACATGCGGAAATAGGTGTGCGGCAGGGCTGGCACGCCCCGGGCATAGCTGTTCGAGCGCTTCTCCAGCGCAGCAAGGCGCTCGGCATCGAGCCCGTGGCGGACGAACTGGCGCAGCATCGGCGGGGTGCCGTGGCCGCTCGATTCGTGGAAAACGGCGTGGGCGGTCAGGTATTCTGCCGCCGTCATCCACACCGGCGCACCGGTCTTTTCCTGCAACCATTGCGCCAGGCCGACGTGATCAGGGTGGAAGTGGGTGACGATGATGCGTTTTACCGGTGCCGTCAGGCGGCCAAGAATGGTCTCCCAGGCGGCGCGGACATCGTCCAGCCCGTAGCCGGTGTCGACGATGGTCCAGGAGGGCTGGCCGTCATGTTCGTCCTCCAGCAGCCACAGGTTGATATGGTTGAGGGCGAAGGGCAGCGGCATGCGCAGCCAGTGGATGCCGGGGGCGACTTCGGTCAGTTCGCCGGGAGCGGGTGGGGTGTCAAAGGGGAAGTCGAGCAACATACGGTAGGGTATTGAAAATTGTCCGGGTTTGGATTAACGTAGGCACTATAACATTCGCTGGCGTATGGAAAAGACAACACCAATGCCTCAGGGTTCCGACGATAACCGCACTTTCTCGATCACCGACCTCGCCCGCGAGTTCGACATCACCCCGCGCACGATCCGCTTCTGGGAGGATCAGGGGCTGCTGTTCCCGCGCCGCGAGGGGCAGACGCGCGTCTTCTCGCGCCGTGACCGGACCCGCCTCAAGCTGGCCCTGCGTGGCAAGCGCCTCGGCCTGAGCTTGCCCCGCATCCGGGAAATGATCGACATGTACGACACCGCCCGCGACGAAAGTTCGCAGCTAGTGAAGTTCCTTGACGTGCTGGCCGAGCGCCGGGCCGCCTACGAGCGGCAGCGCGAGGATATCGAGGCAGTGCTTGAAGAAATTGCCGATTTCGAGCAGGTCTGTCGCGAATTGCTGGCGAAGGAGGACGCCGTCGGCAATCCTGAAGCAAAAAATTTCGCCGGTTAGTTGACGTTAACGTAAACGTAAGCACTAAAAGGACAAGCCATGCACAAGCCGCTCGACGACCCCGATTTCGCCGCCCGTGTCCGCGCCAGCTTCCACAACCAGCCGGCAATGATGCTGATCGGCGCGACCATGCCGGTGATCGAGCCGGGCTATACCGAAATCCACCTGCCTTATCGGGCCGATATCACGCAGCAGCATGGCTACATCCACGGTGGGGTGGTCGGCATGATCGCCGACTCGGCGGCCGGCTACGCGGCGAATACGCTGACCTCGGCCGAGACCGGCGTGCTGACGGTGGAATACAAGATGAACCTGCTGGCACCGGCCGAAGGCCAGTTGCTGATCGCCGAGGGATCGGTGGTGCGCTACGGGCGGACGCTGATCGTCACCAAGGCCGAGGTCTTCGCCGTCAAGGACGGGAAGAAGACCTTGTGTGCGCTGATGCAGCAGACCATCATGGCGCTGCACGGGAAGAAGGAAAAAAAAAGAGAAAGAAACCAAGTAAGGAGTGAGACCCATGCAAATCCCTAGCCTCGACTTTGCCCTCGGCGAAGACATCAACATGCTGCGCGAAATGCTGCAGCGCTTTGCCGCCGAAGAAATTGCCCCGCGCGCGGCCGAGATCGACCGCGACAATCTCTTCCCTGCTGACCTGTGGAAGAAGTTCGGCGACCTCGGCCTGCTCGGCATGACGGCGCCGGAAGAATACGGCGGCTCGAACATGGGCTACCTCGCCCACATCATCGCCATGGAAGAAATCTCGCGTGCTTCGGCCTCGGTCGGCCTCTCCTACGGCGCCCACTCCAACCTGTGCGTGAACCAGATCCGCCGCGCCGGCAACGATGCGCAGCGCGCTAAGTATCTGCCCAAGCTGATCTCCGGCGACCACGTCGGCGCGCTGGCGATGTCTGAGCCGAATGCCGGTTCCGACGTCGTCAGCATGAAGCTGAAGGCCGAGAAAAAGGGTGACCGCTACGTGCTGAACGGTTCCAAGATGTGGATCACCAACGGCGGCGATGCCGACACGCTGGTGGTTTATGCCAAGACCGATCTGAATGCCGGCGCCAAGGGCATGACCGCCTTCATCGTCGAAAAGGGCTTCAAGGGCTTCAGCCACGGTTCGCACCTCGACAAGCTCGGTATGCGCGGCTCGAACACCTACCCGCTGTTCTTCGACGACTGCGAAGTACCGGAGGAAAACGTGCTCGGCGGCGTCGGCAACGGAACGAAGGTGCTGATGTCCGGCCTCGACTACGAGCGCGCCGTGCTCTGCGGTGGCCCGCTCGGCATCATGGCCGCCTGCATGGACGTCGTCGTTCCCTTCCTGCACGAGCGCAAGCAGTTCGGCCAGGCCATCGGCGAATTCCAGCTGATGCAGGGCAAGGTCGCCGACATGTATTCGACCTGGCAGGCGACCAAGGCCTATGTCTATGCTGTCGGCCAGGCCTGCGACCGCACCGACCATGCCCGCACGCTGCGCAAGGACGCCGCCGGCGCGATCCTGTATTCCGCCGAGAAGGCGACCTGGATGGCCGGCGAGGCGATCCAGACGCTCGGCGGCGTCGGCTACACCAACGAATACCCGACCGGCCGCCTGTGGCGCGACGCCAAGCTCTACGAGATCGGTGCCGGCACCTCGGAAATCCGCCGCATGCTGATCGGCCGCGAGCTGTTCGCCGAAACTGCGTAATCATTTGAGAAACCCCCGGCATTGTGCCGGACCCCTGCGAGAAACCATGACCGTCAGCCTGCGCATCATCACCGACAGCAGCGACCCTGCCATCGAACCGGTACGCCAGTTCTTCCGCAACTACGCCGGCTGGCTCGGTGTCGACCTCAGCTTCCAGGGCTTTGCCGAAGAAATGGCCTCCCTGCCAGGCTGCTATGCGCCGCCGCAGGGCCGGTTGTGGTGTGCCGAACTCGACGGCAAGCCGGTCGGCTGCGTCGGCATCCGGCCGTTCTCGGAAGGCACGTGCGAAATGAAGCGGCTCTATGTCGAGCCCGATGCGCGGGGGCACGGCGCCGGCCATGCGCTGGCGCTGGCCGGCATCCGGGCGGCGAAGGAGCTCGGCTACAAGCGCATCCTGCTCGACACCATGCCGGCCATGCGCATGGCGGTGAAGCTCTATCGCGAGCTCGGTTTCAAGGAAGCGCCGGCCTACTACAACACGCCGATCGAAGGCACCATCTTCCTCGCGCTCGACCTGGAGAACTGGTCCGAGGACGAAGTGCGCAACGAAAACCTGTCGCACCTGTTCGACTTCAACCGCGCCTGGGCGAAGCAGATGCAGGAGGTCGACCCGACCTACTTCAGCAAGCTGTCGCAGATCCAGACGCCGGCCTTCCTGTGGATCGGCTGCTCCGATTCGCGCGTGCCGGCCAACCAGATCGTCGGCCTGATGCCGGGTGAAGTTTTCGTTCATCGCAACGTCGCCAACCAGGTGGTGCATACCGACCTCAACTGCCTGTCGGTGATCCAGTTCGCCGTCGAGGCGCTCAAGGTGCAGCACATCATGGTCGTCGGCCACTACGGCTGCGGCGGCGTCAAGGCGGCATTGGAAAAATCCCGCGTCGGTCTGGTCGACATCTGGCTGCGCCATGTGCGCGATGTGCACGACAAGCATGTGGCCGCAGTCGATGCCCTGCCGGAAGCGCAGCGCCACGACCGGCTGTGCGAAGCTCAATGTGCTCGAACAGGCCGCCAACGTGTGCCAAACCTTTGTCGTGCAGGACGCTTGGGCCCGAGGCCAGAAGGTGACCGTGCACGCGTGGATCTATGGCCTCGAAGACGGCCTGATGCGCGATCTCGGCTTCACCGTCAGCCAGCCCGACAAGTTCATCCCCCGATATTCCGCAGCGCTGCAGGCGCTGGGTTCCTGATCATTTGCAGAGGAGAAATTCATGTCTGACCCGATCGTTATCGTTGCCGCCGCCCGTACCCCGATGGGTGCTTTTCAGGGCGCTTTTGGCAGCCTCACGGCTGCCAACCTCGGCGCCGTCGCCATCAAGGCCGCCGTCGAACGCGCCGGCCTCGACGCCAACCTGATCGACGAAGTGCTGATGGGCTGCGTGCTGCAGGCCGGCCAGGGCCAGGCCCCGGCCCGTCAGGCTGCTTTGCAGGCCGGGCTGCCGCTGTCGGCCGGCTGCGCCACCATCCACAAGGTCTGTGGCTCGGCGATGAAGGCGACCATGCTCGGCCACGACGGTATTGTTGCCGGCTCCTACGGCGTCGCCGTTGTCGGCGGCATGGAGTCGATGACCAACGCCCCCTACCTGCTGCCCAAGGCGCGCGGCGGCTATCGCCTCGGCCACGGCCAGATCCTCGACCACATGTTCCTCGATGGCCTCGAAGACGCCTACAGCAAGGAAACGCGCGGCCGCCTGATGGGTACCTTTGCCGAAGACTGCGCTGGCAGCTACGGCTTCACGCGCGAGGCGCAGGATGAATTCGCGATCCGTTCGACCACGCGCTCCAAGGCCGCCAACGGCGACGGCAGCTTCGACTGGGAAATCGCACCGGTGACGGTCAGCGGCCGCAAGGGAGATGTCGTCGTCGACAAGGACGAAGGCCCGTTTGCCGTGAATGTCGACAAGATTCCGACGCTGAAGCCGGCCTTCGCCAAGGATGGCACCGTGACCCCAGCCAACTCCTCGTCGATCTCCGACGGCGCGGCGGCACTGGTGCTGATGCGCGCCTCGCAGGCCGAGAAACTGGGCCTCCAGCCGATCGCCCGTATCGTCGGTCACCAGACCCATGCGCATGCCCCGGCGCTGTTCCCGACCGCCCCGGTCGGCGCCATGCAGAAGCTGCTGGCCAAGGCCGGCTGGACGACCGATCAGGTCGACCTGTTCGAGATCAACGAAGCCTTCGCCGTGGTCACCATGGCCGCCATGCACGACATGAAGCTGCCGGCCGAGAAGGTCAACATCCACGGCGGTGCCTGTGCGCTCGGCCACCCGATCGGCGCTTCCGGTGCGCGCATTGTCGTCACCCTGCTCGGCGCGCTGAAGAAGTACGGCCTGAAGCGCGGGGTCGCATCGCTGTGCATCGGCGGCGGCGAAGCCACGGCGCTCGCCGTCGAGATGCTCTGATCGGTGCTGCGTTGACCGCAACTTCGACCACCTACCTCAAGCTCATCGGCGCCATGTTCATGTGGGGCGGAACCTGGATCGCGGGGCGCATCGTGGCGCAGGAAGTCCCTGCACCGCTGATGGCTGCCGCCTTCCGCTTCCTCATTGCCGGGCTCGTGCTGGCCGGCTTTGCGTTGGCCACCGAGGGCAGCATTCCACGCCCGGCCGACGGGCGCGAGTGGGGCATTGTCAGCGGACTGGCGGTCACCGGCATCTTTCTTTATGCCCTCTGTTTCTTCTACGGGCTGCGCTACATCCCGGCCGGGCGCGGGGCGCTGGTCGTCGCGCTCAATCCGGTCACGGTCGTGCTCGTCGCCTGGTTCGCCGGGCAGGAGCGGATGACGCCGGTCAAACTGTGTGGTGTGGCTATCGCGTTGGCCGGCTGCCTGATGGTGATCGGCAACGGTGACCCGCTGGCCTTGCTGCATGGCGCCATCGGCATCGGCGAATGGCTGATCGTCGGTTGCGTCTTGTGCTGGACGGCCTACACCTTCATCGGCCGCAGTGCGACCAAGACCCTGTCGCCGCTGGCGGCCACGCTCTACGCCAGCCTTCGGCGGCGCAGCCTGCTGGGCCCGTGGCGTTCGTTCAGGGCGACATCAATCTCGGCGACTGGTCGTGGCGCGTCTGGGCCAGCGTTCTCTTTCTGGCGATTTGCGGCACGGCCCTCGGCTTCACCTGGTTTGCCGATGGCGTGCGCGTCATCGGCGCCGCCCGCGCTTCGGCCTTCATCAACCTGGTTCCCGTCTTCGCCGTACTGCAGGCCGCGGTGCTGCTCGACGAGCGCCTCGGCATGGCCGTGCTCGCCGGCGGTGTGCTGGTCATTGCCGGCGTCTGGCTGACCACCGTGACAACTCAAAATACCTTGGAGAAAACCGCATGATCCTCACCCAAGAACAGGAAATGATCCGCGACGCGATGCGCGACTTTTCGCAGGAGCGCCTGGCGCCGTTTGCCGGCGAATGGGACCGGGACCACACCTTCCCGGCCGAGGCCCTGAAGGAACTGGGCGAACTCGGCGCCATGGGCATGGTCGTGCCCGAGGAATGGGGCGGCGCCGGCATGGACTACATGAGCCTGGTGCTGACGCTGGAAGAAATCGCTGCCGGCGACGGCGCCACCTCGACCATCGTCAGCGTGCAGAACTCGCTGGCCTGCGGCATCACGATGAAGTACGGCAGCGACGCGCAGAAGGAGCAATACCTGAAGCCGCTGGCCCGTGGCGACATGCTCGGCTGCTTCTGCCTGACCGAGCCGCACACCGGTTCCGACGCCTCGGCGATCACCACCCGCGCCACGCGTGACGGCGACCATTTCGTGCTGAACGGCGTCAAGCAGTTCATCACCACCGGCAAGTACGCGCAGGTCGCCATCGTCTTCGCCGTCACCGACAAGGCCGCCGGCAAGAAGGGCATCTCCTGCTTCCTGGTGCCGACCGACACCCCGGGCTACATCGTCGCCCGCGTCGAGGAAAAGATGGGGCAGAAGGCCAGCGATACCGCGCAGATCATCTTCGAAAACTGCCGCATTCCGGCTTCGTGCCTGCTCGGCAAGGAAGGCGAAGGCTACAAGATCGCCCTGTCCAACCTCGAAGCCGGCCGCATCGGCATCGCCGCGCAGTCGGTCGGCATGGCGCGCTCGGCGCTCGATGCCGCCGTGAAGTATGCAAAGGAGCGCGTTGCCTTTGGCGTGCCGCTGACCGGCCATCAGGCGGTCAGTTTCCGCCTCGCCGACATGGCCACGCAGGTCGACGCCGCCCGCCTGATGGTGTGGCGCGCCGCGATGCTCAAGGACGCCGGCAAGCCCTGCCTGAAGGAAGCCTCGATGGCCAAGATGTTCGCCTCCGAGATGGCCGAGAAGGTCTGCTCCGACGCCATCCAGATCCACGGCGGCTACGGCTACACCAGCGACTTCCCGGTCGAGCGCATCTACCGCGACGTGCGCGTCTCGCAGATCTACGAAGGCGCCAACGACATCCAGCGGCTGGTGATCGGTCGCGCGATTGTTGAAGCGTAATTTCACCCGACAACCAGGAGAATGGCGATGACTGATGTGACGAATAATGCGCTCGAGTTTTACTTCGACTTCTCTTCTCCCTACGGCTATCTCGCCGCCGAGCGCATCGATGAACTCGCTGCCAAATACGGCCGCAAGGTCAAGTGGCGGCCGGTGCTGCTCGGCGTCATCTTCAAGTCGACTGGCGCTGCGCCGCTGACCATGGTGCCGATGAAGGGCGAATACTCGAAGATGGATTTCGTCCGTTCGGCGCGCTTCATGGGCATCCCGTACAACCCGCCGTCGCGCTTTCCGCTGCCGACGCAGGTCGCCGCGCGTGCCTACTACTGGTTGCATGAGCGCGACTGCGGCATGGCCCGTGCCTTTGCCAAGGCCTCCTACCGTGCCTTGTTTGTCGATGATCGCGATATCTCCGATCCTGAAGTGGTGCTGGAGATGGCCGCCAAGGTTGGCGCTGATCGCGCCGCCGTTGCCGCAGGGGTGGAAACGCCTGAGATCAAGGATCGCCTCAAGGCCGAAGTGGCTGCTGCCATCGAGAAGGGTGTGTTCGGATCGCCCTTCATCGTCTGTGACGGCGAAGCCTTCTTCGGTGCCGACCGCCTGCCGCAGCTTGAAGCGCGGCTGTCCGGCAAGGAATTCTGATGCACGACTGGCAACCTCGCCGGATATGCGTCTTCTGCGGCTCGGCCAAGGGTCGGCGGCCGGAGTATGCCGAGACCGCAGTGGCCATGGGCAAGCTGCTGGCGGCGCGTGGCATCGGCCTCGTCTACGGCGGCGGCAATATCGGCCTGATGGGGCTGGTGGCGGACGCCTGCCTGCAGGCTGGTGGCGAGGTTACTGGCGTCATCCCCGAGGCACTGATGGCCAAGGAAGTCGGCCATCTCGACCTGACGGCGCTGGAAGTGGTCGACTCGATGCATACGCGCAAGGCACGCATGGCCGAATTGTCGGATGGCTTCATCGCGCTGCCCGGAGGTTTTGGCACCTTCGAGGAGCTGTGCGAGATGCTGACCTGGGGCCAGCTCGGCTTTCACGAGAAGCCGGTTGGCCTGGTGAATGTGGCGAACTATTACGGGCCGCTGATCGAATTGTGCGATCGCGCGGTCGATGAAGGTTTCATGCGCCCGGAACATCGTGGGCTGCTGCAGGACGCGGCAACGCCGGAAGCGGTACTGGTAGCGATGGCCAGCCACACGCCGGTGAAGCTGGAAAAATGGACTGAAAGGAAAACTGCAACCACGCGTTTTAAGGCGCTCCTTGAAGGCCAAAAAGCGAGGAGACATGACAATACTCAAAACCCAACTCAACGCCCGTTCGGCTGATTTCCAGTCGAACGTGGCGGCCATGCAGACGGTGGTCGACGACCTGCATGTCACCGTCGACAAGATCGCCCTCGGCGGCCCCGAAGCCGCGCGGCAGAAGCATCTCGCCCGTGGCAAGCTGCTGCCGCGCGAGCGCGTCGCCGGCCTGCTCGATCCCGGTACGCCCTTCCTCGAAGTCTCGCAGCTCGCCGCACACGGCATGTACGGCGGCGACGTTCCTGCGGCGTCGGTGATCGCCGGCATCGGCCGCGTGAACGGCGTCGAATGCATGATCGTCGCCAACGACGCGACGGTGAAGGGCGGCACCTACTACCCGCTGACGGTGAAGAAGCACCTGCGCGCGCAGGAGATCGCGCTGGAGAACCGCCTGCCCTGCGTCTACCTGGTCGACTCCGGCGGCGCTTTCCTGCCGATGCAGGACGAGGTCTTCCCGGACAAGGAACACTTCGGCCGCATCTTCTTCAACCAGGCCAACCTGTCGGCGAAGGGCATCCCGCAGATCGCCGCCGTCATGGGCTCGTGCACCGCCGGCGGCGCCTACGTGCCGGCGATGTGCGACGAGTCGATCATCGTCAAGGATCAGGGCACCATCTTTCTCGGCGGCCCGCCGCTGGTGAAGGCCGCGACCGGCGAAGTGGTGACCGGCCGAAGACCTCGGCGGCGCCGACGTGCATACGCGCATCTCCGGCGTGGCCGACCACCTCGCCGAGAACGACCAGCATGCGCTGGCGATCGCCCGGCGCATCGTGCGCGACCTCAACTGGCAAAAGAATCCGCCGGTCACGCTGCAGCAACCGGTCGAGCCGCTCTATGCGACGGAGGAGTTGTACGGCGTCATTCCGACCGACACCAAGAAGCCCTTCGACGTGCGCGAGATCATCGCCCGCATCGTCGACGGCTCCGATTTCGACGAGTTCAAGTCGCGCTACGGCACGACGCTGGTCTGCGGCTTCGCCCGCATCTGGGGCTACCCGGTCGGCATCGTCGCCAACAACGGCATCCTGTTCTCGGAGAGCGCGCTGAAGGGCGCGCACTTCATCGAGCTGTGCGCCCAGCGCGGCATTCCGCTGGTCTTCCTGCAGAACATCACCGGCTTCATGGTCGGCCGCAAGTACGAGAACGGCGGCATCGCCCGCGACGGCGCCAAGATGGTCACCGCCGTGGCCACGGCCAAGGTGCCGAAGTTCACGGTGATCATCGGCGGCTCCTTCGGCGCCGGCAACTACGGCATGTGCGGCCGCGCCTACTCGCCGCGCTTCCTGTGGATGTGGCCGAACGCGCGCATCTCGGTGATGGGCGGCGAGCAGGCCGCTGGCGTGCTGGCCACGGTCAAGCGCGACGGCATCGAGGCCGCTGGCAAGACCTGGAGCGCGGAAGAGGAAGCGCAGTTCAAGGCGCCGATCCGCGAGCAGTACGAGACGCAGGGCCATCCCTACTACGCCAGCGCCCGCCTGTGGGACGACGGCGTGATCGATCCGGCCGATACCCGCCGCGTGCTGGCCCTCGGCCTTTCCGCCTCGATGAATGCTCCCGCCGAAGAAACTAAGTTCGGCATCTTCCGGATGTGATCAATGAAAACCATTAACCACAGAGACACAGAGACACAGAGAAAATCATTTTTCGATTTCTCTGTTTTTCCTCTGGGCCTCTGTGTCTCTGTGGTTAAGGAGATTTAATGACTTACCAATCGATACTCACTGAAGTCGACGGTCCGCTCGGCATTCTCACCATGAACAAGGCTGAACGGCACAATGCCTTCGACGAAGTGCTGATCGCAGAGATCACCGCCGGCCTCAAGGAACTCGAAGCGAATCCGAAAGTGCGCGCCGTCGTGTTGTCGTCCACTGGCAAGAGCTTCTGTGCCGGTGCCGACCTCAACTGGATGAAGCGCGCTGCCGGCTACACGCCGGAAGAGAACCTGCGCGATTCACGCAACCTGGCAGCTCTGCTGTCGACCCTGAACGAATTGTCGAAGCCGACCGTCGCCCGCATTCAGGGGCCGGCCTATGGCGGCGGCGTCGGCCTGGTCGCCGCCTGCGACATCGCCATCGCCACCTTCGAGGCGCAGTTCGCACTCACCGAAGTGAAGCTGGGCATCATCCCGTCGGTGATCAGCCCCTACGTCATTGCCGCCATCGGCGAGCGCTATGCACGTCGCTACATGCTCACTGCCGAGCGCTTCTCGGCGTCCGAGGCCTACCGCATCGGCCTGGTGCACGAGATTGTGCCGGATGAAACAGGTCTCGACGAAGCGGTCGGTGAAGTGGTCGATGCGCTGCTGAAGAACGGCCCGCGTGCACTCGGCGAATGCAAGGCGCTGATCCGCGTCGTTTCCGGCCAGCCGATCGACGAATCGACGATCGAGGAGACCGCGCAGCGCATCACGCGCGTGCGCGCCAGCGCCGAAGGCAAGGAAGGCCTGACTGCCTTCCTTGAAAAACGCAAACCAAATTGGATTAACAGCTAACAAACCGCTAACCACCAAGACACCAAGGCACCAAGGGGGCACCAAGAAAAGCAAAGAATTGCTCATTCGGGTTTCTTTGTGTTTCTTGGTGTCTTGGTGCCTTGGTGGTGAAAGGTTCTAAATGTTCAACAAACTTCTGATTGCCAACCGCGGCGAAATCGCCTGCCGCGTCATCAAGACCGCCCGCCGCATGGGGATCCGCACCGTCGCCGTCTATTCCGAAGCCGATGCCGAGGCGCGCCACGTGCGCCTCGCCGACGAGGCCGTCTGCATCGGCCCGCCCGCCGCGCGCGAGTCGTATCTGGTGGTCGACAAGATCATCGATGCCGCCAAACGCACCGGCGCGCAGGCCATTCACCCCGGCTACGGCTTCCTCTCCGAGAACGCCGGCTTCGCCGAGCGCTGCGCGACGGAAGGCATCATCTTCGTCGGCCCGCCGGCCTCGTCGATCCGCGCCATGGGCTCGAAGTCGGCGGCCAAGTCGCTGATGGAAAAGGCCTCGGTGCCGCTGACGCCGGGTTACCACGGCGACAACCAGGACCCCGCCTTCCTCCACCAGCAGGCCGACGCCATCGGTTACCCGGTGCTGATCAAGGCCAGCGCCGGTGGCGGCGGCAAGGGCATGCGTCTCGTTGAAAAGAGCGAGGATTTCGAGGCCTCGCTGGCTTCGTGCCAGCGCGAAGCGCAATCGTCCTTCGGCGACGAGCGCGTGCTGGTCGAGCGCTACGTGACGCGGCCGCGCCACATCGAAATCCAGGTGTTCGCCGACACGCAGGGCAACGGCGTCTACCTGTTCGAGCGCGACTGCTCGGTGCAGCGTCGCCACCAGAAGGTGCTGGAAGAAGCGCCGGCCCCGGGTATGAGCGAAGCGCGTCGCCGCGAGATGGGCGAGGCGGCCGTGGCCGCGGCCAAGGCGGTCGGCTACGTCGGCGCCGGCACGGTCGAGTTCATCGCCGAGCAGGATGGCCAGTTCTACTTCATGGAAATGAACACCCGCCTGCAGGTCGAGCACCCGGTCACCGAGATGATCACCGGCCAGGATC
Organism: Candidatus Proximibacter danicus; assembly: GCA_016710885.1. GTDB lineage: Bacteria > Pseudomonadota > Gammaproteobacteria > Burkholderiales > Rhodocyclaceae > Proximibacter > Proximibacter danicus. The sequence continues at coordinate 28,947 of JADJUC010000015.1, forward strand.
TGGTCGAGTGGCAACTGCGCGTCGCTTCCGGCGAACCGCTGCCGCTGAACCAGAGCCAGTTGCAGATTCGTGGCCACGCGCTGGAAGCACGCATCTACGCTGAAGATGCCAGCAAGGGTTTCCTGCCCTCGACCGGCAGGCTGGTGCACCTGTCGCCGCCGGCCGAGAGCCTGAACGTACGCGTCGACACCGGCGTCGAGGAGGGCGACGAGATCACGCCGCACTACGACCCGATGATCGCCAAGCTGATCGTCTGGGATGAGCACCGCGATGCCGCGCTGGCGCGTATGCGCCGTGCGCTGGCCGACTACCGTGTGGTCGGCGTCACCACCAATATCGACTTCCTGTCGCGCCTGGTCGTCTGCCCGGCCTTCGCCGACGCCGACCTGGACACCGGCCTGATCGAACGCAGCCGCGGCTTCCTGTTCCCGGAAGCGGTGGCTGCACCGAAGGAAGTGCTGCAGGTCGCCGCCGTCGGCGAACTGCTCTACGAAGCCCACGTGGCCCGCGAGGAAGCAAAACGCCACGGCGACCCCTGGTCGCCCTGGCATGCCCGTGATGGCTGGCGTCTCAACCTGCAGTCGCAGCGCATGATCGGCTTCCGCGACGGCGAAACCCTGGTCGAAGTACATGTGGCCTATGGCCGGGATTCCTGGAAGCTGAGCTGCCATGGTGAAACCGTTCTGGCGCGCGGCAAGAAGCTGGACGGCGACCGCTTTGCCGTCGAACTCGACGACCGCCGCCTGATCGCCAGCGTCATCGCTACCGGCGCCCGGCGCACCGTCTTCCTGAATGGCCAGACCTGGATCATCGAGCGCGACGATCCGCTGCATCTGGTCGAGGCCGGCGGCGCTCACGGCGGCGGCCTGACTGCCCCAATGCCTGGGAAAGTGGTGGCGTTGCTGGCGCAGCCCGGACAGAAGGTGGAGAAAGGCGCGCCGTTGCTGATTCTGGAGGCCATGAAAATGGAACACACGATCACCGCGCCGAAGAACGGCGTGGTTAAAGCCTTCTGCTACGCGGCCGGGGATCAGGTGGCCGATGGGGCGGAGTTGGTCGAGTTCGAGGCCGCAGGGGATTGATATGACAGGAATTTTTTAATATTATAACAATTGTTATAACAGCGGAGATGGTGCCATGTTTTCACTCAAGGTGACCCAGATTGGTAATTCCTATGGTGTCGTGTTGCCGAAGGAATTGATGTCCTTGCTGCACATCGAAAAAGGCGACACGATCTATGCGACCGAATCACCCGAAGGCGTACGCCTGACGCCTTTCGATCCCGCCTTCGAGGAACAGATGAAGGCAGCTCGCGAAATCATGAAGATCCGGCGTAACGTGCTGCACGAGCTGGCAAAGTGAGTGCTGCATGAGGCCATGGGTCTGGATTGAGGAGTCGGTTGTTTGGGCGGTTCATGAGGCGCAACTAGCCGAGCATGGCGGCTCGGCAGGCTTGCGCGACGCAGGTCTGTTGGCTTCGGCGCTAGCTCGACCGAGTCAACTTCATGCCTACGGCGAGCCTCCGCCCGATGTATTCGATCTTGCCGCTGCCTATGCTTTCGGCGTTGCACGCAATCATCCATTTATCGATGGCAATAAACGCACGGGCTATGTTTGTGCTGAATTGTTTCTGGTACTGAACGGCTGGGCGCTTGCTGCCCCAGATGCCGAGTGCGTGACTCAAATGCTTGCGCTTGCCGCCGGCGAACTGGCTGAGAAAGAATTTGCTGCTTGGCTGCGCGCCGGGAGCGTGGAGTACAGAAAGATATGAGCCTGCCGAGAAGCGTAAAAATCGTCGAGGTCGGCCCGCGCGACGGCCTGCAGAATGAGAAGCAGCTGGTGCCGACGGCGGTCAAGGTCGAACTGATCGAGCGCCTCGCCGATGCAGGCCTGCAGGCCGTAGAAGCCACTTCCTTCGTTTCGTCCAAGTGGGTGCCGCAGATGGGCGACAACACCGAGGTCATGCAAAATCTTCGTCGCAAGGCCGGTGTTGCCTACCCTGTGCTGGCGCCTAACCTCAAGGGATTCGACGCAGCGATCGAGGCCGGTGCGACCGAAGTCGCCGTTTTCGGTGCGGCCTCGGAAGCTTTCTCGCAAAAGAACATCAACTGTTCGGTGGCGGAAAGTATCAAGCGTTTCGAGCCGGTGATCTGTGCCGCACTGGCGCTCGATTTCAAGGTGCGTGGTTACGTTTCCTGCGTCGTCGGCTGCCCCTATGAAGGTGCAGTGGCACCCGAGAAGGTGGCGGAGGTTGCAATGCGTCTGTTCGACATGGGTTGCTACGAAGTTTCGCTCGGTGACACGGTCGGTGTCGGCAATCCGGCCTCGGTGCAGCGCATGATCGAAGCCTGTGCGCGGCATGTGCCGATGAAGCAGTTGGCCGGCCATTATCACGACACCTATGGCATGGCCATCGCCAATATCTATGCCTCGATGGAACTGGGCATGCGCGTCTTCGACAGCTCGGTCGCCGGCCTGGGCGGCTGTCCGTATGCCGCCGGTGCCTCGGGGAACGTTGCGACCGAAGATGTCGTCTACCTGCTGAATGGACTCGGCATCGAAACAGGGATCGACATGGACAAATTGCTGGACGCAGGCCAGTTCATCCTGCAACACCTTGGCCGCGAGCCGGCCTCGAAAGCGGCAAAAGCCTTGCTTGCCATGCGGGCAGGAGGCTGCGCATGAGTGTGGCAGTTTCTCCTTGCGTGAACATCTGCCGCATGGATGCCGACAACCATATGTGCGTCGGCTGTTTCCGTACGCTCGACGAGATCGCGCAGTGGAGCCGTGCCTCGGAGGATGCCAAGCGGGCGATCCTCGCTGCGGTGGAAGGGCGTCGCGCCGAGAACGACCGTAGCGTTACCCTCGACGGCGACCTCCGTGGCGATGGCAATCGGTAGCGGGCGATGACTGAAGAAGATGCTTATATCTGCGTCGGCGTCTGCATGGCCGACCCCGATTCTGGTTACTGCCTTGGCTGCGGTCGGCCGCCGCTGCCATCGCCGGTCGATGCCGTGGTGGTCGAGGTGCAGGCCGCGCAGGTGGTTGAACCACTGAATTCGTCCGGCGATCCGGACACGCCAGCGACATGACGCCGAAGCTGCCTGACAGCGTGCTGGTGCTGGAGCGCGGCTGGTTGTCCTCGAACAACATCGTCTTCTTCGAGGGCGAAATCGCTGCGCTGGTCGATAGCGGCTACGTCAGTCATGCTGCGCAAACGCTGGCACTCCTCGAACGTGCGCTCGATGGCCGGTGTCTGACGCGGCTCATCAATACCCACTCGCACTCCGATCACATTGGCGGGAACGCGGCCGTGCAGGCCAGCTTTCACTGCCACATCACCGTCCCCGAAGGTATTGCCGCCACCATCGCCGAATGGGATGAAGCCGCCCTGCTGCTGTCGCCGCTCGGCCAGCGTGCCGCCCGTTTTACGCACGATGCTACCTATGGCAACGGCGACGAGTTCGTGCTTGGCGAGCTCAACTGGCGTGCACTGGCCGTGCCTGGACATGACATGGATGCGCTGGCGCTCTACAACCCGGAAGAAAAAATTCTCATCTCCGGCGATGCGCTGTGGGAAGACGGGTTTGGCGTCATCTTTGCCGAGTTGCTTGGCAACCCGGATGGCCTCAAGTCCACGCGCGAAACACTGGAGATGCTCGGCCGCCTGCCGATCGACACCGTCATTCCCGGCCACGGCGCACCTTTCGGCGCTGTCGATGCGGCACTGGAACGCGCTTTCCGCCGCCTTGCCGCCTTCGAGGGAAGTATCGAGCGACTGGCTCGCCACGCGCTGAAGGTGATGCTCGCCTTCTTCATGCTTGAAAAACAGCGTTTGCCGCGCGCTACGCTCCCCGAGTTCCTTGCCGGACTTTCTTTCGTGCAAAGCGTCAATACCCGCTATCTTGGCTATGAAGAAGAAGCGCTGGCCGACTGGCTGGTGAGCGAGCTCGTGCGGGCGGGGGCCTTGCGCGAGACGGAAGGTTTTCTCCTGGCGGCATAGTGCGCTGGTTGTCGTGTATCGGCGACGGTTGGCGTAAGATCAACCGTTGGGGCTATATAGACGGCTAAATCTGGTCTCGTCTTCTTGGAAAGGAATTTCATATGGATAAATCGATGGTCAAGGGTATCGTCATCGGCGGTATCGTCGTCACGGCAGTGGCTGCGAGCGGCATCACGGGCTACAAGGCGATGAACAAGCCGGTCTTTGCTGAAGTCGTGTCGGCCAAGGAGATCAAGGAAACAGTCAAGACGCCGCGCGAGGAATGCGAGGACGTTCCGGTGCAGAAAAAGGCAGCCGTGAAGGATGAACACCGCATTGCCGGCACGGCAATCGGCGTGGTTGCGGGCGGCCTCCTTGGCAGCACCATTGGTAGCGGTTCGGGCAAGACGGTGGCCACGGTCGCGGGCGCTGCTGCCGGTGGCTATGCTGGCAACAAGGTGCAGAAGAACATGCAGGACAAGGATGTGGAAACGGTCACCGAAAAGCGCTGCAAGACCGTTTACGACACCTCTGAAAAGCATCACGGCTACGATGTGACCTATCGTCTCGACGGCAAACAGGACGTTGTACGCATGGCGTTCAATCCGGGTAGCCAGATCCCCGTGAAAGACGGCAAACTGGTGCTGACGCGCCAGGAGCCGGCGGCAAAGTAATTGCCGGTGAAGCTTGTGGCGATGGGGGCTGTGAATAGTCAACAGGATCGCGAACACCCCCTCGCCAATCCGCCGGCTTCAAGGTAAGTTTGCAAGATGATCTCTCCCGCCCTTTTTCAGAAGCCGCTTCGGCGTCTTGCCTTTAGCCTCGCTGCGTTCCTGTTGGCGACAAGCGCACTTGCGCAGTGGAACCTCTTCGGTCGTACCGAAAACCTGCGCATCTATCTTGACCAAGGATCCATCCGTCGGCAGGGCGATCTGGCGCAGATGTGGCAGTTGTACGACTACACCTCGGCGCAGTGGGTGGGAACCCAGCAGGTCGTCCTGTCGTTCAAGAATCTGGTCGAGTACGACTGCAGCAGCCTGCGCGCCCGTATCGTTGCTGGGGCGGCTTATACCGAACAGATGGGGGCAGGTCGACTGGTGACTTCCGAAACCAAGCCGGATGCCGAGTGGAGCGCGCTTCCCCCGGGCGGTACCGGCGAAAGCACCTGGAAAATCGCCTGCGGCAAGGACTGAGCCGGAGGGGTTTGCTTAACCCCAATGTCGGTCGCGGTTCGGAGTCTGTCCAGGCTTCGAGCCGGCAGTTCAGTGCTGTTTCTGGCGCTTGCGGCCGTAGTGGTCGAACACCCAGCGGGCATCAACGCCCGCGCGCTCGAGCGTGCAGATCGACGGATCGTCGTCGTGGCCACTGAAATACTCGGCTTCCTGCGCCGCCATTACCATGCGGATCGCCTCATCGTCCTCGATGGTGTAGATCTCGGTGATCTGCGTGGTTACCTCGTCGAGGTGCTCTTCGTAAGTCAGGGGTTTTGGCGGTTTCGCCATGGTCGTCTCCTCAGGTAGCAGCGTTGGCCTTCGCGGCCCTGTCTTACTCGCCCTTGCGCCAGTCGCGCAGGGTTTCCTTGGGTGGAGGTGGAGGCGGGTCGTTGCGGCTGCTGCCGCGAAGCAGGGGGAGCGCCGCGCCAAACACGAACACAATGCAGATGCCCAGCACAATCCAGCCTTCGTTCATGCCACCCTCGACCTTCACTGACAAGCAGGCCGCATGATATCGCACCTGCCTTCGGTGAGGCGGTGCCGCACTGTTTTCTGTAGCAGCAGGGTGCTACCCGTTGCCGGAGTAATGTGCCGACAATGGCTTGCACCCCAACCACAACAGAGGAGACCGACATGGCAGCCAGAAAAATTTTGATGATTACCGGCGATTTCACCGAGGACTACGAAACCATGGTGCCCTTCCAGGCATTGCTGATGGTCGGTCACACGGTCCATGCCGTCTGTCCCGGCAAGAAGGCCGGCGAACAGGTGCGCACGGCGGTGCATGATTTCGAAGGTGACCAGACCTACAGTGAGAAACCCGGCCACAACTTCACGCTGAACGCCGAGTTCGATGCCATTCATGCCGAAGACTACGACGCGTTGGTCATCCCCGGCGGCCGCGCGCCGGAGTACCTGCGCCTCAACCCGAAAGTGATCGCCGCTGTGCAGCACTTTGCCAACGCCGGGAAGCCGATCGCCGCGATTTGCCACGGTGCCCAGTTGCTTGCCGCGGCAGGTGTTCTTTCCGGCCGTTCGTGCAGCGCCTATCCCGCTTGCGCGCCGGAGGTGAAGGCGGCTGGTGGCAGCTATGCCGACATCCCGGTAGACAAGGCGCACGTGGACGGCAATCTGGTGACAGCCCCGGCCTGGCCGGCCCACCCGGACTGGCTGGCCAAGTTCCTGGCGTTGCTTGGCACACGAATTGACGCCTGAGCGAAGCCTGATAATCTGCGCTTGTCGGCAGCCATCGGCTGTCGGCAGCGCGTAACCGTCCGGAGGCATCCATGTGCGAAATCTACGTCAAGGCTGACCCCATCCTCTACGAGTCGCGCTCGCGGTCGCTGCGCATCCACGGTGCGGTAACCAAGATCCGGCTTGAAAACCTGTTCTGGGACATCCTCGCCGAGCTGGCCGAGTCCGACGGCTACACGACCAACCAGCTGATCGCCAAACTCTATGATGAACTGGTCGACTACCGCGGCGAGATCGACAACTTCGCTTCCTTCCTCCGCGTTTCCTGCCTGCGCTACCTGACGCTGAAGAAAGGTGCAGGTGCGCACGCCAGACCCGACCTCTCCGTCGTCGGTCGGGCGGTCGCCAGTTAAGCTCACGGCCGGTTCCCCGGCGCCCCTGCCCGTATAATGGCCGCTGCAGTCTGAGTTACTGCTTGAACGGGGCGGCCCCTGGCGGGGTCGCGATTAAGCTGCTGCGTCACCCGCGCGGCGGCGGCTGAAAATTATCGGGAGCTTTCCATGAACCACACCCTGCGCCGTCTGGCGCTCAAGGGCGCAGTTGCCTGTGCGCTGATTTCTTCTTTCGCTGGCTTCGCCTTGGCCCAGGAAAACGTGCTGCGCGTTTCCGCCATTCCCGACGAAGTGCCGACCGAATTGCAGCGCAAATTCGCGCCGCTCGGCAAATACCTGGAAAAGGAAACCGGCATGAAGGTCAGCTTCGTGCCCGTCTCCGATTACGCGGCTGTTGTCGAGTCACTGGCCATCAGGAAGCTTGATCTTGTCTGGCTGGGCGGGTTCACTTTCGTGCAGGCCAGGATCAGAAGCAATGGCACGGCCATTCCCATCGTGCAGCGCGAGGAGGATGCGCATTTCACCTCCAAATTCGTCACCGCCGACCCGAATATCAAGTCCTACGCTGACCTCAAGGGCAAGACCTTCGCTTTCGGTTCGCCATCGTCAACCTCGGGTCACCTGATGCCGCGATTCTTTCTGCAGCAGGCCGGCATAAGGCCGGACAAGGATTTCAGGAACATCGCCTTCTCTGGCGCTCACGACGCCACCGTTGCCTTCGTCGCCGCCGGCAAGGCCGATGCCGGGGTGCTCAACGCCTCGGTGTGGGACAAACTGGTTGAAGCCAAGAAGGTCGATCCGGCCAAGGTGCGCGTATTTGCCACCACGCCGCCGTACTTCGACTACAACTGGACGGTGCGCGGCGACCTCGACCCGGCGCTGGTGAAGAAGCTGACAGAAGCCTTCCTCAAGCTCGATCCGAAGAACCCCGAGCACGCCGAGATCATGCAACTGCAGCGGGCTTCGAAGTTCATCCCGACGAAGAAGGAAAACTACGACGGCATTGAAAAGGCGGCGCAGTCGGCCGGTTTGCTGAAGTAAAACCATTAACCACAGAGGCACAGAGACACAGAGAGAATCTTCTCGATGTCTCCTCTGTGCCTCTGTGTCTCTGTGGTGAAGGGTTTATGTCTTTTCGTCTTGATCAAGTTTCGCTCACCCACGCCAACGGCTTCGTTGCCTTGCGCGGCATTTCGCTAGCGGCATCGCCCGGCGAGCGTATCGCCGTCATTGGCCCATCGGGTGCCGGCAAGACCACATTGCTGCGGTTGCTTGGCGCAGCATTGCGACCCAGCGCGGGGAAGCTGTCGATGCTTGGCGTTGACCCGTGGGCGCTCTCGGAGCGCGAGTTGCGCAAGTTGCGCGCGCGTATCGGTGTCGTGCATCAGGCGCCGCCGCTGCCGCAGCGACAGCGTGTCGTTACCGCCGTGCTTGCCGGCCGACTAGGCCAGTGGCCGCTGTGGAAAAGCCTGGCCTCGCTGGTTTATCCGCTCGACATCGCAGGTGCCCGCGAGGTGCTGGCGCGCCTGGAGGTCGGCGACCGGCTGTTCGATCGTTGCGACCGCCTTTCCGGCGGGCAGTTGCAGCGCGTCAGCCTGGCGCGGACGCTCTATCAGCGCCCCGACCTGATTCTCGCCGACGAGCCAGTGTCGGCACTCGATCCGACGCTGGCCCGGCAGGCGGTCAGGACGCTGCTGGCGGATGCCGGCGCGCGCGGCGCAACGCTGGTCGCCAGCCTGCATGCCATCGATCTGGCGCTCTCGGAATTCCCGCGCATCGTGGGCATACGCGACGGCTGCATCGCCTTCGACCTGCCGGCTGCCGAAGTCAGCGAGCCGCTGCTGCGCGAACTTTATGCGGCAGAGTGCCCAGGCTCGGCAGCACTGCCGACGCTGGCCAACACGCCACATTTCGACGCTCGCCCTGTTGACGTGCCCGGCGCTAGCCCGGGCGCCTGCTGCTGATGGCTGAGGCCGTCGCATTGCACGACCCGGCGGCGCGGCAGCGCGGCACGGCCTTGCTGTTGGGGCTGGCCGTGCTGTGGCCGTTGCTGGTGGTCGCCGATTTCAGACCGGGCGAAATTTTTGAAATCCGTAATCTGAAGACCGTCGGCGCTTTTCTAGCGGGGTTCCTGCCGCCAGAAACCGGAGCTGAGTTTCTCGCCTACCTCGTCCGTGCAACGCTGGAAACGCTGGCCATTGCCACCGCCGGCATGGCACTGGCCTTCTTGCTCGCCTTGCCACTGGTGTCATTGTCGACGCGCGCGCTGGCCGCCGCCGAAATCGGTCCGGGGCCCGGGTATGCGCGGGCGCAATTTCTGCACTACGGGCTGCGGGCATTGCTGACGGTGCTGCGCGGCATCCCCGAACTGGTGTGGGCACTGCTTTTTGTCCGCGTCTTTGGCCTTGGCCCGGCGGCCGGTGTGCTGGCACTCGCACTTGGTTATGGCGGCATGCTGACCAAGGTCTATTCGGAGATCCTTGAGTCCGGCGATACCCGGCCGGCAAGGGCCATTCTTGAAGCGGGTGGCGGTCGTCTGCAGGCATTGTTCTACGGCCTGTTGCCGGGGGCAGCGCGCGAACTGACTTCCTATACCGTCTATCGCTGGGAATGCGCGGTGCGAGCCTCCGTGGTGATGGGCTTCGTCGGCGCGGGCGGCCTCGGGCAGTTGATGGATCAGGCGATGAAAATGCTCAACGGTGGCGAGGCCTCGACCATCCTGCTGACTTTTCTGCTGCTGGTGCTGGCGGCCGATGCCTTGTCTCACTTCCTCCGTCAGCAGGTGGGCGCGGCCGGCACTGTCGGCCGAAAAGCCGGTTTCGGGGTCTCCGCCTGTGCTATCGCCGGGCTTGTTTTGCTGGCAGTGGTGAGCAGTTTCGGTGCACTCGATATCCACTTCGGTGCTTTGCTGATGCGTGAGTCGATGGGCCTGATCGGCGACTTTGCCGTTTCCTTTTTCCCGCCGGATCTCTCCTTGCCATGGCTTTCGCGTGTCGCTTACGGCACCCTCGAAACGCTGGCCATCTCGGCTACCGGCACGCTGCTGGCGGTGCTTGGCGGTTTCGTGCTGGCGTTTCCCGCATCGGGCCGCTATGGCCGCCTTGCCGGCCAGTTCTCGCGCTTTTTGTTGAATGCACTTCGCTCGATTCCCGAGCTGGTCTGGGCCACGCTTACCGTACTGTCGGTTGGCCTCGGCCCCTTTGCCGGGGTGCTGGCCCTCGCGCTGCACACTACTGGTGTGCTTGGTCGCCTGTTTGCCGAGACCTTGCAAAATGCCCCGCCCGCTGCGCGCGACGCACTTGTCGACGCTGGTGCGCGGCCGGTCGTAGCTTTTCTCTATGGCACGCTACCGGAAGTCATGCCGCAACTGCTGGCCTACACCCTCTATCGCTGGGAAATGAATATCCGCATGGCAGCCATTCTTGGCTTTGTCGGCGCAGGCGGCCTTGGGCAATTGCTTTACTTCGAGCTGTCGCTGTTTCGCTATGCCGAGGCCTGCACCGTCATCGCTGCGATGCTTTTGCTGTCGATCGTGGTCGATGCGGCGAGTTCGGAAGTGCGTCGCCGTTTACGCTGAGTGGCCGGAGTTGTCAGTGTGGCCGCCCAGCGGTAGCGGTAGTTGGGTCGTTTTCGCTTGTATGGTGCGGTTGCGGCCGCTTGCCTTGGCCTGATACAGCGCTTCGTCGGCAAGGCGTAGCGCATCCTCGAGAGCTTGCGCGCTCGCATCGGCGATGCCGATGCTGGTGGTGAGACGAATGTGGCCGCCGTTCTTCAGCGGAATGACCCAGGCATCGAGGTGAGCGCGCAGGCGTTCGGCCAGTGCCACCGCCTCCTGCGGCGTCGTTTCCGGGAAGACGAACGCAAATTCTTCGCCGCCATAGCGGCCGGCAATATCGGAATGCCTCAGCGTGCTGCGGATGATGTCGGCAAAGGCTTTCAGCGCAAGGTCGCCGGCCGCGTGGCCATGGATGTCATTGATGTGCTTGAAGTGGTCGAGATCCGCGAGCCCGATGGAAATCGGGCGGCCGTAGCGCTGTGCCCGCGTCAGTTCGCTCTCTGCCAGAAACATGAAATGGCGACGGTTGTTGAGGCTGGTGAGAACATCGGTCGCCGCAAGCTTTTGCAAGTCGTCGCGGGTCGATTCGTGCTCCTGCATCAGCCCGTGAAGTTGAACGATGGCTTCGCGGACGCTGGCCAGCTCGCGTAGCGAATAATTTGGCAGCGTGACCGCCGAGCCCGGTTGCCTGAGGTCGGAAAGCGCATGGTCGATCTGCTGCAACGGCCGGAGAATCATCCTCCGGATGAGCAGGAGCAGCAGGGCCAGGAAGCCCAGTACCAGCGCAACGGCGCCGTGCAGTTTCTGCCGTGTCTGCTCGACAAGCCCATTCATCTGCCGGACATCTTCCCGCGCCAGATTGATGCCATCGACCGAAATATCGTCGGCAGTGAGGCTCAGGTGCCGCGATATACGCGTCCATTCGTCGCGGATATTTTCGTCGATACGGCTGCCTTGCGCGGCTCTGGTCAGGAAAATCTCCGTTTCGATGGCCAGATTGCGAGCCTTCTCGTTGGCCAGCAGGCTTGGGTGGCCAGCCATCAAGGTGACGATGAACAGGGCTTGTCGCCGGTTTTCCGGATTGTCTGCTGCGAGTACGCGCTCGCCTTCCAGGCGCAGGACTTCGAGGTTGCGCGCCAGGCGTTGATGTTCCATTGAATTTGGCAGTGTCCGGGACTGCAGGTCCTCCATGTTTTCCAGCAACGCATGCTGGTCCACCGCCAGCCAGGCGGCAGCACTTGCGAAGACGATGGAAAATACTGCAGTAAGCCTGCAGAGCAGCACCCCGGCCCCAAGCTTGTGGCGGTAGTTATCTGGGGTTCTGCTGGTAGTGAACATAAGCGCACTCAATCGGCAAGAAAGGGCATGTAGCGCCGAATGATGCGCTGGAACGTGCCATCCGCCCGCATCGCATCGAGCGCAGTATCAACTTCTGCTAGCAAGCTTGTTGCTGTTTTCGGCAGAATCATGTGGACCGTGCCGCCAAGCCCCTGCTCAATCAGCGCAGGGCCGGTGAAATTGACGGTATTGGCTGGCTGCTTGGCGAGCAAAAAGTAGGCGCTGCGCATTGGCATCAGGGCAAAGTCGGCGTGGCCGTCGAGCAATTGCTGGAGGGTGTTCTCAATCGTTGTCGCTTCGACGATGACGAGTTTTCTTTCCGGCGCCAGTGCACTTACGTAACGGTGCTGTTGCGTTCCACGTTCGACGGCAATGCGGGCATTGCGCAGCGATAGCAGATTGATTTCGCCGTCGTTGCCTTGGCGGTATTCGCGAATGGCTTGCGGCGTGCCGACCAGACGTGAGGAAGAGCGCCAGAGCGGCTGCGAAAAAAGCAACCTGGTTTCGCGTTCCGGCGTGTGCAGAACGTTGCCGACGCCCAGCTGGAAATTGCCCGCGCTGACCTCGGAAATTATCTCGGGGAACGGCAGCGCCTGCAGGGTACAGCGCGCGGTAAGCCGGCGACAGACCTCGCGTGCGAGCGCCTCGTTCAGTTCAGCAATGGCCCCGGTTTTGCCATCGCTCTTGCTCTGCGGTTGCAGAGTGGTGGTGAGCAGGGTTGCCACCCGCAACTCGCGTGCTTCGGCTTCGGCGGAGCAGAACGGCAGGACAACAAGGGTCAGCGCCGCGAACCGAAGGCTGAGGTGCCAGCGCAACAAAAAATATTTCATAGCAGGCGGAAAGGCAGGAACTGGCTGTTGATCCGGTCGAAGCGGCCGTCACGCTTGATCTCGTCGAGCGCAGCATCGATCTGCTCGCGCAGCTCCGGACGCCCCGGGTGAATGCTGATGCAGACATCGCCGGAGATCAATGGATCGGAAAGCACCGTCGACTCCAGGCCGAGCGCCTGCAGAGAGGGCTTCTCCATGAGTGAAACTGCGGTGAGCATCGGTACCACCGTCGCGTCGGCATCGCCGGCAACGAGTGAGGTGGAAATCTCACGGTGATTGGTAACCCGCTTCGTTTTCCAGCCTTGATTTTCAGCGTGCTGCGCTTGTACCGAGCCATTGACGACGGCAACGGTGGTGCGGGGGCTGCCGGGTTTGATCGATGGCTTGCTCAGCCAGATGCTCAGTGAGCGGTAATACGGCTTTGAAAAGAGGACCTTCTTGCGCCGTTCCGGGGTGGCCAGCAGGCTGACAACGGCAAAATCCATCTCACCGGCCGAAACGGCATCGACAACCTTGTCGAGCGACGTTGGCAGGAGGTTGCAGCGGATCTTCATGGTGGCGCAAAGTGCATGAGCCATTTCGACATTGAACCCGGTGAGCTTGCCACTTTCGTCGACATACGACATGGGTGGCGAGTTGCCAATGACTGCGACGCGCACCGCCTGTTCACTGGCTGCGACAGCGCTTGCCGCGACGGGGAGCGTCAGCAGACAGCCGGTAACGAGCTTGCGGACCCACGCTTCCATCGGAATGCCTCCCCCGGGTGCAGTTTAACGCTTCATCATGGGTGCTGCCACGCGCGCCGGTCGGGTGGACGGGACCGTTCAGCCGACGAGCGTTTCCGCCACCAGGGCGGCCCAGTAACGGACGCCGAGCGCAGTGAGCTCGTCGTTGAAATCGTAGTGCGGGTTGTGCAGCGTGCAGCCGCCGAGACCGGGGCCATTGCCTAGCCAGACGTAGCAGCCGGGCTTTTCCTTGAGCATGTAGGCGAAGTCCTCGGCGCCCATCGAGGGCAGCTCGTCTCGGCGCACCTTGTCGTCGCCGAGCAGGGCGGCGGCTACCTCGCGGCAGATGCCGGTTTCGGCGGCGCTGTTGACCGTCGGCGGGTAGCGGTGGTCGAAGACGACGCCGATCTGCGCGCCGTTGGCCGAGGCGACACCGGAACAGAGGCGTTCGACAGCGCGCTCGACCAGCTCCTGCACCTCCGGCTTGAAGGTGCGGATCGTGCCGCGCAGCACGGCCTCCTCGGGAATGATGTTCCAGGCACTGCCGGAGTGGAACTGCGTAACGCTGACCACCGCTGCATCGCAGGGGTGCAGGTTGCGCGACACCACGGTCTGCAGCGCCTGCACCAGCTGGCTGGCGGCAACGATGGTGTCGATGCCCTGATGCGGCATCGCGGCGTGGCAGCCATGGCCGCGCACGGTGATCTCGAAGGCGCAGGTGCCGGCCATCACCGGCCCCGGCATCACCGCCATCTCGCCGACCGGAATGCCCGGCCAGTTGTGCAGGCCATAAACGGCATCGACCGGGAATTGCTCGAACAGGCCGTCCTCTATCATCACCGCCGCGCCGCCTTCTGATTCCTCGGCCGGCTGGAAGATGAAGACGACGGTGCCGTCAAAGTTCCGGTGTTGCGACAGGTAGCGCGCGGCACCAAGCAGCATCGTCGTGTGGCCGTCGTGGCCGCAGGCGTGCATGCAGCCCTCGTGCTTCGAGCGGTGCGGGAACTCGTTCATTTCCTTGAGCGGCAGTGCATCCATGTCGGCCCGCAGGCCGATCATGCGTTTTGAGTTGCCGGCGCGGATGACCCCGACGACCCCGGTCTTGGCCAGCCCGCGATGTACTTCGACGCCGTAGCGCGTGAGCTCGGCAGCGACCAGATCTGCCGTGCGCGTCTCGTTGAAGGCGAGTTCCGGGTGCGCGTGGATGTCACGGCGGATCGCGGCAAGTTCAGGCAGGATCGTGGCGAGGAAATTGGCGTCAAACGACAGGTCGGGCAGCGGCATGGGGAACGTCCAGCGGTGAAACGGACTCTACAGTGTAGATCACTCCTTCTTGTCCACGAAACCCCGCATCCGCTATGCTCCCGTCCATGCGCCTCGTCCTTATCAGCGGTCTCTCCGGTTCCGGCAAATCCATTGCCCTCAAGATTCTTGAAGACAGTGGTTATTACTGCGTCGACAACCTGCCCTCGCAGTTGCTCCAGCCACTGGTCGGGCAACTCGATCAGCAGGGTTACGACAAGGTCGCCGTGGCCATCGATATCCGCGGCGGCGACTCCATCGCGACACTGCCGCAGCAGCTCGATTCGCTGCGGGCACAGGATCTGGAGCTGCAATTCCTCTTCCTCGATGCCAAGAGCGAAATCCTCATCAAACGCTTTTCCGAGACCCGGCGGGCGCATCCGCTGGCCCGCGACGGCCGCTCGCTGTCCGAAGCCATCGCCGAGGAACGCGACCGTCTAGAGGGCTTGGCCAACCTCGGCCACCACATCGACACCAGCGATATTGCACCGGCCACCCTGCGCGAGTGGGTGCGCCAGTTCATCGAGGCCGAGCCCGGCCAGGGCCTGACCCTGATGTTCGAATCCTTCGGCTTCAAGCACGGGTTGCCGCTCGATGCCGATTTCGTTTTCGATGTGCGCTGCCTGCCCAATCCGCACTACGACCCGGTATTGCGCCCGCTCACCGGTCTCGATGAGTCGGTTGCCGAGTTTCTCGACAATCAGCCGGAAGTGCACCGCATGCGCGAGGATATCCGGCGTTTTGTGGCCGGCTGGCTGCCTTCATTCATCCGCGACAGCCGCAGCTACCTGACCGTCGCCATCGGCTGCACCGGCGGTCAGCACCGCTCGGTCTTCCTTTCCGAATGGCTGGCCCGCGAATTCGCCGGTCGAGCGCGGGTGCTGGTGCGGCATCGGGAGTTGCTTTGAACTGTTTTTATAACCACGGAGAACACAGAGAACACAGAGAAAAATCTGTTTTTGTCGCTCTCCGTGTTCTCCGTGCCCTCCGTGGTTGAAATGCGGCCGTCAATAAACCCATGGCTTCTGCTGCTGCGCCCCGGTGATTGGTTGCTGGTCGGAGTTTCTGCATTGGCGGTGGCGGCTTCTTTTCCGCTGGTCTGGCAGGGGGCGTGGCTGAGAAGGCGGTTGTTCGGCGCGATGGTGAAATTGTTGCCGAGCTGGATCTGGCCCGAACGCGCACGCTGGAGGTGGCTGGCGCCATCGGCGTCACGGTGATCGCTGTCGAGCCGGGTCGCGCCCGTGTCGCTGCCGACCCCGGACCGCGCCAGTATTGCGTGCGGCAGGGCTGGCTGCGGCGTCCCGGCGAAATCGCCATCTGCGCCCCCAACCATGTCAGCCTGCAGATCGCCGGCCGCAGGAGTGGTTTTGACTCCATCGCCTACTGAGCCAGCCACGCAGGCCGCAGGCGCCACGATCGTCGAGTTGCAGACGACGCCTGAGGACCACCGCATTGCCCAGCTTGCCGCAGCCGCCATCGGGCTGGCGCTGCTCGATGCGGCGATACCGCTGCCCTTGCCGGGGGTCAAGCCGGGGCTGGCCAACATCGTCACCCTGCTCGTGCTCTATCGTTACGGATTCGGCACGGCCGCATGGGTCACGGGCCTGCGCGTATTTGCCGGTGGCCTCCTGCTCGGCCATTTTCTCGCGCCGGGATTTTTCCTCAGCCTCGTCGGGGCCAGCTGCAGCCTGCTAGTGCTTGCCGCTGCGTGGCATTTGCCGCAGCGCTGGTTCGGCCCGGTCAGCCTGTCGGTGCTGGCGGCGTTTGCGCACATCGGTGGCCAGCTGCTGCTGGCGCGGGTCTGGCTGATCCCGCATGATGGGGTTTTCCTGCTGGCGCCGGTGTTCCTGGCGGCGGCCCTGTTCTTCGGAATCATCAACGGCCTGATTGTCGCGCGGCTTCTCGGCGAGGCGGCGTCAGATTCGGTGGAGTTGCAAAATGGCTGATACCCCCAAGACCATCTGCCTGGCGTTTACCGGTGCTTCCGGCATGCCTTATGGCGTTCGTTTGCTCGAATGTCTGCTGGCCGCCGGTTGCCATGTGCAGTTGCTGTACTCGCAGGTCGCCCAGGTTGTGGCGCGGCAGGAGATGGACCTGGCATTGCCGGCGCGGCCAGAAGAGGCGGCCGAATATTTCCGCAAGACGTATGCCGATTTGCCGGGAACGCTGGAGGTTTACGGCCGCGAGCAGTGGTTTGCGCCAGTCGCCAGCGGCTCCAATCCGCCGGATGCCATGGTGGTCTGCCCGTGCACCATGGGGACGCTGGCGGCCATCGCCCAGGGGCTGGCCGACAACCTCATTACCCGTGCCGCCGATGTCGCCCTGAAAGAGCGCCGGCCGCTGGTTCTGGTGCCGCGCGAGACGCCGTTCTCGGCCATTCATCTGGAAAACATGCTGCGCCTGGCGCAAGTCGGTGCTGTCATACTGCCGCCCAACCCCGGGTTTTATCATCGGCCGCAAAGCGTTGGCGACATGGTCGATTTCGTTGTCGCACGCATTCTCGATCACCTCGGGGTGTCGCATGCGCTGATGAAGCGCTGGGGGGCGGCAGAAGAATGAGCCTGCTCGATTATTTCAAGGTGGTCCGTGACGTGCCGCAGGAAGAACTCGAAATTCCCCTGTTTCCGCTCAAGTCGGTGCTTTTCCCCGGCGGCAACCTGGCGCTGAAGGTTTTCGAGAAGCGCTATCTCGACATGTGTGCCGATTGCCTGAAGAACGAAAAACCTTTCGGCATTTGTCTGATCCTCAAGGGTGAGGAAACTGGCGTACCAGCAACGCCGTATTCGGTCGGTACACTGGCGCATGTGTCCTCCTGGGACATGGAGCAATTGGGAATTCTGCAGTTGGGGGTGCGCGGCGGCCGCCGTTTCCGCATCCTCGAAACGCGAACGGAGGCCGATGGCCTGCAACGTGCCCGCGTCCTCCTGTTGGGGGAGCCAGCGGCGGTGCCGGTGCCCGTCGCGCAGGAAGGGTTGCTGCCCATCCTGCAGAAAGTTGCCGCCGACCTGGGGCCGGAAAAGATGCCCTTGCCCCATCCCTGGGACGATGCCGCGTGGGTCGGCTACCGTCTCACCGAGGTGATGCCGGTGCAGTTGCTGGCGAAGCAGAAACTGCTTGAACTGGACGACGCCGTCTCGCGCCTGGAAATCCTCTTCAAGTATCTCGCGCAGCGCGGGCTGGTGAAATAGCCGGTTATCGCCTCGCCTGAGGCAGCGCCAGCAGCAATTTGCGGATCGGGGCCGGCAGCGCCGCTGTGCGCAGTTGCGACCGATCCAGCCATAGCAAGCCCCGTGCGCTATCTTCGGCGGTGTGATGGCTGGCTTTTACGGCGCAGCGAATTGGCCGAAGGGTCAGCCGGAAGTGGGTGAAGGTGTGCTTTAGTTCCGGCAACGCTTCGCTTGCGCCGGGCAACAGACCCAAGCCGGGGGCGAGCGCTTCCGGCGTTCCTTCAGGCAGCGCCAGCAAACCTCCCCAGATGCCCGTTTCCGGCCGCCGTTCAAGCAGGATGCGCTCGCCGTCGGTGAATACGGTGACGATGCTTTCGCGTTCCGGCAGCGGCTTGGCCGGCTTCGGTGTCGGCAGCTCGGCCTGTCGCCCGTCGCGCTCGGCGATGCAGAGCCCGCGCATCGGACAGTTCGCGCAATCCGGTCGGCCGCGTGTGCACAGCGTGGCGCCGAGATCCATGATTCCCTGGGTGTAGCTTTCGATGTTGTCTGCCGGCAGGAGCGACTCTGCCAGCGCCCATAGCGTGCGCTCGATGGCGGGCTTGCCGGGGAACCCCTCGATGCCAAAAACGCGGGTCAGGACCCGCTTGACGTTGCCGTCGAGAATGGCGCCACGCTGCCCGAAGGCAAAGGCCGCAATGGCGGCGGCAGTGGAGCGGCCAATACCGGGAAGCTCGGCAATTCGCTCTGCCGATTCGGGAAAGCTGCCGCCGTGCTCGGCAACGAGGATCTGTGCGCAGCGATGCAGGTTGCGGGCGCGGGCGTAATAGCCGAGGCCGGCCCAGTATTCGAGCACTTCCGGCGGGGCCGTGGCGGCGAGCGTGGCGATATCCGGAAAGCGCTCGAGAAAACGCAGGTAATAGGGGGTGGCGGTACTCACCTGAGTCTGCTGCAGCATGATCTCCGAGAGCCAGATACGGTAGGGGTCGCGTGTCTGCTGCCAGGGCAGGTCGTGGCGGCCGTGCCGGGAGTGCCAGGCGATCAGGCGCGGTGCAAAGGTGGCGAGGTCATTCATGCGGAGGTCGACAGGGGGTGGCTGGTACGGGGATAATCCCGCCCTTGCCTTTGATGCTATCACGCCCCTTTGCCATGAGCGCCAATCCCGCCCGCAGCCTTGAACAGAACCACTTGCCCTGCCCTTCCTGCGACGAAGGCGTGGCGGTGGAGGGCGTGCCGGCCAAGGTTTTCGACTGCAGGGAGTTTCGCGCGGCGCTTGGCAGTTTTGCCACGGGCATCGCCGTGGTAACGGCCTGCGCACCCGATGGCAGTTTCGTCGGGCTGACCGTCAATTCCTTCAACTCGGTATCGCTGGAGCCGCCGCTGGTGCTGTGGAGCCTCGATCTCGGCTCTCCCAGCCTGGAAGCGTTCAGCGCGGCCAGCCATTACGCGGTGAATATTCTGGCGGCCGATCAAGGCGAGCTCTCGCAACGCTTTGCTACCCGCCTCGATGACAAATTCGGCGACCTGGAAATCTGTGCCGGTGCTGGCGGCGTGCCGCTGCTTCACGGCTGCTGCGCCTGGTTCGAATGTGCCAACGAGGTGCAGTACCCCGGCGGTGATCACCGCATCTTCGTCGGCCGGGTCGAGCGCTTCACCAGCGACCTGGCGCGCGCACCGCTGGTCTACCACGGTGGCCGCTATCGCCAGCTTGCCCGCGATGAAGGTTGAACGCCGGCCTGTCAGGGCTTATTGATCCGGCCAGGTTAAGTTTGAACTTAGGATGCTGATCGAGGGCCAGCACGTAGTCGTGGCGGGCAGCGGTGCGGGTTTCGGTGATTCCCATGGCAAATTCCAGGAATGGCGTTGGCCTCACCAGTATAGCGAGACGCGCACTGGTTCAGCGCAAACACACGCTGCCCGCGGCTACTCCGCCCTGGCGTCGAAGAGATATTCGCCGCCGGCCTCATGCCCGGCGGAGACGACTGCCCCGTACTGCGGCTGTTGCGGATAGTCGTCGCTGACACCCTTGCGCACAGTGCGATAAACCTCGAAGCCGGGCTGCGTGCCGCTGACTTTATCCAGCGTGCGCAGCAGGTGCCAGGCAAAGATCGAATGCCCTTCTTTCCCTTCGTCGAGACCGGCTCTTCGCCACCGGACGAGAGGACGACGACGCTGCGCTTGCGCAGCCTGCCACCCGCCCTCTCCAGCAGACAACGATTTTTCGCGCGCCAGCGTGCCGGAGAAACAGCTATCGGACACCAGCAGCAGTTGACGCGCTGGAATCGCGCCCAGCAGCCTGGAGATATCCGTATTCGAAATCCATTGCGCCGCAGTCTTGACCGAACCGTCAGCGGGGATCCAGTAGCCCATCCCCGTATCGTCCATCAGATAACCGTGGCCCGCGTAATACACAAAAACACTGTCCGTTACCTCGGTCTCTTTGGCTACTGCGACAACCGCCCTGACTAAATCAGATTTTCCGACATCCTTGATTACACGCACCTCAAACCCGAGCTTGTCGCGCAGCGCGACAGCGATCTGATCGACATCGCGCGCCGGCGTCTCCAGCGACGGGATCGGGTGTTGATAGCGGTTGTTTCCTATCAGCAAGGCGATGCGGCGCCCGGTCGGATTTGCTGCCACCGTTTCCGGAACGCCACCAGCCACGGGCTTTGGCAAACATGCCGACAAATCTGCACCGGCCGCCGTACATTCGTCGACATCAACGACTTTCGGACTGCGTCGCAACTCCTCCAGGGCTTCGCGATACAGCAGTGTGCGCGCCTGGTGACGCTGCATCTCAACTGCCTGCATCTGAGCCCGCCCGGGAATGCCGCCGGCAAACGGTGGCGGCCGAAAGCCCTGCGCGCAAGCCACGGCCGGCATCAGAAGCATCAGGAACAGCAACAGAAATCTGGCAATCATCTTGTTCTCTCCAACAGTTCCAGCGCACCGCGCAAGCGTTCCCGCCAGTCTTTTTCCCAACAGCAATCGTGGTCGTAGTCATCGACGAGCACCAGCTTGCCACCGTGCTTGGCAACGTATCTGGCAACGATGTCACCGGGCACCACCCGGTCATCCGCACCCGCAAAATGAACGGCAGCAACCGGTATCCTTGCAGCATTCTCCAGTAACGGGTCGAGTGAGCCGACAAGCGGTGACAGATCCTGTACGGCAACCCAGTCCGAAAGAGCAAGAGGAGCGGCTATCGTGATCAGTTCCGCGACATCGCTGCGTCGCGACGCCAGTAACGCGGCAATGACCCCTCCCCCGGAATAGCCGACCAGACGTATCCGGCCCAACCCCGCAAGTGTTTTCAACTGCGACACCGCTGCGTTCATTGCGTCAAGCACTTCCGGCGAAAACCTGCGCTCCGCCCAGTAGATCACCGGGCAGTCTGAACGCATCCGATCATCAAGATACTGACAGGGACGCCCGAGATAGGCCACTACAGCAGCACCATCGGTTTGCGCCAGGAGCAAAGGCAATGACTTGGCGGGAGTCGGGTCTCGCGGTGGCTGAAACGGATTGACCCAGGGCGCGCCATCTCCCTCGATATAGATCGACAAGGTGTCGCCCGCACCGTTTCGTCGCAGCAGCGAATAGAGATTCAGCCCGGAAACATGAATCGTTGCCGAGTCAAAACCGGAACGAGCGGCCCACTGCCCGGTTCTTTCGCGCCCTCCACCCGGGTCGCCGCTGCTTGATGCGCATGCCGATAGCAGCACAATGAAAAAAGCCGCGCACAAGTACGCGGCTTTCCGCTGTTTCACAGCGCTTCCCTCAGAATCGGAAATTGATGTTTGCGACAAGGCTATGATTGGTCTGATGGTTGCGCCCAACTTCCTGATTGAAGGCAACACCTCCGGAAACTCCCTTGGCCAGGGAGAAATAATTGACCCCCAGTCCGAACAGCCAGGCATCCCGGCCGACCGGGTCGTCGGGATTTCAAATTGAGTGGTATCGCGATGGATATCGGAGGTGTAGGCCAGTGCAGCAAAGGGCATGAAGCCATTCAACCAGTAGCCCGCCTGCATGCCAAGCCGCAATTGACCGACCGTATTTTTGGCGTCGGTACCAGTGAATTTGGCCCCTGTCGCCGAATTCTTGATGTCGCCGTAATCCTCAACACCATGCAGATAGCTCAACTTCCCCGTCAGCTGGATGTTGTCAAACCACCGGTTATATGAAAGGTTTGCGGCACCAAACCAGCGATCCGCATCTGCTTCGGTATTCGAATTGGTGTCGAATTTTCCCTGGCCCATGCCAATACTGGCGTCGAGCGACAACTCCTTGCTCAACTGGATCCCCAGGTAGGGGGCAATCACATACCCGGTGGTGTCCGTCCGGTTCTTGGTGTTGCCGGGATTCATGTTTTGCCCCGAGCCATTTGCATTGTCGAAGGCTCCCGAAACCCCGACCACCATTGTCGGCGAAAGGCTGTAGTCGACACCGACAACGGTCGTCAACACATCGGCATCGGACTTTGTCTTGAAGCCATTGGCTGCCGTATAGCTCTGGTGCGTGTCGTTCTGGTTGATGTTGCCCCACACGTTCCACTTGCCGGCACCATTGCCAGCGGCCATGCCCTTGCGGTCAAGGCTTGCGGTGACAACGGGGCCGTTTGACGACAGGCGCGACGAAAGCGCGCCGGAAATCGCCATCGCCTGATTGAAGGATGTCGCGTTTATCTGCACGCGCGACGAGCCAGGACTGCCGGCGAAACACTCGGGGTGATTGGAAACGATATCGCTGGCGTTGCTTGAAAAACCCAACGAAACATAACTCTCGTAACTGCTCAAGGCGGAATCGCAGGGCGTTGCCCAGACTCCAGCACTGGCCAGCGAAATACCGGCAGCAACACCGGCGCGCAGCATTTGTTTAAGCTTCATTTTTTCCCCCTGTCGTCATGTTCCGGATTACGGTCTGCCGGGTCGGCCTGCCCGCGCAGTTCTGCGTAATTTTTCTCCACCGATTCCAGCGTACCACCGGCCGGCATGGAGCGCATGCGGATCATGCCGGCCTTGACGTTGCCATCGGGACCAGGGGTTTTCGAGAGTTGTTTCACCAGGATCGGCGGCAGCGTCTTGACCTCGGGTTGCAGCCCACCCTTTAGCGCCGCACTGGCGCAC
>JADJUC010000016.1 GCA_016710885.1 Candidatus Proximibacter danicus
GAAGAAATCGTAGCGAGCGATCCGAGTGCGAGGCGGACGGAGCGCAGCGACGAGACATATCAAATGGATAGGCGAGGAGCGAGCACCGCCCAACGAAGCAATCGGATCGCGCAGTAGATTTATTCATGAGCTCTCAGCGGTTCTGGCGGGCCATGAAGATTAGCCGCTCAAAGAGATGCACATCCTGCTCGTTCTTCAGGAGCGCGCCGCAAAGCGGCGGATCGCCGCTCCCTGGTCCTTGGCACGCAGCGCCCGGGCGGGATGCTTCGGCCAACAGCAGCTTCAGCCAGTCATCCAGCTCCGAGGTCGAGGGCTTCTTCTTCAGGCCGGGGATTTCGCGCAGTTCGAAGAAAAACTTCCAGTGTTTCTCGCGCAGTAGCGTCTTCTTCAGGTCCGAAAATGCACATCGACGATCTTCGTCATCGTCTCCCGTCCGGGAACTTCACGGTGTGGAAGAAGCAGCGCAGGAAGGCGTCGGGTAATTCTCTTTCTCGTTGTTCGAGGTGATGAAAACCAGCGGCCGGTGTCTGGCGTACTCCAGTTGCTGCGTCTCAGACGTGGTGAACCTGGCGCGTGGTCGAGTTCGCGCAGGAGGTCGTTGGGAACTCGGATGTCGGCCTTGTCCACCTCGTCGATCAGCACCACCGACGGTGTTTTCGCATTCGAAAGCCCGCCAGAGCACGCCCTTGACGATGTAGTTGCTGATATCGGCAACCTTCGGGTCACCCAGCTGCGAGTCGCGGAGGCGGGAGACCGCATCGTGGCCTGGTAGAGCCCTTGCTGCGCTTTGGTCGTCGATTTGATGTGCCACTGGAAGAGCCGGCAGGTCGAGTGCCGCTGCGACTTCCTCCGCCAGCATGGTCTCTTGCTGGCGCCCGGTTCGCCCTTGATCAGCAAGGGGCGCTGCAGGGTGACGGCAGCGTTTGACCGCCAGCGTCCGATCGCGTGGACGACGTATTTGGTCGGGGCCTTCTAGCGCATGGTCGAACTCTTATGCGGCGCCGAGTGTCAGCTTACCGATATACCCGCGCCTGCCACTCAGAAAGTCTTTGATCAGCTTCGGTAAGCGGTTTTTTGCCAATCGCGCCCTCAGGTCGGGGTTGGCGACGTCTGCGCGGCCGAAGGCGATCAGGTCGGCCTCGACCGCTATTATGGCGGCCAGCTTTAACGGTTAAGGCGGTGCCCAAGGCGCAGTTGGTCATGTAGCAGCCGCCAAAGGCAGCGTCTTCCCGGCCGCTGGAAGGGTGTGGTTGCGGGCTGAAGGCCGCCGCCTGGGCACGTGCACGTAGGCCAGGTTGAAGGGGCGGAGGGCGACGGCGACGTAGGTGAAGGCCGTTTGCGGGTCGGTCACCGCGGATGTCGTTTTGAAGCGGTTCTCCGGCGACAGACGCACGCCAACACGGTCGCCGCCGAAGACGTTGGGACGGCATCGACCACTTCCAGCAGCAGCCGGGCACGGGTTCTGCAGCGAACCGCCGTAGTCATCTTCGCGCAGATTGGATGAGGAGCGCAGGAACTGGTCGAGGTAGCTGCCGGCTTACCGCACCTAGACGCCATCAAAACCCGCATCCCGGGGGCGTTGATTGCCGCCTGGCGATAGGCCCAGACGATGCGGCCGGAAATTCATCATGAGCCAGCGCGCGCGGCATTACCAGCCAAATCCAGCCCGCTGCCGAACCACACCTGTCCCGCCGGGCTTCAACGCCGAGGGCGGCGACTGGCGGCACCGCCCGGTTGCAGCGAGGGGTGCGAGATGCGGCCAACGTGCCAGCTGGGCGACGCCGGGGTCGCCGGCCGGCATGTACGGAATCCGTCACCGCGCGCCCAGCCGGCGATCCGCTCTGGCGCTGTGGATGCGGGGGTGCGCGGGTAGCCGTGGATGACTCCCGGGCAGATCGGCGAGCTTCGGTGATGATCAGCGCCGGCCGAGGAGCGTTGCGTGTAGCGGTGGGTGACTGAGCGGGCCGGGCACGTTGCCATCGAGGGCGCGGTTGCGCAGCGCGCCATGACGATGCGGTTTGGAGCGTCAGCGCGCCAAGAGTCAGGGCTGAAAGAGCGGGTTTTTATCGTTCATGCGGGTTCTCCGTTGCGTGTTGTGTTTTTTGGTTGGCGTGCGGCGGTTCGACTCAGCCTCTTGCTGCGCGTTCAATACTTTCGACGTAGGCAACGGCATCCATGCCGCCGCCAACCTGCTGGGCGCGGAAGATGGTTTCGCCCAGACATTCAAGGATGACGTGCTCGGCGGCATGCGGGTCCAGCCGTGCCGCCAGTTTCTGCCAGGCGGCTCGAACGCCGGGTGGCTGGTCGATGGAAATCTCTGCTCGGCGACGACAGATGCAAGCGAGGAGGTGCAGGAAGGGGTCTTCATCTCGCCGCCTTCCGGGGCATCCAGTCACGGCTGATGGCTTCCTCGCCACTCGCCCGCATGGACTGGTATTCCGGGTGACGCAGGATGATGTCGATGGCGTAGCTCCGCGCTCTCCGACGATCGAGCGTTGCAGATGTTTTTGCCAGGCGTCGCAGAAGAAGCGACGAACCTGGTCACGACTGGGGTTGAACATGGGGAGTCCCGCTGTAGAGGGCGGTTACGACCGAGTTCTGCAGTTGGCGGCTGGTATCGCCGGAAAAGCGATCCGGCCAATGCCATAGGTGCCGATCAGCGGCATCCCGGGGGAAGCGTTCGATGACGGCGGCCAGATCGCGGTCGTCGTCGCCGTAGAAATACGGGCCTTGGCCGATGCAAAAAAACATGCCGAAATCCGGCGTGAGGAGTGACCTGGCCGAGTCGGTTGGAGGCGGGTTGAGCCGGTTGCTGGATTTCAGCGGCAGGCAGGCAAGGGCACCGCGCATTTGCTGGCTTCTGCGCCAGCGGCTGGCGGATCGCCCAGCAGAGGCTTTGGCCGGGTTTGAGCGGTACCGTCAGGTTACCGAAAGGTCGGCGTTGGTGGAGATAACGGCCGCGGGCTGAACGCCAGCGGCTTCTCCGCAGCATCGCCAATCGTTAGTTGACCAGATGCAGCGGCAAGGGGGTGGCGGTCACGCCAGTCCGCCGGCGCAGCCTGTAACAAGGTTCCAGCGCCGGCCGGCCCCAGGGAGAGCAGGTCGTCGCCGCGCACCGCTGTCCACCGGCAATGCGGGTGCCGAGGCTGCGCAGCCCCAGGACAGTGCAAGGTCAATGCTGGCGCCCAACACCCGGGCCTCAACGCAGCCATGTTCGACTGGACGACCCAGTTGCCAGACGGCACTGTGGACGGCATTGCCGTGAAAATTGTGCCGAAGCGGCGGCTGTTTGCGCACCCGAGGGGAAAGGCGAGCTGGTGCAGCACAGCAAGGGGGCGGCGGGCGGGTTCGAGGGGGGCTGAGTGTGTTGAATGTTTTCTATTTCCGGCGCCATCGGTACTTCCGCCGAGGCCAGCGAAAAACGGTCCGCAAAGCACCATGGACGGCGCTGCCGGCCGATCCAGCGCCCAGCCGGTTTCGGTGCACAGGCCAGCGGCAATGCCACCGAACACCTGCGTGCATTGTGCCGCCCGTGCGGCTGCCAGCACCGTGTGGTGGGCGTGGCGGTAATTCGCCGCTGAAAAAGCACGACGCTATTAGCGCTGGCGGCCGGCACGCGCCAGGGGCGCACGGCTTGCTCGGCCAGCGCCGGCAGTGGCTCGTTTCCGTGATCAGCGCGGAGGCAGCATTCATTGGGGCAGGTTCTTGTCCTTGAATTCGCAGAGGTCGGCAATCAGGCACTCGGCGCAGTGGGGCGGCGCGCGATGCGGGTGTAGCGGCCATGCAGGATCAGCCAGTGGTGCGCATCGCGCCGGTAGATTTCCGGAACCGATTTTAGCAGCTTACTTCAACTGCCAGCGGGGTCTCTTCCAGGGCCCGAACCTTGTCCGGTTGGCCACGCGAAAGATTGCGTATCGACGGCCATGGTCGAACGTCTCGAAGGCGGTGTTGAGCACCACGTTGGCGGTTTTTCGGCCGACGCCGGTAGCGCCTCCAGCGCCTCGCGCGTTCAGCGGAACCTCGCCGCCATGCTGTGCGATGAGCATCCGGCAGGTGGCGATGACGTTCTTGCCCCGATCCGGTAGAGGCCGATGCGGTTGATGTATTCCATCAGCCCGTCTTCGCCCAGCGCCGTTACTGCCGCCGGCGTCGGGGCATCGGCGAAGAGGCTGCGGGTGGCAAAGGTTGACGCTCTTGTCAGTCGCTTGTAGCGAGAGGATGACGGCGATCAGCAGCTGGAAGGTCGAGGCGTATTCCAGCTCGGTGGTCGGTGCGCGGGTTGGCGGCTTTGCAGGCGAGCAAAGATTTCGGCGCGCGTTTGGTGGTGTTCATGGCAAGGGGGTTAGTGTGGCCTCAATGGCCATTGGCGCGTAGCGCGGCGTAGATGAGACAGGCGCGGATATCCTCGGCCTCAAGTTCCGGAAAATCTTCAAGGATTTCTGCCTCGCTCACGTTCTCGGCCAGCATCGACAGCACATCGCTGACCGATATGCGCAAGCCGCGAATACAGGGACGGCTGCCGCGCTTGTCTGGTTCGATGGTGATTCTCGGTATTTCGATCATCGCGCCTCCCGGTTCCGTTTCGTTCGGTAAGTGATTACAGAAATCCCGCCGTCATGCGGAAGCGGCGGAACGCGCAAGGTTCAGCGCCAGCAGGCGGCGCAGGATTCCTCGGCACATCGGGGCGTAGTCTGCCCAGCCGTAGGCCGCCGCGACGGCGGCATCGAGCGCCTTGTGGGCGTTGTCGAGCCAGGCCGCTTTTCCGTTGACTCTGGCGTTGTAGAGGTTGGTCAACGTGCGCTTTTTCAGTTCGGCGGCGTGCTCGGGTTTCGGCACAATGCGGTCGGGGAAACCCGGCACCACTTCCGGCACGCGCTCCACCCACTCCGGCGGGTTCAGCCAGTTCTCGCGCAGTTCGTTCAGGCGACGCGCGGCGGCGGCGATGTTGGCGCCGACGATCTCGTCTGGCGCGTCAGGGGCCGAGGCGGCGCCGGCCTGTTCCGGCCGTATCGCGCGGCGTCAGGCCTTCGGGGAAGGGGAAGGTTTCAAGGTGGTGGTCGGGGTGTAGCGCGGATGGTCCGAGCGAGGTGCCGAGCGCAGCGACAGGAGTTCGTGGAAGCGTGAATGCAGGATGCCGAAGGTGGCGTCGTCGGAGCGGGCGATTGCATTTACGGCGGAGTCGGGCAGCGCATTGCCGCTTTGCCAAACAAAAAGCCGATGTTTGGCGTGGCGTGGCGTGACAATGTAGCGATATAGGCTCTTTACGGCTTGCGGAAATCGGAGCGCTCGCTTAAGCAGCCCAGTATTTGCTGATACTCCTCACGTTTCTTTTCACGTTCAGGTTTCACAAATTGCAGCACGTGGTTGAACGGTTGCTCGAACAACGATGCTGACGACTCGTCGTAGCCGGTGAAGTCAATCATCCAGTAATCTCGGCTTCCTCCGGTAACGTCTCTGGCATTGCAGTACGGTTTGAGAACGAGAGCGTTACTTTGCGGGTTTGGGTTGGGTTGTTTCAACCAAATACGTGCGACATCTCCGGGAATGTCGAATTCCCCGTTTTTTTGAACACCCTCGAAGCAAACAAGCCGGTTTTCAGGCAAGCGCTTTGCTAACGTCAGGTCTGCTCCGTCGGTTGCGGAAAGGTCCGCATTGATTTTCCCGGAAGGTGCGCCATCCAATGCGCCCGTAGCTACGGCTTGCGTCCCAAAACAAACCAACGACACACGAACCGCCGCCCCTTCGTTTACCCATTCCTCGTCGCTCCACGCCTCGAAGATGCGCCCGGAGTCGACGATGCGCTCCAGCACCTTGCGGTTGGCGCCGCCGCGAATGCTGTTGGTTGAAACTAGCCCCGCAGCGGTGCACTGGCCGGCGGCAATCTGTGCCCGTGCCTTTTCGAACCAGTAGGTCACGAGATCGGCGCCGCCCGGCACACGGCCTTCGTAACGCTTGCGCAGCCGGTCGGTGTAGTCGCTGCCGAGTTCGCCGCGCATGACCTTGTCGCCGAGGAAAGGCGGATTGCCGACGATGGCGTCGCAAGCCGGCCAGCCGGCTTCACTGCCATCCGCATTGATCAGGCGTCGCGGTGCTCCACGTGGTCGAGGCGGGCGAGGGGGTTGCGCCGCACCGGGTAGCCGGTCGCGCATCCATTGCAGCTCGCCGATCCAGACGGTGACGCGGGCGAGCCCGGCGGCGTATTCGTTGAGTTCGATGCCGAGCACGTTGGCCGGGCTGACTTCGATGCTCACCTGCCGCTGCAGGCCGAGCGCTTCGGCATCCAGATTGGCCGCTGTTCGAGATCCTTCAGCGCCTTGAGCGCGAGGTAGAGGAAGTTGCCGGAACCGCAGGCGGCGTCGAGCACGCGGTAGTTCTTGAGCCGTTCGAGGTGGGCGACGAAGCGGGCTTGCGCGTCCTTGTACGCCTTGTCGCCGGCCTTCTTGCGCTTCGTCATGTGCGCGGCGATTTGGCCTTGGCGGCCTCCCCATTCCGGCAGCGAGCGGTGCACGATCACCGGGTCGATCAGGCGCATGATGGTTGCCGGGTCGGTGTAGTGGGCGCCGAGCTGGCTGCGCTTCTTCGGGTCGAGACCGCGCTCGAACAGGGGTGCCGAAGATGGCCGGGTCGATGGCGTTCCAGTCGAGCTTGCTGGCGGCGTGCAGGATGCTGGCTTCTTCGTTGTTTGGCGGTAGCGGCTCAATGACTTCAAAGAGGCCACCGTTGAAACACGCGATGTCTTCCAGCGCGAAATCGCCACCCTTCTGCATGGCGGCGAAGAGTTCGCGCAGGCGGCTGTCGAGCCTGGCAGGTCCGCCTTGCTTGTCGAGCAGGCGTTCGAAGAGGCCGCGCGGGAGCAGTTCGGCATCTTCGGCGAAGAGGCAGAACAGGCATTGGGTGAGGAAGTGGGCAACGCCCGCAGGAAGTCCTTGGGGGACTTGCCGCCCGCCCTCGCTGGCGGGGCGTCTTGCGCAGGCGGCTGGCGAGTTCGGCAAAGGCGCGGGCGGCTTCGTCGGTGATCTGGCGGTTGTCGCGGGCGGGGCGGAAGCGCTCGGGTGACTCGAACAGCCATTGCAGTTTCTGCAGGTTTTCCGGCGTGCCGATGTCTTCGATGCGGATCGTATGCACCTCGGACGGCGCGCCGGTGAAGTGGGTGTGGATCTGGATCAGGCGGCGGTCGGAGACGACGAGCAGCGGCGGGTTGTCGAGCGCCAGCGCGTAGGTCATTAACTGCTTGAGCGCTTTTTCGAGGTCGGCGCCCGGCGCCTTGTATTCCCACGCGAAGCAGTGGCGTTTCCAGACATCGGCCCAGCCGTGG
Source organism: Candidatus Proximibacter danicus (assembly GCA_016710885.1). Lineage (GTDB taxonomy): Bacteria > Pseudomonadota > Gammaproteobacteria > Burkholderiales > Rhodocyclaceae > Proximibacter > Proximibacter danicus. The sequence continues at coordinate 7,316 of JADJUC010000016.1, forward strand.
TTGCCGCCGGTGCGGTGGGCGCCGCGTTCGAAACAGTAGTTTTCCGGGTCGGCGGGTTTCAGCCGGACGAGCAGTTCGCAGAGGCCGAGGAAATGGGCCCAGCGGCCGGCGCGCTCGGTGAGCTCGTTATGTTGCCATTTGGCGATGAAGGATTGCGGAGTCATGGCGACTTTCCTGAGCGTGTCGATCGACCGTCGTTAATGGGTGGCAAAGGCTTCGATGGCGATCACCGTTTCCGGAAAAGCCGCAATCAGGCGCTTGTCGCCGCTGACAAGTGGTGCGCGGAGTCGTCTGGGCTAGCAACCACGAATTCGCAGTCGTAGCTCGGAGCAGCCGCTGATTTTGCAAGACGGAGTATCTCCGCCGTGTCGGCAAGTTCGCTCGATTCGTCGGTGACGATCAGTGCTTCGGCGTTGCTCATGTGGCGCAGTGCCACCGGCAGGGCAAGGCGGTTTGCGCGGACATAGGTGGCGAGAATGTTGCGGAATTCATGGCGCCACAGCGGCGGTGCATGCCAGTCGCCATCCTTTTCGAGAACGGCCTCGGCCATTGCCGTTTGCGCCGAGTTGATCAGCACGTAGGCGATCAGGTTGGTGTCGGCCACAATCACGGCCGGCCTTCACGCTTTGCGCGGTCGATTTTCTTCCTCGGTGACGTAGAGGGCGGTTTCTGCCGCAGTGTGCGGATGTCGGCAAGCAGTTGCGCCTTGTCCGGCCGCTGCTGGCTGACATACTGATCGAGCGCGGCGAGCATTTCGCCGTTGATGCTGCGGTGATTGCGCTCCTGCGCCTGCGCAGCCGCTGGTGCAGCGTTTCCGGAATATTCTTGAGCGTGATGGAGGGCATGTCTGAACTCTCCATGGTTGCTTTTGGGAACCATGATGCAACCGTTTTAGCCGGGTGAAGATTGAGGTCCGAATTGATGTCCGAACGCTGTTGGGCCAGCCACCAGGGTTTTGGCAGAGATTTCATAAGCAAATTGAAGATTGAATCGCCAATCCGTATGAAACCAGCCGCGATGCGCTACTGCTCAGTTTCCAGCGCGACTGGCTCGATGGCGGGTTGCTGGCGCTTTGCTGCCCGGGCTTCGACCCAGTTCTTCCAGGCGATCATGCAGCCGAGGAGGATGAAGGCGCCGGGCGGGGAGGATGGCGAGCAGAAGCCGGGGTAGTCCGCTGGCGGCACCTGCAGCGGCTGCAGGCTGGGGAATACCATGTCGATGCCGGAGAACAGGGTGCCGGCGCCGATCAGTTCGCGCAGGGCGCCGAGCAGGCGAGTGTCCTCACATGCCGACGCCCATGAAGATGCCGTCGAAGGTGGATTGCAGCGGCGGGTCTTGGCGGCAAAGGCTTCCGACGCGGGCCAGCACGATGCAGTTGGTGACAATCAGCGGAATGAAGATGCCGAGTACCAGATAGAGCTCGTGCAGATTGACGTTGAAGAGCAGGTCGACCGCCGTGACCAGCGAGGCGACGATGAGGATGAAGACGGGGATGCGGATCTCATGCGGAATGAAGTTGCGCAGGCTGGCGACGGCGACGTTGGCCACGGCCATGACGATGATGGTGGCCAGCGACAGCATGATGCCGTTCACCATGTTGGTGGTTACCGCCAGCAGGGGGCACAGGCCGAGCAACTGAATCAGGCTGCTGTTCTGCTTCCAGACGCCGTTGCGGGTGATGTTGCGGATTTCTTCGCGGGTAATCATCGGGTTTGTGCTCCTTCGCCGGTTTGCGATGCGTAGAGCTGCGTCTGGTTCTCGGCAACGAATTTTGTCGCCTTGTGTATTGCCTTGACGACGGCGCGTGGCGTGACGGTGGCGCCGGCAGCGGAGTCGAAGCGCCCACCGTCCTTCTTGACCTTCCATTCCTTGTCGGTCAGCGCCGCGTAGCTGAGGCCGTTGAACTGGGTGATCCACGGGCGCGCCTTGTTCTTGTCCTTCTTCGGCTCGATGTAGTCGCCCAGCCCCGGTGTTTCCTTGTGCTGGGTGACGCGCACTCCGGCCAGGGTGCCGTCGCTGCGGATGGCAACGATGAGGCGGATACGCCCGGCATAGCCGTCTGGCGCCACGGCTTCGAAGACGAGCGCCTGCGGCTGTCCGTTTTTGCGTGCGCGGTAGACCAGCGTCGTCGTCGGTACCGAGTGCCGGCGTGGCGGGCAGGGAAATCGTATCCTTGAGCAGATCGTTGTCGTAGTCGGTGCGGGGCAGCACTTCGTCGACCAGCTTCATCTTCTCTTCCGTGGCCGAGGCCTCCAGGTGCGGGCTTGGTCCACAGGTAAACGCCGGCGAGCAGGGTGGTGAAGAGCATGACAAAAACAAACAGGATGATGGCGGTGCGGAGCGCCATGCCGGTTGCCGTAGAGGCCTTCTTCTTGATCACGGCTGCCCCTTCCTGCCGAAGATGGCGGGCTGGGTGTACATGTCGATCAGGGGCACGCAGAGGTTCATCAGCAGGACGGCGAAGGCGACGCCGTCCGGATAGCCGCCGAAGACACGGATGATGTAGGCGAGCATGCCGGCGGCAAAACCGAAGATGATTTTGCCTTTTGGGGTCGTGCAGCCGGAGACCGGGTCGGTAACGATGAAGAAGGCGCCGAGCATGGCGCCGCCGGAGAAGAGGTGGAACAGCGGATTGGCGAACTGGGCCGGGTTGTACAGCCAGAGGCCGCCGGCGAGCAGCGACATGCCGGCAATGAAGGACAGGGGGCGTGCCAGGAGATGATGCCGCGTTGCCAGAGCCAGAGGCCGCCAAGCAGGTAGCCGCCGGTGACCCATTCCCAGCCATGGCCGGCGAAGAACCGAACAGCTCCTGGTTGGCAAGCAGGGTGGCAACGCTGAACTGCCTTCTTCAGCTTCAGGCGCTGGTCTTCAATGCGTCAACGGGGTCGCGCCGGTAATGGCGTCGAGGCGCGGAAAGTGCCGAAAACGATGCCGACCTGGTCGAGGAAGCCGACCTTGAGACCGACTGCCGGCCACTGCGACATCAGCGCCGGGAAGGAAACGATGCAGACGGCGAAGGCGATCATCGCCGGGTTGAACGGGTTCTGGCCGAGGCCGCCGTAGAGATGTTTGGCGACGACGATGGCGAACAGCGTGCCGGCGACGACCAGCCACCATGGGGCCAGCGGCGGGAAGGTCAGTGCAATCAGCCAGGCGGTGACGACCGCGCTGCCGTCGGTGAGGAAAAGCGACATCGGTTTGTCGCGCAGCTTGAGCATCAGGGCTTCGCCAGCCAGCGCGGTGACGGTGGCGATGGCCAGCTGGACCAGAATGATCGGGCCGAATAGCCAGGCGTAGGCGGCAATGCCCGGGATCAGCGCAGCAAGCACCTGCAGCATCACGCGCTGCACGCTGGCGTTCATCAGCAGATAAGGGGGCGTGCTCAAAGTGCTCACGACTTCGGTTCCTCGGTAGCCGGCGTTGCCGGCACAGGTTCGATTCCGGCCTGCTGACGCAGCGCATCGACAGCGGCGATTTCACGTTGCTGTGCCGGTGTCAGCTGGTCCGTGTTTTTCGGTGTTGCGGCTTCGCGCTGAGCGCGGGCTCGTTCCATGGCAGCGGCAATGGCAGCTTTCCGGGCGGCATCGGCGTCTACCGGCACGGCAGCTTCGGCAGCGGCAGGCGGCGGGGTGGCGGGGGTTGTGCCATCAACCGGGGCGGCGGCAGCAGCAGCGGCTTCCGCCGCTTTCTTGGCGGCCTGAGCGGCAGCAGCCTTGGCCAGTTTTTCCGCTTTTTCCGCCTTCTCGCGTTCGTCGCGCGCGGTCTTCCATTCGGAGCGGGCCTTCGCCTGGTCGGCCGCGTTCTTTCCGCTCGCGCGCCCAGATCTCGCTTTTGGCAAAGCGGAAATACTGCACCAGCGGGATTCGCGACGGGCAGACGAAGCTGCAGCAGCCACATTCGATGCAGTCGAAGATGTGATATTCCTGCGTCTTGCCGAAGGTTTTGGCGCGTGTGTGCCAGTAGAGCTCGAAAGGCTGCAGCTCGATCGGGCAGGCCTTGGCGCATTCGCCGCAGCGGATGCACGGCATTTCCGGCGCCGGTGACGGGAACAGTTTTGGCGAGCCGGCGATGATGCAGTTGCTGGTCTTGATCAGTGGGGCGTCAGTGCCCGGCAGGCTGAAACCCATCATCGGGCCGCCCATCAGGAAACGGTCGGTATCGGCTTTCGGCTTGCCAAGGGCGATGAATTCGTCGATCGGCATACCGATCGGTATTTCCAGTTGCCCGCCGTTTCGACATGTTGCCGGTGAGGGTGACGACCCGGTTCACCAGCGGCTCACCAAAGGCCACAGCGCGGTGTACGGCGTAGGCGGTACCGACGTTGAAACATTGAACGCCGTAATGAAAACCGAGTTTGCCAAAAGGAATTTCGATGCCGGTCAGTACGCGGATGAGCTGTTTTTCACCACCAGCCGGATAGCGTGTCGGCACCGCGACGACGCGGATGGCGGCTTCTCCCCCGGTTGCCTCGCTGCCGAGCAGCCTGCATGGCGGCAACCGCCTCCGGCTTGTTGTCCTCGATGCCGACGATGATGCGCTGCGCCAACGGCGCGGCGGATGATGCGGGCGCCGGCGATGATTGCCGTTGCCCGCTCGCGCATCAGGCGATCGTCGCAGGTGATCCACGGTTCGCATTCGGCGCCGTTGAGGATCAGCGTGTCGACGCGCGCCTGGCCCGGTGAGAGTTTGACGTGGCTCGGAAAACCGGCGCCGCCCAGACCGACGATGCCGGCGTTGCGCAGGAATTCGCGCAATGCCTGCGGGTCAGGATTCGTTTCATCGAAGGGCATCAGTTCGCACCAGCGGTCCTCGCCATCCGGTGCGATGATGACGCTGCGCGCCGAGAAGCCGGAGGGTGCGGGAGAGGCGACATCCTCGATGGCGACGACGTGACCGGAGGTCGACGCATGGATGCCGATGGACATCCGGCCCTCGGCCGGGCGCGATGCATTGGCCCTTTGCCGACCGCATCGCCGACCGCAACCGGCGGCGTCGCGGGTCAGCGCGATCACGACGCAGCGGGATGATCACGCGCGTTGGCAGGGGGGCGCTGCGGATGGGCAGATTCGCCGATTCCTGCTTGTGTGATTCGGGCTTGACGCCGCCCTTGAATTTGAACAATTGCAGCATCAGGCGACCCGCTTGATTTCGACAATCGGGTACTCACTTCCAGTTGTCGAGGTTTTCGGTGATCTGCGGCATCGAAATGCACTCAACCGGGCACGGTGGCAGGCACAGCTCGCAGCCGGTGCACAGGTCGGCCACGATGGTGTGCATCTGCTTGGCAGCGCCGACAATGGCGTCGACCGGGCAGGCCTGGATGCAAAGCGTGCAGCCGATGCAGGTCTTCTCATCGATGAAGGCCACGGCCTTCGGTTTTTCTTCCGCTTCCAGCGGCTTCACCTCACGACCGAGCAGGTCGGCCAGCTTGGCCACGCCTTCCATGCCGCCTGGCGGGCACAGGTTGATATCGGCTTCGCCCTTGTTGATCGCTTCGGCGTAGGGGCGGCAGCCGGGGTACCCACACTGGCCGCATTGCGTCTGCGGCAGGATGGCCTCGATCTTCTCGACCAGCGGGTCGCCCTCGACCTTGAACTTGATCGAGGCGTAGCCGAGCGCCGCGCCGAGCACGATGGCCCCGAGCGCCATGATGGCGATGGCGGTGATCATTGGTAGCGGTCCAGACCGGCAAAGCCCATGAAGGCCAGCGACATCAGGCCGGCAGTGATCATGGCAATGGCCGCACCCTTGAAATAGAGCGGGACATCCGCCCCCTCGACGCGTTCGCGGATACCGGCGAAGAGCACCAGCACCAGCGAAAAGCCGACGGCGCTGCCGGCGCCGAAAAGCAGCGACTCGACGAAGTTGTTCTTGTTGGAAATATTGAGCAGCGGTACGCCAAGTACCGCGCAGTTGGTGGTGATCAGCGGCAGGTAGATGCCGAGCACCTGATGCAGCACCGGGCTGGTTTTCTGGATGACCATTTCGGTCAGCTGGACGATGGCAGCGATGGTGACGATGAACGACAGCGTGCGCAGGTATTCCAGGCCGAAAGGTATCAGCAGGTAGTGATCGATGATGTAGCTGGCACCGGTGGCGACGGTCAGGACGAAAGTGGTCGCGGCGCCCATGCCGAAGGCCGTGTCGAGCTTCTTCGATACCCCCATGAAGGGGCACAGGCCGAGGATCTTCACCAGGACGACGTTGTTGACCAGCACGGCGCCAAGGAGGATGAAGAGGTAGTGGGTCATGTTCGCGAAATGATACGGAGGGCGAATTATCGGCTTTGTTTTGTATCAAACAACCCTGCGAAAAATAGGGGAATTGGCCCACCGGCTCAGGCCTGGCGGGCATTTTCGCAATCGCGGCTGACGCCTCGCTGACCAGATCCGGCCCGCGATAGATGAAACCGGAATAAAACTGCACCAGGCTGGCGCCTGCAGCGATCTTGGCTGCCGCATCTTCACCCGACAGGATGCCGCCGACGCCGATGATCGGCAGTTCGCCCTTGAGCGCCGTCGCGAGCTTCTTCACGACTTCGGTCGAAGCCTCGAACAGCGGCGCGCCGGAGAGACCGCCGGTTTCCGCGGCATTGGTGCAGCCTTCGACGCCGGTACGGGCAATCGTGGTGTTGGTGGCGATGACGCCGTCCATGCGATGCCGGCGCAGCAGGTCGGAAATGCCGGTGATTTGTGCATCTTCAAGATCGGGGGCGATCTTCAGCGCCATCGGCACGTAGCGGCCGTGCGTGTCGGCCAGCCGCTGCTGGGCGGCCTTGAGCGGTGCGAGCAGGGCGTCGAGCGCCTCGTCCTTCTGCAGCTCGCGCAGGTTCTTGGTGTTCGGGCTGGAGATGTTGACGGTGATGTAGCTGGCCAGCGTATAAACCCGTTCCAGACAGGCCAGGTAGTCGTCGGCGGCCTTCTCGATCGGCGTGTCGAAGTTCTTGCCGATGTTGATGCCGAGGATGCCGCCATTTTTCGGGAAGTTCGCCGCCTTGACGTTGGCGATCAGCTTGTCGACGCCTTCGTTGTTGAAGCCCATGCGATTGATGATCGCCTGCTTCTCGGGGAGGCGGAACATGCGCGGGCGCGGGTTGCCGGGCTGGGGGCGGGGGGTGATGGTGCCGATCTCGAGGAAACCGAAGCCGAGCCGGGAGAGCCCGTCGATCGCCTCACCGTTCTTGTCGAGGCCGGCAGCCAAGCCAACCGGGTTGGGGAACTTGATTCCCATGACTTCGACCGGGCAGGACGGAACGGGCTTGGCCAGCACGCTGCCAAGTGCATTGCAGGAAAGCAGGGAAACACCGCGCATGCCGATGCCGTGGGCATCCTCGGCGTCGAGCGAGAAGAAGAATTTGCGAATGAGGGGATAGAGCATCCCGCGATTTTACCGCAACGCACCATTTTCTGCCGGGGCGCGTGGCGCGGAAGGTGTGGGGCGCGCGGGGGATTCGTGATGGTTTTACAGGGGTTACGGGCCGCGAGCGTGCGGTAACAGGAATCGGGCCGCCAACCCAATCGTGCAAATTACGCCAAAGCCGAATTTGTCTGCAGCCCGCTCTATGAGGGGCGGTCAGTCTGAATCGTGCAAATTGCGCCACTCGCCATCGATCAGGCCTTCGATGGGTTTGAAGTGGGTTTTGTACGACATCTTCGGTGTGTCGCTGATCCAGTAGCCGAGGTAAAGGTAGGGCAGACCAAGGGCACGGCACTGGGCGATCTGCCAGAGGACGTTGAAGGTGCCGAAACTGTTGCCGGCACGGTCCGGGTCGTAGAAAGTGTAAACGGACGACAGGCCGTCGCTGAGCACGTCGATGATGCTGACCATGCGCAGGCCTGCTGCATCGGAAAATTCGAGCAGTCGCGTATCGACCCGACTTTGCAGGAGGAAGTGCGCGTATTGCTCATGGCTGTCCTGGTCCATGCCACCGCCGGCATGGCGGCTGCTCTGGTAGCCCAGGTAGAGCGCATAGTGTTCCGGGTAGAACTCCAGCGGCAGTTCGCAGGCACGCAGGTTGTGGTGTGTCTGCCAGGCGCGGCGCTGGCTGCGCGAGGGCTGGAACTGTGCGACCGGCAGGCGAACGGGGACGCATTTGTTGCAGTTGTCGCAGTGCGGGCGGTAGGTGAAGACGCCGCTGCGGCGAAAGCCGGTGCGAACCAGTTCGCTGTAGACCTCGGCGGTGATCAGGTGCGTCGGCGTGGCAACCTGCGAACGCGCGGTTTCGCCGGCAGGTAGCTGCAGGTGTAGGGAGAGGTCGAGTAGAACTGCAGCGGAAACGGCAGTTCGGAATCATTCAGCCGCGACAATTCAGCTCCAGTCGAAAACTGCGCCGCTGGCTGGCCAGCGGGCAGGCGTTATGTCAGCCTGACAGAGCGTTCGTAGCCGCTCCAGGAAGGCCTGCCGGGGAATTTCCCGGGCGCCGAGCGAGGCGAGGTGGTCGGTTCTCATCTGGCAATCTACCATGCCGAAATCGTGTGTCTCAAGAAAACGGGCGAGGTGAGCGGCGGCAATCTTCGAGGCATCGGTGCGGTGCGAGAACATCGATTCGCCGTAGAACATATGGCCGATGGCCAGGCCGTACAAACCGCCAACCAATTGGCCGTCCTTCCAGGTTTCGACCGAATGCGCCCAGCCGAGTTCATGCAACTCAGATACGCCCGCTGCATGCCGGGGGTGATCCATGTTCCGGGTTGTCCGGGGCGGCCGGTGTTGGCACAGGCATCGATGACGGCGGCAAAATCGGTATCGAGGCGCACGCTGTAGTCGCCGGCTTTGAGCGTTTTTCGCAGCGAGCGCGACACGCTTTGAACTCAGTTGGAAAAAGCACCATGCGCGGATCGGGTGACCACCAGAGGATCGGCTGGCCGGCAGAGAACCACGGGAAAATGCCTTGCTGGTAGGCGGCGAGGATGCGTGCCGGCGAGAGATCGGCGCCGGCACACAGCAGACCGTTCGGTTCGGTCAGCGCCTGTTTTACGGGAGGAAAGGGCGCGTCGTCGACGAGCCAGGAAATCATCTGCGGAAGGTGATGGGTACGACCTGCGGGCCGCTGCCGGAGAAAAACTGCCGGGTCGGGGTCTTGAAGGCAACGACGTGGTCGACGTCCAGACGGATGCCGATTTTTTCGCCCAGCGCATGGTTGTGGTGCGAGGGAACCAGCGACAACACGCGCACACCACTCGCCAGGCGCAAGGAATAGAGAATGTCAGCGCCACGAAACGCCTTGTGCACCACCTCCGCCTGCATCGCGCTCCTGTCGTCATGGATGATGTCATCCGGACGCAGCAGTACATCGACGCCACACTCCTTGCCGCAGGCCATGCAACCTTCGCTGCACTCGAGCGGCAGAGCGGAGTGCAGGGTGCCAAGTTCGACCTCGACCTCGTGCGCGCTGATCACCTGCCCGGGCAGGAAAACGCCCTGGCCAACAAAGTCGGCAACAAAGCGGTTGGCCGGCTGGTGGTAGAGGGTTGTAGGGCGTGTCCCACTGCTGGATACGGCCTTCGTCCATGACGCCGATTTCGTCGGCCATGGCAAAGGCTTCGTTCTGGTCGTGGGTGACCAGCACGGCCGTCACGCCTTCGCGCTTGAGGATTTCGCGCACCTCGTGCGAGAGGCGTTCGCGCAGATCAACGTCGAGGTTGGAGAAGGGCTCGTCGAGCAGGATCAGTTCGGGTTTCGGTGCCAGCGCGCGGGCTAGTGAGACCCGTTGCTGTTGACCGCCGGAGAGTTCGTGTGGAAATTTTTCGCCCTGGCCGGCAAGGCCGACAGTTTCAAGGAGTTGCGTTACCCGTGCGGCACGTTCGTTGGTGGGTGTGGCGCCAAGACCAAAGGCGATGTTGCCGGCAATGGTCAGGTGCGGGAACAGCGCATAGTCCTGGAAGACCATGCCGATCCGCCGTTTTTCCGGTGGCAATGCATAGCCGGCACGGCTGACAAGTTTTCCTTCGAGGTGGATTTCGCCAGCGGCCACCGGTTCAGCCGGCAATGCAGCGCAGCACGTTGTCTTGCCGCAGCGGAAGGTCCGAGCAGGCAGGCGATGCTGCCGGTTTCGACACGGAACGAAACGCCGTTGACGACGACATGCGTGCCATAGCTTTGCTTGAGATCGTGGAGTTCGAGGTGAGCCACGGCGTAGTTGCGATGCGGCCAGCAAAGAAAGCGACGAAGGGACCGATACGGTAAGACTATCCAGTCAATTATAATTCGCATTCACAATGGATCGCCATGACTCGCCAAAGGTTTTAGCCCGCTGCTGACGTTCTCCTCGTTATCGCCCTGCTGGTCGGCATGCGATCGCCAGCGTGCTGCTCAACGTTTTTTCGGGCGGCACGGGCGAAACCTGGACACATCTGGCCTCGACGGTATTGCCGGAATATATCGGGAATACGCTGTGGTTGTGTCTTGGGGTCGGCTTCGGTGTAACAGTCGTCGGCGTGGTCACCGCCTGGCTCACGGCCATGCACGATTTCCCCGGTCGCCGTGTGTTCGAGTGGGCGCTGGTCTTGCCGTTGGGCCAGCCGGCGTATGTGCTGGCTTATGTTTACACCGGATTTCCTGCAGTTCGTCGGGCCGCTGCAGACGACGCTGCGCGAAACTTTCGGTTGGAGCAAGGGCGATTACTGGTTTCCCGATGTGCGCACGCTGGGCGGCGCCATCACCATGTTCGTCTTTGTCCCTCTATCCTCATCCGTGTCATGATTGCCCGCGCGGCTTCTGGAGCGCGCCAGCGGCATGCTGGAAGCCGCGCGTACAGGGGGTTGGTGCCTGGGCGGCGTCGTTCTTCCGCGTCTCCTGCCGCTGGCGCGGCCGGCGGTGGCTGCCGGCACCGGCGCTGGCGCTGATGGAAACGCTGGCCGACTGGCAACCATTTCCTATTTCGCCGTACGGACCTTCAACACCACCGGCACGATCGCGCCTGGTTTTCGCTGGGCGATCGTATCGCCGCTCTCAACTGGCGGCCGTGCCGCTAGTTTCGTCATCCTGCTGCTGGCGCTGGAGCGTCCATCAAGAGGGCGAGCCCGCTTCTAACACCACTGGCCGCAATCAACCCTGTCGGGCCGAAGGCTTTCCGGCTAGCGCGCTGCCGTCGCTTTCGTTGCATTTGCGCATTGCCGCTGACCAGTCAGGTTTCTATTGCCGGGGAGCGCTGCTGCGACTTTCGCTGGCGAAGCCGGGGCCAATGTGGCGGAAGCGTTTCCTAAATGCTGGCGCGCAACAGTTTTGTCTTTCAGCCGGCGTCACGTGATCTGTGCGGTGTTGCTGGCGCTGCCTGCTGCTGGCCTATGCCGCCCGCCAGTCGAAGGGCTTGCTGGCACGGGGGCTGAATCGTGCGGTTGGTTTGGGCTATGCCGTGCCGGGTTCGGTCATCGCGGTCGGCGTGCTGATCCCCGTGACGCGCCTCGACAACCTGATCGCCACCAGCTGGCAATCGGCCTTCGGTACCCAACCCGGGGTTGTTGCTCACCGGCGGCATTGCTGCACTGGTCTATGCCTACCTCGTGCGTTTTCTCGCCGTGGCTTTGCAGACCGTGGGCGCCAGCCTTTCGAAGATCACGCCGAGCATGGACGATGCGGCGAAAAGCCTGGGCTGTTCGCGAAGGCGAGACAACCACTGCGCCGGGTGCATATGTCTCTTGCTGCTGCGCGGCAGTCTGTTCTGCGCCGGCCTGCTGGTCTTCGTCGTTGTCATGTAGAGAGTTGCCGGCAACGCCGGGCAGTGCGCCCATTCAACTTCGGCCCGCTGGCCCCGCAAACCTACACGCTGTGGTGGAACCAACCTCTCGCGGAAGCTGGCAGCTGCTGCTTACGGCCATTATGTCATGCCGTCGGTATCTGATGCCGCTGAATTGCCCTCACGGCAGATTGCCCGCGCTCGCCGCTGAAAGCAGACGCCCCGGCAGTGCGGGCGTTTGTTGTAATGCCTGACTGGCAGCGCTGGGCGGGCGGCTGGCGGTAGCTGGCGGTAATCGCCTGCGCCTTTACGGCGTACATCGCCAGGTTGCCTGACAGGAATGCCGTGGGCCGCGGGCTGCGCGAAGCGGCACCAGGTGCCCGGTTGATGACGCTGGCGACAGGCGGCCATTCGTTGTTGCCGTCGCGGCGGAAATAGCGCTGAAACATCGGAGGCCAGTTGATAAGAGGAACTTCACGCCCGCTTCCTTGTGCGGGCGTGGCTGTCTATCCCCCCGATGGAAGCATTGATATGCGTGCCGGTCTCATCTTCTGGTTTGGCCAGATCCGCCAGCCTTTGCCATGATGTTCTTCTTGTCCTGCCGCCTTTTCCAGCGCCCCGAGCGCGCCGCAGGTACGGGTTGCACGATGGCGGCGCGCGTTTTCGCCGGCTGCCACCGCCTTGATCTGATCGGTATCGCGCACCTTCCGGTGCGCGCGAAAGTGTGGCGACGACGCCCTTGTACGGCCCAGCTTTCCGCAGCCGCTTCGCCCTGGTGCCGAGCCGTTCGAGACCGTAGGCGAGAGGTTGTAGAGTGCGAACCGGAGCGCGTGCAGCAGACTGGCGCGCCCTTCAACATGGCGTTGGCAAGGTCTTCGTAGTTCTGCCCGTCGGCTGGCTTGACGGTGGCCTTGTTGTGAACAATC
>JADJUC010000017.1 GCA_016710885.1 Candidatus Proximibacter danicus
CTCCACCGGTCTCTTTCTCTCTCTTGCCGCCCGAAATCTGGTCGATGCACGCCGCAATCTGCTGACCTGGCCGCTGGTCGGCCTGCTATTCGCTGCGCCGAACACCTGTGGCGTACGCACGCGCCGCCGCCCGAGGAAAGACCTGGCCTCGTTTGACACCATTCGCAGCTTCTGGCGCCACTCCCGGCGGCAAGACCCCGCCGCCCCGCGATCATGAACTCGTTACCGCTACTGACCGCAAGCGCGCTCCCGGAGAAACTTTCGCGTGCAGCGCCCCGAAGGGCCGGCGACGGTCGGCGACTTCCTCGCCGCCGCACACCCGCTGGCCGGTGGCGCGCCCGGCAGGCGACTGGTTGCTCAACCTGTGCGAAGACCGTTACCGCTTTGCCGTTGGCTTCGCCGTCGGCCTGATCGCCGGCAAGACCAGCCTGCAGCCATCGTCGCTATCGCCAGAAACACTGCACCAACTCCCCGCCGACTACCCCGGTCTCGCCAGAGCTGTGCGACGGCGAAACCGAAACCAGCAATCTACCGCGCATTCCATTTCCCGCCTTGCCGGCGCCTTCGCCCTTGCGCAGACGTTCCCGAGATCGATGCCGAGCGGGAGGTAGCCATCCTGTTCACCTCCGGATCGACCGGGTTGCTGCAGCCACAACGCAAGACCTGGGGAGGTTGGTTTGCAAACGCTCGTGCCGGGGCCAGCGTGCTCGGACGCGATGCGTGCCCGCACAACATCGTCGGCACTGTACCGATCCAGCACAGCTACGGTTTTGAATCGACCTTCCTGCTCGCCCTGCACGGTGGCTGTTCGATCTGGTCCTGGAAAACCGTTTTTCCTGCAGGATATCGCCGCTGCACTTCGCCGTCGTGCCGCAGCCGCGCCTGCTGGTGACGACGCCATTCCACCTCTCGGCCCTGGCTGCAGACATTCCGCTGCCGTCGGTTGAGCGCGTGCTCTCGGCGACCGCACCGCTTCACCGCCGAACTCGCCGCGCGCGCCGAGCAACGCTGCAACACCTGCGTCGAGGAAATCTACGGCACGACCGAGAGTGGTCAGTCCGCCAGCCGCCGCACAGTCGACGGCCTCGGCCTGGAAATGCCGGCCCGAAATCATCCTGACGCAAAAGCCGGGCAGACCGTCGCCAGCGGCGGCCATGTCGAGGGCGAAGTGCTTCTCGGCGATGTCATCGAACGGCTGCCGGACAACAAGCTTTGCTCGGTCGCCATGCCGACCTGATCAACATCGCCGGCAAGCGTACCCCGCTGGCCTATCTCAACCATCAGATCAACGCCATCTCTGGCGTCGTTGATGCCGAGGTCATCTGCCCGATGGCGATGAAAGCGGAGACTCCCGGCTCACCGCCGTCGTTGTCGCCTCTGGCGCTGGAGCTGCCAGCAACTGCCGGCGGCGCTGCGCCAGCGGATTGACCCGATCTTCCTGCCGCGCCCCTTCATCCTTCTCGATACCCTCCCGCGCAACAGCACCGGCAAGCTGTCGCGCGAGGCGCTGCAAGCGTTTTGCGCGGGGCGGAGGCATGACTGACCGCAAATTCTTCTGGACAGTGCGCCCACTGACCACCCGGCCTTCCCCGGCCACTTTCCCGGCCATGCCATCCTCCCCGGTGCTCGTCATCCCCGACCACGTCCTGCGCTGCGCCGGTGAGTTGCAGGGGAGGAATCGATGCTTGCTGGCAGGTCAATACCGCCAAGTTCTTCAGTCTCTGTCGGGCCGGGCGAAGCCTGACCTTCTCCCTGCTGCCGCGGCCCAGTGGCCGCATCGCTTTCGCCGTTCGGGCCGGCACGCGTGATGTTGCGCTCGGCAACCTCGCCGCCTACGCATGAGCCTTCCTCACCGCCCACACCGCCGGCAAGCGAATCTGGGAACGACTGGAAACATGAAAGCGTGAACGCTGCCCGCCGGCCATCCTCAAGCTGATGGTGGGGATCTCGCTGACTTTCGGCCGCAGCATCAGCCGACTGGGTGTTGCATGGCATCGCCGCCTACTTCACGCTGTTCGCACCGCGCGCACGACGTGCCAGCTGTGCCTATCTGCAGCGTGCGCTCGGTCGCCCGGCCGGGCTGAGCGACCTCTATCGCCACGTCTTCAGTTTTGCCAGCACCATCCACGATCGCATCTACCTGCTCAACGACCGCTTCGATCTTTCGACATCGAGATCGTCGGCGTCGGGGCCGTGCATGCGGCACAGCGGCGCAGCAGCCGGGGGCACTGCTGGTCGGAGCGCATCTTTGGTAGTTTCGAGGTGTTGGTAAATATCGCCCGCCAACCGGCCGGGCTCCAGGTGGCCATGCTGATGTATGCGGAAACGCCTGCCAGATCAACGCCACCCTCCACGCCATCAACCCGGCAGCGACGGTTGATATCGTGCCGCTCGGCCAGTTCGATTCGATGCTGATTGCCCGCGACCTGGTTGAGCAGGGTTGTCTTTCGTCGGCCTGAGCGCGCGCACGACCGCAGCCTCGGCGGTGACACGACGGTCGACTGCGACTTTCTCGCCAGCTGGCGTCCTTGCGCTTGGTCCGTTTCGCATGGCGGCCATGCTGCGGCGACCGGTTTTCTCATGATCAGTCTCTACCTTCGGCGGGCAACCGTTACCGTAGCACTTCGAAACACTGGCCGATTTTTCCGCGACACCCCGCTCCGATCGCGACGCCGCCATCCACGCCGCCGTGACAAACTCTTACGCGGCGCGGCTTGGTCGGCATTGCGCCGGCAGGCGCCGTACAACTGGTTCAATTTTCGATTTCTGGCAGAAGCAATGATCAAACGCCGCATTACTCTTCCTTGGCAGCGCACCGCTTGCGGCAGCCTTCACCCTGCCTGCATTCGCCGCCTTCGACATCGCCCAGTTGATGAACGATCTGGCGCAGCACAAGCGGGCGGCCGCGCGAAGTTCGTCGAGAAGAAATACATCGCCCTGCTCGATAAGCCGGTCATCGCCACCGGCGAGATGAACTACATCGCCCCGACCGCCTTGAAAACGCACGCTGACCCCGAAACCGGAACTGCTGACCCTCGACAAGGAGACGCTGACCTCGAACGCGAGAAGCAGAAGCTGACGATCAACCTGGCCAACCAGCCGGAAGCGCTGAGGTTCTCTGTCGACAGCATCCGCGGCACCTCTCCGGCAACCGTGCTGCACTGGAAAAGAACTACCTGTTGCATCTGGCCGGCTCCGCCGAAAAGTGGGGAGCTGACGCTGCTGCCGAGCGACCAGAAAATCGCCACGCGGATCCAGCGCATCACGGTTGCCGGCAGGAAGAACCAGATCGTCAGCATCGAATACCTGCAGGCCGACGGAGATCGTTCGGTGCTCCTCATCACCCCCACCTGCCATCCTGACCGAGAAAAAATGACACGCAAGGCCGGTCTTTACGCTGACGCTCTTGGCTGCTGGCTGTGGCGTTGGCTGGCGCGGCGGTTGTCTGGAACAGCCGCTTCGTCGCCGACATGTCCTTCTTTCTGCCGGCGCGCCCGAGTGCCGAGCAGCAAGTGTTGATCGACCAGTTGAAAGAAGGCGCCGTCTCGCGCCTCTTGATGCTGGCCGTCGAAGGCGGCGATGCCACGCAGCGTGCCGCCGCGTCGCGCGAGTTGCGCCAGCGGCTCGCCGACCACAGCGAATTCGTTTCGCGCAGAACGGCGAGGCCAGCTTCGCCGCCGAACGACCTGCTCTTCCGCCATCGCTACGTATTAAGCCCCCGCACACCCCAGAACGCTTCACGGTCGACGGCCTGCAGCGGCTCCATCGGCGACAGCATCGACCTGCTGGCCTCGCCCGCCGGGCATGCTGGTCAAACCTTTCCTGACCTGCTGACCCGACCGGTGGGTCGAACTGCTCAGCCGCCTGCAGGCCAACAGCCAGCCGAATAGCCGTAACGGCGTCTGGGCCTCGCGTGACGGCGAGCGAGCCATGCTGCTGGTGCAGACGAAAGCCCTCGGCTCGGACACCGACGGACAGGAAGCCGCCATCGCGCTGATCCGCGAGCAGTTCGCGGCGATTGCCACCATTGCCGGACCGACGCTGAAGCTGCAACTGTCCGGCCCCGGGCGCTTCGCCGTCGAAGCACGGGCAACGATCAAGGGCGACGTCTCGCGGCTGTCGCTGATCGCCACGCTGGCCATTGTCGCCGTGCTCTTCTTCGCCTATCGCTCGCCACGCCTTGTCACCCTCGGCCTCGCTGCCTGTCGTCAGCGGCGACGGGCCGGGCATCGTCGCCGTCAGCCTGGCGCATGGCAGCGTCTTCGGCATCACCGTCGGCTTCGGTTCGGCACTGATCGGCGAAGCCGTCGATTAGCTTCCTCGATTTTACTACTTCGTGCAATCCGGCCGCCTCGGTGCTGACACCTGGCGCGCGCTTCTGGTCGACCATCCGCCTCGGTGCCGTTGACCTCGGTGGCCGGCTTCGGTGCGTTGCTCTTCTCCGGCTTTCCCGGCCTGGCCGGGCTCGGGCTCTACGCCCTCACCGGCGTCGTCACCGCTGCGCTGGTCACCCGCTTCATACTACCGCAACTGGCAGGCCCCACAGCGCATATGCGTGACCTGAGCTACATCGGCCAGCGCCTCCCAACGCCGTCATCGATTCCCCCAGCGCCTGCGCTGGCCGACGCTGGTGCTCGCCGTGGCGCCCTCGCCTACCTTGGCGTGCAGCGCAACGACCTGTGGCACGAAAACCTCTCGGTGCTATCGACCGTCAGCGCTGAAGACGCGAGGCAGATGGCGCCTTGCGTGCCGATATAAGCGCCCCGGACTCGCGTTACCTGGTCCCCGTCACCGGCGCCGACCGCGGGGCAGCGCTGCAGGCGGCGGAAAAAATCGGCGCCCACCTCGATCGGCTGGTCACTGCTCGGTGTCATCGGCGGCTACGACAGCCCGGCCCGTTTCCTGCCCAGTCCGGCCACGCAGGCCGCACGGCGGGCCAGCCTGCCAACGCCTGAGGAACTGCGGCCCGCGGCTGCACGCCCGCTCTCGCCGACACCTGCCGATCAGCGCCGCCAAGCTTGAACCTTTCCTCGGCGAAATAGAGCCGTCGCCCGGCGCGCAATCCGGACCTGACGCGTGCCAGCCTCGACGGCAGCGGCCTGGCGCTGGCCGTTGACGCCCTGCTGCTGCAGCGAAAGGCTGGATGGAGCGTACTGCTGCCGCTGCGACCACCGGTCGGCAAGGTGCCCGGCGATCGCGGGCTCAACATTCCGGCAGCGCAGGTACGCGAGGCGCTGGCCGGCAGCGGCGCGCTGTTCATCGACATGAAGGCGGAATTCGACATCCTCTACGGCGACTACCTCTCGGAAGCCGTGCGCCTGTCGCTCGCCGGTTTCGTCGCCATCGTCCTGCTCCTCGCTGCAACGCTACGCTTCGCCGTCCGGTTCCATTACGCACTGTTCTTCCACAGCGGCGACGAACAGCCCGATGCCGACACGCTGACCTCGATGGCCGTCGCCAACCTGACCACGTCATCGGCTTCGGCACCCTTGGTTTGTCGTCGGTACCGGTGCTCGAAGCCATTGGCGTCACCGTCGGCCCCGGCGCCGTACTGGCCTGCTGCTGACCGCCATGTTCGTTCGGCGGCGCAGCGACAAGAGGGGCAGATGAGTACGCTACGCACCGTCGATCTCGTGCGCGGTGGCGATACGCTGCTGGTGCTGCTTCCCGGCGCCTACATGCAGCCAGAGAATTTTGTCGCCGCTGGTTTTCCTCGCAGCGCTGGAAAGCCGCCAGCTGGCGCTTGACCTGCGCATCGTTGCGCTCGACGTTGCCACGATCACCGGCAGCAATGCGCTGGTGATGCTGCAGCAACAAGATCCTCGACCCCGCCCGCGCCGACTACCGCCACGTCTGGCTCGGTGGCATCTCGCTCGGCGGCCTGCTGGCCCTGTGCCAGGCCGCCGACCAGCCACAGACGGTGGATGGCCTCTGTCTGCTCGCCCCCTATCCCGGTAGCCGGCTGACTGCCAATGCCATCGCCCGCGCCGGCGGGCTCGCTGCCTGGGAGGCCTCGCCGGACAACTGGGCGACCCGGAATTTCGCGCCTGGCGCTGGCTCAAATCGCCGCCCGTTACGCTGCCAGTGTTCGTCGGCTACGGCACCGAAGACCGCTTCGCGGTTGACGGCATGCGCCGGATCGCCGAACGCTTCCTGTTGCCGCTCGCTGCACGGTGCCTGGCGACCACGACTGGCCAGCCTGGCTGCAACTGTGGGAACATTTCCTCGACCACTTTCCCGACCATTGCGCTCCCCGACAAACGCTGATGCCTCGCCCCTGGATTCCTTCGCCCACCCTGAAAACCAGCTTCGCGCTGCATGGTGCGGCTGCGCTTGGCACACTGGCCGCACCGGCGCTGTGGCCGTGGGCACTGGGCGCTGTCGTCGCCAACCATGCGCTGCTCACTGTCGCCTGGCTGCTGCCGCGCTCGACGCTGCTCGGCGCCAACCTGACCCGCTTGCCAACGCCTGCCGCAGCCCGCAACGAGATTGCCCTGAGCTTTGACGACGGCCCCGACCCTGAGGTGACCCCGCAGGTGCTCGATCTGCTCGACGCCGCAGGCGTCAAAGCCAACTTTTTCTGCATTGGCCATCGCGCCCGACAAAACCCGGTGCTGTGCCGCGAGATCGTCGCCCGCGGCCACCGTGTCGAGAACCACGGCGATTCGCACTCGAAGGCCTTTGCCTTCTTCGGCCCCGGCCGCATGCACGCCGACATCGCCCGCGCGCAGGAAACACTGGCCAACATTACCGGCAGCGCACCGCGCTTTTTCCGTGCCACCGCCGGTCTGCGCAACCCTTTCCTCGACCCGGTGCTGGCTGCACTCGACCTGCACTGGCCAGCTGGACGCGTCGCCCGTTCGACACGCGCGAAGCCGACCCCGAGACTGTGCTGGCCCGCCTGACTGATGGTCTTGGCGCCGGCGACATCCTGCTGCTGCACGATGGCCATGCAGCACTGACCGCCAGCGGCCAGCCGGTCATCCTTGCCGTTTTGCCGCAGTTGCTTCAAAGGGCCAGGGAGCGACAACTGAAACCCGTCACGCTCGTCGACGCCTGCCCATGACCGATCCGATCTTCCTCAAGGCCCTGCTCGACGATGCCAGTCGCCCGTTTCTCGGTGGCGGCCGCTTCGCCTACCACTACGCACGCGGCAAGCTCGCCTCCGACTGCATCTTCCGCGAGCTGCTGCGCCAGGGCATCTTCCCGGCGGAAGGCCGTTTCCTCGACCTCGGCTGCGGCCAGGGCAGCCTGTTCGGCTGGCTGCTCGCCGCCCGCAATCTTTATGAAAAGGGCAACTGGCCGGCTGACTGGGCGCCGGCGCCGAAGCCGCTGTCGCTGCGCGGCATCGAGCTGATGCAGCGGGATGTCGAGCGCGCCCGGCAAAGTTTCGGCGCCGACCATCCACTGGTCGACATCCGTCAGGGTGACATGTGCCGGGCCGATTTCGGCAAGGCCGACGTGGTCACCATCCTCGATGCACTGCACTACTTCAACCATGAACGGCAGCGCGACGTGATCGCCCGCATTCGCGCCGCCCTGCCACCCGGCGGGCTGTTCCTCACACGCGTCGGCGACGCCGATGCCGGCTTGCCGTATCACCTGTGCAACTGGGTCGATCACGCCGTCACCTTCGTGCGCGGCCACCGCCTGCCCAAGCTTTACTGCCGCCCGCTCACGGAATGGATAGCCCTGCTGCGCGAATGCGGCTTCGCCGTGAGCACGATGCCGATGAACGAAGGCAAGCCCTTCGCCAACGTGATGCTCGTCTGCCGACTGCCGGAATGAACGTACAAACCGGACTGGCGCCCGTTCATGGTTCGATACGCCTTGCCCAGCAAGGCTACTCACCACGAACGGGGAATCCCCTGTGGGTGAGGCTCCGTTCGCCCGGAGTAGCCCACTTAGTGGGCGTATCGAAGCCTGTCCTGAGGTTTGTCGAAGCGGGGCTTGGCTGCCCCCCTGAACTGAGGGTTTTATTTAGAATGAACCTGCCAATTTCCGACCTGCCGCTTTTTCTCCTGGGCACTGCGCTCCTGCTCGGGTTTTCCTGGAAGCCCCTGCGCCACCCTGGCAGCCACGGTTTCTACCGCTTCTTTGCCTGGGAGGCGATCCTCGCGCTGGTCGTTCTGCACCGCGACTACACAGGTGGGCAGATCATTTCGCAGACGCTGCTGATCGTCAGCCTCCTCTTCCTCGCGCTCGGTTACGGCGCCCTGCTGCTGCGCGGGCGGGCCGACAGCGCGCGGCAGGACGGCGCGCTCTACGGCTGGGAACGGACGACGGCACTGATCACCGGCGGCATCTACGGTCTCATCCGCCACCCGATGTACGCCTCGCTACTGACGCTCGACTGGGCCATGTTCTTCCGCGCGGTTTCACTGCCCGGCTTCGCGCTCGCCACCGTCGCCAGCCTTCTGCTGCAGAAGACCGCGCAGGCCGAAGAGAAGGAATGCCTGGCCTACTTCGGTGAGCCCTATTCCGACTACATGCAGCGGACACGCCGCTATTCCCTTCCTCTATTAGAATCGTCGAGTTCAGGCATCAACCACTCAACTCCAAAATACCGACCCGTGACCCCGCTGCTGCGTTTTCCGCCTACACCGCCAGTACCTGCCTTGGCCGCGGCCTCGATGCCACACGCGCAGCGCTGCAGGACGGGCGCAGCGGCCTGGCGCCCTGCGCCTTCGAGACGGTGAAGCTCGACACCTGGATCGGCGAAGTGGCCGGTGTCGATGCGCAGACGCTGCCAGCCGCACTCTCGCACTATGACTGCCGCAACAACCGGCTCGCCCTGCTTGGCCTGCAGACTGACGGCTTCGACGAGGCCGTGCGTGCGCCATCGCCCGCCATGGCCGCCAGCGCGTCGGCATCTTCGTCGGCACCAGCACCTCCGGGCATCCTGCAGACCGAACTGGCCTATCGCCGCCGCGATCCGGTCACCGGCGCGCTGCCAGACGATTTCAATTACCGCTGCACGCACAACTCGTTTTCGCTGGCCGAATTCACCCGCGACTACTTCGGCCTCGGAAGGCATGGCCATGGCCATTTCAACCGCCTGCTCGTCGAGTGCCAAGGTCTTTGCCGCAGCTGCCCGCCAACCTGGCGCTGGGCACCATCGACGCGGCCATCGTCGGCGGTGTCGATTACGCTGTGCCTGACCACGCTCTACGGCTTTGCCTCGCTCTTTGGAGCTGACCTCCAGCCGCCCGTGCCGCCCCTACGACGCGGCGCGCAACGGCATCTCGATTGGCGAAGGCGCAGCCTTTGCGCTGCTCGAACGGGCCGACAAGGCACCGGCAGGGTCGGTGCTGCTGCTCGGGGCCGGCGAGTCGAGCGACGCCTACCATACGTCGGCACCGCACCCGGAAGGCTCGGCGCACGCCTGGCGATGGAGGCCGCGCTGCGTTCGGCCGGGCTGGCAGCAGCAGACATCGGCTACATCAACCTGCACGGCACCGCGACACCGGCCAACGACGCCGCCGAAGGCAAAGCCGTGGCGGCGCTGTTCGGCGACAAAGTGCCCTGCAGTTCGACCAAGGCGCCACCGGCCATACGCTGGGCGCCGCCGGCGCGGTAGAAGCGGCAATCTGCGCGCTGGCGCTGACCGACGGCCTGCTGCCCGGCAGCCCCGGCACCGAATGCCCCGACCCGGCAATCGCCGTCGACTACCTGCTGCATGGCCGTGCCGGCCAAGCCCGCCACGCGCTGTCGAATTCCCTTCGGTTTTGGCGGCAGCAACTGCAGTTTGATTTTTGGGGTGGTCGATAAATGAGCCTCGTTCGCGCCGCGTTCATGGTTCGATACACCTTGCTTCGCAAGGGGCCTTACTCACCACGAACGTGGGTTCCGCCCGCGTGCACACGCTCCGTTCGCCCTGAGTAGCCCACGGTGGGTGTATCGAAGAGAATCAAGTGGCCCAGGAAAGGAACATGGGATGGACTGCACTGACCGCCTGGATCGAGGCATCGGCTGCATTGCCCCCGGCCTGCCGGACTGGCCGAAAGCGCACGCGCTGTGCTGCGCGGCGAGCAGCCCCTGCTGCCAGCGCCGTCACTGCTGCCCATACCAACACTGCTGCCCCCGGCCGAACGCCGCCGCGCCAGCCGCGTAGTGAAAGTCGCGCTCGCCGTCGGCCTCGAAGCCATTGCCCCAAGCCGGCGCCGATGCGTCGTTGCTGGCCACCGTCTTTGCCGCCTCCGGCGCCGACGGCCAGAACTGCCACGCCTTGTGCGAACAACTGGCCACCGACGACCGGCAGATATCGCCAACGCGCTTCCCAGCCAACTCGGTGACAACGCTGCTGCCGGCCACGGGGAATCGCCACAAGCCATGGCACCGTGCCAGGTGATCTCGGCCTACGACGCTGGTTTTGGCGCCGGCCTGCTCGACGCGCTCGGCCAGGTCGTTGTTGACCGCCAGCCGACCCTGCTGATTGCCTACGACAGCGAATACCCGGAGCCGATCTTCGCCAAGCGACCAGTGCCGGATGTTGCTGGCATTTCGCTGCTGCTCACGCCGGAACGCAGCGAACGCTCGCTGGCCTGCATCACCGTCACCCCCGGCACCGACGCGGTCGACACGCTTGCCGACCCGGCACTGGAAGCGCTGCGCAACAGCATCCCGGCACTGCGCGCACTGCCGCTGCTGGCGCGTCTTGCGTGCGGCGAAGCCGGTGGTGTTTGCCTCGACTACCTGCCGCCGGCGATGCAACTCACGGTGTCGATCCAGCCATGCTGCCAGAGACCACGCTGAATCGCGCCGCCATCGCCGCCCGCATCCCGCATCAGGGCAGCAATTGCCTGCTCGATGCGGTGCTCGACTGGTCGCCGGAAACCATCCGCTGCCGCGCCATCAGCCACCCGCGTCGACAACCCGTTGCGTGCCGACGGCCGCCTCGGCGCGGTCTGCGGCACGAATACGCCGCACAGGCCATGGCCGTTACGGCGCGCTGGTCGCCGGCAAAGAAGCCGGGCCGCGTCAGGGGCTACCTCGCCAGCGTACGCAGTGGAACTCTTCGTGGCCCGGCTCGACGACATTGCGGACGACCTGAACTTATCGCCGAGCGGCTTTCCGGTGACGACAACAACGTGCTCTACCAATTCACGGTAAGTGCCGGCAGGCACAACCTGCTCTGCGGCCGCGCGGCCGTGATCCTCGATGCCGAACAGACCCTTCCTATCCTCCGTTCGTGGGGGTGGCGCTGCCAGCGTCGAACCATGAGCGGCGCTCTTCCAAGGAATGCCGACATGAACACCGCGCCACAAAAAAACCGACGCGCCCTCATCACCGGCGGCAGCGGGGGCATCGGTGCCGCCATCTGCCGCGCCCTCGCCGAGGCCGGCCATGAAGTGCTGGTGCACGCCAACCGCCAGCTCGACAAGGCCGAGGCGTTAGCCGCCGAAATCTGCGCCACCGGCGGCAGGCAAGCGCGCTGGCCTTCGACGCGACCGACCGCAGCGCCACGGCGGCAGCGCCCGAAACCGTGCTGGCTGCAGGCCTAATCCAGATTCTGGTAGAACAACGCCGGCATCCATGCCGACGCCGTTATCTCCCGGCATGTCCGGCGAACAGTGGGACTCGGTACTCGACGTGTCGCTGAACGGTTTCTACAACGTCACCCAGCCGCTGACCATGCCGATGATCCGTACCCGCTGGGGCCGCATCGTCAACATCTCGTCGGTCGCCGGCATCACCGGCAACCGCGGCCAGGTGAACTTATTCGCTGCCAAGGGCGCACTGCACGCCGCCACCCATCCGCTGGCCCTCGAACTCGCCAGCCGTGGCATCACCGTCAACGCCGTTGCCCCCGGCATCATCGCCACCGACATGATCGAAGGCAGCTTCGACGCCGGCAGCATCAAAAGACTGGTTCCGATGCAACGCGCCGGCACGGCACAGGAAGTCGCCGACCTCGTTGCCTTTCTCGCCTCCGAAAAGGCCGCCTACATTTCGGGGCAAGTGATCTCGATCAACGGGGCGATGATCTGAGTTGGACGTGGGGATGGTTGCTTTACGGTAAGCATGCGAAGCTGAATAAAAACGCGATCGGCATATTGGAGTTGTTATACTGACGGAAAAATTCCAAGTGACTGAATTTTATTTAGATCATTATTTTTCAGCGTCATCAATATCAATGCCATGCGGACCCCAGTGTCCGTTTAAGCACTGCTTGGCCATTGGCCGCCAGCGCAGAAAGCTTTCACATCAACTCATCACGCAAAGGATACAAAATGTATGTTGCAAAATCCCTGATGACTGTGGCCGTAGCCATAGCGCTTTCTGCTTGTTCCAAGTCGGCGCCTTCCGAGTCCGATGCAAGAAATGTCATTCAGGGCTTGCTTGGCGATTGCCGTTACCTATCGCTAGATCGCTTCGAACGGGTAAATGGCA
Source organism: Candidatus Proximibacter danicus (assembly GCA_016710885.1). Classification (GTDB taxonomy): domain Bacteria; phylum Pseudomonadota; class Gammaproteobacteria; order Burkholderiales; family Rhodocyclaceae; genus Proximibacter; species Proximibacter danicus. The sequence goes on from JADJUC010000017.1 coordinate 12,394, forward strand.
TTCCCCAAGGTGAAAACGGCTATCAGGTGGCTATCAAATACACCATCAAAGTAACACCAGTTCCGGAGAATGCCCGAATCATCGGCGATATGTCTGGGAAACTCACCGAGGCAAACGAAGACTTGGAGTGTTGAAACACCGAACTCCAGAAATTCGTCGGGCAGATGGATGCAATTGAGGATAAAGCAAGCAAGGAGTATCAAGAACTCTACAAGCTCGCGTGGCATCAGGAGGGACCATACAAGACGGTCGACAAGATCGAGAAAGAAAGACGTGGTTTAGTGAATTCGATTAATCCGATGGCCAATTTTTCTAAAGAATGCCCAGCCCTGAATAGAGCGCTCTATGCGAATGTCTTTTCAGATGAAGGCGCCAATCAGTTTGCGGAGAGCTTTAGCAAAGAATTCAGCGGGACCATTCCGATGGTAAAGACAGACAAGGGATGGATGGCCGCCAATTGACCTGCGCTAGTGCCACGTTACTTTGTCCGAAAGGAGTTATTTGCAGATGAAAGAAGCTGCTATCAAGAAGGAATTGTCGGATCTGGACAGCACGCAGCGAGGCACGCCTCATTCGTCATTCCTCGCCAAGAGGAAGCTCCTCGATAACCAACTTGAAATGGTGTTGTCAGGGTGAGGCACCGGGAG
>JADJUC010000018.1 GCA_016710885.1 Candidatus Proximibacter danicus
CACAATACCCTGTAACCCGCCGAACTGGGCGATCAGGGCCTTGCGGCGTTTCGGTCCGACACCTTCAATTTCCTCAAGGCGGGAGGTTTTGCGCGTCTTTCCGCGTTGTGCGCGGTGCCCGCTGACGGCAAAGCGGTGAGCTTCATCCCGGACTTCTTGAACCAGGTGCAGCCCCGGGTGCTCAGGGGGCAATTGTAGCGGCTCGCGCGCATTGGGTAACGATTCCGGAAAAATCAAGGTCTCCAGCCCCGGCTTGCGTGCCTCGCCCTTCGCCACGCCGATCATCGGCAGATGGCTCAAGCCCAGTTCTTCCATGACGCCGGCTGCAGCACTCACCTGCCCCTTGCCGCCATCGATGAGAATGAGATCGGGCGCCACGCTTTCGCCGCTGGCCACTTTTTCATAACGCCGCTGCACCGCCTGACGCATCGCGGCATAGTCGTCGCCGGGCTGGATACCGCTGATATTGAAGCGGCGGTATTCCGACTTCTTCATGGCATTGCCCTGATAGACGACACACGAGGCGACGGTTGCCTCGCCCTGCGTGTGGCTGATATCGAAGCACTCGATCCGCTCCACCGATTCCAGCCCCAAGGCTTCCGCAAGCGCCTGTTGCCGCTTGCCCTGAAGCGTCAGGGTTGTCTTGCGCGCAACGATGGCCAGCTGTGCGTTCTGTACAGCCATTTCCACCCACACCCGGTGCATAGCCTGGCGTGCTTCGACAATCGGTACCGCGCGCTCGGCAATCGCCGCCAGTGCCTCGCCGATCTCCTCATCGTCAGGCGGCAGGTTGACCAGAATCCGCTCGGGAATCGGGTGGTCGAGGTAGTGCTGCTGCAGGAAAGCGCTCAGCGCTTCGGCCGGGGGGCAGCTGATACCACCGGCTGGGAAATGGGCGCGGTCGCCAAGATGCAGGCCGCCGCGCACCATGGCCAAATTGACACAAACGGTACCGCCCTCTTCCACGGCGACGATGACATCGAAATCCTCGCCACGCGCGCTCTCCATGTGCTGCTTTTCCTGTACATGGCGCAGCGACTGGATCTGGTCGCGGTAGATCGCCGCCTTCTCGAAGGCGAGATTGGCCGAAGCCTGGGCCATGGCTTCACCCAGCGCGCGGATGACCTCCTGCTGCCGGCCCTGCAGGAACAACCGCGCCAGCCGAAGATCTTCGGCGTAAGCTGCGGCGTCGATCAGCCCGACACAGGGCGCCGAGCAACGCTTGATCTGGTGTAGCAGGCAAGGCCGCGAGCGATTGGCATAGACCGAATCTTCGCAGGTGCGCAGGCGGAACATGCGCTGCAGGAGATGCACGCTATCGCGCACTGCCGAAGCCGAGGGATAGGGGCCGAAATACTCGGCCCGGCGGCTATCGAGGCTGCCGCGGTAGTAGGCGATGCGGGGAAATTCGTCCTTGCTGACGAGGATGTACGGGTAGGACTTGTCGTCGCGAAACAGGATGTTGTAGCGCGGGCTGAGGCGTTTGATCAGGTTGTTCTCGAGCAGCAGCGCTTCCGCCTCGGAGCGCGTCACCGTGGTTTCCACCTTGGCGATCTGCCGCACCATCAGCGCAATGCGCGGACTCGGGTGGTTATCGCGGAAATACGAGGCGACACGCTTCTTCAGAGCCTTGGCCTTGCCCACGTAAAGCACGTTGCCGGACGCATCGAGCATGCGATAGACACCCGGCAGCTCGGGCATGGAAGCCAGCAGCGTTCGGTGATCGAAAGGCGCAGGCGCTTCGGGGGCGTTGTTCGGTTCGGCGGCTTCGGACATGAAGGCGGGTGGCAGTAAAGACCTGCGGCAGATAGGTTACGATGGCGAGCTTCGATGGTATCACGCACCGTCTACGCACCTTTAACGCACCTTCATGCCGCTTTCTGCCACACCGCAACGCTGGGATATCTTCTGCACCGTCATCGACAACTATGGCGATATCGGCGTCTGCTGGCGCCTGGCGCGCCAGTTGGTGGCCGAGCATGGGCACTGCGTCCGGCTGTGGGTAGATGACCTGGCTTCGTTCGCCCCGCTGTGCCCCGGGCTTGTTCCGGCGCTTGTGCAGCAGCAGTTTGCCGGGGTCGAGATCCGGCGTTGGACAGCCCCCTTCCCTTACACTGAGCCGGCTGAGGTCGTGATCGAGGCCTTCGGCTGCGCCCTCCCTGAAAGCTATGTGGCTGCCATGGCCCGAGGCCAGGAACAGACCGGGGGAGCGCCGCACTGGATCAATCTCGAATACCTTTCGGCCGAAAGCTGGGTGGCGGAATGCCATGGCCTGACGTCACCCCATCCGCGACTGCCGCTGACCAAGCATTTTTTTATCCCCGGCTTCGACGAGCACAGTGCCGGCCTGCTGCGCGAACGTGGATTGATGGCCCGGCACGCGAGCTTCGACACCCGACGATGGTGGAAGAATTCAGGTGGCTCGGGAAGTACGCCGGCATCCGGGCAACTCGCGATTTCGCTGTTCGCCTACGAAAACCGGGCCGTCGCCGGCCTGCTTGACGCTTGGGTTAAGGGCAGCCAAGGGGTTCTGTGCCTGGTGCCGGAATCACGCGTACTGAAATCGGTGTCTGAGGCGCTGGGCAAATCCTTGGCCGTGGGTGAAAAAGCCCAGCAAGGTCACCTCGAACTGCGCGTACGTCCCTTCGTGCAGCAAGAGGCTTACGACGATCTGCTGCTGGCCTGTGATCTCAATCTCGTGCGTGGCGAAGATTCGCTGGTGCGCGCCATCTGGGCCGGCAAGCCTTTCGTCTGGCACATCTACCCTCAGGACGAGGATGCCCATATCGTCAAGCTGGACGCCTTTCTTGACCGCTACTGCGCCGGGCTTTCACCGGCAGCAAAAAGCGCGCTGCGGCAGTTCTGGCACTCCTGGAACCGCGAAAGAACGGATGCGGGAGTCTGGCACGCGTTCCAAGCCGTACTGCCGGAATTGGCTGAACACACCCGGCGCTGGCGTGATCGATTGGCGGAACAGATTGATCTGACAAGTTTATTGACTGATTTTTGCCGGGATTTGGACAAAAATCGACTATAATGCCGGGTTTCCAATTTCGCCAATCGCTACAGGACACCCGATGAAAACCGCCCAGGAACTCCGCTCCGGCAACGTATTCATGGTCGGCAACGACCCCATGGTCGTGCTCAAGGCCGACTACAACAAGTCTGGCCGCAACGCTGCCGTCGTCAAAATGAAGATGAAGAACCTGCTGACCGGTGCCGGCGCCGAAACGGTGTACCGCGCCGACGACAAGTTCGACGTTGTCCAGCTCGACCGCAAGGAAGTGTCCTACTCCTACTTTGCCGATCCGCTGTACGTGTTCATGGATGCCGAATACAACCAGTTCGAGATCGAAGCCGAGTCGATGACCGACGCGCTCAAGTATCTCGAAGACGGTATGCCCTGCGAAGTGGTGTTCTACGACGGCAAGGCCATCTCGGTCGATCTGCCGAACAGCGTTGTCCGCGAAGTGATCTACACCGAGCCGGCCGTCAAGGGCGACACCTCGGGCAAGGTCATGAAGCCGGCCAAGCTGGCCACGGGCTTCGAACTGCCGGTGCCGGCCTTTGTCGAAATCGGTGACAAGATCGAAATCGACACCCGCACCGACGAGTACCGCAACCGCGTCAAGTAAGCGACGCTTGCGACTAGAATAAGGGCGACTTCGGTCGCCTTTTTCTTTTCTATTTCCTTTTTCCGGATACCTCAATGGACCCCAGCGTCATCGCTGCCATGGCCAAGTGGCCGAATGTGCCGGACTGCCACGGCTGGCTCAGCCTGGATCGGCGTGGCCGCTGGCGCCTGCAGGGGAAGCCCGTATCGCACACCGGGCTGGCCGAGTTCATCGGCCGCAACTATGTACGCGATGCTTCCGGCGTCTGGTACATGCAGAATGGCCCGCAGCGGGTCTGGGTTGCACTGGAGGTGACGCCATGGGTGTTTCGTTTGGGAAGCGGCGAATCGGGTGAATCGCTGCTGACCCACACCGGACAGCTGGTATCCGAGGTGCGCGCAGTCTGGCTGGTCGATGGCGAGCTACTGTGTCTGGAGTCCGAGCACGGGCTGGGTACCATCGACGACCGCGACCTGCCGGCCTTTCTTGAACGGCTTCGGACCGTCGGCGGCAGTTTGCCGGCTGATGATCTGAGCAGCGAGTTACTGGAACTTGACTGGGGCGGCCAATGCCTTCCGGTGCGAAATTGCCGCAGCGAAGACCTGGCCCAGATCGGAAATTTCCGGCCTCAGGCCGATGCAACGCAGCTCCCCGGCGTAAGCCACGCCAGCCTGATACAGGGGATCTTCGAGAAGTGCAGCCGGAGTCGGCACAGGCGCTGTCGGCAGCAGGCGCTCGACGCGTGCCGAGCGTTGCGGATCAATCGGCTCCTGCCAGCGCTGCAGAAGATCGCCAACAGCCTCCGGGCTGTTGCACACCAGCAGCATGTCGCAACCGGCACGGTAGGCTGCCATCGCCCGAGCCAATACATCGCCAGCGACACTGGCCCCTTCCATCGACAGATCATCACTGAAAACGACACCATCAAATTTAATGTCGTTTCTCAGAATATCTATCCAATAGTTTGAAAATCCAGCTGATTTGCAATCGCACTTCGGGAAACTGACATGGGCCGGCATGACCGCATCGAGCTTCAACTGGCGGTACGGCAGCATGTCCGCAGCCAATTGATCCAGCCCGCGTTCATCGACCGGAATGGCGACATGCGAGTCGGCCTCGACCCAGCCGTGCCCCGGAAAATGCTTGCCACAGGCGATCATCCCAGCCTGCCGCAAACCCTCGATCAGTGCTCCGGCCAGTTTGACCACCACCTGCGGGTCACTGTGGAAGGCACGCGTGCCGACCACCGAGCTGCGCCCCCAGTCGAGGTCGAGCACCGGCGTGAAGGACAGGTCGACGCCGCGTGACCGCAACTCGGCAGCCAGCACGTAGCCGATGGCCCGGGCCATGGTCTGCGCCTTGCTTGGGTCACGATCCCAAACTTCGCCCAGACTGCGCATGGCCGGCAGACGCGTAAAACCTTCCCGGCAACGCTGCACCCTGCCCCCTTCGTGGTCGATGCCGATGGGCAGACGGGGTTCGCGCAGCGCGTGGATTTCGGCACACAGGTGCTGCAGCTGCTCAGGACTCTGGTAGTTGCGCGAAAACAGGATGATGCCGCCAACCGCCGGGTGTGACAGCCGCTCGTGATCGAGTTCGGTCAGCTCCGTGCCGGCGATGTCGATCATCAGCGGACCGAGGGGAAGCGCTTTCATGACTGCTCCAGGATGACGAAGGCGACGGCGTAGTCGTTCTCGTCGGAAATGGAAAGATGGGCAACAAGCCGTTTTTCCTGCATCAGCGCCGCCAGTTCGCCGGCAAAGCTGAACACCGGCTTGCCCAGATCGTCATGAACGATGGCGATGGCCGGCAAGGTTGCCGGCGCCCGGACGCCGGTGCCGAGGGCTTTGCCGAAGGCTTCCTTGGCGGCAAAACGCTTGGCTAGAAAGCGGCCCTTGTCGCCAGCCTTGGCGAATTCTTCCAGTTCAACCGGGGCCAGCAGCTTTTCGGCGGCGGCCATGCCGTGGCGCTCGAACATTGTGCTCAGGCGCGCAACAGCAGCGATATCGGTGCCGATGCCGTAGATCACAATTCGGTCACTCGCCCTGCCGCGCCGCTTCGCGCAACAACGCCTTCATTTCGCGCACGGCTTCACGCAGGCCGACGAAAACCGAGCGGCTGACGATCGAGTGGCCAATATGCAGTTCGCGCACGCCGGCCAGCCGGGCAACCGGCTGCACGTTGTAGTAATTGAGGGCGTGACCGGCGTTGAAGCGCATGCCGAGATCGCGGATGGCCTGACCGGCCACGCGAATCTTGTTCAATTCCACCACCACCGCTGGCGCTTCGGCGTCGCGGCCATGGCTGTGGAAAGCGTGGGCGTAAGGGCCGGTATGGATTTCGCAAACCCTGGCCCCGATGCGTGCCGCCGCTTCGATCTGCGCGAGATCGGCATCAATAAACACGCTGCTGACGATGCCGGCGTCGGCCATCTGCTGCACGGCATGCTTGAGCATCCCCTCCTGGGCCAGCACATCGAGCCCGCCTTCAGTGGTGACTTCATGCCGACCTTCCGGCACCAGCATGGCCATTTCTGGCTTGATACGGCAGGCGATGCCGACCATTTCGTCGGTGGCCGCCATTTCCAGGTTGAGCTTGATCTGTGTCTGCTGGCGCAGCTGTTCGACATCCGTATCCTGGATGTGGCGTCGGTCTTCGCGCAAATGCACGGTGATGCCATCGGCACCACCCAGATGGGCTTCGACCGCCGCCCAGACGGGATCAGGCTCCCAGGTGCGGCGGGCCTGGCGAAGGGTTGCGACGTGGTCGATGTTGACGCCAAGTTCGATCATCGCGCTTCTTTCCGGATCGGTCATAATTCCTGCAGCTCCATGAAAATCTTCCGGGTTTCAAGGCTGTAGCCACCGAGGTAGTGAGTCATCAGCGCCCGCATCAGTTGTTTTGCTTCGCTCAGCGAACGTGGATCGGAGAAATCCTCGCGCTCCATGTCCAACAGGGTTTTGCCGCAGACCGACAAGGCCGAGTTTCCCGGCGCCCCGAGTCGCACGGCCCCCCGCTCGATCTCGTAGGCATAGGATGCGCCAGCCTCGATCGGCCGGCCTTCGGCATCATGACTCAGCGTCAGGCCGTAGCCAAGTTCGGCCAGCAGCGAGTGTTCGAAGCTGCGCAGATCGGCCTCGCGCACACCATCGGCAAAGCGGCGCATGGTTTCGCTGTAGGCGGCAAAGAGTTTCTCGTGCGAATCCTCACGAGGCAGCAGGTTCATCAACAGTTCGTTCAGATAATAGCCGCAGAACAGCGCCTTGCCGGAAAGCAGCGGCTGCCCGCCCTGCCATTCAGCTTTCATCAGTGTCTGCACCTCGCCCTTACCGGCCCAGCCCAGTTCCAGCGGCTGGAAGGCCAGCAACAGGCCGCGCAACACGGAACGCGGGCGCCGGGCGCCACGCGCCAGCAAGGCGACACGGCCATGGTCGCGGGTGAAAACCTCGACGATCAGACTGGTTTCGCGGAAGGGATAGGAATGCAGAACCCATGCCGGCTGTGCGTCGACCCGTTGCCGCTGCATTGCCACCATTGCCGGACGCGCCTCTGCCGCTGCTCGTTATTCTGTTATTCGTAGCCGAGCGAACGCAGCAGGCGCTCGTCGTCGGTCCAGCCAGACTTTACCTTGACCCAGACTTCGAGATAGACCTTGCCGTCGAACAGGCGCTCCATGTCCTGGCGCGCCTCGGAAGCGATACGCTTCAGCGTCTCGCCGCCCTTGCCGATGACGATGGCCTTGTGCCCCGGGCGATCGACGACGACGGCGGCAAAGATGCGCTTGAGCTTGCCCTCTTCCTCGAATTTCTCGATCTCGACCGTGGTCGAATACGGCAACTCGTCGCCCAGCAGGCGGAACAGCTTTTCGCGGATGTACTCGGCGGCAATGAAGCGCGAGCTCTTGTCGGTCATCTCGTCTTCGGCAAACAGCAGTTCCTCATGCGGCAACTGCTTGCGTGTCTCGGCCAGCAACTCCTTGAGCTGCTTGCCGTTGGTGGCGCTGACCGGCACTACCGCTGCAAAATCACGGCGCCCGGCCACGTCGGCCAGAAAAGGCATGAAGGCCGCCTTGTCCTTGATGCGGTCGGTCTTGTTGACCACCAGAATCACCGGTTTGTCCGTCGGCAGCAGATCGAACACCACCTTGTCCTTGCTGCCAAAACGGTCGGCCTCGATCACGAACAGGACGACATCGACATCGGAAAGCGCAGTAGTAACCCCACGGTTCATCGCTCGGTTCAGCGCATTGGTGTGCTGGGTCTGGAAGCCTGGCGTATCGACGAAAACGAACTGGGCATTGTCGTCGGTGCGAATGCCGGTGATGCGGTGGCGCGTAGTCTGCGCCTTGCGCGAGACGATGCTGATTTTCTCGCCGATCAAGGCGTTGAGCAGCGTCGACTTGCCGACATTGGGACGGCCAACGATGGCGATGTATCCGGAACGAAGTGTCGTCATTTCAGTTTCTCCAGCGCGCACTCGGCGGCCATTTGTTCTGCAGCCCGGCGGCTCTGACCGCTACCCTCGGTGTGCAGGCGCAGTGCCGTGATGTCACAGGCAACGCGGAAATTCTGGGCATGCGCTTCACCCGACGTGTCCATGAGGGAATATTGCGGCAAGGTAAGCCGACGCGCCTGCAGGTATTCCTGCAACTGCGTCTTCGGGTCCTTGCTCTGTTGTCCGGGAACGATAGCCATTAGCCGGCTCTCGTAAAGTTGCGCCACCACGATGACTGCCTTATCAAAGCCGGCATCCAGTTGCACCGCACCAATGATTGCCTCAACGGCATCGGCAAGAATCGACGGGCGGCGATGGCCGCCGCTTTTCAGTTCGCCCTCGCCTAGGCGCAAAGCCTCGCCCAGCGAAAGGGAATCGGCAATTTGATGCAGGGTTTCCTGGCGAACAAGGTTGGCGCGCAAGCGCGACATTTCGCCTTCGGCCAAGGCGGGAAAGCGGCGGTAGAGTTCCAGCGCCACCACACAGTTCAGAACCGAATCGCCGATGAATTCAAGACGTTCGTTATGCGGGGAACTGTGACTGCGATGGGTCAGCGCAGTCTGCAACAGGCTCGAATCGGAAAAAATGTGGCCAATTGCCTTCTCGAGCCTGTCAGCCGTCATTCGCCTTTGCCGCGTCCTGACGAAGAGGCCTGGTAATCAATGAGCAGGCTGACTGGGCCGACCAAGCCGATTTTCTTTTCGTAGGCGAAGGAAATGACCACCTGATTGCCTTCCTTGGCGATATCCAGATCTTCCGGCCGAACGTCGGAAATGTGTTCGACTTCTGCATACTTCGAATAGGCCTTGCGCAACTCGGGGACCGTTGAACTCGCTGTGGCAGCAGAAGCTACAGATTTGATAGCTTTCTGAATCTTGAAGTATTCGATGGTAGCGGGAGCCACCTTGATGACAACCAGTGCCACCATTGCAAGAATAAAGCCCCATACCAAGAGGCCCGACAAGCTGACGCCTTTTTGATTCTTCACTTCATCTCCCCTCACTTGAACGAGCCGACGCGACCAAGGTCGCTGAAGTTGAACCAGATGAAGAAGGCCTTGCCGACAATATTCTCGTCGGGGACGAAACCCCACACCCGGCTGTCACGGCTGTTGTCACGATTGTCGCCGACCATAAAGTAATGGCCTGCCGGTACCGTGCAGATCACGCCGCTATTATTGTAGAGACAATTTTCACGAAATGGGAACAGCAAAGCGTCGTTGATAAATGACGGCGCATCGTCGTCATTGAGAATCCGGTGCTCGACCTCGCCCAGGTTCTCCGAGAACTGCTTCGAATAATAGAGGCGCTCCGGATGCAGGTAGTCCTCCTGCTTGCCCAGCTTGACGGGCTGACCGTTGATCGTAAAGCGCTTGTTCTGGTAGGCGACCTTGTCGCCAGGGAGGCCGACGACGCGTTTGATGTAATCGAGCGAAGGATCGGCCGGGTAGCGAAACACCATGACGTCGCCGCGCTGGGGCTGATTGATGTCAAGGACCTTCTTGTTGATGATCGGCAGACGAATTCCGTAGGTGTATTTATTCACCAGAATGAAGTCACCCACCAGAAGGGTCGGAATCATCGAGCCGGATGGAATTTTGAATGGCTCAACGATGAATGAGCGCAGCACGAATACGATAAGGATGACTGGAAAGAACCCGGAGCCATACTCGACCCACCAGGGCTCCTTGGCATCGACTGCGCGCTTCGGCTTGAAGAGCAATGAGTCGACAGCCCAGATGGCACCAGACACGAGCAGGAGAACAAACAGGATCAGGGCAAAATTCACGGCGCGGTCCCCTTACTTTCCATCGACACGCAAGACGGCCAGGAAAGCTTCCTGCGGAATTTCAACACTGCCAACCTGCTTCATGCGTTTCTTGCCCGCCTTCTGCTTTTCCAGCAGTTTCTTCTTACGGCTGATATCGCCGCCGTAGCACTTGGCCAGCACATCCTTGCGCATCGCCTTGACGTTCTCACGGGCAATGATATTGGCACCGATCGCAGCCTGGATTGCCACGTCGTACATCTGACGGGGAATCAGTTCGCGCATCTTGGCGGCCAGTTCGCGACCGCGATACTGCGCATTAGCCCGGTGCACGATCAGTGACAGGGCATCAACCTTTTCGCTGTTGATCAGGATGTCGAGCTTGACCACATCGGCAGCGCGATATTCCTTGAATTCGTAATCCAGCGAGGCATAACCACGCGAAACCGATTTCAGCTTGTCGAAGAAATCCATCACCACTTCGGCCATCGGCATGTCGTACACCACTTTCACCTGGCGGCCGTGGTAATGCAGATCAATCTGGTTGCCACGTTTCTGATTGCATAGCGTGATGACGCTACCGAGATAATCCTGCGGGACAAAGATCGTGGTCGTGATGATTGGCTCGCGAATTTCCTCGACCTTGGAAAGGTCAGGCAGCTTCGACGGGTTCTCGACCTGAATGATCGTTCCATCGCGCATCGAGACCTGGTACACCACCGTTGGCGCGGTTGTGATCAGGTCCTGGTCAAATTCGCGCTCGAGACGCTCCTGCACGATTTCCATGTGCAAAAGACCGAGGAAACCACACCGAAAGCCAAAGCCAAGCGCCTGCGAGACTTCCGGTTCGTAATGCAGCGAGGCGTCGTTCAGCTTGAGCTTCTCCAGGGACTCGCGCAAGGAGTCGTACTGATTGGCCTCGATCGGATAAAGACCGGCAAAAACCTGCGACTTGATTTCCTTGAAGCCAGGTAGCGGTTCGGTGGCCGGACGTTCGGCCAAGGTCACGGTAGCGCCAACCTTGGCGGCATCAAGCTCTTTGATGCCAGAGATGATGAATCCCACCTCACCTGCACAAAGTTCAGTGCGCGGCTGCGATTTTGGGGTGAACACCCCCACCTGCTCGCAAAGGTGCGTCGTGCCAACGGCCATCAGTCGAATTTTGTCCTTGGGCTTCAGAATGCCATCAACCACACGAACGAGCATGACCACACCGACGTAGTTGTCGAACCACGAGTCGATGATCAGCGCCTTCAACGGCGCTGCAGGATCACCTTTCGGCGCAGGAATGCGCTGGATGATTGCTTCCAGAATGTCCTGAACGCCGAGGCCGGTTTTGGCCGACGCGAGAACGGCATCGGAAGCGTCGATACCAATGACATCCTCGATTTCCTGACGAGCCCCATCCGGGTCGGCCGAAGGCAGATCGATCTTGTTCAGCACCGGCAACACATCGACACCCAGTTCGATTGCCGTATAGCAGTTCGCCACGGTCTGCGCTTCAACCCCTTGCGACGCATCGACCACCAGCAGCGCGCCTTCGCAGGCCGAGAGCGAACGGGAAACTTCATAGGAGAAGTCGACGTGCCCCGGCGTATCGATCAGATTCAGGTTATAGACCTGACCATCTCGCGCTTTGTAGGACAAGGCTGCTGTCTGGTGCCTTGATGGTAATGCCGCGCTCTCGCTCGATATCCATCGAGTCGAGGACCTGGGCTTCCATTTCACGGTCCGAAAGGCCGCCGCAGAGGTGAATGATGCGATCCGCCAGCGTTGATTTGCCGTGATCGATGTGCGCGATGATTGAGAAATTGCGGATGTGGTCCATGGAATACAAAAAAGGGTGCTGTCGAGCACCCTTTGGGATAAGCGTCAAGGCCAGTATTTTAGCGGAATTGGCTCAAATAATCACGGACTTTGGCGGCTTCCAGGAAGTAATGGCACAGCTCGTGATCCTCATGCAGCAGGACCGGAACCAACTCCCCCCAGCGCGCTTCAAGTGCGTCGTCGGCATCAACGTCAAGCACCACGACCTCTGCACCAAAATCGGCAGCCAATGGCGCCAGAGCCACCTCCATATCATGGCAGAGGTGGCAGTAGGTGCGCGACAACAGGGTGAGGCGCAGGCTATTTGTCGCCATTGAGTCCCTTGATAGTTACGAAGGTCTGAACCTCTCCGCGCCTGACCAGCAACGTAACGTTGGCGTTCTTGTCGAACTGCGCCAGCACCCGGTTGAACTGCTCGACGGACCGCAATTCAGTCGTCGTCCCCTTGCTGATCACGGCCAGGATGATGTCACCCCGTTGCAGATCGGTGCGAGCCGCATTGCCGCGAATGTCCTCGATCAACAGCCCCGATGCCAGCTTCAGCTCCTTGCGCTGGTCTGCCGTCAGCTCCGAGACAACCAGGCCGAGACGATTGGCCGATTGATCGATCGGCTTGGCCTTGCTCCTCGCTGCCTGCTTGTCCTCTAGCGGCATTTCGGCAACAACCAGCTCAAGCGCCTTGCCGCTTCCCTTGCGCCAGACGCTGACCGGCACTTTCGTTCCTGGCCGGGTCATGCCGACGATACGCGGCAAATCCGATGAACTGACGATCGCCTTATCGTCAAAACGGAGAATCACGTCGCCGGCCTCGATCCCGGCCTTGTCCGCAGGCCCACCCTTCTCTACCGAGCTCACCAGCGCCCCCTGTGTCTTGCCCAGGCCAAAAGTTTCGGCAAGCTCCTTGGTCACTTCCTGGATCACCACGCCCATCCGGCCGCGACTAACGCGCCCGCTGGCTTTCAACTGGTTCTGGATATCCATGGCCAGATCGATCGGGATGGCAAAGGAAATGCCCATGAAGCCGCCGGAACGGCTGTAGATCTGGGAATTGATGCCGACTACTTCACCCTTCATGTTGAAGAGTGGTCCGCCCGAATTCCCGGGGTTGATGGCGACATCGGTCTGAATGAAGGGAACGTAATTTTCCTGTGGCAGCGAGCGCCCCTTGGCACTGACGATGCCAGCGGTCACGCTGCTGTCGAAGCCAAACGGAGAGCCGATAGCCAGCACCCATTCGCCAACCTTGAGCGTAGCGGGATCTCCCAGCTTTACGGTGGGAAGCCCGCTGGCTTCGATTTTCAGCAGTGCCACATCGGTGCGCTTGTCGGCACCTATCACCTTGGCACGAAACTCACGCTTGTCCGTAAGTTTGACGACGACTTCGTCGGCAGCGTCAATTACGTGGGCATTGGTCATGATGTAACCGTCGGCACTGACGATGAAGCCGGAACCAAGCGAACGATGTTCAAAATCGCGCGGCAAGCCACGCCCCCTGACCGGGTGGCGGCATGAAGCGGCGGAAGAGATCGAACATTGGATCGTCTTCGTCGAAGGGCAACGGGATTGCTGGTTCCGCCCTTTGACAACCTGCGTCGTGCTGATGTTGACGACTGCCGCACCATGCTTTTCAACCAGCTCGGAGAAATCCGGCAACCCACGAACCTGAGCAGAGGCCCCGAAGCTCAAAACAAACAGCAGAAATACAGACAGTATCTTTTTCATGGGACGATTCGCCTCCTGATAGAACTGGAAGTGGATGAAATTTTCAGACGATATGGGGATGAAATTTCGGATCGCAATAGCGCTGCTTCTGGAGGTGCTTCACCCAGAGCCACGCGAGGGTGAGACCTGAAACAGCGCCAATAATTCCGCCAGCTTCTTCTGCCAATGCCGTGCCGAGCAAAGCACCAGCAACCAAGAACGCCAACGGTAATACGTAGATCAGCATGGCGCTAGCAGTAACAGCTCCATCACCCACAGCGATGGCTACCTTTTCACCAACAACTGCTCCGCGAGGATTCAATACCCGCCAGCGCTGGGGAGTGCTGCAGAACATCCGGCCAACGTTGGCACCACCGCAACCACCTTTTTCGTGGCAGCGACCGCAGCCCGCTTCGTCTGTCCGGACGATTGCGTAATCGCCATCAACTTTGATAACGGTTCCAGTAGCTTCACTCATGGAATTTCAACGAAATAAACGAAACATTGGTGCTCTATGAGCCCCACGGACACGCCCTACCATCGGCGATCCGGAGAAATATCCAGAAGTGGGCGCAATTTTGCAGCCACAGCCTCTCTCGCCCGAAAAATACGCGACCGGACGGTGCCAATCGGGCAATCCATTACCTTTGCAATCTCCTCGTAGCTCAAGCCTTCAAGCTCCCGGAGCACGATGGCCGTGCGCAACTCTTCGGGCAATGCCTCCATGGCAGCGTTGACGGTTTCCCCGATCTGCTTTGAGTGAAGAACGCTTTCCGGGGTATTGATATCGCGCAACTGGTCGCCATCATCGAAGGTTTCCGCCTCTTCCGAGTCAAATCCCGTTGATGTTGGGGCGCGCCGCCCCTGCGCTACCAGGTAATTTTTTGCAGTGTTGACACCAATTCGATAGAGCCAAGTATAGAACGCACTGTCACCACGAAAGGACGGCAGCGCACGATAGGCCTTGATAAAAGCCTCCTGCGCCACATCTTCAACTTCAGCCTGGTCACGAATGAAACGGGACAGCAGGCGGGCCAGTTTCCGCTGATATTTTGCAACCAGCTGTTCAAAGGCGCGTTGATCGCCTTTCTGCGCCCGCTCGACCAGCAACTGGTCAATTTCGCGCTCGCTCATCCTTAATGCTTCCCTGTCGGTTATTTGTGCTTTGCGAAAAAGTATAACGCAAGGCAAAGGAGACAAGCCAAAAGCATCTGCACGAACCATCATTTCGACCCAGCACCACGCCGATAGTGCAGTCGTGGCAAGGGTTATTACCCGAAGTGGGCATGCTATAGTTCGCGGTCTCCAGTCGCCAAAAGCTATCGTGCAAAATCATTTCGACGTGCTCATTATCGGCAGCGGCCTTGCCGGACAATCCGCTGCACTACGGCTAGCGGATAGCCGTCGCGTTGCTGTCATCAGCAAGCGCTCTGTCGAAATCAGTGCTTCGGCATGGGCCCAAGGTGGTATTGCTGCGGTTCTGGATAGCCACGATTCAATCGAAGCGCACATCCGCGACACATTTGAGGCCGGTGGACATCTGAACGACCCGGCAGCGACTCGTTTTGTCGTCGAAAATGGGCGTCGCGCAATCGACTGGCTGGTAGAACAAGGCGTACCTTTCACACGATCGGCCGACGGCTATCACCTGACGCGGGAAGGTGGGCACAGCGCTCGCCGGGTAATCCATGTTGCCGATGCCACTGGCTTGTCTGTTCAGCAGACACTGACAAAAAAACTGTTGGCGCACCCCAATATCACCGTTCTTGAAGATCACATTGCCATTGATTTCATTACCGGCAAAAAACTCGGACTGGTGGATGACCGTTGTTATGGTGCCTATGCACTCGACAACGTCAGCGGTGAAATCGTTACCGTCGGTGCGCAGTCGACGATCATCGCAAGCGGTGGCGCAGGCAAGGTCTATCTCTATACGACCAACCCCGACACTTCGACGGGTGATGGCATCGCCATGGCCTGGCGTTCGGGGTGCCGGGTGGCCAACATGGAATTCATCCAGTTTCACCCGACTTGCCTCTATCACCCGCAAGCCAAATCTTTTTTGATCTCGGAAGCGGTGCGTGGCGAGGGCGGTATTTTGCGCCTGCCCGATGGCACACGTTTCATGCCGCAACATGACCCACGCGCCGAACTGGCGCCGCGAGACGTCGTTGCCCGCGCTATCGACTATGAAATGAAGAAATACGGGCTGGATTGCGTTTTCCTCGATATCGCACATAAGGGCGAAGCATTCATCCTCGAGCATTTTCCGAATATTCATGCGCGCTGCCTGGAACTTGGCATCGATATCGCGCACGATCCGATGCCCGTCGTCCCCGCTGCTCATTACACCTGTGGAGGAATCGTCACTGACCTGCACGCACGCACCGATATCCCCGGGCTATACGCAGCCGGAGAAGCCGCCTGCACCGGATTGCACGGCGCCAACCGGCTGGCCTCGAATTCTCTGCTGGAATGTCTCGTTTTTTCCGAGGCTGCTGTTGCCGACATACTCACGTTACCGAAACAAGCGCTGCCGCCATTGCCGGACTGGGATGAAAGCCGTGTGACGGATGCCGATGAGGAGGTCGTCATTTCGCACAACTGGGATGAGTTGCGCCGCTTCATGTGGGACTATGTGGGCATCGTTCGCACTACCAAACGCCTGCGCCGTGCCCAGCATCGCATTCGCCTGCTGATGCGCGAAATCGACGAGTTTTACGCCAATTTCCGCGTCACCAACGACCTGATCGAACTGCGCAATCTGGTGCTTACTGCAGACCTGATCGTCCGTTGTGCGTTGAAGCGCAAGGAAAGCCGAGGACTGCACTACTCTCTGGATTATCCAGAAACGCTCATCAAGCCGCGGTCTACGACCCTTCGGCGTCCTGCACAGCGCGCCTGACTGACGCAACCCAGCGTGACCACACCTGCAGTTGCCTGAAATCGTAAGCAGGAAGGCTGTCGGCCAAGGCCACCAGCACCCGGACACTTTTGCCTCCCGTCGCCGGCTCGAAGCGGAGTCGCAGAACAACCAGCCAGCTAAAGGCGGTACCGCTGACCAACAGCCCAAGGGCCTCGTTACCGTCCTCAAGCTGCCACAACACGCCTCCGTCATCCTGAAGAACCACCACAGGCGTTTCGATCATACGCCAGACACCCACCAGCGACAGGCTCAGGACGATCAACGCCAGAACGCTCGCCCACACGCCCAATGCCAACATTCCTATGGCAATCAGCGAAAGTGCGTGCGAAAAAAACAACGCCGCCCAAAGGCGGCGCGAAGGCTTGAAACGAAGGGTTACCGGGAAGGACATTTCCCGGTAACGCCGATCAGATCCGACGAAAGACGACAGTACCGTTGGTACCACCGAAACCGAAGGAATTCGACAATGCCGCGTCGATTTTCATCTGCCGTGCTTCATTGGCACAGTAGTCGAGATCGCACAGCTCATCCTGATTGAAGAGATTGATCGTCGGCGGCGAAACCTGGTTGTAGATCGCTAACGCTGAAAATACCGCCTCGATACCTCCGGCAGCACCCAGCAGGTGGCCTGTCATCGATTTCGTCGAGTTGACAACCAGTTTGCTGGCATGCGCACCGAAGGCGCGCTTGACGGCGATGGTTTCAGCCTTGTCACCCAGCGGAGTCGAGGTACCGTGGGCATTGACGTACTGGACATCCTCAGGATTCAGGCCGGCATTGCGCAGCGCCGCCAGCATGCAGCGGCTTGCGCCATTACCATCCTCACACGGTGCCGTCATGTGGTTGGCATCGGCACTCATGCCGTAACCGACCAGCTCGCCGTAAATCCGCGCGCCACGTGCCTTGGCATGCTCATACTCCTCGAGCACCAGAACACCGGCGCCCTCACCGAGCACAAATCCGTCGCGATCCTTGTCCCACGGGCGGCTGGCAGTAATCGGATCGTCGTTGCGCGTTGACAACGCACGAGCCGCACAAAAACCACCCAACCCCAGTGGTGAAATAGTAGCTTCGGCACCGCCGGCAATCATGATGTCGGCGTCGCCATACTCGATCAGGCGGCCGGCATCGCCAATGCTGTGCGTACCGGTAGAGCAGGCTGACACCAAGGCAACATTCGGGCCCTTGTAGCCATACATGATCGACAAATTGCCGGAGATCATGTTGATGATCGATCCAGGAACAAAGAAGGGCGAAATCTTGCGCACGCCACTCTTGATGTACTCGTCCCGAGTCTCCTCGATCAGCGGCAAGCCACCGATACCAGAGCCGATCGCCACACCGATTCTTTCAGCGTTGGCGGGATGAGCTTCCAGGCCCGCATCCTTGATGGCCTGAATGCCTGCAGCCATG
The DNA here is from genome assembly GCA_016710885.1 of Candidatus Proximibacter danicus. Classification (GTDB taxonomy): domain Bacteria; phylum Pseudomonadota; class Gammaproteobacteria; order Burkholderiales; family Rhodocyclaceae; genus Proximibacter; species Proximibacter danicus. The sequence goes on from JADJUC010000018.1 coordinate 17,743, forward strand.
CCGTAATGGATAAAGGTATCCATGCGGCGGGCTTCTTTCGGCGACAAGTAGTCTCCGATGTCGAAATCTTTGACCTCACCGGCGATTTGAACCGGGAAAGCGGAGGTATCGAAACGGGTGATGCGTGCAATGCCAGAACGACCGGCAAGAATGTTCTGCCAGGCTTGTTCGACGGTGTTGCCGACTGGAGAGACGATCCCCAGGCCGGTGATGACAACTCGACGGCGTGCCAAATTGAACTCCGGAAACGTTGAGGAAAAACGCAAAGGGGTACTGCTTTCGCAACTCGGGCCAGCGGAAGAATCAAGAATTCTCAGCCGGCCCGCGAGGGAAATCCCGAATTGGACTTATTTCTTGTTGGCGAGGATGAAATCGATCGCCTGCTGAACCGTCGTGATCTTCTCGGCTTGTTCGTCCGGAATCTCGGTCTCGAATTCTTCTTCGAGGGCCATGACCAGTTCAACGGTATCCAACGAATCAGCGCCGAGATCATCGACGAAGGAGGACTCGTTCTTGATATCCGCTTCGTTGACGCCGAGTTGTTCGGCGACGATTTTCTTGACGCGTTGTTCGATGTTTTCCATTAGGGGCTCCTTCCCTGTTACAGGTGTAAAACAAAACCTGAATTCTACCAAAATGACCGGCGCTTACCAAACTTGGAAAATACGCCGGCCGCACACTGCAATTTCAATCCATGTACATGCCGCCATTCACGTGCAGGGTCGTACCTGTCACGTAGGAAGCAGCGGGTGATGCCAGATAGGCGACGGCGGCGGCAATGTCTGCCGGGCTGCCGAGGCGGCCCAGAGGAATGCTGCCAACCAGGCCTTCTTTTTGCTTTTCATCGAGTGCCTTGGTCATATCGGTGTCGATGAAACCCGGGGCCACGCAATTCACCGTGATATTGCGGCTTCCCAGTTCTCTTGCCAGCGAACGCGTCATGCCGGAAACACCGGCCTTCGACGCGCAGTAGTTGGCCTGCCCCGGGTTGCCGGCATGGCCGACGACCGAGGTGATGTTGATAATGCGACCGTTGCGGGCCTTCATCATGCCGCGCATGACGGCCTTGGACAGGCGGAAGACGGCCTTCAGGTTGGTATCGATGACCGCATCCCACTCGTCGTCCTTCATACGCATCGCGAGGTTGTCGCGGGTGATGCCGGCATTGTTGACCAGAACGGTCACGGCAACACCGAATTCTTTCTCGATTTCACCGATCAGCGCATCCACCTGAGCCTGCTCGCGCACTTCCAGTGCGGCACCCTTGCCCCTGATACCGGCGTCGGCAAGGTAGGCGCTGATCTTCGCTGCGCCGTCGGCGGTCGTAGCGGTGCCGACTACGATGGCGCCGGCCTTGCCGAGTTCGAGGGCAATGGCCTGGCCGATACCGCGCGAAGCACCGGTAACGAGGGCGAGTTGTCCATTCAGCATTTCCGCTTACTCCAGATTCAGGTTGGCTTCGATGGCCGCAGCATCCGCCAGCGCCACGCCGTTGATGTTTTCGGCACCGCAGCGCTTGGTCAGGCCGGCCAGCACCTTGCCCGGGCCGCACTCGGCAACGACGGTTACGCCCATTGCGGCCATTTTCTGAACAGTCTCGACCCAACGCACCGGGTTATAGGCTTGACGTACCAGCGCGTCCTTGATTTTTGCCACATCGCTCTCAATCGCGACGTCAACGTTGTTGATCACCGGAATCTGAGGTGCGGCAAGCTTAAGTTCGGCCAGACGGGCGGCAAGTTTGTCGGCCGCCGGGCGGATCAGCGATGAATGGAACGGAGCCGACACCGGCAGCGCCACAGCTCGCTTGGCGCCACGGCCTTGCAGGCCTCCATGGCACGCTCGACGGCGCCCTTGTGGCCGGCGATAACCGTCTGGCCCTGCGCATTGAAATTGACTGGCTCAACCACTTCACCCTGTACGGATTCGGCACAGGCGGCAAGGATGCCATCATCGTCGAGACCGAGGATCGCGGCCATGGCGCCGGTACCCACCGGCACGGCTTCCTGCATCGCGGCGGCGCGCAGACGCACCAGCGGTACGGCATCCTTCAGTTCGAGCACGCCAGCAGCGACCAGTGCCGCATATTCGCCGAGGCTGTGGCCGGCGACAACGGCCGGCCTCCTGCCGCCCTTCTCTTGCCACAAGCGCCAGGCAGCGATGCCGGCGGTAAGCATGACCGGCTGCGTATTCACGGTCTGCGTCAGCAGTTCGGCCGGACCGTCGGCAACCATCGTCCAGAGATCGTCGCCAAGGGCGGCCGAAGCCTCGTCAAAAGTGGCGCGAACGATAGCAGCTTCGCCGTAGGCCGCCATCATGCCGACCGATTGCGAGCCCTGCCCCGGAAATACAAACGCAAACGACATTTTCGTCTCCTGATTCAGATTCTTGCTGCGAATGCCTAAAACTCAAGCAGTGCAGCGCCCCAGGTAAAGCCGCCGCCGACACCTTCAAGCATGATCTTCTGCCCGCGTTTGATGCGGCCGTCGCGCACGGCTGCATCGAGCGCCAGCGGAACCGAGGCGGCAGAGGTGTTGCCATGCTGGTCGACGGTCACAATAACGCGATTCATCGGCAAGCCCATCTTCTTGGCAGTGGCTTCGATGATGCGAATATTGGCCTGATGCGGAATCAGCCAATCAATCGACTGTGACTCGACACCGACAAGATCACAGCACTCCTTGGCCACGTCGGCAAGAACGCGTACGGCAAACTTGAACACCGCCTGACCATCCATGCGCAGGAACGGATCACCGATCACCTTCCCGCCGCAGACATTGCCGGGAACTGAAAGAATTCCATGATGGGAGCCGTCAGCATGCAAGGCCGTAGCAAGAATGCCAGGCTGATCGGCGGCTTCGAGAATAACCGCGCCGGCGCCATCGCCGAACAGTACGCAGGTGCCGCGGTCGTTCCAGTCCAGAATGCGCGAGAAGACCTCGGCACCAACCACCAGCGCGCGCTTGTTGGAACCGGAACGGATGAATTTCTCGGCAATGGTCAGCGCGTAAATGAATCCACTGCAAACCGCTTGTACGTCAAAAGCCACAGCCCCCTTGTTGCCAAGCTTGTTCTGAAGCAGGCAAGCAGTGCTGGGAAAGACAAAGTCGGGAGTTGAGGTCGCGACAATGATGAGATCGATATCGGCGGCCGAAACACCGGCCATTTCCATGGCCCGCTCGCTGGCAATGAAAGCCAGATCGCTTGAAGTCTGCCCAGCCTCGGCAAGGTGGCGGGCCTTGATACCGGTACGCGCCACGATCCATTCATCGTTGGTATCGACCCCAAGGGAAATCAGGTCATTGTTTAAAACGCGATTGGCAGGAAGATAGCTACCGACACCGGCAACACGGGCAAAAGCCACTTAAATACTCCCTTGGGAAATGGGCTGCTGCGCCAGACGCTCGGCAATACGTTCCAGCGCACCGTTAGCAGCCGTCTCGATCGCAACATTGATGGCCGTACCAAACGCAAAAGTATCGGCAGAACCATGACTCTTGACCACGATACCCCTCAGCCCAAGCAGGCAGGCACCGTTGTAGCGCCGATGGTCTGCACGCTGCTTGAAGGCATTAAGCACCGGCATCGCAGCAAGCGCGGCCAACTTGGTAAAGATGTTTTTCTTGAAGGCTTCGCGCAGGAAAGTGGCCAGCATCTGGGCCAACCCTTCCGAAATCTTGAGCGCGACGTTGCCGACAAAGCCATCGCACACCACAACATCGGCTTCACCCTTATAGACCCCATCGCCTTCGATGTTACCGATGAAGTTCAGTCCGGATTCGCGCAGCAGTTCAGAGGCACGCTTGACTACCTCATTGCCCTTGATTTCTTCCTCACCGATGTTCAGCAAGCCGACGGTCGGGCGATCCTTGTGCTCGACAGCCGCAACCAGCATGGCCCCCATGATGCCGAACTGGAGCAGATGCTCGGGGCCGGAGTCAACGTTGGCGCCGAGATCCAGAACATGAACATGCCCGGTGATCGTCGGCAAGGTGGTACAGATTGCTGGACGATCAATGCCAGGAAGTGTTTTTAGAACAAATCGGGAAATGGCCATCAGCGCGCCAGTATTGCCGGCAGAAACGCAGGCGTTGGCTTCTCCCGACTTGACCAGATTCACCGCAACACGCATCGAGGAGTCTTTTTTGTTGCGCATCGCCAGCGCCGGCGACTCGTCCATGGCAACCACTTCGGTGGCGTGCTGGATGCGTACGCGCACGCCTTCGTCGCCCTTGAGAAAAGGACGAATACTGTCTTCCAGGCCGACCAGAATGACGGAAAGCCCGCCGTGCTGTTTCAGCGCGGCGAGCGCCGCCGGCACAGTAACAGAGGGACCGTGATCCCCCCCCATGCAGTCGATGGCGATGATGGTAGCCATTGGAGGCAAAAGAAAAGGCAGGCAGTCAGACCCGAAAGGTCAACTGCCTGCCTGATCAGCAGGGATTACTCGCCCTTGCCCTTCAGAATTTTCTTGCCACGGTAGAAACCGGACGGGCTGATGTGGTGACGCAGATGCGTCTCACCGGTCGTCGGCTCGACGGCCAGCGGCGGGTTGGTCAGGAAGTCGTGGGCACGGTGCATGCCACGCTTGGACGGGGATTTCTTGTTCTGTTGAACGGCCATAAAATACTCCTAAAAACGTGTCAGGATGCCTTTCCCTTGAGCGCAGCAAGCGCAGCGAAGGGTGACACCTTGGTTCCGCGCGTATTGCCGTCAGGCAACGCACAATCTTCATGTCGCGGCGCTCCCGGCAGGGCAAGAATAATCTCGTCCTCGATCAACGCTGCGACGTCCAGTTCCTTTTGCGCCACCAGGTAATCCCGGCTGTCATCCTCCAGCGCGTCTTGAGACAGATCGGCCTCATCGGCAATCAGTTCAATGGTGCTGGCGATCGACAACGGGTAGTCGAGCCGGCCCAGGCAGCGCTGGCAGACGACAGGGATTTCCCCAGCGACTTCAAGCACCAACTGTGGGTTGCCCTGACGGCTTGTTCGACCGTTCAGGCGAAAAACGACAACCCCGGCAATTTCCGCCAGTTCGTCGTGCAACCGCTCCAGCCCGGAAACCGGCAATTCGCCTTGCAACGAACGACCTTCCCGCGCAAACGACAGACTGTCAATCACAATCTGTTGCGACATAAGGCGCGCATGATATTATTTTCGGCTTTCCAAGTCAAAGTCTGTTGCAGCGTTTTTTCTGGCAGAGCACGGACTTGGCCACCACAGCTTCTCCGTTTCCTCATGTCCAGCCCAACTCTCGTCCTCGCTTCCACCTCGCCATTTCGCCGTGAACTGCTCGGTCGTCTTGGTATTTCTTTTGTCACGGCAGCCCCAGATACCGACGAAACCCCGCTTCCGGGAGAGGCCCCAGAAACAACCGCTCTCAGGCTTTCCGAAGAAAAAGCCAAAGCGGTCGCGAAGGATTTCCCGCAGAGTTTGATCATCGGCAGCGATCAGGTTGCGGTACTCGACGGCAAAATCTATGGCAAACCCGGCACACACGAACGCGCAGTTGAACAACTGCGCGCCATGCGCGGGCGATCCGTCAACTTCTTTACCGGCCTCTGCCTCTACAACGCCGCCACAAATACAGCGCGCACCGTCGGAATACCGACACTGGTGACATTCCGAGACCTCAGCGACGAGGAAATCGAGAACTACCTTCGCCGCGAACAGCCCTATAACTGCGCAGGTGCCGCAAAGTCAGAAGGCCTTGGCATCGCCATCATTGCCCGTATGCAAGGTGACGACCCTAACGCCCTCGTCGGTCTTCCACTCATTGCGCTCTGCACGCTCCTCCGCGAAGAAGGCGTAGCCGTTCTGTGAGTCGCGGTACGCTTTATCTAATCCCAGTACCGCTCGGTCCGACGCCTCCGTACGAGGTGCTTCCTGTTCCTGTCTTGGATAGAACCCGGCAATTAGGTCATTTTGTCGCCGAGCACGCTAAATCAGCTCGTGCGTTTCTCAAGGCTGCCGGCCATCCATTGCCACTTCAACAGATTGCCATCAGCGAGTTGAATGAACACACGCGTGACGCCGATGTTGCCGCCCTTCTCGCCCCTTTGCGCGCCGGGCACGATGTTGGCCTGATTTCGGAAGCCGGCTGCCCGGCCGTTGCCGATCCTGGTGCCAACCTTGTAGCCCAGGCACAGCAAGAAGGTGTCCGCGTTGTGCCACTGACCGGCCCGTCGTCGATTCTTCTGGCGTTAATGGCTTCCGGCCTGTCCGGCCAGAATTTCGCGTTTCATGGCTATCTTCCAGCCAAGGAAGATGAACGGAAAAAACGGCTCAGGGAACTCGAAGCCGATTCGCGAAAAAACCGGCAAACCCAGCTTTTCATCGAAACGCCCTACCGCAATCGACAAATGCTCGAAACCCTGCTCAGCACTTGTGCCCCGCAGACCCGCCTCTGTCTCGCCACCGACATCAGCCTGCCGGCGGAGTGCATCACCACGCTATCAATTTCTGCCTGGCAGAAAAGAGAAGCACCGGATTTCGACCGGCGCCCCACGGTGTTCCTCCTGCTTGCCTGAGTCTAGCGGATCGACGGGACCTCTCCCGAGAGCCGCAACATCAGGCTTTTTGCCATATCCGCCCCCAGGCGTTTGGCAAAGCGCTCGGCAATGTTCTCGTGCACCGAGTAATCGACAGTCTTCTCGACCTTGATCACATCACGCGCGACAGAATCGACCGTGCCGAAATCGTCTGCAAGCCCGAGTTGAATACTTTGTGCCCCAGTCCACATCAGGCCAGAAAAAATTTCGGGCGTTTCTTTCAGTCGTTTGCCGCGCCCCTGACGCACAACTTCGATGAACTGCTTGTGGATTTCGCCCAGCAGAATTTGGGCGTGCTGTTTCTGGAGTGCGTCCTGGGGCGAAAAAGGATCGAGAAACCCCTTGTTCTCGCCAGCCGTCAGCAAGCGGCGTTCAACGCCTAACTTGTCCATTGTCCCGGTAAAGCCAAAGCCATCCATCAGCACGCCGATCGACCCGATGATGCTGGCCTTATCCACATAAATTTTGTCCGCCGCCGCCGCAACGTAATAGCCTCCGGACGCACAGAGATCCTCGACAACAGCATAGAGCGGCACTTCCGGGTACTTGGCCCGTAGACGACGAATTTCGTCGTAGATAATGCCTGACTGAACCGGACTACCTCCCGGACTGTTAATCCGCAGGACAACTCCCGCGGTCGCCTTGTCCTCAAAGGCAGACTGCAATGAGGCGATCACATTCTCGGCACTGGCTTCCCCCTTTGGCTCTATCGTGCCATGCAGGTAAACCACAGCAGCATGCTTGCCGTCTTTGAGTTTTTCTGGATGTCCCCAATCAATTACCAGTAGCAGTACAGCAAGGAAGTAGCCAAAAGCCAGCAGCTTGAAAAAAATGCCCCAGCGACGCTTGGCTTTCTGTTCCTGCAGCGCGCCCATCGCAAGCTTTTCCAGAAGCTGACGCTCCCATGCTTCGTCTTTACGCACTTCGTTGTTCGGGTTGTCCATGACTTACTCGGTTGGGGTCAGATAAACAGCACCGTTCCGTTCAATGACGGAAACCGGCTCAAGGCCCTTGCCGTTGCAACGGCCGCCCAGGCAATGCCCGGACTCGGGAGAATACAATGCGCCGTGGGTGGCGCAGATCAAGTATAGCTTGGAAGTATCGAAGAACTCGCCGTGCTGCCAGTCGAGTTCCACGGGCACATGGCCGCAGCGATTCATGTACGCGTAAACGCGCCCGTGAAAGCGGACAGCAAAAGCCGGCTCATCCTTCCCGTAGCGCGAGATGCTGAAGCGAAAACCCGCCCTCCTTCAGCAACCTCGCCAGAAGCGCAGATCAGGCGTTCGCCTTCAACCATTTGCGTAATTCCTCAACGGTATGCATCCGAGCCAAAGGCGAACAGGTATTCAGTGACTCAAGCGGATGAGCGCCATAGGTTACCGCCAAGGAAGCAACACCGGCGTTGCTGGCCATCAGCAGATCATGTGTCGTATCGCCGATCATCAGTGTTTGCGAGGGTTCAACTGCGAAAACCGCCATCAACTCCTCCAGCATCTGCGGGTGCGGCTTGGAAAAGCACTCATCGGCACAGCGCGAGTCATGAAACAGAGGCTCCAGACCGCTCACTTTCAGTGCCCGGTTCAATCCGAGACGGCTTTTCCCGGTCGCAACCGCGAGCATGTGTCCGGCTTCAGCCAACTCCGGGATCAGCTCAGCAACGCCGTCAAACAGCTTCAGCTCGTGGTCACGGGAAAGGTAGTGGTGCCGATAGCGTTCCACCATTTTTGGATAGCTGGCCTCAGGCAAATGCGGAACCGCATGGCGCATGGCATCGGAAAGACCGAGTCCGATTACGTGGCGTGCCTGCTCATCCGATGGGGGGGGCAAATCAAGGTCTCGGCACGCGGACTGGATAGCGTCGACGATCGCTGCCGCAGAATCCATCAGTGTTCCGTCCCAGTCGAACACCAGCAATTCAAATTTTTTTGCCATATTCCCTGTTTTCCGTTTTTTCCAGATACTCAACGAAACCAGAAAGCGCTTCCGGGAGCGGTGCTTCCAGCGCAAGCCGCTCATCCTTCAGCGGATGCGGGAAACTCATTTTCCAGGCATGCAGGAACATCCGCTTCAGACCTTCCTTGACCAGCGCCTTGTTCAGTGCGAAATCGCCATATTTATCGTCGCCGGCTATCGGAAAACCAAGATGTGCCAGATGAACGCGGATCTGGTGTGTTCGCCCGGTCTTGAGCTGAGCCTCAAGCAGACTGAAGCGTCCGAAACGCTTAAGCAGGCGAAACACGGTATGCGAAAACTTGCCATCCTCGGCAACACGAACACGCCGTTCGCCGTTGTCCAGCAGATATTTATGCAGGGGCAAACGCACGTCTTTTTTTTCATCCATCCAGCGACCGGCAACCAGGACCAGATAACGCTTGTCCGCTGCTCGCCCGCCATCGCGGAACATGTCGTGCAGTGCTGTCAGCGCTGAGCGCTTTTTTTCCGACGAGCAGGATGCCAGAAGTATCCCTGTCGAGGCGGTGCGCAAGCTCAAGGAACTTTGCCTCTGGGCGTTGCCGGCGAAGGGCCTCAATGACACCAAATGAGACTCCACTACCGCCATGAACCGCAATACCGGCCGGCTTGTTAACAGCGAGAAGCGCTTCGTCTTCGAAAAGAAGCGGTAAATCAGCGCGAATCATCGCGCCGTCATCAACTATTTCTGGCCGCTCGGCAATACGTACCGGCGGGATGCGCAGCTCATCGCCTATCAACAGCCGGTAAGAGGCTTCCACACGCTTTTTATTGACCCGCACTTCGCCACTGCGCAGGATGCGGTAGATGTGGCTTTTGGGAACGCCCTTGCAGATACGAAGAAGATAATTGTCAAGGCGCTGACCGGCCTCGTCATCGCTAATCAAGGCCCGAGTTACGGAATTTTTGCTTACATCGGGCATTTTGAATATACTGAACTCGATTTTCGTCTCGGCATGAAAGAGGTGCTGACCCATAAGACCGTTGAGCCGCGCATTCTATACGGCAGATTTCCGGCAGGCCTCAGTCGCCTCGCTTGCACCAACCTGTGCAAGATCATCCAACGCAAATCCTGGTTAAGTTCGCTCACCAAAAGTAGCGATACTACTTGATTTGCGCGTGCCCAGCACGGTCGGATCGCCCCAAGCAGATTTCCTGGCCTTGAATTTCAGGGCCTCAAGAACCGTAATTCAGCGAAAAACATTTAGTTGCCAACCCAGAGAGCCATGAAGCGCCCAACAACTAACTAACATCGCTACCTGCTTGCGGGAGCTCTGTCCGCGCGTCTACGCGGGAGCCCAAGCAAAATGAAACGCATGCTCTTCAATGCGACACAGGCCGAAGAACTTCGTGTCGCCATTGTCGATGGTCAAAAACTAATTGATCTCGACATTGAATCGGCCTCAAAAGAACAACGCAAAAGCAACATCTACAAGGGTGTCATCACCCGCGTCGAGCCCAGTCTTGAAGCGGCCTTCGTCAGTTATGGCGAAGAACGTCACGGCTTCCTGCCGTTCAAGGAAATTTCCCGCGCTTACTTCCAGCCCGGTGTTGAGCCGTCCAAGGCCCGCATCCAGGATGCGATCAAGGAAGGCCAGGAACTGATCGTCCAGGTTGAGAAGGATGAGCGCGGCAACAAGGGTGCCGCCCTCACCACCTTCATCAGCCTGGCCGGCCGCTACCTGGTGCTGATGCCGAACAACCCCCGTGGCGGCGGCGTCTCGCGCCGCGTTGAGGGCGACGAGCGCGCCGAGCTGCGCGAGATCATGGATCAACTGCAAGTACCGCAGGGCATGAGCCTGATCGCCAGAACGGCCGCCATCGGCCGCAACGCAGAAGAACTGCAGTGGGACCTGAACTATCTGCTGCAACTATGGAGCGCCATCGAAGGTGCCGCCAACCAGCAGTCAGGCCATTTCCTGATCTACCTCGAAGGCAGCCTGGTGATCCGCGCCATCCGCGATTATTTCCAGCCGGATATCGGCGAAATCCTGATCGATACCGATGATGTCTATGAGCAGGCTCGTGCCTTCATGGGCACGGTGATGCCGGGCAACATCAACCGCATCAAGCGTTACCACGACGATGTTCCGCTTTTCTCGCGCTTCCAGATCGAGCACCAGATCGAATCGGCCTACTCCCGCCAGGTAAATCTGCCGTCCGGCGGCGCCATCGTCATCGACCACACCGAAGCCCTGGTCTCCTGCGACGTCAACTCCGGGCGTTCGACGCGCGGCGCCGACATCGAGGAAACCGCGTTCAAGACCAACCTCGAAGCCGCCGAAGAACTGGCCCGCCAGTTGCGTCTGCGCGACTTGGGTGGCCTGATCGTCATCGACTTCATCGACATGGAAAGCACCAAGAACCAGCGCGAAGTCGAGAACCGCCTGCGTGATGCGCTGCATCATGACCGTGCCCGCGTACAGATGGGCAAGATCAGCCGCTTCGGCCTGATGGAGCTCTCGCGTCAGCGCCTGCGTCCGGCACTGGCCGAGACCAGCTATATCACCTGCCCGCGCTGCACCGGCACCGGCCACATCCGCTCGACCGAATCGGCAGCCCTGCACATCCTGCGCATCCTCGAAGAAGAGGCGATGAAGGACAACACGGCCGCCGTACATACACAGGTGCCGATCGA
>JADJUC010000019.1 GCA_016710885.1 Candidatus Proximibacter danicus
TGATAATCGATTCCATCTCTCGTGTTTGAATCTCCGGTACGCGGTTTGCTACGCCCGCTTGAGCGAGCGAAGGATTCGGATCGTTTACGTAACCGGTAATGCGGGTGATCGAGGGACGAAGGTTTATAGTCACATCGTTGCTGTCAGTGATATGAGGGGTTACGTTCATAATGAACCCGACTGACACTGATTGAGGTGTCGTGGTGAATGTTGTTGAAGAAAAATTGCTGTTTGTCGTGGTATCGGCTTTTACGATGAAATACACCTTGTTGTCTGCAACTTTCAGCGTTGCTGTCTGATTGTTCATGACGCTCAGTTTGGGGCTGGAGAGAACCTTTACAGTTCCGAAGCTTTGCAGTAACGATATTTCCGCAGCGATGTTTCCGATTTTCGATGTCGGGTTGATGTAATTGAGAGTGAAAATATTGAGGGGGTTGTTGCTTGCCAATCCTGCGGTGGGTGCTTGGCGAAGCTCAAATCCCTTGGTGCCAAGTTTTAGTGCCGACCAGTCGATACCCTGCTTGTACCCTTCGCTGAGATTTACTTCAACAATCGTTGCTTCGATCAATACTTGCCGTTTTGCGGTCAGCATGACTTGGTTGATGAAGTTCTGAACCTTTTCATGTTGACGGCCTGTCGCCCGGACGATCAGGGTGCCAGTTTCCTTGTTGGCGAATACCGAGACAGATGGTTCGTATTCGCCAATTCGTTTGGTTGCGTTTTGCCTTGCAGGTCTGACTGGTTGCCAGATCCCGATGTCCCTGCTGCGGGACCTGTCGAGGTCGTCGTCTCTCCTTGAACGTTGGTTGTTTTTGAGCCGCTTGCGAGATTGCCTGAAGCGTTACCCGTTCCGCGAGCGATAACGTCTGATTTCGCCTCAAGCTCGATTGCCAGCCTGTAACGGATGCGGTCTTCTTCTTTAGCATATCTGTAACGTTGCTGATCAGACTTTCCATTAAATCATTCTTGGTGTCGCTGCTGATAAGCGTTGATGCGGTGTTGCCGCCCGTACCCCCCGGGCGCAGCTCCTGGGTGCCTGGCGCCGCAGCCGAGGCCGTCGCGATCTGCGTCTGAGTCGAAATTACACTCTTTACGTTGCGCGACATATTGAGGAAGTCAATCTTGTAAGTCCTCAAAAAGGGCTTATCCGGCATCACGCTCAGATTTGATCCGTCCATCTCGAAGCGCATGTCGACATGTTTCGAGATGCGATTGAGTAATTGTGGCAGCGTCTGGTCGATGGCGTTTAGGGTGACGTAGCCGCTGATGCCCGGATGAATGTCAACGTTTATCTTGGCATCGCGGGCGAGTGCGAATAGTAGGTCATGGACCTTGACGTTGTTGACAACGACACTGTAGGTCTCGGTCTTTGGCTGTGCCCGGGGTTTTGGAACAGCAAAATTTTGCGTAACGGGCTGCGGAATCGCTGCGTTTGCAGGGGAACCGGCTCGGCTCGAAGGTGTGCGGACGAGGGGTCCTTGATGGTCGGGGAGCTACACGCGGCGACCAGCAGTGCAGCGAGGGGAACGCTCAGTAGGCGCAGCGTCATAGGACTTTTCCCGATCATTATGCAGTTGTGCTCTGATGATATCACGTTAAAACACCATTACAAGTGCATGATTTGTTGTTGTTTGGCTCTATTCTTAGCGCAATCTTGCAACCGCGCGCGGATGAGGTTGGGTCATGCGCAGTGCGGCGGGCAAGGTGCCGATCGCCGCGTTGGCTTCGTTGCGCGTAGCGAAATCGCCATAAATTACCCCAATCCGATCTTGTCCGCTCAAGCTTGATCTATACACCCGTAGCTGTTGTGCGTCCAGAGTGGCGCTGTGGTTCGCCAGAAAAGCTTCGACCTCGCGGGCGGCCGAAGTTTCAATGTTTAAGAGCTGGATGAAGTAGTGGTTGCCCGGCGTTTGCTTCAGCCAGGCTTCTGATGCCTGGAGACGCTCTGCAGTGAGTGGGCCGAGTCCGGCAGCGTTACCGGATCTGGCAGCTGGTTGCTCGATCGGCGCTGCTGCGGGGGCCGTGCTGTTAGCACTTGCTGGCGGAGGCGGCGCTTCAACGGCAGGTGGTGCCGTTGAAGCGGGTGGAGGCGTGGTCGCCGGGGTTACCGGAATCGGTGGCGCGGTGAGCGCGGGGGGCGGTTCCGTTTCTGATTTCGTCAGAAGCAGAATGCCGGCGCCGGCGACGGTGAGCAGAAGTGCGGCGATACCGATCCAGATTGCCGGCCGGGCGCGGCCGTCTGCCATCGGGTTGAACTGTGCGTCGCGGATAGCGGCTTTGGCTTCCTTGTGGTCAACCTGGTGCGTTCCCTGCGAAAAGGCGGCAAGCAAGGCCTTGTCGGCAAGGATGTTGATCCGGCGCGTGAGTCCTTCTGAGGAGCGGCTGATGAGTTGTATGGCGGCTTGGGAGAAGAGATCCGGGCCGTGGTAGCCGGCTGCGCGCATGCGGAACATGAGGTAGCTGGAGATGTCGTTGCGCTTGAGCGGCTCCAGGGCGAAGTTGTGGGTGATGCGCTCTTTGAGCTGGCGCATGTCGGTCTGGGCGAGTCGGGCATCGAGCTCCGGCTGGCCGAAAAGCACGATCTGCAGGAGTTTGTGCCGGTTTGATTCCAGGTTGGAGAGCAGTCGAATTTCTTCGAGCGTCTCGGCGGGCATGGCGTGCGCCTCGTCAATCAGGACGACGACCTGTTTTCCGGCGCCATAGATTTCGATCAGGCGCTCCTGCAGCGCACGTAGCAGCAGGCGGGGCTTGCTCTCGGGGAGCGGGACGCCAAGTTCGTCGGCAATGGCAAAGAGAATTTCGTCACGGGAGAGCGAGGGGTTGGCCAGATAGACGGTCTCGACGTTGTCGGGCAGGCGTTCGAGCAGCATGCGGCAGAGCATGGTCTTGCCGCTACCAACTTCCCCGCTGACCTTGACGATGCCTTCGTCGTGGGTGATCGCGTAGATCAGGGCGTCGAGCGTCGAGCCACGATTGCCGCCGGCAAAAAAGAACTCCGTGTGCGGCGTGATGCGGAACGGGGCTTCGCGCAGACCGAAATGGTCGAGGTACATCATGGCTCCCTTGAATTGGCGTTCGTCGAGCGGATTGCGGGCGATGATTCCATGCGGCTGTAGAGGGTGGTCCGGTTGATGCCTAGCAGCCGTGCGGCCTGGCTGACATTGCCATCCGTCATGGCGAGCGCGGCATCGATGAAGGTTTGTTCCATCTCGGCAAGCGCGGTATCCAGATTGAACGGTTCGGCTTGCTGCAATCGGTGCAATGCGGCTTCACGCCGGGAGGGCGGTGTTGGCAGCGAGTTGGCTGCCGTTGCCAGGGGCTCGTCGGGAAGGTCCAACTCCTGCGCCAGCTCGGCGCTGCTAACCAGCGCGCCAGGATATTTGGCTGTCAGGCGAATGATGATGTTGCGCAATTCGCGAACATTGCCGGGGAAGGCGTAGCCGAGCCAGAGGCTGCGGGCGGCTGCTTCCAGCTCGAAAGGCTTCTGGTGCAGGCCCTGTGCGTAATATTGACGGTAATGGTCGAGCAGCCGCAGCCGGTCTTCACCCATTTCTCTCAGCGGCGGTACGTCGATGGTGAATACCGACAGGCGGTGGTAAAGGTCGGCGCGGAAACGCCCCTGACGGATTTCATGCCGCAGGTCGCGGTTGGTTGCGGTGAGGATGCGCGCGCGTGAAGTGCGCGTCTGGGTTTCGCCGACGCGCTGATACTCGCCGTTTTCCAGTACGCGCAGCAGTTTGGCCTGCAGCTCGAGTGGCAGCTCGCCGATTTCATCGAGGAACAGCGTGCCTTCGCCGGCATCTTCGAAATAACCGGCCTTGGCGCCGCTGGCACCAGTGAAGGCGCCCTTGGCGTGACCAAACAGGGTGGGCTCCACCAGCGTTGGCGAAATGGCGGCGCAATTGAGCGCAAGGAACGGTTGCTGGCGGCGGCTGGTGGCGTAATGCAGGCAGCGGGCGATGATTTCCTTGCCGCTGCCGGATTCTCCCTCGACCAGCACCGGAAACGGTGATTCGGCATACTGCGCCAATTGCGCACGCAGCTTCTGCATGGCCAGGCTGTTGCCGATCAGGCTGGGGCGGCCGTCGTCAGCCGGGGCCGGGGTATCGAAGCCGAACAGGCTGACGCGTTCGAGAACCTTGCGCAGGTCAGCCGGGTGGCAGGGCTTCCCGACGAAATCCGCGGCGCCCAGTGTGCGGGCGTGGCGGGCGTTGGCGTCGTCATTTTGCCCGGAGAGTACGACAATGCGCATGCCGGGAATCAGTGCGATCAGCTCCGAAATCAGGGCAAACCCTTCGTCCGGGCGATGCGGCAAAGGCGGCAGGCCGAGATCCACCAGCGCAAGTGCTGGGGGTTGCCGGAGTTGTCGTAGTAATTGGATTGCTTGCGGACGCGAATGGCTGGTGATGATCTCGAACGCATCCCGGAGGGCGATAGACAGGGTGTCGGCGATCAGCGGGTCGTCGTCGACGATCAGCAGTAGCTGCTTGGTGTTCGGGAGGGGCTCCATTACGGTCGGTTCTATGCTTTTATCCTTGGAACCCGATGATTATCCACAATCTGTGCGCGGAAATGTAGATAGCGCGCTCGATTCCTCATGTTTCAGCGGGTACCGTTGCAAATATATAGGACATCGTGATTAATTCACGGCTCCTCCAAGGGGCTTCTGGTAGAATCCCGGCCTTTGCCAACATTGGATTCTGCCGTGCCGGCCGATAATCTGGTCAAAATCAGCGACCTGAATTTCTCCTATGAGAACCGCTCCATCCTTAACGGGATCAATATGGAATTCCCGCGCGGGAAAGTGGTTGCCATCATGGGAGGGTCCGGTTGCGGAAAAACAACGCTGCTGCGCCTGATCGGCGGGCAGCTTCGCCCTTCGTCCGGCACCGTCACAGTCAATGGCCGCGTGGTGCACGAAATGGGCCATGACGAGTTGTACGGAATGCGCCGGCGCATGGGCATGCTTTTCCAGTTTGGCGCCCTGTTTACCGATATTTCGGTTTACGACAACGTCGCCTTCCAGATTCGTGAACACACCGATCTGTCGGAAGAACTGATCCACGACCTGGTGATGATGAAGCTGAATGCTGTCGGCCTTCGCGGCGCGCACACACTCATGCCGAACGAGCTTTCCGGCGGTATGGCACGTCGTGTCGCCCTGGCCCGGGCGATTGCGCTGGATCCGATGCTGATGATGTACGACGAGCCGTTCACAGGGCTGGACCCGCTTTCGCTGGGCGTGATCGGGCAGCTGATTCGCAAGCTCAATGATGCGCTGGGCGCGACTTCGCTGATGGTGACGCACGACATTCAGGAGTCGATGCTGATCGTCGATTACATTTATTTCATGGCCGAGGGAAGGGTTGTGGCGCAAGGTACGCCCGATGAGCTGCGTGCGACCAAGGATCCTTTTGTCCATCAGTTCCTTTATGCCGAAGCGGATGGCCCGGTTCCCTTCCACTATCCGGCCGGTGACTATTCTGCCGATTTGCTGCGAGTGCCCGCCCGTGCCTAAGCTCAGGGAACTTCTCGTTGCACTTGGGTCGCGCGTTACCGACCGCATCTGGCGTCTGGGCTTTGCCGCCCGCTTCCTCTGCATGATTCTGGTTTACTCGGGGCAGACCTTTTTGCGCCCCCAGTTGCTGTTCCGCGAAATCTGGTTTTCGGGGGTTCTTTCGCTGATCATCATCATGGTATCCGGGCTGTTTGTTGGTCTGGTGCTGGGTTTGCAGGGTTACGATACGTTGCAGCGCTATGGGTCGTCCGAGGCTCTGGGCGTTCTCGTTGCCTTGTCGCTGGTGCGCGAACTGGGTCCCGTCGTTGCCGGCTTGCTTTTTGCCTCCCGTGCGGGTTCGGCGGTCACGGCCGAAATCGGGCTAATGAAGGCAACGGAGCAGCTCAAGGCGATGGATATGATGGCGGTTAATCCCATGGCCCGTGTCGTTGCCCCTCGTTTCTGGGGAGGCGTCATCGCAATGCCGTTGCTTGCCGCACTGTTTTCAATGATGGGCGTGTTTGGCGGCTACCTTATCGGCGTTGTCTTCATCGGTGTCGATGAGGGCGCTTTCTGGTCGCAAATGCAGTCCTCGGTTGATTTTCGCGAGGATGTGCTGAACGGCATCATCAAGAGTTTTGTGTTTGGCATCGCGGTTTCGCTGATTGCCGTTTTCGAAGGCTATGATTCGATTCCGACTGCGGAGGGCGTTTCCCGCGCCATCACCCGTACCGTCGTGACTTCGGCGCTGGCCATTCTCGCCCTGGACTTTGTCCTGACCTCATTCATGTTCCGGAGTCTCTGATGAATCGGACGATACTCGACCTGTGGGTTGGTTTTTTTGTTGCCATTGGCATTGTGGCGCTGTTGTTTTTGGCACTAAAAGTGGGGAATCTGTCCTCCTCCAACTTTGCTGAAACCTATGTATTGCAAGCCAAATTTGATAACATCGGCGGCTTGAAAGTGCGCGGGCCGGTGAAAAGTGCCGGTGTTGTGGTCGGGCGTGTTGCAAACATACACTTCGACCCGGCGACTTACGAGGCGGTGGTGACAATGAACCTTGACACCCGTTATCGTTTCCCGAAAGATACTTTTGCGTCGATCCTGACTTCCGGCTTGCTGGGAGAGCAGTACATCGGCCTTGATGTCGGTGGTGATGAAAAGATGTTGAAAGCGGGCGATTCAATTGCCAAAACGCAGTCTGCCGTGGTGCTGGAAAAATTGATCAGCCAGTTCCTGTTCAACAAGGCGTCAGAAACGCCTGCAAACAAATAAAGTACAGAGTAAAAACACAGAGGGATTGCCGTGAAAAAAATGTTCGCGAAGTCGGTCAAGTCGGTTGCTGCACTCGCAGTTGCTGCTGCCCTGTCGGGTGGTGCGATGGCTGCGGATAACCCCAAGGATCCAGCGGAGGGCTTCAACCGCGCGATGTTTGCGGTCAATGAAGGTCTCGATACCGTGATCGCCAAGCCGCTCGCCCAAGGCTACGACTACGTGGCGCCGCTGCCGGTAAAGGCCGTGGTTGGAAACTTTTTCAGCAACATCGCCGATTTGATGATTGGCGTGAATAACCTGCTTCAGGGTAAGCCGGGCCAGGCTGCGAATGACTGGGGGCGCGTCCTTGTCAATACCACGATCGGTATCGGCGGCACCTTTGACGTCGCCAGCGAAATGGGCCTCGACAAGCATTACGAAGATTTCGGCCAGACCATGGGTGTCTGGGGGCGTCGATGAAGGCGCCTATCTTTTCTGGCCGGTGATCGGGCCGCGCACCGTGCGCGACACCGCCGGTTTTGTTGTCGACACCACGGATCCCGTTTCGTACTACGACGATGTTCCGGTTCGTAATAGCGCAGTCGCGCTTGCGCTATATTGACCAGCGTGCCGCACTGCTGCCGACCGACAAGATCATCGAAGAGGGTGCGCTCGACAAGTACGCCTATATTCGCGATGCCTATCTGCAGCACCGCCGTAACGCTGTCTATGACGGCAACCCACCCCGCGACATGGAAGGCACGACCAATGGCAAGGCGCCGGTCGAGTTGAAGTCATCCCCTGAAAAGCCTGTTGGCCGCTAATTTTCAAACATTCAAGGTAAGTCATGAAGCATCTGTTTTCCCTGTTCGCCGGGGTCTTCCTCCTTTGCGGCAGCGCATTTTCCGCTGAAGAAGCTCCGGATGTGATGGTCAAGCGTGTCACCGACGAGGTTCTGACCATTGTCCGGGCTGACAAGGATATCCAGAGTGGCAATAGCCGAAAAGCCATTGATCTGGTCGAAACCAAGGTACTGCCGCACTTCAACTTCAACCGGATGACGGCATTGGCCGTTGGCCGCGATTGGAGCAAGGCAACGCCCGAACAGAAGAAGCGCCTGGCCAAGGAATTCGAAACGCTGCTGGTACGCACCTATTCGAATGCACTGACCGCCTACAAGAGCCAGACCGTTGTCTATAAGCCGCTGAGAATGCAGCCTGGCGACACCGACGTTATGGTTCGCACCGAAATCCGTCAGCCGGGTCAGCAGGCCGTTCAACTCGACTATGGTGTCGAGAAGAGTGACAGCGGCTGGAAAGTTTACGATGTGGTCGTTGCCGGCATCAGCCTGGTAACCAACTACCGCGAAACTTTTGCCCAGGAAGTGCGTTCCGGTGGAATCGACGGACTGATTGCCACGATCGCCGCCAAAAACAAGCAGATCGAAGCAGCTCGGGCTGAAAAGAAGCAGGGATGATCGGACGTACAGGCTCGAGCCTGAAGGTAACGGCGCCGATCTTCTTTGCCGGCGCATCGGCAGCTTTGGCCGCCGGGCGCGCGGCGCTCACGCCCGAGGTTTCCGAGATTGACCTCGCTGCGATTGACGATGCCGACTCTTCGGCGTTGGCTGTGCTGTTCGCCTGGCTGCGTGATGCCAAGGCGCGCAATATCTCTCTCCGAATCGTCAATCCCCCCGCCGGGCTGATGAGCCTTGCGGCGCTGTACGGTGTCGACGATTTTCTCCCGCTCGTCTGAGCGGAG
Organism: Candidatus Proximibacter danicus; assembly: GCA_016710885.1. Taxonomy (GTDB): domain Bacteria; phylum Pseudomonadota; class Gammaproteobacteria; order Burkholderiales; family Rhodocyclaceae; genus Proximibacter; species Proximibacter danicus. The sequence goes on from JADJUC010000019.1 coordinate 8,513, forward strand.
CCCGCGTTCTCCGTTGTCAAAAACGCCATGGGCGTTGCCGTTTCCATTCAGCAAGTTGAAAAGCGCTTCGGTGCCTTGAGGGCGCTTGATGGCGTTTCGCTTGAAATCGCCGAAGGTGAGTTTTTTGGCCTGCTCGGCCCTAATGGTGCTGGCAAAACGACCCTGATCTCGTGCCTTGCCGGGCTGGCGCGGCCGGATACCGGCAAGCTCACCGTGCTCGGCCGCGATGTTGTGGTCGACTACCGCGATGCGCGGCGCCTGCTCGGTGTCGTGCCGCAGGAACTGGTGTTCGACCCGTTCTTCACCGTCCGCGAAACCCTGCGTATCCAGTCCGGCTACTTCGGCATCCGCAACAACGATGCCTGGATCGACGAGATCCTGGCCAACCTCGATCTGGCCGACAAGGCCGATACCAACATGCGTCGCCTGTCCGGCGGCATGAAGCGCCGGGTGCTGGTGGCACAGGCGCTGGTGCACCGGCCGCCGGTCATCGTGCTCGATGAGCCGACTGCCGGCGTCGATGTCGAGTTGCGTCAGGGTTTGTGGCAGTTCATCCGCCGGTTGAATGGCGAAGGCCACACCATCATCCTGACCACGCATTATCTCGAAGAAGCGGAAACGCTCTGTGGCCGTATCGCCATGCTGCAGCGGGGCAAGGTGGTTGCGCTCGATTCGACGCAGAATCTGCTGCACGAGTTTTCCCGGCATACGCTGTCGTTGCGGCTGGTTGGTGGCGCTGCGTTGCCGCCGGCGCTCGCCGCCCTTTCGTCCGGGCAGGTCGAAGGTGCGTGGCAGTTGCGCCTCCCCGATTTCTCCGCTGTCGAACAGGTGCTTGCCACGCTGCGCGAGGCTGGCATTGCCATCGACGACATGCGCCTGTCGCCGCCGGATCTCGAAGAAGCCTTCGTTCGCGTCATGCAGCGGGGGAGGGCGCAGCAATGAGCAACATGCTTGGCTTCCGAACCCTGCTCATGAAGGAAGTGCTGCGCTTCTGGAAAGTCAGCTTCCAGACCGTCGCCGCGCCGGTCGTTACTGCGCTCCTCTATCTGCTCATCTTCAGTCACGTGCTCGACGAACATGTGCAGGTCTACGGCCAGATCCGCTACACCGCCTTCCTGATTCCCGGGCTGGTGATGATGTCGGTGTTGCAGAATTCCTTTGCCAACTCGTCCTCGTCGCTGATCCAGTCCAAGGTCACCGGCAGCCTTGTTTTCGTGCTGCTGCCGCCGATTTCCTATCTCGAATTTTTTGCCGCTTACGTGTTGGCGGCGGCTGCACGCGGTGTGGTGGTTGGCGTCGGTGTGCTCTCGGTCACCGTCTGGTTCGCTCCGCCCGGCATGGTCGCACCATTGTGGGTGCTCACCTTCGCCGTGCTTGGCGGCGCCATCATGGGTGCGCTGGGTGTGGTGGCCGGTATCTGGGCCGAAAAATTCGACCAGCTGGCCGGGTTCCAGAACTTCCTGATCCTGCCGCTGACCATGCTTTCCGGCGTCTTTTACTCGATCCATTCGCTGCCGCCGTTCTGGCAGCAGGTGTCGCATTTCAACCCCGTGTTCTATATGATCGACGGCTTCCGTTATGGCTTTTTTGGCGTGTCCGACGTGGCCCCCCAGGTCAGCCTGGCGGTCGTCAGCATCGCCTTCGCAATCGTTACCGTCTTTACGCTGGCCTCTTGCAGCGTGGCTACAAACTCAGGAACTGAACCCCATGATGCACCCCAAAACCATCGAAGACCTTCTGCGTGAGGGCTTGCCCTGCGAGCACCTGACCGTCGAGGGCGACGGCCACCACTTTGAAGCGGTGATCGTCAGTGCCGAGTTCATCGGCAAGAACCGCGTGCAGCGCCAGCAGCGCGTCAATGCCGTGCTCAAGGGGCACTTCGACACCGGCGTGCTGCATGCGCTGTCGATGAAGACCCTGACGCCTGAAGAGTGGAGCGCGCAACGTGGATAAGCTGATCATCACCGGCGGTACCTCGCTCAACGGCGAAGTGGCGATCTCCGGCGCCAAGAATGCCGCGCTGCCGATCCTTTGCGCCTCGCTGCTGACCGCCGAGCCGCTGCATCTGATCAACCTGCCGCACTTGAACGATATCTCGACCATGCTGCGCCTGCTGGCGCAGATGGGCGTTGGGGTGACGCTGGATGGCCCGGCCGGCCTCGTGCTCGACGGCGGCGGCCTGAACAATCCGCTTGCGCCGTATGACCTGGTCAAGACCATGCGCGCCTCGATCCTTGTGCTCGGCCCGCTGGTCGCCCGCTGCGGTGAAGCCCGCGTGTCGCTGCCCGGCGGTTGCGCCATTGGCGCCCGCCCGGTCGATCAGCACATCAAGGGCCTGCAGGCGATGGGGGCCGAAGTCACCGTCGAGGCCGGTTATGTGCACGCCAAGGCCAAGCGCCTGAAGGGCGCACGCATCTGCACCGACATGGTCACTGTGACCGGTACCGAAAACCTGATGATGGCCGCCGTGCTGGCCGATGGCGAAACGATCATCGAAAACGCCGCGCGCGAGCCGGAAGTGGTCGATCTGGCCAACTGTCTGGTGTCCATGGGCGCGCAGATTTCGGGCGCCGGCACCGACGTCATCCGCATCCGCGGCGTCGAGCGCCTTTCCGGTGCCAATCACCGCATCATGCCCGACCGCATCGAGACCGGCACCTACCTGTGTGCTGCCGCTGCCACTGGTGGCGACGTGCGCCTGACGCAGACCTCGGCCGCCTATCTCGATGCCGTCGTCGACAAGCTGATGGATGCTGGCTGCGAGATCACCACCGAGCGTGACGCGATCCGCCTGAAAGCACCGCAGCGCCTGAAGGCCGTCAGCCTGCGCACGGCACCGTACCCGGCTTTCCCGACCGACATGCAGGCCCAGTTCATGGCCATCAATGCGGTGGCCGACGGGGTGTCGACGATCCGCGAAACCATCTTCGAAAACCGTTTCATGCACGCCAACGAACTGCAGCGCCTTGGGGCCGACATCCAGATCGAAGGCAGCAACGCCATCGTGCGCGGCGTCTCGCATCTGGAAGGCGCCACGGTCATGGCCACCGATCTGCGGGCTTCGGCCAGCCTGGTGATCGCCGGCCTTGTGGCCCAGGGCGAAACGACCATCGACCGCATCTACCATCTGGATCGCGGCTACGAGCGGATCGAGGAAAAACTGTCGAAACTCGGCGCCAAGGTGCGGCGGGCGCACTGAGTCGGGTTGGCGACACGGTCGCGGGGAATCCTGCGTGCGTTGCGGGGCAGGCGGCGGCGGTGCCCGGCGTCGTTCGGGCGTTTCCGATAAATGGGCCTCAGACAGGCTGCTGGTCCGATGTGGAGTTTCATCTGGGGCGTGCGCGATAGGCTCGTGCGGCTGTTGCTCTGTTTTCCGCTTGCGCTTCTAAAAGGCCTTGCATCTGGGTCACCCGGAGAAACCATCAAGCGCTCAAAGGCCTGACCCCGTGAACGGCATCACCATCGCTCTCTCCAAGGGCCGCATCTTCGACGAAACGCTGCCGCTGCTGGCTGCTGCCGGCATCGTCCCGGTCGAAAATCCGGAAACTTCCCGCAAACTGATCATCGGCACCAACCGTCCGGATGTGCGCGTCGTCATCGTCCGCGCCACCGACGTGCCGACTTACGTGCAATATGGTGCTGCCGACCTTGGCGTCGCCGGCAAGGACGTACTGATCGAGCATGGCGGCGAAGGCCTGTACCAGCCGCTCGACCTCAACATCGCCAAGTGCCGGATGATGGTCGCCGTGCCGGAAGGCTTCGACTACGAGCGCGCGGTACGCCAGGGCAACCGCCTGAAGGTGGCGAGCAAATACATCAAGACCGCGCGCGAGCACTTTGCCGCCAAGGGCGTGCATGTCGACCTGATCAAGCTCTATGGCTCGATGGAGCTGGCGCCGCTGGCCGGACTGGCTGACGCCATCGTCGATTTGGTCTCGACCGGCGGTACGCTCAAGGCCAACAAACTGGTGGCGGTCGAGGACATCATGGGAATTTCCTCGCGCCTCGTCGTCAATCAGGCGGCGCTGAAGCTGAAGCGCGAGACGCTGACGCCGATTCTCGATGCCTTCGCCAAGGCGGTAAAGAAAGACTGATCATGGTTGCCATCAAGCGTTTCTCTTCGACCGACACCGATTTCAAGGCGCAGCTGGATGCACTGCTGGCCTTCGAAGGCGCGCAGGACGAGAAGATCGACCAGACGGTTGCTGCCATCCTCGCCGACGTGAAGGCGCGTGGCGATGCGGCGGTGATCGAATACACCAACCGCTTCGACCGACTCTCGGCGAAGTCGATGGCCGAACTCGAACTCTCGCGCGCCGAACTCGAGGCGGCGCTGAACGGGTTGCCGGCGGATCGTCGCGCCGCGCTGGAAGCCGCCGCCGCTCGCGTGCGCGCCTACCACGAGCGCCAGCCGCTGCAGGATTGGCAGTACGAAGAACCTGACGGCACGCTGCTCGGCCAGAAGATCACCCCGCTCGACCGCGTCGGCCTCTACGTGCCGGGCGGCAAGGCCGCCTACCCGTCGTCGGTGCTGATGAACGCCATTCCGGCGCACGTCGCCGGCGTCAGCGAACTGATCATGGTCGTGCCGACGCCGGACGGCGAGCATAACCAGCTGGTGCTGGCCGCTGCCGCACTGGCCGGCGTCGACCGCGTCTTCTGCATCGGCGGCGCGCAGGCCGTCGGCGCTCTGGCCTATGGCACGCAGACAGTGCCGCAGGTGGACAAGATCGTCGGCCCGGGCAATGCCTACGTTGCTGCTGCCAAGCGCCGTGTCTTCGGCATCGTCGGTATCGACATGGTCGCCGGCCCCTCCGAAATTCTCGTCGTCTGCGACGGCTCGACCGACCCGGACTGGGTGGCGATGGACCTCTTCTCGCAGGCCGAGCACGACGAACTGGCGCAATCCATCCTGGTCTGCCCGGACGGCGCCTACCTCGACCGCGTCACCGCGTCGATCGAGAAACTGCTGCCGACCATGCCGCGCCGCGCGGTGATCGAGGCTTCGCTGTCCGGTCGCGGTGCGCTGATCCAGGTGCGCGACATGGAGGAGGCATGCGCCATCGCCAACCGCATCGCGCCGGAACACCTGGAACTGTCGATGCAGGATGCCGAAGCCTGGGTGCCGAAGATCCGCCACGCCGGCGCCATCTTCATCGGCCCCTACACCTCGGAATCGCTCGGCGACTACTGCGCCGGCCCGAACCACGTGCTGCCCACTTCGGGTTCCGCACGCTTCTCGTCGCCGCTCGGCGTGTATGACTTCCATAAGCGCTCCAGCCTGATCCGCGTCTCGAAGGCCGGTGCGCAGACCTTGGGCAAAATCGCCTCGACGCTGGCGCACGGCGAAGGCCTGCCGGCACACGCCAAGTCGGCTGAGTTCCGGCTCGACTGATGTCGGGCGAACAAAACAAGGCGCCGCCGGCAGTCACGCTCGCGGCGCTTTTTTTTGGCTTCTCGAAGATCGGGCTGTCCGGCTTTGGCGGGGTGCTGCCCTTCGCCCGGCACTATCTCGTCGAAACCAGTCGCTGGATGACGGCCGAGGAATTCAACCAGCAGTTGGGCCTGTGCCAGTTCCTGCCGGGGCCGAACGTGGTCAATCTGGCGGTGGTCGTCGGCCGTCGCTACGGCGGGCTGGCCGGCGCCATCATGGCGGCGTTTGGCCTGCTGGCCGGCCCGGTGGCCATCGTGCTGCTGCTGGCGATGCTCTATGACGCCTACGGTGCCATGCCGGAGGCGCAGCGCATGCTGCGCGGCATCGCCGCTGCCGGTTCCGGCCTGCTCTTCGCCATGGCTTTTCGCATGGCGATGGCGATCAAGCAGAAGCCGTTCTTCCTGCCCTTTACCCTGCTGGTGTTCATCGCCATCGCCCTGCTGCGCTGGCCGCTGCCGGCAGTCATGCTGGCCGGGATCGCGCTGGCCGGCGCGGTGGCCTACGGCCTGCTGAAGAAGGAAGAGAAGGAGGGGAAGGAAAAGGCATGAACACGCTGCTCGAACTCTTCACCGAATTTGCCTTGCTCTCCTTCGTCGCCTTTGGTGGCGCGACCGCGCTGTTGCCCGAGCTGTACCGTGTTGTTGTCGAGAACCACCGCTGGATGGACGCAACGACCTTCGCCCACCTCTACGCCATCGCGCAGGCGGCACCAGGGCCGAACGTGCTGGTGGTGACGCTGATCGGCTGGCAGGTGGCCGGGCTGGCCGGTGCGCTGACGGCGACGGTTGCGATGTGCCTGCCGATGAGCGTGGTCGTGTACCTGCTCTTCGGCCACTGGGATCGCTTCAAGGGCGCGCGCTGGCAGCGCGCGATCCAGCTCGGCGTGGCGCCATTGGCGGTGGGGTTGATCTTCTCGGGGGCCACGCTGGTCGGTCAATCGGCCGGGCTGGGATGGATCGGGTGGGGTTTTGTGCTTGCCGTTGCGGTCTTCAGCACGAAGACGAAGTTCCACCCGCTGTGGTGCATTGCCGCCGGTGCGGCGCTGGGGCTGGCGGGTGTCGTCTAGCCGGGCCTGATCAATGCTGCGGAGTCTGTCTTGCCGAGTTCGCCCAATCCAGCTGCAACGCCGGCGCGATTGCCTTCCGGCTGGTTCTGGCTAGTTTTCCACTTGCCTTCGAGCGAGGTGATCGCGAGTTCGATACCGACAATGGCAGCGAGCATCTTCTCTATGTAATCCGCCGGCGCATCGCTCACTGCCCACGGCTCGGCGAAGGCGCTTTCCTGCCTCTGCGTCAGCGACTCGACCTGCGTGCGCAGCCAGTCGGCGTCATGGATGATGCGCAGCGGGCCGCGGGCGTGCACCACGGCGTAGTTCCAGGTCGGCACTGCCTTGCCGTGCTCGCGCTTGGTCGGGTACCACGACGGGGTGATGTAGGCCTCGGGGCCGTGGAAGATGGCGAGCGCCTCAAGGTCGGCGCGCAGAGTCTTCCACATCGGGTTGGCGCGGGCGACATGGCCGCGCAGGACGGCGCTGCCATCGGCGGCAGTTTCGAGGATTAGCGGCACGTGGTCGGCGTTCAGGCCGCTCTCGCCCATCGTTACCAGCGTTGCCAGCGGATGCTCGCGCATCAGCGCGTGCAGTGCCTCCGGTCGCGATTCGGCGAAGTGGGCCGGGCAGTACATCCGCGGCGCGTCAGAAACCGCGAAAGCTGGTGAAGCCCTCGACCGGTTCGCGCTCGGTGACGAGCTTGTTCTCCGGAGCGTTCGCGTCGGCATAACCAAGCGACATGCCGCAGACCACCAGTTCGTTCTCCGGGATGCCGAGCACGTTTCGGATCGTCTCGTGGTAGTCGGCGAAGGCCGCCTGGGCGCAGGTATCTAGGCCGCGCGCACGGGCAGCGGTCATGATGTTGCCGAGGAACATGCCGTAGTCGATGAACATGCCGCGGCCGAGGCTGCGATCCATGGTGAAGATGAAGCCGACCGGGGCATCAAAAAACAGGTAGTTGCGGCCCATCTGCTCCTTCATCCGCTCCTTGTCGGCCTTGCCGATGCCGAGCAGGCCATAGAGGTCGAAACCGATCTTGCGGCGGCGCGATAGCCAAGGGTCAGCCCATTCGGTCGGGTAGTAGTCGAATTCGCGGCCATCCATGCCGGTGCTGTTGTGCTTGTCGAGGATGGCGGCCGAGAGCGCGTCCTTGGACTGGCCGGCCAGCGCATAGACTTTCCACGGCTGCACGTTGGTGCCCGAAGGGGCGCGGGCGGCAATGGCCAGCAGCTCCTCGACGGTCTTTTTCGGCACCGGTGTCGGCAGGAAACGGCGGATCGAGCGGCGCGAGGTGATGGCGTGGTCGACGTGCGCGGCGGCAATAGGATCGTACATTTACAGAATCTCCCTGAGGGCGGCAAGCAAGCTCATGCACTGCTCATCGGTACCGATGGTGATGCGCAGGTATTGCTCGATGCGCGGCAGCTTGAAGTGGCGAACGATGATCGAACGCTCGCGCAGCGCAGCGGCCAATGTGGCGGCGTCGTGTTGCGGGTGGCGGGCAAAGATGAAGTTGGCGGCCGAGGGCAGGGTGTCGAAGCCGAGCTTTGCCATGTCGGCGACGAGCATGCGTCGCGGCTCTTCATCACCGCCTTGCGTGTCGTGTCGAAGTGCTCCGTATCTTCCATGGCAGCGACGGCGCCGGCAATGGCAAGACGGTCGAGCGGGTAGGAGTTGAAGCTGTTCTTGACCCGTTCCAGGCCGTCGATCAGATCCGGGTGGCCGACCGCATAGCCAACACGCAGGCCGGCCAACGAGCGGGATTTCGAGAGCGTGTGCACGACCAGCAGGTTCGGGTAACGGTTCACCAGAGCGATCGCCGAGGGGACCTGCTCGCCACCAAAGTCGATGTAGGCCTCGTCGACCACGACCACGGTGTCGGCATTGCCGGCAACGATCTTCTCCACATCGCCCAGTGCCAGCGGGTGCCCGGTCGGGGCGTTCGGGTTGGGGAAGATGATGCCGCCGCATTGCGGTGCGCGCGGCGGCAGGTAGTCTTCAGCAACCAGTTCGAACTGGTCATTCAGCGCCACCTGGTTGTAGTCGACACCGTACAGCCCGCAATACACCGGATAGAAGCTGTAGGTGATGTCCGGAAACAGGATGGGGTGTTCGTGCTTGAGCAGCCCCTGGAAGACGTGCGCCAGCACTTCGTCGGAACCGTTGCCGACAAAGACATGCGCCGGGGTGATGCCGTGGGCCGCGAAGCTGTGGGCGACGGCAGCCTTCAGGCGGTCGGCGTTCGGGTCCGGGTAGAGGCGCAGGTTGGCGCCATCATCGCCCAGTTCGTCGCGCATCGCCGCAACGGCGCGCGGGCTGGGCGGATAGGGGTTTTCGTTGGTGTTCAGCTTGACCAGTTTGGTGAGCTTGGGCTGCTCGCCGGGAACATAGGGGGTCAGGCCGCGCGTGACGGCACTCCAGTACTTGCTCATAAGCGTATGTCGTGTGTGATTGCAGACCGTTCGAAGGTCGAAATGGTATCATGCCCAACTGTTCCAATCCCTTGTGGCGCTTAGGTGCGCCGAGAACGAAAACCATGCGACAGGCCGAAATCACGCGCAATACGCTGGAGACTCAGGTCTCGGTGAAGATCAATCTTGACGGTACTGGCGTCGGCCGCTTTGCGACCGGTGTGCCCTTCCTTGACCACATGCTCGACCAGATCGCCCGCCACGGCGCGATCGACCTCGAAGTCGAAGCCAAGGGCGACCTGCACATCGATGCGCACCACACGGTGGAAGACATCGGCATCACGCTTCGGCCAGGCGCTGGCCAAGGCGCTCGGCGACAAGAAGGGCCTGCGCCGCTACGGCCATGCCTACGTGCCGCTGGACGAGGCCTTGTCACGCGTGGTGGTCGACCTTTCCGGTCGTCCCGGGCTGGAATTCCATGTCGCCTTCACCCGCGCCTGGATCGGCCAGTTCGATGTCGACCTGGTCAATGAATTTTTCCAGGGCTTGGTCAACCACGCCCTGATGAGCATCCACGTCGATAACCTGCGTGGCACCAATGCGCACCATCAGGTCGAGACGGTGTTCAAGGCCTTTGGCCGCGCATTGCGCATGGCTGCAGAAGCCGACCCGCGCGCTGCCGGCGCCATCCCCTCGACCAAGGGAGCTCTATAGTGATCGCTGGCACCATCGCCGTAGTCGACTACGGCATGGGTAACCTGCGTTCGGTGGCCAAGGCGCTGGAGCATGTGGCTGGCGGCAAACCGGTGGTGGTCACGGCCGACCCGGCAGTACTGGCGGCGGCCGAACGCGTGGTGGTGCCCGGCCAGGGCGCCATGCCGGACTGCATGCGTGAGTTGGCCGAGCGCGGCCTGAAGCAGGCGGTGATCGATGCGGCGGCGAACAAGCCTTTCCTCGGCATTTGCATCGGCCAGCAAATGCTCTTCGAACATTCGGAAGAGGGTGACGTGCCCGGTCTCGGCATCCTGCGTGGCCAGGTACGCCGCTTTCCGGCCGCGAAAATGCATCTGCCGGATGGCCAGAAACTCAAGGTGCCGCACATGGGCTGGAACGAGGTTCGTCAGCAATCAGCCCAAGGCAGGCCGCATCCGCTGTGGAACGGCATCGCTGACGGTTCGCGCTTCTACTTCGTGCACAGCTATTTCGTGGCGCCCGACGATGCCGATTGCGTTGCTGGCACCACCGACTACGGCATCCCCTTTACCAGTGCCTGTGCGCGGGATAATATCTTTGCCGTTCAATGTCACCCGGAAAAGAGCGCGCAAGCAGGGCTTGCCCTGTTGGCCAACTTCATCAACTGGAAACCCTGAGCTTCCAGACCCACCGGTCTTCGGTCATCTAATCTGACGCTTTCCCCATGCTGATCATTCCTGCGATTGACCTCAAGGACGGCCAATGTGTCCGCCTCAAGCAAGGCCTTATGGACGAGGCTACCGTGTTCAACCTCGACCCCGCCGAGCAGGCGCGGCAGTGGGTAGCACAAGGTGCCAGGCGGCTCCATCTCGTTGACCTCAACGGCGCCTTCGCCGGCAAGCCGAAGAACGAGGCGGCGATCAAGGCCATCCTCAAGGAAGTCGGCGACGAGATCCCTGTCCAATTGGGCGGCGGCATCCGCGACCTCGACACTATCGAGCGCTGCCTTGACGACGGGCTGTCCTACGTCATCATCGGCACCGCTGCGGTGAAGAACCCGGGCTTCCTGCACGATGCCTGCGGCGCTTTCCCTGGCCACATCATCGTCGGCCTGGATGCCAAGGACGGCAAGGTGGCGGTGGACGGCTGGTCCAAGCTGACCGGCCACGACGTCATCGATCTGGCCAAGAAATACGAGGACTACGGCGTCGAAGGCATCATCTATACCGACATCGGCCGCGACGGCATGCTTTCCGGCATCAACATCGAAGCGACCGTGAAGCTGGCGCAGGCGCTGCGCATTCCGGTGATCGCCTCAGGTGGACTCTCCAATCTCGACGACATCAGGAAACTGTGCGCCGTCGAATCCGAGGGCGTTGCCGGCACCATCGCTGGTCGCGCGGTGTACGACGGCTCGCTCGATTTTGCGGCGGCCCAGAAGCTCGCTGACGAGCTGGGAAAGTGAGCGGTAAGTAAGTGCTCGCCAAACGCATCATCCCCTGTCTCGACGTGACCGCCGGTCGTGTCGTCAAGGGCACCAATTTCGTCGACCTGCGCGATGCCGGGGACCCGGTCGAGATCGCTCGCCGCTATGACGCGCAGGGCGCCGACGAAGTAACCTTCCTCGACATCACCGCCTCTTCCGACCAGCGCGACATCATCCTGCACATCGTCGAAGCCTGCGCCGAGCAGGTCTTCATTCCGCTGACGGTCGGTGGCGGCGTGCGCGCCATCGCCGACGTGCGCCGCCTGCTCAACGCCGGTGCCGACAAGGTGAGCATGAATACCGCCGCGGTACAGAACCCCGATCTTGTCGCCGAAGCCTCGGCCAAGGTCGGCAACCAGTGCATTGTTGTTGCGATTGACGCAAAAGCCGATGCCAGTCAGCCGGGTCGTTGGCAAGTGTTCACTCACGGCGGGCGCAATGGCACGGGCATGTGTGTCATCGAATGGGCGCGCAAGGTACAGCAACTCGGTGCCGGCGAAATCCTGCTGACCAGCATGGATCGCGATGGCACCAAGGCCGGTTTTGACCTGGCGCTGACGCGTGCGGTGGCCGATGCCGTCGATATTCCGGTGATCGCCTCGAGCGGCGTCGGCAATCTCGACCATCTGGCTGATGGCGTCACCGAAGGCCGCGCCGATGCCGTACTGGCCGCCTCCATCTTCCATTTCGGCGAATACACCGTGCGTCAGGCCAAGGAACGCATGCGCGAACGCGGCATCGAGGTGCGGCTGTGAGCGACATGGATGCCAGCCAGCCTTGGCTGGACGCGCTGCGCTGGGATGAGAACGGCCTGGTGCCGGCCATCGCCCAGGACGCCGAGACTGGCCGGGTGCTGATGTTCGCCTGGATGAATCGCGAGGCGCTGGAAGAAACGGTGCGCACCGGCAACGCGGTATACTGGTCGCGTTCCCGTAGTCGTCTGTGGCGCAAGGGTGAGGAGTCGGGCCATTTCCAGAAAGTCAGCGCTGTGCGCACCGACTGCGATGGCGACGTGCTCCTGCTGGCGATTGCGCAAGAAGGCGGCATCGCCTGCCACACCGGCCGCGAAAGCTGTTTTTTCCATGAGTTGCAGGGCGGGCGCTGGGTGCCCGTCGATCCGGTTCTCAAAGACCCTAAGGATATCTACGCAAAATGATGCACAACACGCATGACGTACTGCACCGCCTGTCGGAGACGCTGATTTCGCGTCGCAATGCCGATCCGGAAAGCTCCTACACGGCGCAACTCTTTGCCAAGGGTCCGGACTCCATCCTGAAAAAGATCGGCGAGGAATGCGCCGAATTGATCATGGCCGGTAAGGAAGGCAACAAGCTGCACGTGGTGCGCGAGTCGGCCGACGTGATGTACCACGTGATGGTGCTGCTGGCCTTCAACGGTCTGTCGATCGACGACCTGCTGCAGGAAATGCGTCGCCGCGAGGGCATCTCCGGCGTCGACGAGAAGAAATCGAGGGCGCAGGGATGAGCGGCTGCATCTTTTGCCGCATCGTGGCGGGCGAGATCCCGTCGAAAAAGGTTTATGAAGACGAGGACATCTTTGCCTTCAATGACATCAGTCCGGCGCGCCCGGTACATATCCTGGTGATCCCGAAGAAGCACATCGAGTCGCTGGCGCATGTCACCGAGGCCGATACGCCGGTGCTGGGCAAGATGCTGGCGGTGGCCAACCGGCTGGCGACCGAGCAAGGCAGCCCTGACGGCTTCCGCATCATCATCAACACCGGGCGGATCGGGCATCAGGAAGTTCCGCACTTGCACATCCATATTGTCGGCGGGCCGGAACCGGTCGGGCCGATGCTCAAAAAAGTTTGAAGAATCTGAGGAGATAGCACCATGGGTAGCTTTAGCATCTGGCACTGGTTGATCGTACTGGTCATCATCGTTCTTATTTTCGGCACCAAGAAGCTGACCAATGTCGGCAAGGATCTTGGCGGCGCAGTAAAGGGCTTCAAGGAAGGCATCAAGGATGTCGGTGGCGACAAGCCGGCCGATGCCGCCACGCCGCAATCGCCACCGCAGCAGGTTGCCGGCGGCCAGACCATCGAAGGCGAAGTGAAGGAAAAGACGAAGTCGTGAAATGCCCTGGAATGAGGGCTGAGGCGGGGCTCCCCGCCGCGCTCCGCATTCCATGCGCCGCACGTTTCCTTCCTGCCCATGTTTGATATCGCGTTTTCCGAAATGCTGATCATCGCCGTCGTGGCGCTGGTCGTGCTCGGCCCCGAAAAACTGCCCAAAGTGGCGCGTACGGCCGGCCTCCTGCTCGGTCGCCTGCAGCGCTACGTGAACGACGTGAAGTCCGACATCAACCGCGAGATGCAACTGGATGAGCTGAAAAAACTCCAGACGCAGGTCGAAGACTCGGCGCGAAGTATTGAGCGCAGCGTGACGACCGAGTTCCAGTCGGCCGAAACCGCCCTCAATCAGACCGCCCAGGGCGTTACGGAAACCGTAGCGCAGGTTTCTGCAGAGGCGGAGGCAGTGCCAGCTGTCGCAGCCGCCCCGACGGCAGAGATTCCTGCAACGGTATCGGCTCCGGAACAGCTACCCAATACCAAGGCTTGATCCCCATTCCATGAGCCAGCAGGAAGATTCCTTCATTTCCCACCTCGTCGAGTTGCGCGACCGGGTCGTGCGCTGCCTGATCGCCGTCGGCGTGGTCTTCGGCATCCTTTGTATTTTTCCCGGCCCGGGCGCCATTTACGACCTGCTCGCCATGCCGCTGACACAGGCGCTGCCAGAGGGAACGAAGATGGTGGCGATCGGCGTCGTGACACCATTCATGGTGCCGATCAAGGTCACCATGCTGGTGGCGTTCGTCATCGCCCTGCCCGTGGTCCTGTTTCAGGTCTGGGGTTTCGTTGCCCCGGGGCTGTATGCCCACGAGAAACGGCTGGCGCTGCCGCTGGTAGTCGCCAGTTACTTGCTCTTTCTGATGGGGGTGGCGTTCTGCTACTTCTTCGTTTTTGGTCAGGCGTTCAAGTTCATTGCCAGCTTTTCCCCGAAAAGCATCACGCCGGCGCCTGATATCGAGGCCTACCTGTCATTCGTGATGACCATGTTCCTGGCTTTCGGCGTTTCCTTCGAAGTGCCGGTGGTGCTGGTGGTGCTGGTCAAGCTGGGTGTCGTCACCATCGAAAAGCTGAAGGAATGGCGTTCGTACTTCATTGTGATTGCCTTCATCATTGCTGCCGTCGTGACGCCGCCGGATGTCGTTTCGCAGTTGGCGCTGGCCATTCCGATGTGCATCCTCTACGAGTTGGGCATCCTCTTCGCCCGCTTTGTCACCGCGCCGCCACCGAAGGCGGAAACAGCGGCGCCGGCCGATGACTGGGCGCCGGCAACCGAGTCCGACGAGAAGCAGATTCAGGATCGAACCTGAGCGCTTTCGCAGCGCTTTTCCGGAACCTGCCTGACGCCGACTACCGTCGTTGCCTCGCGCACCGGCGCTCCTTCCGAAAATAGCCACAGGGTTCCTGGCGCCATCGTCTGCCAGGCTTCGTTGTCCGTCAGCGGTACCGTGGCGATCACCGCCACACGATCACTGGCTGCTGTCAGCTGGCTGAAATCAACGGTGACATCCTCATCCCGCAGGTGCGCCTGCGCGAACGGGGCTGCCGTACGACGTAGGAGAGCTGCGTAGACGCGTGGGCCATGAGGAAATCACTTCCGGCCAGCAGGAAATTGAACTCCCCCTTGCTGCCCAGATCGAGCGCCACTTCGCGAACCGTCTCGAAGCATTGGGCCTCCGTTGGCGGCACCTTGCCAAAGCGCTGCCGCAGGGTTTGCAGCAGCCAGCAGAAAGCCCGCTCGCTGTCGGTGTTGCCCACTGGCAAAAAGCTGCCGTCGAGCGCCGGAGCAAAATCCGGCAGATTGCCGTTGTGCGCGAAAATCCAGTAGCGCCCCCACAACTCGCGCATGAACGGATGTGTATTCTCCAATGCCACCACGCCTTGCGTTGCCTTGCGGATATGCGCAACGACATTCCTTGAGCGGATCGGGTAGTCGCGCACCAGTGTGGCGATCGGCGAGGTGCGAGGGTTTCGAGTCGAGGAATATTCGCGCACCGGTCCCTTCGAAAAAGGCGATTCCCCAGCCATCGGCGTGCACATCGGTGGCGCCGCCGCGTGCCTGAAAACCGGTAAAGGAAAAGCAGATATCGGTCGGGACGTTGCAATTCATGCCAAGCAATTGGCACATGATGTCCTTACTCCCGCGCGCTGCGTGTCGATGCCGGGCGCTTGCCGATCTTCACCTGGACGTCGACGATGCCCTTGTCGCGCCGCAGCTTGAACGCCGCAGCGTCGCCCGGCTTGAGGCCCGCGATCAGATCGAGCATGACTTGCGGGTCGCGCACCGGCTTGCCGCCAACGGCCAGCAGCACGTCTCCCGGGCGAATGCCGCCGGTATCTGCGGGGCTGCCGCGCATGACGCCGGCGATCAGGGCACCTTCGGTATTCGGCAGGCCAAAGTTGTCGGCCAGATCCGCGGTGATTTCCTGCGCCTCAACGCCGATCCAGCCGCGCGTCACCGTGCCATCGCGGATGATCTGCTCCATGATGCTGCGCGCGGTCGATACCGGAATGGCAAAGCCGATGCCGAGCGAGCCGCCGGAACGCGAGTAGATGGCGGTGTTGATGCCGATCAGGTGGCCCTGTGCATCTGCCAGTGCACCGCCGGAATTGCCCGGGTTGATCGCCGCATCGGTCTGGATGAAGTTCTCGAAGGTATTGATGCCGAGCTGCGTCCTTCCCAGTGCCGAGACAATGCCCATGGTCACACTCTGGCCGACGCCGAAGGGGTTGCCGATGGCCAGCACCACATCGCCAACGCGAACGTCGTCCATCTGGCCGAAGGTGATGGGCGACAGGCGCAGATCCTCGCCGGCCTTCATGTTCTTGTCAGCGACGATCTTGAGCACCGCCAGATCCGACTCGGGGTCGGCACCGACGATGTTCGCCTTGAGTTTGCGGCCATCGTTGAGCGCCACCTCGACGGTATCGGCCATCTCGATGACGTGGTAGTTGGTCAGGATGTAGCCATCTGCGCTGACGACGACACCCGAGCCGAGGCCGGCCCCGCGCGGCTGCTCTTCGCCGAAACGCTCGCCGAAAAAATGACGGAATATCGGGTCGTTGAGCAGTGGGTGCCGCGACTGTCGCGGTGTCTGCGTCGTGAAGATGTGCACCACGGCGGGCACCACCTTGCGTGCCGCTTCCCGGTAGGAACCGCTTGCCCGGCCAGGGTCGCTGCCACCACCGCTCGACTCCTGAAAAGTCACTACACTCGGTGAGCTGCCCAGCCATTCCGGCTTCAGCGTGCTGATGACGAAGAGAACGGCGAGACTAACCGTCACGGTTTGTGCAAAAATCAGCCACAGCTTCTTCATAGTCAGCGAACGGAAACCCCGAATGAAACGTGATGAATTGGCGCGCTATCTCGATGAAACGCTGGAAACAGCGCGGTTCAGGGATTATTGCCCAAACGGACTGCAAGTGGAAGGCGTCGCCGAGGTGCAGCGCATCGTTACCGGCGTTACCGCCAGCCAGGCATTGATCGATGCCGCCATCGCCCGTGGTGCCGATACCCTGCTGGTGCACCACGGCTGGTTCTGGAAAGGCGAAGACGGCCGCATCACCGGCCTGCGCAAAGCCCGTATTGCCCGTCTGCTGGCCCATGATATCAACCTCTTCGCCTACCATCTGCCGCTCGATGCGCACCCCGAACTCGGCAACAACGCCCAGCTAGCCGCCCAGCTCGGCTGGCTTCCCGACGGGCGTTTCGGCGAGCAGGACATTGCCTGGCTCGGTCGCCTGGCCGTGCCGAAGACCTCCGGCGAACTGGCACAAGCGATCGCTACCGGGCTCGGCCGCAGTCCGCAACTGATCGGCGACGCCACGCGACCGGTGACGCGCATCGGCTGGTGTTCCGGTGGCGCCCAGGGCTATTTCGAGCAAGCCATCGCCCTGGGGTCGACGCCTACCATCAGTGGCGAAATCTCCGAGCAGACTGTGCATCTGGCTCGCGAATCCGGCGTCGCCTACCTGGCCGCCGGTCACCACGCCACCGAACGCTTCGGCGCCAAGGCGCTGGCTGCACACCTGGCTGCCCGGTTTGGACTCGACTGTGAATTTGTCGATATCGATAACCCGGTTTGAACCAGGAAAAATCAGTTAAACACGGCGAACACAGCGAAAGAAGTAACTCACCCCATTCTCATAAGACGCTGAGCGAGTGAGCCAGAAAAGCTTTCACGGTTTCAAGTTTTCGCTGTGCTCGCCGTCCCCCGAGGAGAGGCTTCGCGCTGCTCGCCGTGGTTAATTCGTTTTGTCATCACCCACAGGAAAAATCATGTCCTACGTCTTCGAACCTGCCCCACAGCCCAGCCTGGCCATTGCCGGCAGCACTGCACGTTTTCCGATTCGCCGTGTCTATTGCGTCGGACGCAACTATGCCGACCACGCGCGCGAGATGGGGGCGCATGAGCAGGCCGATGGGCGTGAGCCGCCGTTCTTCTTCTCCAAGCCGGCCGATGCCGTTGTTGCCGCTGGCGATGTGCCCTATCCGCCTGCTACCGCCAATCTGCAGCACGAGGTCGAGCTGGTGGTCGCGCTCGGCCCGGAAACGGCAACGCACGGTGAGAGCGGCGCCAACATTCCGGTCGAAAAGGCCTTGCAGTGCGTCTTCGGCTATGCCGTTGGTTTCGATCTGACCCGCCGCGATCTGCAAGCGCATGCCAAGGAAAAAGGTCACCCATGGGACATGGGCAAGGGCTTCGACGCCTCTGCCCCCACCGGCATGCTGCACCCGGTGTCCAGCATCGGCCATCCATTGCAGGGGGCCATCTGGCTCAAGGTCAATGGCGAAACCCGTCAGAATGGCGATCTCGCCAATATGTCCTGGCGGGTTGCCGAAGTCA
Organism: Candidatus Proximibacter danicus; assembly: GCA_016710885.1. Lineage (GTDB taxonomy): Bacteria > Pseudomonadota > Gammaproteobacteria > Burkholderiales > Rhodocyclaceae > Proximibacter > Proximibacter danicus. Next base: position 26,521 of record JADJUC010000019.1, read on the forward strand.
TTGCCAAGCTGTCGACCTTCCTGCGTCTCGCTCCCGGCGACCTGATTTTTACCGGCACCCCGGCCGGCGTTTCGACGGTGGTGCTTGGCGACCTGCTGGAAGGAGGCGTCGCCGGGGTGGGGGAGCTGCGGGTGCGACTGGTCTAGTTGGCGCGATGAATCGGCAAGGGGGAAACAAGTGAAAAGTGGAATAACGCCGACAACCAACGAAAAGCGCATGCGCGAGAACGATTTCATCGTCTCGAAAACCGACATCAGGGGGCGCATCACCTACGGCAACGAAATTTTCATCGAGTTTTCCGGCTAGCGTGGCCTCCTGCCAGATCTTTCTCACCCGGCGCGGTTCCAGCCCCGGCAACCTCACCCCACAACGCGAAGAGCCGCAGGGGCCCTCATGTCCCAACGAAAGAAGCCCCCCTCGCCCCCAAGCCTGGTTTTGCGCGCCTCGGGCCCCCACGGCTACTCGGGGCGGGGGGGGGGGGGGGGGGCGCGTGGTCGAAGTGGCACCGCCCCGCCTTCCTGCCAGCGGCCACGCCCCCGCGACCCTGCAGCCACCGGCTCCCATGGTGGTCTTCGCCCGGCACCCACTGGGTCATGGAGCCACGGCACGGCCTTACCACCCGCTGGAAGAACCCTCGCCTGCGCCTTGCACACCGCCGCCCCCCGCAGGACCACCTAGCCGTTCGCCACCAACCCCCCCCCCAGGATCCGCTGGCACACGACCTTCTCGCGCCCGAAGAGCAGGCCTCCACCTGAAGACCTCGTCAGCGGAACACCCCGCGCCAGAACACGCCACACCCCCGCTCGTCCGGACGCTCCACAGGGTGCCGAGGAGAGACGAACCCAAGTCCGACACGGCGACCACCCACCACTCCCCTCAGCGGCGCGAGCAGGTGAGCAGGACGCGCTCGCGGCGCGCGGCGCAGCGCCATGCCCGCAGGACAAGGGCTGACAGGCTCGGTGGCCACGGCTCAGAGCGGCACCCGTCTGGTTCATGAAGCCGGTGCGACGGTCGCCGATGTCGTCAGCAGCTTCCAGCGCGTTGCTGAACTGGTCGAAGAGATCAGTGAGGCCAGCCGCGAGCAGGCGACCGGGATTTCCCAGGTGACGCTGGCGGTTTCTCAGATGGACGAAGTGACGCAGCAGAATGCGGCGCTGGTCGAAGAAGCTGCAGCAGCCGCCGAAAGCCTCGAAGAGCAGGCGCAGGGACTGGTCAAGGCCGTCGGCATGTTCCGGCTCGACGATCGCGAGCGCACTGGCCACGGGCTGGCAGCCCGCAGACGCTAGGGAGTGGCAGGGGGGCGCCGCCTAGCGCCGGCCAGCGGCGACGACCGCTTCGTGGATGCGGTTGAGCGGCAGGATCTGTTTTACCCCGCCGAGTTCGATGGCCACTTTCGGCATGCCGAAAACAACGCAGCTTTTTTCGTCCTGCGCCACGGTGTGGGCGCCGGTTTCTTCCATTTCCTTCATGCCGCGCGCGCCGTCGTCACCCATGCCGGTCATGATGATGCCGGTTGCCGCCGGCCCCGCGCAGACGGCGACCGAGCGAAAAAGCACGTCGACCGAAGGGGCGGTGCCGGTTGACCGGTGGCCCGTCCACGATGTCGACGTAGTAGTGGCTGGCGCCCCGGCGGACCACCATGTGCTTGCCGCCTGGCGCAATCAGCGCCAGCCCCGGTTCAACCCGGTCGCCATGCTTCGCTTCGCGTACTGCAATTTTGCAATGCGTATCGAGCCGTTCGGCAAAGGTGGCCGTGAACTGCGGTGGCATGTGCTGCACCACGACAATGCCAGGCACCTCCTTTGGCAGCATGCGCAACACGGCATCGAGCGCCTGCGTACCGCCGGTAGAGGTGCCGATGGCCACCAGCTTTTCGCTGGGCCAGGCGCCGGGCTTGCTCTTCCCCGGGGGGAGGATGACGTCGGCAGTGTGTTTCGGGGTGGGTAACATGGGTGTGGCGGAAATCAAAAGGCCGCAGGGATCGAAAACTGCGGCCAATGATAGCGCATGCGGCGACCTATTTCGGCCGCTTGTCGATGACCCGCTTGGCCTTGCCGATCGAACGCTCGATACCGCCAACCTCGACCACGCGCACCTTCGCTGAAATACCGATGTAGGATTTGATGTGATGTTGCAGGTCGCTGGCGGCGAATTCCTTTTCCGCAGCCGCCGCGTATTGAAACTCGGGCTTCATCTCGACGTTGACCGTGATCGCATCGAGGTGCCCGTCGCGCGAGACCTCAATCACGTAATGCGGCGACAGCCGCTCGCGCTTGAGGATCAACTCCTCGATCTGCGACGGGAAGACGTTCACGCCGCGGATGATCAGCATGTCGTCGGAGCGGCCGGTGATCTTGCCCATGCGCCGCATCGAGCGCGATGTCGGCGGCAAGAGGCGGGTCAGGTCGCGCGTGCGGTAGCGGATCACCGGCAGCGCCTCCTTGGACAGCGAGGTGAACACCAGTTCGCCATGCTCGCCGTCGGGCAGCACTTCACCGGTGGCGGGGTCGATGATCTCCGGGTAGAAGTGGTCTTCCCACACCACCGGGCCGTCCTTGGTTTCGATACATTCGTTGGCCACGCCCGGGCCGATGACTTCGGAGAGGCCGTAGATGTCTACGGCGTCGATGCCGAAAGTGGTCTCGATTTCCTTGCGCATCTGGTCGGTCCACGGCTCGGCGCCGAAGATGCCAAGCCGCAGCGAGGTCTCGCGCGGGTCGATGCCCTGGCGCTTGAATTCGTCGGCGATGTTGAGGATGTAGGAAGGCGTGACCATGATGATGTCCGGCTTGAAATCCATGATCAGTTGCACCTGCTTCTCGGTCTGTCCACCCGACATCGGGATCACCGTGCAGCCTAGTTTTTCGGCGCCGTAGTGGGCGCCGAGGCCGCCAGTGAACAGGCCGTAGCCGTAGGCCACCTGCACGATGTCGCCCTTCTTGCCGCCGGATGCGCGGATCGAGCGCGCCATCAGCGTCGCCCACATGTCGATATCGTTCTGCGTGTAGCCGACCACGGTCGGCTTGCCGGTGGTGCCGGAAGAAGCATGCACACGCACCACTTCCTCGCGCGGCACGGCAAACATGCCGAAGGGGTAATTGGCACGCAAATCCTGCTTGGTCGTGAAGGGGAATTTCGCCAGATCGGCCAGCGTCTTCAGGTCGTCCGGGTGCACGCCGGCGTCGTCGAACTTCTGCCGGTAATGCGGCACATTGTCATAGGCGTGCTTGAGCGACCATTTCAGGCGCTCGGTCTGCAGCGCCGCCAGCTCGTCGCGGCTGGCCTTCTCGATGGGTTCAAGTTGGTTGGGTTGCTTGCTGGTCATCGTTTTTGATCCTCCCACAAGCTGCATAGTTTGGGGCGCCAATGCAGACAGCACCTTGATTTGGATCAGTTGAAGGTTTCCGGTTTGGCGGCCGGGGGGGGGGTTGCCCGGCCCGCCTTTGCGGTGCCGACATGATCACCCGTGACAGCGAGGCTCGCGCCTCCGCCCAAGGCGCCACACCCCCGCCACGCCCGCCCGCGCAGTCGCGCCAATGGGACGGGCATTGAGGGGGGCTGTCGGCGGGGGAGAGCGCCCTTTCGCTGGGCCATCGCTGTATCGGACAGCGTTTTGGTGACAGTAGCGGGAATCAGGGGCGCTATTTTTCCGGCAAGCCAAGGCAGCCCGTGTGCGTAAGCGCCAATACCAGCCGCTATCATGAGTGCCAGCGAAATTAGCGCCCAATGCCAACGGTTTTGCAGGCGCATCGTCAACGAATCGCGCAGGCCGCCGTTTGCCAGCATTACCTTCATTTCCGCAATGTTCTCGACTTCGCAGCGTGCTCCCCCGGGTAGCTCGACGCAGCGGGGTGTTGCTTGCCAGGGTCCCCACGGGTCAGGCCTAGCGCGCGAATACGCGGTCGACATGCGTTACGAGCCGGCTGCTTTGCCCGTCGTAGTAGAAGGCGGCGAGCATTTACAATGCGATGTCCAGCGCATCCATCGTCTCGCCGCCAAAGGCCTCGGGGTCGTCTCCCCGGTTTGCCAAAATTTCATCGAGCTGGTTGGCGCCGACGACGGTCAGATTGCGAGCGCGAAAATGTGCCAGACGAATTTGTGCCAGTGGCCAGAAGAATCCCAGTGTCAGTAGTGTCAGCATCCAGTTGCTGAAGACGATAGCTAGATAGCGGCTCACTTTCTGTGTGCTGTGGAAGCGAATCGCGCCTGAATGGGTGTGGTTCCACAGCAAATTGGTGCCGACTACTCGCGTATAGGGAAGCAGTATGAGCAGAAAAAACAGGACGATGCCGACAGACAGTAGAGCGCCCCAGCTTAACAGGGCGAGACCGAGCATCATGGCGCCGCCGATCAAGCCTGCCTTGGCGACGATACCGTAGGCTCCGACAACGGCTGCTCCGGCGAATAGCAGCCAAAGTATCAATGGCAGTGCCAGTCCGCGATAAAAACCTTGGCACCGGCTTCAAATCGACAGGGCTTGTCGCCAAAGCAAAGATGGTTGGCAACGAAGCGTTTCTGCCTGTACAGGAATGCAGGAAAGTACAGGCCGAGGGTCAGTACGCTTAGCCCCCCGTGCAGCAGATAGAGAGATAGCGCCTGGCGGTAGCTGCCGGAGAATGTGAAGCGAATGCCACGGTAGCTGGTGTTATGCGCGCGGAAGCGCATCGAACGTACCAGTAGCCATGGAAAGACAAGCAAGCTGCAGAGTGAGGCTGCAGCGTGAACGGCGGAGCCAAGGTGTTCGGCCAGGCTGACCAAGGCGAATAAAGCCACCATCAGTACGCGTCCCTTGAGGATCGCTTTCGGGTTGCCGTGATAGTCGAACGTTGCGCCATCGAGAACGAAGTTTCGGTGGAAATATTTCTCCCGGCGCACTTTTGCCCATGCCGAGTAGATGCCCAGGGTCAGCAGCGAAAGCGCGATATTTACCAGCCATATGCGCAGGTACTCGTCTCCTTTGCCACGGAATTCAAAAGTGGATTCGGTGCTGAACGTAGCAGGGGAAGCCGTTACTGCAGCGACTTTGCCCGTATCGATTATGGCGCTGGGCAGGCGCGGCGCTTCTGTACGAATCCGGTCATAGGCCGCCCGTGTGCCGGATGTGCCAGTACCTGGTATGCCGTTCGCAGTGCATCGAGGTGCTCGACCGGCAGCGGCTTGCCTTCACTTAGCCGCCGCTTGAAACGGGAAATGGCCTTGGCATAGGCTGCTTGTATTTCCTCCAGGCCGGCATCTGTGGCTATGCCGAGCAGCGTGTAGTGGCACATGGCATGCATTTGTGTCGTCGTTTTTCTTTTGGTTGTGGCGGGTTGTTTTCGCCTTCCCTTGGTGAGGCGACAGACTATCCATTTCGGATATTCACTGCAAGCGCCCGGACGGGTCGAATGGGTGTGCGATACTTTCGCCCCATGCTCGCCACCCAATCCCGCGCCATCGTCGGCCACGCCTTGCCCATCCTGATCGCCCAGTTGGCGTCGACGGGCATGATGGTCATCGATACCGTCCTGCTCGGCCACCACGGCACCGTTGATCTGGCGGCGGTGGCGGTGGGCGGCGGCATCTACATCGCGGTGGTCTTTGCGCTGGTCGGCATCCTGCAGGCGGTGGCGCCGACGGTGGCACATCACGTTGGCGCCAAGCGTGAAGGCGAGGTGGCCGGGGCCTTGCAACAGACGATCTGGCTGGCGCTGGCGCTCTCGCTGCCGGGCATGCTCGTGCTGTGGTTTCCCGACCCCATCCTGGCGCTATCGACCATCGAGCCGGCGGTGGAGGAAAAGCTCCGAGTCTATCTGCGCATCCTCGCCTGCGGCATGCCGGCGGCACTGCTTTACCGGACCTTCTACTCCTTCGCCAACGCCCTGCGCCGGCCCCGGCCGATGATGGTCATCAGCCTCGGCAATACGCTGCTGCACGGGATGCTGGCGTGGTCGCTGGTCAGCGGCCAGTTTGGCGAGCCGATGGGCGCCATCGGCTGCGGGATCTCGAACATGCTGGTTAACTGGGTCGGTTGCCTGGCCGCCGCCACCTGGTTGCGCTTTTCGCCGGCGCTGGCGAAATACCAGCCGTTCACGCACTGGCAGCGCCCGCGCTGGCAGCCGATCCGCGAGCTGTTGCGCCTCGGGCTGCCGATGGGTTTCTCCAACTTCGTCGAGATCACCTCCTTTACCCTCATCGCCCTGTTTGTCGCGCAGCTTGGCGCAACGGTGGTTGCCGGCCACCGCATCGTCGCCAACCTGGCCGCGCTCTGCTACATGCTGCCGCTGGCGCTGGCCATCGCCACGCTGGCCCAGGTCGGGCAGGCCGCCGGCGCGCGAGACTGGCCGCGTGCGCGCGCCGCCATTGCCGCCGGGCTGCTGCTTGCCGGCGGGCTGTCGACTCTGCTTGGTGTGGCGCTGTGGCTCGCCGCCGAACCCATCGTTTATGCCTACACGGTCGATCCGGCCGTGCGCGCGGTGTCGCTGGGGTTGATCGCCTACATTGCCATCTACCAGTTTTTCGACGCGGTCCAGACCATCGCCGCTTATGCGCTGCGCGGCTACAAGATCACCTTCGCGCCGATGCTGGTGCATACCGTTGCCTTCTGGGGCGTCGGCCTCTTTGGTGGCTGGTGGCTCGCCTTCCAGGCGCCGCAGCCGATGGGGGTGGAAGGTTTCTGGCTGGCCTCGCTGGCCAGCCTGGTGGTGGCAGCGCTGCTCATCGGCGGGCTGCTCTGGCGCGCGACGGGGCTGGTACGCGAGGCGCCGTGAACCGGGGTCTGGCGTGGCGGAATATGCAATGTTTTGAGTCAGTCGCCCATGGATACAGGGCTGCGGCGATTTTGTCGTTTGGCGTAATTTGCACGATTTGAGTGGGCGCCGCCCCGGATAGTCGTTATTGACTCGTTTTAAACCCTAATCTGGAATCCCCGCATGGAAATCAAAGTCAACTTTCTCGACAAGCTTCGTCTTGAGGCCAAGTTCGACGACTTCACCGTTATCTCCGACCAGCCGATCCGCTACAAGGGCGACGGCTCGGCGCCGGGGCCGTTCGATTACTTCCTGGCCTCCTCGGCCTTGTGTGCGGCTTACTTCGTCAAGCTGTACTGCGACACGCGCGGCATTCCCACCGAGAACATCCGCCTGTCGCAGAACAACATTGTCGATCCGGAAAACCGCTACAAGCAGATCTTCAAGATCCAGGTCGAGTTGCCAGCGGAACTCTCCGCCAAGGACCGGCTGGGCATCCTGCGCTCGATCGACCGCTGCACGGTGAAAAAGGCGGTGCAAGCCGGCCCCGATTTCTTGATCGAGGAAGTGGAAAACCTCGATGCCGATGCGCAGGCGCTGCTGACGCTGGGTCGGGGTACGAGTGCGGATGCGGAACGGCACACCTACATCATGGGCAAGGATCTGCCGCTGGAGCAGACCATCGCCAACATGACTGCGTTTCTCGCCGGCCTCGGCATCAAGATCGAGATCGCCTCGTGGCGCAATCTGGTGCCCAACGTGTGGTCGCTGCATATCCGCGATGCGCACTCGCCGATGTGCTTCACCAATGGCAAGGGATCGACCAAGGAAAGCGCGCTGGCTTCCGCGCTGGGCGAATACATCGAGCGGCTGAGCTGCAACCATTTCTACACCCACCAGTACTGGGGCGAGGACATCGCCACCGCCGACTTCGTGCATTATCCGGACGAGCGCTGGTTCAAGCCCGGAAAGAAGGATGCGCTGCCGGCCGGCATCCTCGACGAATACTGCCTCGAAATCTATAACCCGGATGGCGAATTGCGCGGCTCGCATCTGTACGACACCAACTCCGGCAATGTGGAGCGCGGCATCTGTGCGCTGCCCTATGTGCGCCAGTCGGATGGCGAGGTGGTGTATTTCCCGACCAACCTGATCGACAACCTGTACCTCAGCAACGGCATGAGCGCCGGCAATACGCTGCCGGAAGCGCAGGTGCAGTGCCTGTCGGAAATCTTCGAGCGTGCGGTAAAGCGCGAGATCATCGAAGGCGAGATCGCGCTGCCCGATGTGCCGCCCGAAGTGCTGGCCAAATACCCCGGCATCGTCGCCGGCATCGAGGCGCTGGAAAAGCAGGGCTTTCCGGTGCTGGTGAAGGATGCGTCGCTGGGCGGCGAGTTTCCGGTGATGTGCGTCACCTTGATGAACCCGCATACCGGCGGCGTGTTTGCGTCGTTCGGGGCGCACCCCAGCCTGGAGGTGGCGCTTGAGCGCAGCCTGACCGAGCTGCTGCAGGGGCGCAGTTTCGAAGGGCTGAACGATCTGCCGCAGCCCACCTTCGAGTCCAACGCCGTCACTGAGCCGAACAACTTCGTCGAACACTTCATCGACTCCAGCGGCGTGGTGTCGTGGCGCTTCTTCTCTGCCAAGGCGGATTACGAGTTCGTCGAGTGGGATTTTTCCGGCCACGGTGAAAATTCGAACAGCGATGAGGCAGCAACCCTGTTCGGCATTCTCGAAGGCATGGGCAAGGAAGTGTACATGGCGGTGTATGACCAGCTCGGCGCAACGGCTGTTCGCATCCTGGTGCCGGGTTATTCGGAAATCTATCCGGTGGAAGATCTGATCTGGGACAACACCAACAAGGCGCTGGCCTTCCGCGAGGACATCCTGAACCTGCATCGCCTCGACGACGCGGGACTGGAAGACTTGCTGGAACGTCTGGAAGAAGGCGAACTCGACGACTACACCGACATCATCACCCTGATCGGCATCGAGTTTGACGAGAACACCGCCTGGGGCCAGCTCACGGTTCTGGAGCTGAAGCTGCTGATCAATCTCGCCCTCAAGCAATTTGAAGCGGCACAGGATCTGGTGGGCGCCTTCCTGCAATACAACGAAAATACGGCCGAGCGCGGCTTGTTCTACCAGGCCATGAGTGTGGTGCTGGAGGTGCTGCTGGACGACGAGCTGGAACTGGCCGACTACGAAGCCAATTTCCGCCGCATGTATGGCAACCCGCGCATGGATGCGGTGCTGGGGTCGGTGGACGGCAGCGTGCGCTTCTTCGGATTGACGCCAACGAGCATGAAACTGGAAGGGCTTGAACGGCACCAGCGCCTGATCGACAGCTACAGGAAACTGCACACGGCGCGGGCCAAGGTTTCCTCCGCAATGAAATAGTGGTTTCATTTCGCCCATGAACACTTCCTCCTTTCCCGGCCAGCTCGGCAAATACCGTATCGACGGCATCCTCGGCGAGGGCTCGATGGGCGTTGTCTATCGCGGCTTCGACCCTGAGCTGGATCGTCGGGTGGCGATCAAGACGCTGCACAAGGATGTTCTCGCCGGCCCCAACGGAGCCGAGATGTTCGAGCGTTTCAAGCGCGAGGCCAAGGCCGGCATTCGCCTGTCACACAAGCATGTGGTTACCGTTTATGAGTTCGGCGAAGACAGCCAGCAGGCCTTCATGGCCATGGAGCTGATCGACGGCCAGTCGCTGCGCGAACTGAACGCACAACGCGCACCCTGGCCGTTGCTGGAAGCGTTGGAACTGGCGCACCAGTTGCTGGAGGCGCTGGATTTCTTTCACGAGCGCGGCGTTGTCCATCGTGACATCAAGCCGGCGAACATCATGGTTGACGCGGCCGGCCGCCTGACTGTCACCGATTTCGGCATTGCCCGTACCGACGCCTCCGAGCTGACGCAAGTCGGCACCATTCTCGGCACGCCGTCCTACATGTCGCCGGAGCAGATCACCGGCCAGCCGATCGACGGGCGCAGCGACCTCTTCTCCGTCGGCGTCATCCTCTATGAAATGCTGACGGCGACGAAACCCTTTCGCGGCGAAGTCATCACCATTGCCCACAACATCGTCTGCGAACCGCACCCCGAGCCGTCTTCGCTGAACGCGACACTACCGCCGGCCATCGACCGCCTGTTCCGGCGCGCGCTGGCGAAGAAACCCGACGAACGTTTCCGCAACGGCGCCGAGTTCCGCGAGGCCCTGCGCGAGATGCTGGCGATGATCCTGCCGCGCGCCGACGGCACGCCGCCGACGGCGGACTACACCATCCGGCTTCCCGCTGCCGGCGATACCGCACGCGCAAAAGCGGTCGCCGCTGCAACTCCTTTGGCTGCCACCCCCGAACCTGCAGCGGCGCCGCTGCCGGCCGATGAACCCTCAACCCCGAGTCAGCAGCTCTTCAGTCGCTGCCCGAAATGCCGCGCGGTATTCGATTCCCCAAGACCCTGGAACGCGATTTGTTCCGGCTGCGGCATGGCACTTTTCGAGGCCGCCAAAAGCATGCGCAAGCCCGGCACCAGAGCGGCTCCCGCGCGTTCAGGTTCCCCATGGTGGCTGGCAGCCATCGTCCTCGCCTTCATCGTTGCGCTTGTCGTGCTGTTGCGCTGAGGTTGTTGCTGCCGATGTCTGCGCATTTCACCGTCACCCTCGATGAAGTCGAGATCACCGCCATCCGCGCTCAGGGCGCGGGCGGGCAGAACGTCAACAAGGTGTCGAATGCCGTGCACCTGCGCTTCGACATCGCCGCCTCGTCGCTGCCGGAAGACATCCGCGAGCGTCTGCTCAAACTAGGCGATCAGCGCATCAGCAAGGAAGGCGTGGTCATCATCAAGGCGCAGGAATTCCGCAGCCTGGAGAAGAACCGTGGTGAAGCCCTGCGCCGCCTGCAGGAGCTGATCGACAGCGTGGCGGTGGTGCCAAAGAAACGGCGACCCACCAAGCCCACGCGCGGCTCGGTGACGCGGCGGCTGGAAGGCAAGGCCAAGCGTGGCGCGATCAAGGCCGGGCGGGGGCGGGTCGAGTAGTCATTGCCTCGCCGGTTTGCCGCCGGTCAGTTGTGCCCCGGATGCTCCTCATCGAGCGCCCACAGGCGATGGGCATCCAGCATCAGTCGATAGCGGAGTTCGAAGGTTTCCAGCTGTGCCAGCCGCGCGGCAAGCTGCGCCTCGTTGGCCAGTCGACGCGCTGTCAGCATGTCGCTGAGGTTGCCTTCGCCGAGCGTGTAGGCACGTGCCGTCATATCGGCGGCGCGCGTCAGCCTCTCGGCTGCACTTCTGTTGGCCTGCCAGGTGACGAGTGCCGCAACTGCCGACTGGTAGAGGGCGGCGGCCTCGGCCGATACTTTCTGCCGTGCTGCTGCTTCGCGATGGCTGGTGGCAGCCGCCTGTGCAACGGCGCCATCGGCGGCAGCACGACGGCCGCCGCCGGGCAACGGGATGCTGATGTAGGCACCGACGATATGGTCTTCGCCGCCGCGCTCGGTCGACATGTGCAGGCCAAAGGTCGGGTCCGGCATGCGGTCCCGGTCCGAACGCGTGGCGGCAATCTGCGCCTTGCGGGTTTCGCCGCGGGCCATGCCGAGTTCGTGGCTGTGCGTGAGGATTTCGTCGACCCATTCGTTCAGATCGCCGGCGATGGCCGGGGGCTCCGCTGTGTGGCCCGGCTCGCTGAGCGGCAGGCCGGGAAAGCGCCGCTGCAGATCGGTGGCAGCATTGTCCTTGCGTACGCGCGCCTGTGCGGCCTGTGCTTCGGCCTGCGCCAGCGCAGCATCGGTCTGGATCGCTTCCAGCCGGGCGGCATCGCCCAGTTGCTGGCGCCGCTGTGTGGCCTTCGTCTGTTTCGCGAGCAGGCTCACCTGGGCATCCCATTGGGCAGCGGCGGCGCTTTCCTTGAGCCAGAGAAACCAGCTTTTCAGCAGCCCGCGTCCGGTCTCATGCAGCGCATCGCCGCGAGAGGTTTCAGCGAGGGCAACGCCGGCCGAGCCGAGTTCTGCATCGTCAGCGGCTTTCCCCGGCAGGCGCAGCGGCCGCTCCAGCGCGGCATTCCATTCGCCGAAACGCTCTTCCTGGCTGAGCGGCGGGTTGCTGCGTCGCTGCTGGCCACCGAGGCGAATGTTCCACTCGTAGTTCCCGGCTTCGAGGCGGCTGCGGTTCGCTTCCTCGGCGCGAATCTGGCTGGTTGATGCCTGCACCATCGGGTTTGCACGCAACACCTTGGCGACAAGATCCGCGGGCGGCAGGTAGGGCATCTGTTCGGCGGCCAATACGTGGCTGCTCAACGAACCGAGCAGGGCGATGGCGCAAAGTGTCGTTGTAGGATTTTTCATAGACGTCCCAATTCGATGACCGGCAGCAGCCAATAGAAGACGTTGGCCTGCGGCAACGTGCCCTTGATCAAGGCCAGTGCCTCACGCATGTCGGCTTCCTCGCCAACCGTCTGGATCTGGATGCGCGGCGCGTGGCCGCGGACCAGTTCTGCTGCTTCGACCAGGCGCACGACGGAGCCATGGCCATCAACATGCGCCGCAGTGAAGCCGCGCACGATGTCGGGGCGGCTCAACAACAGGTCCTCGACATGCTGGGAAACGTCTACCGGCATGGTGAGTGAAAGCAGGACATCAGCCATGGTTTTCCTCGGAAAAATGAACGGCACGTTCGACGCCGTATCGGCGGAACAGGATGGGCAGCAGGACTAGCGTCAATGCGGTTGAAGTGAGGAGCCCGCCGATGACGACGATGGCCAGCGGGCGTTGTACTTCCGAGCCGGGTCCGGAGGCGAAGAGCATCGGTACCAGGCCCAGCGCGGCGATGCTGGCCGTCATCATCACCGGTCGCAGGCGACGGCGGGCGCCTTCGCCGACCGCTTCGCCGACGGCCATGCCGCGTGCGAGCAGCTGGTTGAAGTAGGTGACCATGACCACCCCGTTCAGGACCGCGATGCCGAGCAGCGCAATGAAGCCGACCGAAGCCGGCACAGAGAGATATTCGCCGGAGATGAGCAGGCCGAAGATGCCGCCGATCATAGCGAAGGGAATATTCGACAGAACCAGCAGCGCCTGCCGCACCGAGCCGAAGGTCGAGAACAGCAGGAAGAAGATCAGCAGCAGCGCAATCGGCACGACCACCATCAGCCGGGCTGCCGCCCGTTGCTGGTTCTCGAACTGGCCGCCCCAGGCCAGGTGATAGCCCGGCGGCAGCTTGACGTCGCGGCCAACAGCCGCCTTGGCGTCGTCGACGAAGCCGACCAGGTCGCGGTCGCGCACGTTGGACTGGACGACCACGTAGCGCTGGGCATTCTCGCGGTCGACCTTGACCGGGCCGTCGATGCGCTCGATTTTTGCTACCGCAGCCAGCGGCGAGCTGCCGCCGCCGGGCAGCGACAGGCGCAGGGCCTCGAAATCGGCCGGTGAGGCGCGCAGGCTGTCCGGCCCGCGCAGGACGACCGGAACACGCCTGCCCTTCTCGATCACTGTGCCGACGTTGCGGCCTTCAAGCAGCGACTTCAGGTCGTTCTGGATGTCGTCGACATTCAGGCCGAGCCGGCCGGCCGCCAGCCGATCAACCGCAATTTTTAGATACTGAACGCCGTCATTGCGCAGGGTGTAGGTGTCCTGTGCGCCCGCCACTTTCTTTACCGCAGCTTCAATTTCACTGGCCAGCCGGTTGAGCGTGGCGAGGTCCGGGCCGAAGAGCTTGATCGCCAGGTCGCCGCGCACGCCGGTGAGCATCTCGGAGACGCGCATGTCGATGGGCTGGGTGAAGGAAATGCCGATGCCCGGGAAGTCGACCATGACCGCCCGCAACTGGTCGGCCAGCCACGCCGGATCGGGAACGCGCCAGGTATCGCGCGGCTGCAGCACCATGAAGGTGTCGGTCTGGTTCAGGCCCATCGGGTCGAGGCCGAGTTCGTCGGAACCGGCGCGGGCGACGATGGCCTTGATCTCCGGCACCTTTTCCAGAATCGCCTGCTGCACGCGGCTGTCGATGGCCAGGGTCTGCTCCAGTCCGATCGAGGGCAGCTTTTCCAGCTGCATGATGATGTCGCCTTCATCCATGGTTGGCATGAAACTCTTGCCAAGCAGGAAGAAGGCACCGGTAGCGCCGAGCAGGGCCAGTAGCGCACCAATGATGAAGCGCCGGCTGTTGGCCAGTGCCGATGCCAGAATGCGGTCGTAGGCGGCTGACAGCTTGCGCACCAGCCACGGTTCATGATGGACGCCGCGCCGGATCATGTAGGAAGCGAGCACCGGCACCACGGTCAGGGCCAGCAGCAGGGAGGTGGAGAGGGCGAAGACGATGGTCAGCGCGACCGGCCCGAACATCTTTCCTTCCAGCCCCTGCAGGGTCAGCAGCGGCAGGAAGACGATGACGATGATGACGATGCCGGAGGCCACCGGGGCGGCGACTTCGCGCGCGGCGCGGTAGATCAGGTGCAGCGTGGGCAGGCTTTCCGGGGCATCGGCGAGTTGGCTCTCGACGTTCTCGACCACCACCACCGCCGCATCGACCAGCATGCCGATGGCGATGGCCAGGCCGCCGAGGCTCATCAGGTTGGCCGAGAGGCCGAACAGCCGCATCAGGATGAAGGTGGCGAGTGCCGAGAGCGGCAGCATCAGCGCCACCACCAGCGCGCTGCGCAGGTTGCCGAGGAAGGCGAGCAGCAGCAGGACGACGAGCACGATGGCTTCCAGCAGCGCCTTGGAAACGGTGCCGACGGCGCGGCTGACCAGATTGCTGCGGTCGTAGAAGGCTTCGATGGTGGTGCCTTCCGGAAGCGTCGGCGCGATCTCCGCCAGCTTCGCCTTGACGCCGGCCACCACGCTTTGTGCGTTGGCGCCGCGCAGTCCGAGCACCAAGCCTTCGACCGCTTCTCCCTGACCATTCTTGGTCACGGCGCCGTAGCGGGTCAGCGCACCGAGACGGACTTCCGCGATGTCGCCGACGCGCACTACATTGCCATCCTTTGCCTGAACGACAATGGCGCGTACGTCGTCGAGATTGCGGATCGCACCTTCGGCCCGCACCAGCAGCGATTCCTCGCCATCGGCCAGGCGGCCGGCGCCATCGTTGCGGTTGTTCGTTTCCAGCGCCGAGCGCAGCTCCTTGATCGATAGCCCGCGCACCGCGAGCAGTTGCGGCTGCGGGATGATCTCGAAGGTGCGTACTTCGCCGCCCAGGCTGTTCACATCGGCAACGCCGGGAATCGTGCGCAGTTGCGGCCGGATCACCCAGTCCAGCAGCGCCCGCTTTTCGGCCAGCGGCAGGTCGCCTTCGATGGTGAACATGAACATCTCGCCGAGCGGCGTCGTGATCGGCGCCATGCCGCCGGTGACGCCGGGCGGCAGGTTGCCCATCGCCGAGGCCAGGCGCTCGCCGACCTGCTGGCGCGCCCAGTAGATGTCGGTGCCGTCCTCGAAATCGATGGTGATGTCGGTCAGCGCGTACTTCGAGGTCGAGCGCAGCAGGCGCTGGCGCGGGATGCCGAGCAGCTCCTGCTCGACCGGCACGGCGAGCCGGGTCTCGACTTCCTCCGGCGTCATGCCGGGGGCCTTCAGGATGATCTTGACCTGCGTCGTCGAGACATCCGGAAAGGCGTCGATCGGCAGGCCGAGGAAGGCGTGCACGCCGGCGCCGACCAGCATGGCGGTCAGCACCAGGATGAGCAGGCGCTGGGTCAGCGAAAAACGGATCAGTGCAGCCAGCATCATTCTTTACCCACGCCGCTGAGCATGGCCTTGAGCCCGGAGACGCCTTTGACGGCGATACGCTCGCCGCTGGCAACACCGTCGACGACCATGCCTTCGCCGCCCTGGCTGACGATGCGCACCGGCCGTGCCGCAAAGCTGGTGCCCTTCTCGTCGCTCGCCGTCTGCACGAAAACCAGTGCAACCCCCTGATTTCTGGACAGGGCAGTCGCGGGGACGCGCGGCTGCCTGGCGGCCTTACCTGCATTCCCCGCTTCGATTTCAACTTCGACCACCTGGCCGGGCCGCAGCGATTCGGCGCCGGTGTCGACCGATGCGCGCAGCAGAACGGTTTGGCTCGCAGCATCGACCGCGCGCCCGATGGCAATCAGCTTGCCGCTGACGTTGCTGTTGGCGATTTTGACCGGCACACCGGTCTGCAGCGTCGCCGCCAGATCGACCGGCGCTTGAATTTCGAGCCACAGCGGTGACAGTTTGGCGATGCGATAGATGAGGGCAGAAGGCTCGACCCGCTTGCCGAGTTGCGCGCCCTGTTCAAGAACGACGCCGTCAATCGGCGCGGTCAGCGCCAGCCCCTCGCCGAGCTTGCCGGGCGTCAGGCCGGCCAGCGAGAGTCCTTGCCGGCGTTCGCCGGCCATTGCCGCAGCCTGCGCTGCCGCCGCGCGCGTTGCCTGCAGTCGGGATTCGGCGATCAGCCCTTCGGCAAAAAGCTGCTCGTCGCGTTTCAGGTTCTGGTTCTGCAGGTTGGCCTGGGCGTTCGATTGCAGCGCCTCGCGCTGCAGCTCAAGCGCCTGCGGGCTGCTCAGGCGGGCAATGACCTGCCCGCGCTTGACGGCATCGCCCGGGGCGACCGCCAACATGTCGACCATGCCGCCCACCGGCGCGCTGACGATTCGCATCTGTTCGTTGGGGACCAGGACGCTGGCGGGAAGCGTACCCTTGCGCGCGGCATCGGCTTCGCCCACGAGCGCTGTCTCGATGCCCAGCGCCTTGATCTGGGCGGCCTGCAGCAGAAGCGGCTCGCTGGCGGCGGACAGGCCGCTGCAAGCAAGGAAGGGGATGGCAAAGGGAACGGCAAGAAGGCGAAAGGTAAGTGACATGACAAAGCCCGTGAATACGATCATTCATCATAGCCCGGCAAACCTGAACCTTAGGTGAACAAGTTCTATACCGCTGCTGGCAGCGTCAGTGCCGAGCGCAAGCCGCCCAGCGGCGAATCCGCCAGTGTCAGCTCGCCGCCATACAGGCGCGCCAGATCGTCGACGATGGCCAGTCCGAGACCCGATCCCGGTACCTGTTCGTCGGCGCGAACACCGCGCTGGATCACCGCATCCCGCTGTTCGGCGGCGAGCCCGGTGCCGTCGTCGTCGATGAAGAGGTGGAGCTTGCCGTCTTCAGTACCGGCGCTGACATCGACTCGCTTCGCAGCCCACTTGCAGGCGTTGTCGAGCAGGTTGCCGAGCATTTCCTGCAGGTCCTGCGCATCGCCGTGAA
>JADJUC010000020.1 GCA_016710885.1 Candidatus Proximibacter danicus
GGCCGTCGCCGGCTGCAATCGGGCACGCAGGCTGATCGCCACATACCAGAGCAGTGGCACGACCAGCAGCAGGCTGGTGATCGGCTGCCGTATTCGCCTTCCGGCGCATACGGCTCGGTGGCGAGGTGCCAGTATTCGTTGTCGATCGGCAGCAAGCCGGTTTCGGTGAATTCGTGGAAGGCGTAGAAGACCAGCTGCACGGCGAAGAGTAGTAGGAAAACCGAAGTCACCTGGAAGAAGCGCGGCAGGTCGATACGGGCGCCGAAACGGCTGCCGGCCCACGCGGCCAGTCCGGCCAGGCAGAGGCCCATGAGGCCGCCAATGACCATGTCCCAGGCACCACCCATGCTGGCCAGCGAGGTCAGCATCAGCGTCGTTTCCATGCCCTCGCGGGTGATCATCAGCACGACAAAAACGAAAACACCAAACCACGCCGCCGGACCGGCTTTCACCGCCGAGGCTTCCAGCCGCGCATGGATCTGCTGCTTGAGGTGGCGCGCTGCCTTCAGCATATAAACCACCATCGAGATCACCAGCACGGCGGCGACCACGGCCAGGCTGCCTTCCCACAAGGGCTGGCTCTCCGCCTGACTGAGCCCCCAGCCGGCGGCAAAGCAGGTGATCACCGAAACACCGATGCCCCAGTGCGCGGCCGAAACCAGCGCAGTACGCCCTGTCTGGCGCAGATAGGCGAGGGTGATGCCGACGATCAGGAAGGCTTCGAGGCCTTCACGCAGGGCGATGATCAGGGATTGCAGCATGGCGCTTACCTGTGCGAATGAGAACGGTTCGCATTGTAGTGAAGTGCTTCCACAAGCAAGCGCTTTATGTGCCGCTGCCTCCGGCGTGGTGCCGTCAATGGTTTTTGTCTTGTGCCGACAAAGCCTTTGCCCTGGATACCATCTGCTTGACCAGGGCCGTCATGCTGACCGGCACCAGCCTGGTATCGGGATGAGCTTTCTGGAAAACACGGAAAACCTCGTCGGCAAATGCCTGGCCGATTTCTTCAACGCCGGAAAAATCCAGAATCACCGATTTGAAGCGCTCGAAACGCATCGTCAGCCGCTTCGCCTGCGAA
This sequence comes from Candidatus Proximibacter danicus, assembly GCA_016710885.1. Classification (GTDB taxonomy): domain Bacteria; phylum Pseudomonadota; class Gammaproteobacteria; order Burkholderiales; family Rhodocyclaceae; genus Proximibacter; species Proximibacter danicus. The sequence continues at coordinate 1,079 of JADJUC010000020.1, forward strand.
CGGGAAACAAGCTTCTCTCCCTCGTGCTGCGCAAGTCGGACGGGAACGATCGTCTTGGCAAAGGTGTATTCATCCGGGGCCGCGAACTTGTCGAAAATTTCCTTGGTCGTACGCAGGCTTTGGTTGTCCAGCCGCATCAACACCAGCGTTCCGGGGGCATTTTTCGGTCGTTCGATCAGGATGTCGTCGAGGCCGTCGTCGTGCATGAAATGAAGCGCTCCGGACTGTGTGTCGAACAGGTCGAAAACCTTGCTCGAAAAGAAAATGCCCTCGCCGGAGTGGTTGGCCGGGTCCGTCGTCAGCTTGCCTTGGCAAGCTCCAGAATCGACTCGCGCGGGTCGTAGAGATCAAGCGCCTTGGCGATCTTGAGGAAGATACCCTCGCCAGTGTCGGCGACCCAGGCTTGCGTGTACAACGCATTCCTCACGATGCCGACGCGCACCGACTCCGACCCCGAGTGGTCGACCGCATTGTTGATCATCTCCGTCAGGCCGTACTGCCAGATGTCGCGTACGTTCGGTGGCAAATCGGCCACGACAGGCGCGCACAGGCTCCTCCACACCCGATCCTCGGAAAGCCCGTCGCGCTTGAATTCTCGTTCCTGCCGTTGCGTTTCCGCCAAAGTGTAGCGAACGCCCCGACCGACGCCGGTACGGGCAACCAACCCGGTACGAACTGCCGTGGAAATGCGTGTGCTCGCCGCTTGCCGGGAGATTCCCGCAGCCTCCGCCAGGCGCACGGCAACGTTTCCCTTGCCATCGGCGACGAGTCTTAACAGCAATGGCTGGTCCATGTGGATTCCGGGTAATTGTCAAGTTATAGTGAGCTAATTGTAAAGCATAAATTCTGTTAACGTAAAGCCAGAATAATTGTGCGTCGTGTGGCGGCGGCAGCAAAAAAGGCCGGTTTCCCGGCCTTTTCAGTGGTTTGTTGATGTACCGTTCATGTAGCTACCAGCTTCGCCGGAGTCACCCAGCCCTGTCCTGGGCCTTCTCCAGCCTTCACTTCGGCCAGTGCCTGGCGAATTTCCTGCAGCGGCTCCCCGCATCTGCCTCGATGGCTTTTGCGACCTTCTCAATATCCAGCGCATTGGCCGAAAGACCGAGCGGGAGCAGAAACTCCTCGCGCAGGATTTCGCCCGGATGGATCGGGCGCATGTGACTGGTTGCTGTCATCAGCCGCTCAGTGGTTTCTCATCAGCGTGCTGACGGCGATGTCTTCATCGATTTCCGGCCAATGCACGCCAACGCCCTTGCCGATCAATCGCCACTGGCTGCGTTGTGCCATGGTCGCATCGCGCAACCTGGGAAACCATTCGAGCGGCGCAGAAATTTCGCGCCCGTCGGCAAGAACGAAATGTATGGCGGCTTCGTCGAACGAGACGTCGACTGCATGGGGATCAAGTTTAACGGCCAAAGTACTCATGCCATTTCTCCAAAAATAGCGCCCTGTGCTCGATAACCAGCGCCCGGACTTTCGTCAGTTCGTGGCTTCTGAAACCTTCGGACATCGCCAGATCGACAGGATTCAACCAGTATTTCGCCACCTTCTCGCCATGTTCGACATGGATATGTGGTGGCTCCGACCCTTCTCCACTGAAAAAGAAGAAGCGAAAACCAAGAATTTTCAGGATGGTCGGCATGTCTGGAGTCTAGCAGTTTGGCTTCGGCACGGGATAGCCGTGAGAGGGCTACTTGATGCTTTCCTTGAGCAGTTCCGTCGCCAGCGTTTTGAGAAGATCAAACGGCAGGAGCCGCCCTTGTCCTTGGCATAAGCCAGCAGTTTTCGCCAAACGCCCTCGGAACGAACGGCGTCAAGAAATTCGTGGCCGGCCCAATTCAAGCCGAGTACATGGGCGCCGATGATCCTGCCGGTGGAGGTCAGCTCAGGCTCGAAATCAACCAGGCCGGCTTGCGCAAGCAGCAATAGGTGGTATCTGACGACCTCTTCAGTGTAGCCATCCATTGGCACGACGGTTTCGGTTTTTCAGGAATGGGCGGGATTCGAAATACAGAAGCAATGCCCGGATCAGGTCCATGTCACGTTTCACGGCGTCTCCTTCGGTGCGTTTACCGGGTTGCTACGATCATCGAACCCTGCCGCCGCATTCCGCCCCAGCGCTTCCAGCGTGTCGATGATCTGCGGCAGGCGTTTTTTCCATGGGCCTTTGCCGGTGAAGCGGGCGGCGAGGTCGGCGAGGGTGAGCGGCGCGGACGACGCGGCGAGCACGCGGGCGACGGCGGCGACCTGTTCGGGGAGCGTCGGCGGCCAGGGCTGGCGGGCCAAGGGTACGGCGGCCGGAGCCGCTTCAGCCGCCTCGGTGCCGGCATCGGCCGGCAGGCCGGTCTGCTGCGGGGTGCCAGCGGGGTGCTGGTACTCCGGGCGCAACCAGCGGACGTGGCCCCTCGCCTCTTCTGCCGCGCGCTCGGCGTTCAAGGCCACCAGCCGGACGAGCAGGGTTTCGGCGGCGGCTTCGCGCGTTGCCGGGTCGGCCGCCGCCAAGGGCGCGGCCAGGTCGCCCCAGCCGTAGGCGTCGAGCACGGCGGCGTCGAGTTCCTCGTGCAGGGTTTTCAGTACGCTGACCAGGCCCTGCTCGTGGATGGTTTTTCCTTGGGCGTCAGCGCTTCGCCGGACTTCAGTTTTTCCAGCACGTTGTACATTCCGGTCAGCGTCAGCGTGGCGTGCGCCGCCTGCTGGCGTTTTCTGTGCGCGTCAAGCTGTTCGGCGAGGTCACGGATGCGGGCTTGCTGGGCGTCGGTGGCGGAGGGAAGGGGAAGGGTTCGAAGCAGCGGGATTTGTTGTAGCGCGGATCGTTGCCGACGCCGAGACGGCCACCCGCTGCCAGCGCCCAGACGACGTGTACGGACGATGACAGCACGCCGAGGTGGAGAGCATCGGCACTGGCTATACAGACCAGCATGTTGTCGGGTGCAATCGTTGCGTCGAGGAATTGGAAGGTGCGGTGCTTTGCTGTTTCGACGGTGGCGATGTAGCGCGGCAAGCTAACCAGCGTGGCGCGCAGATCGCGGCGAGCTTCACCGAAAATCCACCAGTTGTCGCGATAGGTTGTGCGAGCGTTTTGGTCTCTCTCTGGCTTCACTCGTTCCAGAACCCACTGATAGGCTGCAGGGTAGCGGCTACGTACCTCTTCTACGCTTAGGCCGAAAAGGTCAATGAGCAAGACGCCTCGTGGCCGGTCGGTCAGATCGCGACCATTGCGGTAAGGCCTGATCGGTGCGTTCGCCTCCAGTTTTACCGCGTCTTCGGGCGTAACGATGAAGCCGGCGCCATGTAGTTTGAAACCCGGCGAACTGATGCCGGCGTTGGCGCGCAGCGAATTCGCAGCAGCAACGTTCGCCCCGATCCGCAAATCTGCATGCAGCAAGCCCGCCTGTTCGGCCATCGATACTTCCAGCCCCTTCGCCGCCGCCCTCGCGCTCCTCGCTCACGGTCAGCAGTCGCCCTTCGCCCGCCACCGCCGTGCCGACCGTCATGGCGATGCGTACGGCCGCACCGTCGGTGCTGTCGACCCACGGGTGATCGGGTACGGCGAAGGCCAGCGACACGCCGCGGTCCAGCGCGCCCTGCACGACGCGGCGGTTGAAGGTCTGCCTCAGGCTGTTGGTGGTGATCAGCCCGAAACGCTGTACCTTGCCCTGGGCGACCAGTTGCGCGGCGTGGTGCCACCAGAACATGACGAAATCGGCCGATTCCGGCACCTCGGCCCATGCGCCGCGCAGCGCTTCGACATAGCCATCACCGAGCGCGGCGCGCATGGTGGCGGCGCCGATGAAGGGCGGGTTGCCGACGATGAAATCGGCCTGCGGCCATTCGGCTTTGCGCGGATTGACGTAGCGCTCCAGTGGCACGCGCGCGGTTTCGTCCGGCACCTGCTCGCCGGTGACTGGGTGCGGCTTGGTCGTCTTTCCATCCCAGCGGCTTTGCGGCACACCATGTTCGTTGCGCACGAGTTCAATGCTGTCCCACGCCAGCACGGCGTCGCGGCATTCAACGTTTTTGAAGTCCTTGAGGATCGGCTGCGGCGGCAGGCCGCTGCCGTTGGTGCGGAAGTGCCATTGCAGGTAGCCGATCCACAGCACGAGTTCGGCGATGGCGGCGGCGCGCGGGTTGAGTTCGAGGCCGAGGAACTGGTGCGGGTCGACGGTGAGGCCTTCGGCTTCGATGCGCTGCTGAGATCCACCAAAACTCGCACCGAAGCTGTGCAACTGGTCGAGCACTTCGCCTTCGAGGCGCTTCATGTGTTCCAGCGTCACGTACAGAAAATTGGCCGAGCCGCAGGCCGGGTCGAGTACGCGCACCTGGCACAGGCGGTGGTGGAAGGCGTCGACTTCGTCAGCGGCAGCGGCGAGCTTGCCTTCGTTGGCGAGCAGCAGTGCGGCGGCCTGCACGTTGCGCCATTCCTCGCGCAGCGGTTCGATGACGGTGGGCAGCACCAGGCGCTCGACGTAGGCGCGCGGGGTGTAGTGGGCGCCCAGCGCGTGGCGCTCGGTGGTGCTGAGGGCGCGTTCGAGCAGGGTGCCGAAGATGGCGGGTTCAACCTGCGTCCAGTCAGCGCGTGCGGCTTCGAGCAGGAGGTCGATCTGGTCGCGGTCGAGCGGCAATACCTCGGGCTGCTTGAACAGCTTGCCGTTGAAGCGCGGCAGGGTTTCGCGCAGCACCACCGAGAAGCCGCCGGTGTCCATCTGTTGCCACAGCGCGCCAACCAGCGGCACGAACTGTTGCGGGTTGTCCTTGAGGCTATCCAGCAGCACGGTGAAGGCGCCCTTGCCGTTTTCCTTCGGCAGCAGGCCGACGTCCTCGGCGAACATGGAGAACAGGCAGCGGGTGAGGAAGCCGGCGACGAGTTCGGGGTGATGGCCGGCACCTTCGAGGGGCTGAGGCGCGCGGGGTCGAGCGTGAGCGGGTCGCGCCAGAGGGCGGCGAGGCGCTGGCGGTAGGTGTCGTCGGCCGGATCGCACAGGGCGGCGAGCTTGATGCGGTGCGAGCGCGGATCGGGGAAGGGCGTGTAGGTGGCGCCGGAGCGGGTGAAGTCGGCATACAGCTCGATGACGTGGCCGACGTCGACAACGATCAGGAAGGGCGGCCGGCCTTCGTCTGCCGGCAGGGCGCGGGCGTAGCCTTCGGCCTGGCCACGGGCGCGCTGCAGGGCGTCGTCAAAACCCTTGGTCGCGGCGCCGAGTTTGATCTTTTTGGCTTCGAGCACGAAGTGGCCGCGCTTGTAGCAGTCGATCCGCCCCGCCGAGGCGCTGCCGTCGCCGTGCCTGAACGTGACGCCGCGCTCGAAGACGTAGGCGTTGTCGCGGGTGTCTTCGCGCGCCGGGTCGGGCGAGGGCACGCCGAGCAAGTGGCAGAGGTCGGTGACGAAGAGCTGGTAGTTGGCGAGTTAGGAGCCGTCGGCGTGTTGCCAGCGGGCGAGGAAATCGGCGGGGGCGAGGGCGGCGGTCATGGTTGGGGATTATGCCACGCGGGAGAGAGCGGCAGCCGCCCGGTGGCCCGCCAATGCGGCCGAGTCCAGGCAAGGGAAAAACCGCGGGAGCGGCTGGCGGAAATTGTGTCGAAATCGTGAAGCTCGCGGCGCGATACATAGACCTCTTTTTTGTAACATCACTGTAACGGCGAGGGTGGCGTGGCCACTGCGCGACAACGAGAGGAGGGACGTCATGTTCGGTTCCAGTCTGAGGGCGCGCTTCATCGTGCCGGTTTCTTTGTTCGTTGTCGTATTCGTGATTGGCGGAGCCTTGTGGTTCGCTTCACTGGAATCGCGGCGCATTGAAGGTGATCTGGCAGCCGATGCCGAGAAGCAGTTGCAGTCGGTGACGCAGGTGCTGTCGGTTACCGATACGCTGATGATGGCGCAGACGCACGCGCTGATGCGCCTGCTGGTCGAGCGCGGCGAGGCGCTGGGGCTGGCTGCGCCGGGAGCGGCGGTTCAGGTGGGCGACAAGACGGTGCCGAATCTGATGCTGGGTACGCGCGGCCAGGCCAACAACTTCGATCTGGTCGATGGCGTGGTGGCGATCGGTGGCGGTACGGCAACGCTGTTCGTGAAGAGCGGCGACGAGTTCGTGCGCGTGGCGACCAACGTGAAGCGTGACAACGGCAAGCGTGCGATAGGTACGATCCTCGACCCGAAGGGCAAGGCGATCGCCGCGATACGCGAAGGCAAGGCTTTCTATGGCGTGGTGGATATTCTCGGCAGCCCCTATCTCACCGGCTATGCACCGATCCGCGATGGCCGCGGAGAAACGGTGGGTATCTGGTATGTCGGCTACAAGGCAGACCTGAGCGTGGTGAAGGACGCGGTGGAGAAAGGGCGTCTGCTGCAGAACGGTTTTGTGGCGATCGTCGATGGCAAGGGCGGTCCGCTTCCGTTCCGGCCACGTGACCGACGAGCAGGTGCTGGCGCGCATCAAGGATACCGGCGGCTGGAAGACGGTGCAGCGCGAGTTCGCGCCGTGGGGGTTCTCCGCCGTGGCTTCGTACCCGGTCGCTGAGGCGGAGGCGGTCAGCCGCGAGCGGATGGTGAGCATCATCGTCGCCGGCGTGCTCGCCTGTGCGGTGCTGATCGCGATGATGTCGATCCTGCTGCAGCGGCTAGTGTTGACGCCGCTCGGCGGCGAGCCGAGTCGGGCGGCGGAAGCCGCTGCGCACCGCCGGCGATCTGGCGGGCGAGGTGGTGACGCGCCCGGGCGATACGCAAAAGCATGATGGCGGCGATCGCGCGCGTGCGCCAGAAGCTTTGCGCGGTATCGCCAGCATCCATCCTCAGGGAGCTGCTGCGTTGAACGCTGCTGCAGGGACCTGGTAACGATGTCGATCGCGTTTCAACGGCGTCCGGCCGCAAGAATAACGCTACAGGATCGATCGCCGCGACGCTGGAAATCACGGTAAGCGTTCGCCATGTGGCCGACAGCGCCCAACCTGCCAAAGAGATGGCGCGTACTGCTGGCAAGCTCGCATGAGGGGATCGTAATGTCGGTGAGGTGGTGGCGGCGATGCAGCGCAGTGCTGGATCGGTGAACGAGGTCGGCGCGCTGGTGATCGATCGTCTGGGCGGGCATCGCGCAAGATTACGGCGATCATCAATGTGATCAAGGAGATTGCCGACCAGACCAATCTGCTGGCACTAAATGCAGCAATCGAAGCGGCGCGGGCCGGCAGGCGGGCCGGGTTTTGCGGTCGTGGCCGACGAAGTGCATAAGCTCGCCGAGCGCACCACCTCTCGACTCAGGAGATCTCTGCAATGATCGGCGATATCCAGTCAAGTACCGGCTTGGCGATCAGCGGCATCAATGACGGCGCGCAGCAAGTAAATAGCAGCGTCGGGCGCGCGACGGTGGCGGGGAAAGCATGCGCAGCATCAATGAAGCGACCGAACGCGTGGTCAACGCTGTTGGCGAGATATCGCTGGCGCTCACCGAGCAGAGTGCTGCCAGCGAGATCATCTCGCGCAATGTCGAGCAGGTAGCGAACATGAACGAGAACAAAACCTCGGCCGTGCGCAATGTGGTCGACGATGCCCACCAGTTGCAGGCACTTGCTGCACAGCTCAAGCAGACGGTTGGCAGCTTCCGCGTGTAGGGCTTAAGCGGGGCAGTGCCCCTTCCCCTCTGGCGACAGCACTGACATGACACGTCCGATCACCGCGGGTGCGCTGCGTCCAGTTGGCTCCAGCGCTGGTTGATGGCCCATCGTTCTTTTGTCCGCCAATGCGAACAATTCGCATTTGATTGACTTTTCTGGGCTTGTAGATGAGAATTGTTCGCATGTAGCCAGCAAGCCTTGAGAGCCAGCGTCGGTGTTTTTCAGGGTAGCCAGCCAGCAACCTACGCTAGGGAGGGCTCAATGAACCATTCCGAACATCCGCAGGTGCCGCTGCGCGCAGACCCGACAACGCCCCTGCTTCTCTCGACTGTGATCGCCGCCGCCATTCTTTGCGTTGCTCTGGCATTTCACTAGAAGGACGCCAATGCCGACAAACAACCTCTGGGCTGGCGTTCTCAGCCAGTTGCTGATCCATCAGGAAACCGGTTGCCCCCATTCCGCGCGGCACGCCATCCGCCTGCTGGATCAATTGTGCGAGTTTGCCGACCTCGACGCCGATGTCCGCGCACTGTGCGAGCGCGCCAGCCAGCGCCTCGGACAGCCCATGACGAGCGTGCACCACGTCGCCAAGGAGCGCTGCCATGCTCGCCCCGCTTGAAAACCGCAGCGTTCTCACGGTGCGCGGCTGCGACGAGGAATGCGCCGTCGAAAAGGAAGTGCAGGAATTGCGGCGCGCGCTACGCACCAGCCGGCTGCGCTTGCGCCACAGTGCGCTGCAAGGTACGCGGCAGGTCATGACGCTGCAGGCCGAGCTGGCGCATCTGCAGGCAAAGTGCGAGCGGCAGGAGGTGCAGATTGCCCGTTATGCCTCTGGGTCGGTCGTCGTCGATCTTGGGCGCAAGCTGATGGCGCTGAGCGACGCGAATGCGCGCCTGATTGACGATTCGCGCCGGGCGGTGATGCTGGAGCGCGTGCTTGGCGTGAGCGACGCCGAGCTGCGCCGCGTCTCCCGCGAGCGCGATGCGCTGGCCGAGCAGCTGGTGCATTGCCTGAACCATCCCTTGCTCAACCTGGGCGCCGGCGTGTGCCGATGAAGAAGGTGATGCACTTCCCGCCGCAGAGCAGCTAGAGGAGGTTCAGGCTTTCGCCTCGATGATTCCCTCGCAGCCCGCGCCGCCATCTGTGCGCGGGCCGGCGAGTATCGGACCCATGTGCCAGAGGTAGAGGGCAAAAGGCAGCAGCCAGCAGAGCGAGGAAAGTGCCAGCAGCAGGTTCGACTGGCACGCCAGGCAGCGCGGTCGCCGCGCGCAGGACTGCGGCAAAGGCGATCAGAGCCGCGCCAAGGCGGCACCCAGGGCCGCTCGTCGAGTTCGCGGCCGCAGTGCATGCGGCCGGCAATGTTGAGCACCATGTAGATGTTCAGGCCGATGGCGCCGACGGTCAGCAGGTGGCGCCCGGCGGAGAAAGCGTCAAGGCCGGCGAGCAGGGAAAGCCCCATCAGGCCGTAGCCGGCGGCCATCAGCAGATAAACCCCGAAGAGCATCATCGGCCAGCGGCGGAACAGCGCGCGGCCGACGTGCCAGTCGCTTTGCAGGTGGCAGAGCGCAGCGGCGGCGGCGAGGGCCAGCCAGCCGCCGATGCGCTCGCCGGGTACAAAAAATTCGGCGCTGGTGTAGAGCGCGATGCAGCCGATGGCGAGGTTGCGTTTGGGCGGGCGGGCGCAGTATTCGATGGGTTCTTCTTCATCGTGTTCATCGCATTCGTCGATGGCGCCGTTGACGATGCGCATCGAGATGCGGCTCATGGCAATGACGATCAGGATCATCAGCAGGCCGATCGCGGCATGGAGCCAGCGTGCCCGGTTGGTGCCGGCCAGGGCGTCGATATAGAAGCCGGCAATGAGCAGGGCAAAGGCGGCCAGCGCCCAGAGGAAGGAAAGATGGCGGCGCTCCGGGTCGGCCAAAAGGCGTGGGGTGAGCAGCACGATCAGCCCGGCGACGAGGCCGAGGTGGGCGAGGCCGGCGATTGCCAGTGCCGGTGCGCCGAGCGCACCACTGAGCCAGAAGGCGATACGACCGACGAGCCAGAGCGCGACCAGCAGGCGCACCGGGCGCGGTGGTACGGCGGTGCTGCCGGTGAATTCGGGGATGGCGGTGAGCGCGAAGCCGGCGACTGCCGCCAGGCTGAAGCCGAAGATCAACTCGTGCGCGTGCCAGACGAAGGGGCCACCGGCGACAGATGGCAGCGGCAGGCCATGCCCCAGAAAGATGCCCCACAGTGCGATCAGGCCGACGGCGGAGAGCGCCGTAAGCAGAAAGAAGGGGCGGAAGCCGCAGAGCCAGAGCGGATGCGAAACGGCGGCAAGTTTCAGCATGAGAACCCTTTCTTGCGCGGGGCGGGCGTGGCGGCACAAGTGCCGGCGCCGTCTGCGCTGCTGCAGGCGCGGAGCGGGAGCACTGCGCAGCCGCTGCGCCGGTGATGGCAGCCGGTGGCTATTCCGGTTCGCGGCAGGTCGAGCCCGAAGCTCGCGCAGACAGCCGGTTCCTGCAGTAATTCGGCGGTGGTTCGATAGATGTCACTCTCGCCACGCTGGCGTGCCGGCGTTGTCAGTTCGACACGGTGCACGAGGCGCCCGGGGTCGGCGGCCATTACCAGGATCGTGTCGGCGAGCCGCACTGCCTCCATCAGGTCGTGCGTGATCATCAGCACGGCCAGGCCGTGCTCGGTCTGGTGGTCGAGCAGCAGGCGGTGCAGTTGGCCTTTCAAGCCGATATCGAGCGCCGAGAATGGTTCGTCCATCAGCAGCAGGTCGGGCGACAGGGCCAGTGCGCGGGCGAGTGCGGCGCGGCTCTGCATACCGCCGGAGAGTGCGTGCGGGAAGAGATCGAGTGCCAGCTTGTCGAGCCCGACAGCACGGCCCATCGTTTCGGCGCGCGCCTCACGCTCGGCGGGCCGCATGCCGGTTGCCTTGAGGCCAAGCGCAATGTTGTCGCGCGTCGTCTTCCAGGGCAGCAGGCGCGGCTGCTGGAACATCACTGCCGGCCGCAGAAAGTCGCTGGCGAGCGAGCCCTTCTGCACCGTCAGCAGGCCGGCGCAGAGGTGCAGCAGCGTCGTCTTGCCGCAGCCCGAGGGGCCGACCAGCGCCAGTGTGCGGCCAGCGGTCAGCCTTAGCGAAATGTCGTCGAGCACGCTGCGAAGCGCGTAAGCGTGAGCGAGACCGTCGATGCGCAACTCCCTGCTCATGTCAGGCCTCCGGCATCCTGTTGCCGCCAGCTCTCCAGTTCGCGCTTGATCGGTTCGAGCAGCAGGTATTCCACTGCCAGCAGGGTGCCGACCACGGCGCAGATCCAGGCCAGCGTCGATGCCGTGTCGAGGTGCGAACGGCTGACGGCCAGTGCTGCGCCGACACCGTCGGCCGATGACAGCAGTTCAGCCATCACCACCACCTTCCACGAAGTGCCGAGCGCGGTGATCCACGCCGGGAAAAGGTAGGAAACAACATGCGGCAGGTAGAGGTCGGTGAGCTTCATGCGTGCCGGCAGACGGAAGACGCTGGCCATTTCCCTGAGGTGGCCGTCGAGCGTGCGCGTGCCTTGCAGCGCGCCGACGAAGATCACCGGGAAGCAGGCGATGAAGACGGTGAACACCGGCGTGCCGTCGCTGGCGCCGAACCACAGCATGGCCAGCACCAGCCAGGCGATCGGCGGCGTGCCGAGCAGCACGGTGACCAGCGGGCGCGACATCATCGAGGCGGTCATCGACACCCCGGCGAGCATGCCGAGCACGCTGCCGGCGGCGATGGCCAGCGCCAGTCCGGTCAGCGCGCGGCGGGCGGTAACTGCCAGTTCCGGCCAGGCGGTGCCGCTGTCGATGAGTCCGGCCAGTGTCGAGAAAACGGTGCCGGGCGGCGGCAGGATCAGCACGCCGTAAACCGTCGCGGCAGCTTCCCACGCGGCGAAGAACAGGAACAGGCTGGCGATGGCGCCCCAGCCACTCCAGAGGTAAGCGGGGATGCCGGCGAGCCAGGCGCGGAGGAGGGTCATGGTCGGATTCTCGGTGGGGCACCGTTCATGGTTCGATACAGCTTGCTACGCAAGCTTACTCACCACGAACGGATTGTTGCCCGCTGCCGGGACAAACCAGCCACCGTTCGCCCTGAGTAGCCCGCAAAGCGGGCGTATCGAAGGGAAAAGCATGCCTACGGTTTCTCGGCTCATTTCTTCGGCGCGTAATAAAACCCAGCATCCGGCAGCTTGCCGCCGACCAGCGCCGGTTGCCGCGCGTGCAACTGGCCGAAGAAGAACTCAAGCTCCGGCTTCGCGTCCTGCGCGGTAACAAACTCGGTATTGTCGACGCGTACCGAATCAGCCACTCCCTCTGCACTGAGCATCTCAACCCGCTTGGCGACCATCGCGCCGCACTCGTCCGGTTTGGCTTCGCACCACTTCAGCGAGACGGCATAGGCTTTCTGGAAACGCTCGACCAGCGCCGGGTCGGCGAGTGCCTGGCCCATGGCGGCGATGCCGGCCTGCGGAATGCGCGCCGGGCGTTGCAGTAGCCGCCCCCATTCGCGCTGCAGGTTGACGCTGCGGTGAAGATCCGGGGCGATGACGTTGACCGGGAAGGATTTGGTCTTCCTGAGCGCCATCGACACCGCCGGTTCGGAGAGCAGGGCATGGTCGGCGCGGCGCATGATGAGGAGCTGCATGGCGTCGAGCGGCGAGCCGACATAACGCAGCTTGAAGTCGCGCTTCGGATCGAGGCCGGCCTTTTCGGCGATGACCTGAAAGACGATATCCGGCATGTCGGCGCGGAAGGGCATGACCACTTCCTTGTCCTTGAAATCGGCCAGCGTCTTCAGGTTGGCGTCGCGCGAGACCATCCACAGCACGCCCCAGGTCGAGACGTTGACCAGTTGCAGCTTGACGCCGCGGTTGTACAGGTTGGCGGCAACGTTGCTCGGCATGGCGATGAAGTCGACATTGGCCTTGCCGTCCATGGCCAGCACGCGCAACTGGTCCGGGTCTTTCCACGGCACGAACTCCACTGTTTCCGCCACGTCCTTGAGTGCGCCGCTGTCGACCATGTGGATCAGCGGGAAGGAGACGGCGGCGAAGGGGCCGGAAAGCGTCAGCTTCTGGAGCTTTTCTGCGGCGAGGGCGGGGGAAGTGGAGAGCACGGAGGCGAAAACGGCGGCCACGAGGGTGATTGCCCTGGGGCAGCCGCCGAGCGCCCGGCGAAGCGGAGCGGGACGGGGGTGCATCAGAAATCGCCCTTCCACGAAACCAGCAGGCTGCGGCCGGGCATATGGATTTCCTGGCCGGAGACGCCTTCAGTCAGGGCTTCGTGATATTTGCGGTCGAAGAGGTTCTTCAGTGCGACGCGGAAGCTGTGCTGCTTGTTCAGCTTGTAGGTGGCACCAAGATCGGCGGTGGCGAAGCCGGCGGTCTTGTTTTCGCTGCCGCGCGAGAATGCAGTGGCAACGCGATCCTGCTCGCTGACGAAGCGGCCGGTGACATCGGCGGTCCAGCCCGATGCAACCCGCCCTTCCCAGCCAAGCGAGAGTTCGTCGGCCGGCATCTGGAAGAGCGGCTCGCTCAGTTCGTCGTTCTCGCCGCGCTGGAGGGTCAGGCCGGCCTTCAGCCAGTGGCCCTGCCAGGCCTGCCACTTGCCCTGCGCCTCGAAGCCGTCGCTGACGACCTTGCTGATATTCACTGTTTCCTTGCAGGCGCTGGCGTTGCGCGCCGCAGAGCGTGGTCGCGCGGGCGGTGCCGGAGATATCCTGACCGCTCATGTAGTCGCGGATCTGGTTGCGGAAAATCGCCGTTGACCAGGCAAATTTCTCGTTCTGGCCCTTGAGGCCGAGCTCGAGCTGGGTCGAGATTTCCGGTTTGATCTGCGGATCGCCGACGTAGTAGTAGCCGTCGCCGCGTGGCGAGGACTCGTAGCGCTCGCGCATCTCGCCGGCGCGGAAGCCGCGCGACAGACTGGCGTAGGGGCGCAGCAGCGGATCAACTTCGTAGCTGGCGCCGAGGCTGCCGGAGAAGGCGCTGTCGTCGCGGTCGAGGCCTGTGGTGCGGCGCGCGCCGGTTGGGTTGGCGGAGTTGGCGACCGAATCGGCGGAGCCTGAAACTTTGTCGTAGCGGCTGGCAGCGAGCAGGTTCAGCTTGCCGAAGCGCATGTCGTCCTGCAGGTAGAGGCCGGCAGCTGTGATGCGGCCGCTATCGAATGGATCGGAACGAACAAAGTTGGTCTGATGCTGCGGCAGCGCCAGCATTCGCTTTGGTGAGGCATCCATTTCCCACAGGTTCATGCCGAAGGAGAGCAGGTGCTGCGGGTGGATCAGCCAATCGGCCTTGGCGTCAAAACCGACTGTTTCAAAGCCGACATGCGTTGTCGCGATATCGCGGTTCAGGCGGTTCGACCAGGAGTAAATCTCGCGCTCCATTTCCTGGCGGTAGGCACGCACGTCGACGTTGAGCGGCTTCTCGCCTGCCCCTTTGTAGCTGTATCCAATCTCCGCGAGCGTGCGCTCCTGACTCGGCGACCGCGTGGTGGTGCTGGCCACGGCAGCGGTAATGGCCGGGTTTGTCGGATGGCGGAAGGGTTTGGTCGAGCCGGGATACAAGACATCCTCGTCCGCATGCTTCTGCAATGAGAGCCTAAGTTGCTGCTGGCTGTCGATACGGAAACGGTACTGGCCGATGAATGACCTGGAGTCGTAGCCGGTGCGGTCGACGCGGCCGTCAGGTGCCTTGTAGTCGTCGATGTTGGCGATCGAGGTGCCGACCATGCGCGCGTGGTCGCCCTGCGACGGGTTGGCGACGCCCGTGCCGCGTACCCCTTTGCTGGCGCTGTCGTAACTGGCGCCGAGGGTAGCCTTGGCGCCCGGTTCGAAGCGCGCCTGCGGCATCAATACGTTAATCGCACCACCGATGGCGCCGGTACCGTAGAGCACCGAGGCCGGGCCTTTTACTGCCTCGACACGGTCGGCGAGACCGAGCGACATGAAGGAGCCGATGGCACCGGCAGGTTGTGCCGAATTGAGGCGCATGCCGTCGACCAGCAGTACGACGCTTTCTTTCTTCAGGCCACGAACTACCGGGTTCTGCCCTTGTGCCCCATCGCTGGTGACGGAGAAGCCAGGCTCGCCGCGCAGCGCCTCGCCGAGGTTGTTGGCGCCGTTCTTGCGCAGGTCATCGCCGTTGCCGACGAAGACCGAAGACGGCGTTGTCAGGGTGTCGGATTCATACCCTTTGGCGGTGACGCTGACCGGCGCGAGGGCAGTGTCGGCCAGGACCAGCGGGGTCGTGCATAGGGCGGCGAGGGCAGCGGCCAGCGGGCGCAAGGGAAGGTGCATGTCAGTCTCCGGAAAAACAATTGGAGCTGGCTGGCGAAGGCTGGCTTGCTCGGAACGATAAAAATGATCAGGAAGGATTATAGCAAATGAGAATCGTTCTTGATTGATGAAGATCAAAAAAACTCAGATGTATCGGTGTGATGCTGTCCGGGTGTCTCGGGCAGACGATTCAATCCCGTTTTGCACTGCCATCGCCTAGAATGAATCCGTGCAGAAAGCGCACCCCAACGAGTCATGGATTTTTTCGGAGAGCACCATGAAAGGCGACAAGAAAATCATCGACATCCTCAACGGCCTGCTGGCCGGCGAGCTGACGGCCGTCGATCAATATCTGATCCACGGTGAGATGTATGTCGATTTCGGCCTGCCGCAACTGGCCGAGAAAAGCCTGCATGAATCGGATCATGAGCGTCAGCACGCGCGTGCGTTGATCCAGCGGATTCTTTTCCTGGAAGGCAAACCCAATCTGGCCAAGCGTGAGGCGCTGAAGGTCGGCAGTAACGTGCCTGAAATGCTCAAATCCGATCTTGCCCTGGAGTACAAGGTGGTCGGCGAGTTGAAGAAGGCGATGGCTGCGTGTGAAAAGGCGCGGGACTATGTCACCCGTGACATGCTCGGCGTTCAACTGGAAGATACCGAGATGGACCACGCCTATTTTCTCGAAAAGCAGTTGCGGCTGATCGAGCTGGTCGGGCTTGAAAACTATCAGCAAAGCCAGATGGGGTCGGCAAGCACGGCCATCTGATTTCACGACGCGCTGGCGTCGTATCGCATTTGTTTCTCTACTGGAGGCTATGAAAATGGCAGCAAAGAAGGATAAAAAACCGGCAATCGACATCGGTATCCGTGCCGCTGACCGCAAAAAAATTGCCGACGGCTTGTCGGCGCTGTTGGCCGACAGCTATACCCTTTACCTGATGACCCACAACTTCCACTGGAACGTGACCGGTCCGCAGTTCAACAGCCTGCATCTCATGTTCATGGGGCAGTACACTGAACAGTGGAATGCGCTGGATATCATCGCCGAGCGTATCCGCGCGCTGGGTTTCCCGGCTCCCGGCACCTACAAGGAGTTCGTCAAGCTGGCTTCGATCAAGGAAGTTGAAGGAGTGCCGAGTGCCAACGACATGGTCCGCCATCTGGTCAGTGCGCAGGAAGCTACGGCCCGCACCGCCCGCAAGCTGTTTCCGGTGGTCGACGCCGCCAATGACCAGCCGACGGCAGATGTGCTGACGCAACGGCTCGATGTGCACGAAAAGACGGCCTGGATGCTGCGTAGCCTGCTGGAGGGGTGAGTACAGGAAACCACGGTTCGGTGTCGGCGCTGCTTGTTGAAGCCGATGCCTGGAACGATGCGGGGACGTCTGGGACGTCCCCGTTTTTTTGCAAGTGCAGAGCGTTCAGTGGGCTATCGCAATAGTCAATTCCTATTGCCGCGATTGAAAAAATTACTTTTTTCGATGATGCGGCTTTGACTACACTGATCTCACAGGTCGTAACAATGTTGCAAAAGCGTGCGGAGCAATCCACAGGCAATGCAGAAATTTGCCAGACAATCGACTGGCGATGGTTTTGGGTGTGAATTTGCAGGTTCTTTCAACGTGCTCCTGAGGAGAAAAAAATGGCAACGAACGGAAATGACGAGAACAGGGGCGGTCAGTGTCCGGTCATGCACGGCGGCGCGACCTCGGCCGAGATGATGCGACAGTGGTGGCCGAAGACGCTCAATCTCGACATCCTGCACCAGCACGATCGCAAGACGAACCCGATGGGGCCGGATTTCGACTATCGCGAAGAACTGAAGAAGCTCGATGTCGAGGCGCTCAAGAATGACCTCAAGGCGCTGATGACCGACAGCCAGCCCTGGTGGCCAGCCGACTGGGGTCACTACGGCGGCCTGATGATTCGCATGGCCTGGCATTCGGCGGGCACCTACCGTATTGCCGACGGTCGCGGCGGTGGTGGCACCGGCAACCAGCGCTTCGCGCCGCTCAACTCGTGGCCGGACAACGCCAACCTCGACAAGGCGCGGCGCCTGCTCTGGCCGATCAAGAAGAAATACGGCAACAAAATCAGCTGGGCCGACCTGATGATCCTCGCCGGCAACATGGCCTACGAGTCGATGGGCCTGAAGACCTTCGGCTTCGCTTTCGGCCGCGAGGATATCTGGCATCCGGAGAAGGACATCTACTGGGGCGCTGAGAAGGAGTGGCTGGCACCGACCGGCAGCGAAGGCAGCCGCTGGACCGGCGAGCGCGATCTGGAGAACCCGCTGGCGGCGGTGATGATGGGCCTCATCTATGTCAATCCTGAAGGTCTAGACGGCAAGCCAGACCCGCTGAAGACGGCGCGCGACATGCGTACGACGTTTGCCCGTATGGCGATGAACGACGAGGAGACCGTGGCGCTCACCGCCGGCGGCCACACCGTCGGCAAGGCCCATGGCAACGGCAGTGCGGCCAACCTTGGTGCGGCCCCGGAAGGTGCCGACCTCGAAGCGCAGGGTATGGGCTGGAATAACCACAAGACGCGCGGCATCGGCCGCGACACGGTGACCAGCGGCCTCGAGGGCGCCTGGACGACGCATCCGATGAAATGGAACACCGGCGTTGGTGGCTATTTCGACCTGCTGCTCCGCCTCGACTGGTGGCTGCAGAAATCGCCGGCCGGCGCGCATCAGTGGGAACCGGTGAGCATCGCCGAGGCCGACATGCCGGTCGACGTCGAGGACCCGACCACGCGCTGCAAGCCGATCATGACCGACGCCGACATGGCGCTGCGCTTCGACCCGGAATACCGCAAGATATCCGAGCGCTTCCGCGACGATCCGGCCAGCTTCGAGCAGGTCTTCGCCCGTGCCTGGTTCAAGCTCACGCACCGCGACATGGGGCCGAAGGCGCGCTATTTCGGGCCGGACGTGCCGCAGGAAGATCTGATCTGGCAAGACCCGGTTCCGGCTGGTCGCGCCGACTATGACGTCGCTGCGGTCAAAGCGAAAATCGCCGCCGCCGGCCTCTCCATCGCCGAAATGGTGGCCACCGCCTGGGACAGCGCCCGCACTTTCCGTGGTTCAGACAAGCGCGGTGGCGCCAACGGTGCGCGCATTCGCCTCGCGCCGCAGAAGGACTGGGAAGGCAACGAGCCGGCGCGCCTGGCCAAGGTGCTGGCGGTGTATGAGAAGATCGCCACCGAAACCGGCGCCAGCGTTGCCGACGTGATCGTGCTCGCCGGCAACGTCGGCATCGAACAGGCGGCGAAGGCCGCCGGTGTCGTCGTGACGGTGCCCTTCGCACCTGGCCGCGGCGACGCGACGCTGGCGCAGACCGATGTCGACTCCTTCGCCGTGCTCGAACCGGTGGCCGATGGCTTCCGCAACTGGCAGAAGAAGGACTACGTGGTGACGCCGGAGGAAATGCTGCTCGACCGGGCTCAACTGCTGCGGCTCAGTGCCTGCGAGATGACGGTGCTCGTCGGCGGTCTGCGCGTGATTGGCGCCAACCATGGCGGCAGCAGCCGCGGTGTTTTCACCGACAGGGTGGGTGCGCTGACCAACGACTTCTTCGTCAATCTGACGGATATGTCCTACACGTGGAAGCCGACCGGCCGCAACAGCTATGCGATCGTTGACCGAGCAAGTGGTGCCACCAAATGGACGGCGACCCGCGTCGATCTGGTTTTCGGTTCGAACTCGGTGTTGCGCGCCTACGCCGAGGTCTATGCGCAGGACGACAGCAAGGAGAAGTTCGTGCAGGACTTTGTTGCCGCCTGGGCGAAGGTGATGAACGCCGATCGGTTCGATTTGGTCTGAGCAACACGAAGCTGTAGTGACGAAGGCGCCGTGAGGCGCCTTCGTCGTCTGGCGGCAATCAATGTGCAGGCTGTCTGAAATGGGCTACCAGAAAAAGAACACCAGACCCCACAGCCCCGTCATCGATCCAACAGGCAGGTACATGACAAGCCATGCTGACCATTTGCGCCAAGCTGTTTGCTGCGACAGGAGCAGGAGCCGGCCTGACAACCAAAGCGTTGCGAGTCCGCCACCAGCCAGCAGCGCAATACGGAATGCCGGCAGCCAGCCCAGCCAGAAATGCTCGGCTTTCAGGTGGCTGACAGTGAGCATCGACAGGCCGAGGATGACGCTGGCGGCGGCGAGCGGTGCGAGGGCCAGCGTAAAGCGTTGCCAGTTGAGTCGCGAATCCTTGATCAGCCATGCTGCCAAGGCCGTGCTGAGCCAAAGCAGGCCGCCGAGCAGGAATCCCCCGCCGATCAGGTAGGCGAGAATCAGGGCGCCATCCAGCCAGGTGAACAGATCGCTGGCTTCCGGGTAGTGGGTCAGCAGCCACCAGGGCACGTCATTGTCGAGCAGCGCGAAATGCTCGCGCTCGACCAGCCATTCGGCGAAGGACAGCTTGGCTTTCGGGAACCACGGGCTGACTGTCCATTGGAAAGCGGCGGTGGCGACACCGAGCACACCGAAGAGCAGCGTGATCGCCTCCGGCGTCCGCGCCGGGGCATCGAGGTTGAGCACTTCGGCAAAAGGTGAACGCGCCGACAGGGCAACGGCATCGCGCTGGCCGGCGCAGCGGCCGCAGGCGTGGCATTCGGAGGCGCTGGTCATGCGCCGCATGTCGACCAGCGGCGCGCAGTTGACCGGCTCGAAGGTGTCGGCGTGGCGATCCCAGGCGTCACGATCGACCTTGTAGTGCAGCGGCGCGATCTTGGCCAGCACGGCGAAAACGCCGGAGGCCGGGCACAGGTAGCGGCACCAGATGCGCTTTTCGCGGCCGTAGAGCAGGCCGATGGCGACGGCGGCGACGGTCGAACCGCCGAGTACCAGCAATGCTGCCTGCGGGTACTCATAGACGCTGACCAGCTGCCCATAAACCGTGGTGCACACAAAGGCGACGAAAGGCCAGCCCGACCACTTGAGCCAGCGCGGCAGCGGGTGGCCGCGCCCGTACTGGCTGACCCACTCGGTCAGCGAACCTTCCGGGCAGAAGACACCGCACCAGACGCGGCCGAGCGTCACCGTAGCGATCATCACGCCCGGCCACCAGACCCCCCAGAAAATGAATTGGGCGAACAGGCGCAGGTTGTCCCAGATGTGCGCGCCCTGTGGCGGCAGCGGCAGGAAGGCGGGGATGATGACCAGTGCCGCGTAAAAGACCACGACCAGCCACTGGATGCTCAGGATCAGCTTGCGGTGCCGGCGCAGGAACAGGCCGGCGGCGGCAATCCGTCCGGCAGGCGGTGCTGTTGGGCGATGCGTATGGAAGGTGATGACCTGCTCAGGCATGGCCGGTCTTTTGCCAGCCAAAAATCACGACACCCCAGTAGGTCAGCCAGGCGAGCAGCACGCTCAGCGCCGGGCGGGCGCGGTAGCCGGAAAAATCGGCGAAGAGCTTGCCGGCTTCGCTGCCGTCGTTGATCAGCAGCGAGGTATCCCACAGCGGATCGACGAGGCCGGGCAGCCAGCCGGCGCCGATCATGCGGTCGGTGGCAGTGACCAGCAGCGCCGAAGCCAGTACCAGCAGCAGGATCGAGGAGAGCCGCAGGAGCAGACCCATGTTCAGCAACCGCAGGCCGCGGGCGGCCAGCCAGGCGGTCAGCGCGGCAGCGATGAAGCCTGTTGCTGCGCCGGTGATGAGGTCGGAGATCCGGCCTTCCTGCGACAGTCCGTAGAGGAAAATCGCCGTTTCGGCGCCCTCGCGCGCAACGGCCAGTGCGGCCACGACTGCAACGCCGAGAAAGCCGGAGCGCTCGACGGCCTGGCTCAGGTCGGCGTGCAGCCGGGCTTTCATCTGTCGCCCGTGCTTGCGCATCCACAGCACCATCTGTGCAATCAGGCCGGCAGCCACCAGCAGCATGCCGATCTGGAAAGCTTCCAGCGCATTGCCGGTCAGTTCGTCCTGCACGCCGACCAGTGCCCAGCCGAGCAGCAGCGCCAGTACGACACCGGCTGCCAGCCCGGCATACAGCGCGCGCTTGCCGCGGCCGCTGTCGTCATTGGCCTGCAACCACGCGTAGAGGATGCCGGCGATCAGGAAAGCTTCAAGGCTCTCCCGCCAGACCACAAAAAATGCGTTACCCATGTTTTCTCTCGCTTCATTTTGTTGCCGATTAGGATTTTTTAACCACGAAGGTCACGAAGCACACGAAGAAAGACAGGAGCAGGAAAGACAAATCCGTTTCTCTCCGTGTCCTTCGTGTTCTTCGTGTTCTTCGTGGTTAATCTCCTTTATTTCGCCACGATCTTTCCCTGCGCCGTTGCCTGATGGAATTCGTCAAAAAATTTGTAGGTGCCGGGTTTCATCGGGTTGAACACCAGGTTGCGCGAAACGCCCGGTGCGAGGACCAGTTCCTTCCTCAGTTCCAGGCTTTCGAATTCAGCAGCCCCCGGTCCCTCGTTCTTCACGGTCAAGCGAAAGCGCGTGTTGGCAGGCACCTCCAGCACTTCGGGATATAGGCGGCCATCCTTCATCAGCAGATGAATGGTCGGCATGTCGTTGGCGAAGGCAGGTGCTGCAAGCAGCAGCATGCCGGCGGTGACGACGGTGCCCAGCGTGCGGATGGCGTGACAGTTAAGAGCGAGAGACATGGTTTTCTTCTCGTTAGAAAGCAACGTTGGCGCGTACGCCGAAGACCTTGACCGAATCCGCGCCCCGGTTGGCGCCCGGGCGTCCGATCCACTGGAAATCCGGCGACACGTCGAACTGCGGGGAGATACGGAAGCGGTAGTAGATTTCGGCCAGTTTCTCGGCACCGGACGGTGAGAAACTGAAGAAGCCGGTATCGGCGGAATCGCAGGCACCGCTGTCGTCGCTGTCGCCGGCGAGACAGCCCGAGCCGCCAGCCTTGCGGTAGGCGCTGCTGGCCTTCATCCAGCCGCCAGCGATGCCGATGGCGTCGCCGCCACGGCCCCAGTAGCTGCCGTTGATCTCGGTGCCGATGGTCAGGGCCTGGTCGAAGGGCAGTTCGCCGCTGGTCAGCTTGCCGTAGCGGCCAAAGACGTTGATGCCGTCACCGATGCGCTGGTCGACCGAGATGCCGAAACCGGTGTGGCCGGCCTTGCGGACGCCGTCGAGTTCGACGACGTCGCCGCGGTGCCAGCCATAGAGCCGGTAGTTGCCGTTGAGGCCACCGAAGAGCTTCAACTGCTTCTCGACCTGCATCATCGTCAGCGGCGAATCGAAGCTCTTCTGATAGCTGGCACCCTGTTCGCCGGCGCCAAAGAAGCCGAGCGACACTTTCCACGGTTCGGCCTTGTTGGTTTCGTTCACGTAGGCGCCGATAAAGCCCGGCTGGAAGCCGTTGGCGTCGACGGCGACCTCGCCGCCGGCATCGAGCAGCGGGTTATGCACGAAGACCGAGTTGAGGAACTGCTTCGATTCGTCGCCGGCGGCTGCGTTCTGGTCGAAGAAGCCGAAGATGTCGATCTTGCCGAAGGTGAGTTCGAGCTTCTCGCGTGAATGCGGCTTGAAACCGCCGAAGGGCAGCGGAATGCTGGCCTGGTACCAGGCTTGCGCGAGGATGGCGACCGAGTCGTCCGGGTTGGAGCCGCTGGCTCGGAAGGCCGTGGCGTTCGGCGCGCTGGCGAAGTGGCCGAGGTTGGAGAACGGCGTGTTCAGGCCGAGACCCTGACCCATGCGAAAGTGGCCAAACAGCTTGTGCTCGACATCGCCGACCGCTTCCAGCGGCAGTTCGATGGTGGCGTCGGCGCGGTAGCTGAGCTGGCCGCTTCCGTCCTTGGTGCCGTGCGGGAAACCGCTCGGCTTCTGGGCCACCGTCGTCAGGCTGGCGCCGGCTTTGAGGCCGTCAAGTGCCTCGATTACTTTCGATGACTTCTTCATCGAGAGAGTGTCCTGCTCGACTGCTTTCAGGCGTGCAGTCAGCTCCGGTTCGTACTGCGAGATCCGCTCGCTGTCCAGCCCCTTGGCGATCTTCTCGTTGTCGGTCTTGAGCGTCTTTACTTCTTTTTCGAGCTCGGTGTTGCGGGCTTCCAGTTTTTCCAGTCGCGCTGCCAGTTTTTCCAGCAGGTCCGGGTCGGGTTTTGCGGCAAAAGCCGGCATCGCCAACGACTCCAGGCCTGCCGCCGCAAGCGCGGCAACGATCAGTTTGGTGCGCATGTTCAGTACCCGCCCTTCTTGCCGATCCCGACGTAGGTGAATTCGTATTCGACTTCGAACGGCTTGAACCAGGGGCGAACGCCGGTGGCGCGGTCGGTGTGGCGGCCGAAATGGGCGTGCTTGTTTTCTGAAGGCGGCAGGATGGTGTATTTCACCTTGTACTTGCCGGGGCCGGCCAGCTTGACGTTGTCGCCGTAGTGCGGGCCGTCGTTGGCGACCATCGGCATGAAATCGCCGGCGACCTTGAAATCGCCGCCGATCTTGCTGACCTCGAACTTGACGATCAGATAGGGAATCCAGGCACCTTCCTCGAAACCGTTCGGGTTGTTGGCCAGTGCGTGGATGTCGGCTTCGATGTGGATGTCGGATTCCGAGGCCTTGCGCATATGGCCTTCCGGCTCCATCTCGACCGGCTGCAGATAGACGGCGGCGATTTCCATACCGGCCTTCTGCTGGGGCACGCCGATCGGGTATTCGAGGGCCAGTGCCGAGGTGGATGCGGTGGCCATTGCGGCCACGAGGACCAGCGTTGATGTCAGTTTCTTGATGAACAGCATGGTGTGACTCCCTTTGATGAAAATTATTGTTGGCGTGTTGCAGGCGACGGGTCGGTGACGAAGCCGATACGGGTCAGGCCGTTGCGAGCGGCTTCCGACATCACCTGTGCAACACGTTCATAAGTTGCTGTGCGTTCGGCGCGGATGTGCAGTTCGGGTTGAGGTTGTTGTGCGCCGGCCGCCTTGAGGCGGTCGCCAAGTTGTGCGGCGTCGACGGCCTCGCCGTTCCAGAAGATCTGGCTGCCGGCATCGATGGCGAGCTGGATGTTGTCCGGCTTGGTCAGATTGGCCGACGAGGCGGCCTTCGGCAGGTCCACCTTGACGGCATGCGTCAGTAGCGGTGCGGTGACCATGAAGATGATCAGCAGCACGAGCATCACGTCGATCAGCGGCACCATGTTGATTTCGGTCAGCGGCGCGTCGTCGTCGCCGGATTCGAGACTCGCAAAAGCCATGGTTTTTCTCCTCGCTCAGCGGATGGCGAGGCCGGGGTGGTCCGGCAGGCGGTCTTCATTGCTCGACGCTTCCTGGGCGCGTGCCATGGCGATCACTTTTTCGCTGGTGGCGCGCGCATCGGTGAGCATCGGCGAAGTTTTCACGCCGGTGGACAGAAAGGCGAAGACGTCATAGGCGAAGGAATTGAGCTGTGACAGCGTGCTGCGGTTGGCGCGGGCGAAGTGGTTGTAGGCCACCGCCGCCGGGATGGCCACGGCCAGCCCGATGCCGGTCATGATCAGCGCCTCGCCGACCGGGCCGGCAACCTTGTCGAGCGTTCCCTGGCCGGACATGCCGATGGCGATCAGTGCGTGGTAGATCCCCCAGACGGTGCCGAAGAGGCCGACAAATGGCGCCGAAGAGGCGACCGTAGCGAGAAAGGTCTGGCCGAATTCGAGGGTCGCTTTGTCTTCGTCGATGGCGCGCTTCAGGGCGCGAGTGAGCAATTCCTCCGGGGCGCCAGCGTTGACCAGGCCGTTGCGGCCGCAGCCGTCGGCACAGCGGTTCTGCTGTTCGATGGCGGTGAAGCCGTGATGCACCAGATGCGAGAACGGCTCGGTGGTGCCGTTTTCGCGGATGCGCGCGGCGACGGCCTCCAGGTTGGGCGCTTCCCAGAAAGCATTGAGGAAAGCGGCGCTCATCCGCTGCATGCGGAAGCCGCGGATGCCCTTGGTGGCGATCAGATACCAGGTGCCGATGGAAGCGATCAGCATCAGGCAGAGAACGATGCGGGCGATGGCGTCGGCGTGTGTCAGGAAGTGGGCAAAGCCCAGTGGGTTTTCCATGGTGCGCTTTCAGTTTTTCAAGGTGAATACGATGGGTACCAGCACCCAGGCGGCAATGCTTTCGTCGCCGCGTCGTGCGGGGACGAATTTCCAGCGCCAGACGGCGTCCTGCGCAGCTTGGTCGAGACGGGGCGAGCCGCTCGATGCCTTGAGTTCAATTTGTGACGGGCGTCCGCCGGCGTCGACAAAGACACGCAACTGGACCTTGCCTTCTTCGCCCATGCGGCGGGAAAGCGGGGGATAGCTCGGCGGTGGATTCGAGAGGTAATCCGCATCGAAGCGGGGTTGCGTGGTCATTGCCGGTGCGGGTGGGGCCGGGGGGGCGCTGACAATGGGTGTTTCTGCAGTTGCTGCCGGGGCATCTGTTTGCGCTGCCAGCGTCGGTTGCGGGCGAGCGGCCGGCTGGCGCCGGGGTGTCGGTTTGCTCTCCTGCGGTCGGGGCTGCGGTGTCGTCAGTTCAGGTTGCGGTATTTGTTGTTGCGGCTGAATCAGGTCAACCATCAAGGCACTTACAGCCGTCGGCAGCGGCACGACTTTGTGCAATGCAAGTAACGCAATGAGGGCGATGTGTGCGGCGACGATCAAGCCGATGGCCAGCAAGGAGAGCTTCGGCGGAGCGGTATGGCGAACGTCGGTCTGGGTTGCAGTCAGTAAGCTCATGGCGGTGTCTTGATGGCAACGTCGTGCGTGTTGTCGCTGGACAGGGCTGTCCTGGCGGGTTGCCGATAATCAAAAAAACGCGTGGCTTGCTTGCCGGGAGGCTGGCTGGCTGGCGGAACGAGCGAGAGATGGCTGGATCGGTCGCTACGGAGAGATGAAGGGTTGCGGGGAGCGTCTTGCTACTTGGTCAGAATCAGCTTGTTGTCCTTCGTCACGCGCAATGTGTAGCGTTGCTCACCGTGATCGATTTCGACGGTCTTGCCGTCGCGAAACAACTGGCTGCTGTTCAAGCGCGGCTTCAATGTCGGCTGCACCGGCACGACCACCAGGGTCGGAGAGTTCGGGTTTGGCGTCATTTCAGGCTCCGTGCTCATGGTTATTTATAGGTTACTAATGAGAATGATTCGCATTGTAGTGACGGGTAAGCAAGGCGTCAAGTAGTTCCCCAAAACGCCGGATGGCAATCTGCCGATGCCCTGCAAAGCCGCTTGATGTGGGAAGGGGGTATGGGAAGGCGGTATAATTCGTCCTTTCCCCAAAGCTGACAGAAAGAAAAGCCATGGCCCTCAATGACGTCCCCTCCGGCAAATCCCTCCCCAACGATTTCAACGTGATCATCGAGATCCCGGCACATGCCGATCCGGTGAAATATGAAGTCGACAAGGCAAGCGGCGCGATCTTCGTCGATCGCTTCATGGGCACTGCAATGCACTACCCGTGCAACTACGGCTACATCCCGCACACCATCGCCGGTGACGGCGACCCGGTCGACGTGCTGGTGGTAAGCCAGTTCGCACTGCCGCCTGGCGTGGTTGTCCGCTGCCGCCCGGTGGGCATGCTGGCCATGACTGATGAGGCCGGTGAAGACGCCAAGGTGTTGGCTGTGCCGGTCGACAAGCTGACCCCGATGTACCGCAGCGTCGAAAGCCCGCGCGACCTGCCGCAGATCACCCTCGACCAGATCGCCCACTTCTTTGCGCACTACAAGGATCTGGAACCAGGCAAGTTCGTCAAGATCAATGGCTGGTTTGGTCAGGAAGAAGCCAAGAAGGAAATCATGGAAGGCGTCGCTCGCTACGAGGAAGCCAAGGACAAGCCAGCGTACTGATCGCTGCATGTTCCATTCATCAGGGGCGCGGGACGCAATCCGCGCCCCTTTTTTCGCGTAGAGTTTCGCCATGCTGAAAATTGCCATTGCCCAGTTCAACGCCACGCTCGGTGACCTCGCCGGCAACGCTGCGAAAATTCTTGATTACGCCGAGCGCGCCTGCGCTGCCGGCGCCAATCTGCTGCTGACGCCGGAGCTGGCGCTATGCGGCTATCCGCCGGAAGACCTGCTGCTGCGCCCCGATTTCTATCGTGCCTGTGAACGCGAACTCGATGCGCTGGCGGCGCGCCTGCCGGGCATCGCCGTCATCGTCGGCCATCCGGAAGCGTGTGATGGCCGGCATTTCAATTCCGCGACGCTGATTGAAAACGGCAAGCGGGTGGCGACCTACCATAAGCAATTGTTGCCGAACTATGAGGTCTTCGACGAAGCGCGTTACTTCGATGCCGGCGATAGCGCCTGCGTGGTGACGATCCACGGTGTGCGCTGCGGTATCAACATCTGTGCCGACATCTGGGAGGCTGGCGCCGCCGAAGCCGCCCGCGCTGCTGGTGCCGAGCTGCTACTGGTACTCAACGCCTCGCCTTACCACCTGGACAAATACGAGGATCGGGCTACCGCCCTGCGGCACCGCATTGCCGCCACCGGCATGCCTGCGGTGTATGCCAATCTGGTCGGCGGGCAGGATGAGCTGGTCTTCGACGGTGGCTCCTTCGTGCTCGACTCGCTCGGCAAGGAAACCTGCCGCTTGCCGCAGTTCGAGGAAGCGCTCGGGCTGGTGGAAATTGCCGGCGGTGAGCCGCAGCCCGGCGAACTGGCGCCGATGCTCACGCTGGAAGCACAGGTCTATGCTGCGCTGGTGCTCGGGGTGCGCGACTACCTCGGCAAGAACGGTTTCCCCGGCGTGCTGATCGGCCTCTCCGGCGGCATCGACTCGGCGCTGACGCTGTGCATCGCCGTCGATGCTCTGGGCGCCGACAAGGTGCGGGCGGTGATGATGCCCTCGCCGTACACCGCCGACATCAGCCTCGACGACTCGCGGCAGATGGTGAAGACGCTCGGCGTGCGCTACGACGAGATTGCCATTGCGCCGGCAATGCAGACCTACGAGGCGATGCTGGCCAGCGAGTTCGCTGGTCTGCCTTCTGACACCACCGAGGAAAACCTGCAGGCGCGCATCCGTGGCAACCTCTTGATGGCGCTCTCCAACAAGACCGGCGCGCTGGTGCTGACCACCGGCAACAAGTCGGAGATGGGCGTCGGCTACTGCACGCTCTACGGCGACATGGCCGGCGGCTTCGCGGTGATCAAGGATGTGTTCAAGACCTTCGTCTATCGCCTGTCGCGCTGGTGAACCGCGAACAGGAAATCATTCCGGAACGCATCATCACGCGGCCGCCGTCGGCTGAACTGAAGCCGGACCAGACCGACCAGGACAGCCTGCCGCCCTACGAAGTGCTCGACGCGATCATCGAAGCCTACATGGAGCGCGACGAAAGCCCGCGCCAGATCATCGCGGCCGGCTATGCTGAAGCCGATGTCCGCCGCGTCGTGCGCCTGCTGCGCATTGCCGAATACAAGCGCCGGCAGGCGCCGGTTGGCATTCGCGTTACCCAGCGCGGCTTCGGCAAAGACTGGCGTTACCCGATTACCAACCGCTACACGGACGAGTTTTGATACGATAGCGGTTGAACGTATTTACGAATGCCCGGAGACCCAGCGACATGAAGAAAATCGAAGCCATCATCAAACCCTTCAAGCTCGACGAAGTGCGCGAAGCCCTGTCGGAAATCGGTGTCACCGGCCTGACGGTTACCGAGGTCAAGGGTTTTGGCCGCCAGAAGGGCCACACCGAGCTGTATCGTGGCGCCGAATACGTCGTCGATTTTCTGCCCAAGGTCAAGATCGAGATCGTCGTTGCCGGCGAAACCGTTGAGCCAGCGCTGAAGCCATCATCAAGGCTGCGCACACCGGCAAGATCGGCGACGGCAAGATTTTCGTCACCGCTGTCGAACAGGTGGTTCGCATCCGCACCGGCGAGACCAACGAAGCGGCGATCTGAGCGCAACTTCCGAACGTTTTTGAACCTTCGTAAGGGCTGCCCACACAATGGGCGGCCCTTACGCTTTATGGGCGGGGAATTGGGAATTGGGAATTGTCGAGCGTTGACGCCGCGATTCGGGTAGTGACCATAGTCGGCCTGCCCACCCTCATCCTCGGTGCGGAGGGGCATGAATTCAGGTCGCTGTCCGATCTTCATGGAAAAGTCTTGGCGTGGTGCGTGGCGGTCGCTTTGATGCTGATATGGCAATCAAGAAGGTGGATACGCGAAATTACGAGCAAACCCTTGTTGGCAGTATCGACGGCTGATACTTGATGGTTCACCGGTTGACACAATGGTTGTGGCGGTTTTCTCTGGCACGACCTGGAGGCATCCTGCGGGCTTCATTCACACCGAGGGTTTGGCCATGACTCACTGCGCTGATCAATCCACCTGGCGTCGCTGCATCAACCGCCTGCCGCTATTAATTACCGTTGGCATCGCCGTGCTCATGCTGGCGTACGGCGTTATCGAGCAGCCGGCCAATTATCATGACTTTGCCGACCACTCGACGTGGGCTGGCGTGCCGCATGCGGCCGATGTCTTTTCCAATTCCGGTTTTGCTGTCGTTGGCCTCTGGGGCTGGTGGCAGTTGTCGCCGCAATGCACGCACCCGGCCATTCGCGCCGGCTGGTTCGGTTACCGCCTGTTGCTGATCGGGTTGGTCCTGACCGCCGCCGGCTCTGCCTATTACCATCTTGCCCCGGATGACTATCGCCTGCTCTGGGATCGTCTGCCGATCGCGCTGGCCTGTGCCGGGTTGCTGGCAGGCGTACGGGCGGAAACCGTTGGCCGTTACGACGCACGCTCGGAGGCGGCCATTCTTGCGCTGCTGGCCGTGGTCAGCGTCGTCTGGTGGTATGCCACCAGCCTGCATGGGGCGGGCGACCTGCGTCCCTACCTGTTGCTGCAACTCTTGCCCATCCTGCTGGTGCCCTGTGGCAGGCGCTGCATGGCAGCGATGCCCGCGACCGTCTGTGGTTCGGTGCCGCACTGGCCTTTACGTTGTCGCCAAGGCGGCCGAACTGAACGACCATGAACTCCTGGCCACTGCCGGGTTGATCAGCGGCCATACCGTCAAACACCTGCTGGCGACGCTGGCGGCCGCGCTTATCGTTGGCCGGCTGGTGCGCCGCACCCGCGAGGCGCGCCCTGTCATTGGAACCGCTGCCGCAACGCACCTCACTGCTATTGTCCCAATTCCATCTACCCATCTTGCGCAGGTGCGCAGTACCATAAGCGCTGGAACAGCCTCTTGGATCGGTACTGAACGTGACGAAAACGCATCCTCATCCTGATCCTCTTTCCGAGCTTGCTATCGACGAGAATCTTTTCCAGCAGATTCTTGATGTCCTGCCAGTCGGGGTCTGGCTTGCCGACAACAGCGGTCAGTTGGTCGCCAACAATCCGGCCGGCCGCAAGATGTGGGAAGGGGAGCGTTGGTTAAAGCCAGAGCAATTTGGCGAACACCGGGGCTGGTGGTCAGCCACAGGAAAGCTACTGGAACCCTCGGAATGGGGATTGACACGGGCTGTCGCCACGGGTGAAATTTCGATCAATGAAATGGTCGACATCGAGTGCTTCGATGGCAGCCGCAAAACCATGCTCAACTCGGCGATGCCCATTCGTGATACTGATGGCCGGATTCGCGCGGCCATTGCTGTCAATCAGGACATCACCGAACTAAAACGTGCTCAAGACGAACTGGTGCAGGTTCGGCGCGAACTGGAGGCGCTCTCTGCTGCGGCGGTAGCGATTCAGGAGCAGGAGCGCAAACGGCTGTCGATGGAACTGCATGACGAAATCGGGCAGACACTCTCGGCGTTGAAAATCGTTGTGGAAACGGCACGTCGGCGCTGCAAGGACAAAGCACTCGCCGATCATTTGCACCAGGCCTCCGAGATGGCGGATACCCTGGTCTCGGATGTGCGTGAGATCGCACGGCGGCTGCGCCCGCCCCCCCTTGACGACCTGGGCCTGGTGGCTGCCCTGCGCTGGCACCTTGATCGCGTTGCGCGCGCGGCATCGCTTGATATTCGTTTCGATGCGGGAACACTGACAGACCGGTTTTCTGGCGATCTGGAACTGGGGTGTTTCCGTATCGTGCAGGAAGCGGTCTCCAACGCCATACGCCATGCCGGTTCAAATTGCCTCAGGGTGACGCTGGAAGTCAATGAATATCACTTGATCGTGAGTATTGTGGACGACGGCTGCGGTTTCGATCCCGGCAGCGTCTATGCGCAGCTTGGCCGCCATCCGCTGGGGCTACTTGGCATGCGTGAGCGCGCGGCGATGCTTGCCGGCGAGTTGCATATTCGTTCGAGTCCAGGCCAGGGAGCCGAAGTCCGGGCCATTTTCCGCTGAAGGTTGAATAGTGGGATCCATTCGCCTCATCATTGCCGATGATCACCGGCTGGTTTCGTGCCGGACTGCGCATGCTCCTCTCTGAAATGGTGGATGTTGTCGTGCTTGCTGGAAGCAGCCAATGGTGAGGAGGTGCTTCTTGCCTGCGATGCAAATGAACCCGATCTGGTTTTGATGGATATCGCCATGCCAGGCATGGGCGGTCTGGAGGCGCTACCAGAACTCAAGCGCAAGCATCCCGGCACGCGCGTCCTCATGCTTTCCATGCTGGCTAGCGAGGAGCATGTTTTGCAGGCGCTGCGTCTTGGTGCTTCCGGCTACCTGCTCAAGGACGCGGCTCCTGCCGAACTGGAACTGTCGATCAACGCAGTCATGCGGGGCGAGACCTGGCTCTCATCGGCCATTTCACGCCCTGTAGTTGATGGCTACATGGAGCGGGTGAGTGCCAGCAGTGCAGGTAAAGGGGCGCAAGGCCAACCATTGACGCCGCGCCAGCAGGAAGTGCTGCGTCTGCTCGCTGAGGGCAGGAGCACCAAGGAAATCGCCTTCCAGCTCGAACTCAGCATCAAGACCATCGAAACCTATCGCGCCCAGATCATGGAGCGCCTGGACGTGCACGACCTGGCCGGCCTGGTGCGCTACGCCGTGCGCAACGGGATCATCGCCGCCCTGGACCAAGAGGGCGCACCGCATTCAGGGGATCAGGGAAACCCTGATTGCGGCGCTGCTTTTCAGTGCGAGATAATTTGGCCCTGCCATCTCTGAATTCTCCATGTCGGCACGGCAAAAATCCGCGCCAGATCGCGCTGATCGGGCTCATCGTAGTGGTAGCCGCCTGGTCACTGGCGGCTTGGCACAGCTACTCCGTCCAACAAAAACAGTTGGCAGATGCCAGTCACCTGGTGCAAACGACGGCCGAAACCTACGCGAATCATGCCGCCCTGTCGCTGGCCATTGCCGACGAAAGCCTGAAGCGTCTGCAGGAAACGCTGAAACATGAGGGTGAAACTGCCTTTGGCCGGGTAGCCCGCATCATGTCGGATCAGGAAACCGTTGGCGGCGCTATAAACCGGGTGGCACTCGTCGACAAAAAACGGACGGACAAGCCACTCCTATCTCAGCGGTGCGCCAGCAGCTTCGGTGAATGTCAGCGATCGCGATTATTTCAGGCTTTCCGCGACGATCCGCGCGACCGCATTCTGATCACCGAACCCATCCTGGGCAGAGCCTCCGGGCAGTGGATCATCCTCTTCGTACGCCCAATACTGAGCGCCGGCAAGTTCGCCGGCGTCATTATTGTCGGCCTTGACGCCAATCAGCTGTCGAAGCTGGTTACCCCGCCCAAAAAGGAGGGTCTGCTGATTACCCTGCTTTCGCCGGGCGGCCGAATCATCGCGCGCTCGGAAGGCGACACGGACCTGCTCGGCCGGCAACTGGAAATGCCGACAGAGGCCTTCCGCAGTGACGCCTTCGACCTGAAGAGCCCGGTCGACGGCATCTCCCGGCGTTTTGCCGTGCGCACCACGCCGGATTGGGGGATGCACATCATTGCCGGCATGGACCAGCGCGTGATCGATGCCGAGGTCGATGAGCACACGCGCATTGCCATGCTTCCGGCGCTTCTCCTGACGCTGCTGCTGGCACCGGCAGTTCTGCTGATTCGCCGTGCCCTGCAACAGCAACAGGCCGCCGAAAACGAGCGCGACAAGGCGGCAAGACGCTCGCGCACCGTGCTGGAAAGCATGTCCGAGGGGGTACTTCTGGTCGACGCCGAGGGCATCATCGTTTTCGCCAACGACGCCGCCGCGCAATGGCTGCCGGACCGGGACGGCAAACGCTTCCCGGAGGCGCTGGCCGCCGCCGGCATGTCGCTGGTTACTGAAGATGGCAATCCCTACGCGATCGCCGATCCGCTGAGCTTTGTCTGCCTCGAATCCGGCCTCGAGATCGACGACGCCTGGCTGATGGACAGCGACCCGCAAAAGCGGCTGCAGTGGCTGGCCATGCGCGCCCGGCCGCTGCTCGCCGATGACGGCAAGATCAGCGGCGCAGCGATCACCATCGTTGACCGGACCGATGAGCATGAGCGCATCGCCGACGCTGAAATGTCACGCACCATTCTTGCCCGGATGAACGATGCGGTGATGGTTACCGACGCCCGCGCCAACGTCCTGATGGTCAACAGCGCCTACACCCGTCTCTCCGGCTACAGCGAGGCAGAGTTGATCGGCAACACGGCCAATGTCGGCCGGTCGGATCGTCAGGACAGTGCTTTCTGGGCCGCCATGTGGCAGGCGCTGACCCAGCAGAAAAAATGGTCAGGCAAGGTCTGGAACCTGAAGAAGGGCGGCAGCGAATATTGCGTCTGGCACACCATCACGGCGGTGCACGATCTGCGCGGCCGCGTCGTGCGCTATGTGGCTGTCAGCCGCGACATCACCGACCAGCAGGAGAAGGAGGCCGACCTCTGGCGGCGGGCAACTCTGACCCGCTCACTGGCCTCGCCAACCGAACCCGTTTTGATGACCGGCTGGCACAACTGTTAACGTCGGCCGTTCGCCACAAACAATCTTTCGCCGTGTGTTACCTCGATCTGGATCGATTCAAGCCGGTAAATGACACGCTTGGCCACGCGGCCGGCGATGAACTGCTGCGTCAGGTGGCGCAGCGCATGCGAACCACCCTGCGCGAGGAGGATCTGCTGGCGCGGATCAGGTGGCGATGAATTTGCCCTGCTTACCCCGCGCATTGCTTCCCGCCGACAGCGCCCTGGTCGTCGCCCGGAAGATTCTCGCAGCCATCGAGCTGCCCTTCGTGCTCGATGCTGGCACAGCGGAGATCAGCGTCAGCCTGGGTATGGCGCTCAGCCCGAATCACGGCCAGTCGGCTGAAGCCCTGCTGGCTGCGGCCGACGCCGCACTCTATGCCGCCAGGCCGCTGGCCGCAACACTTGGCGGCTGGCAGCGGTTAGTCGCCAGAACGCGCCCCAAGCGCACCCGGTCGCCAAAGTCCCCAGTTAACCCAGTTTGGGCCTGCCCCTCAAAGGGGAGGCTGCGGCCTATGCCGCGGTAGCGAGGTTTTATCGGCCGAATATGCTCCTAGGGTTTCTGGCAGTTTCCTCTCAGGGAATCCCCTGATTGCGGCTCAATATGAGCTTGACGCATCCTGTGCGCAAGAAGTCTTCGCTCCGGGAGTGCACGTGCCACTGCAGCTGCTTACCGTTCTCAACGTCAATAGCGACAAGGCTGCGCTGTATTTTTCTTCGCGCGTGCTGCGCGATGCCCACTTCCGCGTCCTCGAAGCCGAAACCATCGAGCAGGCTGCAGCACTGGCACGACAGCACCCGGATCTGATCATCATCTACACGCGGCTGGAAAAAGCGGCCCGCTGCGATATCTGCCGCGCCACGCAGGTCGCACATCCCTTCCGAGTATTCCGGTGCTGCATCTGGTCTCCGGGCTTGAAGATGGTCGTCCTTGACGCAGATTGCCCGCTGGGAATGCGCTGCGGCAACCTGCACTGGCCTGCCAGTGCCAGCACCCTGTTGGCAACGGTACGCGAACTGCTGATGCCGCCGCGCCAGCAGCCACCGTCAGCGACGAGCAGCTCGAATTGCTCGGCCGCCTGACGCTCGCCGCCAGCTATCAGGTGGACCGGCTGGGCATCGTCCTCGAATGGGGAAGTTCGGCCGAGCGCCTGTTTGGCTGGACTGCACGCGAAACCCTGGGGCGACTTCCTGCCGATCGTCGGCGATGAACATCGCGATGAATTCCTCTCGATGCTGGCCAGCGCTCTCCGCGGCCAGCCGCTCTACCGCTGGGAAACCATTCGCCGTACCAAAAGTGGTCGGATGCTCGCCGTGGCGATATCGATGCTGCCGATATTCGACGCCAACGGCACCGTCGACCGCATCCAGATTGTCGCTGCCGACATCTCGGAAAACCGGCGCCTGCAGGTCGAACTGCAGCAGCTCTCATCGGTCGTGCTGAGCAGTGAGGACTTCATCTGTGTCTTCGCAAGTCAAGGGGAGATCGAGTTCATCAACCCGGCCGGGCTGGCGACTGATCGGTCTGGCGCCGTCGGCAACGAAAAATTGGCCTGGCCAGATCGCGCCAGCCAAGATCTGCGCGCGATTCATCAGGTCGCCCTACCGTGCAGCGGCGAAACCGCCTTCTTCGAGGAGATGGTGCTGACCGACGCCGAAGCTCACGAGATCCCGGTTTCGCTGCAGGTCGTGCGCCTGGGCGCTGCCGGTACGGACCGATTTGCCATCGTGGCGCGCGACATCCGGTCCCAGAAAAAAACCGAGGAGAGCCTGCTACGCTCCAACCGCATTCAACTGATGCTCGGCAAATGCAGCCAGGCGATCCAGCAGGCGCACGACGAAAAATCGCTTTTTGCGGCCATCTGCCATTTGCTGACCGACATCGGCGGCTACCGTTTTGCCATGGTCAGCCTGATCGTTCCCGACCCTGAGCAGAAGATGCAGCCGGCCGCATGGTCAGGCGACGATACCGCCACAATGGCCGAACTGGTCACCTACTGGAACCCGGTTCATCCGCGCGGCCAGGGGCCGACAGGAACAGCCGTGCGTACCGGGCAAACAGTCATCCGCCACGATATCGGGCAAGCACCTGAATATTCTCCGTGGGCCGCGATCAACACCCGCCTCGGCCTGCGCGCGATGATTGCACTACCGCTGACACATGGGACGTACAGCTTCGGTGCGCTGAGCATCTACGCCATGCAAATGGGCGTTTTCGATCCAGAAGAAACGAGACTTCTGGAAGAACTTTCGCGGCGACTTGCTCACGGCATCCACGCCCTGCGCGCCGAGGCGGAACGGGACAAAAGCGAAGCCATGCTGCGCCTTTTTTCCGGCGCCATCGAGTCGACACTCGACGGGGTGATGATCAGCGATGCGCAGCGGCCGGACCACCCCATCGTTTACGTAAACCCGGCATTTACGCGCATCACCGGCTGGGAATCTGACGAAGTCATCGGCAAGAACGGACGCGTTCTGGTCGCCGGCGAATTGCAGCAGCCGGAAATGGAGGTCATCCGCCATGCCCTGCGCGGACGCACCACGGGCCAGGCCGTATTTCGCTGTTTCCGCAAGGATGGACAAACCTTCTGGAACGAACTGCACGTGGCGCCGATACGCAACGCCAAGGGAGAAACGACCCACTACGTCAGCGTTATTGCCGATGTCAGCGAGCGTATTCTGCGCGAGGGGCAGCTGGCCCACCTGGCCATGCACGACCCGCTGACCGGCCTCGCTAATCGCACGCTGCTCAATGACCGGCTGCGGCAGGCAATTGCCCGTGCCGATCGCGACGGGCGAATGGTGGCATTGCTGCTGATCGACCTCGACCGCTTCAAACAGGTGAACGACACCCTCGGCCATGGGGCCGGCGACGTGCTGCTGCACATGGTGGCCAGCCGGCTGAGCGGGCTGGCGCTGGAAAGCGACACGCTGGCACGGCTGGGCGGCGACGAGTTCGTGCTGCTGCTCACCGACCTGGAGAACGAACTCGATGTGCCGCGCACCGGACAGATGCTGATCGAGCAACTGTCTGCCCCGTTTGACCTCGACGGCGAGGAGATTTCGATTACGCCGAGCATCGGCGCTGCCATTTATCCGCTCAATGCCAGCGACCCGGAAAATCTGCTGCGCCAGGCCGATATCGCCATGTACGAGGTCAAGGAAAGCGGTCGCAACGCCTTTCGCTGTTTCGCACCGGCGATGGGCCAGCGCTCGCAGCAGCAGGTATCGCTGGAAAAGGATTTGCGCCACGCCATCGAACGCAACGAACTGGTGCTCTACTACCAGCCGAAGGCCGATCTCTATTCTGGCCACATTACCGGCGTTGAGGCGCTGATTCGCTGGCAGCACCCGGAACGCGGCCTGGTGCCGCCGGTGCAGTTCATCCCGCTGGCCGAGCAAAGTGGCCTGATCGTGCCGATCGGCGCGTGGGTCTTGCGCGAAGCGTGCCAGCAAGCCGTGCGCTGGCAGAAAGAAGGGCTGCCAGCGATGCGCGTGGCGGTGAATCTGTCGCCGCTGCAGTTCCGGCAGGACGATCTCGTTGAACAGGTGGCACGCGTGCTGGCCGAGACCGGGCTGGATCCCTGCTGGCTGGAGCTGGAAGTCACCGAATCCCTGGTTATGGACAACCCCGAAGCCGCGGCGGATTTCCTGAAACGCCTGAAGAAGATGGGCATCCGGCTGGCCATGGACGATTTCGGTACCGGCTATTCCAGCCTCGGTTACCTCAAGCGCTTCCCCTTCGATGTGCTGAAAATCGATCGCTCCTTCGTGCAAAACATTGTCAGCGAGCCGGACGATGCGGTCATCGCCGTTGCCGTCATCGCCATGGCCCACAGCCTTGGGCTTCAGGTCATTGCCGAAGGCGTCGAGGACGAAAGCCAGATGCGTTATCTGCGCGCGCATCTGTGCGACGAGATTCAGGGCTATCTGTTCAGCCAGCCGCTTCCCGCGGCCGAGCTGGCGGCCTTCGTGCGCGACCCGCGCGCGCTGGCCGTACTCACCGAGAGCAGCGGCCGGGAGGAACGCACGCTGCTGCTGGTCGATGATGAGCCGGACATTCTCAACTCGCTGAAACGACTGCTCCGCCGCAGCGGCTACCGCATCCTCACCGCCGGCTCGGCAGCGGAAGGGCTGGAATTATTGGCACTGAACAGCGTGCAGGTGATTGTTTCCGACCAGCGCATGCCGATCATGAGCGGCTCGGAGTTCCTGAGCCGGGTCAAATCCCTGTACCCGGACACCATGCGCATTGTGCTCTCCGGCTATACCGAGCTGGCCGCACTGACCGACGCCATCAACCGTGGTGCCATCTACAAGTTCGTCACCAAGCCCTGGGACGACGACGAACTGCGCGAGGTCATCCGCGAGGCCTTTATCACGCACGGCCACCGAAGCGGCAAATCACCGGCAGGCCAATCAGGAAAGGGCATCGCATGAATTTCGAGGCCTTCGCCTGGGGGCCGCGCTTCGAGTGCGGCATTGCCATCATCGACGGCCAGCATCAGCGGCTGGTTGAACTGATCAACCGGCTGGGAGAGGTGCTGATCAACGGCAACGCCGACCTGTTGCTGGAGATTGTCGCCGAAGCCAGAGCCTACGCTGGCTACCATTTCCGGACCGAGGAAGGGGTGTGGGAAAGTGCCGGTATCGCGCCTGAGGCACAGGCCATCCATCAGGAAGCGCACCTCGATTTCGTTGCCCAACTGGACAACTTCGTCAGCGACCTGACCGGCGCTCCGGCGGAAGTCGCCGCCCTGCTGCATGGCTACCTGTCTTCATGGCTGATCTTCCACATCCTTGGCGACGACCATGCGCTGGCGCGCCGGGTGCTGGCGAATTCACCGAACCGGCCAGTACCAGCGCCGCCGCCTGAACTTACTTCACCCCCGTTGCCAAGCACTACCGAGGACATCCTGCTCGGCGCGCTGCACAAGCTTTATGCAACGCTGACCAAGATGAACACGCAATTGCGCGACACGAACCGTAGCCTCGACACCCGTGTGCGCGAACGCACGCAGGCGCTTGAATCGGCAAACGAAGCGCTAGTGCAGGAACGCGATCTTCTGGCGGCCGCCAACTTCCAGCTCGATGAAACCCGCTCACGGCTGCTCGAGAGCGAGAAGCTGGCCTCGATCGGCCAGCTCGCCGCCGGCGTGGCGCACGAGATCAACACCCCCATCGGCTTCGTCAATTCCAACCTCGGCACCCTGGGCGAGTACCTTGACGACACCTTTGCCGTGCTTGACGCCTACGCCGCGGTCGAGCCGCTGATCGCCCGCGATCCGCAGGCCATCGCGGCAGTGCGTGGCCAAGTCAGAGCGGGAAATTGCTTTCGTGCGTGAGGATGCCAGGTCGCTACTGGCCGAATCGCGCGACGGCCTCTCGCGGGTCAGGAATATCGTGCAGGATCTGAAGACTTTTTCGCACGTCGACCAGTCTGCATGGCAGAAGGTTGACCTGCGCGCCGGGCTGGAAAGCACGGTCAATATCGTCTGGAACGAATTGCGCCAGAAGGCTGAACTGCGGCGCGAGTTCAATGACATTCCACCCGTGGTCTGCAACGCCGGACAGATCAACCAGGTTTTCATGAACCTGCTGACCAACGCCGCGCAAGCGATCAACGGACATGGCGTGATCACGGTACGCACCGGCAGCGCGGATAACGAAGTCTGGATCGAAGTCGAGGACGACGGCTGCGGCATCTCGACCGAACATCAGCAACGCATCTTCGATCCTTTTTTCACGACCAAGCCCATCGGTCAGGGCACCGGACTGGGCTTGTCGATGGCCTGGGGCATCGTGCAAAAACACGGCGGCCGGATCGAACTTGAAAGCGCGCCAGGCAAGGGCAGTTGTTTCCGTATCTGCCTGCCTAAAGACGGACCGCCTGCCAGCACCGCCGAAGATGAACAAGAGAAGGGAGACACGCCATGACTGCAGAATTGGCCACTATCGAAGCGGTAACAGCAACAACGGCGGCAACGCGCACGCGCACCATCCTGCTGGTGGACGACGAGGAGAACATCCTCGCCGCCATGCGCCGGGTGTTGCGCCGCGAGGGCTACCAGATACTGACCGCCGGCAGCGGCCAGGAGGGGCTGGAATTGCTGGCGGCCCACCCCGTCGATGTGATCGTTTCCGACCAGCGCATGCCGAACATGACCGGTGTCGAGTTTCTGCGGCAGGCCAAGGTGACACACCCGGACACCATACGTATCGTGCTGTCGGGCTACACAGAGTTGCAATCGATCACCGACGCCATCAACGAAGGGGCGATCTTACAAGTTTCTCACCAAGCCCTGGGATGACGAGCTGATTCGCGCCAACATCGCCGAGGCTTTCCGCCAGAAAGAACTGGGCGACGACAACCGCCGACTATCCGTCGAGCTGACTCGGGCCAACACGGAACTGCAAGCGCTGCTGGTGGAAAAACAGCATCGGCTGGCACTCGACGAAGCCTCGCTGGACATCGCCCGCGAAATTCTGCACTGCATGCCGCTGCCCATCGTCGGCATCGACGATGAGGGGATGATGGTCTTTTCCAACCCGGAGGCCGATACCTTGCTCGGCGACGGCGATACCTTGCTCGGCGAATCCGCTGCGCACCGTCTGCCACCGGAATTCATTGCCCGACTGGCGGAGGGGCTGGGCGGCGATTTTTCATGGCAGACCAGCGCAGGCTTGCGCATTGTGCTGTGCCGACGCATGGGCAGCCAGTCGCGCTCACGCGGCCGGCTGCTGGTGGTGATGCCACAGGGTACCGATGAAGCCTTGATGAAGAGGGCCGCGCAATGAGCGACGGAACAGGCGGGGAGACCTCGATGCAGCTTGATCGCGACACGGTGCTCAAGGGGGTGCGCAATCTACCCTCGCTGCCGACGGTGGTTATCGAGCTGCTGCAGTCGATGGATAACGATGATGCCGATACCCGCGAGCTGGCCGGCAAACTGGCACGTGACCAGGCCTTGACGGCCAAGGTGCTGCGCGTGGCGAATTCTTCGTTTTACGGGCTGCAAGGCAAGGTCGATTCGATCGGCGACGCCATTGTCGTGCTTGGCCTGCATGGGGTGCGCACACTGGCCACAGCCGCAGCAATTACCGATGTATTCGCGCCAAAGGGCAGCGGCGCCGCAGCGAACGTGCAGACTTACGATATGCGTCTTTTCTGGCGGCACAGCATCGCCGTCGGTCTCTGTGCCAAGGCGATCGCCAGGAAACGGCGGCTGAATGACGGCAATGCGTTCACCGCCGGGCTGATGCACGACATCGGCCGGCTGGCACTGGCCAGCTGCTTCCCCGGCCACATTGCCGCGGTGGCAAAAGATCGGGTCGAGCATGGCGATTGCTGGCTGTTTGCCGAGCGCCGGGTGCTCGGGTTGGACCACGCCGAGATCGGGCAATGGCTGACCGAGCACTGGCGTTTCCCGCCACTTTTGAGTCGCGCCATCGGTACGCACCATCAGCCAGACATGCAGCAGGATCTCCTGGCCACGGTGATTCATGTTGCCGACAGACTTGGGCACCGTCTCGACGATGAGCCGGCAGGCCAGATACCGGTACCGCCGATTGACGAGGCAGCCATGGCGGCTGTTGGGCTGGACGAGGAATCGGCAGCGGAACTGGTGGCCGTGGTCCAGGAACAGTTCGAGTCTGCGTGTGCCGCATTGGTTTCCTAGAGGAAGCACGAACGATGAATACGACAAGCAACAACGGAACGCCGCTAGCTGAGGATCGCCCCTATTTCGAGCTGCTGGACGCCATCCAGACGCCGATCCTGGTGCACCGGGGCGGGCCGATCCTGTTCGCCAACAAGGCGTTAGAGAAACTGACCGGCTACCCGCAAGATGAGTTGATCGGCACGCCGTTCTATACCGTGGTACACCCGGATTCCCGGGAGCTGGCCCAACAGCGCGGCGGAGCAAGAATGCGTGGCGAGCCGGTGCCGTCCGTCTATGAATTCCAGTTGATGACGGTCGACAAAAATGTGCAGCGCTGGGTTGAACTGACGGCCTCGCTGCTGACGCTGAACGGTCTGCCGACGATCGTCGCCGCGCTCTACGACCTGACCGAACGGCGAGAGGCGGAGGCGCGGCAAAAGCACTTGCGCCAGGTCATGGCCCAGATCATCGATGGCGACCCGGTGCCGACCTTCG
>JADJUC010000021.1 GCA_016710885.1 Candidatus Proximibacter danicus
TCACCCCGGCCGCGTCGTCTGGGTCGTATTCAACACGGCAATCGCGCTGATGCTGATGGAGCTGGATGTCTTCGCCGCACTCGGCCAAGTGCTCGGCCTCTACTCCAACATCGCCATCTCCTGGATGGCAGCAGTGGTTGCCGATCTCGTCATCAACAAGCCACTCGGCCTTTCACCGCGAGGCATGGAGTTCAAGCGCAGCCACCTCTACGACATCAACCCGGTCGGTGTCGGCGCCATGGGCATCGCCTCGCTGCTAGCGATAGCTACTTTCACAGGCGTCTTCGGTGCTGCGCTGCAACCCTACGCCTCCTTCGTCGCACTCGGTGCAGCTTTCATCCTCTCGCCGCTCATCGCCATCATCACTCGCGGTCGCTACTATCTGACGCGAGAAGCAGGTTCCAACATCACTCATGGTGGGCGCTGCGCGATCTGCGAGCGAGACTATGAGGCCGAGGACCTCACCCACTGCCCGGCCTATCAGGGCAACATCTGCTCGCTGTGCTGCTCGCTCGACGCCCGCTGCCACGATCTCTGCAAGCCCGAGGCGACACTCTCGTCGCAATGGCACGCCGTGCTGCGCCGCCTCTTGCCACGCGCCGTGCAGCCCTACATCGATACTGGCCTCGGTCATTACCTGCTGCTCATGTTCGGCATCACCAGCATCATCGCTCTTGTGCTTGGCAT
This sequence comes from Candidatus Proximibacter danicus, assembly GCA_016710885.1. Taxonomy (GTDB): domain Bacteria; phylum Pseudomonadota; class Gammaproteobacteria; order Burkholderiales; family Rhodocyclaceae; genus Proximibacter; species Proximibacter danicus. Next base: position 688 of record JADJUC010000021.1, read on the forward strand.
TCTCTACACACACGAGTTGCTAAGCCTAGCCGAGTCGGGCCCACAGGTCATTGCACGTTTGCAGGACAGCTTCGTCAAGCTGTTCGCCGCGCTGGTTCTACTCTCCGGTGTAATCGCGTGGTGGATGGTGCTTACGCAACAAAGCCGCCATGTCGCGCAGGAAGAATCGAACCGGCAAACCGAGCTGCTGCTGCAGGAGATCGAATCGCACCAGCGCACCGACGCCGCACTACAGCAGGCGAAACAGTCCGCCGATCAAGCCAACCAGGCAAAGAGCCGCTACATCACCGCTATCAGCCACGAGTTGCGCACACCACTCAACAGCATTCTCGGCTATGCGCAGATCCTCGCCGCCGACGAGGACATCCCCGAGAATCGCCGGCAGGCAGTAACCATCATCCGAAAATCCGGCGACCACCTGCTCTCGGTGATCGAAGGCACGCTGGATATCGCCCGCATCGAGGGCGGCAAGTTGAAACTTGATGTGCGCGCCCTCGATTTCCCCGAACTACTGCAGCAAATCGTCGGCATGTTTGAGCTACAGGCTCGCAACAAAGGGCTTTCCTTCGAATACCGGCCGGTCGGCCGCAGCGTGCCGGCGATCGTTCGCGCTGATGAACGGCGCCTGCGCCAGATCCTTATCAACGTCCTTGGCAACGCAGTGAAATTTACCATGCGGGGCAGCGTTACCTTCTCCGTTGAATGCCGGCGTGAAATGGCTATCTTCGAGATCCGCGACACCGGGCCGGGCATTCCCGCTGCCGACATGGAGCGCATCTTCGAACCCTTCGTGCGTGGCAGCACGGTGCAGGCCGGCGGCAGCGGCGTCGGCCTGACCATTGCGCGCATGCTTACCGACCTCATGGGCGGAGAAATGCAGGTCTCCAGCACACTGGGCGAAGGGACACTGTTCCGCATCCGCCTCTTCCTGCCGCAGGTACATTCCACGCAGGCCGGCGTGGAGCTGCCCAAGCGAAACCGCATCGGCTACATCGGCGCACGGCGGCGCCTCCTCGTCGTCGACAACGAGGAAGGACGACCGCGATCTGCTGCAGAACGTGCTGGAACCGCTCGGCTTCATCGTCGAGCAGGCGGCTGACGGCTACGAATGCCTCGCCACCGTGCCGCGCTTCATACCGCACCTGATATTCATGGATCTCGGCATGCCCGGCATAGACGGCTACGAAACCATACGCCGCCTTCGCCAGGTAGGCATCCCAGGCGTCGAGGTGGCGATTCTCTCGGCCAACGCCTTCGACAAGGGCTTGGACAACGATGTCGGGATCGGCGCCGAAGATTTCATCGTCAAGCCGCTGCAGGTCAATGCTCTGCTCGACTGGCTGGGACGCAAGCTCGACCTCGAATGGATTACCGCTGGCACCCCACCTGCGCCTGCTGCGACAGCACCAGCAGCACCGCCACCGCTGGTGCCGCCAGACGCCTGCCACCTCACCGCGCTCGACGATCTCATTGATCTCGGCTACCTGCGTGGCATCCTCGCCAAGCTGGCCGAAATCGAAGCACTGGATGCCCGCCACACCGAGTTCGTGCGCGTGCTGCGCGAACTCGCGCGACAATTCCAGTTCGATGCGATGAAGGAAATCCTGAGCCAGACACGCCATGCAAGCCACTGAAAGACGCCCTAACGAACTGCCGGGCAGCGATGGCGCCTCTGGCATCGTCCTCATCGTTGACGACGTGCCGGAAAACCTTGCGCTGCTGCACGACGCGCTCGACGACGCCGGCTACACCGTACTCGTCGCCACCCACGGCGAAGCTGCGCTGCAGCGCGCCCGCCAGTCACTCCCCGATGTCGTCCTGCTCGACGCCATGATGCCCGGCATGGACGGCTTTGAGGTCGCGCGGCGCCTCAAGGCCGATTTCGCCACGCAGGGCATCCCCGTCGTTTTCATGACCGGCCTGACCGAAACGGAGCACGTCGTCGCCGCTTTTGCCGCCGGCGGCGCCGACTACGTCACCAAGCCCATCCGCCCGGCCGAGGTGCTTGCCCGCATCGCCGCACACATGATCAATGCCCGGCAGATGCGCCAGGCGCGCAGCGCACTAGACGCTTTTGGCCAGGCCACCGTCACCGTACGCGCGGCGGACGGCCACATTGTCTGGCAAACGCCGCTCGCGCGCGAGCTGCTCCAGGCCGCCTTCGACAACCCTGAGCACATCGCCCCATCAGAACTGCTCGACTGGATCGCTGCCGCGTTACACGCGCGCAGCGCGTCGCAACCTATTCCGCCACTGCTGCATAGCAGCGGCTGCCGACGCCTGCTCGCCTCCTTTCACAACCAGACCGTCGACGACGAATGGCTCGTCGTTCTGCGAGGAAAATGACGCCTCGCCGTCGACTCACTGATCTCGCCGCCTTACACTTCCACGCGCAGGGAAGCCGAAGTGCACTACTGGGTAGTGCAGGGCAAGACCAGCAAGGACATCGGCGACATTCTTGGCAGCAGCCCGCGCACGGTGAACAAGCATCTCGAGCATGTGTTCGAAAAACTCGGGGTTGAAACACGGACGGCGGCGGCGAATCTGGCGGCAGGAAAGATGCGGGAGCTTGAACGCCTGCCAAACGCCACAACGCGCGATCTGCGGCCGTGGTAGATGCCTCACAAGCCGCCGTGGCAGCAGTATCGGGACGGGGCGAGCCGACTGTTGATGGCACATCAGGTGGCAGGGGATACTTGCCCGCGTGCCCCGACGGGGCACAAGGGCAGGAAAGTCGAAGCTATTCAGCCAGATATGGTCCGCTCAGCGCCAAAGCCGGACCTTTTTCCCCTACGCAATCTGACGTATTCCCGCCGCCCCGCCCGCTCCTTAATCTGGGACCACGCTGCATCCGGCAACCCAGATCACTTCACCCCAAGGAGCTTCCATGAGCACACGTCGCACCTTCATCAAGGCCACTGTAGTCGCCGCCGCGCTGTCCACCATCGGCATGCCGGCACTAGCCGCCGACACCATCAAAGTCGGCATCCTGCACTCCCTCTCCGGGACAATGGCCATTTCCGAGACCGCGCTGAAGGAAACCGCGCTGATGGCGATCGACGAGATCAATAAATCCGGCGGCGTGCTCGGCAAGCTGGAAGCCAGTCGTCGTCGACCCGGCCTCCAACTGGCCGCTGTTCGCCGAAAAGGCCCGCCAGCTCCTGACCAAGGACAAGGTCGCCGTCACGTTCGGCTGCTGGACTTCGGTCTCACGCAAATCAGTGCTGCCGGTCTATAAGGAACTGAACGGCCTGCTCTTCTACCCGGTGCAGTATGAGGGCGAAGAACTGGAGAAGAACGTGTTCTACACCGGCGCCGCGCCCAACCAGCAGGCGATCCCGGCCGTGGAATACCTGATGTCGAAGGATGGCGGCGAAGCCAAGCGCTTCGTACTGCTGGGCACCGACTACGTCTATCCGCGCACGACCAACAAGATCCTGCGCGCCTTCCTGAAATCGAAGGGGATCGCCGATGCCGACATCATGGAGGAATACACACCCTTCGGTCATAGCGACTACCAGACCATCATCGCCAAGATCAAGAAGTTTGCCTCCGAAGGCAAGAAGACCGCAGTCATCTCGACCATCAACGGAGACTCGAACGTTCCTTTTTACAAGGAACTGGGGAACGCCGGCCTGAAGGCCACCGATGTGCCGGTCGTCGCCTTCTCAGTGGGCGAAGAGGAACTGCGCGGCGTCGATACCAAGCCGCTGGTCGGCCACCTCGCCTCGTGGAACTACTTCATGTCGCTCAAGAACACCGAGAACGACAAATTCGTCAAACTCTACAAGGAGTGGGCGATGAAGGCCAAGCTGCCAAACGCCGACAAGGTCGTCACCAACGACCCGATGGAAGCCACCTACATCGGCATCCATATGTGGAAGCAGGCTGTCGAGAAAGCCAAGACTACCGATGTCGACAAGGTCATCGCGGCCATGGGCGGCCAGAGCTTCAAAGCTCCCTCTGGCTTCACCGTAAAGATGGACGAGAAAAACCACCACCTGCACAAGCCCGTGTTTATCGGTGAAGTGAAGGCGAATGGTCAGTTCAACGTCGTTTGGAAGACACCGGCCCGGTCAAGGCCGCGCCGTGGAGCCCGTACATCCCGGGCAATGACAAGAAGAAAGATGTGCCGGAAGGTAAGTGATTTGCACTTCTTGCCATAGCGGACAGACGGGGCCTCGGCCCCGTTTTTTCTTTCCGGGCAAGACTTTTCGGCCTGCATGCCGTCCCTACGCAATTCGCCGTATTCCCGTCTTCGGCCGTCCTCCGTAATCTGACACTGCAGCACAACATCCAAACAAGAACGACCGTCACCGCGAAAAGATGACCATGCTTAGACGATTCCTGCCGCTCATCACCGGCCTCCTGCTCGCCTCTTTGGCGCATGCTGCACTTGATCCGGCGCAGGTACGCCAGCTTGCCGACGACGACAACTCGCGCAAACTCGAGGCGATCCACCTGCTGACGCAGAGCGCCGACCCGGCGGCGCTGAAGATCCTCAAGGCGATGGCCGAGGACAATCTCTATCTCGCCGAGGGTAAAACCCTGATCATCGCCGGCGACAAGGCTATCGATGCAGTGAGCGGCGCCGCCATCGCCATGCCGGCCAGCCCGGAGTCGGTCACCGTCAACAACCGTGTGCGCGGCGAGCTGGCGGGCGCCATGGCCGTGCTGGAGCTGTTCGACAGCGACCGCGCAACACGGCTCAACGCCGTGCAGAAACTGCAAAGCAAGGTCAGCCCGGAGCTTGCGCCGCGGCTCGACCACGCGCTGAAGAATGAGACCGACCCGCAGATCAAGGAACTGCTCGCCATCCTCAAGGCGCAGGCCGATCTCGGTAGCGCCGACCCGCTGCTACGCCGCGCCGCCGTGCTCGTCCTCGGCGAGACTACGTCACCAGCGATTCGCGCCCTGCTGCAGCCACTGACAGATTCAGTGAAGGAGACAGACAACCGGGTGCGCTACGCCGCCATCAGCGCGGTGAAAGCCATTGACCGGCGCGTCGCCGACACCGAGAACCTTGGCCGCGTGTTCACCGGCCTCTCGCTCGGCAGCATCCTGTTGCTGGCCGCACTCGGGCTGGCCATCACCTACGGTGTAATGGGCGTGATCAACATGGCACACGGCGAGCTGCTGATGGTCGGCGCCTATGCAACCTACGGCATGCAGTCGATCTTCCGCAGCTACCTGCCTGAGTACATTGATTGGTATCTGCCGGCAGCGATTCCGCTCGCCTTCTTTGCCGCCGCCGCCGTCGGCATGCTCATGGAGCGCACGGTGATCCGCTGGCTCTATGGTCGCACGCTGGAAACGCTGCTCGCCACCTGGGGGCTGTCACTGATCCTGATCCAGGCTGCACGCGTGCTGTTCGGCGCGCAGAACGTGGAGGTAACGAACCCCTCGTGGATGTCCGGCGGCGTCGAGCTGATGCCGAACCTGATGCTGCCGTGGAACCGCATCGTCATCATCGGCTTCGCGTTGTTCGTGCTCTTCCTCGTCTGGGGGTTGATGAACAAGACGCGACTCGGCATGTTCGTCCGCGCAGTGACGCAGAACCGCGCCATGGCCGGCTGCGTGGGTGTGCCCACGGCGCGTATCGACACGCTGGCCTTCGCACTCGGTGCCGGTATCGCCGGGTTGGGTGGCGTTGCCTTGTCGCAGATCTCGAACGTTGGCCCGGACATGGGCCAGGGTTACATCGTCGATTCGTTCATGGTCGTTGTGGTCGGCGGCGTCGGCCAGCTTGCCGGAGCCGTGTGGGCAGCGCTGGGGTTGGGCATTTTCTCCAAGGTGCTCGAAGGCTGGGCGGGCGCGGTAGTCGCCAAGATCACACTCCTCGTCTGCATCATCATCTTCATCCAGAAGCGTCCGCAGGGCATCTTCGCCCTGAAGGGTCGCTTCGTCGATTGAGAACGGCATCATGAACCGCCAACGCACCCCCTACACGATCCGCCTGCTCTCGGCGATAACTCCCGGCCACTGGATTGCGCTCAGCATTTTCCTCGCCATCGCGCTCATCGCCGTGCCGATGCTCAACCTGAGTGTGCCCCCGGACAGCGCCTTCCACGTCTCGGCGTACGCCATCACACTCATTGGCAAGATCATGTGCTACGCGATGGTGGCCGTGGCAATGGATCTGATCTGGGGCTACAGCGGCATTCTCTCGCTCGGCCACGGCCTCTTCTTCGCGCTGGGCGGTTACTGCTTCGGCATGTACCTGATGCGCCAGATTGGCCACGACGGCAGCTATCAGAGCGACCTTCCGGACTTCATGGTCTTCCTCGACTGGAAGGAGCTGCCCTGGTACTGGATGGGCAGCGAAAATTTCCTGTGGGTGGCGCTTCTGGTGGTAGTAGTGCCGGCAATCGTGGCCTTCGTCTTCGGCTACTTCGCCTTCCGCTCGCGCATCAAGGGCGTGTATTTCTCGATCATCACCCAAGCGCTCACCTACGCGGCAATGCTGCTTTTCTTCCGCAACGAAACCGGCTTCGGCGGCAATAACGGGTTCACCGACTTCAAGCGCATACTCGGCTACAGCATCACAGCACCGGAAACGCGACTGGTTCTTTTCGGTCTCACCGCCCTCGCCCTTGCAGGGACGCTGGTCTTCGCTCGCTGGCTGACTACCTCAAAGTTCGGCCGAGTACTCACCGCCATCCGCGACGCTGAAAGCCGCGTTATGTTCATCGGCTACAACCCGCTCTGGTACAAACTCGCCATCTGGACGATCTCGGCCATTCTGTGCGGCATCGCCGGCGCGCTCTACGTACCGCAGGTGGGCATCATCAACCCGTCTGAAATGTCGCCCGGCAACTCGATAGAGATCGCCATCTGGGTGGCCGTGGGAGGCCGCGGCACGCTGATCGGGCCGGTGATCGGTGCCTTCGTGGTCAACCTTGCCAAGAGCTGGTTTACGGTGAGCTTCCCGGAATACTGGCTGTTTTTCCTCGGGCTCCTGTTCATCGTCGTCACGCTGATGCTGCCAAAGGGGCTGGTCGGGTTGTGGCAAACCCTGCGCGAGAAGCGTGCCGCACAAGGAGCGAAATGATGGGAAGCCGCGACGTACTGCGCCGAATCATCGGCATCGATCCAGACGCACCAGACCGCTTCGGCCACACCAGCCGGCGCGAGCTCGATATCTCGCACCATGTCATCCTCTACCTCGACGAGATCACCGTCAGCTTCGACGGCTTCAAGGCACTGAACAAGCTGAACCTCGCCATCGACGCCGGCGAGCTGCGCTGCATCATCGGCCCGAACGGTGCCGGCAAGACGACGATGATGGACGTGATCACCGGCAAAACGCGTCCGGACAAGGGCAGCGCCTTCTTCGGTCAGACCATCGACCTCACGCGCCTGACTGAGCCGGAGATCGCCCATGCCGGCATTGGCCGCAAATTCCAGAAGCCGACGATCTTCGAGCAGCACAGCGCGTTCGAAAATCTCGAACTGGCGATGAAGGCTGACAAGCGGGTACGACGGAGTCTCGTCGCCACGCTCGAAGACGCGGACCACGACCGCATCGCCGACACGCTGCGTCTGATCCGCCTCGATCAGCAAGCAGACCGGCCGGCCGGTCTGCTCTCGCACGGCCAGAAGCAGTGGCTGGAGATCGGCATGCTGCTGATGCAGGAGCCCAAGCTGCTGCTCCTCGATGAACCTGTCGCCGGCATGACCGATGACGAAACGATGCGCACCGCCGAGCTCTTCGTGTCACTTGCCGGTCAGCACTCCCTCGTCGTCGTTGAGCACGACATGGCCTTCGTCGAGAAACTTGGCGGCAAGGTCACCGTGCTCCACGAAGGATCGGTGCTCGCCGAGGGCGACCTGGCGACGGTGCAGAACGATCAACGGGTTATCGAAGTCTATCTGGGGCGCTGAATCATGCTGAAAGTGGAATCCCTGCATCAGGCCTACGGCGGCAGCCATATTCTGCGCGGCCTTTCGTTCGAGGTGGAGACCGGCAAGGTCACCACCTTGCTCGGCCGAAACGGCGCCGGCAAAACAACGCTATTGAAATCGCTGATGGGCGTTGTAAAGACGCGCAAGGGCAGCATCACCTTCGACAGCCAGAATATCACCCTGTTGCCACCACACGAGCGCGAGTCAAGGCCGGCATCGGCTACGTGCCGCAGGGGCGCGAGATTTTCCCGCGCCTTACCGTCGAGGAAAACCTGCTCATGGGCCTGGCCACGAAGCCGGGCGGCTCGAAAATCCCCGAGCGTATCTTCGAGATGTTCCCGGTGCTCGCCGACATGCTGCAGCGGCGCGGGGGCGACCTGTCCGGGGGCCAGCAACAGCAGCTGGCGATCGGCCGCGCGCTGGCGATGGGGCCAAAACTCCTGATACTCGACGAACCGACCGAGGGCATCCAGCCCTCGATCATCAAGGATATTGAGCGTGCCATTCGCGCACTGGCAGCGACCGGCGAGATGGCAATCCTGCTCGTCGAGCAGTACTACGATTTCGCCGAATCGCTGGCCGATGAGTACCTGCTCATGGAGCGCGGCGAATTCATCATGCGCGGCAAGGGCGAGACGATGCCGCAGGACGGAGTGCGCGAAGCACTCGCCGTATAATCGGTGCATGAACGCGACCGTGAGACTGGCGGAAATTCCCCTGCAATCGGCCTGGGAAGCGAGCTTGGACCTCGGCTTCGCGTGCCGTGCCACGCGCACGGTGCTGGCGCGTAATGCGCACTTCGGTCCCCTGCGCGTACAGAAGGCGCTCTACCCGGAGCGCGACGCGGTCTGCCAAGCCATCGTCTTGCATCCGCCCTCTGGAATTGCCGGCGGAGACCGGCTGAATATCCACGTTGCTGCCGGCAAACCCAGCCAAGTGCAGGTCACGACGCCGGGCGCCGGCAAGTGGTATCGTTCGGCCGGCCCGCTCGCCACACAGCACGTGTCGATACACGCCGGACCGGGTGCGACCGTGGAGTGGCTGCCGCAGGAAAATATCGTTTTCGATGGAGCCATCGCACACATGGGGACGACCATCGAACTGGCTACTGATGCACGGCTGATCGCCTGGGATATCCTTTGCCTCGGCCGTAGCGCCGCCGGAGAACGCTTTTGCAACGGTCGCTTTGATCTCACCATGAGTATCAACCGCGATGGCGTGCCGCTGTGGCGTGAGCGCGGCGGATTTGACGGTGGCGACATGCTGCTCGACAGCACAATTGCCTGGGCCGGACATACTGTCAGCGGTACGCTGCTGGCGAGTTTCCCCGGCCTGCCGCAACAAGCGGCAGCACTGCTGGAACGCTGCCGTGCGATTCAGCCGGATGACGCTGCCGCGCATTCGCTGCCCGCGTTGCCGAACGCCGGCGGCCTGCTCATCGCACGCTATCTCGGCGATAGTGGAGAGGCTGCCCGCCGCTGGCTGACATCGCTGTGGCACGAGATCCGCCCGGCGTGCTGCGGGCGTGCAGCGCTCAACCCCCGAATTTGGAATACCTGAGGAATCCTTATGGAACTGACACCCCGTGAGAAGGACAAGCTGCTCATTTTCACCGCCGGACTGCTCGCCGAACGGCGCCAGGCGAAGGGCCTGAAACTCAACTATCCGGAGGCTGTCGCGCTGATCTCTTGCGCCATCCTCGAAGGTGCCCGCGAGGGAAAGACCGTCGCCGCACTGATGCACGAGGGCACGCAAGTGCTAACGCGCGACGAGGTGATGGACGGTGTGCCCGAAATGATCCCTGAGATTCAGGTCGAAGCGACCTTTCCGGACGGGACCAAGCTGGTCACCGTCCACCACCCGATCGTCTGACGGAGGCTGCGATGATTCCCGGAGAACTGCTCGTCGAACCCGGCGAACTTGAACTGAACGTCGGCCGGCCGACGATCACCCTGACAGTTGCCAACGCCGGCGACCGGCCGATCCAGGTCGGTTCGCACTACCACTTCCACGAAACCAACGCCGCGCTTGCCTTCGACCGCGAGGCGGCGCGCGGCTATCGGCTCGACATTGCCGCAGGCACTGCAGTGCGCTTCGAGCCCGGGCAAACGCGCACGGTCCAGCTCGTGGCACTCGCTGGCGAGCGCAAGGTCTATGGCTTCCGCGGCATGATCCAGGGGGCTCTATGAGCACGAAAATTTCGCGTCAGGCCTATGCCGAAATGTTTGGCCCGACCGTCGGCGACCGCGTGCGGCTGGCCGACACCGAACTGATCGTCGAGGTTGAGAAGGACTACACGATCTACGGCGAGGAAGTGAAGTTCGGCGGCGGCAAGGTGATCCGTGACGGCATGGGCCAAGGACAGCGCATCTCGGCCGAGACTGTCGATACGGTGATCACCAATGCGCTGATCATCGATGCCGTGACCGGCATCGTCAAAGCCGATATCGGCCTGAAAAATGGGCGCATCTCGGCGATCGGCAAGGCTGGGAACCCGGATATCCAGCCGGGCGTAAGCGGCCCCAACTGCATCGTCATCGGCCCGGGCACAGAGGTCATCGCCGGAGAAGGCATGATCGTCACCGCCGGCGGCATCGATGCGCACATTCATTTCATCTGCCCCCAGCAAATCGAGGAAGCGCTGATGTCCGGCGTCACCACGATGATCGGCGGCGGCACCGGCCCGGCGACCGGAACCTATGCCACGACCTGTACGCCGGGACCGTGGCACCTTCATTCGATGCTTTCTGCTGCCGAGGCTTTCCCGATGAACCTCGGCTTCCTCGGCAAAGGCAACGCCAGCCTGCCCGAGGCCCTGCGCGAGCAGGTCGAGGCCGGCGTCATCGGCCTCAAGCTGCACGAGGACTGGGGCAGCACGCCGGCGGCCATCGACTGCTGCCTGGGCGTGGCCGACGAGATGGACGTGCAGGTGGCAATTCACACCGACACGCTGAACGAATCCGGGTTCGTCGAGGCCACGATTGCCGCGGTCAAGGGCCGTACTCATCCACACCTTCCACACTGAGGGGCGCGGGTGGTGGCCATGCACCAGATATCATCAAGGCGGCGGGGCTGGCCAACGTGCTGCCGAGCTCGACCAACACGACCATGCCCTACACGGTGAATACCATCGACGAGCATCTCGACATGCTGATGGTTTGTCACCACCTCGATCCGGCGATCGCCGAGGATGTTGCCTTTGCCGAATCTCGTATCCGCCGTGAAACCATCGCCGCCGAAGACATCCTGCACGACCTGGGCATATTTTCGATGATGAGTTCAGACTCGCAGGCCATGGGCCGCGTTGGCGAGGTAATCGTCCGCACCTGGCAGGCGGCGCATAAGATGAAGCTGCAGCGCGGCGCTGCCGGAAGACAGCGCACGCAACGACAATTTCCGCATCAAGCGCTATATCGCCAAATACACGATCAATCCGGCACTGACGCACGGCATCGCGCACACGGTCGGTTCTGTCGAAGTCGGCAAGCTTGCGGACCTGGCGTTGTGGAAGCCGGCCTTCTTTGGTGGCAAGCCCTCGCTGATCCTCAAGGGCGGCATGATCGCGGCAGCGGCAATGGGTGACCCGAACGCCTCGATACCGACACCGCAGCCAGTACATTATCGGCTGATGTTCGGAAGCTTTGGTAAGGCACTGAAGACCTCGGTGACCTTCGTTTCACAGGCGGCACTGAAGAATCCGGCGATTGCCGCACTAGGCCTGGAGAAGCCGCTGGTTGCCGTTTCCGGCACGCGCACACTGAGGAAGTCGGACATGGTCCACAACGATGTGACACCGGAAATCACCGTCGATCCAGAAACCTACGTGGTCAAGGCCGACGGCGTTCATCTCGTCTGTGAGCCGGCGCGCGAACTGCCGATGACGCAGCGCTATTTTCTGTTCTGACCATGCTGATTCTCAATCGACGCACCAACGCGCCGGCCACGGACGCCGTGGCCTTGGCTTACGACGAGCGCAAGCGCAGCCGCCTCAAGGTGACGCTCGCCTCCGGTCGTGAGGCAGGCATCTTTCTCGAACGTGGCGACTATCTGCGAGGAGGCGATCGTCTGCTTGCCGAGGGCAGCAGCGACGTGGTCGAGATTGTTGCAGCACCCGAAAAACTGATCGAGGCCAAAGCGGACAAACCGCTGCTGTTCGCCCGAGCGGCCTACCACCTCGGTAACCGTCACGTGCCAGTACAGATCCTACCCACGGAGAGCGGCGGTAGCTTGCGCTTTCAGACTGACCACGTGCTGGCCGATATGGTGAAGGGGCTTGGCTGCGCGATCACTGAGACCGATGCGCCGTTTCAGCCGGAGTCGGGCGCGTATGGCGCGCACGGAGGGCAGCAGCATCACGGCCATGCCGAAACCGATGCGTTGCACGAACCGGGCCACGGCCCGCACCGCTCGCTGCCAAAAATCCACGAATTCAAGCCACGCTGACCGTGCCAAACGACACGACACTGCAACTCGCCCGTTTGCTGCAACTGGCCAGCCCAACCCTGCCGGTCGGCGCGTATACCTACTCGCAAGGGCTGGAATGGGTCGTCGAATCGGGCGTTGTCCGGGACGAGGCAATGGCCGGCCGATGGATCGGCGATCTGCTCACGCATGGTATCGGTCGCTACGAGGCACCGCTGGTGGCTGCGTTGATGAAAGCCTGGTCGATCGGCGACACCAGGAACATCATCCGCCTGAACGCGGAATTTCTCGCAACTCGGGAATCCGCCGAGTTGCGTGCAGAAACCGTTCAGATGGGTTTCTCCATGCGAAGGCTTCTCGACGACCTCCAAGACGGCGCGCTTTACCCCGTCGCGGAAACGATCGTGGAGCTTGATGAAACAGCCTTTCCAACCGTCTGGTCGGGTATCGCGGCAATCTGGAACATCGCCCCCGAAGCGGCGATCACGGCCTATCTGTGGTCCTGGGCCGAGAATCAGGTGATGGCGGCGCTAAAGACCGTGCCGCTCGGGCAAGCTGCCGGCCAGCGACTGCTCGCGGCACTCGGCGGCGATCTGCCACGCATCGCTGCCGCAGCGATTATCCTGCCGGAAGAACACGGTCCTTCACCCCGGCGTTCGCTATCGCCAGCGCACGTCACGAAACGCAGTATTCACGCCTTTTCAGATCCTGACCCTTATGAGCAAAAAAGCATCAATCCTCGCAGATTCACGCCCCGCCGCATTGCGCGTCGGGATTGGCGGCCCTGTCGGCTCCGGCAAGACTGCCCTGACGCTGGCACTGTGCCTGACCCTGCGCGACACGATCGACATGGCTGTCGTCACGAACGACATTTACACCGCCGAAGATGCCAGGTTCCTCGTCAATCATTCAGCACTGGCGCCGGAACGCATCATTGGTGTGGAAACCGGAGGATGCCCGCACACGGCGATTCGCGAGGACGCATCGATCAACCTTGAGGCCGTCGATCGCTTGCAGCGTGCTTTTCCCGGCATTGAGTTGATCCTGGTCGAATCAGGCGGCGACAACCTCGCTGCAACCTTCTCGCCCGAGCTGTCCGATCTCACGCTCTACGTGATCGACGTGGCCGCCGGCGAGAAAATTCCGCGCAAGGGAGGTCCAGGCATTACCAAGTCGGATCTGCTCGTCATCAACAAAATCGACCTCGCGCCGATGGTCGGCGCCTCGCTGGAAGTAATGGCTCACGATGCGAAGGCGCAGCGCGGCAGCGGCCTTTCGTGTTCACCAATCTCAAGACGGGCGAAGGACTGCAAACCGTGATCGATTTCATCCTTGATCGCGGCATGTTGGGCCGCTAGCAGGGGATACCTGCAACGTCGGTGAGCGGACGACCTGGCGTGTGTGGACATGGCGACCCCTGCAGGAAAAGATCGGACTGTTCTAGTCCGTCAGTGATGCCGCTGCCCGCTACGATGCCCCGGCTTGGCGGCAGCAGCCGTGCCTTGCGGCTTGGCGCCGCCACGCCCACCCCGGTTGGTGCCCGGCTGGCCTTGACGTTGCGGGTTGCCACCGCGACGCTGCGGCGGAGGTGAAACCGCTGCGGTGTGGATCGGCTCGAAACCCGGCAGGGTCTCTTTGTCGATCTCACGCTTGATCAGCTTTTCGATGTCGCGCAGGTAGAGCCGTTCGTCGGCGCAGACCAGTGACAGCGCTTCGCCCCCCAAGCCGGCGCGGCCGGTGCGACCGATGCGGTGCACGTAGTCTTCGGGGATGTTCGGCAGTTCGTAGTTGATAACGTGCGGCAGCGCGTCGATGTCGAGGCCGCGCGCGGCAATGTCGGTGGCCACCAGCACCACCAGCTTGCCGTCCTTGAAGTCGTTGAGCGCGCGCACGCGGGCGCCCTGCGACTTGTTGCCGTGCAGCGCGGCTGAGCTGATGCCGGCCTTTTCGATCTTGCGTGCCAGCGCATCGGCGCCGTGCTTGGTGCGGGCAAAGACCAGCACCTGATGCCAGCCGTGCGATTGCAGGAGATGGATCAGCAGGTCACTTTTCTTTTCACGGTCGACATAGATGACGCGCTGCGCCACCGTTTCCACGGTGGTGTTGCGGCGAGCGACTTCGACGCTGGCTGGGTCGTTGAGGAAGGTCTGTGCCAGTTCACGGATCTCGTCCGAGAAGGTGGCCGAGAAGAGCAGGCTCTGGCGCTGCTTTGGCATGACGGCGATGATCTTGCGGATGTCGCGGATGAAGCCCATGTCGAGCATGCGGTCGGCTTCGTCGAGAACGAGGATCTTCACTTCGGAAAGATCGACGGTGCGCTGCTGCATGTGGTCGAGCAGGCGACCCGGCGTGGCGACAAGGATATCGACACCACGCGCCAGCCCCTGGATCTGCGGGTTGATGCCGACGCCACCGAAGACGCAGAGCGAGGTTGTCGGCAGATGCGCGCCATAGGTGCGCACGCTTTCCTCGACCTGCATCGCCAGTTCGCGTGTCGGGGTCAGCACCAGCACGCGCGGGCGCTTGGGCTTGGCACGGCGAGTGCCGAGGAGTTGCAGGATGGGCAGCGTGAAGCCGGCGGTCTTGCCGGTGCCGGTCTGCGCGCAGGCCATCAGGTCGCGGCCGGCGAGCACTACGGGAATGGCTTGCGCCTGGATCGGGGTCGGGGTGTCGTAGCCTTGCGCGGCAACGGCACGCTGAATCTCGGCCGAGAGGCCAAGTTCGGTGAATTTCATGGGGGTATTGCTCCGAAAATCAGGCCTCGCGCTCCGCATTGCGGACAGCGCATCAGTCGAAGCCATCGGAATCTTTTTATCTGGAGACCGGAGTTGGTCGGGGGAAAACCAGAGACGTCGCACCACGACTGACCGGCGGTGCAACAGCGGGGCGCAGTTTAATGCTCACGCCATCAAGGGAAGGGGCTGAACAGCAAGCCAAGACCACCATCCGTGATAATTTGTTCAATACGAAATTCCCTTCAAATTACTAAGGTTTTAGGTGAAGATGGTGCTCCCCAACCAAAGCGGAGCACAAAATAATGAAAATGATCATCTGGGTTCTGTGGCCATCCTTCACGGCAGCTGGCATCGCCGAAGTGGTCTTCTTCACGCTGATCGATCCGCAGCAGTTGTACCTGCTCGGGCAGCCGATCGAGGTGTCACCGATCGCCGCCTACTCGATCGGTTTCCTGCTTTTCTGGTTTATTTGTGCCGGGGCCAGCCTGATGACCTACCTCATGCTGCCGGCTGATGTGAAAAGCGCGCTCTCCCGCCACGCTGAAGACCACCCCGATCTGACCCGGCGCGGCCGCGCCAAAGCGGCGCAGTAATCAGCGCAACCAGCAGAAAAATCAGAGCTGCGACAGGCCGCGGTCGAGGTCTGCCTGCAGGTCTTCGACCGCTTCCAGGCCTACCGCCACCCGCAACAAGCCTTCGCTGATCCCCGCCGCCGCGCGGGCTTCGGGAGAGATGCGGCCGTGCGTGGTCGAGGCCGGATGGGTCAGCGTCGTCTTGGTGTCGCCCAGATTGGCGGTGATCGACAGCAGCTTGCAGGAATCCACCACCCGCCAGGCTTCGGCACGCGCGCCCTTGACCTCGAAGGAGACGATGCCGCCACCGTTCTTCTGCTGGCGCATGGCCAGCGCGTGCTGCGGATGCGAGGGCAGGCCAGGATAGAAGACCCGCGCTACCTTCGGATGCGCTTCCAGCCATTGCGCGATAAGCAGCGCCTTGGCTGACTGGGCTTCCATCCGAATCTGCAGCGTTTCCAAGCCTTTCAACAGCACCCAGGCGTTGAACGCGGACAGCGTCGGCCCCGCGGTGCGCAGGAATTTGAGCACTTCGTCGGTATATTTTTTCGGGCCAACCACCGCGCCGCCCAGCACCCGGCCTTGGCCATCGAGATACTTGGTCGCCGAATGCACCACCATGTCGGCGCCCAGATCGAGCGGGCGCTGCAGCACGGGCGTGCAGAAGCAGTTGTCTACGGCGACCAGAATCTCCTTGGCGTGGGCGACATCACACAGCGCCTTGATGTCGGCAATCTCGGTCAGCGGGTTGGACGGTGTTTCGAGGAAGAACAGCTTGGTGTTCGGACGAATCGCCGCTTGCCAGGCACCGACATCGGTCTGCGAGACGCAGGTGGTCTCGATGCCGAAACGTGACAGGATGTTGTTGAACAGTTGCAGCGTAGCGCCGAACAGGCTGTTCGAAGCGACGATGTGATCGCCGGCGGAAAGATGGGCCATCACCAGCGCCAGGATCGCCGACATGCCGCTCGACGTGGCGACGGCCGCCTCGGCCCCCTCCAGCGCGGCCAGACGCTCCTGAAAGGCAGCCACGGTCGGGTTGGTGAAGCGTGAGTAGACGTTACCCTCTTCCTCGCCCGAAAAACGAGCAGCCGCCTGTGCAGCGTTGTCGAAGACAAAGCTGGAGGTCAGGTACATGGCCTCGGAGTGTTCGTTGAACTGGGTGCGTGCAGTGCCGGCACGAACGGCCAGCGTCTCCAGTTGGTACTTGTCGCAGTCAGCCATCGCTGCTTACTCCGCCGACATCAGGTTGAGGTGCATCTGCTGCGATGCGCCGCCGTCCTCGCTTGCCGGCTTGGCCGTGCCGTTGCGGGCGGCTTCGATTTCATCGAGGTATTCCGGGCTGACGTCGCCGGTGATGTAGCAGCCGTCGAAGCAGGAAGCGTCAAACGACGAGATACGGTCGGAAAGCTCACGTACCGAAGCCTTGAGCGATTCGATGTCCTGATAGACCAGCGCATCGGCACCGATCTCGCGTGCAATTTCCTCATCGTTGCGATCGGTGGCGATCAGTTCGCCGCGCGTCGGCATGTCGATGCCGTACACGTTGGGGAAGCGCACGGGAGGTGCCGCCGACGCGAAATAGACTTTCTCGGCACCGGCCGCGCGCGCCATTTCGACGATTTCGCGGCTGGTGGTGCCACGCACGATCGAGTCATCGACGAGCAGCACGCGCTTGCCACGAAATTCTTCGCCGATGGTGTTGAGCTTCTGGCGCACCGATTTCCGGCGCGTTGACTGCCCGGGCATGATGAAGGTGCGGCCGATGTAGCGGTTCTTGACGAAGCCCTCGCGATACGGAATGCCGAGCCTCTGCGCGAGCTGCATGGCCGAAGGGCGCGACGAATCCGGAATCGGGATAACAACATCGATTTCGCTCAGCGGAATGCACTTCTCGACCTTGTCGGCGAGATGTTCACCCATGTGCAAACGGGTTTCATACACCGACACGCCGTCGATCACGGAGTCCGGGCGCGCCAGATAGACGTACTCGAAAATGCACGGCGAATAGACCGGCTGCTGCGCGCACTGGCGCGTGTGCAACTGGTGGTTGAGATCGATGAAAATTGCCTCGCCCGGCTCGATGTCACGCTCAACGGTGAAACCGAGCGTATCGAGTGCAACGGACTCGGAGGCAACGAGGTACTCGGCCCCTTCCGGAGTTTCGTTCGAGCCATAGACCAGCGGGCGGATACCGTACGGATCGCGGAAAGCCAGCAGCCCGTAGCCGGCAATGATGGCAACGACGGCGTAAGCGCCGCGACAACGGCGATGGACACCTGCAACCGCCTGGAAAATGCTATCGACGTCGAGTTCGTAGCCGTGTGCGGTCGACTGCAGTTCGTGCGCCAAGACGTTGAGCAGAACTTCCGAATCGGAGTTGGTGTTGATGTGCCGGCGGTCGAGACGGAACATCTCTTCCTGCAGCTGCTGCGTGTTGGTCAAATTGCCGTTGTGGCCGAGCACGATGCCGAAGGGCGAATTCACGTAGAACGGCTGCGCCTCGGCAAAATTGAAGGCGGAACCGGCGGTCGGGTAGCGCACGTGGCCGATGCCGATGGTGCCTGGCAGGGCGCGCATGTTGCGCGTGCGGAAAACGTCGCGCACCAGCCCCGGCCCCTTGTGCATGTGGAAGGTATTACCTTCGGCAGTGGCGATGCCGGCTGCATCCTGGCCACGGTGCTGGAGCACCATCAAGCCGTCATAGAGCAGCTGGTTAACTGGCGTCGTCGCTACAACTCCGAGAATTCCACACATCTTGGTCTATTCCTACTTTAATTTGCTACCTGAATCGAATTCGTTTTGCCGCTTCGGGCGGCAACCAGGGCTTTGCCGCAATCACGGCGTTTTCCAGCGGCGGCGCCAGTGTTGCGCTCGCCCACCAGTCTTCTTTCGGCGCCGATGTCATGCCACCGACAGCCACCAGAATCAAGACGATCAACAAACCACGCGCCACCCCGAACACTACGCCCAGCACACGATCAACGGCGGTCAGCCCCAGCGCCTTGAGCAGGCCCCGCACCGCCAGCCGCACCAGCGCCAGCACAATCAGTACGCCGATGAAAACCAGCGCATAACCCGCCAGCACGCGCAGGCCAGGGTCGGCGATGGCGGTAAGCAACGAACCGATTTCCGGGCCGAACTGCCATGCTGCAAGACCTGCCACAACCCACGCCAGCAGCGCCAGGACTTCACCAATCAATCCGCGCCAAAGACCCAGTGCCAGCGAAGCGAGCAGGATGACGATTACGCCGTAATCAAATGCTGTCATCGACTACCGCAACGCTCACTGCTTGGCAGCAACAACGCCATTGACCCCGATCCGCTTCATCTTTTCGAGCGCCTTGTCGGCAGCATCCCGACTCGGGAAAGGTCCGGCGCGCACACGCGTCTTCTTGCCTTGCGGCGAATCCAGTGTTTCGGTATAGACCTTGAGGCCGAGCTCACCAAGTTTGGTTTGCAATTGCTTGACGTTGGCCGGGTTGGCAAAGGCACCGATGAGAATGACATACTCGCCGCCGGCCGCTGCTTTCGCTGGCGCTGACGCCTCGGCAGACTTGCCCGCGAGCAGTGCGGCTGCGCGCTGGGAATCGTCGCTACCATTCTTTACATTTTTCTCGGGAGCTGCTGCCGGTTTTTCCTGTGTTTTCTCAACAGGTTTTTCCGCCTTGGCTACGGGCTTTACCGCTGCTTTTTCGGCAGCAACGGGAGCTGCCGGCTTCTCGGACACCACTGGCTCTGCCTTGGCCACAGGGGCTGGCGGAGCAACCACGGGCTCAGCCGGCTTTGCCGCCAGCGTCTTCGGGTTGAACGCGGGAGCCTGGTCCTGACCCGGAATACGAATCTGCACATCCTGAACCGGCGCCTGCGGCGCGTGGTCCATGACCATGGGCAACACCACGGCGGCCAGGACCGCCAAGGCGATCGCACCGACCAGGCGGCGACGGGCACGCTTTTTCAGCGGCAACTGGGTGTCGGCTTCCGGGATCGACATCAGGGGCGTTCCTTGAGGGCGCGCATGACGGCCGCCACAGTGTAGAAGGATCCAAAGACAAGAATTCTATCATTTTCGCCGGCCGCTTTTCGTGCGGCAGAAAAGGCGGCGACAGGGTCTTCGTAAAGACTGACTTCACCATCCAGCGAATTGTCCCCAATGGCCTGCGCCACAACATCGGCGGTAGCACCGCGCAGCACGTCGAGGGTAGCTGCATGCCAGTGCGCGACCTTGCCACGAAGGGGCAACAGCGCCCCAGCGATGTCCTTGTCAGCCAGCATGCCGACAACGGCGTGGGTCTTGTCGTAAAACCCCATATCGCCAAGATTCGATGCCAGCGTAGCGACTGCCTGAGGGTTATGAGCAACGTCGAGAACCACCGCCGGTTTGCCGGGTACCAACTGGAAGCGGCCGGGCAGTTCTATTTCAATCAACCCGCGTCGCACGGACTGCATGTCGACCGGCAGCAAGGTCCTGGCAGCATCGAGCGCCACCAGTGCTGCTGACGCATTGGCAAGTTGCTGGCTGCCGCGCAGACCGGGGTTGGCCAAACCGCCACGGCGGGCAACGGCACCTTCGCTGTTGCGGCCCCAGAAGGTCCATTGCGTCTTGTCGCCGAAGTAGCCGAAGTCGCGGCCGATCAGTTTGAGATCGGCACCGATGGCGGCCGCGTGCTCGAGCAAAGACTGCGGGGGCTTGGCATCGGCACAGATGGCCGGTTTTCCGGTGCGGAAAATGCCGGCTTTCTCGCGACCGATTTCCTCACGCGTGGTGCCCAGCCAGTCGGTATGGTCGATGGCCACGCTGGTCACAATGGCGACATCCGGCTCGTAGACATTGACAGCATCGAGCCGGCCACCCAGGCCGACTTCGAGAATCGCGACTTCCACATTGGCCTCGGCGAAGACTTCCCAGGCGGCCAGCGTACCGAATTCGAAATAGGTGAGTGCGATATTGCCGGCAGCGATACGCGCCGCTTCGACGCGTTCAAATGCCGCACACAGCCGATCGTCGTCAACAGGCCGGCGATCCAGGCGGACACGCTCGTTGTAGGCCAGCAGATGGGGAGAGGCGTAACAGCCAGTGCGGTAGCCGGAGTAGGAGAGGATGTGTTCCAGATAGGCACAGGTGGAACCCTTGCCATTGGTGCCACCGACAATAATCACCGGGCAATGTTGTGTTTGCCCGAGCGCCGTCTTGACGCAGGCGACACGATCCAGCCCGAGCTCGATCCCTGCCTGCCCTTTGGGGTGCAGGGACTCGAGGTGGCTCAGCCACTCGGCAAGCGTTTTCAAGCGGCGGCGGGGAGCTTTTGCAGCAGGGCCAGCAGCTCCGCCAGCTTGGTCTTCATTTCACGGCGGTCGACAATCATGTCGACTGCGCCCTTCTCAACGAGGAATTCGGAGCGCTGGAAGCCTTCCGGCAGCTTTTCGCGCACCGTCTGCTCGATCACACGCGGACCGGCAAAGCCGATCAGTGCATTCGGTTCGGCGATGACGATATCGCCGACGAAGGCAAAAGAGGCGGAGACGCCACCCATGGTCGGGTCGGTGAGGATCGAGATGAAGGGCAACTGACGTTCGGAGAGCTTGGTCAGTGCAGCGGTCGTTTTCGCCATCTGCATCAGCGAGAAGAGGCCTTCCTGCATGCGCGCACCGCCGGAAGCGGTGACGCAGATGAACGGCAGGTTGTTGTCGACAGCGACTCGTACGCCGCGGACAAAGCGCTCACCCAATACCGAGCCCATCGACCCACCCATGAACTCGAATTCGAAGGCGGCAACGACAGCGGGAAGCGTATTGATGGCGCCCTGCATGACGACCAGTGAATCGGTTTCGCCACTGCTTTCGTAACCGTCCTGGAGGCGTTCGGGGTAGCGGCGGCTGTCCTTGAATTTCAGGGTATCCACCGGCAGTATTTCCGCACCGATTTCAAAACGCCCCTCGGTGTCGAGCAAGAGATCGAGCCGTGCGCGTGCCTTGAGGCGATTGTGGTGACCACACTTCGGACAGACGTTGAGGTTGCTCTCAAGATCGGTGGCATAAAGGACCGACTCGCACGATGGGCATTTGCTCCACAGGCCTTCGGGTAGCGATGACTTGCGGGCAATGCCGGTTTCATTACGCTTGATTTTTGGGGGCAGCAGTTTGGTCAGCCAGCTCATAGTTGCTCCTTACGCAGCGGCGTCCATGCCGCGACGGATGCTGGAAACCAGTGCCTTGACGTTGGCACAAGCCGTTTCCGGCGTCGATTTTTCAATTTCTTCGATGATGCGGCTGCCGACGACAACGGCATCGGCGATCGCGGCAATGCGACCGGCCGTTTCGGCATCGCGGATACCGAAGCCAACACCGACGGGCAGACCAGTTTTTTCGCGAATAGCCGGCAGGCGAGCGGCGACGGCACCCACGTCAAGGGCAGCCGAACCGGTTACACCTTTCAGCGACACGTAATAAACGTAGCCGCTGGCAAGCTTGGCGGCGCCGGCAATACGCTCCTCGGTGGAGGTCGGCGCCAGCAGGAAGATCGGATCGAGTCCGTGTTGCTTCATCGCCACCGAGAACTCGGCGCTTTCCTCGGGCGGGTAATCGACGACCAGCACGCCATCGACGCCGGACTTACTGGCGGCAGCGGCAAAGACCTCAGCGCCCATGGCTTCAATCGGGTTGGCGTAGCCCATCAGCACGATCGGTGTTTCCTGGTTGGTGGCGCGGAAGGTGACCACCAGTTCGAACACTTTCCTCAGGCTCATGCCCTTGGCCAAGGCCCGCTCGGAGGCACGCTGGATGGTCGGGCCATCGGCCATCGGGTCGGAGAAAGGAACACCGAGTTCGATGATGTCGGCCCCGGCCTCGACCAGCGCATGCATCAGCGGCACAGTCAGCGCGGCATCCGGGTCACCGGCGGTAATGAACGGGATCAGCGCCTTGCGGCCTTGCGCATTGAGGCGGTCGAATGATGACTTGATACGAGACATAAAACCTTTCACCACAGAGGCACAGAGACACAGAGACACAGAGAGAAAAACGGTTTTCTCTGTGTCTCTGTGTCTCTGTGGTTAATGGTTCTCATCAGAATTGGATGCCGGATTTTTCGGCGACGGTGTGCATGTCCTTGTCGCCACGACCGGAGAGGTTGACCAGCAGGATCTTGTCCTTGGCCAGCGTCGGCGCCAGCTTGGCGGCGTAGGCCAGCGCATGCGAGGACTCCAGTGCCGGAATGATGCCTTCGAGGCGGCACAGGTCGTGGAAAGCCTTGAGCGCCTCGGCGTCGGTGATACCGACGTACTCGGCACGGCCGGAATCCTTGAGCCAGGCATGCTCGGGGCCGACGCCGGGGTAGTCGAGGCCCGCCGAGATCGAGTGGGTTTCGATGATCTGGCCGTCCTCGTTCTGCAGCAGGTAGGTGCGGTTGCCGTGCAGGACGCCTGGGCGGCCGGCTGACAGCGAAGCCGCGTGACGCCCGGTTTCGATACCCTCGCCTGCCGCTTCGACGCCAATAAGTTTGACGCCTTCGACCGGGATGTAAGGGTAGAAGATGCCCATCGCGTTCGAGCCGCCACCGACGCAGGCGATTGCGTAATCAGGCTGGCGGCCGCACTGTTCCTGCATCTGGCCGATGCATTCCTTGCCGATCACGGCCTGGAAGTCGCGCACCAGCATCGGGTACGGGTGTGGGCCGGCGACGGTGCCGATGATGTAAAAAGTGTCGGCAACGTTGGTCACCCAGTCGCGCATCGCTTCGTTAAGCGCATCCTTCAGCGTCTTCGAGCCGGATTCGACCGGCACGACGGTGGCGCCGAGCAGCTTCATGCGATAGACGTTGGCCGCCTGGCGCTTGACGTCCTCGCTGCCCATGTAGACCACACATTCCATGCCGTAGCGGGCAGCAACGGTGGCCGTGGCAACGCCGTGCTGACCAGCACCAGTCTCGGCGATGACGCGCGGCTTGCCCATGCGGCGGGCGAGCATGGCCTGGCCAATGCAGTTGTTGATCTTGTGCGCGCCGGTATGGTTCAGGTCTTCGCGCTTGAGGTAGATCTGTGCACCGCCGAGGATGTCCGACCAGCGTTTGGCGTGATAGATCGGGCTTGGGCGGCCGACGTAATGCTTCAGGTCGTATTCGAATTCGGCAATGAACTGCGGATCGCGCAAGGCAGCCGCGTAGGCTTCCTTGAGTTCATCGAGGGCCGGAATCAGGGTCTCGGAAACAAAGAGTCCACCGTAGGGCCCGAAGTGCCCCTTGGCATCCGGCAGGTCATACATCTGCATTACGAACTCCTGCGATAAAGGCAGCGATCCTGGCCGGGTCTTTGATGCCTTTCGGCCCCCCCACCAGTTCGACGCCACTTGAGACATCGACTGCCGCAGGGCGCACCCGGCGCACGGCGTCAGTCACGTTATCTGTCGTCAGCCCACCCGAGAGAACAATCGGGCGCGGCAGACCTTTGCCCCCCTCCGGAATCAGGCTCCAGTCAAAGGCGTGGCCACCGCCGCCATAGCCCTCAACGAAGGCATCGAGCAGCAAGGCCTGAGCCGAGGGGAACGAAGCGGCGTATTGTACCAAATCGAGGTCCGGCCTCACTCGCGCCGCCTTCAGATACGGGCGATCGAACTGGCGACACCACGTTTCGTTTTCGTCCCCATGGAACTGCAGCAGAGAGATCGGTACTTCTGCCAACGTTTCACGCACAAATTCCGGCGTCGCGTTGACAAACAGTGCGACGACATCGACGAATGGCGGCAACGCCGCTACGATCTTTGCCGCCTGCTCTGGCCTGACATAGCGCGGGCTTTTCGGGTAGAAAACCAGTCCGATCGCATCGGCGCCGGCTTCGGCGGCAGCGTTGCCATCTTCGACACGAGTAATGCCGCAGATCTTGATACGCGTTTTCATGGTTTGAATCCAGGAAGGACGGGGCCAGGCAAGGGAGGCAGACCCCAGTGTTGTTCATAGCTGACCCCGGACAGATAGAGGCCATCGGCTGCAAAAGTCGGTGCCGCCAGACGGCGCTCACGGCTGGCAATCAGTTCGCCGATCCATTCCGGGGGGTGTTTGCCATTGCCGACATACACCAGGCTACCGACCATGTTACGCACCATGTGATGCAAGAAAGCGGAGGCTTCGAAATCAAAGACCAGTGTTTCAGCTTCACGACCGATACTGGCCTGACGCAAGACCTTGACTGGTGATTTTGCCTGACACTCCGCTGCACGAAAACAGCTGAAATCCTGCTCACCGAGCAAAAACTGCGCACCTGCCTGCATCGCTGCAAGGTCAAGCGGCAGATGGAACCAACCAACTTGCGCTTGCGCCAATGCGGGACGCTGCTGGCGATTGAGCAGGAGGTAGCGATAGCGGCGACCAGAGGCCGAAAAACGCGCGTGAAAGTCATCAGCGACGCCTTGCGCCCAGCGCACCGCTACCGTCGGAGGCAACAGTGCGTTGGTACCACGCACCCAGGCCGACAGCGGTCGCTCGGCGCAGGAATCGAAATGGACGATCTGGGCCGTGGCGTGGACACCGGCATCGGTTCGACCGGCACACGCAACCTGGATGGGCTCGCCGGCAATTTGCGACAAGGCCGCCTGCAGCGCATCCTGTACGGTACCGCCGCCGCTTTGCGTCTGCCAGCCACGGAATCCACTGCCGTCGTATTCGATACAGAGCGCGATCCTCATACGAGACAGATTCCGACGACAAGGAGTATTGCGGCAGCAAGGAAAAACCAGTCGCTCATCCGCTGCTGCGGCAAGACGAGATTGATCGACTGCGGCGCTGCGCACTCAATCGGTGTCAGCAGGGTCTTCCAGCCCCGACCGGGCGCCTGCTCCGAATAGTGAAGGGCCAGTGACAGGCGCACCACCGCACGATTGACATCGAGGCCGACGACTCCCAGTGGACGCAGCAGCAGATAGGCGCCTGCCATCAACCGTTCGATCGGAGTCGTTTCAAGCAAACCGGCCACCGCGGCCAAAACCAGTATCAGCCGGCCCAGTTGGGTGCCCGCCGCAGAAATGCCTTCATAGGTCGGGGCCATGACGCCAGGCTGCAACCAAAGCGGTTCACCGGCGACACCCCAGGCGAGGACGACGAAGAGTGTCAACAGGAGCCAGCGGGCACGGCGCAGCAGCCGCAGCCAGCGCGTCAGGCTCGCCCGTCCGAGCAGCGGCAATACCGCGAAGGCCAGCAGCAGTGGCACGCCGGACAGACACTGAACGGCAACCACCACGAGGAGCCAGCAACATAGCCGATGAGCGGGATGCAGCGAAGTCATCAGGAACCCGAAAAAGAAAAAGGCCGCGATCCCTCAAGGAGCGCGGCCTGCATTTTACCTTGTGACGGCGTCAGGTGCCGACGCGCTCCAGAATCGCGCGAGCAGCATCCTGCTGTTCGCCATTCCCTTCCTTGAGCACTTCCTGCAGCAGTTCGCGCGCACCTTCAAGATCGCCCATTTCTTCGTAAGCCTTGGCTAGATCCAGTTTGGTCGCAACCTCTTCATTGGCTCCGATGGCGTCGAAAGCAGCGTCGGATTCAAGAGAACTGGCTAATGCGGGATTTACCACCGTCTCCATTTGCGCCACCTCGAAACCGCCGTCTGATAGTGCAGAAGCAGCGGGCTTCGGTTCAGCCAGATCGAGATTGATCGAAGTCATATCGAAGGACGACGGTGACATCGGCTGTCCGAGGACAGTCGACTCGGTAAGCCTGACGTCGAATTCCAGCGCGTCTGTATCCACATCGCCGGCATCCAGGACCAGATCCGCTGTCGCCGGGGCCGCCGCAACCGCGGAAACAACCGGAGCCACTGGAGCGGTCGGGACAGCAGGGGCTGACATCTCTGCCGGCGTCGGCGCATCGAAGCCGAGATCGAAGTCGAGGCCTGAATCATCCACAGCAGGCGCGTCCACCTTGATTTCCGGCATTTCAAAATCGAGACCGACAACCGTGTCGTCAGCCGACGAAGCTGTTTTTGCTGAAGCCGCTCCCAGGTCGAAATCAAGCGCTCCCTCGGCATCTGCTGGAGGCAGTTGGGTTTCAGGCAGGGTCACTGTCGTCACCAAGTCAGACTTGACCTCATCGACCAGCGGCTCAGCACCCTGTGGTCCGAGATCGAAGTCGAGACTGCCCACTTCCTCGCTTACAGGCTCAGGAACCGAAGGCGCCACCATCGGCAATTCAGGAGAGGAAATCTCGAGTGGTTGAGCCGCAGCCGCCATTTGCGCCAACTGCCCCGGCATGGTGACAGTATTCTTCATGGTCTGAGCCGAAACGATGACGGTTGCATCGCTATCAAATTCAGGCGCAACGGCCGCACGATTGCCACCATACAGCGGGTTTTGCGAATCGAGCTTCAACCCCATGGCCGCAGCCTTTTCCCAGTCGGCACCAACGCCACTGGTTTCGCTGTAAAGCTCGGTTGCCAACGACTCAAACTGTTTCAGACTCTGACGGTTGGCGTAGATTTCCAGCAGCTTGAGATGGATCGCGTAGCGTTTCGGATCCTTGGTCTTGGCCTCAAGCAGGATTTCTTCGGCCTGCGCATCACGGCCATAGGCCATGTACACATCGGCTTCGGCCACTGGATCAACTTCATCGGTATCGATGGTACCCGGGCCGGCCTGGCTGAAATCGGTCTGCGGCGGCGTGTGCGACGTATCGACACTCTGACCTCCAGTGTTGCGGAACACCGAGTTCTCACCAAGGCTCGTCTGCGAAAGACCGGCGGTCGAGGTCGACAGCGGCAATTCGCCCGAAGACGCGGTGCGACGGCGCTTGACCATTACATAGCCGGCGAGCAATGCAAGAATGCCGCCACCTCCGGCCAACAGCATCGGGTTGTCCATCAGCTCGTCGAAGAAACTCGGCTCTTCTGGTGGAGGCGGGGGAATGACGGCTGCTGGCTTCGGCTTGGGCGCTTCAACCGGTTTGGCGGGCTCAGGCTTCTTTTCCTCCGCCGGCTTGGCGACTTCAGCCTTCGGCGGTTCGACAGGCGGTTCTACTGCCTTAGGCGCTTCAACGGGTTTGACAGGTTCAACAGCCTTGGGCGGCTCAACCGGTTTGGCAGCCTCAACGGGCTTAGGCGACTCAACCGGTTTTGGCGGTTCAGCAGGTTTTACGGCAGGCTCTGGCGTCTTGGCTGCAGCAACTTCAGGCTTCACCGCCTGCTTCTGCAATTCCGCCAGATTCTGATTCTTCATTTCGAGCAGCTTCTGCAGCTCGTTCACATTTTTTTCAAGAACAACAAGGCGGTCGTTGGCTTCCTTGAGCGCTTTTTCCTTGGCCAGCAAGTCTTCTTCACTGGCGGTTGCGCCAGGCTTGCCCTTGCCGGACTCGGTGCGCGACACGCGTACCTGATCCTTGGTTTCTGCCGCGGGAGCGGCCTTGTCCTCGACCTTGGCAGTAATCTTGCCCGAAGCTTCCTGTTTGCCCGCCTCGTCGCTCGCCGGCGCCTGAGCAGCGCTCGCAGCCAGCTTGCGGCGATACGCATTCCAGTCCGCTGCCTGCGCAATAACAACTTTCTGAGCTTCGGCGGTCGAGACAGCCTCAACTTCAGACTTCTGCGGAACGGTCAAAATTTTTCCCGCCTTCAGGCGGTTCATGTTGCTGCCGTCAAACGCATCCTTATTGGCGCGAAACAGGCCTACCAGCATCTGGTCCAGCGAAACTCCTTCGTGCTGATTCTCCGCCGCAATTTTGCGCAAGGTATCACCGCGCTTGACCTGGTAGGCATCGCCGCCCTCGGCCTTGCTCCCTGCCGTCGATTCCGGTTGCGGTTTCGTCGCTGGAGCGGCACGCGGTGCAGCTGGAGGCGCCGCCTTGGTGGATGCTGGCGCAGGTTTCGGCGCGGCAACCCTGGCTTCGGGAACGGCGACGGGTGCGGCTGCTTTTGAAGCTATTTCCGGGGGGTCAAGAAGAAAGGTGTATTCGCGAACCAAGCGACCGGAGGCCCAATTCAACTCCAGCAACATGTCGATAAAAGGCTCGTTCAGCGGACGGTCCGAGGTCAATTTGATGATGGATTGACCGCTGGCGCGCTTATCCAAGACAAAACGGATGCTCAGAAGTGCGGAGGCGTAGTCCAGCCCGGCGCTCTTGAAAGCCTCGGGCGACGCCAAGCTGGCTTTCATGCTGGCCAACTCCTCGCGGGACGCGGAAAGCTCGACCTCGGCTCGCAAAGGCTGCCCCAGCGCGGAGAACACGGTTACCTTGCCCAGCCCGGCAGCATGAGCCGCCAGCGGCAGACCGGAAAGCGCGAGACTGGCAGCGATGGCCAGAGTCGGAATACGAAGTTTTGGTGTGGATTTTGGTTTCTTTGTCACCGCGCCACCCTGTGAGCGTCTATTTGGAATAATTAAAATAACATCATGAAGTTAGCGATGCAAGCTCAACTTCCTTCTGATGTCGGCTATTACCGTGCCAATTTTACAACAGCGATAAAAAAGCCGGACGCCATCGCGGCCCCCGGCTTCCTCGCAAAACCTTGCTGAATCAGGCTTCGAGCAGAACACGCAGCATCCGGCGCAGCGGCTCGGCGGCGCCCCACAGCAACTGGTCGCCGCAAGTGAAGGCCGCCAGGTACTCCGGACCCATGGCCATCTTGTGCAGGCGGCCGACCGGGACGGTCAGCGTGCCGGTGACGGCGGCCGGGGTCAGTTCGCGCTCGGAGATCTCGCGATCGTTCGGCACCACCTTGGCCCATTGGTTGGCCTTGGCCAGCATGTCGCTGATTTCGTCGAGCGGCACATCCTTCTTCAGCTTGATGGTCAGCGCCTGCGAGTGGCAGCGCATGGCGCCGATGCGCACGCACAGGCCGTCGATCGGGATCGAACCGGCAGTGCGGAAAGCCGGACGGCCGAGGATCTTGTTGCATTCGGCGCCGCCCTTCCACTCTTCCTTCGACTGACCGCCTTCGACCGGAACGTCGATCCACGGAATCAGCGAGCCGGCGAGCGGGGTGTTGCGGAAGTTCTTCTTCGGGAACGCGTCCGAACGGATGGTCTCGGCAACCTTGCGGTCGATGTCGAGGATGGCCGAGGCCGGATCGTCGAGCAGGTCGGCAACCGAAGCGTGGATGGTACCCATCTGCGCGATCAGCTCGCGCATGTTCTGCGCGCCGGCGCCCGAAGCGGCCTGATAGGTCATCGAGGTCGCCCATTCGATCAGGTCGTTCTGGAACAGGCCGCCGAGGCCCATCAGCATCAGCGACACGGTGCAGTTGCCGCCGATCCAGTTCTTGCCGCCCTTGGCCAGCGAATCCTTGATCACGTTCATGTTGACCGGGTCGAGGATGATCACCGCGTCGTCGGCCATGCGCAGCGCCGAAGCGGCGTCGATCCAGTGGCCATTCCAGCCGGTGGCGCGCAGCTTGGGGAAGACTTCCTTGGTGTAGTCGCCGCCCTGGCAGGTGATGATGATGTCGCAGGCTTTCAGCGCATCGATGTTCGATGCGTCCTGCAGCGGCGCAGCCGCTTCCTTGCCGCCAAACACAGGGGCTTTGCCGCCGGCGTTCGAGGTCGAGAAATACACCGGCTCGATATGGGCGAAATCGCCCTCTTCCACCATGCGTTGCATGAGGACCGAACCCACCATACCGCGCCAGCCAACCAGACCAACTCGCTTCATTTTGCTCACCTCAAAAAATAAATCCGTATCTCTTGTTCCCGCCATTCATGGTTCGATACGCCTTGCCAGGCTACTCACCACGAACGGCTCTACACACACTATAGCTCAACGCTCCGATCGTCCTGAGTAGCCCGCCTAGCGGGCGTTATCGAAGGACTTGCGAAGCTCCGAACCAGAATACCTTACAGCGCCGCCAAAACCGCGTCGCCCATTTCCTTCGTACCGACCTTCTTCGTGCCCGGCTCATAGATGTCGCCGGTACGGAAACCTTGGGCCAATACCTTCTTCACCGCAGCTTCGACGCGCTGCGCCGCAGCCTCCTGATTGAAGGTATAGCGCAACATCATCGCTGCCGAAAGAATCGTCGCCAGCGGGTTGGCGATGCCCTTGCCGGCGATGTCCGGGGCCGAGCCATGCGACGGCTCGTAGAGGCCCTTGTTGTTGGCATCGAGCGAGGCCGACGGCAGCATGCCGATCGAACCGGTGAGCATCGACGCCTCGTCCGACAGGATGTCGCCGAACATGTTGCCGGTGACCATCACGTCGAACTGCTTCGGCGCCTTGACCAGCTGCATCGCGGCGTTATCCACCAGCATGTGCGTCAGCTCGACATCCGGGTATTCCGGCGCCAGCTCGATCATCACGTCGCGCCACAGCTGCGTCGTTTCCAGCACGTTCATCTTGTCGACCGAACACACCTTCTTGTTGCGCTTGCGGGCAGCCTCGAAGGCGACGCGGCCGATGCGGCGAATCTCGCTCTCGGTGTAGTGCATGGTGTTGAAGCCGAAGCGCTGGCTCAGGCCATCAACGTCACGCACCTCGATGCCGCGCGGCTGGCCGAAATAGATGTCGCCCGTCAGTTCGCGCACGATCAGGATGTCCAGCCCCGCCACCACTTCCGGTTTGAGTGTGGAAGCGTTGGCCAGTTCCGGGTAGAGGATGGCCGGACGCAGGTTGGCGAACAGACCCAACTGCTTGCGGATGCCGAGCAGGCCGCGCTCCGGGCGCTGTTCGCGTGGCAGCGTGTCCCACTTCGGGCCACCAACGGCACCGAGCAAGACGGCGTCAGCCGCTTGCGCCAGCTTCTGCGTCGCTTCGGGGTACGGGTTGCCGGTGGCGTCCACCGCGCAGCCGCCCAGATGCGCCTCTTCCATTTCGAAACCGAGGTCGAGCGCCTTCAGCACGCGCACGGCTTCCGCCATGATCTCGGGACCGATGCCGTCACCCGGCAGTACGCAAATCTTTTGCTCATTTTTCCACCAAACGTCACCAAGACACCGTATCAGCCCGGGGCCTTAGTGGTTAAAGAATTCTTCACGCAAACAACCAGGGCTGCTCGATGCGGCGCTTCTCTTCGAAAGCGCGAATCTTGTCGGCGTGGCGCAGCGTCAGGCCGATGTCGTCCCAGCCATTGAGCAGGCATTCCTTGCGGAAGGCATCGACCTGGAAGGGGATGCCCTTGCCGTCCGGACGGATCACCGCCTGCGCTGGCAGGTCGATGGTCAGCTGGTAGCCCGGCGTGGCCTCGACCTGTGCGAACAGCGCGTCGATTTCCGCGGCCGGCAGCACGATCGGCAGGATGCCGTTCTTGAAGCAGTTGTTGAAGAAGATGTCGGCGAACGACTCGGCGATGACCGCCTTGAAGCCGAAATCCAGCAGCGCCCACGGTGCGTGCTCGCGCGACGAACCGCAGCCGAAGTTGGCGCGCGTCAGCAACACCTGCGCGCCCTGATAGCGCGGCTGGTTGAGCACGAAGTTCGGATTCTTCGGGCGGGCGGCGATGGTTGCCTGATCCTGCCCCGGCTGGCCGACGTCCATGTAGCGCCATTCATCGAAGGCATTCGGGCCGAAGCCGGAGCGCTTGATCGACTTGAGGAACTGCTTCGGGATGATCGCGTCGGTATCGACGTTGTTACGGTCGAGCGGCGCCACCAGTCCTTCGAGGCGAACGAACTTGTCCATTTACTTGGCGGCCTTTTCGATGGCCTGGCCACCTTTTTCAATATCCTTGCCCATGCCTTGAACAGTGTTGCAGGCGATGGAGGCGAAAGCGGCAACAGCCAGAACGAATGCGGTCAGTTTTTTCATGGGTCAGCTCCTCAAAGATTCAAATATTCAATTCACGAACATCGGCGAAATGCCCGGCGATCGCCGCAGCCGCCGCCATCTGCGGGCTGACCAGATGGGTACGCCCACCCGGGCCCTGACGGCCTTCGAAGTTGCGGTTCGAGGTCGAGGCGCAGCGCTCGCCCGGCTCCAGCCGGTCGGCGTTCATCGCCAGGCACATCGAACATCCCGGCTCGCGCCACTCGAAACCGGCGGCAACGAAAATCTTGTCCAGACCTTCCTTCTCGGCCTGCTGCTTGACCAGGCCGGAGCCCGGCACAGCCAGCGCCAGCTTGACGCTGGCTGCCACGTGCCGGCCCTTGAGCACGGCGGCGGCGGCACGCAGATCCTCGATGCGCGAGTTGGTGCAGGAACCGATGAACACCTTGTCGATGGCAATCGACTTGATCGGCGTGTTCGGGTTCAGGCCCATGTACTGCAGCGCGCGTTCCATGCCTTCGCGCTTGACCGGGTCGGTTTCCTTGGCAGGGTCCGGCACGTTGTCGGCAATCGACACCACCATCTCGGGCGAAGTGCCCCAGCTGACCTGCGGCAGAATCTGGTCGCCACGCAGTTCGACCACGCGGTCAAACCGGGCGCCCTCATCGGAAACAAGCGTGCGCCAGCAGGCGACAGCCTTGTCCCAGGCATCACCCTTGGGCGAGAAGGAACGGCCGCGCAGATACTCGATGGTCGTGTCATCAACAGCGACGAAACCCATGCGCGCACCGCCTTCGATGGCCATGTTGCACAGGGTCATGCGGCCTTCCATCGACAGGCCGCGAATGGCGCTGCCGGCGAACTCGATGGCGTAGCCGTTGCCGCCGGCGGTGCCGATCTTGCCGATGATGGCCAACGCCACATCCTTGGCGGTGACGCCCTTGCCCAGCGCGCCTTCGACGCGGATCAGCATGGCCTTCGATTTCTTCTGCACCAGACACTGCGTGGCCATCACGTGCTCGACCTCGGAGGTGCCGATGCCGTGCGCCATGCAGGCGAAGGCGCCATGCGTCGAGGTGTGCGAGTCGCCGCAGACGACGGTCATGCCCGGCAGGGTCGCGCCGTTCTCCGGCCCGACCACATGCACGATGCCCTGGCGCAGGTCCTTGAACGGGAAATAGGCCAGCGAGCCGGTCTCGCGGATGTTGGCATCCAGCGTATCGACCTGCAGGCGGGCGATCGGGTCGTCGATGGCGGCGGTGCCTTCGGCCTTGTCCCAGTGGTCGGTCGGTGTGTTGTGATCGGCGGTGGCGACGATGGACGAAACGCGCCAGGGCTTGCGGCCGGCGAGTTTCAGGCCTTCGAAGGCCTGCGGGCTGGTCACTTCGTGCACCAGATGGCGGTCGATGTAAATCAGGGCCGTGCCATCGTCTTCCTGATGGACCACGTGGCTCTGCCAAAGCTTGTCGTAGAGGGTCTGCGCCATATTGTTTTAGTTGAGAAAAACCGGGGCTGTAAAAGAGAGGAATTATGTCACAGCATCAGGCACTTGCGCCACCCGAAAAGCCGGGCACGCCTGACGCCAAGGGCATCCGCAAGCGGCCACCCGATCGTCATCGGGCGGCGGTATCGTTCCCGGTTTCGCGCACCCAGCCCCAGATCAGGATCAAGCCGACCAGCGAAAATGCAGCGCTGACCGAATAGGTCACCGCCGCCCCGAGTGCATCCCAGCTCCAGCCACTGAACAAGCCGCCGAGCAAACCGCCAGCACCAAAGGAAAGGCTGGAATACAGCGCCTGCCCGCGCGCCTGGCAACGACCGGGGAACCAGCGGTTGATCGCCGCAATCGAGGCTGCGTGGTGGGCGCCGAAAGTCAGCCCGTGCAGCAACTGGGCGATGAAGATGACGGCCAGCGACTCCACCCCCCAGCCGATCATCAGGAAGCGCAGCACCGCCGCCGCAAAACTCGCCAGCAGGATCGTACGCAGGCTGAAACGGCGCATCAACCGCGACATGAACATGAACACGACGATTTTCGCCAGCATTTTGAGCGACCACAGCGAGCCGATCAGCGTATTGCCGTAGCCATTTTCGGCCAGATGGATCGAATAGAAGATATAGAGCGCCCCATGCGCCGCCGACATGGCGAAACAGGCCGCCAGCAGCGCCTGCACGTGCGGCTGGCGCAGCACCTCGGCGACCGGCACCGGTTCGCCTGCGGCACAATGCACTGGCGCTTCCGGCATGGCCAGCGCGTAGGCCACGATACCCACCAGCATGGCCACGCACACCCACAGCAGCGTCGCCAGCGGCAGCACGTCAAGCAGTGCGCCGGTGCCCATCACCGCAGCAATGAAACCGACCGAACCCCACACGCGGATGCGGCTATAGCTGGCCGGCTCATCGCGCAGATGGTCGAAGGTGATCGTTTCCACCAGCGGCAAGGCTGCGCTCCAGAAGAAGGCCATCAGCGCCATCGCCACCAGCAAGGCAACGAAATTGCTGGCGAAAAAGAAGGCAGCGAACCCGATCAGGCTGGCCGCAGCCGCCAGCCGAACGATTGGCACGCGCCGCGCCGCCCGGTCTGCCAGCGAACCCCAGACATAGGGGCCGAACGACTGGAGGTAGAGCCCGAAATAGGGCGAGAAGGCGCCGATGAAGGCGAAGTAGAAGAAGTAGTAGCCGGAGAGGCGCCAGTAAGGCAGGACGTGCATCCGGCAATTCTACCGGATGCACTGTGAGGAAGTTTAAGCGGAGACCTTCTGGCCGGCCTTGAACGCTACCAGCATGTGATACAGGTCATCCTTGAGCTTGATGCGCTTCTTCTTCAGCTCTTCGATAGTGAAATCGTCGACCGGAATATTCTCTTCCTCAAGACGCTCGACGTTTTTGGTGACGTGGTGGTACTCGTCGAAGAGGCGGGCGAAATGGTGATGTTCGATTTTCAGCGCATGGATTGCATCGCTGAATTCGGGAAATTCGTGATGGAGATCGTGATGTTCGACTTGCATGAGCTACCCCTTGAAAAAGCAAGCCCGGCAACCGGGCAAGATGTTGATTGTAAATTTGTTCCAGTGTCGCAACACTCAGGCGACTGATCCCGGAATTCTTGGCGAGGCGCAGACCACATCGCCGCACTGCGCGCGATGCCGCAGGGCATGATCCATCAGCACCAGCGCCAGCATGGCCTCGGCGATGGGCGTGGCGCGGATGCCGACACAGGGATCGTGACGGCCGTGAGTTTCCACCGTAGCCGGATTGCCGGCCAGATCCACCGTTTGGCGCGGCAGGCGAATGCTGGAGGTTGGTTTGATGGCCATGTTCACCACAATCTCCTGCCCCGTCGAAATGCCGCCCAGCACGCCGCCGGCGTTGTTCGAAAGGAAACCCTGCGGCGTCATTTCGTCGCCATGCTCGGTACCCTTCTGCACCACCGAGGCAAAGCCGGCGCCGATCTCGACGCCCTTCACGGCGTTGATGCTCATCATCGCGTAGGCGATCTCGGCGTCCAGCCGGTCATACACCGGCTCGCCCCAGCCCGGCGGCACGCCGGTGGCCGACACCGTGATCTGCGCCCCGACCGAATCGCCGGATTTGCGCAGTTCGTCCATGTAGGCTTCGAGTTCCGGCACGATCTCCGCGTTAGCGGCGAAGAACGGGTTGTTGCCGATCTCGTCGGCGCTGACAAACGGAATGGCAATCGGCCCAAGCTGGCTCATCCAGCCCTGAATGGTCACCCCGTAGCGTTCGTTCAGCCACTTGCGGGCAATGGCGCCAGCGGCCACGCGCACCGCGGTCTCGCGCGCCGAAGAGCGGCCGCCGCCACGATAGTCGCGGAAGCCGTACTTCTGGGTGTAGGCA
Organism: Candidatus Proximibacter danicus; assembly: GCA_016710885.1. Taxonomy (GTDB): domain Bacteria; phylum Pseudomonadota; class Gammaproteobacteria; order Burkholderiales; family Rhodocyclaceae; genus Proximibacter; species Proximibacter danicus. Next base: position 36,849 of record JADJUC010000021.1, read on the forward strand.
TAATCGGCATGGCCGGGGCGGAAGGTCTCGGCGATGTTGCCGTAGTCCTTGCTGCGCTGGTCCTGGTTGCGGATCAGCAGGCCGATCGGCGTACCGGTGGTCTTGCCCTCGAACACGCCGGAAAGAATCTCCACCGTATCCGGCTCGCGGCGCTGCGTCACATGGCGGGAAGTGCCCGGCTTGCGCTTGTCCAGCTCGGCCTGGATGTCGGCCTCGCAGATCTCCAGCCCCGGTGGGCAGCCATCGACCACGCAGCCGATGGCCGGGCCGTGGGATTCGCCGAAGGACGTAACGGTAAACAGGGTGCCGAGAGTATTGCCGGACATGGGAAGGTGCACAAAATGGGGATGCAATGAGTTTAACACAGTGGCCAGTAGCACCTTGGCGCCCGATCGACCAGTAGCTGGGTGGGCGTGCTACATTGAACCGTTGACCTCAACGCCCATGATTGCCATGCGCCACAGACCGAAATCGCCCGCCCCCCCAGTGCCGCATCCGTCACCGCAAACATTGCCAACACCACCCAACCCGCGCCAGACGGAAGACCTGCGCTGGCAACGCACGGTGCGCTTCAACTGGGACAATGGTGGCAAACGCGGCGGCAACAAGGACGGGCGGAAATGAACCAGGCCACTGCCATCGACATCACCATCGACATCGTTTCGGATGTGGTCTGCCCATGGTGTTTCATCGGCAAGCGGCATCTGGAGGCGGCGCTGGCGCAGTTCGGGCAGCCGGTTGCGCTGCGCTGGCTACCGTTTTTCCTGAACCCGGACACACCGCCCGAGGGCGAGCCTTACCGGCCGTTCCTGGAAAAGAAGTTTGGCGGCCCGGAAGCGCTCGCCGGCATCTGGGCGAGCGTGCGCGAGGCCGGGCAGCGGGCAGGCATTGGTTTTGAGTTCGAGAAGATCGCCCTGCGCGCCAACACGCTGGCGGCGCACCGGCTGATCCATCGCTTTCAGCAACAGGGCGGCGCGACGGAGGCGTTAGTGGAAGCCATCTTCGCCGCCGGTTTCTGCGCCGGCCGCTTCATTGGCGACCCGGTGGTGCTGGCTGATCTGGCGGCGCAGTGCGGCGAGGATCGCGCCGAGGTACTGGCCTGGCTGCAAAGCGATGCCGAGGCAGCCGCCGTGCAGGCGCAGGAAGCGCGCATCCGTCAGATGGGGATCGGCAGCGTGCCGTTCTTCATCTTCAACGGCAAACTGGCCGTTTCAGGCGCCCAGCCACCCGAGGTGCTGCTGGACGCCTTGCGCCAGTCGATCGCCTAAGCGCGGAAGAACTCCTCCATCCGCTCGAACACCGCGTGGTCGGCGCCATGGCGGCGCACGGCCAGGACGTCTTCGAGCTTCTCCACCTGCTTGATCATCTGCGGCAGACGCACATCCTCATTGACCATCAGCCAGATGCGGCTGGTGTCGCCACCGCCCACCGGCATGACCAGAATGCCTTCAACGTTGTAGGCACGGCGCGAGAAGAGGCCGACCACATGGCTCATCACACCGGCGTGGTTGTTGACGTCGATCTCCAGCACGGCGCGGGCCAGCGCTTGGCGTTCGTTTTGGGTGATGGCGTTCATTGCAGGCCTCCCGCCGGGCAGTCCCAAGGGATGACTGCGCCCCTCCCCCCCCCCGGCAAGCCCTTCGCGAACGTCGAGCATAGGGGTCGTTTTCATATCAGCCTCCGATCATTTCTTTGTTGGATGCGCCGGGGGGCACCATCGGGTAAACCTTCTCGTTCATGTCGATGCTGGCGTGGATCAGGCACGGGCCCGGGGTATTCAAAGCTTCGGCCAGCGCCACACGCGGCTGTGCGGCCTTGTCGAGATCGACGGCACGCATGCCGAAGCCTTCCGCCACCTTGATGAAATCCGGCATCGCCTGGAACTTGGAGGCATAGATGCGCTCGCCGTAGAACAGCGTCTGCTGCTGGTACACCAGGCCGAGCGAGGCGTTGTTCATCAGGATCACCTTGACGTTGGCGCCCTCCTCCGCAGCCGTGACCATTTCCTGGATGTTCATCAGGATCGAGCCATCACCGGAGAAGCAGACCACCGTGCGCTGCGGCTCGGCGAGCGCGGCGCCGATGGCGGCCGGCAGGCCGAAGCCCATCGTGCCGAGGCCGCCCGAGGTGAGCCACTGGCGCGGCCGGCGCAGCGGGTACGCCTGCGCCACCCACATCTGGTGCTGGCCGACATCGGTGGTCACCGTGGCTTCGTCGTTCAGTGCGGCGGCCACGGCCGAGATCAGGCCATAGTGCGTGCGCGGGTCGTCGATGCCCGGCGTCTGCAGCGGGTGCTGCGACTTGAGGCTGGCCACATGCGACAGCCAGCGTTTCTTCAACTGCGGCTGTACCTTCGGCAGCAAGGCCTGCAGCACCTCGGTGACGTCGCCGGTGATGCCGATGTGCGCAGTCTTGATCTTGTCCAGCTCGGAAGGGTCGATGTCGATGTGGATGATCTTCGCACTTGGGCAGAAAGCAGCGACCTTGCCGGTGGCGCGGTCGTCGAAGCGGGCGCCGATGGCGATCAGCAGGTCGCATTCGTCCAGCGCCAGGTTGGTGCAGCGCGCGCCGTGCATGCCGAGCATGCCCAGCGACAGCGGATGGTCGACCGGCATGGCACCCAGCGCCATCAGGGTCATCACCGTTGGCAACGAGGCTTTCTCGGCCAGCGCCACGGCCAGTTCAGCCGCCCCCGAGGCAACGACGCCACCGCCAAGATAGAGGATCGGCTTTTCAGCCTGCTCGATCATTTCCACGGCTTTGAGAATGGCGGCCTCGTCGAAGGCCGGCGCCGGCAGTGCCTGGCCCGGCTCGGGCCACTCCTTCACTTCGATGCGCTGCGTCTGCACGTCCTTCGGAATATCGACCAGCACCGGGCCGGGGCGACCCGAGGCGGCCAGCGTGAAGGCACGCGGAATCACTTCCAGCAGTTCCTCGGCGGACGAGACGAGGAAGTTGTGTTTGGTGATCGGAATGGTCAGCCCGTAGGTATCAACTTCCTGAAACGCATCGGTGCCGATCATCGCCTTCGGCACCTGGCCGGTAATGGCGACAATGGGGATCGAATCGAGCTTGGCGTCGGCAATCGCCGTCAGCAGATTGGTCGCACCGGGGCCGGAGGAAGCCAGGCACACCGCCGGCTTGCCGGTGGCACGGGCCATGCCCTGCGCCATGAAACCAGCGCCCTGCTCGTGACGGGCCAGCACGTGGTGGATCTTGTCGGTTTCCGACAGCGCGTCGTAGAACGGCAGGATGGCGCCGCCGGGGATGCCGGCCACAACGGTGATGCCCTGTCGTTCGAGCAGTCGCACGACGATCTGTGCACCGCTGAGTGTTTCGCCGGGGCTCGCGCTGGTTTTCTCTGGTTGCGTTGCTGACATGAAGCACTCCTTTCAGGGAGGGTTGTATCCGGTCTGCCGAGAGGGCAAAAACAAAAACCCCCGCTCGGTTTGCACCGGCGGGGGTTCTGGAATCTGGGTTTTACTGCTTTTGCTTCTATCCGGCCCGCTGCGGTGCTTGATCTACGCCTACTACTACCAGGCGAGATACAAACGCTACCGATGCTACCGATACCGAAATGGCCAACGCTGCCGGAGTGGCAGAAGTGCGGGCAATGTCGGGGCGGCGGTTCATGGCAGCAGGGTGGGGTCCGGTATGTTTCGAATTAAAAAACGAGCCTCGATTATGCCGCCCCTGCAAAACCCGGCGCAAGCTTTTTTTGCGTTGCAGCACGCAACAAACCCTGCGGCACGCAACTGAGCGCACACAGAAGCGCCCGATCCCCTATCATCCGGAAAAAACCGGAGGAGACCCCAATGAGCAGCAACCCCTTTGCCGATTTCCCGCCGATGAGCGAGGAAGAGCTTGACGCCTGTGCCGCCCGCCTGGAAACCCTGCCGGAAGATCACGCCGACTGGGTCATGCCCCTGCTGCTGGAATGCAAGCGCGCCCGCGCTGGCGCGCCGGCCTCGATCGGCAGCGAAGGCAACCCCGAGGCGGTCGCCGCCGACCTGACGCAGATCGTGCTTGATACCGCCGAATGGCTGCGCACACTGTGGGAGGTAGGCTACATGGGCGCCGCAACGCTGCCAGTACCGCCACGCACCCACTTCCCGCAGATCGAGGTGGAAGACGTGCTCAAATCCGCGCTGTTCGCCCGCATCCGCCAGGGCAAGCATCCCCTGCCCTTCCCGCCGCCCACGCGCTGGGGCAGCCCGTGGCACGAAGTGGTGGAGTCGAACGAGGCGCAGTCGGTCGAAGCCGAGATTATCGAAGACGAAGGACAACCGGCCTTCGCCATCGTCGATGGCTGCAACCGCTGGCGCATCGTGCGCCCGGAATTCGGCAGCACGAGCTTTGTCGTTCAGCACGAAGGCAAGGGGCCGCTCTATCGCCTGACGCCCGACCCATTCATGTCAACGCTGCAGCGCCTGCCGCCGGAAGTGCAGCGGCGGATACTGGTACGCGAACGTGCCGGCGTGCGCAGCTTCGCGCTCGAATGGCTCCATGAAAACGGCCGCATCGAGGAAGTGCCGCTGCGCGCGGCAACCCGAGAGGGTGCGGAAGCGACCGCCGGCGCGTGGATTGCCCGACACCACCCGGCGCACTATGGGCGGATCGGGTTCGAGCACGCTTGACATAGCAGATTCGTCTACAGTGATAGGGACTTCGGTGTACGCTGCGTTAGGATAAGCGCATAAACGCTAAATGGCGGGGTTCGGCCAGAAGCAGACAGCCGGAGTTGCATCCACAAAGCAGTCATTTGGAAGGTCCGAGTCCGAACCCTTTGGTTCTAGGCAAAAACCGAGTCCCGGCGATTGCAGGCTGACGTTTTCGTAATCTGGATGGTGTCCACTTTGTCTGGCGTATACGCTCGAAAATAAATGCTGATTTCAATCGAAAGCCTTGCAACACAGCACCTAGCCAATGTCCGGCATTCCAGCTTATTGGACACGCTGCCGGAATATCCGCCACTTTTGGCGTCACTACAGTTAGGAATCATATGTCATCACTAATTGCTCTCGAAGAATGGCTTGGAAACAACTTGCCCGAAGTTCTCTCCGATCTGAACCGGGTGTTACCGAGGATGAACTACGGGCCTTCGCGGCAGCCATAAATGCGCCTTTGCCCGCGGAGTACGTTGCCTTATACAGATGGCACAACGGTCAGAAGATGGAAATCCATACTGGCCCGTGGTATGGGCTGACATTCATACCATTAACTCGGGTGCTTTCGAATGGCAGTCTTGGGTAGATGTTCTTCGCCAGTCAAAGCCGGAAACACTAGCTTCTCTCAACAGCGGAAACTCCTCCGTGCCTCCGAGGTTTGTGCGCTGCTTATATGCAAGCGACCGATGGATTCCATTCGCGTACGACTGGGCTGGCAACTACCTTGGCATTGATCTCGATCCAGATGAAGACGGAACTATTGGCCAAGTCATTAATTTCGGGCGCGATGAAGAAAGAAAGATCGCGATTGCACCGAATATTGAAGAGTTTGTAGCCTGGATGGTCTCTGAACTCAATTCAGGCAATTTCAACATCAAGACGGAAAGTGATGGTGGTCGCAGTTTCAATACGTTACGACCAGAGAAATATCATTTTTTGGATTCGCTCGCAGCCATGTTTCGTGATTCTAACATGGCGCTCAACCTCGCTCCTTTCAGTCGCTGGACGCTGCGCGATAAAGCCGCGCAGCGCCGGTTAGCTCTACGTTAGGGCACTTGATGTTCAACCCACGAATCATATTGATCGTTCTAGCTCTAGCACCGTCCATTGCTTTTCGCTCAAGAAGCCCCTGAATATTTTCTGTACGTATGTGACCCAAAGTTGTCTGGGTACGGCTGAGCGTTTCGAACCCACAGACGGAAAGCGAGTTTGCTAGCCAAGAAAAGCTACGTCGGGTTACAGAGCGAATTTCTTTCGGTGAGCTAATTGAATACACGCCCGAAGACGACCGCGGCAACGTCTATCGAAAGGATTCGTCTGCGCTCACCAGGAAGTGCGGGGCATTCACGATCACCATTCGCGGTGGGTTTCTCAATGGCAATCCGAATGGTGAGCTAGGCGCCATCGAATTTCCGCTGGTTGATATCGCCTTTGATGGGAAACAAAAGCTCTCGCCAATTTCGCTCGGTGAGTGTGATAGCGACCTTGGACGATTCAGCCACATGACAGCCTGTCCGAAAGATTGGGCTACTGAAGTGACGGCGATGATGTCGGATACAAAAGAAGCAAAGCCCCATCTTTTTCTTGAAACATACATTTTCCGAGGTTCGCCGTGTGCCCTAACACGGCGCTCAACCTCGCTCCTTTCAGTCGCTGGACGCTGCGCGATAAAGCCGCGCAGCGCCGGTTAGCTCTACGTTAAATTGGAAAGTAAGTATGGAAATTCTCAGGCCAACTACAGAGCTGCTCTGGTTTGGAACCGTAGATGACGGGAAGAAATTGCTGGTAAATGCAACCTAGATGGAAAGTCATATGACTTAGCTACAATCTTAGCTGACGACGAAGACGAATCATTATGGTTTGAAATCTACGTTGGTGAAAAAAATAGTTCAAATTCCACTTCATGTAATTCAAAAGGCAATAGAATCAGCGCCCGGTGAAGTGCATTCTGAATCATGGTACGAAAATAATATTTATAGCAAAGAATAGGCTTGTTTAATATATTTTTACCTTTCCAAGCCATTGTTCACTTTTTGCTTAAATGAGAAAGCGAAAATCAAAAGAAATTTAACAAGGCGCAGCAACACGCCACTTCGTGGCTGGACAGTTTGTAAGTCGCGCTTATGTGGTTTTGCTTCGCAAAAGTATTCCACAACGCACAACTTACAAACTGCCGTTGTGCTTAACGTTAGATGCCATGCGTATCGCCGCCAGTGCTCTTACTATCGCGTGGTCTATCGAGGTTCTCTCAATCGGAATCTCGGCCGCAACACTAATCTCTTCAGGTTCTTACGCCTCTGATCCTTGGTTCTGGTTACCACTTCATTTTGCGGTTTCAATTGCAGGGCTTGCCTCAGGAATATTGCTGTTTTATCGCAAAAATCTTGGCCCTATACCGCCTTAGTATCTTGCTGCTCTTCTCTCGATGACTGACTTTCAGTGGTTTTCAATTTTTGAAAAAGCGTCAAGTTTAGGGAGGCACATCATCATTCTTTTGGCCAATCCCAAAACTTGGCTTCAGTGTAATAGTGAAACTGTCTAGCATCTAACATCACACTCAAAACCGCTCCCTGCGGTCGCTCGGACGCGCCGCAAGCGGCGCGCCGTTTAGTTCAACGTTAGACCTCATGAAGCACACCATCATCGCTAGCATTTTCTCGTCAATCATCTCGTTCTCCGTGCTTGCAGATGACTGCTTTTTGATTATGTGCAAACCAGATGGCGAAGGTTCCAATCAATGCACCGTTTCGCCTTCGAAAATGTCGGCCGCTATGCCACCAGGGCTGTCCATCAAGGAAATTAGAGGCTATACAGCAGTAGCACCGC
>JADJUC010000022.1 GCA_016710885.1 Candidatus Proximibacter danicus
CCCTCGCAAAAAGCTCGAAGGCGCTTAAGTGGTGAGTTGGGAGATTGTTTATGCGAAGCAAGCAATGAAGGATGCGAAAAAGCTTGCTGCAAGTGGTCTTAAGCCAAAGGCACTAGAACTGCTGGCGATTCTTGCCCACGACCCGTTTCAAAATTCTCCGCCCTTCGAAAAGTTGGTTGGTGATCTTGCTGGCGCCTACTCGCGACGCATCAATATTCAGCACCGCATGGTCTATGAGGTTTTTACCAAAGAGAAAACGGTTCGTGTCCTGCGTATGTGGACCCACTATGAGTGAGTTGAAGCCGAACCCATCCATCAACTCGGACACGGGCGATGAAGCTGCCCGCGCCGGTCATGGCAAACGTTCTGCCCCACTTTCACGGAGAAGCGCGGGGCGTGTTTGTACATACAATAAACCTTGACGCACCACTTATTTGTGCATACACTCTAGCGCATGAAAGTTGACTTCGACCCGATCAAGAACGAGAGAAACATCAGAGAGCGTCAACTCTCGTTCGAACGAGCAGCAGAAGTCGATTTCAATACTGCGCTAGTGTTTCCTGACACCCGAAAGGCATATGGCGAAACTCGTTACATCGCGCTGTGCTATCTGGATCGCCGGTAGCATGTGCTGTGCTTTACCGAGACCGAGACAGGCATTCGGGTAATCAGTTTCCGTAAGGCAAATACGAGAGAGGCAAATAGATATGGCAAGCCGCAAACCCTTGATTGATACTGACGGCGAGGTTCGCGAACTGACGGCCGAGGATATGGCGAAGTTCAAGCCGGCTGCTGAGGTATTGCCACTGTCGCTTAGGAAGAAACTAGCTGTTCGTGGCCCTCAGAAGACACCGACCAAAGAGCGCATCACCATTCGGTTGTCGCGAGAAGTGGTAGAGCAATTCCGCGAAAGTGGCGAGGGCTGGCAAACCCGCGTGGATGCCGCCTTGCGTGAGTGGCTCAAGAGTCATTCTCCGGCGTAGCGGTACGGTCGGGCGCTTTACCGTTTTGGGGGGGCGGGCGCCCGGGCCCGCGGGCGGGGGCGGAGAAAAAAAACGCAGCACACACTATTAAACAAATTTTCGGGCACAGAGCACGAGCTGGTCTCACGCAAGATGCTGTTGCTGAGCGCATGGGCACTACAAAAAGCGCAATTTCTCGGCTTGAGTCTTCCGGCAAGCACGCGCCGTCGCTCGCTACACTCAAGCGCTACGCAGAGGCGGTCGGCTGCGACCTTCAAGTCAAACTCGTTCCCCACAAGGCCGCATGACGCCGAACAAATCCTTCCAGCGGACTGCCCGCAAGCGGGCAGTCCGCTGAAGTCCAACGTTGAGCGTCTCAGTAATGAAACCGCAATTGAGCAATCAAAAGGTCATTCCCTTCAACGCGGTACACCATGCGGTGCTCATCCGTGATGCGGCGTGACCAGAATCCTGATAGTGCATGCTTCAATGCTTCCGGCTTTCCAACGCCAGAGAAGGGTTCGCGTTGGGTTTCTTGAATCAACTTGTTGATCCGTTCAACCATGCGTTTATCTTGTTTTTGCCAGTAAAGATAATCTTCCCATGCCTCATCCGCGAAAATCAGCTTCACTTTGCCAGCTTCCGCTCAACGCCTTTCCCAGCGTTGAGTTGTGTGGCCGCCGAGAGAAGGCGCTTGGCGTTTGCGGGCGTGCGCAAGAGATAGGCGGTTTCCTCAAGCGCTTTGTAATCTTCGAGCGAGAGCATCACCACGGCTTGGTCGCCGTTACGGGTGATAATCAAGGCTTCGTGATCGTCGCAAACCCGATCCATGGTGCTGGCGAGATTTGCGCGAACGGTTGTGTAGGTCATTGCGTCCATGATGCACCTCCGAATATGTACGCATTACTGTACATAACGAACCATCATTTGTCCAGCAAAGGTGTTCGGCCACGACGCCCAGCCAATCATTCGAGCGGACCTGCGTGAGAAGCCGTGCAGGCCGCTCAATTCAAACGTTTGCCTGACTCCTCATTGCCTATGCTAGCACTTTTAGCTATCATTTAATCATGAACGCCAAACACCGCAAAACGCTTACGGCAATCTTTGCTCGACCGACGTCTGCGTCCATCGTGTTTGCTGACATCGAAGCGTTTATAAAGTCGCTCGGTGGTTGCGTTTCAGAGCGCGAAGGATCGCGCGTCAGAATCGAACTGAATGGCGAACAGTGGCGCTGCCATCGCCCACATCCGGGCAAGGAGGCCAAGCGTTATCAGGTCGAAGAAGCTCGAGAACTATTGGAACGTGCAGGAGTGCTGCCATGAACACTATGACGTACAAAGGCTATACCGCTCGCGTTGAGTACGACGAGCGTGACAACATTTTCGTTGGCCGTATTCTCGGCATTCGCAACATGATTAGCTTTCATGGCGTAACGGTTGCCGAATTAAGGGCCGAGTTCGAGCTCGCAGTCAAAGACTATCTGGCGGACTGCAAGCAGCAAGGTGTGCACCCCGAGAAGGCGGCTTCCGGCAAGTTGCTGCTGCGCGTACCACCTGAAGTTCATGGTCGCGCTCTCATTGCTGCGCAGGCGGCAGGCAAGAGCCTGAATCAATGGGCTACCGAGGCTTTGCAGCAGGCGGCCCAATGAGCGGCTAACTTAGCATTCCACCGGACCTGCGCAAAAAGCCGCGCAGTCCGGTGATTTCAGACGTTGGGGGTCAGCAATATGACAGCCCTGCAGACCTATGTCATCGATAAGAAGTTTGCGCAATTTGTGAAGGTGAGCCTCGGAGTAGCCATTGCTCCATTCATAACGATGCGCCTGTCCGAAGACGCAAATCAGACCGCAAAAACGTGCTTGACCCGCAGCGTCAGTTTCTTTTCAGCGACCTCGAATAGCCGGTCGATGTTTGGGTGCTTGCCCGGATGCAGCCGCGCATCGTCGGTGTGCTCGGCGTAGAGCTCGAGCCCCTTCTTCGCTGCATCCGGCGTAATGGCGCCGTAGGTCTGGCCGAGGTGGTTGTAGACCGACAGCGAACCCTGGCTGCCGGCCTTGTTCTCGATGGTGGTGACCACGATACCCTCGGCATCGATCAGGTTGAGCGCCGAGAGGTGCGAGATGCCGGGGAGTTTCTTCAGATTGGCCTGAAACTGTGACATGGTGATTCTCCCGATCAGATCCGTTTAGCCAGTTCGGCGGCCTTGCCGATGTAGCCCCACGGCGTCAGTTGCAGCAACTCGGCCTTGGCGGCTTCCGGAATTTCCAGCGTGGCGACGAACGCCTGCATGCCTTCGCGCGAGACGCGATTGCCGCGTGTCAGTTCCTTGAGCTTTTCGTACGGGTTGGCAATCGCGTAGCGGCGCATCACCGTCTGGATCGGCTCGGCAAGCAGTTCCCAGTTGGCGTCGAGGTCTTCCAGCATGCGCTCCGGGACCGCTTCCAGCTTGCCGAGGCCGCGCAGCAGCGAGTCGTAGGCGAGCTGGGCATAGCCGAGGCCGACGCCCATGTTGCGCAGCACGGTGGAGTCGGTCAGGTCGCGCTGCCAGCGCGAGATCGGCAGCTTCTCGGAAAGATGCTTGAGTACGGCATTGGCCAGCCCGAGGTTGCCTTCCGAGTTCTCGAAGTCGATCGGGTTGACCTTGTGCGGCATGGTCGAGGAGCCGATTTCGCCGGCCTTCAGCTTCTGCTTGAAGAAACCGAGCGAGATGTAGCCCCAGACGTCGCGGTTGAAGTCGATGAGGATGGTGTTGGCGCGGGCGAAGGCGTCGAACAGCTCGGCCATCGCGTCGTGCGGCTCGATCTGGATGGTGTAGGGGTTGAACTCCAGCCCGAGGCTTTCAACGAAGCGCTTGGCGAAGCCTTCCCAATCGTAGCCGGGGTACACCGCCAGGTGGGCGTTGTAGTTGCCGACGGCGCCGTTGATCTTGCCAAGCAGGCTGACCCCGGCGATGCGGGTGCGGGCGCGTTCGAGGCGATAGACGACGTTGGCCATTTCCTTGCCCATGGTTGTCGGCGTTGCCGGCTGGCCGTGCGTGCGCGACATCATCGGCACTTCGGCCAGCTGGTGTGCCAGTTCGCGCAGGCGGGCGGAGACCTTGTCCAGTGCCGGCAGCAGCACTTCTTCGCGCCCGGCCTTGAGCATCAGGGCGTGCGAGAGGTTGTTGATGTCTTCGGAGGTGCAGGCGAAGTGGATGAACTCGGAAACCCGCATCACTTCCTGGTTATCGGCAAGTTTTTTCTTGATCCAGTATTCCAGCGCCTTCACGTCGTGGTTGGTGACCGACTCGATCTCCTTGACCTCGGCCGCATGCTCCGGCTGAAAATTCGTCACCAGCGCATCGAGTGCGGCCACGGTGGCCGGTGAGAAGGCTGGTATTTCCTTGAAATGCGGCTCGGCGGCCAAGGCCTTCAGCCATTCGATTTCCACCTGCAGACGGCGCCGGATCAGGCCGTACTCGGAAAACTGCGGACGCAAGGCGTCAAGCTTGGCGGCGTAACGCCCGTCGAGTGGAGAAAGCGCTGTAAGCATGGTGAAAGGCATGGAAGAGATCCTGTTGCGAGAAGAACGTTATTTTACCGCTCCGTGAAATCCTCCCGCAAACCGGGAATGGGCCGGATGCTATAATTCGCCTCCCAACACCGCTCGAGAACCAGATGAAACTGATCGGATCGCTGACCAGTCCGTACGCACGCAAGGCTCGGGTTGTCCTGGCCGAAAAAAAGATGGAGTACGACTTTGAGATCGACTCCCCGTGGAACGCCGACAGTGGCGTGCCCAACCTCAACCCGCTAGGCAAGATTCCCGTCCTCGTCCTTGACGACGACACGGTGCTCTTCGATTCGCGTGTGATCGTCGAGTACCTCGACAACGTCACCCCCAACAACAAGCTGATGCCGGTGCCGAACCGCGAACGCATCCTGGTAAAGCGCTGGGAAGCCCTTGCCGACGGCATCTGCGATGCCGCTACCACGGCTTTCCTGGAAGCCAAGCGCCCGGCCAAGCTGCGCGACAAGGACTGGATCGAGCGCCAGCGCGGCAAGATTGCTGCCGGCCTCGAGTACATGGCCGAGGAACTTGGGGAGAGCGCCCACTGCATGGGTACGCATTTCTCGCTGGCCGATGCTGCTGTCGGCTGCGCGCTCGGCTATCTCGTTTTCCGCTTCCCTGATATCAACTGGCAGGAAAGCCACCCCAACTTGGCCAAGCTCTACGACAAACTGATGCAGCGTCCGTCGTTTGCCGAAACGGTGCCGCAGGGCTGATCCTCCGGCGGTTACGTGTCTGCTCGCAAAAAAGCCGCCCTCGGGCGGCTTTTCCATTTCAGAGCGACAGTTTCTTGAAAATCCGCTCCGGAATATGGCGAATGATCAGCATGATCAGACACCAGAAACCCGGCAGATAAACCTCGTCCTTGCCCTTCTCGATGGCGCCAAGGATGCCGCGCGCAACATCTTCCGGCTGCGCCCACAGCGCGCCCTTCTTGAAGGCAGCCGTCATCGGCGTATCGACGAAGCCCGGTTTGATGGTGAGTACCTGCACACCCGCTTTCGCCAGGCGGTTGCGCAAGCCCTGCAGGAAGCGGGTGACCATGCCCTTGGCGGCGCCATAGACATAATTGCTCTGCCGGCCACGGTCGCCGGCAACCGAGCTGATCACGGCAATGGTGCCCGAGCCCTGCGCTTCCATCAGGTTGGCCAGTCGCGTGGCCAGCGCGATGACCGACAGGCCGTTGGTATCGATCTCCCGCAGTGCCAGTTCGACCGAAGCCTCGCAGGCCTTCTGGTCAGGCAGCGTGCCGTGCGCGATCAGCGCCACATCGACCCCACCCAGCGCCGACTGCGCGGCGGCCAGCATTGCTTCATGCGCGGCATGGTCGGTGGCATCCATGGCATGGGTAAATACCTGCTTCGCGCCGCGCACCCGCAGATCGGCGGCAATATTGTCCAGCCGCTCGACCTGGCGCCCGACCAGAAACAGCGAAGCGCCTTGCGCCGCCCACTGCCGTGCTGCCGCTTCGGCAATCGCCGAGGTGGCGCCTATGATCAGAACCCGTTTCATCTATTTCTCCATGACACGCCGCCAGAAGCCGGACGAGAACTTCGGGTCGACAAAGGACTGGAAAGCCTGCCAGCCCGGATAGGTTTCGCGAAACATCGCCCCCGGCATGCGGGCATCCTTGGCGGCATAGAGCCGGCCGCTGGCCGCTCGCACGATGGCGTCTAGCCGCTCGAACAACTTGAGCGTCGGCGCCCCACGGTTGGGAAAATCGAGCGCCAGCGTCGTACCCGCCATGGGAAAGGACAGCAGGCCCGGCGAGGATTGTGCACCCAGCGTCTTCAACACGGCGAGGAACGAGCCCTGCCCGCTGGCAGCGATGGCCGCCAGCATTTCGCCGGTGGCTTCGCGCGCCGCGGCTTGGGGCACCACCGACTGATACTGATAGAAGCCGCGTGGCCCGTAGATGCGGTTCCAATTGCCGATGGCATCGAGCGGGTAGAAATAGGGCTGGTAATGCACGGTCTGCTCAGTTGGCCACCCTCCTGGCCAAGGCTTGCCGTAATAGGCGGCATTGAAGGCGTGCAGGCTGGCCTTGTTGATTAATGAAAGAGGGGGCGTCAGCGGCACATTTTTCCCGCCACGCGGCGCTGCAATCGTCTCGTCCGCATGATCGCCGGCCATCAGCACCCCACGTGGCGTGCCGGCCAGACAGTCGATCCAGGCCACCGCATATTCATGCTCGATTTCGGCGCGGGCGTTGATCGCAAAGAATTCGTCCAGCCCGACAAAGCGCTGGTTACGCACGGCAATACTGTTGCCGGCAATGCGGCGCAGCTGCAGCGTGGCCTGCGTGATCACGCCAGTCAGCCCGAGACCGCCGATGCTGGCGGCAAACCAGTCGGCGTTTTCAGTCGGCGAACAGCGGCGGCGCGAACCGTCCGAACGCAACAACTCGAAGCCGCGCACGTGGGCGCCAAAACTGCCGGCGCCGTGGTGGTTCTTGCCGTGCACGTCGTTGGCGATGGCGCCGCCGACCGAGACGAAGCGCGTTCCCGGCGTGACCGGCAGGAACCAGCCGCGCGGCACGATCAGTGCGAGGATGTCGGCCAGCAGCACGCCGGCCTCGCAGACCAGCACGCCGGTTTCGGCATCGAAGGCAATGAAGCGGTCGAGGCCGCGCATCTGCAGCAACGAGCCACCGGGATTCAGGCAGACATCGCCGTAGCTGCGGCCATTGCCGTAGGGCAGCAGGCTTGTGTCAGTAACCGGCAGGGCTGCAGCACGATCCGGCAAGCGCAGTTCTGCCGCCGCCGACGGCCAGCCGAGATTGCCCCATGCCGAGCGTGCTGAACCTGCCATCAACGCACCCGCGCCATGAAGCCGGCACCGAGCGCGACGGCGAACCACAGCGTGGCCAGCCGGCAGATCAGTGTCGCCGTGACGGCGCTGGCCTCTGGCAGGCCGTTCATGACCAGCAGGCCGATCATCACCGCTTCGCTGCTGCCCAGGCCGCCGGGCAGGAAGGAAAGGCCGCCGATGAGCATGGCGAAGGCGTAGATGAAGACTGCAGTCTGCAGATCGAGCGGATAACCGAGCGCCGACAGCAGCCACCAGAAGCCGACGCCTTCGGCCAGCCAGGCGACGACACCGAGCGACAGCCCCATGCCCATCGCCGGCAGCGAAAAGCAGCGGCGAAAATGCAGCACGATTTCGCACAATTGAGAGAGCAATTTGGCCCAGCGCCTGCCCTGTTCCGCACGCACCAAGGCCCAGCGATCGATGGCAGCAATGAACGAGGTCCACTGCGCCAGCAGTAGCGCGACGAGGACAAAACCGAGCGCGAAACCGACCACCGGCCGAGCCGGGGCATACGACCAGAGACCGATGGCGGCCAGTACCAGAATCGACATCAGGTCGCTGGCACGCTCGGCAAAGAAGGCGGCGAGGCTGGCCGCAGAGGGCACGCCATGAGGCTTGAGGAGCACGCTGCGCAGGGTTTCGCCGAGCTTGCCGGGGCTGGTGGTCAGCGCAAAGCCGGCGAAGTAAGCCGTGAGGTTGATGCGCCAGGGCACCGGGGCATCAAGCAGGGAAAGGTAGCGCCCCCAGCGCACGAAACGCAGCAGGTAATTCACCAGCGAGAGGCCGAGCAGGCCGAGCAGCACCCACGGGCCAACCTGCACCACCGCCGCCGTCACCTCGCGCCAGCCGGCCCACAGCGACAGGCCGACGTAGCCCAGCGCCGCCAAAGCAACGCTCCACAGCACCGCCCGGATGACGCGCGAACCGCCGGCGGCGGCGACCAGTTCAGCGCTCACGCGATGATGCCGCCACCTAAACAAACACGGGATTCATAGACGACCACTGACTGCCCCGGTGTCACCGCCCATTCCGGCGCAGCAAAGCGGATCTCGCAGCCTTCACCATCGACGCGCTCGATTTCGCACGGCGCATCGGGGCTGCGATAGCGCGTCTTTGCGGTATAGACCCAGTGTGTGTGCGGTGCCCGGCCCGACACCCAGGACAGGTCGATGGCATTCAGCGATTCGGCCTGCAACGCCGGGTGGTCGTGCCCGTTCACCACGTAGAGCGTATTGCTGGCGACATCCTTCTTCGCCACGAACCAGGCGTCGTGCTCACCCGGGTTACCATCCTTGCCGCCCTTCAGGCCGCCGATGTGCAGCCCCTTGCGCTGGCCGATGGTGTGGTAGGTCATACCGTCGTGTTCGCCAAGCACGCGGCCGCTGTCCAGCTCGCGGATCTCGCCCTTCTTCGGCGGCAGGTAGCGCATCAGGAATTCCTTGAACGGCCGCTCGCCGATGAAGCAGATGCCGGTCGAGTCCTTCTTTGTCGCCACGTGCAGCCCAGCTTCCTCGGCCATCTTGCGCACGTCGCGCTTGTACAGGTCGGCCAGCGGGAACATCGCTTTCGACAGTTGCGCCTGGTTCAGGCGGTGCAGGAAGTAGCTCTGGTCCTTGGTGCCGTCCTCGGCCTTGAGCAACTGGAACTCGCCATTGAACTCACGCACACCGGCATAGTGACCGGTGGCAATCTTGTCGGCACCCATCGCCACGGCATGGTCGAGGAAGGCGCGGAACTTGATCTCGGCGTTGCACAGCACATCCGGGTTCGGCGTGCGCCCGGCCTGATATTCCTTGAGGAACTCGGCAAAGACGCGCTCCTTGTACTCCTTGGCGAAATTCACCACCTCGACGTCGATGCCGAGCTTGTCGGCAACGCTCATCACGTCCACCAGATCCTGACGCGAGGAGCAGTAGTCGTCGGTGTCGTCGTCTTCCCAGTTCTTCATGAACAGGCCGATGACCTTGTAGCCCTGCTGCTTCAGCAACATGGCTGCAACCGACGAATCAACGCCGCCGGAGAGCCCCACCACTACCGTTTTATTCGTGTTCAACATGCTCGACATTCGGTCCTTCCCAATCCAGCCAATCATCCAGCGGCATCACCACCGCCGGCTGTCCGTTATCGTAAAACCAGCTATCCACCACATAGTGCTTGCTCGTCAGCGGGTCATCATCCCGGAACGGCGCCTTCGGCACCTCTTCGATCACGGCCGACCAGTGATCGAAAATCAGTACCCGTGTTCGAACTTGCGGCTCCAGCACCCGATGCCAGTGCAACCAGCCGCGCCGCGCCAGCATGTTCAGCAGGCGGGTCGTCGTCGTGGCATGGTCGATGCAGTCCATGGCGCCATGAATCCCCTCGTCCGCGTAATTGCCGCCGCGATCCGCCCGGATCGGCGATTGCTTGCCGGCCCAACCGAGCAGCCGGCCGATCACTACCGCAATCAGCTCGCGCTCGTGCGCCGCATTCAGCGCATCGTCAAGCAGGTCGCGAACCTCGGCAAGCTGGCGCTTGCTGAAACTGACCGTCGCCGTACTCTGGCAACCGTAGTTGTAGCAGACGACAACGCGTTCCTGCGCACCGGCAGCAACTGCAAACAACCCCAGACAAAGGAGCAGCGTCCCCTGCCACAAACCGTTTCTCATCCGTAATGTGTCAGCCGTAGTGCACCAGTAATTCCAGCGGATAACGCTTCCCGGCCTGCCAGTCCTCGACGCAGCGCACGATCAGCGGGCTGCGGTGGCGGTCGGCCGACGCCCTGATTTCTTCCGGCGTCAGCCAGCGGGCAGCGACAATCCCGTCATCCAGCTTGCGCTCAGGCTCATGGCCAGCAAGCTCGCCGCCAAAGGCAAAGCGCAGATAGGTCACATCCTTCGCCTCGTTTCGCCAGCTGTAGATACCCACCAGATAGCGCGGCACGAAGTGGTAAGCCGTTTCTTCAAACGCCTCGCGCACCACGGCATCGACCAGCGCTTCGCGGCACTCCAGATGCCCGGCGGGCTGATTGAAACGCAGACCGTCGTCGGTTTCTTCCTCGACGAGTAGAAACTTGCCGTCCTTTTCAATAACGGCAGCAACAGTGACGTTGGGTTTCCAGATCTTTTCGTTGGACATGGCGTGCCACGGCAAAAATAGCAAAGCGGCATTTTACCGTCTTGAGTCGCAGGACCGGCGAATCGCTGTTTTTATTCAGAACGACAGCGCGATCAACTTGCGAATAGTACGTTGATTGCGTATATTTAACACATGAAAGCCATATTCGTTGAGCTGCCGGCATTCGCCAAATACAGAGCGGATTATCTTGATGATGAAGGATTCCGAAGCTTGCAAACGTTCTTGCTGAAGAACCCGGAGGCCGGCGATGTAATTGAAGGAACAGGCGGATTACGCAAGCTGCGATATGGCGATGCGAGGCGCGGAAAAGGAACACGCAGCGGGTTGCGCGTAATCTATTACTGGTGGTCGGCAGGGCTGCAATTCTGGCTGTTCACCCTGTACGACAAAGACGAGGCAAACGACTTGAGCGCCAAGGAAAAGAAGTTGCTCAAGGACATGCTGAAAGCTGAACTGGAGGCAAGGCGATGAAAAAGCGGAACCTGTTTACAGAAATTTCTGAAGGCTTTGGGGCTTTGGCCGACGAGCGCACCGGAAAACAGACGTTGCGCACCGTCGAAGTGGAGGAAAAACCGGCAATCAACGTCAGCGCCGGGGATTTGTTGGCCATGCGTGAACGCCTTCACATGTCCCGACCAGTCCTTGCCCGCTATCTGCGCATCAATCCGCGCACTTTGGAGAACTGGGAACAAGGGCGAGCAAAACCAAACGCACAGGCAGCGTTGCTAATTCGCATGGTCGATCAATTCCCGGATACCGTGGAGCGCCTGGCAAAGCTCGAAGCAGCATGAAAGGTGCACTAGGAGAAAAAATACCCGCGAAAGCAGCGAGCAGATTCTAATGCGCGCCTGGAACCTTTAACCCACCGGGGTGGGGTGGGTTGTACATAGCCATCAGTCCCTAAGGTTTTCCCCAAGATGACCGAAAATTTTGTCAGCGTGCCAAATGAATCGGCTGCGCTACCAAGCGCACACCCAAGGCGGCACAAACGCGGCTGATTGTTTCAAAGCGCGGTTCGCTACCTGGGCGCAGCGCTTTGTACAAGGCTTCACGTGCAATGCCGGCATCCTTTGCCACCTGCGACATGCCACGAGCGCGAGCAATATCTCCAAGGGCCGCAGCCAGCAATGCGGGATCGTTCTCTTCAATAACCGTTGTCAGATACGCCGCAATATCCTCTTCACTGTTCAGATACTCAGCGGCATCGAATTCGGGGAGTTCGGAAATCTTGATTCTCTTTGTCATGATCAATCCTCCAAGCATTTCGCCAGCGCAACCGCCCGACGAATGTCGGCCTGCTGAGTAGACTTATCGCCACCGCCAAGCATCACAACCAACATCTCGCCGCGCTGAATGTAGTACATACGCCAGCCCGGCCCAAAGTGTTCGCGCATCTCAAACACGCCTTCACCTACCGGCTCAACATCGCCCAAGTTGCCCAGTTGAGCTTTCCGTAGTCGCTTAATAAGACGCTGCCGTGTCAGCCCATCTTTTAAGCCATTGAGCCAGTCAGAGAACTCGTTGAGGCGTTTTACCGTATAGGTCATTAGCCAAGTGTAATCGACCGATTACAAAAATCAAACATTTTTTAACGGGTGGTAAAGAAGTCTGTGCCACAAGGGGGCAGCATCGGGCTGCTTTTCGAATCCCGTAAAAATGCCCGCCAAATCAGCGGGCAGGTCAAAAACTCGGAGCGGCTTAAGATAGTGCCATGGGCACTTGGAACCTTTGATTTATAACGAGACACGTTTATTGTTAAACGTTAAATCGTGGTCCATTCCTTATTACACGGTATCGGTTATTTACGATCGTTCATGATGTGCAGTCAATGTTTCCGTCGGAGAAAAAGTCGAACCCAGAATCACTGCCCCCGGAATACCCCAGGCGCTCGACTCGATCGAGCAGCCATTGCTGCTCGCCACGGATAAATTGCCAGGCCTGCCTTTCAACGCGCGAATCGGGAAAGCCCTCGACCACATCGCCCGTACGAGTATCAGTCACGTGGTAAGACGTTGTGCACTCGACCAAGGCGACGAAACGGTCAGCAGCAGGATCACTCTGGTCGTCGACTTCGAGCAGTTCAACCTTATTCAGCGCAAGATTAAACAGCACCGGCTTGAATCCGCGTTCATGCCAAATGGAGAAGGCCTCCTCCAGACGCCTTCTCCAGCATGGACTAAGCTCGACAGCGAGCACGCCAACATTGCGTCGCTGCACCGCCCGCCAGTAGGGTTCAAAAAGTAACTCGACGCGCGTCCGGATCGCATCGGGTGACCAGAACGGGTCGCCTTCCGCCGCTTCCCGCAATGCAGCCTCGGCGCCATTGACCCGGCGCCGTATCCGCGCACCAGCGAACACGGCTCCAACCACGGCAGCCAGCGCAAGCAGCAACTGAGCGATAGTGGCAATTACGCCGAGTTCCGGCATGAAGATAACAGCAGCGATTAGCAGTACGGTAGCGCCGACGATCAGAGAGATCGACAATTTCGACGCCGGCCTTGTTACCTCACCTTCTGCAGGGTGCAAGCGGTAAGGGCGAAAGCGCATTCGCAAAAAATATCTCCCGAAAAAAGCAAACTACCCCAAAGGCCGGGCTTTGTCGGTTCATTGTGCCCGACTAAGTGCGAAGGGAGAGGTGAATCGCCCCGGAAATCGGCTAAAATCTCGCCTTTCGCGAATTGAAAATTCCCCCTCTGGCAACAGAAAGTACAGGAGACACAATCATGTCGATGGCTGACCGCGACGGTTTCATCTGGATGGACGGCAAGCTGGTGCCCTGGCGCGAAGCGACCACGCACGTGCTGACCCACTCGCTGCACTACGGCCTGTCGGTTTTCGAGGGCGTGCGTGCCTACAAGACCGTCAATGGCACGGCCATCTTCCGGCTGAAGGAGCACACCGAGCGCCTGCTCAGCTCGGCGCACATTTACATGATGAAGATTCCGTACAGCAAGGAACAGCTGATGGAAGCGCAGCTCGAAGTCGTGCGCGCCAACAAGCTGGAATCCTGCTACCTGCGCCCAATCGCCTTCTACGGTTCGGAGAAGATGGGGGTGTCGCCGCGCGGCGCCGCCGTGCATGTTTCCATCGCCGCCTGGCCGTGGGGTGCCTACCTCGGTGAGGAAGGTCTGGAGAAGGGCATCCGCGTCAAGACCGCCTCGTTCGCCCGCCACCATGTCAACGTGACCATGCCGCGCGCCAAGGTCGCCACCACCTACGCCAACTCGATCCTGGCCAACCTCGAAGCGACGCAGGACGGCTACGACGAGGCGCTGCTGCTCGACACCATGGGCTTCGTGGCCGAAGGTGCCGGCGAGAACGTGTTCGTGATCAAGAACGGCGTCATCTACGAACCGCAGATCACTTCCGGCCTGTGCGGCATCACCCGCGAGACGATCATCCGCCTGGCCGCCGACCTCGGCTACCAGGTCGTCTCCAAGCCGATCACCCGTGACGACATCTACATCGCCGACGAAGCCTTCTTCACCGGCACCGCCGCTGAAGTGACGCCGATCCGCGAACTCGACAACCGCACCATCGGCGAAGGCAAGCGGGGCCCGATCACGACCAAGCTGCAGGCCCGTTTCTTCGACCTGGTGAATGGTCGCCTGCCCGAGTACTCGGACTGGCTGGCCAAGGTTTAATCGACGATCCGGATTCAGGGAGAGAACATGTCCGACACCAATAACGCCACGACGATGACCGTCGAAGTCACCGCCAAGGATCTGCCGCTGCACTGCCCGCTGCCCAACGCGCCGCTGTGGGCGCGGCATCCGCGCGTCTATCTCGACGTGACCCACACCGGCGATGCCACCTGCCCGTACTGCAGCGCGCATTACGTGCTCACCGGGCCGGCGCCCAAAGGGCACTGACCCGCACTGAACCCGCACCGGGCGGACAGACGTGCCGCCCGGCTCATCCTCATTGACTCCGCAGACCCCCGCATGAAAGCGCTGATCGTCGCCCCCTCCTGGATCGGCGACACCGTGCTGGCGCAGCCGCTGTTCATGCGTCTGCACGAGCACACGCCCAACCTCGAACTGCACGCACTGGCACCCCGCTGGGTCGCGCCGGTGCTGCAGCGCATGCCGGAGATTAGCGCGGTCATCGACAGCCCTTTCGGGCACGGCGATCTGTCGCTGAAAAAACGCTGGCAATTGGCCCGCAGCCTCGCTGCCGCCAACTTCGATGAGGTCTATGTGCTGCCGAATTCGCTGAAATCGGCGCTGGTACCGTTCATGGCCGGCATCCCCGAACGTATCGGATTCACCGGCGAGGCGCGCAGGGGACTGATCAACCGTCGTCATACGCTCGACAAGATGGTGCTGCCGGAAATGGCCGAGCGCTTTGCGCAACTGGCCGAACCGGTCGGCGCACCGCTGCCGCGCCCGCTGCCGCTGCCGCAACTGGTATCGACGCCCGCCCAACAGGATGCAACGCTCGCCGCGCTCGCTATCGAACGTCCGGCAAAGCTGGCCGTGTTCTGCCCCGGTG
Organism: Candidatus Proximibacter danicus; assembly: GCA_016710885.1. Taxonomy (GTDB): domain Bacteria; phylum Pseudomonadota; class Gammaproteobacteria; order Burkholderiales; family Rhodocyclaceae; genus Proximibacter; species Proximibacter danicus. Next base: position 14,933 of record JADJUC010000022.1, read on the forward strand.
CCGAATACGGCCCGGCCAAGCGCTGGCCGACGCGGCACTTTGCCACGCTGGCGAAGGAACTCGACGCGCGTGGCTACACGATCTGGATGCTCGGCTCCCCCAAGGATGCGCCGGTTAGCGACGAAATCAGCGCACAAGCGCCAGAGGCCAGACTGCACAACCTCTGCGGCAAGACCTCGCTCGACCAGGCCATCGACCTCATTGCCGCCGCCGATTTCGTCGTCTGCAACGATTCCGGGCTGATGCATGTCGCAGCAGCCGTCGGCCGCCCGCTGGTCGCCGTCTATGGCTCTTCATCACCGGGCTTCACGCCACCGCTCTCGCCGAAGGCGCGCGTGATCAGCCTCAAACTGGAATGCAGCCCGTGCTTCAAGCGCGAATGTCCGCTGGGGCATCTCGACTGCCTGGAAAAACTGGCGCCACAACGCGTTCTGGAGGCCTGCCTGTGAAGAGTGCCAACCTGTACTCAACGCCCGACGATGCCGAAACTGCCTTCTACGACGCCATCGAACGCGGCGACCTCGAAGCGATGATGGCCACCTGGGCGGAAGACGAAGACATCGTCTGCATCCAGCCCAACGGCCAACGCCTCGCCGGCCATGCCGCCGTGCGCGAAAGCTGGCGCCATGTGTTCGAGAACGCCACCCGTCTGCATGTTCGCGTCAGCCATGCCATACGCTGGTCGAGCGCGCTGATGGCCGTGCATAACGTGCTGGAAACACTTTATATCGGCGACGACCCGACACCGCACGGACCGATGCTGGCGACCAACGTTTTCGTGCGTGGCGCCAACGGCTGGCGCCTGCTCTCGCACCACGCCTCGACCGCCAGCGAACCGCCGGCCGAACCGCCCTCCGGCAACCACCCGCCACGAGTGCTGCATTGACCCTGCCTTTCACGCCCTACCGCGCACCCAAGTGGCTGCCAGGCGGGCATGTACAGACGATCTACCCGCTGCTGATCAAGGCCTCGCCTCCGCCCTACCGACGCGAGCGCTGGGAAACGCCGGACGGCGATTTCATCGACCTCGACTGGATCGACGCCCCCGACTCTGCCTTCGACTCAGCCCCGTCGCCACCGAACACGCCACCCCTCATCGTGCTTTTTCACGGTCTTGAAGGCAGCTCGGCGAGCCATTACGCCACCGCACTGATGGCGGCCGTCAAGGCACGTGGCTGGAGTGGCGTGGTCTCACATTTCCGGGGCTGCTCGGGCGAAACCAACCGTCTGCCACGCGCCTACCACTCCGGCGATTCGGATGAAGTCGACTGGGTGCTGCGCCGTCTGCGCCAGCAGCATCCCAAGCGTGCGATCCATGTGGTCGGCGTTTCTCTCGGCGGCAATGCCTTGCTGAAGTGGCTGGGCGAACGCGAATTCCTGGCGGGCGACGTCATCAATGCCGCGGCTTCCGTCTGTGCCCCGCTCGATCTGACGATCTGCGGTCACCAACTCGGACAAGGGTTCAACAAGGTCTATACCAAGCACTTTCTGCAAACGCTGAAGCGCAACGCGGCAGAAAAACTGGCCCGCTTCCCCGGCCTCTTTGATGGCCGGCGCATGCGAGGTGCAAACAGCCTTTACGAGTTCGACGACGTCGTCACCGCACCGCTGCATGGCTATCTCGGGGCCGATGACTACTGGAGGCGCGCGTCGGCAAAGCCCCTGCTGCACGGCATCCGCCTCCCCACGCTGTTGCTCAACGCACAGAACGATCCCTTCCTGCCGGCCCACGCGCTCCCCCGCGACGATGAGCTATCCGCTAAAGTAAGGCCCGACTATCCGCGCGAAGGCGGCCACGTCGGTTTCGTCACTGGCAGCCTGCCGGGACGACTCGACTGGCTGCCGCAGCGCCTCCTCCATTTCTTTGAACATCTGAACTGACATGACCCTCAAGCTCCCCGCCGAAATCTTCAAGGCCTACGACATCCGCGGCATCGTAGGCAAAACCCTCACCCCGGAAATCTGCCGTGCCGTCGGTCAGGCGCTCGGTTCGCTGGCTCGCGAACGCCAGCAGACGGCCATCGCCGTCGGCCGCGACGGCCGCCTGTCCGGCCCGGAACTTTCTTGCGCGCTGATGCAGGGGGTCGTGTCCGCTGGCGTCGATGCCATCGACGTCGGCTGCGTACCGACGCCGCTCACCTACTTCGCCGCCTACGAGCTGGGTTGCCACAGCTGCGTGTCGGTCACCGGCAGCCACAACCCGCCGGACTACAACGGCCTGAAGATGGTCATCGGCGGCGAGACGCTGGCGCTTGACGCCATCCAGCAGCTCAAGGCACGCATCGAAGCCGGCAATCTGCTCACCGCTAGTGACACCCATGCAGGCACCATCCGCACAGCCGACATCCGCGAAGCCTACGTCGCGAAGATCATCGGCGACGTCAAGCTCGCCCGCCCGATGAAGATCGTCATGGACTGCGGCAACGGCGTTGCCGGCGGCATCGCTCCGGCACTGTTCAAAAAGCTCGGCTGCGAACTGGTCGAACTGTTCTGCGAAGTCGACGGAAATTTCCCGAACCACCACCCCGACCCCTCGAAGCCCGAGAACCTGCAGGACGTGATCCGCGCGCTGAAGGAAACCGATGCCGAGATCGGCCTGGCCTTCGATGGCGACGGTGACCGCCTCGGCGTCGTCACCAAGGACGGCGAGATCATCTTCCCCGACCGCCAGCTGATGCTCTTCGCCGCCGACGTGCTCTCCCGCGTACCGGGCGGCGAGATCATCTACGACGTCAAATGCACGCGCCTGCTTGCTCCCTTCATCCGCGAACACGGCGGCAAGCCGACCATGTGGCAGACCGGCCACGCGCTGATCAAGGCCAAGCTCAAGGAGACCGGCGCCCCGCTGGCCGGCGAGATGAGCGGCCACGTCTTCTTCAAGGAGCGCTGGTACGGCTTCGACGACGGCCTGTACACCGGCGCCCGCCTGCTCGAAATCCTCTCCCGCGCCGCCAACCCGAGTGCCGTGCTGAAGGCGCTACCGAACGCCACCAGCACGCCGGAATTGAACATCAAGATGGCCGAGGGTGAGCCCTTCGTGCTGCTCGATGAACTGAAGGCCAGCGCCCGCTTCACTGGTGCGCAGGAAATCATCACTATCGATGGCTTGCGCGTCGAGTACGCCGACGGTTTCGGGCTGGCTCGTCCGTCGAACACCACGCCGGTCGTCGTGCTGCGCTTCGAGGCCGACAATCCGACGGCACTGGCGCGCATCCAGGACGACTTCCGCCGCGTGCTGAAGGCCGCCCGCCCGGAAATGGCGCTGCCGTTCTAGGCTAGAATCGGCACTTCCTGACAGAACGCGGAAAAAATGGCTCAGACCGGGATTGACAGCAGCGAAGGCAGCAGCACCCTCGTTCTCGGTCGCCAGCCCATTCTGGATCGCAGCCAGCAGCTGCTGGCCTACGAACTGCTCTTCCGCAGCAGCCAGCAGAACGCAGCCATGGTCGCCGACCATGTCGTCGCCACGGCGACGGTCGTCACCAACGCTTTTTCCCAACTGGCGGTCGGCGACGCGCTTGGCCCCTACCGCGGCTTCATCAACGTCGATCGCGATTTTCTGTTCAGCGACATGATCGAGCTGCTGCCGCGGGATGCGGTAATGCTTGAGATTCTCGAAACGGTCATTCCGGACGACGCCGTCATCGCCCGCTGCCGCGAGCTGCGAGGCAAGGGATTCCAGTTGGCACTGGACGACGCCTACGAGCTGAATGCCGCTTATGACGAGCTGCTGACACTGGTCGAGGTGGTCAAGGTCGACGTGATGGCACTGTCGCAGGCGCAGATCCAGGAAATCGTTGCCCGAGTCAAACCGACTGGTGCGAAGCTGCTTGCCGAGAAGGTGGAATCACGCGAACAGATGGAGTTCTGCCGCGACCTCGGTTTTGAGCTTTTCCAGGGCTACTACTTCGCCAGGCCGACGATCATCGCCGGCAAGAAGCTCGACCATTCGCAACTGGCATTGATGCGCCTGACCACGCTGCTGCTCGAAGACGCCGACACCGTCGAGATCGAAAAGATCTTCAAGCAGGAACCCGGACTGACGGTGAACCTGCTGCGCCTCACCAACTCCGTTTCCAGTGGCGTACGCACGCACATCACGTCCTTGCGCCATGCCATCACCGTACTCGGCCGGCGCCAGCTGCAGCGCTGGCTGCAGCTGCTGCTCTTCGCCAATCCGGTGAACGGTGAGGCCAGCCCGCTGCTGCAACTGGCCGCCACCCGCGGCCGCCTGATGGAACTGCTGGCCGACAAGTTGCGTGTCAAGACGCCAGACCTCGCCGAGCAAGCCTTCATGACCGGCATCATGTCGCTGATGCCGGCACTGCTCGGGCAGCGCATGGAAGACATCCTCGTCCAGTTGCCGGTGTCACCGACCATGGTTCAGGCGCTGACCGGCGAGCGCAACGGCGTACTCGGCAACCTGCTGCGCCTGGCCGAGGCCAGCGAGAGCGGCGACTGCGAGCTGATCGAGGCGCTGCTGCCGCAGCTCTATGGCCTCAACGCCGCAGTACTCAACAACACGCTGTCCCAGGCGCTGGCCTGGGCCAATAACATCGGCCGCGAAGCCGACACCGACTGAGCCTCCGCAGAGAAAACCATGTCCTACACCCACCTGCTAAAAGAAGTGCTTATCGGTCGCCAGCCGATCCTCGATCTGCGTCAGGAGTTGATCGGCTACGAACTTTTCTTCCGCTGCGCCGACCAGGCCACCGAGCAATCCTGCAGTCGATTGATCGCGACAGCCAGTGTCGTCTGCACTGCTTTTTCCGAACTCGGCATCGGCAATGCACTGGGCACGCACAAGGCCTACATCAACGCTGACGAGCGCTTTATCGAGGATGACGTTCTCGAATTGCTGCCGGCAGATAACGTGGTGCTTGAGCTGAATTTCGAGACGGTTCCCGATGAAGCCTTGCTCACCCGTTGCCGCAACCTGCGCGAACGCGGCTACACGCTGGCGCTGGCCCGCTACACCGGCCTTGACCAACGAGCCAGCGCGCTGTTGCCGCTGGTGGCCATCGTCAAGATCGATGTCCAGGCGGCGGGCGACACCCTCGCCGACCTCGCGGGCGGGCTGCTACGCCTGCCGCTCAAGTTGCTTGCCGAGAAAGTCGAGACTCGCGAGCAGATGGAGTTTTGCCGAAGCCTCGGCTTCCATCTTTTTCAGGGCTACTATTTCGCACGGCCGACCGTCATCAGCGGGCGCCAGCTCTCGGCCTCGCAGCTCGGCATCATCCGCCTGATCAACCTGGTCGCACGCGACGCCGACTCGGCCGATCTCGAAGCCAGCTTCAAGCGCGAACCTGGCCTGACCGTGAATTTGTTGCGCCTGGTTAACGCCGTAGGCACGGGCCTGGCGCGCCGGGTTGAATCCTTGCGCCAGGCGGTCACTGTTCTTGGGCGCAAGCAGCTCTTGCGCTGGCTGCAACTGCTGCTGATGGCCTCTCCCGACAACGGCACCAATCCAGAACGCAACCCGCTGCTGCAACTGGCTGCCCTGCGCGGGCGCCTGATGGAAATCCTCGCCGGCCAAAGCGTTCCCGGCAACCGGGCGCTCAGCGACCACGCTTTCCTCACCGGCATCATGTCGCTGATGCCGGCAGCGCTGGGCCTACCGATGGATGAGATTCTCGCGCAGATTTCCGTCGCCCCCGAGGTACACGAAGCCCTGGCCGCGCACGAAGGCCCACTCGGACAACTGCTAGCGCTGGTCGAGCGGCTGGATGCCAACGATTGGGAAGGATGCGACGCGTTGTTGGCCAGCAACGATGCGCTCTCGCGCGAATCGCTCAACGCCGGGCTGACCGAGGCCCTGGCCTGGATTCACGCTGACGGCGAAGACGACTGACCCCTACCGTCTCACCAGCCAGTCGCGCACCGCCAGCCCGGTGCCAAAATCCCAGGGCCGCAACTTCTCCGGTGCGATCAGCCGGAACTCGGCCAGTTCCTCGTTGAGCACGATCTCGCCGGTAGCCTGCACATGGTAGGCGAGGATGACTTCGTTCTTGCGCTCGAAGGGATAGGCGCCGATCAGTGAAACGGCAGAGGCCACCAAACCAAGTTCCTCGGCCACCTCCCGCCCTACCGCTTCTTCCGGCGACTCGCCGGCCTCCAGAAAACCGGTGACCAGCCCGAACACACCTTCGGCCCAGGCATGGTTGCGCGCCAGCACGATCCTCCCCTCGCGCTCGACCAGCGCCGCCACCACCGGCAGCGGATTGCCCCATTCGACGTGGCCGCAACCGGCCGCACAGACCAGCCGCAGGCGCCCGGCCAGCGGCAACGTTTCCAACCCGGCGCCGCAAGCGCTGCAGAAACGAGGGCACATTCATGACGACAAGGCCCGCACATCCGCCAGCAAGGCGTCGACACTTTCCGGCGCGATATCCCAGGCACACATGAAACGCGCGCCACCGGCGCCGATGAAGGTGTAGAAGCGCCAGCCGCGCGCACGCAGCCCTTCCAGCACCGCCGGCGGCAACTCGACGAACACCCCGTTGGCCTCAACCGGAAACAGCAGCCGGGCGCCGGGAATGCCGGAGAGCCCCGCGGCCAGCCGCTGCGCCATGGCATTGGCGTGTGCGGCATGACGCAGCCAGACATCGCCATCCAGCACACCCAGCCAGGGCGCCGAAAGAAAGCGCATCTTGGAGGCCAACTGGCCGGCCTGCTTGCAACGCCAGGCAAAATCCTCAGACAGCTTGCGGTCAAAGAAAATGACGGCTTCGCCGACCGGCAAGCCCATCTTGGTGCCGCCGAAGCAGAGCACATCGACGCCGGCGCGCCAGGTGATATCCGCGGGAGCGGCGCCCAGTGAGGCGATTGCATTGGCGAAACGGGCACCGTCCATATGCACGCGCAGGCCGTTTGCATGGGCCAGTTCGGCAATCGCCGCGATCTCGGCAGGGCGATAGACGGTGCCGATCTCGGTGGCCTGCGTCAGCGTCACCACACGCGGTTTCGGGTAGTGGATGTCGCTGCGCCGGGCGATCACTTCACGCACGGCCTCGGGCGTCAGCTTGCCGCCCTCGCCCCTGGCCGGCAGCAGCTTGGAACCGTTGGAAAAAAACTCCGGCCCGCCGCACTCGTCGGTTTCGACATGCGCCAGTTCGTGGCAGATGACGCTATGGTAGCTCTGGCACAGCGAGGCCAGCGCCAGCGAGTTGGCGGCCGTGCCATTGAAAACAAAGTAAACGTCGCAGTCGGTGGCGAAGACCTCGCGCAGGCGGTCGGAAGCCCGCCGCGTCCACTCATCGTCGCCGTAGGCCGGGGCATGGCCGGTGTTGGCGGCCAGCAGGGCCTGCAAGGCCTCGGGGCAGATGCCTGCGTAGTTATCACTGGCGAAATGCTGCATGGAGTCTCCTTGTCATACGGGTGTCGCGTTCTGCATTCTCTCATTCACGTGTAGATGGCGGCAGCAGCAAACACTGCCATGCCGCCAACTTGCGCTCGAAGGAAAACGAGGCATTGGCCGGGCTGGTCGAGGGCAGCCGTGCCATGGCTGGCCCGCCCCCCGCCAACTGCGGCAGAACGTGGCGACGAAAAGCCGCTTCGGCCGCTGCACCATTGAAGAAGACATGCCCGATGTGCGGGTGCTGCTGAAAGAAGCGCGGGAAATCGTTGGCCACTTCCGACGCGCGGGCGATGCTCGCATCGAGGCTGCCCGGCCGGGTGCAGGACTGCAGCACATCCCAGACCGCCATGTGCGCTGCCTGCAGCGCCGCCAGCCGCTGCGCGTAAGGTGCCACCGGGTCGAAGCCGAGCACGGCGCCCATGATCGGCCAGAAGGCGTTACGCCGATGGGCGTAATACTGCCCGGCCGACAGCGAAGCGACGCCGGGCATGCTGCCGAGAACCAGCACCCGGGCATCGGCTCGGGCAATCGGCGGGAAGCTGCAAACTTCGCTCACAACCCGGCTTTCCGGAATAACGGCAGGTGTAGCATCATGTGTCAGGGACATCGTTCGAC
>JADJUC010000023.1 GCA_016710885.1 Candidatus Proximibacter danicus
CAGGCCTCGTCCGACGAATACAGCCAGCCGGTTGTTCGCCTGATCGATTCGATCCTCACCGATGCCGTCAAACGCGATGCGTCGGACGTACACTTCGAGCCGGAAGCCAACTTCCTGCGCATCCGCTACCGCATCGACGGCATGCTGCGGCAGATCCGTGCGCTGCACAAATCCTACTGGCCGGCGATGGCGGTGCGCATCAAAGTGATGAGCGGCATGAACATCGCCGAAACACGGGCGCCGCAGGATGGCCGCATCAATCTGTCGATGAGCGGCCGCCAGGTCGACTTCCGGGTTGCAGCACAGCCCACCATCCATGGCGAAAACGTTGTCCTGCGGATTCTTGACCGTCAAAAGGGCATCGTGCCGCTGGAAGGCCTGGGGCTGGCAGAAGACCATCTCGACCAGTTGAAGCTGATGATCGCCCGGCCGGAAGGCATCATCCTCGTGACGGGGCCAACGGGTAGTGGCAAAACAACGACGCTGTACTCGGTGCTGAGCCACATCAACTCCGAGGGCATCAATATCATGACCCTCGAAGACCCGGTCGAGTACCCGATGCCGCTGGTACGCCAGACATCCGTTTCGGAATCGGCCAAGCTCGACTTCGCCAACGGCATCCGCTCAATGATGCGCCAGGACCCGGACGCCATCCTCGTTGGCGAGATCCGCGACACGGACACCGCCGAAATGGCTTTCCGGGCGGCCATGACTGGCCACCAGGTCTATTCAACGCTGCACACCAATTCCGCCATCGGCGCCATTCCGCGCCTGCTGGATATCGGCATCCTGCCGGACATCATGGCCGGCAACATCATTGGCGTGGTGGCGCAACGACTGATCCGCAAGTTGTGCACGCACTGCAAGACACCTTACCAGGCGGAATCCGGCGAACTACGCCTGCTGGGCATTCCGCAGGAATCGCCCCGGCCGGTGATCTACCGCCCCTGCGGCTGCGAACGCTGCGATTTCCAGGGGTACCGCGGGCGGCTGGCAATCATGGAACTGCTGCGTGTCAATGGCGACATGGACGAATTGATCGCCCGTCGCGGCACCGCACGTGAAATGCGCAACCTGGCCAAGGAGATGGGGTGCCGTTCCCTCGCCGACGACGGTTTGCGCCGCGTGCTCGACGGCTCGACCTCGATCGAGGAACTCGGCCGCGTCGTCGACCTGACCGACCGGATGTAGCCATGGCCGTCTTCCAGTACAAGGCGGTCACGATGGACGGGCGGATGGCCCACGGGCGCATCGACGCACTGAATGTCATCGACCTCGAAATGCGCCTGAAAAGGATGGAGCTCGATCTCGTCAGCGGCGAGCCGATCACCAACCGCAATCTCTTCGGTGGCAGCAAGGTCCCCCGACGCGAGCTGATCACTTTCTGTTTTCATCTGGAACAACTCACACGGGCTGGTGTGCCCATCATCGACGGCCTTTCGGACCTGCGCGACAGCATCGAGCATCCGCGCTTTCGCGAAGTCATCGCCGGCATCATCGAGTCGATCGAAGGCGGCCTGAACCTCTCGGACGCCATGGCCAGCCACCGTTCGGTATTCAACCAGGTATTCGTCAGCCTGATCCGTGCCGGCGAAGCGACCGGGCGCCTGCCGGAAGTTCTGAGGAGTCTGATCGAGTCGCTGAAGTGGGAAGACGAACTCGCCTCCCACACCAAGAAAGTCATCATGTATCCGGCTTTCGTCGGCACCATCGTCATGGCGGCAACTTTCTTCCTGATGATCTACATGGTGCCGCAGCTGAAAATGTTCGTGAAAAACATGGGGCAGGAGCTGCCTCCGCAAACCAAGGTCTTGTTCTTTGTCTCCGACACGTTGGTCGCTTACTGGTATGTCGCACTTCTACTACCCATCCTCATCGCCATCATTGGTTTTTCCTGCTGCACACCAATCCCGCCGCCCGCTTTCGCTTTGACGGGTTCAAGCTGAAACTGCCAATCATCGGCGAGATCACCCGAAAGATCATTCTTTCCCGTTTCGCAAACACCTTTGCGCTGCTTTATTCTTCAGGCATCCCCATTCTCGAATCCATCCGCACAACGCAAGCGGTGGTCGGCAACCGGGTCATCGAGGAGGGACTGATACGCGTGGAACAATTGATTGGCGAAGGACAGAACGTGACTGCGGCCTTTCATGCTGTCGGCCTTTTTCCGCCCTTGATCATCCGCATGCTCAAGGTTGGCGAAGGAACGGGCGCGCTTGACGACGCGCTGACCAACGTCAGCTATTTCTACAACCGCGATGTCAAGGAATCGGTCGAGAAGGTACAGGCCATGATCGAACCCATGCTGACCATGCTGCTTGGCGGCATGCTCGGCTGGATCATGCTCTCGGTACTCGGGCCGGTATACGACGTCATCAGCAAGATCAAGACGTGATGCCAGAACGCCGCATTCTCTACCTCAGCACCCACCAGATGGCGGTATTCCACTGGCAGGGAGGCACTGTCCGCGCCGAAGGAAGTTTCGAGTTATCGCCATCGGGCTTTGACGCATTCGGCGCCTATGTCGCCGCTCACCCGAAAAGCATCTTCACGCTGCTGGTCAACCTTGCCGAAGAAGGTTTTCAGCTCGAAACCATTCCTTTCCTGCAGGGCAATGACCGCAGCACCGTCATCACCCGCAAGCTGTCGCAACTGTTCTACACCACTCCCTACACTGCATCGATTTCGCTGGGCCACGAGAAAACCCGGCGGAAGGATGAAAAACTGCTGCTGGCCGCACTGACAGGGCAAGCCGCACTGGACCCGTGGGTATCAGCCCTGCGCGACGCGCGCGCAGCCATTGCCGGCATCTACTCGCTGCCATTCCTCGGCGAGGTCTTGCTGAAGAAGCTGAAGATTGCTGACGAGCACTGCATCCTGCTGACACTCCAGGATCAGACCATTCGTGAAACCTATTTCGAGCGTGGCAAACTCCATTTCAGCCGCCTCTCGCCACTGACCCACACCAGCATCGGCGGCATCGCACAAGCCTTTGCCACCGAGGCAGTAAAACTCCAGCAGTACCTGCTCAGCCAGCGGCTGATTGCCCGCAACCAATCGCTGCGCGCAATCGTTGTGGCCCACCCGCAGGCGATACCTGCGGTCGAAACCAGTTGCATCAGCACCGAATTGCTGGCCTTTCATATCGCCAGCACCGACGAGTGCAGCGGCCTGGTCGGGCTGAAAACCGCACCGACAACTTCTCATGCCGACACGATTTTTTCACACATTGTTGCCGCAACCCCGCCTGTGGCGCAGTTTGCCAAACCGGCGCTGCGCCGCGACTATCGTCTGTGGCAGGTACGTAACGCGCTGTTGGGGTTTGGCGCAGCTGTCCTGCTCACCTGCGCGCTATTCGCCGCCAAGCAGTTTTATGGCACCTATACCCTCAGCAGCGAGGCGGAAGCAATATCTGCACAGGCGATGGATGCGCGCCAGCGCTACGAAGAAATCGCCCGGACTTTCCCGGTGATTCCGACGAGCAACGAAACACTGCGCCAGATCATGAATCGTTACGCGGAGCTTGAGAGCAATGGCGCTTCTCCGGAGCTCCTCTATCGGGAAATCAGTGCTGCGCTGTCCAGCGCGCCTGCGGTCGATATCGGTACGATCGAGTGGAGGACAGCCGGCGCAGCCAGCACAACGGGGAACCAGCCGGCAGCAGCCCTCTCTGATTCGAGCGGACAGACAGCCCTGATTCGAGGCACGCTCAACCTCGGCACCCGGGCGACACCACGCCAGATCCTGCAAGCCTTCCAGCAGTTTGTCGACACCCTCAGTGCCAACCCCGCACTGCAGGTGCAAGTGATTCAACAGCCCTTCGACGTCGATTCCGGCAAGGCGTTGCGTAGCGGCAACGACGGTACCGCAGACACCGGCGCGCGCCCTTTCGCGCTGGAGATCACACGGAGGAAGGCATCGTGACTTTCGATCGCAGTGATTTTTCGCGCATTCAGCTCAGCCTGGCGGCGGCCATTGCCATGATCGTGGCAGGTGCCGGGCTTGCCTGGCTGGCCGATCAGCAATTACGCAGCGCCACTCAGGCAAAGGCGAGTGCCGGTAGCCAGTTGCAGCAATACGAGGGGAAACTGAAACAGGTCCGCGCGGAAGAAAACGAAATCCGCGAAAAATCGGCGCTTTACAACCGACTGCGCACACGCGGCATCATCGGTGAAGAACAGCGCCTCGACTGGGTTGAATTGATCAAGGGCATCAAGGAATCGCGCAAGTTGCTGGATGTCCAGTACGAGTTCGCCCCGCAGCAAGCCCTTGAACGTTCAGCACTGCCAGGCTTCAGTTTCAGGAGCAGCAGCATGAAGCTGCAGATGAAGCTGCTGCACGAAGGCGATCTGCTCAATTTCATCAATGACGTACGCCGCGAAGCCAAGGCCTACGTGCGGGTGCGCAACTGCACCGTCACGCGCACAACCCGCTCAGGGTCGCCAACAGGTGAAACTGCACTGCTAAATGCGGATTGCCAGCTCGACTGGATCACCATCCTGCCCAACAAGGGGGCATCATGAATCCCCGCCAACGCGCCAGCCAATGGCTGCTCGTTATAGCGACGCTCTCGGGGCCCGGCGGCGCTGCCGCTGAAGAGGCAATGGGACGTTTGTTTTTCACCCAGGAAAAACGGGAACTGCTCGACCGCCAGCGCGCGCTGAACATACTGGAATCGGAAGTCATTGCCGAAGACCCGCAGATTGTCGTCAACGGACAGGTGCGCCGCAGTTCCGGAAAACGCACCACCTGGATCAATGGCCAGGCCCAGGATGATACGCAAACCCGCACCGGAGTGATCGCTCACCCTGCAGCGCAAGGGCATGAGCGGGTAATCATTGAGTCTGGAGACGACCCACGCGCAGCCGTTCGGGTCGGCGAAACGCTGAGTCGGGGAACGCAGGAAACCCACGACGTGCTAGGGGACGGGAAGATCATGATCAATCGCCCCGGCAGCAAATCCGGCCACTGAATATCACCGGGCAATCTTTCCGGGCACCTTATGCAGCCCCACATTTCCTGCCAAACACTCTCCCGCCAGCGCGGCGCCGCCTTGATGCTTGTCGCGCTCATCTTGCTGATTGGCGGACTGAGTATTTTTTCTCACGCCTGAGTGACAATGTCTCTGTCGGCCGCGACACCCTCTCAAAATGCGCTTGAACAGGCCCGACAGGCGCTGATCGGCTACGCTGCAACTTACCGCGACTTTAAGGCCGGCCAGATGTTCGGCTACCTGCCCTGCCCTGACAGCAACAACGACGGCAATGCTGAATCGGATTGCAACAACCCGGCGAAGTGGTCATCGGCCGGCTACCGCCGCAGGACCTGGGCATACCAGCATTGCATGACGCCAATGGAGAATGCCTCTGGTATGCCGTCGGCAACTTCAAAAACAATCCGAAGAATGACGAGCTGCTACCCGCAGAAGCGATGAACTGGGATACCACTGGGCATTTCATCGTCCGCGACCTCGATAATCAGATCCTCGCTGCACCACAACAGACTGACGGCGGGGCCGCTGCCCTGATTTTTGCCCCTGGCCCACCGCTGGCTGGGCAAGCACGAGCGGCCAGCATCGCCGGCAATCCCTGTTCTGGCGACGCCTCCAATACGGCAGCAGCCATCGCTGCCTACCTGGATGGCGGCTACGCCACGCCTGCGGCGACTGCACTGTCGGCAACCTATGTCGTCACCGCTGGCCGCGCCAACTCACTGGTAAATAACGATCGTGTTGCTTGGGTCACACCCGGAGAAATTCTTTCCCGCCGCGTCAAGCTGCGCCAGGATTTCCAGGCGGGCATCAACGGCATGTTGAGCGGCGTGCAAGCCTGCCTGCAAAAGCACCTTCGTCGCACCTGCCCCCATCGACACCGTGCCCTCTTCCAATGCCAATGCCGGCCGTGTCCCCAACGCCTGCGCGGATATCCTGCCGAGCGGCAATTACGACGCTAACTATCGGGAGAACCTCTTCTACGCACGCTGCCCGGTTGTGGGCTCCCGATGCATGACGGTCAACGGAGCCTGCGACGGCGCGCTGCTCTTTTCCGGTGAGCGTGCGGCTGCGCAGAGTCGTGTCACCGACACCGACAAGCGCACTATTGCCAACTACCTGGAAGGGGCCAACGCCGTCCCGTTCGCACCGGGGAGGATCCCCGGCAGCATTTTTGCCGGCAACGGCACCTTCGGCGCTGCACAGGCAACCCCGACGGCGAGCACCGATGTCGCACTGTGCCTGGTGCAGAACCTGTCTTTCGCCGCCGATATTGGCCGCCTAGAAACCACATCACCGACCGTTGCCGGCCGACAGTTTGCCAGCGTAAAACACGGTTGCCCGGACACTGACTCTCGGTGACGCCACAACGACGGCAGCACCGGGAACCATGGGCTCGGAATCCCTTTATGGATGTTCCTGGTTCCCCGACAGCCGCCTGTTCGGTAACGGTGTGCGGATCTATTTCATCGCCGATTTTCAGCAAATTGGTGAAGGCATTACCTTCGTTCTGGCGGATGCAGCAACAAACCCCGACACCTTCCGCTGGCGCCGCCGGGCAGTCCCTCGGTTATTCGGGGCCAGGGCGCTGGCGCCGGCAACCCGATTCGCCCACCAAAGATCGGCCTGGAATTCGACACCCGCGCCAATGTCGGTTACGACGAAAGCCTGACGGAACCACTTGCTGGGAGAATGGACGACGCCCTTCTCCTGAACAATCCGCATGCAGCTTTCGTTCCTCTGGGGCAACAGCCTTGCCAACCCGGCCCAATCGGTGGCGCAGCCAACCTGGGACGACAATGTGCGGCAAGGGGGGAGCCTCTCCGCCACCGGCAGGCTCTTGCCGGCCAACCCAACGGCCGTAGGGAAGCACAAAAAAAGAGAGGAGGCCGGTGCAGGCGGTATCGACAAATATGCCGTACGCCTCGACATCAAGCGCACGCGGGACACGACCGATCCAGCCAACAAGAAATCAGTCTCACGTCCTTCAGGGCTGGGTCTTTGCACTCAACGGGGAAGCCTGTTACGCAACCGCTGTCGGCGCAGGCATTGCCGATCTGAGCGACGATTTCGAGAACTTCATTTTCTGGAGCGCCTGCGGCACTCCGTTCGATACCATCACCATTTATGATGAAGACAGCAGCGAAGCCTTCAAATCCTTCCGTGTCGGTTTTACGACAGGCCAAAAGCACTACCGGACAAAGGATCGTTCTTTCCGACTTCGCGCTGGGGATGCGGCCATGACCCGCGGCCGTAATCGCCCGCGAAGTAAGGGTTTCAGCTTGATTGAGCTGGCGATTGTGCTCGTTATCGTTGCGCTCCTCACCGGCGACTGCTGATTTCCCTGAGTGCGCAGCAAGAGAATTCAGCGAGAACGACGACCGAGCGCCGCATCACCGAGGCGATTGATGCCATCACCGGTTACGCCGCTGCGAATCGCCGGCTACCTTTGCCCGCCACTGCAGCCACCACCGGCGTTGAAAATCCGGCGGGAGGTGGTAACTGTGCCAACGACTGGGACGGCTTTGTCCCGGCACGCACGCTGAGCCTCGGCCCTACAGACGCCAATGGTTACCTGCTCGACGCTTGGGACAATCCTATCCGCTACGCCGTAACGACAGCCAACGCCGATGGCTTCACCACCACCGGCGGCATGCAAGCCAACTGGAGCGGCAGCTTGACGCCAGATCTCTCCGCGTATGCAACACAGGAGCAACTATCACGGACTCGGGAACATCGACGGCGGACTGCCCCGCTACTGACAAGTTAACCGAAACCGCCGTGGCATTGCCTTTATTCCCGCGGCAAAAACGGCGGTGTAGCGCCGACCAGCACCGAGCGACCGCCAATGGGAATGCGGACCGTGTCTTTGTAGCACATACACCGACTACCGGCGCCCAACGAATTCGACGACATCGTCGTCTGGCTCTCGCCCAACATCCTCTACAACCGCCTGATTGCCGCTGGCCGCCTCCCCTGAGCCCACCCGCTCCACCACAAGCCTTTGACGCGGCGCAAAAAATCCGTATAATGCGCGGTTCTTCGTTTCACGTTTTGTATGGAGTCCAACATGTACGCGGTCATAAAAACCGGGGGCAAGCAGTATCGCGTTGCCGCTGGTGAAAAACTTAAAGTAGAACAGATACCGGCGGACGTTGGCGCAGAACTCACTCTCGACCAGGTCCTGATGGTAGGCGAAGGCGAATCGGTGAAGATCGGCGCCCCGCTCGTTTCAGGAGCTTCGGTGAAAGTCACCGTTCTGGCCCAGGGCCGCCACGACAAGATCAAGATCTTCAAGATGCGTCGTCGCAAGCACTACCAGAAGCACCAGGGGCATCGCCAGAACTACACCGAACTGCGCATCGACGCGATCAACGCGTAAGCGCCAGTCAAGCAAGGAGCTGAAACATGGCACACAAGAAAGCTGGCGGCAGCGTACGTAACGGCCGCGACTCACAATCCAAGCGCCTCGGCGTCAAGCGCTACGGTGGTCAACTGATCCCCGCTGGCAACATCATCGTTCGCCAGCGCGGTACCGAGTACCACCCAGGCGAAAACGTCGGCATGGGCAAGGATCACACCCTCTTCGCACTTGTTGAAGGTCGTGTTCTGTTTGCCGTCAAGGGCGCGCTGCGTCGTCGCACCGTGAGCATCATTCCCGCTGCTTAATCGCCGGCGAATATTCGCACGCAACTGCGAAGTGTTCGAAAGAGCCCTATCCGTGCGATAGGGCTTTTTTGTTACTGAGAGACGAAAATGATACAGCCCCCCATACTCACTGCGTTCGTTGCCCCCCAAGGGAGCGCAGGCTGCCCTTGGGACGGCCCGACGGGAGCCCTGACATGAAATTCATCGACGAGGCAAAGATCTACGTGGCGGCCGGCGACGGCGGCAACGGCATGGCCTCGTTTCGCCGCGAGAAATACATTCCCCGTGGTGGCCCCAATGGCGGAGATGGCGGCAAGGGCGGCAACATCTTTGTCGTCGCCGACTGCAATATCAACACGCTGATCGATTACCGCTACACCCGCAAATTCCTCGCTCAACGTGGCGAAAACGGTGGGACGGCAGACTGCTACGGGAAGGGCGGCGAAGATATCAGTTTGCGCATGCCGGTCGGCACGGTCATTACCGATGCGGCGAGCGGTGAGGTGATTGCTGACCTCGACCTTCATGGCAAATCGGTCCTGATCGCCAAGGGCGGCCGTGGCGGCCTCGGCAACATCCACTTCAAATCCAGCACCAACCGCGCACCGCGTCAGAGCACCAAGGGCGAGCCGGGCGAAGAACTGGATCTGAAGCTCGAACTGCGCGTGCTCGCCGATGTTGGCCTGCTCGGATTGCCGAACGCGGGCAAGAGCACCTTCATCCGCGCCGTATCGGCTGCCCGACCAAAGGTTGCCGACTATCCCTTCACCACCCTGCATCCGAACCTCGGCGTCGTGCGTGTCGACGAAAACAAGAGCTTCGTCATCGCCGACGTTCCCGGCCTGATCGAAGGCGCCGCGGACGGTGCCGGGCTGGGTATCCGCTTCCTCAAGCACCTTGCCCGCACACGCCTGCTGCTGCACATCGTAGACTTGGTACCGCCGGACCCGGATGCCGACCCGGTAAGGGATGCCAAAGCGATCGTTGCCGAGCTTGAGAAGTACAGCCCGGAACTGGCCGCCAAACCCCGCTGGTTGATCCTGAACAAGCTGGACCTGATTCCCGAGGAAGAGCGTAAAGCACGCATCGAAGCCTTCCTCGCGGCCTACGGCCACGACGATCGCTGGTTTGGTGTTGCCGCCATCAATGGCGACGGCTGCCGGCCGGTGGTCTATGCCATCTACGAGGCGCTGCAGCAAATGGCGCCGCCAGCACCCATGGCAACGGAAATCGAAGACGAATACGAAGATGCTGAAATACCCGTTGAACCGCTGAACACCGACGAAGAATGACCCTCACGCGCCTTGCCTCTGCCCGCCGTCTTGTCATCAAGGTCGGCTCCGCCCTTGTCACCAACAATGGCGCCGGTCTTGATCTTGACGCTATTGGCGAATGGGCGCGGCAGATCGCCGTGCTGCGCGCACAGGGTAAGGAAGTCGTACTGGTTTCGTCAGGCGCTATCGCCTGCGGCATGCAGCGGCTCGGCTGGAGCAAGCGGCCACACGCCGTACATGAACTTCAGGCAGCAGCGGCCGTCGGGCAAATGGGGTTGGTACAGGTGTATGAAAACGCGTTTGCCGCCCACGCGCTCGTCACTGCACAGGTGTTGCTGACCCACGAAGATCTGGCCGACCGCAAACGCTACCTCAACGCCAGGTCGACGCTGACGACGCTGCTCCAGCTCGGCGTCGTCCCGATCATCAACGAGAACGACACAGTAGTCACCGACGAGATCAAATTCGGCGACAACGACACGCTCGGTGCGTTGGTCGCCAACCTGGTCGAAGCCGAGGCGCTGATCATCCTTACCGACCAACCCGGCCTCTACACTGCCGACCCGCGCAAGGACCCCGCCGCCACACTGATCAGCGAAGCCGCTGCCGGCGAGGCGCGACTTGAGGCAATGGCGGGCGGTGCCGGCAGTTCGATCGGCAAGGGCGGCATGATCACCAAGGTCATTGCCGCCAAACGGGCGGCACGCAGCGGCGCGCATACTGCCATCGCCAGCGGCCGCGAACGCGACGTCATGCCGCGCCTCGCCGCCGGGGAAGCCATCGGCACCCTGCTGGTTGCCGAAACGCAACCGCTCGCCGCGCGCAAGCAATGGCTGGCGGATCACCTGCAATTAGCCGGCAAACTGATTCTGGATGCTGGCGCCATAAAGGCCCTGCGGGATGGTCGCAGCCTGCTCCCCGTCGGCATCTCCAGCATTGAGGGGGAATTCGAGCGCGGCGCTGTGGTCGCCTGCCTTTCTCCCGAAGGCCATGAATTAGCCCGCGGCCTCGTCAACTACGCCAGCAGCGAAACCCGGCGCATCGCCGGTAAATCTTCGGGCGACATTGAAGCCATTCTTGGCTACGTCGACGAACCAGAACTGATCCATCGCGACAATCTGATTTTGCTGGACTGATTGCTACCGTTTCAACCTGCGACGAAACATCACAACTCCGCTGCTTTCCAGTAATGCGAAAGATCGGCACCGGGCGGCGGGGCAACATCAACTCGGGAGGCAGTTCCGTCATCGCCCGATAATCAAACCGGCATTCCCTGCCGTATTGAGCGCCACGCCAAATGCCCCTCAATCAAACCTTTGCCAGAATCGAAAGCTGCCTCCACCGGGGCGAGCTCGCCCTTGCCGAGCAGTTGCTGCACAGCATTCGCTGGTCAACACTCAATTCCCCGCCCGCCCACCGCCTGCATGCCTTGCTCTGGCAGCTACAGGGGAAAACTGAAGCAGCCCTGAAGGCGTTTTCGCGACTGGCGCAGGAAAAGGATACGGAGGGCGCCGCCTGGCTCGCGGTGGCGCAGTACTACGCAGCGCAACCTGGGGTCACGCTGACAGCGCCGATCTTCTTCGGGCAACTCGCCGTCGAGCGCCTGCGCCGTTCGCCGTATATGGATTACCCGCTCGAAGTGCATATCGAGACACTGACATCCTGCAATGCGACGTGCAGCTTCTGCCCCTATCCGACGCTCGACCGTATCGGCACAAAAATGAGTGATGCACTCATCGACCGGATCATTGGCGACCTGGAGGCCATCCCGCGGACCCTGCCCTTCGGAATTTCACCCTTCAAGGTCAACGACCCCTTGATCGACAAGCGCATCTTCGACGTCTGCGCACAAATCAACCGGCGCTTACCCAACGCCCGGCCCCGCCTGTTCACTAACGGATCGCCGCTGACAGATGCAATCATCGAGCGCGTTGCACGGATCGAGCGCCTGCAACACCTTTGGATTTCACTCAATGAGATCGAGCCAGAGACATACCAGACAGTCATGGGCCTGCCGCTGGCGCGGACGCTGAAATGCATGGATCGGTTGCACTGCGCGGTGGTGGCCGGCCGCTTCACGCATCCAGTGATCGTCTCTCGCGTGCGAGACTGCAGCTCCGCCGATGACGCATTTGTCGCCTTTGTGCAGCAGCGCTACCCGCGCTTCTCGACCTCGGTGATGCCCTACGCCAGTTGGGCTGGGCAGATTGTTACGGCGGAAACGCTGGCCATCCCGCCCACCGGTTGCGGGCGCTGGTTCGAGCTGTCGATCATGTCGACCGGCCAGGTGGCACTGTGCTGCATGGATGGTGAGGGAAAACATGTGATCGGCAATGTCACGACGGAAAACGCGCTCGCCATCTACAACCAGGCAAGCTACCGTCGGCTACGGCAGGACACGGCAACCCGTTTGGGAGCCGGATCGCCATGCGATCGATGCTTTCAATAAATCCGTAGCAGGCCGGGCCTTCGCAGTTGGCGTCGATGATCCCTGCGATGCGATGTTTTCGGCGGCGACCCCGACTGCCGCTCAGTGCTTCTTGCTGTCGCCAGGCTCAGGGGTGAAAAACAGGCCGACACCCAGCACGATCAGCAGTACAGGCCACCAGGTACGCATCAGGCCAAGAAGGTCGATTTCGAAGAGGCCGAGATTGACGGCCAACGCCAGTGCGCCGGTGACAACCAGCACGATGGCGGCAAAATTTCCTTTCATCGCTTTTCCTTACGTCGGCAGGTATTGCGTCACAGTGTGCCACGACACCGGCTTCGCGTCACGGCACAACTTGCTTGATGATGCACCAGCGGCCAGTCATGCGAAAATGCGGTTTTCAACCGACGGGACGAAGGCGATGGCCGGTGGCTGGGGTTGCCCCCATGAAGTGGATGACCGCTGTACCAAGGTCAGCAACCTGCCGTGCAACCCGGGCATGAAGGGCTGCGAACTGGCCGGCCGCTTCCGTTTTTCCAGTGAAGACAAAAACAGCCGTTACCGCGAGAAGCAGGCGCGAAACGCACAGACGGTCGCCAGCCCGTGCGGTATAACGACAACGGACAAGCCAGAGGAAAACCCATGACCTTCATCGAATCGCTCAATGCCGCCTGGTCCAGGAACAACTCCCTGCTATGCGTTGGCCTCGACCCGGACCCGGAAAAATTCCCCTCGCACCTGCAGGGGCACCCTGATGGCATCTTCGAATTCTGCAAGGAGATCGCCGATACCACCGCCGATCTGGTCTGCTGCTTCAAGCCACAGATCGCCTACTTCGCCGCGCGCCGTGCCGAAGACCAGTTGGAGGCATTGATCGCGCACATCCACGAGAAGCATCCGGGCATCCCGGTGATCCTTGACGCGAAGCGTGGCGACATCGGCAGCACTGCCGAACAATATGCGGTCGAGGCCTTCGAACGCTACGGTGCCGATGCGATTACGGCCAACCCCTACATGGGCCGCGACTCGGTCGAACCCTATCTGGCCTACAAGGACAAGGGCGTGATCCTGCTCTGCCGCACCTCCAACCCCGGCGGCAGCGACCTGCAGTTTCTCGACGTGGGCGGCATGAAGCTCTACGAGCGCGTCGCCCGGCTGGTGGCGAGCGAGTGGAACACCACCGGCCAGTGCGCGCTGGTGGTCGGTGCCACCTTCCCGGCCGAGATCGCCCGCGTGCGCGAGCTGACCGGCGACATGCCGCTGCTGGTACCCGGCATCGGCGCGCAGGGTGGCGACATCGCGGCGACGGTGGATGCCGGACGGACGAAGAACGGTGCTGGCTTGATGATCAATTCGTCGCGCGCCATCCTCTACGCCGGCAAGGGCAAAGACTTCGCCGAGGCCGCGCGCCAGGCGGCGCTGGCCACACGCGACGCGATCAACCAGTACCGTTAAGGTAGCCCGATGCGCCTCGATAACCAGCGCGAAAGCGACAACCTTGAAGACCGCCGCGGCGGCGGGGGCGGCGGTTTTTCGCTTGGCGGCGGCCGCATGGGCATCGGCACCATCGTCATCGCGCTGATCGGCAGCTACTTCCTCGGCATCAACCCGATGACACTGCTCGGCCTGCTCGAACAAGCGCCGCAGATACAGGTGCAGCCTCGCAGCGCACCGGCGCACAAGCCGCCGGCCGATGACGAGATGGCACGCTTCGTCTCCAAGGTACTGGCCTCGACCGAGGACACCTGGCGCGACATTTTCCGCGCTTCCGGCAAGCAGTATCAGGACCCGAAGCTGGTGCTCTTCTCCGGCAGCACGCCAACGGCCTGCGGCACCGGCCAGTCGGCGATGGGGCCGTTCTACTGCCCGGGTGACCAGAAGGTGTATATCGACCTCTCGTTCTACCGCGACCTGAAAACACGCTTCAAGGCACCGGGCGAATTCGCCCAGGCCTACGTGATCGCGCACGAGGTCGGCCACCATGTGCAGCACCTGCTCGGCATTTCAAGCAAGGTGGAATCACAGCGCCAGCGTATCGGCGAGGTGGAGGGCAATGCACTGTCGGTCAAACTCGAACTGCAGGCCGACTGCTTCGCCGGCGTCTGGGGCAAACGCACCGACACCATGAAGAGCGTGCTGGAACCGGGAGACCTGGAACAGGCGCTGACGGCCGCCGCCGCTATCGGCGACGATCGACTGCAGCAGCAATCGCGCGGGCGCATCGTACCGGAGAGCTTTACGCACGGCAGTTCGGCGCAGCGTGTGCAGTGGTTCCGCCGCGGCTTCGAGAGCGGCGATGTGAATCAGTGCAACACTTTCGCCGCCCGCGCACCGTCCTCAACGCATTAGCCGAGGAGACGCCGGGGCTCATGCTAGAGACGCTGGATATCGCATCGCCCGCCTGCCGTCTGATCATCAACGCCGACGACCTCGGGGCCTGCTCCGAGCGTGATGCCGGCATCCTCGAACTTTTTTCCCGTGGCGCAATTACTTCGGCTTCGCTGCTGGTCAATGGCCCAAGCGCGGTTGAGGCCGCTGCCAGCGCTAGCGCTGCCAGCCTGCCGCTTGGGCTGCATCTCAATTTGAGCGAAGGCCGGTTAGCCAACCGCTGCTCGCTGACCGATGCCAACGGCAAACTGCTCGGCAAGCTGGGCCTGCGTCGGGCGTTGGCCGCAGGTAGTGCGCGATGACGATTTGGCCCGCGAGATCCGCGAGCAGTTCGAGGCCTTTATCGCACTCACCGGCGAATTGCCCAGCCATGTCGATGGGCATCACCACATTCACGTCGAACCGGCTGTGGCTCAACTGCTCGCCGGAATAATGAGCCGCGAATATGGCGTTTATTGTGCCCGCCTGCCGCGCGAGGGTGGCCTTGGGGCGATGGCCGTGGATGCGGATTTTGATGCCGGTTTCCAGCTTGCGGTGGTCGCCGCGGCCGCGGCCGCCGAACCAGTATTTGCTGCCGAAGGCATCTACAGCACAGCGGCTTTTCTCGGCCAATCGCTGATGGGCTTTCGCCTGCAGCCTGCGCCCATGGCAACAGCGTTGCGAGCGCTGACGTCAATGCTCGCAACGCGCAATGACGAAGCCCTGTGGGTGGAGCTGATGGTGCACCCGGGGCTGGCCGGATCAGCCGACGCTGACAATTCGAAGCACCACGGTAGCTTTTGCTGCTCGCCAGCCCGCGCTCACGAAATGGCCATGCTGCAAAGCCCCGAATGGCGCGATGTCATTGCCGGCTGGAAACCCGGCTCGTTCCGAGAATTGCCGCGCCCGCTTGCCGCGGCAGATGCGCGTCCGAACCTGCTGATTTACAGCAAGCTGACACCAGCCACCGGCAACGCCGAGACCGCGCGCCGTTATGCGGCGGCCTGGTCGGCGCAGGCCAATGTCCGCATGCGCCCGGTACCGGTCGACATCGGCCCGGCAGCGCTGGCCCGCGAAGCCATGCGACTACGCCAGTTCGCCAAACGCGAACGGCTCGACCTGGCCGTTGGTATCCATATGCTGCGCGCCGGAGCCCCGCTGGCAGCGGCGTTTTCCAATGTGGCAGCCGACACTTGCCCCCTGCCCTATGGCCTGCTGGCGAGCGGCACCGACGCCAATGCGGATATCGACCTGCCGGAGCACCGCCAAGCCATCGGGACAGCACTCGCACAGGCGGATTTTCTGCTCTGTCTGAACGAGGAACAGAAACTGCGCCTGTCGGCACTGCCGCGGCCGGCAGATATCACGGTGCTCGGCAACGGCATTGATGTCACGACAGCGTCAAACTTTTCGCTGCGGGGCGCGCTGAAGCTCGCTGCGCAGGCCCGACTGATTCTTTTCCCGGCCAGCCTGCGTCGCTTGAAGGGTGTGCTGCCGCTGATCGAGCGCCTTGCCACACCGCTCGCCGAGATCTTTCGCGACCATGTGCTGGTGGTTCTCGGGCCTGCGCTGGAAGCGGGCTACGCGGCAGAACTGCGCGCACGCCTGGAGACGCTGGTAGCCGGGCACCCGACACTCGAAGGCCGCATCGTGCTGCATGCGGGACTGCCGCACGGCGATTACCTGGCGGCGCTGAAGGAAGCGACGCTGGTACTCAATGCTTCGGAACACGAGGGGCTGAGCCACGGACTGATGGAAGCAATGGCGGCCGGCGTTCCGGTATTGGCGCGCGATATTCCCGGCAACCGGCAACTGATCCGCGACGGAGAAAACGGCCGCCTGTTCGCCGACTTTGCCGCCTTGCCGGCAGCCTACGCGGCCTGCTTTGCCGAACCCGAAACCAGCACCCGCATGGCCGAGTGTGCACGCACCGACATTGCCCGACGCTTCCCGGCAGACATTGAACGGCAGGCACTTGTCGACCTGCTGGCGCGCACGCTGGCCCGCCGGCAGACGATGCTGCCTTTTGCCGGCGTTACGTTACGACTGGATCGCACGGCTGACACACACCCCGTTTCGGCCGAAAATCTGGCCCTCTTCGCGCCGCTCGCGCTGTCGCCAGCGGCGCTCCGCGACTGGCCATTGCGTCTCCCGCGTATCGCCGACATCGGTTGTGGCTGTGGCGTCTTCGGTCTACGCCTGCTGGAAACCATTGCTGCCAGCGGCCGCCGCGTTGAGAACCTGTTGTTCACCGACCCGCATTCAGCCAGCCTCGCGGCGTTGACGCGCACGCTGACACGCCATCGGGCGCAACTGACCATGCTGGACAGGGCGGAGCTGGACGACGGCAGCCTGCTGGCGCCACTGCGCAGGCGTGGCGAACGGGTGCAGGCACTCTCTTTCAACCTGCCGCAAACCCCGGGGCCACAGGGTTTCCGCCTCGACCGCAGTGGCGGCGCCGATGGTGCCGAACTGATTTGCCGCCTGCTTGCGGAGCTACCCGAGGTGCTCGCCGATGACGGCGAGGCTTTCCTGCTGCATATCGGCCTCGCCCACCCGGCGCGCGTACGCGCGGACATTGCCGCCATCGGCTTTTGTGAAACCGTCGTTACCGAGCAGACGCGGCACGCCAGTTTCGCCGACTACGAGGCGCTGCATTCCGGACTGGCCGACTACCTGCGCGCCGAGCACGCCGCCGGTCGCGCCGAATTTGTGCCGGATGCCAGCGGCGAAGGCTTTACCTACCGTGCGCACCTGGTGCGCCTGCGTCGAGCCCCTGAGTGACCCAGATCACACACATCAACGGCAGCATGATGCGACAATATCGGCAACCGCTAATTTAGCCAGAAAGTACGGCCCCTGATGAACGCCTCCCTGCTATTACGCAAACTCCCTCTCACCCTTGCCGCCGTTGGCATCGTCGTCGCCGGGCTGTGGTGGGCCAACCGGCCGAAGCCGATCGCGGTGGCGGTTGCAGAAATCGACCAGGGCAAGGTCGAGTCGAGCATTGCCAACACCCGCGCCGGGACGGTTGAAGCCTGCCAGCGCACCAAGCTGTCGACCATCATGGGCGGCCGCATCGAGGTGCTGGCGGTAAAGGAAGGCGATCAGGTGAAAAAAGGCCAACTGCTAATGAAGCTGTGGAACGACGACCAGCAGGCGCAATCCCGACTGGCCGCCGCACAGATGAACACGACGCAGAAGCGGGTCAACGAAATCTGCGGACTGGCTGCCAACGCCGAGAAGGAAGCCGACCGACAGGCATCCCTGAAGGAAAGGGGCTTTGTTTCCGGCTCGCGCGAGGAAACGGCCCGCTCCGAAGCCGTGGCCAAGCGCGCCGGTTGCGAGGCCGCGCGTGCTGAAGTCGGCTCGGCAGCGGCCCGGCTCAATGCCACCCGGGTTGACCAGGGCCGCACCACGCTTTACGCACCTTTCGACGGCATCGTCGCCAAGATCGTCGGCGAAGTGGGCGAGTACTCGACGCCCTCGCCTCCCGGCGTTCCCACCCCGCCGGCCATCGACCTGATCGACGATTCCTGCCTTTATGTAAAGGCGCCGATGGACGAGGTCGATGCGCCAAAGATCAGCGCCGGGCAGACGGTGCGCATCAGCCTGGATGCCCTGCCGAAACAGAATTTTCCCGGCAAAGTAAAGCGTGTGGCGCCTTATGTCTCAGCGGTCGAAAAGCAGGCGCGCACCGTCGATATCGAGGCCACCTTCGACGACCCGAAATCGCCGGGACACCTGCTGGTTGGTTACAGCGCGGACATCGAGGTGATCCTCGCGGTGCGCGACAAGGTGGTGCGCGTGCCGACTTCGGCCTTGCAGGAAGGCGGCCGCGTGCTGGTCGCCGGCAGCGACGGCAAGCTGGAGCTGCGGACGATCAAGACCGGCCTGTCCAACTGGGAATTCACCGAAGTGCTCGACGGCCTTGCTGCCGGCGAACAGGTTGTGACCTCACTGGAACGCGAAGGCGTCAAGGCCGGCGCGCATTACAAGCTCGACGAAAAGACGGCTGGAAAGAAATAGCGTCGAATCAATGACGATCCCCTCCCTGATCTCGCTGTCCGGTATCGAACGGGTTTTCCAGCTCGGCGACAGCGAGGTGCATGCCCTGCGCACACTGAACCTGAGCATTGCCGCCGGTGAATACGTGGCAGTGATGGGACCTTCGGGCTCCGGCAAATCGACGCTGCTCAACCTGCTCGGCCTGCTCGACCGGCCGGATGCCGGCACCTATCGGCTCGAAGGAAAAGATGTCACAACCCTCTCGCCGGAGGAGCAGGCCAGGGTGCGCAGCGAACGCATCGGTTTTGTGTTCCAGAGCTTTCATCTGGTGCCCCGCCTCACCGCTGCCGAGAACATCGCCCTGCCGATGACGCTGGCCGGCATTGCCCCGGCTGAACGCAGCAAACGCGTGGAACAGGCACTTAAGGATTACGGACTGGCCAACCGTGCCGACCACCGGCCAGACCAGCTTTCCGGCGGCCAGCGCCAACGCGTGGCGATTGCCCGCGCAACGATCATGCAGCCGGCCGTGATCCTCGCCGACGAGCCCACCGGCAACCTCGACCGGGCCACCGGCGAAGAGGTCATGCACCTGCTCGAAGGGCTGAATGCCCAAGGCGTGACGCTGATCGTGGTGACCCACGACGGCGCCCTCGGCAGCCGCGCCCAACGGCAGTTGCTGATGGAAGACGGTTCGCTGAAAAGCGATTCGGTGGCGGGATGAGAGCGAAGCCGCTGCCATGCGCACCCCTGACCTGATCCGCTTTGCCCGCGATGCTGCCACCGGCAACCCGCTGCGCAGCGGACTGCTGGTGCTGGCCATGGCCATCGGCGTCGCCGCCGTCGTCATCCTCACCGCGCTCGGCGATGGCGCCCGGCGTTACGTGATGAACGAATTCTCGTCACTGGGCAGCAACCTGGTGATCGTGCTGCCCGGCCGTTCGCAGACTGGTGGCTTCAACCCCGGCAACGCCATCACCAGCACCCCGCGTGACTTGACCGTCGACGATGCGCAGGCGCTATTGCGCGCACCGGCGGTAAAGAACGTGGCACCGCTCGCCGTTGGCACCTCAGAAATCAGCGTCGGCGGCCGCCTGCGCGAAGTGATGATTGCCGGGACAACGGCGGAGTACACGCAAGTACGCAAGCTGGAGTTGGCGCAGGGCCGCTTTCTCGCAAGCGGCGACTGGCGACGCGGTGCTAGCGAGGCGGTGATCGGCGCCAAGGTACGTACCGAAATGTTCGGCAACGCGCCGGCACTTGGCCAGTTGGTTCGCGTCGGCGACCGCCGTTTCCGCATCGTCGGCGTGCTGGCCACCAGCGGCCAGGGACTGAGCCTGAACACCGACGAGCTGGTGTTCGTGCCGGTGTCGCTGGCGCAGGCAATGTTCAACAGCAACACCTTGTTCCGTATTCTGATCGAGGCTACCGGCCGAGAAACGATAGAGCCGGCCAAGGCGCAGGTCACCGAGATCATCAAGCTGCGTCATGAGGGCGAGGAAGACGTGACCGTCATCACCCAGGATGCGGTGCTGGCGACCTTCGACAAACTGCTCGGCACGCTGACGCTGGCGGTCGCCGGCATCGCTGCGATCAGCCTGGCGGTGGCCGGCATTCTGGTAATGAACGTAATGCTGGTGTCGGTCACCCAGCGTACCGGCGAGATCGGGTTGCTCAAGGCGCTGGGCGCGACAGGCGCAACCATCCGCAACAGTTTCCTGACCGAGGCGGCCATGCTGTCGCTGGCCGGCGCCGCACTCGGCTACCTGCTCGGCCAGGCCGGCGCCGCGCTGATCCGCCACCTGTACCCGACCTTCCCCGCCTTTCCGCCGGACTGGGCGGTGCTGGCGGGATTGTTCACCGCGCTGTTCACCGGCATCCTCTTCGGCGTGCTGCCGGCACGACGCGCGGCGCGCCTTGAACCGGTGCAGGCTTTGTCGAAGCGGTAGCAAATTGTGGCCCAACAACATTTGAACCACGGCGAGCACGGCGGACATGCCCCGCAGAAAATCCCCTTGTGGGACAGCGAGAAGCAACATTCATCAAGGTTTTCGCTGTGTTCGCTGTGCTCGCCGTGGTTCATCCGGTCTTACCCATGATCCGGCCTTCAGACTCCCTCCAGCTCGCCCTGCGCGCCATCACCGCGCACCGGCTGCGCAGCTTCCTGACCCTGCTCGGTATCGCTGTCGGCATCGCCGCGGTGATCCTGCTCACCTCGATCGGCGAAGGCCTGCACCGCTTCGTGCTCGCCGAGTTCGGCCAGTTCGGCACCAACGTGATCACCATCGGTCCGGGCAAGACGAAGACGGCTGGGCCGCATCCTTCGGGCATTCCCACCTCGGTACGCCCACTGACGCTGGAGGATGCCGACAGCCTCACCCGTCTGCCACGTGTGACGGCAGTAACGCCTGTGGTCTGGGGCAACACCGAGGTCAACGGCAATGGACGCCTGCGGCGGACAACGGTCTATGGCGTCAGCGCCGAGATGACGCAGGTGTTCAACATCAAGGTCCGTACCGGCCAGTTTCTGCCCAAGGAAGACTCGGACAATGCCCGGCCCTTCGTGGTCCTTGGCGCCAAGCTGAAGAACGAGCTGTTCGGCAGCGCCAACCCGCTGGGCTCAAAACTGAAGATCGGCAGCCTGCAGTTCCGCGTCATCGGCGTGCTGGAAACCAAGGGGCAGTTTCTCGGCATCGATCTCGACGACACCGCCTATGTGCCGGCGGCACGTGCGCTCGAACTTTACAACCGCGACGGGCTGATGGAGATTCACGTTTCCTATGCCGAAGGCACCCCGGCGCCGCAGGTCAGTTCAGCCATCAAGTCGACGCTGACCGCCCGCCACGGCCGCGAGGATTTCACCATCACCACGCAGGAAGACATGCTGCGCACGCTGTCGAAGATCCTCGACATCCTGACCATGGCCGTTGGTGCGCTGGGCAGCATTTCGCTGCTGGTCGGCGGCGTCGGCATCGTCACCATCATGACCATCGCCGTCACTGAACGGACCGGCGAAATCGGCCTGCTGGTAGCCCTGGGCGCACCGCGACGGACGATTCTCGGGCTCTTCCTCGGCGAGGCCGTGGCCTTGTCGGCACTGGGGGGGCTGATGGGGCTGCTGCTCGGGATGGGCCTGGCCCAGTTGATTCACCTGGCGGTACCGGCACTGCCGGTGCACACGCCACTCAGCTTCGTGTTGCTGGCCGAAGGCGTGGCCATCGCCATCGGCCTGCTCGCCGGCGTGCTGCCGGCGCGGCGCGCGGCGCAGTTGAACCCGGTAGACGCCTTGCGAACGGAGTAAGCGTTCGGCACGAATAGCGCGGCCGCTTGCAGCCCCCTTGTTGAAGCGTCCCCCTCAGGCAGCAGGTTCGTCGATCGCCCGCAAGCCCAGCCCGCCCTTGCCCATGGCAACAGCGCCGGAGCCATGCTCGCCAGCCACGCGGTAGCGCTGCTTGCCAAGATAGACTTCAACCCCTTCGTAGATGGCTTCCTCGGCGATGACGCGGGACTGCTGCGAAAGCTCGATCTTTTTTTCCAATGCCTGTTCTTCCGCGCGCATTGCAGCAATTTCTTCGCCCAGAGCATGGGCACTGGCGCGCGCGCGCTCAAGCATCCCGGGTTTGACGCGCTCCGGATGATGGGCAGCAAACTCGATGAGTTTGCTGATCTCGAGCAACTGGTTTTCGCGGTCATCGCGGTTTTTGGCAACCTCCAGTGCATGATTGTGCAGGGCAGGATCGACGCCGATTTCGAAACGGGTGGCAACGCGATTGGGCGAACCGATGACCTTGCCCTTGATCGACAGGGTGGCCTGCGCCCGGCCACCGATGATGTGGCCGCGCCGCTTGTTGCCGACGAGGATGTGATTGACGGCAACGAGTTCGCTCTGCATGGCCGTGTCGTCGATGAAGATGCTGTCGCCGGCTTCAATTTTCGCCTGCTGAACGTAGGCAGCGCTGAACGAAGCGCCGCAGCGGATCACATGCTCATGCGCTTCGTGTCGCCCCAGACTACCGACCACGCCGCCCTTGACGACAATGCTGCCGCCCGCTTCCAAGCTTGCCGCCTCGACCATGCCGCCGATCTCGATATCGCCGCTGGCGCGGACAGTCATGCCGGACGCGACATCTCCCTTGATGACGAGGCTACCGTCAAAATCGACATTGCCGCTGACGGTGCTGACATCCGCAACGGAGAACACGGGTTCGACGAGCATGCCGCCAGCCACCTGAACCGGCTGGCCAACCATCGCCGCCAGAAGGAGATTGGGGTTATCGGGGGCGACCGAGACCCCCGTGAGGTTTGACCCATACATGATGTCCTTGCCCGGCCGCGCCGGGATCGGCTGACCAAGCAGTGAAAGACCAGGCATGCCATCGGTGGCCGGGTGGCGCAGCATCAACTGGTCGCCCGGGTGCACAACAAGGATATCGCCGAGATCGCGGTAGTCGATACGGCCCGATTCATCCATTCTCGGGGAACGATCGCGGGCTTCGGAGAGAAGCTTTTCGAGACAACCATCCTCACCGTGCACTGGCGGACGACCATGCGCCACGACAAGGCCGACAGCCACACCGTCGGCAATGGCCTGATTGATGGGGCCCAGTTCGACACCATCAACCACCCCGATAGCCACCAGCTCGCGGAAAATGTCTTCCGTGGTAACGGCGGCGCCGCCCTGCGCCGGGACGATGTCGAGGAGGGCTGACAGGCCATCGATAGATATTTTTACGGAGAGGGCCGCATCGACGCACTCGGCCAGCCGCAGCGCCGCCACCGGTGCGCCGGAATTGTATTTTCCGAGCAGAACCATTGCGGCAGCTGGCAGGTAACTCAGCTTTTCGTAGCCCAACTCGACGAGGCGTGCGCGCAGCCAGCTTTCGTCTATGGGTGCCGATATCAGCACCGGCTCGACGGACACAATCAGCGCCTTTGCCTCGGGATCGAAACGAAAACCCAGCCCCGCCCCACGAATCAGTTCATCCGCCATTCGATCCTCTTTTTGCCGGCAGCCAGAGCATGGGCGGACCGGGGCGCCAACAACATTGCGCCTGTGCGTTAATATCCCGGCCTTGCCGTTCGTCATTGATGGCGCCACGGCTGTCAAATTACCAGAAGATGCGCGTGCGCGGCCAACACGGTTATTTTGAAGACATGAGAATTCAACACAAAGCAGGGGGCGTGGCGCAATGAAGCTAGAGACACTGACCCACCCGGTGCGTGGACACAAGGCGTGGTCGCACTATCTGTTTCGTATCGTGACCAGCCTGGTTCTGACCATCGGCAACGCCATGGCAATGCCCATGCATTCGCCGGTTCCCGGCGGGTCGCCATCGTTCGCGTGGGCGACGATGTGGCCACACCGCCCGTCGTCCGTTTCAATGACATTCAGCAGCCGGTACTTCGGCAGGGCAGGCATTGGTTTGCGCTGGTCGGCCTGCCGCTCGATACCCCTGCCGGCAAACATCAGCTTGTTGTGCATCGCGAGGAACATACAGACAAGGCGCTGGAAGTGCCTTTCGACGTCCGCCCGAAGCACTACCCGACACAACGCCTGCGCATTACCGACCAACGTATGGTGCAACCGCCACCGGAGCTGGAGACGCGCATCGCGACTGAGCAGCAACGCATCGCTGCGATGAAGCAGCATTTCTCACCACAAGCGCAGCCGGATACAGACTTCGTGCTGCCTGCCAGCGGCCGGCTTTCATCACGCTTCGGGGTGCGGCGGGTGTTGAATGGCGAACCCCGGTCGCCGCATTCCGGGCTAGACGTCGCGGTCGGAACAGGCCAGCCGGTACGCGCGGCGGCGTCGGGTACGGTGCTGGCGGTTGAAAATTTCTATTTCACGGGGGGAACCGTGGTCATCGATCACGGTCAAGGTTTGCTGACCCTGTATGCACATCTTTCCCGTATTGATGTGGTGCCAGGGCAACGTCTGGAAAAGGGCGAAGCGCTCGGTGCCAGCGGCGTATCAGGCCGGGCAACGGGGCCACACTTGCACTGGGTGGTCATCCTCGGCGGCACATCGGTCGACCCGGAGTTGTTTTTGCCGAAACGATAAAATACAGAAGTTACCCCGTACGTGCGCTATCGACGCGCAAAGCGAAACTATGGAGAGACTGTTCATGAAAGTACCTGCATCTGTTCCTGCTTTTGTTCTTGCCCTGCTGTTGAGCTCGGCGGCCTCGGCCGCTCCGGCCGCCGCCATGGTTAGCTGCCCGGACCTCGCCAAGGTCGTGCAGGCGGGCACCTGTCCGACGGAAGAGGAGCTACTTTTTACCTTCAACGGTTATTGCAGCGACAACGCGCGGATCTACGGCAAGGGGGCGGAGGTCTGCACCAACTACGCGAGTTACCGAAAGTTGAAGAACATCGTGCTTTGGGAAAAGCCCGGTACGGATTTTCAAGCCTATGTTTCTTGCGATCTCCCGGGAGAAAGTTTCAAGGGCCGCAAGCCGTCGGCGATCACCGTTTCGAAACAGGGGAAAATGACTCGTCTGGCCTGCAGTTATGGCGAAGGAGTGACCTTTACCTACCGCACCCACAGGGAATGCCGGGTTGAAAACGCCGAGGCCTGCAAGACTCACCCGGCTGCGTGCAAGGCCAGCTGCGAATAAACAGCGGGGACGTTGCCCGGCGGGTTAGCCCGCCGGAAAATGGCGGGC
Source organism: Candidatus Proximibacter danicus (assembly GCA_016710885.1). Taxonomy (GTDB): domain Bacteria; phylum Pseudomonadota; class Gammaproteobacteria; order Burkholderiales; family Rhodocyclaceae; genus Proximibacter; species Proximibacter danicus. The sequence goes on from JADJUC010000023.1 coordinate 25,384, forward strand.
GATAACGGCTACCAGGGCGTCGCCGTCTAGCGGCTTGTGCAGGTAGTCGTCGGCCCCGAGCCCGAACCCGACGCGGGAATCGTCCTCGTCGGTGCTGGCAGTAATGAAGACGAATGGCACTCCGGCCGTTGCGGGTTCTGCGCGCAGGCGTGCGAGCACGCCAAAACCGTCGACGCCCGGCATGAACAGGTCGCACAACACCAGATCTGGTGGCGAGCGCAGGGCCATTTCTATGCCCTCGACACCGCATGAAGCCTCGAGGACAAAGACACCCTCGTCTCGCAGCATCATGGCGGCGGCTTCTCGCACGACGGGGTCGTCGTCAATCAACAGAATTTTGCGTGTCAGTGGCGGCATAGAAGACGGCCCGCATGAAAAACGCGGCGCACCATGCGCCGCGTTTAGTGAGATCGGACAAATGGCCCTTCAGACCTTGGGTTTGGCTGGGGTACTCATTTCACCCTTGCCGTCCTTGGCCTTTTCGCCCGAACAGGCCAGTACATTGAAACTGGCGACAGAGAACATTACGGCCAATGCAGCGGATATCCATCTCTTCATAGGCAATCTCCATGGGGCGCGCCAACTGGCGCGAGATTCATTGTGGGTCGACCGGAAACAGAAATCAAGCTTCAGTAGCGGCTGGCCCCGTAGTGATGTCCATGCGAGTAGTGCTTGGCATACCCCCGGGCGTGACCATATCCAGAATGGCGGGGACGCTCGTGGTAGTGATGATGGACTTCGCGATAGCGATAGGCTTGGGCATATCCCCCGCCATGGCCGTACCGGTGGGTAGACTGCGATGCGGACTGACCGATAGCCGCGCCGACTGTTCCACCGACGCCGCTACCGATAATGGCGCCGTTACGCCCGCCCATGGAGTCGCCAATAACGGCACCGGCAACAGCACCGACGCCGCCACCAATCGCCGACCCCAAGACGTCAGCACGTGCGGCGGTCGCCAGGAGGAGCCCGGCAAGCAGAAGCGGAAAGAAGCGTTGGGAGAATTTCATCGAGGGCACCTGCTGGATCGAGTTAAGGTGCGCCAAAGATAGACCTGTCCGCACCCCTTGTGGGGCAACGGAAACAATGCTTTACAACTTGTTTCAGCCGGTCAGAATCGCTCGTCTTCGCGCAGGTAGCGCCACTGCCCGAGCGGCAACTCGCCGAGGCGCAATCGACCGATACGGACGCGCTTGAGCCCGACGGCGCGCAGTCCGACGAGTTCGCACATCCGACGGATCTGGCGCTTGCGCCCTTCCTGCAGGACGAAGCGAAGCTGATCTTCGTTGAGCCATTCGACTTTCGCCGGGCGTAGTTGCCGACCATCAAGGGAAAGCCCGTGGTTGAGGAGTTTGAGGCCATTCTCGACAAGCTCGCCCTCGACGCGCACGAGATACTCCTTTTCGACAGTCGAATCGTCGCCGATGAGCTGGCGGGCGATGCGGCCATCCTGCGTCAGGACCAGCAAGCCGGTGGAATCAATGTCGAGACGACCGGCAGGCGCCAGCCCTTTGAGGTATGCAGATTTGAAGGCGGGCCCGCCCCCTTGGCGCCATTGGCTATCCGGCCCGATCAACGATACGGCGGGCTGAAAACCTGGCTCCGGCTGGCCGGAAACGTAGCCAACGGGTTTGTTAAGGAGAAAGGTGACACGCTCTTCCTGGCGGGCGCGGGCCTCGGGTGCGAGGGTGATCTTGGCCTCTGGCAGGGCCCGAGTACCCAGTTCGCTGATGCGCTGTCCATCGACGAAAACCCAGCCTCGCTCAATATAGGTATCCGCTTCACGGCGCGAACAGAGCCCTCGCTCGGCCATCAATTTGGAAATGCGAACACCTTCAACCGGGCTAGTCGGAGTCGCCGGGACGACAGCTGCCTGAGAGCCCGCGCGAGGCACACTACGCGGCTTTTTCCCAGGCGCGCCCGGCCCCGGGACACGCCTCGCCGGGCCACGCGCAACAGGCTTGGACGGCTGGTCGCTCATTCCTTGACGTCGATCAGCGCCACTTCAAAAACCAGTGTGGCATTGGGCGGAATAACACCACCGGCACCGCGCGGGCGCCGTAACCCAGCTCGGGGGAATGGTCAGTTTGCGCTTGCCACCGACGCGCATGCCCTCAACACCTTCGTCCCAGCCGGCGATGACATAGCGCTGCGCCAGGGGAAAGACGAACGGGTCATTACGGTCATGGCTGGAATCGAACTTGGTGCCATCGGTCAACCAACCGGTGTAATGCACGACGACGAGCAAACCCGGCTTGGCCTCGGTGCCGGCGCCCAGCTCGAGTTCCTCGATAACCAGGCCGCTGGCAGTAGTGGTAACGGACATGGGGATCTCCTCGATTGAAAAAGGAGTGAAGTTTAGCCGAGAGCGGACATAAACCGCCATTTGTCCCGATTTTTTGGTGAATGGGCGAAGGTAAAAACCGGGGGGAGGCAGGCGACTGTGACTGGCAAAGTGACAGCTATTGCCATAGAATCAGGTGACCTGACAACAACAAAGAGGAGACAGATAATGAATCGTTCGTGCATCACCTTGCTGGCCACCGCCATATTTCCCGCCTTCGGCCTTGCTGCACCGATTGCGGCGCAGGCGGCAGAAGAGACCATAAAGATCGGCGTTTATTGCCCGTTCACCGGTGGTTCAGCCGACATGGGCATCTCTGCCCGCAACGGTATCCGTTTGGCCATTGAAGAGATCAACAGCATGGCCGGCGGTGTCAATGGCAAAAAGATCGAGCTGGTGGAACGCGACGATCAGGCGAATCCGGATTTCGCGAAGAAGGTCGTTGAGGAAATGCTGCAAAAAGACAAGGTGGTCGCTGCTCTCGGCGTCTGTAACACCGGTGTCGGCCTGGCCACGATCGATATTTTCCAGAATGCGAAGGTTCCACTGATCGTACCGGTTTCTACCGGCACCCCGCTCACGAAAAAATTTGCCAGCGCACCAGAGAACTGGATTTTCCGGGTATCGCCGCGCGATGAAGTACAGGCACCGTTCATTGTCGCCGATGCCATGAAGCGGGGATTCCGCAAGGTCGCTCTTTTTGCGGACACTACGGGCTACGGCGAGGCAGGGAAGAATGATGTCGAGAAAGCCTTGGCCGAAGGTGGGCTCAAGCCCGTATCGGTGCACCGCTTTCCGGTAGGGGTCAAAGACCTTGCAGAGGAAGTTAAAGCCGCCAGAGCTGCGGGGGCCGACGTTGTAATCAGCTATACGGTCGGCCCGGAAGCGGCGGTGCTGGCAAAGAGCATCGAGAAGCAGAAGTGGAATGTGCAATTGATGGGGAGTTGGCCGCTCTGCTGGCGAAATTTCATTGATGCCGCAGGACCCGCCGGCGAGGGCGCGCTGGTTGCCGTGAGCTTTGTGCAACAGGCCAGTTTCCAGCGCCGCAATGCGTTCATTACGGCCTATCAGCAGAAATTCAACACTGCGGTCATTCCTGCTCCGATGGCTGCTGCGCAGGGCTATGATGCGGCGCTGCTGCTGTTCTACGCGCTTCATCAGGCGCAGAGCTCGGAGCCGGAGAAGATCAAGGCAGCACTCGAGAATCTGAATCGCCAGGTGGGTGGGGTAATCACAACTTACAAGCACCCGTTTTCGAAAACTGACCACGACGCGCTGACCGGAAACATGCTGGTGATGGGCATCGTGCGGAATGGTGCTGTGGACTACGCTTATCGCGACGATGCACAGCGAGGATTTGTCATCCAAAGAAAGGCGCAATAGCGCAGGTTCATCGGTGGGCAAGCGCGCATCAGATGCCCACCAACCTCTGCTTCGGCTAAACTTGGAACATTGGATTTAAAGGGGTGTTCCATGGATATCCGTTCGATCATCTCGCCGACCATCGAGGACGCGGAAGGGCTGCAGACCTTCTTTGACGCACTGATAGATCACGTTCTTAATATCGAGCGTGATGTTTCCCGATTAAAGGATGTTCCGGGCGACCGTGATGTTGTGGCCAACCTGTTCCGTGCCGTGCATAACATCAAGGGCGATGCGGCAATGTGCAAGGTGAATTTTGCCGTCGCCATTGCCCACCCGATTGAAGGCCTGCTCTCCCGCCTGCGCGCCGGAGAAGTGGTTTTTTCCGACCTTGCTGCAGAAGCGATTTTGCTAGCTACGGACCGATTGGAACTGGCCACTGATGCATTGATCGGCCACCGTTCGCTCGACAGCCTGCGTCTGCTGCCTCTGGTTCAGGGGCTGGAAAAAATGTCGCGCGCGATGCCGGAGGGCATTGATGCCGCTGCGTCGGCATTGATCGAGTCGGTCACGGGTTTCAAGGCGGCTGCCAGCACCTCCCTGCCAAAGGGGAAAGCAGTCTCAAGCTCCCGAAAAAATCTGCAGGTTGCCGACGACCTTCGCTTCTTCCGCGCCATTGCGCTGCAGTCCGAGGCCCGCTCACCCCTGTTCAAGGGAAGAACCAATCGCATTCTGCGTCTTGCCCTGGAAACCAACCAGGCCGGCGGCAAAAAGGTTGATCAGGTTCAGTTGGAAACGGCGGTTTATTTGCACGACGTTGGCATGATGCTTCTTCCGGAATCCGTATGGCTGAAAGTCGGCCGCATGACGGATGAAGAAAAACTCTCTCTGCGCAGCCACCCGGGCTATGCCGCAGGCCTTGTCCAGCGTATGGAAGGCTGGGATGAAGCCGCCAGAATCATCTCGCAACACCATGAAATGCCTGACGGCGCCGGCTACCCCGCCGGGCTCACCGGCGATGCGATCTGCGATGGCGCAAAAATTCTGGCCATCGTCGACGCTTTTGAAGCGGTGATGCTCAAACACATCCACCGTGGCAAGAACCGCTCGGTACTGCGCGCCATCGCCGAAGTGAATGCCTGTGACAACCAGTTCGCGCCGGAGTGGATTGGACCCTTCAATAGCGTGATCCGTCGAACCATTGAGGGCTGAGGATTGAGCTTGGCTCCTACCGCCCACTGCCACCCAGCCCATGGATGTTGATTTTGACCGCCGCTTCGGCGGCATCGGCCGGCTCTATGGAGGGGCCGCCCTTGCGCGCTTCAAGCGAGCGCGTGTCTGTGTTGTCGGTGTCGGCGGAGTCGGTTCCTGGGCGGCGGAGGCGCTAGCACGTAGCGGTGTCGGAGCGATTACGCTGGTCGATCTCGACAACATCGCGGAATCCAACACTAACCGACAGATTCACGCGCTCGAAGAAACTTTTGGCCAAGCGAAGGTAACAGCGATGGCTGCGCGTATTCGCGGAATCAATCCTGAGTGCAAGTTGGCCGAAGTTGAGGATTTCGTGACGCCGGAAAACGTGGGATCGCTTCTGGATGGTGGCTTCGATTTCGTGATCGATGCCATCGATGAGGTCAGGACAAAAGTGGCAATGATTGCCTGGTGTCGCGACAAGCACCTGCCAATCATCGTTGCAGGCGGCGCTGGCGGCAAGGTTGACCCGACAAGAATCGAGGTCGATGATCTCGCCCGCACCGTTCAGGATCCCCTGCTTGCTCGGGTTCGTTCGCAATTGCGAAAAATCCATGGTTTCACGCGGGATCCAAAGAAGAAATTCGGTGTGACGGCAGTTTTTTCGACAGAGCCCTTGCGTTCACCACAAAACGAAACAGCCTGCGACGCAATGCCTGGTTCAACACCGGATTCGTCGCAAGGTTCTGCGCCAGCTTCACCCCCCGCTTCCGGCGGCCTCAACTGCGCGGGATTCGGCTCGTCGATGTGCATTACCGCAAGTTTCGGCCTGTTCGCAGCCTCGATTGCCCTGCGACACCTTTCGGAGCATCCGTAATGCCGCGCAAGAAGAAGTTACGCTCGTCGAAAGCCGGATTACCCCCCGGCGCACTTGTCCATATCGGTGAAGTCAAAACAAGCTTGCCCTCCGTTACCTTAACTGGCTACGGCGACGCTAACGGAGTGACCGAACGAGAGCTTCCGGACATTTCGATGCTGGATTCGGAGGAAAACAATTTCCCGGTTCGCTGGCTCAATATCTACGGTCTGCACGATGCAGCGCTCCTGTCTGCCATCGGCAAGCGATTCGATCTACATCCGCTGGTATTGGAGGACATTCTCAATACCGACCAGCGGCCAAAAATTGATGCTTATGCTGACTATCTCTATGTCGTTGCCCAGGTGTACGATCCGTCGCGACCACGAACGGATTTCGCAACTGACCAGATCAGCATCGTTATCGGCCATGATTTCATCCTGACTTTTCAGGAGCAAAAAACCGGCACCTTTGAGCCAATTCGACAACGCCTGCGCGCAGAAAAAAACGCCATTCGCAAACAAGGCTGCGATTACCTTGCGTATGCCTTGCTGGATACACTTGTGGATAGTTACTTTCGCATCATTGAGCGGCTAAGCGATCAGTGCGATGACCTGGAGGAGGAAATTCTCGGGGTTCCGAAGCGCGGCGCCCTGCAAAAGGCGCACGCGCTAAAACGACAGCTTTCGCATTTACGCCGTTTGATCTGGCCACTACAGGAAGTTATGAGCTCGCTGCAGCGGAATCAGTCCGAATTTTTCGGCAACGAAACCCGGCTTTATCTGCGCGATATATACGACCACACGGTCCATTTGCTGGAGCAGCTGGAAGACCTGCGAGACCTGCTGTCAGGCCTTCTCGATATCTATCTGAACAGTGTCAGCAACCGGGTAAATATGGAGGTTCGTGCGCTCACAGTCGTGACGACGATGTTCATGCCGGCGGCCTTGGTTACGGGAATTTTTGGTATGAATTTCCGTAGCATGCCATTGCTCGACTCGCCGACGGGCTTCTGGTTGGCACTGACGGCGATGGCGTCTGTCGCGTTGCTGATGCTTGCCTTGTTCTGGCGCCGTCGGCTGCTGCGTTAAAGAGTATCAAGCCAGACATCGAGGCCTTGGGCATTAAGCTCGATATCCTTTTCCCATAGCTTAAGCACTTCGGCAGGCCCGAGCCGACAACCGAAACGCTCCGCCTCGTCCACCAGTAAATGGGCCAGGTTTGCGCGTATGCGGACATGGCGGTCGGAACCTGGACGTGCCTCGCGCCGAGCTATCTCAACATGCGCATCCACCAATCGATGCAAAGTTTCTGCATGTTGTTCCACGTCGCGCAATTCACTGAAATGCGTGAGATACATCACTCGCGGCGCGAAGGTCATCAGCAAATCGATCGACCGGTGCATGGCCTCGGGATCGAATTGAACGGGTGTTGTGGTTGGAAAAGCAAATTGACGGCCGTCAGTATCGAGTTCCCGGTAAGAAAGGCCAAAGGTGTCGCCGGTAAAGATAGCGTTGCTGCCACGATCGACGATACTGATGTGATGTCGCGCGTGCCCCGGCGTATCCAGGCAGAGGAGTTCTCGCGCACCCAGGCGAATAATGGTTTCGTGCGATGCCTCTATAATCCGGCCCGCCTCGACCGGGAGTATCTCGCCGTACAGGCGGCGAACTTCAGAAGCCCCATAGACGGCTGCTGCCCCCGGCTATCAATTTGCTCGGATCAACCATATGCCGCGCGCCACGAGGGTGGACGACGAGGCGTGCATTCGGAAACGCGCGCATAAGCGCGCCGGCCCCTCCTGCATGATCCAGATGAATATGGGTGAGGATGACGTACTCGACGCTGTCTTCAGCCAAGCCCATTGCTTCCAGGGCCGCCAGCACTTGCGGCAGAGAATCGTTTGTTCCCGTATCAACGATTGCGACGCGGCCCTGTTCGACAACAAAGTGGATCGCCGCATGCAAGTGCCGGACATAGCCGGAATCAACGGCACTGATACCATGAGCGTAGTGAAAAATCTCTGATTTCATCGCACATCCTTGAAGAAGGAGGCGATTATAGTTGCTCTTGGCTCAGGCTTGTGACAACCTGCGCGCTTTTCCGCGATCTGAAATTCCATGAGTCACTTTTTTGCCGACGATGGTGAAAAGCTGCGCGTTAGCGCATCCGGCGAGGGGCCACCGCTTGTCCTGCTTCATGGCTGGACGGCAAGCCACCAGGAATGGTTTCCGTTTCTCGCTGAATTGACCAAGCATCATACTGTCTATCGCTGGGATGCCAGAGGGCACGGCGGGCATAGCCCGAAGACATCGAACTTGCCGACCGTGTCGCGTATGGCAAAAGATCTCGCGAACTTGCTTGAGCACTATGCCATCGACAATGCCTGTGTTGCAGGCCATTCGATGGGAGCCCTGACGCTCTGGCAATATATCCAAGACAACGGTTGTAAGCACCTGAAAAAGGTGTGCTTTATCGATCAATCGCCGAAGTTGA
>JADJUC010000024.1 GCA_016710885.1 Candidatus Proximibacter danicus
CTTCGATGTTCACGTGGAAGGCGGTGCGCGGGAAATCCTTGCAGTGCAGCAGCCACATCGCGGCGAGGTGGATGACGCCGTCGATGCCGCGCATCGCGTCGTCGAGGATGTCGGTCTCGCGGATATCACCGCCGTTGGCGTACAGGCGACAGCGCGGGTCGGCCAGATAGGGTTCGATATGCGAGCGCTTGCCGCGAGCGAAATTGTCGTAGATGACCACTTCGCCGACATCGGTCTTGAGAAGCTCGGCGACCACATGGCTGCCGATGAAACCGGCGCCGCCGATGACGAGGATTTTTGCTCCGCTCAGATTCATTCCATCACTCCAGAAAAAGCCAGATTCGTTCAATTCGTCAGGATTGCCGGCGCCGATGCGAGCGCGCGCAGGGTTTCGGCGACGACGTGGTCCTGATCTGCCTCACCCAGATCGGGTCCCATCGGCAGGCTGAGGACGCGGTCGGCAAGCGCGTCGGCAACCGGTGTTCCGGCGGTCCGGCAGCGCTCTGCGTACGCGGGTTGCCGGTGCAGCGGCACCGGATAGTGGACGGCGGTCGGGATCCCCGACTGTTTCAGCGATTCCTGAATCCCAGCCCGCCCGTCGACGAGGATCGTGTACTGCGCAAAGACGCTGCTGCGGCCAGGGCGCTGCTCAATCCGCTGCACACGGTCGCCGAACAGGCGGTTGTAGCGCGCGCCGATCGCCAGGCGCCGGCCGACCTCCCACTCGAAGCGGTCGAGCTTGGCCAGCACGATCGCGCACTGCAGTGTGTCCATGCGGCCACCAACGCCAACGCGGGTATGGAAGTAGCGGCGCGCTTGGCCGTGGACGCGAATCTCGCGCAAGGCAGTCGCCAGCGCATCGTCACTGGTGAAAATGGCGCCGCCGTCGCCGTAGCAGCCAGGGGCTTGCTCGGGAAGAAACTGGTGCAGCCGATGGTGGACAAATTGCAGCTGCGCCGCCCTGGTATTCGGCGCCGAAACTTTGCGCCGCATCCTCGACCACCGGCAGCCCGTGGCGGGCGGCTATCCGGTTGATCTCGTCCATGTCCGCCGGCTGGCCGTAAAGCGAAACCGGCATGATCGCCCGCGTACGGGTGGTGATCGCTGCCTCGATCTGTGTCACATCAATGTTTCCGGTGTCCGCCTCGACATCGACAAAAACCGGGATTGCGCCAAGCAGCGCAATCACTTCGGCGGTGGCGACGAACGTGAACAGTGTGGTGACAACTTCGTCACCAGGTTCGATGCCGAGCGCCATTAGCGACATGAGCAGGGCTTCGGTACCGGAGGCGCAAGTGATGCAGTGGCGGGCGCCGATAAAGTCGGCGAGTCGGCCTTCCAGCTCGGCAACCTCGGGCCCCATGATGTACTGGCCGTGTTCGAGCACCCGCCGCATGCGCGCGTCGATCGCCGGCTGCAGCTCGCGGTACTGGGTCTTCAGGTCAATGAATTCCATTGCGCTCAGGCCTCGGCGCAGTCGATGAACTCGACGCGCCCGTCGAGCAGGCGGTAGCGCTCGTTCGTCGCCGAACAGCGAGCTTCGCCGTCGCCGGCAAGCGGCAGGTCGAGGCGTTCGCCGTGACGGCTCATCCAGCCGATCTGGCCGGCGGGACGCCGACAACGAGGGCATGGTCGGGGATGTCGCGGGTGACGACGGCGCCGGCACCGACAAAGGCGTAGCGTCCGATCGTGACGCCGCAGACGACGGTCGCGTTGGCGCCCAGCGTCGCTCCGCGGCGGACCAGGGTACGCCGGTATTCGCCCTTCCGCACAACGGCGGAGCGGGGGTTGAATACGTTGGTGAACACCATGCTCGGCCCACAGAAGACTTCATCCTCCAGCGTCACGGCGTCATAGACCGAGACGTTGTTCTGAATCTTGACGTTGTCGCCAATGCGCACGTCGTTGCCGACAAAAACGCTCTGGCCGAGCGAACAGCCGCTGCCGATGCGCGCGCCGCCGCAGACATGAACCCAGTGCCAGACACGGGTTCCGTGATGGCGCCGTCGTCGACGATGGCGGTCGGGTGAATGCTGGCCGGCATCTCAGTAATCCAGCGGCAGGGCGACCCGACGGCCGTCGCGCCGAGAGGTAGGCAGCGATCAGCACTTCCAGCGACTTCAGCCCCTCGCGCCCGTCGGTTTCCGGCATCGCCTCGCCGCGCAAGACCCGGATCACGTTGTCGTAGTACAGCGGATGTCCGAAGCCATAGACCGAGGTGGTGTCATAACTAGCCGACTTCACCAACTCGTCGTCAGCATGGGGTTCGGCGAACTCCAAGTGCTGGATATCGTTGACCGCAACGCCGCCGAGACGGACGGTGCCGTTCTCGCCAATGATGGTGATGCTGCCTTCGAGGTTACGCGGATAGGTCAGCATGGTAACGTTCATCGAGCCCAACGCGCCGGAGCGCCAGCGGATGTTCTGGCGACACCACTGTCTTCCACCTCGATGTCTCGGGCCAGCGTGGCGGTATAGGCCTGAAGACTTTCGATGGGTCCAATGAGCCAGTCGAGCAGGTCAACATAGTGGCTGGCCTGGTTCATGAAGGCGCCGCCGTCAAACTCCCAGGTACCGCGCCAGGCTGAACTGTCGTAATAGTCCTGCGGGCGCGTCCAGAAGACGTTGATGTTGACCATGTAGATGCGGCCGAAGCGCTTCTGCTCGACCGCCCGCTTGAGCAGTTGCAGCGTGGCATTGCGCCGGTTCTGCTTGACCACGAACAGACGCACGTTGGCGTCGTCACAGGCCTTGACCATGCGCAGGCCGTCGTGCCAGCGGGTAGCCATTGGCTTTTCGGTCATCACGTGGCGAACGGACGCGGCGATCTGCACCGTCTGATCGGGATGCAGGCCGCTCGGCGTGGTCAGTATGACCAGGTCCGCGCTAGTTGACGGAGCAGGGCCTCCAGCGAGCGATGCCCGGCCGCCCCCCGTGCATTCGACCGCCTGTTCCAGTGCTACGGGATTGATATCGCAGACATCGACCAGCTCGACGCGGTCGCGATGCTGCTCGATCGCAGCGAAGTGGTTCTTGGCGATACGTCCCAGCCAACCAGCGCGAGCTGGATTTTGCGATCATTGACGATTGGGTAATCATGCATGGCGAGTTGACCGGTTCACAGACGGATATCCGACTTGTCGGCCGGCAGGATGTACTTGAGATCGTAGAGCACATGCGCGGCGCGCCCGAGCGCACGCAGGCACTGCGCGCCCATTTCGCGGAACTGGGCATGGGCAACCGCCACGATGATGGCGTCGTAGGCGCCGGATGCCGGTTCGTCGATCGGCGTCACACCGTATTCGTGCTGCGCTTCCGCGACGTCGACCCAGGGGTCGTAGATGTCGACGGAGACGTTGTATTCGTCGAGCTCGCGAACAATGTCGATGACCCGGGTATTACGCAGGTCGGGGCAGTTTTCTTTGAAGGCCAGCCCCATCACCAGCACGCGCGCGCCGTCGACATGGATGCGCTTCTTCGTCATCGCCTTGACGAGCTGGCTGACCACGTAGGAACCCATGCCGTCGTTCAGCCGGCGGCCGGCGAGGATGATCTCCGGATGGTAGCCGACCTCTTGGGCCTTGTGGGTGAGGTAATAGGGGTCAACACCGATGCAGTGGCCACCGACCAGGCCGGGCCGGAAGGGCAGGAAATTCCACTTGGTGCCGGCCGCCTCCAGCACCGCTTCGGTATCGATCCCCATCTGGTTGAAGATGATCGCCAGTTCGTTCATCAGGGCGATATTCAGGTCGCGCTGGGTATTCTCGATCACCTTCGCTGCTTCGGCGACGCGGATGCTCGGCGCCTTGTGCGTACCCGCCGTGATGATCTCGTTGTAGAGCGCATCGACGCGGTCGGCGACGACCGGCGTCGAGCCGGAGGTCACCTTGCGGATCGTCGTCACCCGGTGCTCCTTGTCGCCCGGATTAATCCGCTCCGGGCTGTAGCCGGCGAAAAAGTCCTCGTTGAAACGCAGGCCGGACACCTTCTCCAGAACTGGAACGCAATCCTCCTCGGTAGCCCCGGGATAGACGGTCGATTCGTAGATGACGATGTCGCCCTTCTTCAGTATCTGACCGATCGTCTCGCTGGCCTTGACCAGCGGCGTCAGGTCCGGCCGCTTGTGTTCGTCGATCGGGGTCGGCACGGTTACGATGAAGACGTTGCACTCACGCAGATCGCCAGCGTCGCCGTATAGTGCAGATGAACGGCCTCGGCAGCTCGGCGGAGCTCACTTCCAGCGTGTGGTCCTGCCCGGAGCGCAGCTCCTCGACGCGGCGTTCGTTGATGTCGAAGCCAACGATGCTACGCTTCTTGCCGAATTCGACGGCCAGCGGCAGTCCGACATAGCCGGAGTCCGATGATGGCGAGTCTGGTGTCTTGGTTGCAGGATGTCATTTTCGACTTTCAAACGTGGCTCGCCGACGCTAACGGCCGGCGTGCCGGGGTCTACTTCTTCGCGCAGGCGAGCGATTTCCTGCTTGATGGTTTCGAATTCCTGTTCCTTGCGGCGCAGGAAGGATACGGTGACGCGCGCCTTTCCTCTATGCCGGCTGGTGTCAGAAGATAGGCATAGGCCAGCTTGTTGCGATGGCGCCCGAAATTCTCCAGCTTGACGAAGCCCTTGGCGACCAACGCTTTCAGGCAGTAGTTCGCCTTGCCAAGGCTAACCCCCATTGTACGGGCGAGTTCACGCTGGCTGATATCAGGGTTGGCTTGGATCAATTTGAGGAGAGCGGTATTGGGCGTCGTCGTTCCTAGAAAATAGATGTTCAACAGTTGAACGCCCATTCTAGAACAGCCGCCAGTTCCGGGCAAGTTGCCCCATATCGCTCACCCTCTGTCATAGGCCCGGTACCATTCGACAAACCGGGCAACCCCCTCCGTTACCGACGTTGCCGGCCTGAAGGAGACCCACTCGTCGAGCAGTGTCGTATCAGCAAAAGTGGCGGGGACATCACCTGGTTGCAGCGGCCACATGCGCTTCTCTGCCGTTTTCCTAACGCCGACTCCAGCGCCGCAATATAGTCCATTAGCCGAACGGGCTGGTTGTTGCCGATATTGAATACGCGATATGGGACATTGCTGGTTGCCGGATCCGGCGCACCAGAATCGTATCCGGGTTTGCCTCTGCAGGCCGATCCAGCACACGTAGGACACCTTCAACGATGTCGTCAACGTAGGTGAAGTCGCGCATCATGTCGCCGTGATTGAAGACATTGATCGGCCGATTTTCCAGAATGGCCTTGGCAAACAGAAACAGGGCCATATCCGGCCGGCCCCACGGACCGTAAACTGTAAAAAAGCGTAGGCCGGTCGTTGGCAAGCCAAAAAGGTGGCTGTACGTGTGCGCCATCAACTCATTGGACTTCTTCGTCGCCGCATACAGGCTGACCGGATGATCCACTGCGTCATGCTCGGAGAACGGCAGCCGCGTATTGCCCCCATAGACGCTGGAGCTACTGGCATAGACCAGATGGCGAACACCGTGGTGCCGACACCCTTCGAGAATATTGACGAAGCCGGCAAGGTTGGACTGTACATAGGCATGCGGATTGATCAGCGAATACCGCACCCCGGCCTGTGCCGCGAGATGAATCACCCATCAAAACGCTCACGCTCGAATAATGCAATCAGCCCAGCGGTATCGGCAACATCACCACGCAAGAAGTTGAAGCCATCCTTGCCCATGAGCCGTGAGAGGCGCGCGTCCTTCAGCGCTGGATCGTAGTAGTCGTTGAGGTTATCGAAGCCAACGACTTCATCGCCGCGCACGAGTAAGCGCTGACAAGCGTGCATTCCGATAAATCCGGCTGCGCCGGTGACAAGAATTTTCATTTCTCTGAAGCCCCTGGCTGAATATCTGCAAGACTGCCCCCCTGAACATCCTTAGCCGACAAAACTGGAGGGGCAACCAGCGGCCACACAACACCGACAATCTCGTCATTCCAGCGGATGCACCGCTCATGCTCCGGCGAGTAGTAGTCCGTCGTCTTGTAAAGACACTCCGCGCACTCGGAAAGCGTCAGAAAACCATGCGCAAACCCAGGTGGAATCCACATCTGCCGCCGGTTCTCCGCGGACAGCACCTCTCCAACCCATTTGCCAAACGTTGTCGAACCCGGGCGAATATCCACCGCGACGTCAAACACCTCACCCAACGTTACGCGGACCAGCTTGCCCTGCGTCTTTGGTGGTAGCTGGTAGTGGAGGCCGCGCAGTACGCCTTTTGCCGAGCGCGAGTGGTTGTCCTGCACGAAATCCGGATCGACCCCGGTGGCCTCACGAAACGCTTGGCGGTTGTAGCTTTCAAAGAAAAATCCTCGGTCATCGCCAAACACGCGGGGTTCGAGGAGGATGACTTCGGGGATGGCGAGGGGGGTGGCTTTCATGGGGGCTGGTTTTTGTTGGTCCATCCCTCCCTTCGATACGCGCTTTGCGCTACTCAGGGCGAACGGTGAGTGGGAAGGCAGGAGGTCAGAACACCGATTCGCGCAACAGGCGCTGAAGATATTGTCCATAGCCGTTTTTCGCCAAAGGCGCCGCCAGGGCTTCCAGGTTTTCGGCATCGATCCAGCCCTGACGCCAGGAAATCTCTTCCGGGCAGGCAACTTTCAGCCCTTGCCGTTTTTCCAGTGTGGCGATGAACTGCGAAGCTTCCAGCATCGATTCGTGCGTTCCGGTATCGAGCCAGGCGTAGCCGCGCCCCATGATCTCGACCGAGAGCGAACCTTGTTCAAGATATAGCCGGTTCAGATCGGTAATTTCAAGTTCGCCGCGTGGTGAGGGCTTGAGTGCCTTGGCCAGCTCGACGACTTGCCGGTCGTAGAAATAGAGACCGGTCACGGCATAGTTGGACTTCGGCTGCTTCGGCTTTTCTTCCAGGCTGACAGCACGGCCTGCCGCGTCAAACTCGACCACGCCATAACGCTCCGGGTCATGCACGTGATAGGCAAAGACGCTGGCCCCCGCATCTCGCGTGTCATGGCATTGCCGAGCAGCTTGTGGAAATCGTGGCCGTAAAAAATGTTGTCACCGAGCACCAGCGCCGCAAGATCGTCACCGATGAACTTGTCGCCGATAATGAAGGCCTGCGCCAGACCATCCGGTGAAGGCTGGATGGCGTACGACAGGCTGATTCCCCACTGCGAACCGTCTCCCAGCAACTGCTCGAAACGCGGCGTGTCCTGCGGCGTCGAGATGATCAGGATGTCACGGATGCCGGCAAGCATCAGTGTCGTCAGCGGATGGTAGATCATCGGCTTGTCGAAGATCGGCAGCAGCTGCTTCGACACCGCCAACGTTGCCGGGTGTAGCCGGGTGCCAGCACCGCCGGCGAGGATGATGCCTTTGCGTTTAGTAGCCATTGGATTTTTTCAGGGCAAGTAGTTGCAGCATGCGGGTAAGGAAAGGCCGCCAGTCGGGCAGCTCCAGGTCGAAATCGTGTTCGAGTTTACCGCAGTCAAGACGGGAGTTGGCTGGGCGAGGCGCGGGCAGCGGGTAATCAGCAGTACCGATGCCCGTTACTGACTCAAGCACCGGCAAACCTTCAAAGCCAGGCGTTGCCGCAGCCAAGCGCAGTATCTCGCGGGCAAACCCACACCAGCTGACCGGGTTCGCTGCCGCCAAATGGTACAGACGGCACTCCTCGATCTGCGCTCCGCGCCGCGAGGCGGCCAGAATCTGGCCGGTGACATCCGAAATCAGAGCCGCCGGGGTCGGGGCGCCAATCTGATCATCGACAATGCGCAAGGCCCGGCCTTCGCCGGCCAGCCGGAGAATGGTCTTCACAAAGTTGTGGCCACGCGCACCGAACACCCAACTGGTGCGAAAGACCAATGCGCGACAACCGGCTGCGGCAACCGGCTCATCGCGTTTGGTTCGACCATAAACCGACAGCGGACAGGTCGGGCCGATCTCGACATAAAGGGCCTGTTTGCTGCCATCGAAAAACGTAGTCGGTCGAGTAATGCACCAGCAGGGCACCTGATTTCTTGGCGGCTTCGGCCATCGCACCGGGGGCGGTGACATTGATTGCCTGCGCCAGTTCCGGCTCGGTTTCGGCGCGATCGACGGCGGTATAGGCCGCGGCATTGACGATGATTTTCGGGGCTACCGCCTGAATCACCGAGCGGATAGCTTCCGGACTCGCCAGATCGCACTGGGCACGATTGACGGTGGTTACCGTTCCCAGCGGCGACAGCGAACGCTGCAACTGCCAGCCGACTTGGCCATCGCAACCGAAAAGCAGGATCGGCGTCATGCACGGTTCCCGTAGTTGGTATCGGTCCATTGTCGATAGGCGCCCGAAGTGACGTGTTCGACCCACTCGGCATTCTCGATATACCAGCCCACGGTTTTCCTGATGCCGGTCGCGAAGGTTTCTGCCGGACGCCAGCCGAGTTCGCGCTCCAGCTTGCGCGCATCGATGGCGTAGCGCCGGTCGTGTCCGGGCCGATCGGTGACATAGGTAATCTGGTCACGGTAGGAGCCGGCGCTCTTCGGCCTGGCGGCATCGAGCAAATCGTACAGCGTATGCACGATGTCCAGATTCGGCATCTCGTTCCAGCCGCCGATGTTGAGACCTCGCCGACCCGGCCACCTTCCAGCACACGCCGGATAGCAGCGCAGTGGTCGCCCACATAGAGCCAGTCACGAATTTGCTGGCCGTCGCCGTAGATCGGCAGGTTCTTGCCGGTCAGCGCGTTGTGGATCATCAGCGGATCAGCTTCTCCGGAAACTGGTAAGGCCCGTAGTTGTTCGAGCAGTTGGTGGTCAGCACCGGCAACCCATAGGTATGGTGATAGGCACGCACCAGATGGTCGGAGGCTGCCTTCGAGGCGGAGTATGGGCTGTTCGGCTGATAGGCGTTGGTTTCGGTGAAGGGCGGATCTTCGGCGGTAAGCGAACCATAGACCTCGTCGGTCGACACATGCAGGAAGCGGAAAGCCTGCCGCTCCGCCTCATTCAACCCGGCGTAATGGGCACGCACGCACTCCAGCAGATTGAAGGTGCCAACGATATTGGTTTCGATGAACTCGCCTGGCCGATGGATCGAGCGATCGACATGGCTCTCGGCAGCAAAGCTGATCACCGCACGCGGCTTGTATTGCGCCAGCAGCGCATTC
>JADJUC010000025.1 GCA_016710885.1 Candidatus Proximibacter danicus
CGAAGCCTGCGCTCTGGTTGAGTTTCTTGACGAGTGAATCAAGATACATTTCGAGGCTGAAGGATCGACCGGCGGGCTGTCGGGGATGCGCTCAGATCGCTCTCCCGTCGCGGTCCTGCTGCGCCTGCCGCCCCGCCATTCCTCTGCCATGCAGCTAATGAACGTTCTGCGCTGGCGTTGGCGCTGTCCTCGCCTGGTGCTCAAGCTCACGCAGAAAGTCGTTCATCTCGGCTTTCTCTGCCACCGTCCATTTCGGCTGGCGTGATGCCGCTTGCTGCCCCTGAGATTTTTCATGGCCAGTATCTGCTTCTGCGGGCCTGCGGACTGGCGGGCTGGGGGCCGGCGCGGGAGGGGAGGGTGGGCGACTCGGCGCCAGCCTTGCTTCCATCCTGTGGGGGGGGCAACAGACGTGGCGGCAGGCCCGCCGACCGGTTTGCCTCCGGAGGCGATAGCTTGGGCACGAACAGAATCAGGGCATGCAGGATCAGCGAAGCTAATGGCGTAATTCAGTGAACGTTGGTGGCGGAAGAGGTGTGCTGCAGAAGCATTGCTCCCATTTTATTCGCCGGGTTCAATCTGGTGGAGCAGAAAACACGAATAAGAGAGCAGTGCGTGCCTTTGCGGCCGCTTTCTTTCGGGAATCCGGGAAGGTCCGGTGGTGCGGAATCAGAGTTCTTGGCGTTCTCCGCCAGGTACTCTGGCGACGCCATCGGTCGAAGCCGTCATGCCTTTCTTGCCCTTCATCCAGCCCGCCGGGCAGACTTCGCCGTGCTCCTCGGTGAACTGCAGGGCGTCGACCATGCGCAGCATCTCGTCGACATTGCGGCCGAGCGGCAGGTCGTTGACCACCTGGTGGCGAACGGTGCCGTTCTTGTCGATCAGGAAGGAGCCGCGGAAGGCGACGCCGGCGGCTTCGAATTCGACGTCGTAGGCGCGGCAGATCTCGTGCTTGATGTCGGCGACCAGCGGGTACTGAACCTGGCCGATGCCGCCCTTTTCGATGGGCGTATTTTTCCAGGCGAGGTGGGTGAACTGCGAGTCGATCGAGACGCCGATGACTTCGACGCCGCGCTGCTTGAATTCATCCAGACGGTGATCGAAGGCGATCAGTTCGGACGGGCAGACGAAGGTGAAATCGAGCGGGTAGAAGAACATCACCACGTACTTGCCCTTGAAATCCGAAAGTTTCAGGGGTTTCATTTCGTTGTTGCCGAAAACGGCAGTGGCGTTGAAATCCGGGGCTTGCTTGCCAACGAGAACAGCCATGTTTTTCTCCTTGAGAGTTTTGGGGGAGCGTGGGGACGTTAACGATACTGCGTTTTGCCGCTAGCGGGAAAATCCCCTGCAGTTCTTCATGCCGTCGGTCGCTGCTCAAGCGCCGTCGGGGGAGGGGGTGGCGCCAACAACCCCGCGTCCGGGCTGAGGTGATCATTCGCCTACCCTACATTCGCCTAAAGTGCTTTGCATGTTACCGTTGTGGCTAGGGGCGCTACTGGCATAATCCTCCGACAAGACAAGGATAACTTCAAGGAGGAGTACGGCATGGAGGTGAGGCCCATTCGGTGCTGAGGGCATTGCTGCTTCTCCCCTTGCTGGGAGCACTCCTTGTTGCCGTTCTGCCGTCGCGCCGCCCGGAGGTCATCCGCATGGCGAGTCTGGCGGTTTCTGCCGCCGCGCTGTGTTTCGCGCTGGTACTGGCCTTTCTCTTCGACCCGACGCAGCCCGGCCAGCAGTTTTTCGAGACGCGCCCGTGGAACCCCCGGGTCGGTTCCAGCTTCGCCCTGGGCCTCGATGGCATCTCGCTGCCGATGGTTGTCCTCGCCGCGCTCCTGTGTTTTGTTGCCATGCTGGTGTCGACGACGATCCGCAGCAGCGCCAAGTTCTACTTTTCCCTGATGCTGGTGCTCGAAGCCGCCATGCTCGGCGTTTTCATGGCGCGCGACTGGTCGCTGTTTTATGTCTTCTGGGAACTGACGCTGATTCCCCTGTTCTTCCTGATCGACCGCATGGGCGGCAGCAACCGCCACCGTGCCGCGCTCAACTTCGTGTTGTACACCCTCGGCGGTTCGGTCTTCATGCTCGTTGCGCTGCTGCTGCTCTACGATGCTGCGCCCGGCCACAGCTTTGCCATGGGCGACATGGCCGAAGGCGGTCGCGGCCTGCCGCTGGCGACGCAACTTCTGATCTTCGCCGGGCTGTTCATCGGTTTCGGCGTCAAGATGCCGGTGTTTCCGCTGCACGGCTGGCTGCCGCTGGCCCACGTCGAAGCGCCGAGCCCGATCTCCATCCTGCTTTCCGGCGCACTGCTCAAGATGGGCAGCTACGGTCTCATCCGCGCCAGCGAAACCCTGCCCGGCGCCATGCTCGCGGTAAAGGACGGGCTGGCGACGCTGGCCCTCGTTTCGCTCGTCTATGGCAGCGTCCTCGCCTGGCGCCAGACTGACCTCAAGCGCATGGTGGCCTACTCCTCGGTGGCGCACATGGGGGTGGTCCTGCTTGGTATCGCCACGCTCAATGTCACCGGGCTCGGCGGCGCCGTTTTCCAGATGACGGCCCACGGGCTCGCGGCAGCGCTGCTCTTCCTCCTCGTCGGCGCGCTCTACGAGCGCACGCATACGCGCGAACTCGGAGAAATCGGCGGGCTGCTCGGGCGGGCGCCCCGGCTGACTTTCCTGCTGGCGCTGGCGCTGTTGTCCGCCGCCGGTTTGCCGGGTGGCGCCGGCTTCATTGCCGAGCTGCACGTGTTGATCGGCGGCTTCGAGCGCTGGGGCGGCTGGGTCGCGCTGCTCTCGCTGGCGGTCATCGTCAGCGCTGCCTATGCCTTGCGGGTGGTTGGCCGGCTGTGTCTCGGTGGCGAGCCGCATGCCACCTCGCTGCCGGATCTCAACCGTTCCGAGTTCGTCGCTGCTTCGGTGCTGGCGATCGGCATCGTCGCTGCCGGTGTTTACCCGGCGCCGCTGATCGCCCTCTCGGCCGCATCGGTGCGCGAGATCGCGCGTCTCTTCGGAGCCTGACATGCACCTGGCCGACGACAGCAGCGCCTCCCTGCATGACCGCGTCGCCGGCTGGGTGCGCCATCTGGAGCACGTGCTGCCGGCGCAGGCGCCGATCCGCAATTTCGTGCACCACAACACCCTGCACGGTCTGCAGCATCTTTCCTTTCCCGATGCGCTGGCCGAAGCCTCGCGGCTGACCGGCGCCCGGCCCTGGCTAGACGAAGCGCAGAGCCGTGCCTTGCATGCCGCCGGCCGCATCGATGACAGCGATCTTGACGCGGCCCTCGACGAACTCCGGCTGCCAGGCGGGGAAAACCTGACCGGGCTGGATGAACCCATTCCGGGATTCCCCGCGCTGCGCCGGCGCGACGTGTTGCGCGCAACGCTGACGCACGACACGCAGCCGCCCGGCCCGGCGAAGCGCCAGTGGCTGCTCGACGAAGGTCAGCTCGATGAGGTCATCTGGGCCGCGTGCGCCAGCCTCGACGAGGATTGGCCGAGGGCAAGGCAAGCACGGCGCCAGGTCAGCGGCAGAGAGCCTGGATGGCGCCTTGAAAACGCTGCTCGACGACATCTATCCGCAAGCGCCCGCTGCCGTTGCTTGGCAGCAGGAGGCGCGAGGCTTGTGGCCGGCGCTGGTGGCCCGTGTCGGTCGCGAATGGACACTGTCGTTCCTGCTGCTGCGGCTGACCGGCGAAAATGTTTTCGACATTGTCCGGCCGATGCTCATCCGCCATCTCTCCTCGCATCTCGATCTGGGGATGGCGGCATGGCACAACCCGGCGCGCAAGCTTGGCTTCTATGCCGCCTGGCGAGCGAGCGCCGGCATCGATCTCGGCTGGGAGCTCGACGAACTCATTGCCGCCCGCGATGAAATCGCCGCCTTGCCGGCCGATCCGGTTGAAACCATCGGTCGCGAGCTGATGCATCTCGGGCCGAGCGAAGCCCACTGGGGCGATTACCTCGAACGGCTGGCGCTCGAATTGCCCGGCTGGTCGGGCATGTTCCTCTGGCGCGATCAGCATCCAGAGCATGCCGGCAGCGACGTGCCCGTGGCCATGGCCGATTACCTCGCCGTGCGCCTGGTGCTCGAGCGCCTGCATTGCGAAGATCTCGTCCGAAGCACCTGGGGCTTGCCGCTCTTCCTCTCGGAACTGGGCGACCATTTCCTCGCGCGCCCGGCCGAACTCTGGGTGCGCCATACCTTCTTCTTGGGCAACCTGGCCGAAGCTGCCGCCAGCGAAGCCCGGCGTCTGATCGCGGCACCGCACACCAGCGATCACGATTGGCGAAACCTGGCCGATGCCGCGATGGTGTCCGCACCGGCGGCGGCCATGGAGGCGCGCTGGTCCGGCTATCTGCTGGCCCGGGCGCTGCGGCTGACGCCGGCTGAGCTGCAGGCCGCCGGCAAGGAAGGTATCAAAGCGCTGCTTGCCGAGGCCGGCCGGCTCGATGCGCATCAGCGCGGGCAGACCTGGCTGCTGGCCTATGAGCGCCACTACCGCGAACAGATTTTCGCCGCGCTTGCCGCTAATCATGGGCGTTCGCCACAGAACGATGCGCCTGCGGCGCAACTGGTGTTCTGCATGGACGACCGCGAGGAAGGTACCCGCCGGCACCTGGAGGAAATCAACCCGAAGCTGGAAACCTATGGTGCCGCCGGTTTCTTCGGTGTGCCGATGTACTGGTATGGCATCGACGACAGCACGCCGACGGCCCTCTGCCCGGTGGTCGTGACGCCGGCCAACGCAGTTCGCGAGCGGGCCGATGATGGCGCCGCGCTGGCGCTGCACGAGCGTCGCCGGGCTTTGCGTCTGGCGTGGAAGTCGCGTCTGCATCGGGCCACGCGCGACAGCCTGGTGTCCGGCCCGCTGATGACCCTGCTCGGTGCTCCGCTTGCTGCCGGGGCGATGGCGCTGCAGACGCTGGCGCCGGCCTGGCTTGGCAAGCGTATCGAGCATTGGCGCACCGCATTCGCCACCGGCGCGCGGGAACGCTCGGCGGCGAGCGCTGCGCATGGTGCGAATGGGCAGCCGAATCGCGGCAGCCGCCGGGGCCGAGGCTAGGATTCTCCCAGAGCGAGCAGGTTGACCGTGTTGCTGGCTTCCTCAGAAGCATTGGCCTGATCGAGCGTTTTGCGCCACTGGTGGTCATCGTTGGCCATGGTTCGAACAGCGCCAACAATCCGCATCTGGCGGCCTATGACTGCGGCGCCTGTTCGGGGCGCCATGGCGGCCCGAATGCGCGCGTCTTTGCGGCCATGGCTAACCGTCCGGAAGTTCGTGCCGGTGTTGCCGCGCACGGCATTGTCATTCCCGACAGCACCTGGTTTCTCGGCGCCGAGCACAACACTGGCGACGAGTCGGTTTGCTGGTTCGACACCGCCGACCTGCCGGCAACGCATCGTGCCGCCTTCTCGTCGTTGTGCAGCGACTTCGATGAAGCCACCCGTCGCCATGCCATCGAACGCTGCCGGCGCTTTGCCTCGGCCCCACGCATGCCGGACGCGACCGATGCCACGCGACATCTCGTCGGCCGCCGGCATGACTGGTCGCAGGCTCGCCCGGAGCTGGGTCACGCAACGGTGGCTGCGGCCTTCATCGGTCGACGCAGCATGAGTCGCGGCGCCTTCTTCGACCGCCGCGTCTTTCTCATTTCCTACGATCCCGTTGCCGACGAGGATGGTCGCGTGCTCGAAGCCACTTTGCTCGCCGCCGGACCGGTCGGCGCCGGCATTGCCCTTGAATACTATTTTTCCACCGTCGATAACGAGCGCTTCGGCTGCGGCACCAAGATCATGCACAACCTTGCCGGTCTGCTCGGTGTCATGGAAGGCGC
The DNA here is from genome assembly GCA_016710885.1 of Candidatus Proximibacter danicus. GTDB lineage: Bacteria > Pseudomonadota > Gammaproteobacteria > Burkholderiales > Rhodocyclaceae > Proximibacter > Proximibacter danicus. The sequence goes on from JADJUC010000025.1 coordinate 5,835, forward strand.
ATCGTCCGACCTGCGTACCGGCCTGCCGCGGCAGATGATCGAAATCCACGAGGCGATGCGCCTGCAGGTGGTGATCGAGCAGACGCGCGAGGTGGTGGCGGCGATCTACGCGCGGCAGCCGCCACTGCGCGAGCTGATCGGCAATGGCTGGATCCTCGTCGCCGTGAAAGAGCCAGTTTCGGGCGAGATTCATCGCTTCGACCCCGTGCGCGGCTGGCTGCCCTGGACGCCGGGCGATACCCCGGCCGTGCCGCTTGTCGCGAATTCGGCGGCCTGGCTGGGCGCGCACCGGGAGCCCTTGCCTCCGGCATTGTTGGCTCCTCCGGCATTGTTGATTCCTCCGGCCTTGCAGGAGGTGCTGGCATGAGCGAGCTGCGTTGCTTCGCCGAGGCGCTGGCCGCAAGCGTTTCGCTGATCTGGCTGGTCCCCCTGCTGCCCTTGCTGGCCGCCCTGGCCATTGCGGTTCGTCTCGGTTTTGCCGTTTCCGGCGATGACAGCGAAGGGGCGACAGTGGCGCTCGCGCGTGGTGCCGCGCTCGGTGTCCTCGTCCTGCTGGCGGCACTGGTGTGCGGCGCCCTCGGTGCGGAAATCCCGGCAGTGGTCAGCCACGGCACGTGGATGAATGTGCCGGGGGTGCTGGTGCCGATCTCCTTTACCGTCGACGCGCTGTCGCTCTCGGTGGCTTGCGTCGTCGCCTTCATCGGCTGGGCAGCCCTGCATTTTTCCGCCGCCTACCTGCACCGCGAACCGGGGTTCCATCGCTTTTTCCTCGCCCTGTGCCTGCTCCTTGGCGGCATGCTGCTGCTGGTTTTTGCCGGCAATGCCCTGGTCGCTTTTGTCGGCTGGGAGTTGTGCGGCATCAGTTCGTGGATGCTGATCGGCTTCGCCGACGAACGGCCCACGGCCACCGGCAATGCGCTTTTCGGCTTCATTACCAACCGCATCGGCGATGCCGGTTTCCTGCTTGGCATCGGTCTGGCGTTCTGGTGGGTGGAGTCGGTGGAGTGGTCGGTCATCGCCAGCGGCACGATTCCGGAAACCGTCAAGGCGCGGCTGCTCGTGCTGGGGTTTGTCACGGCGGCACTGGCCAAGTCGGCACAGTTGCCCTTCACGCCGTGGATCGCCCGGGCGCTGGAGGGGCCGACACCTTCGTCGGCGGTGTACTACGGTGCGGTAATGGTTCACGCCGGCGTCTACCTGCTGCTGCGCTGCGAAGCCCTTGCTCTTGCAGGTGCCGGACATGATGGCGGCGCTGGCCATGGCCGGGGCAGCAACGGCCATCTATGCCTGGCTGTGCGGTCGCGTGCAGACCGATGTCAAAACGGCACTGCTCTACGCCACGGTCAGCCATGTCGGCCTGATGGTGCTGGCCTGCGGCCTCGGCTGGTTCGCGCTGGCCCAGGCTTATCTGCTGCTGCATGCGCTGTGGCGCGGCTATCAGTTTCTGCTGGCGCCTTCGTACTTGCTGCTGGCACCGTCGCATGGAACTCCGTTGCCACAGTGGCTGACCGGCAATGCCTTTCTCTATACCGCCGCGCTGCAACGCTTCTGGATCGATCGCGTGGCCGACGGCCTGCTGACACGGCCGACGCTGGCCCTTGGGCGCGACGTTCGCGCCTTCGACGATCGCGTACTTGACCGCTTGATCGGGGCCCCCCGCGAAGTCCGCGGCGCAGTGCCGGAGCTCGCCGGACGGGTCGCCGGTCATGGGCTCGCCGGCCGCACGCTGCTGCGTTTTTCCGATCTTCTGCAGGCGTTCGAGATGCGACTGATCCTCGAGGGCGAGGGCGGGGCGATGGCGCGCATGCTGCAGCGCGTTGGTGTCGCGCTGAAAGCCATCGAGGCGCTGCTCGAACAACCGCGCTATCTGATGCTGATGGTCATGGCGACTTTCGTGGTGATTATCTGATGAAGGAACTCTACTGGGCCGAACAGGCTGCCTACCCCGTGCTGCTGGCGCTGCAACTGCTGCCGCTGATCGGCGGGCTGCTGCTCTATGCCGTGCGCCAGCGCGCGTGGGCGGTTGCTCTCGGCCGGGTCTTTTTCATTGGCGAGTTGCTGCTGGCCGCTGATCTCTATCGCAGCATCGATGCCTCGTCGTCGGTGCTGCAACTCGCCGAGCGCGTCAGCTGGCTGCTCTACCACACCGGGGCTGACGGCGTGACGGCGCTGTTCGTCATGGTCACGGCGCTGATCGGGCTGCTGCTTTCGCTTTACGAACCAGCGCGAGAACGCATGGGACATTCGCTGCTGCTGGTCATCATCCTGCTTTCGCAGTCGGCGCTGATGACCATGCTGGTCACCACCAACCTCATCTGGTTTTCAGCGGCCTCGGGGCTGGAACTGACACTGGTGGCGGTGCTGCTGCGCATCTGGGCGTCCGGCGACGCCGGCGATCTGGCCTATGCGCGCTTCATCCAGTATCAGGGTTTCGGCTGGTTGCTCTTCGTTGCCGGTTCGGTGGTTCTCGCCTGGGGGCATGCCGACGCTACCGGTGGCCGTTGGAGTTTCGACCTGCATGATCTGATCCTGACACCGCCGCTCGGCAAGTTCCAGTCGGCTGCCTTCTTCCTGCTCTTCTACGGGCTGGCCGTGCGCACGCCGCTCTTCCCGCTGCATGGCTGGCTGCCGAACATGACGCAGTACGGCACCATCGCCATCGCCCCGACGCTGCTGCTCGGCGTCAAGGTCGGCATCTACGGCATGGCGCGCTTCATCCTGCCGCTGACGCCGGAGGCCGTCGAAGTCTGGCAGGTGTATGTGGTGGCCTTTGCCGGCACTGGCGTTTTCTTCACCGCCGCGCTGGCGCTGCTGCAAACCAACCTGCGCCGGCTGATGGCCTTTGCCGTGGTCAGCCATACCAGCCTGATCGTCATCGGCCTGTTCACCGCTGCATCCGCTCGGTGTGCAGGGCGCCTTGCTGCTGGCGGTCAACTTCGGTTTTGCGGTAACGGTGATGCTGTTGATGGTGGCCTTCGTCTTCAAGCGCACGCAGACCGCCGAGCTCTCCGAACTGGGTGGCTTGTTCGAGCGCATTCCGTTCATTGCCGTGGCTTTCCTGATTGGCGGTTTCTCGATTGTCGGCATGCCCGGCACGCCGGGCTTCGATGCCGCGCACCTGGTACTTGAAGCGTCAATCGAGCGCTTCGGCGCGTTGCCGACGGTGGCCGTTTCGCTCGGTAACGTCGCCGCCGCCGGCTTCCTGCTCTGGGCCTTCCAGCGCGCCTTCCTTGCGCCAGCGCCGGAAGGCGGCGTGCAACGCGCGATCGAACGCGTGCGGCCGATGGAATACTTGCTCGGCGGCCTGACGCTGTTCGTGCTGCTCGTCGCCGGCTTCCTGCCCGAGCCCTGGCTGAACCTGACGGAAGTGGCAACGCAGGCGATGGTCGCCCGCTTCGGGAGCGGTGGATGAACTGCCAAGCTGCCAGGCCTGCCTGCCCTGCCCATACTCTCGATCCTGCTGGCGCTGCCGCTGGCGGTGCCGTCACCTGTTTTCTGCTGCGCGATGAACGCCAGGCGCGCCGTGGTCGCCATCGCCACCTTGCCACCCTTGCCCTCGCCGCGGCGCTGGCGGCGCTGCTGCTGTTCGACGGTCAGAATGGCAGCTTCCAGTTGCAGGAAAAGCACCTGTGGATCCCCGGCTGAACGTGCATTACTTCGTCGGCGTCGATGGGCTGTCCATACTTTCCTGCCGGCAACGACGCTGCTTTTCCTCTGCGGCATCGTCACTACCGGGCGCGGCGTCAAGCCGCTGCCCCATCTGCACTTTGCCCTGATTCTGCTTTTTGAAACGGCAACGCTCGGCATCTTCTGCTCCCTCGATACGCTGCTCTTTTTCTTCTTCTGGGAACTGACGCTGCTGCCCCTCTATTTCCTGATCGGCCTGTGGGGGCTGGGCGCGCATGGCCGCATGGCGGCGACGCGCTACTTTCTGGTGATGCTGGTCGGCGGTGTGCCGCTGCTCTTTGCCTTCATCGCGCTGGCCGCAAACGCCGGCTGGGCCTTCGACCTGCCGACCCTGCTGGCGCAGGAGCCGGCGCACAACCTGCAGTTGCTGGTCTTTGTCCTCTTTCTTATCGGCTTCGGCGTCAAGGTGCCGGTGGTGCCGCTGCACACCTGGATGCCCTCGCTGGCACTCGGCGGCCCGGCGGCGGTGACGGCGCTGATGGTCGGCCTCAAACTCGGCGCCTACGGCCTGCTGCGCTTCGCCATTCCGCTGGCGCCGACGGTGGCGCAGGAGCTGCACTGGCTGCTCGCCGGGCTGGGCACGGTCGGCATTCTTTATGGTGCCGTGGCGGCGCTGGCGCAGAGCAACCTGCGCAATGTCGTGGCCTATGCCAGCGTCTCGCACGTCGGCATGGTCCTGCTGGCGCTGGCGTCATTCTCGGTGGCCAGCGTGCAGGGCGCGGTGCTGCTGCTGCTCAGTTTTTCGATTTCCACCGGCGGCCTTTTCCTGCTGCTCGGCATCCTGCAGCGGCGTGTTGGTTCAACCGACCTGTCGGCACTCGGTGGCGTGCGCCAGCGCATGCCTCGACTGGCGGCGGCGTTTCTCGTTTTCGGGCTGACCGGCCTCGGCCTGCCCGGCACCAGTGGCTTCCCCGCCGAATTCCTGATCATCGTCTCCACGCTGCAAACGCACAGCGGGGCTGCCTTGGCTGCGCTGTTCGGCATGGTCGTCGGCGCCGGCGCGTTCCTCGGTCCCTACCGCGCCGCCTTCTTCGGCCCGATCCGCCACCCGGCGGTGGCCGAAGCCGAAGACCTGCTGCCGCGCGAATACGCCGTGGCCGGGCTGTTCCTGCTGCTGACGTTGTGCTTCGGCCTCTACCCGATGCCCTGGCTGGAATTGATGCGTACGGCGGCGGAAAACTGGGTGCTGCGCTTGCCGGCGGTGATTGGCGCATAGTCCCGTGCGGAGTGACCGGGGACGATTATCCGGTGGCCAGAGGTTCTGGCCAGCAAGCGGCCATTTGCCGATTTTCCTAAAGCAGACATTCGCTGGCATGGCAGTTGCGTAACCGGCGCCAGTGCTGGCAAGCTGCCCGAACAATCTATTCCGCCGGACCGTCGGCCCGCTACGTCGCCCGCCTTCTGCTGAGCTTCGTTTATGCAGCCAAACGGTGTCAGCAGTGAACATCCTGAAGTTAAATGCTTCACAATGTTCAATGGTTGGAAGGGGTGACTATTTGTAGAGATTTGCCCGTGGTATGTGTGGCAGGGCGGTACCAAAATTGCAGAGAACCAACAATGATTGAACACCAAATCGAACAAAGCTTTATCGACAAACTGACCGGGCTTAAATACGAATACCGCTCCGACGATGTCTTCACCGCTGCCAAGACCCTGCGCAGCATCAATGCCTTCACCCGCGACGACGGCACGCCGCTGAACTACACCCTGGTCAACCTCAAGGACTGGTGCAAAAACCACTTCGAGGTCATCAACCAGCTCCGCATCAACACGGACAACAGCCACCACCGCTACGATGTCCTCCTGCTCATCAACGGCGTGCCCTGCGTGCAGATCGAGCTGAAGACGCTCGGCATCAATCCGCGCCGGGCCATGGAGCAGATCGTCGAATACAAGAACGACCCCGGCAACGGCTACACCAAGACGCTGCTCTGCTTCCTGCAGCTCTTCATCGTCAGCAACCGCGACCGCACCTACTACTTCGCCAACAACAACGCCCGCCACTTCGCCTTCAATGCCGACGAGCGCTTCCTGCCCATCTATGAGTTCGCGGACGAGGCCAACAAGAAGATCACCCACCTCGACGACTTCGCCGAGCGCTTCCTGAAAAAGTGTGACCTCGGCCAAGACCATCAGCCGCTACATGGTGCTGCTCGCCGGCGAGCAGAAGCTCATGATCATGCGGCCCTACCAGGTCTATGCCGTGCAGCACATGGTGAAGTGCATCGAAGATGACAACGGCAACGGCTACATCTGGCACACCACCGGCAGCGGCAAGACGCTCACCTCCTTCAAGGCCTCCACCCTGCTGAAGGAAAACGACCACATCCACAAATGCGTCTTCGTCGTGGACCGCAAGGACCTCGACCGCCAGACGCGCGAGGAATTCAACCGCTTCCAGGAAGGCTGCGTCGAGGAAAACACCAACACCGCCGCCCTCGTCCGCCGCCTGCTCTCCGAGGACTACGCCGACAAGGTCATCGTCACCACCATCCAGAAGCTCGGCCTCGCGCTGGATGAAAACAGCAAGCGCAACAAGCAGCGGAAAAAGAACGACCAGCCCACCTACAAGGAGCTGCTGGCGCCGCTGCAGGACAAACGCATCGTCTTCATCTTCGACGAATGCCACCGCTCGCAGTTCGGCGAGAATCACAAGGCCATCAAAGAGTTCTTCCCCAAGGCCCAGCTCTTCGGCTTCACCGGCACGCCCATCTTTGAGGCCAACGCCTCTTTGCAGAAGATCGAGGACACGCAGGCCTCCATGCGCACCACGGCGGACCTCTTCCAGAAGCAGCTCCACGCCTACACCATCACCCACGCCATCGAGGACGGGAACGTCCTGCGCTTCCATGTCGACTACTTCAAGCCCGAGGGCAAGAACTCGCCGAAACCCGGCGAGGCCATCGCCAAGAAGGCCGTCATCGAGGCCATCCTCGCCAAGCACGATGCCGCCACCGCCGGGCGCCGCTTCAACGCCATCCTGGCCACCGCCTCGATCAACGACGCCATCGAATACCACGCCCTGTTCAAGACCGTGCAGGCGGAGAAACAGGCCGCCGATCCCGAGTTCAAGCCGCTGAACATCGCCTGCGTCTTCTCCCCGCCCGCCGAGGGCGATCCCGATGTGAAGCAGATTCAGGAAGACCTGCCGCAGGAGCAGGCGGACAACGAGGAAGACCCCGAGGGCAAGAAAGCCGCGCTCAAGGCCATCCTCGCCGACTACAACGCCCGCTACGGCACCAATCACCGCCTCAGCGAGTTCGACCTCTACTACCAGGATGTGCAAAAGCGCATCAAAGACCAGCAGTGGCCGAATGCCGACTACCCCGCCGCGCAGAAGATCGACATCACCATCGTCGTGGACATGCTGCTCACCGGCTTCGATTCCAAGTTCCTGAACACGCTCTACGTGGACAAGAACCTCAAGCACCACGGCTTGATCCAGGCCTTCTCCCGCACCAACCGCGTGCTCAACGGCACCAAGCCCTACGGCAACATCCTCGACTTCCGCCAGCAGCAGGACGCCGTGGATGCCGCCATCGCCCTCTTCTCCGGCGAGAAGACCGGCGAGCAGGCGCGGGAAATCTGGCTGGTGGACAAGGCCCCGGTGGTCATCCAGAAACTGGAGACCGCCGTGCAGAAGCTCGACGGCTTCATGAAGTCCCAGGGCCTGGCCTGCACGCCTTCCGCCGTGGCCAACCTGAAGGGCGACGCCGCCCGCGCCGCCTTCATCACGCACTTCAAGGAAGTGCAGCGCCTCAAGACCCAGCTCGACCAATACACCGACCTCACCGGGGAAAACAAAGCCACCATTCGAGCAGGTGCTGCCCGAGGAAAACCTGCGCGGCTTCAAAGGCCAGTACCTGGAAACCGCCAAGAAGCTCAGAGACCAGCAGGGCAAGGGCGGCGACAAATCCGGCACCGACGACCCCGTGGATCAGCTCGACTTCGAGTTCGTCCTCTTCGCCTCCGCCGTCATCGATTACGACTACATCATGGGCCTCATCGCCAAGTTCTCGGCCAAGGGGCCGGGCAAGTCGAAGATGACCCGCGAGGAACTCATCGGCCTCATCAGTTCCGATGCCAAGTTCATGAACGAGCGCGACGACATCGCCGAATACATCGGCACGCTCAAGGCCGGCGAGGGCCTCAGCGAAACCGCCATCCGCGAGGGCTACACCCGCTTCAAGGCGGAGAAGAACGCCAAGGAACTCGCCGCCATCGCCGCCCGGCACGGCCTCGCCACCGCCGCCCTGCAAACCTTCGTGGACGGCATCCTCGACCG
>JADJUC010000026.1 GCA_016710885.1 Candidatus Proximibacter danicus
ACTCCACACAAACCCGCAACCGCCCCGACGTCGACAACCGCGACGGATACACCGCCCACACATCGACCGCTGCGAATAGCCCGGCAGCACACGCACTAGGTCGCCGCGTTTAGGGGCTGGGGCCGACGTCCCCAGATCGAGCGCAGGATGATGCCGTGGCTGTCGATGGCCCACTGGTGGACGATCTCGCCGTTGCTCGCCGAGAGCGGGGGGCCGCCGACCTTGACCGTCTCTTCCCCCTGCGGCCCCTGCAGTGTCCAGCGGCCGAAGTCCTGATAGCGCTCGCGGATGAGGATGCAGCGGTGCTGCGCGAGGTCGGCGAGGCGCTTCGGCTTGCCGTGTTTTCGCAGGTAGCCGGGTGCCGCGCAGAGCACGCGCTCGTTGGCGGCGAGGCGGCGAGAGATCAGGTAGGGTTCGTGCGCTTCGCCGAAACGGATGTCGAGGTGGAAGCCTTCATCGATCAGGTCGACCGGCCGGTCGAGCAGTTCGAGCTGGATTTCTAGGGCGGGATGGCCCGTGGCCAGCGCCGAGGCCGGCGCGATGCGGTTTCGGCCGAAGCCGGAACTGGTGCAGATGCGCAGCAGGCCGACGGGTTCCGTGCGCGTCTGCGAGACGGCGTCAGCCAGCTGATCGACGTCGTCGAGGATGCGCTGCGCCCATTGCAGCGCCGTCTCACCCTGCTCGGTGAGCGCCACGCTGCGTGTCGTCCGGTGCAGCAGCATCGCTTCCATGCCGGCCTCGAGGATGGCGATACGCTTGCTGACGACGGCGTTGGGCGGCCCGAGCTCACGCGCCGTGGCAGCGAAGCTGCGGTTGCGGGCAACGCCGCAGGACGGGCGGAGGTCTCCAAGTAAAGGCTGTGTTTTCACGATTCGTAAATGATCAATTGACGATTTGGCCACTTCTATGCCGCATCGTGTTCTAGATGCTGCGAGGCATCGAACTCTCACTGGCATCGCTCCCTTCCTCGCCCCTCTCTTTTTCCCTGCTCGGGCCATTGTTGCTCGGCGCCCTCCTCGGCGGCATTGGCGGCCTGCTCGGTATCGGCGGCATCATCGCCATTCCGGTGCTGGCCATGGGTTTCGGCATGGAGCAGCAACTGGCGCAGGGCACGGCGCTGGTGATGATCACGCCGAACGTGCTGATTGCTTTCTGGCGCTACCGCCAGCGCCATCACCTGCCGCTGCGCACGGCCGGCCTGCTCGGGCTGGCGACGCTGCTCGCCACCTGGCCGGCAGCCTGGCTGGCCGTGCATCTCGATTCGCATGTGCTGATGCTGTGCTTTGCCGTCTTTCTCGTCGGGCTGGCGCTGTGGTTCTTCCACGGCGCGCGGGCCGCGGCAAAGCCAGGCGAGTGCCGGCTGGCACGAGCGCTGGCTGCCGGGCGTCGGCATTGTCGGCGGCTTCTTCGCCGGTCTCTTCGGCGTCGGTTCCGGCATCGTTGCGGCACCGCTGCTGACGCGCGGCTTCGGCAAGCCGCAGGCGGTGGCGCAGGGTCTCGCGCTGGCGCTGGTGGCGCCGGGCGCGGTGGTGGCGCTCGCCACCTTTGCCGAGGCGAAACAGGTCGCCTGGCAGACCGGCGCACTGCTCGCCATCGGCGGCATGGCCACGGTGTCGTACGGCGTGGCGTGGGCGCATCGGCTGCCGGAGAAGCCGCTGCGCCGGCTGTTCGCGGCCATGCTGCTGGTCACGGCGGCACTGATGATCCGGCAGGCGTGGGCGTGAAGGTCGGCATCGGCGGCTAAAATGAGGCCTTTCCGCCCCACCTACGGATCGCGCATGAACCGCCACCTGCCGCAACGCATCGTCTGCCTGACCACCGAAACCGTCGAGGTGCTCTACGCCCTCGGCGAGCAGGACCGCATCGCCGGCATTTCCGGCTACACGGTGTTTCCGAAGGAAGCGCGCAAGGAGAAGCCAAAGGTCTTCGCCTTTACTAGCGGCGACCTGAACAAGATCCTCGCCGTGCAGCCCGATCTGGTGCTGACCTTTTCCAAACCTGCAGGCCGAGATCAGCCGCGAGTTGATCGCCGCCGGCGTGCCGGTTCATGCCTTCAACCAGCGCAGCCTGGGCGACATCCTGGCGATGATCGCCACCGTCGGCCGGCTGGTCGGTGCGAGGAAAAGGCGCTGGCGATGGTGGCCGAACTGCAGGCGATCATCAACGGCGTGCGCGCCGAAGCGGCGAAGTTGCCGCAGCGGCCACGGGTCTATTTCGAGGAGTGGGATGAGCCGCAGATCAGCGGCATCCGCTGGGTTTCCGAGATGATCGAGATCGCCGGCGGCATTGACGTCTTTGCCGACCGCGCCCGGCACCAGTCGGCCAAGGAGCGCATCCTCGCCGACCCGCTGGAAGTGGTGCGCCGCGCACCGGACATCATCATCGGCTCATGGTGCGGCAAGCATTTCCGGCCGGAGCGCGTGGCTGCGCGCGAGGGCTGGCAGGCCGTGCCGGCCGTGGCCAATGCGCAGATCCACGAACTCAAGTCGGCGGTGATTCTCAACCCCGGGCCGGTGGCGATCCGCGAAGGGTTGCCGGCGCTGCTCAAGCTGTTTCAGGGGTGGGCAGAGAAAAACACGGCATGACGGATAGCCGCCTCGGCAACATGAGCGGCATCCTGATCTATTTTTTCTCCACCGGCCGGTAGGGGCCGTCTGGAAGTGGATTCGGGCCAAGAACGAATACCTGCTGGTTCGCCTGCTTGGTCAATGGCATGTAGTTTGGAGCTGCCCGCGTTATTGCTGCAGAGATCAGGGCTCCCAATAGCTGAGCGACTGGATGTCCGCCACTATCATTCTGAGGCGCATATCGCATCTGTTTTCGCTCTTCCCAGATGACGACATCGTCCTTGCTCACCATCCGGTATTCAAATTCGACGGTAACCGTAGTGCTGAGAAGAATATATTGCGCATCCCAACGATGGATGGTTACGTAGAGAACTGCATCTGCTCCGAAAAAGCTTGGCTAAAGACGAGGAGGTTTGCTCGTGAATTTTTTCACCCTCGTATAACCTTCTTGCTCCAGTACGAACTTTGTCGTATTCACTGGAAACACGTAATAACCTTTTTCGGCAACGGGTATCGGCAACGCCGCCAACACATAGTTTGGTGCATCGACATCAAGCGATTTGTTGACGATGGGAAGCACGAGGATCGAGCGCGGCTTTGCCGTCTCAAAAGCGCTCATATCCTTTTTCACGGGCTGGTTCGCGACGCAGCCAGCAAGCAGCATCGCAGCCACCAGTAGCAGAGAATTTTTTCTCATTGCACGTCCTTTGCGGGAGGCTGTTGACGCCGTTCGATAGTTTCTATCATGGCAGTCATGAATCCACGGCTTTCCGGCCACGCGTCGCGCTCTTTCGCGTAATAGCGCTTTGCTGCGTCCGAATCCCCTTTCTGGAAATACAGCGTTCCCAGCTCGGCATAAAGCCCGGGAGCGACCGTCTGTTGTTGGCTCTCCAAATCGTTAATATGGTTTTCCAGATCGATGCGCAAAGCTTCAACCTGATTTGGGTCATGGTAAGACTTGTAGAGGCCATTTTCGTAGCCACCCCATTGATACATGGGTGGTTGAACACAAGCCGTCAATACCAAAACAAGGGTGGAAAAAGCAACCAAAACGCACGATATCCTTCTCACTTCACGAGGACGGTGCGATTCACGCCGTCCCCAACATAGATTTTTCTTCTATGACCGGCTGGCCACCAAGCTCAACTCGAACAACATGGTTTCCCGGAAGAATGCGAAGAGCCGCCTTTCCATCCTGATAGTCGCTTATTACCCCCATATCGAGTCCGTCGACCAAAACACGGGCATTTTCAATCGCTCTTCGTAAAATTTAGAAGCTCAGTTGCGGACGCATGTCCGCAACTCCCTGCTTCTCCGTCGGCATTTGAGTACATGCCGGGAGCACAGCCAATCCCAGGCTGGCCACACAACAAAAATCCGCGTCGACACCATCACAATTATTTCCCTTCGTAGCGAATGATTATTTGATCCGGTTTATAGCGACCGAGAGATCCAGAAATAAGACTGGCGACAGAACCCTCATTTAGTTCGCTGTCACCGAATAGGGGCATCGACACGAACCTGAGCGACCGACTGCCCCGGCAAAGTGATTTCTGCGCCAGTTTGTGGTGACTTGACGCGTTCACCTGTCGTCTGTGCGCTGAATATCATCCTGGTCGAATACCCTGGCTTTTCCTCCACCGAGATACAACCTGCTGCCTTCAATTTTGAGAATGAAAGTTTCCCAAGGCCGCGCGACATCTCGGCCGTCATTCGGTGAATCGCGTCACCAACCGCATTGCGGATGGCCGCATCGTTTAGCGTGCCATCGTAGGCGGCCTGCGAGCCGAATCAAATGCTGAAGCTGTTTCTGTGAGACGCTTCGCCTGCCCCGGATGTGGAAAGAATACGTGCCCCGTCTTGGTATCGACCAGGCGGATATCGATCTTCCCAAACGCCACTTGGCGTTTGCTTGACGATGAATCCACTTTCACCTAACGTCTTCCGGCCAAACTCTGTCAACAGGCCAATGATCAGAGCATCGACACCAATCAGATTCAACTTGCTTCCGGTCAACTGGCTTTCTGCGGTGATCCGCGTAATGTCAGGACGCTCAAAACCAGATACGCCCCGGTTTCCGTCAACGCGACTTACTCATCAAATCGGTAACCTGCTTACCGAGCGGGTCATCGTGTCGGTCGCGCAATAAGGAGCGCCCGTAGTTGGTTTCGTTTGTTATGCGGCCCAAGGCCACTTTTCTTTTGAGTGTAGGCGTTGCTGGAGCTTGAGTTGCCACCGCCTGCTGAGCTGCTTTCTGAGCTGCGATCGAGGGCGCACCTTCTTGCTGAACGATAGGTGGCGCCTGCATTGCGCAGCCAGTAAAAGAACGGAAATGAACAGGGAATCCTGGAAATTTTCCAGGCAAAAAGTACTTTCAACTTCGACATAACGTCCTTTGCGCAGAGGAAATTATGCTCGCGGTGAAGTGTGAAACCGGGATTGGTATGCGCTATTTTGGTAAGGATCATGGAAGAAGCAAAACCATTGACCTGACGTTCCTCGAACACCTTTAGCAGGCGTTTCCAGCGCTCTCGGGCAGGATTATGTCATAAATCCAATGCCTCAACCAAACAACCTCGCCATTCCCCCGGAATGTTCGCACTACCCAGATGAACTCGCATGGATTGATCAACTCCGAGAAGACCCGGAATACTAGGGGCTGGTCGTTTGTCGTGTATACGGATGGCGCCTGGCTAAGCCGCCCCAGCGCGCCAGCTTCGACCACGGCTTGGCACGCGCGACCGCATGAAGACTTGCGGGTAGATTTTGGGTATTCGCTTCAGCAATCAGTGATTCGCTGTTTCGGTCGCTGCGTCCAGCCAATTCTCGGTTGTACGCCGGGGTACCTGGCAAAGTCCTTCACGTTATTGGTGACACCGTCACCTTCAGTGCCGCAGCGTGTGCTGCGATCGGTTTATCGAGGGCGTCTTTTTCGCGGCCCGAGTCGCCATGCGGATCGGGCCGTAGGCCACGCCGGCGGCGGCGTCAAACGGAGCGACCTGAATGTCCTCCACCAAGCTGGCGAGGTTCGTTCGTTCCAGCTCCGGATCGGCGGATGCAGCGACGCCGTAGTCGAGCTCGGCATAGGTAATCGCCGACATCACCACATCGCCGACATAGCGTTGCGCAAAGCGCCGGGGCGACTTCTTCCGGCTGATTCTTCATCAGGTGAATGCATGTTAGTGTCGGGCATGTAGCGTGGCATTACAGCGCATCCCTTTCCGCCTGTTCCTGATCGCCGCGACCGTCGGCCATGAACCTGGCGAAAAACTGGCGAACTTGGTCAACACGCCGGAGACAGGCGACGCGCCGGGCGGATGCGAATTTCATCGCCATCACGCTCAATCTCCAGTTCCATGTCTGTGCGCTCGTAAGCAATATCTGCAGGGATGCGGACGGCTTGCGAGTTGCCGTTCTTGAAAACCCGGGTAGTGTGCATGGCAAACTCCGTTGTTGGATGTATGGTGTATGTACATTAGGCCAGTTTAGCGTCAATGGAAATACGCGGATGTACCACCCGGCCAGTCGTCGGCACTATGATGGGCGCCGACCCCGCTTCACCTGAAAACCCTGCATTCCGACACGGAGAACCCTTGATGGCGCAACACATTTCAGACCTCGACCGCGAGTTCATCGAGCTCAATGTTCTCCCCAAACTATTGGCGCTGGCCTCCTCCGGCGGGGCGGCCAAGGCGATGGTTGCCGAGGGCCTGGTCACGGTAGATGGAGAAGTGGAAACACGGAAGACGCGCAAGCTGCGCGCGGGTCAGGTCGTGCAGGTCGGCGACGACGAAATCCAGGT
>JADJUC010000027.1 GCA_016710885.1 Candidatus Proximibacter danicus
TAATAACGAAGCATCTGATCAGGCTCAAGCATGATGCGCTGCTTACACCCCCGTGCGTGGTATAGACCGACAGGCTGCAAGGGAGAGTGCGTCTGAGGGCAACGACGACAGGCAAGGCATCGTAGCGCACATTGAGACGAGTCGATCTTGTAGGAGTGTCGGATAATCCTTGTAAAACCCCCGTAATTACACTTAGAATTCGTCCACGGCAGGTAAATCCTGAATCAGCCGGGACGCCAAAACAGGTATCCTAAGCGCGCTGTAAGCGCGTCGGTCTCAGGGGCTGCCCCCCAATATCATGGCTCCGCATTCGGGGCCATTTTCATTTCCGGACGATGGCAGCACACATCTACCTCGACGAAAGCGGCGACACGGGTTGGCAATTCGAGCGGCCCTATACCAAGGGCGGCTCCAGCCGTTTCCTGGTAATCGCGGCAACGGTGGTGCCGCCGGAACTCGATCACAAACCGGAACGACTGCTCCGGCACATCTACCAGCACCGCAACTGGAATCCGGGCAACGAAAAGAAATGGGTACGCATGTCGCCGGAGGCGCGCTCCGCCTTTGCGAAGGATGCCGCCAAGCTCGCCGGGAAAACGCCGGGGCTGGAATACCACGTCATCGTTGCCGACAAGCGCAACGTCCAGCCACATATCCGCCAGGACGCGAACAAGCTTTACAACTATATGGTGAAGTTGTTGCTGCTCGATGTGATGGCCAAGCACGACTACATTAATCTCGTGCCGGACCCACGCTCGATCAAGGTGCAGAGCGGCAATAGCCTTCACGACTATCTGCAAACCGAACTATGGCTGACGTTGGGCGTACCTACGCGCCTGGAGACGACGCCACGCGATAGCCGCTATTCTCTCAATCTGCAGTTCGCCGACATGATCGCAGGCGTTGTTCAGTCCCACTTCGAATTCGGCGAAACGACCCACTGGCTGCACCTCTGCGAGCACATTCGTATCAAGCGCCTGTTCTGCAGTTAAGCGGCTGATTCAGGCAGCCGGGTCGAGCTTTCGTTTACGCAAGCGCTTATAGCGTGCCACTTTAATTTGCTCAGGATTGCCTAGAAATCGTGGTCTGAGCTAACCCGGATCGGGACGTCGCCATCAGGCGTGGGCGTGATGTTCCGGCTCGACAGAGAGACGGAGGCCAACGGTCTTTAGTACCGCCAGCAAAGTTTTGAGGGTGGGATTTCCCTTCGGCGAAAGCGTACGGTACAGCGTCTCGCGGCTGACGCCCGCCTCGGCCGCAACAGCACCCAAGCCACCATAGGCCTCAGCCACAGTGCGCAGCGCGAGCAGCCCCGCCGCTCGGTCATCCGGATCGTCGAGGGACTCCATCGCTGCCTTCAGGTATTCGACAGCCAAAGCGCGATCGGCGCGCAATTCGGCGACTTCAGCCTCGTGGTGAGACACCGTTCCTTTGAATTTGCTCATATTTGCCTCCGTTTCCATTCCGACCACTGTCCCGATTACGCCGCTGAGGTTCCCCCCAAGATGACCGAAAATTTTGTCAGCGTGCCAAATGAATCGGCTGCGCTACCAAGCGCACACCCAAGGCGGCACAAACGCGGCTGATTGTTTCAAAGCGCGGTTCGCTACCTGGGCGCAGCGCTTTGTACAAGGCTTCACGTGCAATGCCGGCATCCTTTGCCACCTGCGACATACCACGAGCGCGAGCAATATCTCCAAGGGCCGCAGCCAGCAATGCGGGATCGTTCTCTTCAATAACCGTTGTCAGATACGCCGCAATATCTTCTTCGCTGTTCAGATATTCAGTGGCATCAAACTCGGGAAGTTCAGAAATCTTGATTCTCTTTGTCATGGTCAATCCTCCAAGCGCTTCGCCAACGCTACGGCCCGGCGAATGTCGGCCCGCTGAGTAGACTTATCGCCACCGCCAAGCATCACAATCAACATCTCGCCGCGCTGAATGTAGTACATACGCCAGCCCGGCCCAAAGTGTTCGCGCATCTCAAACACGCCTTCACCTACCGGCTCAACATCGCCCAAGTTGCCCAGTTGAGCTTTCCGTAGTCACTTAATGAGACGCTGCCGTGTCAGCCCATCTTTTAAGCCATTGAGCCAGTCAGAGAATTCGTTGAGGCGTTTTACCGTATAGGTCATTGGTCAAGCGTAATCGAACGATTACGAAAATCAATCATTTTTTCAACGGGTGGTAAAGAAGTCTGTGCCACAAGGGGGCAGCATCGGGCTGCTTTTCGAATCCCGTAAAAATGCCCGCCAAATCAGCGGGCAGGTCAAAAACTCGGAGCGGCTTAAGATAGTGCCATGGGCACCTGGAACCTTTGATTTATAACGCGACACGTTTATTGTCAAACGATAAACGTGGTCTGTCCCCTATTATTCGCAGCGCCAACTGAGGCAAGCGTTCTAATAACGAAGCATCTGATCAGGCTCAAGCATGATCAGTGGAACTTAATCGTGGTCTGTCCCCTATTGCGTTCGGCGCCAGCCGCGCTGTACCTGAGTAGCGTCATGAACTATCATTTTGCAAAACCGTGGAAGGATCTACCATGAAGCCATCCGAAGCACTACGAATCCACCGTGACGCCGTGCTCGCTATTGCGCACAGCAACGGCGCGAAGAACATCCGGGTTTTCGGATCGGTACTTCACGGGCAAGACGAAGAAGGGAGCGACATCGACCTACTGGTGGATGTCCCTAAGGGAACAACGCTGCTCGACATGGTTCGGCTGCAAAACGCCATCGAGAATGAGCTGGGAGTGACGACAGACGTTCTCACTGCAGGTGATCTCCCCCCAAAGTTTCGCAACCTGGTTCTTGAAGAAGCTCGCCCGTTATGAGCAAAGCGCTTCGTGACACCGATTACCTCGATCACATCCGGGATGCAATCGCCAGAATTCAACGGTACACAGCAGGCAAGCTTGAAGCCGATTTCCTCGGCAACGAACTGATACAAGACGGTGTGATCCGCAATCTGGAAATTATCGGCGAGGCGGTGACGAAGCTAAGCCCCGAACTCAAGGCTAGATATGGGAACGTCCCGTGGGGAGAAATATCCGGAATGCGAAACCGGCTCATCCACGGCTATCTGTCGGTCAACCTGGAAATTGTCTGGCACGGTTGAGAAAGTTCTACCGATATTTCTCGGCAACATTGTGGACATCCAGCGCCAACTGAGGCAAGCGTTCTAATAACGAAGCATCTGATCAGGCTCAAGCATGATCAGTGGAAATTAATCGTGGTCTGTCCCCGATTATTCTTGGTGGTAAAGAAGTCTGTCCCACAAGGGGCCAGCATCGGGCTGCTTTTCAAAACCCGTAAAAATGCCCGCCAAATCAGCGGGCAGGTGAAAAACTCGGAGCGGCTTAAGATAGTGCCATGGGCACCTGGAACCTTTGATTTATAACGCGACACGTTTATTGTTAAACGCTAAATCGTGGTCTGTCCCCTATTGTTCCGCCAAATCGGCGGGCAGATTTTAATGCGAGCCTGGAACCTTTAATTCGATTGTCAAACGATAAACGTGGTCTGTCCCCTATTATTCGTTACAGCTATTCCACTTTACGCGGAATGAACGCAGGGAACTTCGCTCCGCGCGCTTTAAGCATATCGATGACCTTGTCTTTCCAGCGCTGAGCTTCTGAGCCAGCAGGGACTTTTGTCATTTCCACATCCTTGGCAAGGTCTTGGAGATCATGCGTTAAACCAATCTCCAAGAAATGTGCAATCAAATCATAACGACCGTAACTTGTTGCTACATTGGCCACAGTTTCACGATGCTTGGCGGTCTGATTGATGTCCGCACCATATTTCAGCAGCAAATCGACGTTCTTGTCCCGGAACTGAGCCACTGCGACCATCAGCATGGTTTCTGTTTTTGGCCCAGGCAGATTCGGATTCCCTTTGTGCTTCAACAGTAACTCAAGGACATCAAGGCGGTTGCCACCCGCCGCCAGATACATTGGCGAGACCATGCTTTTTACATCCCGATAGTTCGGGTTGGCTCCCGCCTTGAGCAGATATTCGATTTTGCCAACATTCAGCGTCGTGCCCATGACCCATAACAAGGGCGTCAGCCCCTCCACACCTACCGCATTAACATCCGCACCGGATTTAAGCGCTTTGTCAGCCTCGCCGTAATCTCCATTGCTCACCGCAATTACCAGCGACGCAACGCGCTCATCGGCAAAGGTGTCTCGTACGCTCCGGCCACTCACCTGGGTTTCTGCGTAGCTTGCCGTCATTGCCAGCCACCCCACGAGCGCGGCAACCCAAAGTTTTCGTATTTCCATATATTGACCATATCAGTGAATGTTCTTCAGATAGCTTGAGGGAAGCGCACCATTCGGCTGCAACTGGGTCTGCATTGATTTAAGCGCGTAGTCCATGAAGTGTAACGACACCGTATCGGTTAGTCGATCCCAGACACCTAGTTGCTGCCCAGCCAGGTTGAACGCCGGCATCTCAACACGCGTTCCCGGGGCGGAAGCAACGATCGGCAATCCAACGCTTGAGAAACTTGGCCGCTCGCCAGAGAACACATCGCCAATCACACCGCCCAGCGCAAAGATATTTTTCGGCACAGTACCAAGCCCTAGCGTAATTGCGCTGCTTACCGGACTATCCTGCAAACGCGAGAGCACTTCGCCATTAACGTAGAATGCCGTAATGCGCTGATCAGCACCCATAGTGTTTAGTTCGTTGCGTCTAATTGTGCCATCGCTCAGACCCTCGGCATTAAAAGTAATCGCAGTACCGTTAACCCTCATTGCTTGAGCTGCCGCTAAGCCGCCACCGAGCGAGTGCCCTGTGAAAGACATGTCCCCATCCAATGCTTGTATAGTTTTCTGCCAACGTTAACAGCATCTAGAACCGCTCGTCCTTGAAACCGAACGCCTGGGTGAAATTAGTCAACCAATCACTCAAACCCGCTCCGCCCGACTCGGTGCCTCGATTACCAAAGATATAGGTCGGTGTACCGCTCTCGGTATTATTGTTCTCGTATAGTGCGTCAAACCAGCCCGCTTTGTTCTGGGTCAGCGTTGGTATAGCTCGTACCTATCTTAGCCAGTGCCGAATCATCCATCCGGTTTATGCCCTTGGGCAAAATCTCCTGGATACTCTCGCCGAAATAGACGTCCTTGCTAATCAAGGCATCGGTCATCACCTTGCGTGTTTTGACCCAATCATCTCGCTGTGGATCTTCTGGATTAGTCGCAATTAAGTCACTCAGTTTATCCACGTGCCGTTTCACGTCGACGAGATTTGCGGTGGCGTAGGCATCATCAACGCTCTTCCCTTGCCCCAAGGATTTTAGGAAAACTTCTACTTGATCGGCATCATCAATCACAGGATGTCGATTCTCTGAAACAGTCCGGTTCATTCCTTCAACAGAGGATTCCCGCACGGCAAGCAAGGCCTCCTCGGTCGGACTCATTGCATCGCTCATCACGTTGCCCGCGTCAGCTAGCTGAATACCCTTTGACCAATCGATTGGTCTGGCAGCGGTGGCATCGCGAAGTGCCTTTTCAAGCGTCGTTTCCTGCTGGCTATTGGTGTTTGAACTCATCGAACCGACGATGGAGTTCCCCAGCGCATTCCCAAACGCATCCGCCGCCACCGCCCCCCAGTTCACCCTGCCGCCCGATACCGCCGCCCGCGCCGCGCCATTGGCGAGACCAGAGAGCGTGCCACGAACGAGCGAACTGTCGATACCCTTCGTCAGCTGACCAACACCATAGCCCACAGCCGATCCGACAGCGGCTCCGGCGACGCTGGCCCAACTGAAGCTCTTCTGGGCACCGACGGCAATACCGATGCCCTGGCTGATCACGTTACTCACCATGCCTGCTGCGATAGTCCCTCCTAGACCACCGCCAACAGCATTACTCACTGTGGCACCCACACCGGAGGCCCCGATACCCGCACCGATGGCGCTCATCGCTACACCGCTCCACGAGAACTTGTCCTGCATGCCGAGCGCCATGCCGACGCCTTGGCTGACAATCGATCCGACGGCCCCGCCAATCATTGCGGCTGCAAAGCCACCGGCAGCGAAGCTTGCGCCTCCAAGAACGGCCATCCCCGACGCGAACGTCGCCGCTAACCCGGTGGCACCAGTCGCTGCGGTAGCGGCAGTAACGGCAGCTGGAGCCAGCGCCCCCGCCGTCATCACCGTCGCCACAATCGCGACAATCGCCACAACAATCGCCCCGACCCCGCCACAGCCCTTCTTGCCCTTCTTCTTCGGCGCCGGAGGCGGCGGTGGATTCGGCAGCGTCGGCGTCGTGTCGCCGATGATCTTGCCCGGCTCGTAGGGTTTGAAGGTGTCGTGCGCGTTGCGCAGGTTGGTCACCTTGTTGGGCATGACCAGGTTGAGCCCGACCCGCAGGTCGGCGTCACTCTTCAGGCCGTTGGCGTCGGCGATCAGGTACCACAACTGGGCGTCGCCGAACATGGCCAGCGCGATGCCGCGCAGCGTGTCGCCGGCGCTGACCACGTAGTTGCCCGGCACGTTGCCGGGGAACTGGTCGGAGACCGGCGTGTCCCGCAAGGGGATGTCCGAGGGGGGATAGTTGTAGTCGAAGTCGGCACCGCCGAGTGCGCCGCTGTCGCCGAGCGGCTTGTCGTTGGCGTAGAAGTAGTTCTGCGTCTTGCCGTTTTCGGTCTTCTGCAGGATGTACCCGGACTGGTCGGTCACGAACGTGCGGTTCTTGCTGGTGGCGAAGGTTTCGCTGACCGCGGTGATGTTGCCGTTCTGGTCGTAGCTGGTAGTGGTGGCGCCGGCGCCGAAATAGGTGGAGGTGCCGGCGACCTTGCTCTCCTTGTAGCCGTCGAACTTGGCGTAGGTGGTGGCGTAGTAGTTGGTGTAGTTGGTGCCGGTGTACACCGAGACCTGGTAGTTGGTGTTGTTGCCGACGCCGTCGTAGCCGGTATGGAGCGTGCGCTGGGTGCGCGTGCCGCTGCCGTTGTAGACGTTCTGCTCGGTGACCCAGCCGTTGCTGTTGTAGCTGCTGACGCGGCGCTCGCTGACGGTGCCGGGGCTGCTGAAGGTGGTCTGTTCGATCACCTGGCCGGCGGCATCGTAGCTGCGCAGGCTGGTGGTGCTGCCGGCGCGGGCGGTGGACACGAGGCGGTTGTTGGCGTCGTAGTTGTAGCTCTCGGTGGCCAGGTAGCCGCCTTCCATCGTGGTGGCGGTGCGCCGGTTGCCGGCGGCGTCGTAGGCCAGTTGAACGCCCTTGGGTGCGCCGGAGCCGAAGTGCACGTCCTTGATGGCGGCGCCAACCTCGTAGAAGCTGCTGTCGAAGTAGAAGCTGCGGTCGGCCGTGGTGGTGACGGTGCGCTTGACGACGCCGTTCATGCGGTAAACGACGCTGCTGCCTTCGTAGGTGACGGAGAAGACGTCGTTCGTGGTGTAGGCGCCGAACGAGCCGCAACTGCCGCCGTTCTCGTAGATGTAGGCAACGCCGTCACTGGCGGTGTACCAGGCGTAGTCGAGCGAAGCGTAGCCGTGGTCGCTACGCGCGTCGGCATTGAGGCCGAACATGGCGCCCTTGTTGGTGGTGACGGCGCTGGCGGAAACGAAGGCCGCGCCGGTAACGTTGATGGCGCTGGTGATTTAATTCGAGCCTGGAACCTTTATCGTTTATCCTACTGGCCGAAATTGCCGCCGGGCAGCGGCGACAGAATGCACTCTTGGCCGTGATCGCCGCGCTGCTTGCCGGCATTCTCGCCGCGCCGTTCTTTTTCTGAGCCGCCGCCATCCGGAATGTCGCCGCCAGGTAACGCCTGTGCTATCTTCGCCGTCACACAATTGAAACGGTTGTTTGATATGCACAACGTCGTTATCAGCGGTACCGGCCTGTGGGTCGCCCCGGAAGTCATCAGCAACGACGAACTGGTCGTTGCCTTCAACGCCTACGCCAAGCGCTTCAACGAAGAGAACGCTACCGCCATCGCGGCTGGCACACTGGCCGCAATACCCGAATCCTCCGCGGAATTCATCGAAAAAGCTTCTGGCATCAAGCGCCGCTACGTTGTCGACAAGGCCGGCGTGCTTGACCCGGCGCGCATGCGGCCACACTTCGCGCCGCGCCCGGATGAGGCGCTGTCGCTGCAGGCCGAGATGGGCGTTGCCGCAGCCAAGCAGGCATTGGCAGCGGCCGGCCGGAATACTGACAACATCGCCGCCGACATCGACATGGTGATCTGTGCCGCCTCCAACATGCAGCGTCCCTACCCGGCGATGGCCGTGGAAATCCAGGGCGCGCTCGGTGCCGGCGGCTACGCCTTCGACATGAACGTGGCCTGCTCCTCGGCCACCTTCGGCCTGGAGCAGGCGATCAACGCCGTCAAGACCGGCTCGGCGCGCGCCGCACTGGTGATCAGCCCGGAAATCTGTTCGGCCCATCTGGCCTGGCAGGATCGCGATTGTCATTTCATTTTCGGCGACGTATGCACGGCACTGGTCATCGAACGTGCCGATACGGCGAAGTCTTCGAACCGCTGGGAAGTGCTGGGCACCAAGCTGGCCACCAGCTTCTCCAACAACATCCGCAACAACGCCGGCTTCCTCTCGCGCTGCGAAGACCGCGACCCGGCCGACCGCGACCAGTTGTTCCGCCAGGAAGGGCGCAAGGTGTTCAAGGAAGTTTGCCCGATGGCTGCCGAGCACATCAGCAGCCAGCTCGAATCCCTCGGCTTCAGCGCAGCCGGTGTCCGTCGCTTCTGGCTGCACCAGGCCAACCTGGCGATGAACCAGTTGATCGGCAAGCGCCTGCTCGGCCACGAGGCCAGCGCCGATGAGGCACCGGTGATTCTCGACGAGTTCGCCAACACCGCCTCGGCCGGCTCGATCATTGCCTTTCACCGCCACAGTGAGGATCTGAAGGCCGGCGACCTCGGCGTCATCTGCTCCTTTGGCGCCGGTTATTCGATCGGCAGCCTGGTGGTCAAAAAGATCGCCTGAGCACCTTCACCAGTTCGCGGATAACCGCCAGAAAACCGTTATGGAATAAGCCCTTGTGCGCGTCAAAACGGCTATAATCGGCGCCGTTTTGACAGCTCCGTATTGAGGGAAGAGGGACAATCCGGCCATGCTGATCTGGTTCGTAGTGATCTATCTGATGGTGTCGATCGGCATTGGTCTGTATGCCGCGACCAAAGTGCACAACGTCAAGGATTTCGCCGTCGCCGGCCGCCACCTGCCGACACCGGTGGTCATGGCCACGGTGTTTGCCACCTGGTTCGGGGCCGAAGCCATCTTCGGCGTTTCCGCCACCTTCGTGAAGGAAGGTCTTGGCGGCGTCGTCGCCGATCCGTTTGGCTCCTCGCTGTGCCTGATCATCGCCGGCATCTTTTTCTCGACCAAGCTCTACCGCCTGAACATCCTGACGCTCGGCGACTACTACCGCATGCGCTACAACCGCACGGTGGAAGTGCTGACGACGCTGGCCATCGTCATCTCCTACCTCGGCTGGGTCTCGGCGCAGATCAAGGCGCTCGGGCTGATCTTCAACTTCGTCACCGACGGCGCAGTCAGCGAAGAAGCCGGCATGATCCTCGGTGCGGCCATCGTTCTCACTTACACCACCTTCGGCGGCATGCTCTCGGTTGCCGTGCTCGACTTCGTGCAGATGGGCGTCATCATCGCCGGCCTGCTCTACATCGCCTGGATCGTTTCCGGCCAGACCGGCGGCGTCATGCCGGTAATCGAACACGCGTCGGCCGCCGGCAAGCTCGATTTCTTCCCGCCGCCCGACCCCTGGCTGTGGCTGACCTTCCTCGGCGCCTGGATCACCATGATGCTCGGCTCGATCCCGCAGCAGGACGTCTTCCAGCGCATCACCTCGGCCAAGAGCCCGAAAGTCGCCATCACCGGCTCACTGCTCGGCGGCTCGATCTATTTCGTCTTCTGCTTCGTGCCGATGTTCATCGCCTACTCGGCAACGCTGATCGACCCTGAACTTTTCAACCGCCTGATCGCCGAAGACTCGCAACGCGTGCTGCCGACGCTGGTGATGCGGCACACGCCACTGCTGGCGCAAGTCATCTTCTTCGGCGCCGTCATCTCCGCGATCATGAGCTGTTCGGCGGCAACGCTGCTGGCGCCTTCCGTCTCCTTCGCCGAAAACATCGTCCGTGGTTTTTATCCGGGCATGACGGACCGCAGCTTCCTGCGCGTGATGCGCGTCACGATCGTCATTTTTGCCTGCTGCGTTCTCGTCTATGCGCTGAATTCGCAGATGTCGATCTTCCACATGGTCGAGTCGGCCTACAAGATCACCCTCGCCGGCGCCTTCGTGCCGCTCTTCTTCGGCGCCTTCTGGAAACGGGCAACGAGCCAGGGCGCGCTGGCGGCGATCTTTGGCGGCATTGGCACCTGGCTGCTGATCGAAATCCTCATCGGCGAAGCCAGCCTGGTGCCACCGCAACTGATCGGCCTGTGCATCTCCATGCTCGGCATGGTGGCCGGTTCGTTACTGCCGCAGTGGGTGGGTCGATCGACGCCACCGCGCGACCAGCATGCCGAACTGCACCATCTTGCGGCCGCAGAAACCCACCACGCCGAGCCGGTGCACCACCACCCGGAGCATCGCAAGTAGCCTTCACACTCCCCGATGCGCTAAGATTTGGCAAAATAGAACACGCCTCAGGGAGGCAAGATGATTGACGCTGCACTCATAGATGCTGCCCGCATTCTCGATGGCAGTCCGGTACCCACCTTCGTCATCGATTCCAGTCATGTCGTCGTCTACTGGAACGAAGCCTTGGCACGCATGTCTGGCGTCGCCGCCGCCGAGGTGCTCGGCACCCATCACCAATGGCGCGCCTTCTACCCGGCGCACCGCCCGGTGCTGGCTGACCTTGTCGTCGACGGCGGTGCGCGCGACCTGCTCGAAAAGCTCTATCGCGGCAAATACCGCCCGGCCGCCCATTGCCCGGACGGCTGGGAATCGGAAGATTTTTTCCCAACCTTCGGCGACGAAGGTTGCTGGCTGGCCTTCTCCGCCGCCCCCATCCGCAACGCCGAGGGAAAGATCGTCGGCTGTGTCGAAACCCTGCAGGACATTACCGAGCGCAAGGAGGCCGAGCAGTCACGACGCGAAGCTGAGCGGCAACTGGCAGAAATCGTCGCCGGCAGCCCGGTCGCCACTTTTGTCCTCGACATCCATTGCCGCGTCACCCACTGGAACCGGGCCTGCGAAGCGCTAACCGGTGTAGCGGCAGCGGAAATGATGGGGAAAAGCGACGTCTGGCGCGCCTTTTACCCCTTCGAGACACGCCGCGTCGTCCTCGCCGAAATGCTCGTTCGCGGCGCCGGCAACGACGAAGTCAGCGAACGCTATACCGGCCACGCCCAGCCTTCGGCACTGGTCCCCGGCGCGTTCGAAGCACGCGATTTTTTCCCGACCTTCGGTGAAAAAGGAAAGTGGCTGCATTTCATGGCGGCGCCCTTGCACAACATGCGCGGCAAAGTCGTCGGCGCCATCGAAACCCTCGTCGACCTTAGCGCCACCGCCCCCGCTGAGGACTAGGCAGTAGCCCGATGTCCCCCAACCGCACCCCGCTACAGCCCTTCCTCGCTCCCAGCGGCATCGTTTTCTTTGGTGCAAACCCGGAAGCCGGCACCCTCGGTTACGGCCTTCTGTGCAACCTGCGCAACAGCGCGTTCGCCCCCCGGCTACACCTGGTTTCGCAGAAGTGTGCCGAAATCGACGGGCTCCCCTGTCATGGCACCCTCGCCGAGATCAACGCCCCGCTCTCGCTGGCGCTGATCGCCACGCCGGCACACACGGTAGCCGGCATTGTTGAAGCCTGCGCCCGACGCGGCATCCATTCCGCAGTCGTATTTACTGGCGGCCTGCGACCCGGCACCCCAGCGGGGACGCAGCTCACCGAAATGGCGGCACGCCACAAGGTCCGCCTCTTCGGCCCGAACGCGCTGGGGTATATCCTGCCGCATGCCGGCCTGAACCTGACCCCGATCACGCAGCCGGTGCCGGCCGGCAACCTCGCCCTCGTCTCGCAGTCCGCAGCGGTCTGCGCCAACATCCTCGACTGGAACCACAACGAGGAATTCGGCTTCTCGGCTATTTTCGCCCCCGGCGAATCGGATGATCTCGAGCTGCCGGAAATTCTCGACTACCTCGCCAGCGACCCGAAAACCGAGAGCATCCTGCTTTACCTCGAGGGCCTGCGCGACGCGCGCGGCTTTCTCAGTGCCGTCCGCGCTGCCGCCAGCATAAAACCCGTGATCGCCGTCAAGGCTGGCCAGGGCATCACCTCGGCACGTATTGCCGAACTGCACAGCGGCGCCCGCGTCGACCGTGACGATGCTTTCGATGCCGCGCTGCGCCGCTCCGGCGTGCTGCGCGTGCGCGCCATTGGCGACATGTTTTCCGCAGCCCGCGCCCTGACAACGCCACGCAAGCCGCACGGCAACCGGCTGGCGATCGTCACCAACGGCGGCGGCCCGGCGGTCATGGCCCTGGACCAGGCGGAAGAACTCGATATCGCCCTTGGCACCATGACCGCCCCGACGCAGAAGCGCCTCGCCGCACTGGTCCCTGGCAGCTGGTCGACCGGTAATCCGGTGGACGTAATGTTCGATGCCGACCCGGCCCGTTTTGTCGGTGCCATCAGCGCCTGTCTGGACGACCCCGGCATTGACGGCGTCCTCGCCATCCTCACGCCCAATACCTATGTCGACCCGCTGGCGGTCGCCGAAGCGACGATTGCCGCCGCCGCAAAAGCGGACAAACCGGTATTTACCTGCTGGCTTGGCGAAGTACACGCACGTTCGGCCCGCGCCGCTTTCGCCAAGGCCCGCTTTCCAACCTTCCGCACGCCAGAAAACGCTGTCGCCGCCTTCTCCTTTCTCGTGAACTGGGTGCACAGCCAGGCCCTGCTGCTGGAAACCCCGCCGGCGCTGTCTTCCTACATCGCCCCGGACATTGCGGCTGCGCGAGGCATCATCGAGAACGCGCTGGACGACGGCCGCAGCACGCTGACCCTGCCGGAGGCGAAAGCCGTCCTTGCCGCCTTCCATATACCGGTGTCGCAAACGCTGCTTGCCACCTCCCCGACCGAGGCAGTGAACGTCGCCAACCACCTTGGCTACCCACTGGCCATGAAGGCCGCCCCGGAGCCGGGAATGGCAAAGAGCAGCGGCAACGTTCGCTTGCAGTTGCGCTCGGCACCGGAAGTGGCACTTGCTTTCCGCGAACTCACCGCAGGCGGCCACGCGTCGGGCGGCGTCCTTATCGAGCCGCAGATATTCAAGCCGGAAGGTCGCTGGCTGGCCGTCGGTGTCCGCCAGGACCGCCTCTTCGGCCCGGTCATATCGCTATCGGAAAGCGGCATTGCACCGGTGATCTACAACGCCCGCTCGGTCGCGCTGCCGCCCCTGAGTACGCGCCTCATCGATGCCATGCTCGATGTGCCACACGTCGCCCGACTGCTCGGCCCGCTGCCGGGAAAACCCGCCCTGGCCAAGACGCCGCTGTGCGAAATACTGCTGCGCACCTCCGAGATGGCCAGCGAACTGCCGTGGCTGCAGCGTCTCGAAATCAGTTCGCTGGTAGCCGACAGTATCAGCGCCATCGCTGTCGATGTCAGCATCGACATCCAGCCCATACCGGAAGACGGCAAGCGCTATGGCCACATGGCCATTTGCCCCTACCCGGCGCAACTCGAGTCGACCGAAACCCTGAAGGACGGCAGCGCCTGCACCCTGCGCCCGATTCGCCCGGAAGATACGGCAGCACTACAGAATTTTGTCCGCAACCTGTCGGCGCGCAGCAAGCGCCTGCGCTTCTTCTCAACGCTCAGCGAGTTGCCGCAGCAACAGCTGGCTCGTTACGCGCAGATCGACTATGGCCGGGACATGGTCATCATTGCGGCCACCGAAAGCAAGGGGCAAATCGTCATCCACGGGGAAGCCCGCTACTCGATCCTGATGGATGGGAAAAATTGCGACTTCGCCATCGTCATTGCCGACGAGATGGCCGGCAAGGGCCTCGGCATGCGCCTGATGAAACGCCTCATCAACGCTGCTCGCGAGCAGGGCCTCGGCGTCATCCGCGGGCAGGTGCTGGTCGACAACGAAGCCATGCTCGGCCTCATGGAAACACTGGATTTCCGTATCGGCCTGACCGATGACGAAACCATGGTCGAGGTTTCCTTCCCGCTCGGCTGAGCCTACATCGGCCCGCCCGGCGCTCCAGAAGCGCCCGGCGCACCCATCGCCATCGGGTTGAACGGTTTGCCGTTGATCGTCATCTGCCCCCGGCTGAATGCCAGCTTCGACTTGATCTGCGTGCCTTCGCGTTGCACCAGCCCTTGCTCGATGAAAAGCGAGAGTTGCTGACGCAGTTTTTCGCTCCGTTGTTCGGCAAGTTCTTCGGCACTGGGGACAACAACGCCCTCGCCATTTTCAGCGGCTGCCTCAGCCGCACGGCTTCCTGCTGGCAGCGTACTCGCCATCGCACCGACCAGCGCCTCGGGAAGGGCAATTTCAGCGGCGGCATCGAGCTTGGCAACCAACAGCATCGGATTGGCCAGATCGGTCTCAGCAAAATCCTTCAACGCCACGCGCGCCGCCAGCGTGGCGTCGCCATGCGGGCTGCGGAAACTGAGACGGTCGAGACGGAACTCCGGGGCATGCTTGAGCAGGTCGGTAGCCGGCTTGGCGACGGGCGCCCACAGTTGCGCCGGGTTAGCGCCGGCAGCCATGGACAGCGTCGGATCACCATAGATCTTGACCAACGTTCGATAGAGGGTCGCCAGCGTCCGGCCATGCAGGTGGCGCAGCGAAAAATCGTAGTTCGCCGGGCCAAACTCCTGCTTGCCGACCTGCAGCGACGCAGCGCCGAGACGCGCAATCATATCCACATACTCGCCGCTGACCGGCATCGCCACGTCGTACACCACCTGCTTGAGCACCACCGGATCGGCTTCTTTTACCGGGCGAACGCCAAGCTGCGCCAGAGTCATCTTCTGCTCACCGACATAGAGCAGCGGATCGTCTTCGAACAAGCGCTGCTGCGTGGCTTGCAGCCGCATATCGTTCATCGACATGCCGCCACCCTTGCTGTCGTTGATCGTCAGCTTCGGCGCCTCGGCTTGCAGCGTGTAGGACTTCAAGCCCTTGGCAAAATCGACATCGATGCGTAAACCTTCCCAGACCAGCGTGTTGCGCCCAGCGCCTTCGCCCGCCGCCCAGTGCGTCGAAAAGCCGGGGCTGCGGACAGTCGAAATACCGCCGCCATCGAAACGGTATTCGCTATGCACCTCCAGCGGCTTCTGTGTACCGAACACCGCCGCCACCTGCTGTTGAAGTTCGCCATCGAGCACCAGCTCGCTATCAACCACCGCCGCCGCCAGCTTTGAAAAGCCGGGCAGTGGCCCGTGGCGAATCACCGAACGAACGGCGATCTGCAACGGCTTCACCGGCGGCAGTTTGACCCCGGGGTTGGCCGCCATCGCCTCCTGCTGCTGACGCGCCACGGCCGCCGTAACATTGCTGAACAGTTCGATCGTCACCGTCTCGGTCGCACTGAAAACACCGCGCTGGTAATCGCGGCTGACAATCTTCGCCGAGGGGTTCTCGGCAAGCAATTGATAGTGCTCGCCAATCGCCGTTTCGATCTGCTGGCCCATCACCCACGCAGCAGCAGGGTAAGCCAGCGCGAGCGGCACGGCCACCAGGGCAATTTTTGCGGTCTTGTTCATGGGTATTTCGCTCCTGTAAGAATGATGTCTTCAATACCTGCCGGCCTTTACCGCTCCCGCCCCGCATCATGCCAGGCCTTGCGCACAGGTGACAGCAGATACTCCGCCACCGTACGCGTGCCGAGCATGATCTCGGCACTGGTCTGCATGCCGGCCGAGAGCGGGAACTTTTCCCCGTCCATTTCCAGCCGCATTGCCTTGAGCGTCACCAGTGCCTTGTAGACCAGCGGCTGATTCCTGCCGGGTGCGCCCGTATTGCCGCCCCCCAAGGGGGCTTCCTTCGGGGCGTCCGCCGCA
Source organism: Candidatus Proximibacter danicus (assembly GCA_016710885.1). GTDB lineage: Bacteria > Pseudomonadota > Gammaproteobacteria > Burkholderiales > Rhodocyclaceae > Proximibacter > Proximibacter danicus. Next base: position 16,029 of record JADJUC010000027.1, read on the forward strand.
TCGATGCTGACATGCTCCACCCGCCCTTCCAGCAAACCGTACTTCTGGAACTGGTAGGCGGCGAACTTGAGCTTGACCGGCTGCCCTTGCCTTACGAAGCCGATGTCTTCGTTGCTCACCCAGACTTCGGCGCGTAGCGTTTCTTCCTTCGGCACCAGGGTCAGCAGCACCGTGCCGGGTTGCACCACGGTACCCGCCGTGTGGGTGGCCAGATCCTTGACCACGCTGTCCTGAGTGGCCTTGAGTTCGAGCAGTTCCTTGCGGTGGGCCTGCTTGGTCATTTCCTGCGCCAGTTTGTCGAAGGCGCCCTGGGCTTCGCTGCGTTCGGCGTGCAGGCTGCGGCGGTAGTCGGAGTCGAGCTGGGCCAGCTTTTTCTCGGACTGGGCAATGCTGGCCTTGGCGGAATCGATCAGGTGCGCCTGGGTTTTCAGTTCCTGCTCCTTCTCGATGCGCTCGCGCTTCTTGTCGCTGGCCATCAGACTGCCGGCAAAGCCGTCCTTGACCAGCTTGTCGTAGGCCTTGTCCTGGTCGCGGTAGTGCGGCAGGACTTCGGCGAGCTTGCTTTGCACCTGCTGGGTGGAGGCGAGTTCGGCTTTAGCCTTGACCAGCCGGCTGCGCTCTTCGGCGAGGGCTGCCTCCAGGGCGTTGCGGTTGGCGCGGTATTGCGCTTCAACTTCGCGGGCGAGGTTGGGCGGGTCGCCGGCTTCTGCGGCAAAGGGTTGGCCGGAGAGTTCGGCGTCGATGCGGCGCAGGGTCAGGCGTTTGCGCTGGTAGTCGGCTTCGATGGATTTGGCATCGGCTTCGGTGATCAGCGTATCCATGCGCATCAGCACCTGCCCGGCTTTCACCGTTTCGCCTTCGCGCACCAGAATCTCTTTCACGATGCCGGCATCGGCTGGCTGAACGATCTTGAGGTAGCTCTGCGGGATGAGCTTGCCTTCGGCAACGGCGACGATGTCGAGTTTGCCGATCAGGGCCCACAGGATGAGGGCGAGGAGCATGCCGGCCAGCACCCACAACACCTTGCGCCCAAGGGGGTTGGGCGGGGCGTCCTGCAGGCGCAGGAGGGGTGGGGAGAAGTCGTGGTAGTCGGGGGCTGCCGGCGCGGGAAAAGCTGGGAGTTTCATCAGGAACGTCCAATCAAGCAAGGTGACGTGAGGCATCTTCATGCCGCTGCGCGGCATCAAGGATCGCACGGGCCACCATCTCGGTTGCCCTAGCGGGAGTCCAGGCTTGGTACTTTTTGGCAAACTGTTGTGCCGCACCACGGATAGTCGGCGTATTCAAAACCGCTTCGAGAGCGGCATTGATTGCCAGTACCCCGCGCTCGGATTCGAGAACTTTCCCTGCACCGAGGGCATCGACACGCTTGGCGCCAAGGTATTGCTCCACCTGAGAGGGGATCAGCACCATCGGCACCCCGGCCAATAACGACTCGGCAATGACCCCTGCGCCGCCGTAACTCACCACGGCGTCGGCCTCCACCAGTAGCGGCGCCATGTCGACCGGCTGCCCGAAAATCTGCAGGCGGGAAGTTGCATGTTTGCTGACCAGAGCCTTCGGCGCACCCGGTACAACGCACAGGGCGCGAACATTCGATAGCGCCAGCGCCTCCAGTACCGCCGGCGTTGCCGGCTGGTCCATGCGCAAATAGGCGAACACGCAGCGACCCTCGCCCTCTGGCCACATACCCGTACTCGATGCCGCCAGTCCATGGATGGAGCCCGTGTAGCAAGCATCGCTCCTCGCACCGTAATGGTCGAGTTCGGGGAAGCTCGCCAGCACTGGGGATGCGGGGAACAAATCGGCCAATCGCACAAGCGGCCGGCCATTCAGCGCATGCAGGACAGCATTGGCCGCCTTCAGGGCCGATTGCTCCGAGTTCATCAAGCGTTCCTCGGCTATCGACTCCCACGGACGAATGCAAGGCATGAGCGTCCCCGCCGGCGGAATTTCGAAACCACTGCCGAATGCCACGGAAGGCAAGCCCGCCAGCCTGGCAGCCAGCAGGGCGCCTGGCGCATGGTCTGCCACAAGAACGTCCGGGCGCGACAGTGCAAAAAAGTTCAACCAGGCACCGGTCTGCCCGAGCAATGCGGCATGGTCGCTCCAGCCATCGCTCAACAGCATTTCGGCATAGCTTGCGGGCGCCCGCCGGGCACCTCCCCGGCGGGTGATCAGCGGCGCCTGCACATAGGAAAAACGGCGGCCAAGACACTGCGCTGCCATGCGCGTATCGCGCACGGCAAAGCTGACGCCATGGCCGGCACCCCGCAAGCGATCAGCCACCGGCACACTGCGCGCCAGATGACCGAGATTGGCCCCCATCTCCCAGGCAAAAAGAACTCGCGTCATCGTCTGGCTCAGGACAAACGTACCGCCCCGCCCTGCAAGCCGGCCAGCGGCCGCAAGGCCTGCGCCTGGCTACCGAAACTGGCATCGCCGATCACCTCCTGTGCGGCGGTGATACTGATGCCGGCCAGCGTGCCATTCTTGCCATATTGATAGGCCAGATCGCCGCCGAGGGCGGCACTATCCGAGCTTGAAAGATGGAACTGCGCCAAGGCATCGGTCAAGGCCCAACTTGTCAGGCCAGGGTTGGTGGCCCGTGCCGTATCAAAGACGCCGGCCAGCCCCTTGAAATCGAAGTCCTGCACCTTCTGGTTGAGCAGCGGATCGGATGCACCGGCGCCAAAAGCGGCCATCGCTTCGGCAACGATCTGCAGATTGAGCACATTCTGGTTCGTTGTACCGACATACCAGTTTTTCAGGGCCATGCCTTCGCCGTCGGCCGTGTCGAGCACCAGGTTATTACCGCTCTTCCGCAACCGGAGATCGCTGTAGGCTATGCCGCCGCCGAGAGAAATCGTCTTGCTGCCAACCCCCAGCGTGATCGCATCGTAGCCGTCGCCCTTGTTGAAGGCGATGAGATCGTTACCGGCACCCGTAGCAATCGTGTCGTTACCAGCACCGCCCAGGAAGAAGTCGGCCACCGCCCCGCCAGTGAGGCGATCGACACCGCTGCCGCCGTTGAAATAGCCATTGCCGTTGGAATCCGTGAGCGTGTCATTGCCGCCCGCGCCCTCCAGGAAATCAAGCCCGGCGCCGCCATTCACGCTGTCGTTACCCTCGCCGCCATTGAGCAGATTCGTGGCGGCATTGCCGGTCAGACTGTTGTTGAGTGCATTGCCCGTACCGTCGATGGCTGCTGTGCCGCTCAGCGTCAGGTTCTCAAGGTGGTCGCCCAGGGTGTAGCCGATGGTCGAGATAACCCGGTCGGTGCCTTCGTCAGCAAGCTCGGTCACGACATCACCGGCATCGTCGACGTAATACGTGTCGTTGCCGATTCCGCCGACCATGGCGTCCGCACCAAGCCCGCCATTCAGTGTGTCGTTGCCGGCACCACCGGTAAGCGTATTAGCCGCCGCGTTGCCGGTCAGGCGGTTGTTGAGTGCATTGCCCGTGCCGTCGATGGCTGCTGTGCCGCTCAGCGTCAGGTTCTCAAGGTGGTCGCCCAGGGTGTAGCCGATGGTCGAGATCACACGATCCGTGCCTTCGTCCGCAAGTTCGGTCACCACATCGCCGGCGTTGTCCACCGTGTAGGTATCGTTTCCGGCACCGCCAATCATCACGTCCGCACCGGCAGCGCCGTTAAGCCTGTCATTGCCGCCCAGCCCCTCGATCACATCGCGCAGTGCCGTACCGCGCAGGGAATTGGCCGTTGCCGTCCCCATCAGGTGATTGGCAATGTCGAGCACGAAAACGCTGCTGACAACCGCCCCGGCAATATCCGTGGCACTGACACGCAGGCTCAGCAAGCCGGCCGAGCTGCTCGTCGGCGTACCGCTGAAAACACCGCTTGCCGGGTCGAAGACCAACCAGCCTGGCAAGGGCTGCCCATCGGCCAGCGTTGCCGAAAGCGCCAGCACATCGCCGGCATCGACATCGGCAAAGGTTCCAGCCGGCACAGCAAAGGAAAAGGCTGAATCTTCGGTCGCCAGCTGCAGAGCCAGCGGGTTGTTCACGGTCGGTGCATCGTTGGTGTTCACCACCGTCAGCACAAAACTGTCCGAAACAGATTCACCGTGACCATCCGTTGCTGTCACGCGCAGTTGCAAACTACCCACTTCCGTATTGCCGGGATTTCCGGAAAACGTGCGCGTCGCCGCGTCAAACGTAAGCCACGATGGCAAGCTTTCCCCATTCTCCCGGCTTACGGAAAGGGTCAATGTGTCGAGCGCATCCGGGTCAGAAAAAGTCTCCATCGGGATCTGGAAAACAAATGACATGTCCTCGGTGGCGGTCACTTGGCCGATGGCTGCATCCAGTGCAGGCGGCAAATTCCCGGCAGAGAGCGTTTCGATGTCAGCAGCGCCGATGCTTGTCCCGTCCTCAAAAACAAAGGCATCGATACGACCATCAATACCGCTGGAGAACCACCCGACCAGACGAACCGAGGCCTCGTCCTCATCCTCGTCGATGCGCACCGAAATCAAAAGATCTTCGTCGCGGCGCTCGATCATGAGATCCGAGGCACCAATTCCTGAACCAAAGCGCAGCTCACCACCATAAGCACTGGTGTCATCGATACGGTCGATACCATCTTCACGACCGAACAGGTAAGTGTCGCGCCCGTTTCCGCCGTTCAATGAATCGTTACCCAGTCCTCCGGAAAGGGTATCGTTGCCATTGCCACCGTAAAGCGTATCGCCCCCGCCCATTCCGAAGAGGCCATCATCACCATTACCACCCTCTATCGTTTCCGATACCGAGGTGCCGCGCACCGTCATCGAACTGTTTCGTGCGCGCTCAAGTAAATCCGACTGATTCCAGGAACTGCTGTCGGCAAACGAAACCTTGTCGATTGCTTCAAGGTGATTGACCCAGCCTTTGATCGTCACGCTATCGCCATCGTTCCCGACAGAAAGAACCAGATCCTGATCAAGGCGATTGACCGAAACATCCTGCGAACGAATCCCCGATCCGAAAACGATGCAATCTCCATAATTGCCACCGTAACCACCGCCATAACTACCGCCGTAGCCATCGTCCAGCGGTTCCTCAATCACGTCATGACCGTCGCCCAGATTGAAATGATAGGTATCGTCCCCTTGCATCCCTAGCAAGCGATCATTGCCCGCGCCGCCCCAGAATTGGTCGGCATATGCAGATCCAATCAGGATATCGGCAGCCTCTGTTCCATACACCAGTTCGCCGCTGTAATCTCCGAGATCCGCCTTGCGCCAAATCGTTCCGTCGGAAAATTCAACCCGGGATATCGGGCGCACCACGTTTGCGTACCAACCTTGAATCCGAATTGAGTCCGCCCCACCAACGTGGCTCAACACGAGGTCGTTTCCCTCCTGCATGCGCCGAATGTCCCCCGGCGCTATACCGATGCCAAAGCGGATCGTGTCCGTGCCTCGATACGGTTCCGGGGAAAATCCATATAGGCTGAACCCCTCCGGTGCGCCCGCCGCGTCAAAGAAAACCGGACCACCGTAATACACATCCGAATACCAGTTCCAACGCGCGTACCCGTTTTGGTGGTACGGGTCGGAGATCGTGTCGTTGCCATCGCCAAGATTGAATTCATAGGTATCGGCATTCACCGTCCCCAGCAGGCGATCATCGCCGGTGCCGCCGCGATAGGTATTCCCCTCGCCCCAGAATTCCATGCCGCCAAAGCCGAGCACGTCGTCGCCGGCACCGCCGTCGAGCACATCTGAACCGCGCCCACCCGTCAATCGGTCGTCACCGTCACCGCCCGAAAGCGAATCCTGCCCATCGCCACCATCCATCACGTCACGACCGGCACTACCGGTCATTACATCATCGCCAGCAAAACCGGAGAGCGCTCCCGCGCCAATAATGTTGTTCGCAGCCGCCCGCGGATCCAGATCGTGCGGAGAGGCCAAGGCCAGCATCTCATCACGGCTGAATGCACGACCATCGGCAAAACGGAATTCTTCGATACCAACCGGCTGCATCTCCGTGTTCGGAACAAGCACCCGAACCAACTGCGGAGTTTCGACCGAACCCCATTCAATCGTCAGAATGGCCGCCATCGTCTGGCTGTCATCAAGCCCATCTGGCGTTTCTGTACCGAGCCGGCGGTAACTCTGGTTCGGCAATGTCACCAATTCATCCTGCCACGAAAACCGCAGGTCACTGGCACTCACACCTTCCGGGAAAATAAACACATCCTTCTGGCTCGCCACAGACGGGAAGATGATCGGCTCTCGCGAAAAATGCCCCTCCGCAGTTGAAGACTCGCCGGTATCGAAAATCAAATCGCCTTGCCCGCCCTCGTTTTCAAGCCAGTAGCGGTCTGCGCCGTCACCACCATTCATGACGTCACTGCCGTCACCACCGATCAGCATGTCATCGCCAGCACCGCCGATAAGGGTGTCATCCCCGGCATTGCCATAAAGCACGCCCCCCAGATTGCTGCCGAGCCCGGTGCCGCCCCACGGCTGAGACACCGAAACCCGGTCATTACCCGCGCCGCCATCGACAATGGCCGTACCCGAAGCTTCGATGACGTTATCGGCTGAGCCAGCCACAACATCCCGGACCACATAGCTTTCCTGGTACGTATTGACCGAGGTCGTCACCGTGCGGTCCACCACCGAGGCCGCCTCGTTGAGCAGGTTCTGCTGCGCATCAAACCACTCGGGCGGATAGACCCAGTGGCCAAGTGCGTTGCCATTCGGATCGGTAACTTCTACCCGCGTACTGCCCAAGGGCACCTGGATCGCCACAACCGCACCCGAATACGGTACGAAAAATGGCGCATTCGACGCTGTACTGCCACCGCCATCGATACGGGGTACAGCATCAGAGCGAATCGCCGGCATCGTCTCACTGCTGGTCACGGTGCCCATCGAGCCAGATTGCACACCGCTTTGCGGGGCTGAAATCCAGGCACCGTTGCTGGACAGCGTCTCAAACCGAACGCCGATACTTTCGGTGTGATAGATGTAAACGCGGTTCGCCCCACTCGAACTGGTGCGCAGGTGAAAATTGCCATCCGCCTCCTGAACGAAACCTTGCGTCAACAGTTTCCCCAGATAGGCCGACTGCACGGCATGGCGGTACTCGGTTGTTGCCTGCTCGAACACTGTTTGACCAGAAGGCGCGCCCAGCCCGGCCAGTATTGTCTCAAGGCCGATCTCGCCAAGGCCGTCGCCGGCATCGAGCGTCCAATCGCCAGTACGCACGGTGCCGGTGCTGTCCGTGTAGTAGTCCTTGAGGGGGAGCCCATCGTCGGTACCTTTGAGGCCGACCCACAGGTCTCTTCCGTTACGGTAGCTGGCAAGGTCGGCCAATCCCACACCGACATCGAGGGCGATGCGGCTGTGCGCAGCACCCGGTGCCTCCTGGCTTTCCCTCACCGTATCCGATCCCATGCCCAGGCCAAGGCGGTAGGTGTCGGTGCCGTGGCTGCCATCAAGGAGGTCGTTGCCAGCACCACCCATCAGGGTGTCGTTACCATCGCCACCGATCAGGGTGTCGTTGCCGGTACCGCCTTCCAGTACGTCGTTGCCGCCCTTGGCCGCGATGAGGTCATCGCCGGGACTCCCTTGCAGCCGGTCTGCAGCCTCCGAGCCGAAGAGGAGGTCGCTTCCCGCCGTCCCCATGACCGCCACGCCATCGAGGCGGGCCATGAGTTGTTCGTGTGTGAGGGTGCTGCCGTCCGCAAAGCGGTAGTCGGCGATTCGTCCGAGGGCGCCATCGGCAATCGAGAGCGTGTCGGCCGGGTTGCCGAAGTCGAGGTCGAGGTAGCGCTTGCCGTCCGGGGCCTGGGTCCATTTGACCTGCAGCGCCGAGAGGTCGACGCCGGGGCCGAATGCGATGTGGTTGCCGTTGTCGGTGTCGCGGATGAGGTCCTGGCCGTCACCGAGGTGGTAGGCGTAGGTGTCGTTGCCTTCGCCGCCTTCCAGCAGGTCGTTGCCGGTGCCACCGGCCAGGTGGTCCTGACCGGCGCTGCCCGCCAGTTTGTCGTTGCCGCCCTGGCCGAGCAGGGTGTCGTTGCCGCCGGCGCCGTCGAGGGTGTCGGCCTGGTCGGTGCCGGTCAGGCGTTCGTCTGCATCGGTGCCGGCGAAGTTGAGGGCCGGGTGGCTGGCGATGGCTTGCGCCCAGGTGAGGCTGCTGCCTTCAAACTCGAGGCGATCGATGCGGCCGAAGACGGCCTCGGGGATGAGGATGGCGTCGCTGCCGGTGCCGTAGCCGAGGCGGGTGATCTGGCGGTAGCTGCCGCTGGTGCTGTCCCATTGCCGGGTGTTGATGAGGGTGAGGCTCTCGGGGGTGATGCCGGCGCCGAAGCGGATCGTGTTGCCGCCGCTGGCTTCGTTGATCTGGTCGCTGCCATCGCCGAGATTGAAGACGTAGGTGTCGCTGCCCTCACCGCCTTCGAGCACATCGTTGCCGGTGCCGCCGGTGAGGGTGTCGCTGCCGTTCTGCCCGATCAGGGTGTCGTTGCCGCCCTTGCCGTCAATGCGGTCGGTGACGGCGGTGCCGATGATGAGGTCGTTACCCTCGGTGCCATCCAGATCGAAGCCCTGGGCGAGGATGTCGCTGTAGGTCATGACTTCGCCGTTATCGAAGCGGATTTCGCCGATGGCGGGGGTGTCGGTCGGGGTGTCGGAATTGAAGTTCTCGAAGTGCAGGCCGCTGCCGTCGCCAACGTCTACGAACAGGGAGCCCAGGCGGAATTTGACGTCGGCCTTGTCGACACCCTTGAGGATGAGGATGCTGGCTTCGGGGTCGTTGGCGGTGTCGGCGGTGTCCCAGATGGTGTCGGTGCCGTCGCCTTTGTTGTAGAGGTAGATGTCTTTGCCGGCGCCGCCGGCCAGTTGGTCATCTCCGGTGCCGCCGATGAGGAGGTCGTTGCCGCCGTGGCCGTCGAGCAAATCGTTGCCAGCGCCGCCGTCGAGGATGTCGTTACCCTCGAGCGCGGTCGGTACGACGCCGGCGTTGTCACCGCCGAGGAAGTCGTTGCCCTCGCCGCCCTGAATGACATCGCTGCCGGCTTCGCCGAAGAGGACGTCATTGCCGCTGCCGCCCTGGAGAAGGTCGTCCCCGCCACCGGCGAAGGCCCAGTCGTCACCGGCGCCGCCGATGAGCAGGTCGGCGGCGCCAGTAGCGCCGTCGCGGCCGCTTTCGTCCATGCCGGAGAAGCTCAGGCGATAGCGCAGGCTGCCGTTGGGTTGCAGTTCGGTGAGGCGCGTGGCCTGCCAGCCGAAGCTGGCGTTTGCGCCGCCGTCGCCGATGAGGTTGTCGTCACCACCACCTCCTACGAGGATGTCGCTCCCTTGCCCGCCGAAGAGGGCGTCGTTCCTGGCACTGCCGATCAGGGTGTCCTTGCCGTCGTCGCCGGTGATGAGGTCGCCCTGGCCGTCTTCCGTGGGGGCGGTTTCGCCAGCCTTGATGGCGGCTTCGAGCGTGAGGGCGCCGTTGTTGCTGCTGCCCCCCGAGGGGGCTTCCTGCGGGGCGTCGGCGTAAATCACGTCGTTGCCAGCGTTGCCGTAGAGGATGTCGCCTTCTTCGCCGCCCTGTATCTGGTCGTTGCCGCCGCCGGCGAAGACGGCATCCCGCCCCTTGCCGGTGTCGATGAGGTCGTTGCCGCCGCTTGCCACATAGAGGCTTTCCGGGCCGTCGGCATAGACGACGTCTGCGCCTTCTCCGGTCTCGAAGCGTTCACTTTCGTTGCCGGGGCTGCCGTAGAGGATGTCGTTCCGGTTCGTTTGTGCGAGTAACGGCCGGCCGTCCTGGCCGTCGGCGCGTATCCGGTTGCCGAAGGCGTCCTGTACCCATTGGGTGCCGTCCTGCGCCGGGTCGCTGTCCCAGTCTTCGGTGTCGCCGAGGAAGGTGCGTACGGGGTTTGCTGCTGCCGGCAGGAGTCAATGAGGTGCAGGCCGTGGCTGCCCTGCCCGGTGCGGGCGGCGTCGAAGTCGAAGTGCTTGAGGGTGATGCTGTCTTCGCCGTCGGTGAAGGTGAGGATGAGGTCGTTGCCGCTTTGCGTGGCGGTGAAGGCGTTCTGGCCGCTGCCGCCTTTCCACACACCACCGTCCTTGAAGGCGAGTACGAGAAGTTCATTGTTGCGTTGCAGGAGGGCGCGGGCGGCGGGGTCGGCGCTGCCGGGCGGTTCCTTGTAATCCTGGATGGTGTCCTGACCGTCGCCTTTGGTGAAGCGGTAGAAGTCGAGGCCGGCGCCGCCTTCGAGGGTGTCGTTGCCTTGCTTGCCTTCGAGGTAGTCGAGGCCGCTGCCGCCGTAGAAGCGGTCGGCGAGCTTGCCGCCAACGAGGAGGTCCATCTTCTTGCCACCGAAGAGGACGTACTGGCTTTCCTTGTCGTTGCCGGTTTCGCCGTTCACGCTGTTCTGCACGATGATCTTCTGACCGCTGTCGAGCTGCTTGAACACGCGCTGGTCAGTGGTGTTGAGGCCGGCGTTGCCGTCCTGCACGATCTGCACATTCTGGCCGGTGGATTGCAGCCAGTAGCCGAGGAAGGCGCTGCGGTCGGCGTACCACTGGTCGCTGTAGAGGGCTTTTCCGGCGGCGCGATCTTCTTCACTCAGGGCCTTGTCCTGTTGCCAGTCGGTGTAGGTCTGGCCCCAGGCGCTGCTGACGGCGGCTTCGAGCGTGGTGCTGCTACCAGCGGCGAGGCCGGCGGCGAAGGGGCTGAGGGCGTAGAGGGTGGCAAAGGCACCGAAGCCGGTCCTGGCCTGTTCCTTGAGGGTGGCGATGTCGACGGCGCCGAGGGTGAGCTTGCCTTTGAGGGTGGTGAAGGCAGCGGCTTTCTGCAGATCGTCGAGGGCGTTGTAGAAACTTTCCCGGCCGCTGTAGACGGCGGCTTCTTCGCCGTTGCCGCGGCTGAGGTCGTTCATTCTGGCCCAGGTGTTGCCTTCGGGATCGCCGCGCAGGGCGTTCCATTGCTCGGGGCCGAGCAGCAGTGTGCCGAGGGCGTTGAGGGTGTTTTCAAGGGCGTCGCCTTCGGCTTTGCCTTGGCTGCCACCGCCATTGACGGCCTTGAGGTTGGAGGCTTGCCGGAAGACGTTTTCGATCTGTGTCTGGGTGGCTTCGGGGGCAAGAACCTGCAGAACACTTTGTAATTTCAGGCTGTCTATGATCAGTACCAGGCTGTGGGTATCGCCGAAGTCGTTCTTGTCATATTCGTTATGCAGCAGCTGAATCCGACCGGCCATCAGGGCCTTGATCGTTTCGCTGACGGCGTTGCCACGCGAGAAAGGCTGGTCTTCGATGAAGAGATTGACGTTCTGCCCGTAGCGGTATTGCGAGTAGGCGACCATGTACCAGGGATCGGTGGTGGTCTCGGTGCCGGCGATGTCCCATTGATTGGTGAGCGGGCCACCGGCTGCAGGCGTGGGGTTGCCGAGGGCGGCCGCCGCACCGTCGATCAGGCCGAGGGGCTGGGTTTGATATTGAGTGGCGGTGGCGAGCACAGCCAACTGGTAGTCGAGCGATTCGCCGGCAATGGCGAGTTTTGGCGTGCTACCGGGTGTGGTGTAGAGGTCTTGAACATTGGCCGGGTTGGGCGGGCCTTCGTCGCTGCCGGAGCCGAGTGTCGGCGCCCAGTGGGCGTATTCGAAGACCGTTTTCGCACGATCAAGTGCGCTCCAGAGCAGTTGGTAGTCAGCTTCGCGTGCCGTGGCGCCGGGGTCGTCCGGCGAGGCTGGCTTTACCTGCGAGACAAGGTTGAGCAGCGTGCTGTTGAATTTGTTGGCGTCGTCCGGCCGGCACGGCACACCGTTCGTTTCGGCGAGGGCGGTCTTGAGGGCGAGATAAGCGGCGCGGCCTTCGCTGCTTTGCATCAGGCGTTCCAGCCCACTCGCTTCGCCTTCCTGACGCATGCTCTGAAATGTCCGGATCATGTCCGGCAGTTGCCCCTGTGTGGTGGCGAGGCTGCCGTCGCCGATCTTGCCGACGCCGGCACCATTGAAGGTGATGACTTCGCCACCGTTCAGTTCGCTCCCGTACATCAGGTTGAAGGCGGTGGCCAGATGCCCGCCAAGGCTGTAGCCGGTGACAGAGAAGCGGGCGCCCGCGGGAATTTTTCCCGAAGACTTGAGGTCTGTGTACCACTTCTCCATGTCGCTGATCTGACCGAAGGCCCAGCCCTTTTCCTTGATTTCGAGAACGTTGGTGGCTTGGTTGTCGCGGGCTGCGTCGTCGAGGAACTCGGTGGAGCGGAAACTGACGACGAGTTCGCCGGTGCCGACCTTCTCGAACAGCGTGCCGCTGAAACCTGTCGTGGTATTGGAGATGTGTTCTACGACTTTCCACTCCTTGGCGAATTTCTCGGCCTCGGTGGTGGTGAATTTGCTGGCGTGGAGGTTTCCGGTGGTGAGGTTACCAACCGTATTTCTTTCGTTTCCAGCAAAAGCACCAGGCGTCAGAACAGTTCCGGGCGGTGTCGCGTTGAAATCAAACAAGGCCTCGGAGGCCATCTGCAGGTTGGCGTATTTCAGGTAGTCGGCAAGGGTCGGCATGATTACTGGCCTTTCTTCGGAATCAGGATTTGGTCAACAAACAATCGGGTTGCAGTACCTGTACTCATTGCCCGATCCGGGCAACGACAGGCCGTCAGCCATGGCGTCGGGTTGGCCGGGCTGGGCGCCCCGGGACTCCAGGCGTAGCGCAGCATCTCGCCGAGTACTTCGCCGGTGTTAAGGTCGAGCACCTTCACCGTGCTGCTGGCGAGACCGCGTTGGCGCTCCTCGGGGATGACGTGGTCTTCGAAGGAGACGCCGTAGCGGGGGGAGGCGCTGGGTGCGGGAACTTTGTCGAGCGTCCATCGGTAAATGTTCAGGTCGTAGTTGGGGTCTTTCTTCAACGCCAGTTGTATGTTGTACGCAGACGTATCCTTCTTTCCGACCACTTTCTCCGACCCCGTAACGCGGTAGCGTTTGCCATCCTTTTCGTCGAAGACTTCAACCCAGCGGTAGCCGGGGCGGCTGTACTGATCCTTTCGCGCCGTGCCGACAATTCCCCGCGAGGCCTGGGTAATGAGAAGTCGCTCACGAGTCAGGCCATTTCCGCTTTCGTTCTCGTAACCGAGGAAGGTATCGATGTATTCGTTCTCGGTTGCTTCCCGCGCAAATGCCGCCCCCGGCCACATCAGATCGGATTGTTCGCGTTCACCGCTCCTTGGTCGAACCTTCATCAGCAACAGCCCTTCCACCTCCGGAACCGTCTTGTAAATCTTCTCGCCAGCAACCGTCTTGCACTTCTCCTCGAACAGCGCCTTGCCTTCGGTCATGCGCAATTTCGTCGCTTCGCGCTGGGCGTCGTCGGCACGTGCCGGGCCTGTGGCGAACAGAGCACCGAGCAGCAGTGCGATAAAAGTTGTGAGGTTCATGCGATTTTTCTCCATTGATTTTCGTTTGCCGCAAACATCACGGTTGATTCTGTTTTCATTTCAAAGCCGGGAATCATAGCCAATGTCATAGTCCATGCATATGACAATGGCTCGCCCACACCCGCCGGTGCCATCTCCACGTTCGGCACCTGCACCCGTGATGAACCACTGGAACCCGAATTCCTTCTTCTCGGCGGTGAAGCCGGCGATTTCTTCGGGCTCGCCGGCGGCGGGTTCGGTGCTGGCTTCCTTGGCGACGAGGATCAGTTCAGGTTCGAACCACTGCGGGGCTTCGGCCACCGGGAGGGTTTCCGGGGTCTGGCTGCCGGCGCGGAAGTAGAGGAGTTTCTGGCCGTCGGATTTGAGGATGAGGATGGGGGTGCGTGGGGGGCTTCTTCCTCACGCCGTCCATGGTTCGACAGGCTCACCACGAACGGATCGGCGGCAGTGGCTATTTCTTCCCGGTCCGCAGCATCTACCTGCACCGGGCGCAGGAAGGCGATGGCAGGAAGCGGGAGCTTCTGCCAATCCAACCCTTCAATATTGACACTGCCGGTTTTCAGCCCCAGCGAACGTGCCGCCTCGTGAAAGGTGGCGATGCTGTACGGCGGGGGGAATTCCTGTGAAACCAGTGCGGCATCAAACGGCAGGCGATAAAGCCCACTGAGGCTGCCCAGAAGCCAGATGACTTCCCGGTGCCCCACCTCCTCCTGTGGTGACATTGTTTCTCGATTGTTATTTTATTGAGAAGCGCGCGAGTCTAAGAGGCGTTGGGTGTTTTGTAAATATGGCTTTGGTATTATTTGGAATGTCATTAAATGCTTGTGTTACAGAAGATAGGAGCGCCAACAAGGATTGTGTATCACATAGAAAAAACCAAAGGCCATGCTGATGAAATGAATCGCCCCGCACGACATCGGTTGCAAGCACGAGAAAGTGGCGGAATTTGCACGATTTCGTCGATTGACAACCCAAGGCGCTTGGGTGGCACGGCCCCGAAAGCCTTGCCGACAATTGCCAGCACCGCCCCGCTCGGTTAAGGTCGGCTCCTGTGAACCCCGCCCCTGTCCCCCCGCTGCCGCGCTATCTCGCCCTCGCCTACACGGCGCTGGTGATCTATGCCAGCCTGCACCCCTTCTCGGGTTGGCGGGATCTCGGCGTTTCGCCGCTGGATTTCCTCGACGCCGGCTGGCCACGCTGGTGGACGGGCTTCGACCTCGCTGTGAATGCATTCGTTTACCTGCCGCTGGGTTATCTGCTGACCCTGGCGCTCAGCCGGAAAACCGGGCGCTGGCTGCCGGCACTGCTGGGCGCGCTGCTGGCGATGCTGATCAGCTTCAGCCTGGAGGCGGTGCAGACCTGGTTGCCAACACGCGTGCCGAGCAATCTCGACCTCGCCTGCAACAGCCTCGGCGGTGTTGTCGGCGCCTTTGCCGCGTGGCGCAGCGGGACGCAGGCACTGGTCTGGCTGGCGCGATGGGAGCGTCGGCTGGTAGCGCCGATACCGCATGCCGAGTTCGGCCTGCTCCTGCTGGGCTTGTGGCTGCTGACGCAGTTGTCACCGGAAACCCTGCTCTTCGGCGCCGGCGATTTCCGGCAACTGCTTGGGCTGTCGTCGGCCATCGCCTACGCTGCGCCGAGTTTTTTTGCTTTCGAGGTGCTGGTGATCGCCTGCAACACGGTGGCCATTGGCCTGATCGCCCGCACACTGCTAACCGATCACGCGTCGCCGCGTGCGGTGTTGCTGCTGTTCTTTCTCTTTGCCTTGTTCGTTCGTGCCGTCAGCGCGACCGTGCTGGTTGGCCCGCGCGAAGCGATGGCCTGGCTGACACCGGGTGCCGGCCTCGGGCTGGCCGCAGGCGCAACGGTGCTGATGCTGGCGCTGTTTGCGCCCGCTACCTGGCGCGTGGCGCTGGCTGGCCTGGCCTTGATGGCCGGCACGGTGCTGGTCAATCTGGCACCGACCAACCCTTACTCGGTTGCCGCGCTGGCCACCTGGCGGCAGGGGCATTTCCTCAATTTCAACGGCCTCACCCGGCTGATCGCCAGCCTCTGGCCCTTCCTCGCGCTGCCCTACCTGATGCTGCTCGGGCGGCGGCTATAATTCGCCCTCGAACCCGGAGACCCCCATGAGCCATTTCAAGCACCACGTCTTTTTCTGCTGCAACCAGCGCGACCCCGGCGAAACCTGCTGCGCCGCCCGTGGCGCGATTGAGTCCCAGACCTACGCCAAGGACCGCATTGCTGCGCTGGGCCTCAAGGGCCCGGGCAAGATCCGCATCAACAAGGCCGGCTGTCTGGATCGCTGCGATGACGGCCCGGTGCTGGTGGTTTACCCCGATAACGTCTGGTACACCTACATCGACAACGACGATATCGAGGAGATCATCCAGGAGCATCTGGTCAATGGTCGTGTTGTCGAACGCCTGAAGATTTAGGGATAAAGCCATGCGCGCGCCTGAAGAAAAAGCCCTGATCGACGGCCCGGCCGGCAAAATCGAAGTCATCGTAGAGAACCCCGGCGCGCCGCGCGGCATTGCGCTGATCGGCCATCCGCACCCGCTCTTTGGCGGCGCCAATACCAACAAGGTGGCACATTCGCTGGCGCGCACCTTCGTGGCCATGGGCTATTGCGCCTTCCGCCCTAATTTCCGTGGCGTCGGCTTGAGCGAAGGAACGCACGACGAAGGTCACGGCGAAACCGACGACATGCTGGCGGTGATCGAAGAGGCGAAGCGTCGTTGCGGCGATCTGCCGGTGGCGCTGGCGGGGTTTTCCTTTGGTGGTTTCGTGCAGACGCGAGTCGCCAAGCGGCTGGCGGAAGCCGGGCATCCGGCGCAGCGGCTGGTGCTGGTCGGCACCGCCGCCGGCTTTGTCGAGGGGACGCGCAGCTACGATACGGAGGCGGTACCGGGCGACACCATCGTCATCCACGGTTCAGCCGATGAAACCGTGCCGCTGGCCAACGTGCTGAAATGGGCAGAACCGCTGGAACTGCCGGTGTCAGTGATCGCCGGCGCCGACCACTTCTTCCACCGCCGCCTTCACGTCATCCGCGAAATCATCACGCGTAGCTGGCGGCACTGACCGCCGCCGCAGTGGCGGCAGACGATGCCAGTGCTGCGGCCATCGGTGCGGCATCCGGCAGCACCAGCGCAGCGGTGCCGGGGCAAACCCAACGCGGACACTCGCGCGAGGTGTCGATGCAGCCACCGTCGGCGTAAACACCTTTCGGGTCGCGGTAACGCATCATGGCCTCAAAGATACGCTGCACTTCCTGCGCATCCTTCTGGCTTTCGGCCACGCGTGCGTCTACCCGCGCTTCGTCGATCTGCAATTCCCCCGTTTCGTCGCGGCAAGCACCATGCCGCCAGTGATAGATCTCCAGGCACTTGCTGGTCAGCGTGTAGGGCTGATTGCGTTTCCAGAAATTCGAGAACTTGCCGTCACCAAGATAGAACACCCAGGAGCCTTCGTAGCCGGAGACATCGGACGAATAGTCGTCCGGATTGCGGAACCACAGGCGGTCGCCGGGGACGTAGTAGCGGGGCGGCAGCGGAGTTTCCATGGTGCCGTATTCGGTGAGGAAAACCTCGTGGAATTCGCCGGACATGATCGCCCGCGTTTCCCATTGCTGCTGCAGTTGTTCGAGCAGGCCGGGGTTGCAGTCGGCGAGCTCCTTGGCAATGGCCAGCAGAATCACGTATTCGGTGGCGCGGTAGCAGGAGAAGGAAAACAGGGAGCCAGACGCTTCGGGCTGGGTGGTCTGGATCAGCGCCGGAATGATCGGTTTGCCGGGGTGAAGCGTGAAACCGGTAGCCTCGTCGTAACGCCAGTATTCCTCGGGGCGCTCGGCTTGCGCGGTATCGAAGGCCAGGGCGGTCTTGCGCGCGGCCTCGACGATGTTGCGGCGGATGTTCACCGCCGAACGCAGTTCTTCGTAGCTGGGGTAATGAAAGGGATGCGGGCTCAGCAGCAAGGCCAGCAGGATCTCGCGCTCGATGTCTTCGGCTCGTTTTTGCGTGTCGAGTGCCAGTTGTTCGCAGAGGTGGGTGGTGTCGCTGTCCGGCGCCCAGGTTTCGGCAAAATCGTCGCGCAGGCGATAGCGGATGATGGACTCGTCCGCCTCCGAAGCATCGCTGACCTGCACATACGCGTCGAGACCCAGTATTGCCAGGGCCCCGAGAAAACGACGACTGGCAGCTTCCGCCGCCGCCCGTGTTGCACCGTGAATACGAACGCCCATTTTGTCTCCTCCTCGCTGCTGGCCGAAACAAGCAGTGATTGCGCACCCCCCCGTGCACTACGATGGCCACGGGCGGTTCGGAAACCGGCTTCCCCTGCTGGGCAGGCACCTTTTTGTTTGGCGTTTCCGTCGCGAAATCATAATCGCGATCACGGAATTCCGCATTAAAAGTAACCGGCAACGGCAATACTTCTTGTGCTGCACGGCAGCAATACGTGCCCGTATGCGAAATCTCCCTTGATCTGACCGCCCAGCCTCATGTCACCACCTTCGCCAATCCAATCAAGATTTGCGGGGAGGAAAAGTGTGGCCTAGAATGTGTATAGATTTTTATAAGGATACACATCATGCGAACAAACATTGTGATTGACGATGCGCTCATGGACAACGCACTCAAAGTAACCGGGCTTAAGACAAAACGTGAAGCGGTGGAACTGGGGCTACGCACGCTGCTCCAGTTGCGGCAACAGGCACAAATCAAACGCTTCAGAGGAAAGCTCGACTGGCAAGGCGACTTGGAATCCATGCGGAGAGACAAGTGATTCTGGTTGATTCAAGCGTCTGGATTGACTACTTTCGAGGCACGGCAACGCCGCAAACTGAAAAATTGGATGCTGTGCTGGGTGTTGAACCCATTGCTACCGGCGATTTGATTTTGACCGAGGTGCTGCAAGGGTTTGTGAGCGACCGGGATTTTAACCAAGCCAAAAAGCTGATGGAATCGTTGGTTGTTATTGATCTGGCGGGACAAGCCGTAGCCATCCAGGCGGCCAAAAATTTTAGAATGCTGCGCTCATTGGGAATTACTGTTCGCAAGACCATAGATACGGTGATCGCGACACGCTGTATAGAGAAAAAGATGCTTCTCTTGTATAGCGACAGGGACTTCGATCCGTTCGTTCAGCACCTTGGCCTCCGATCAGCGACACCTTGAGCTTGACATCCCCGTCCTGCTGGGCGCCGCGATTTCGCGCCCGTATGCCAGGTCTCCGCCCGCGCCAATAGCCGCGTGGTTGCTCTCGCCGGCCGACGGCAGGACAATGCTGCTTTTATCAAAGCTCGCTCATGCCCGCCGCCACCCCGCTGCTTGTCATCACTCACTGCCCCGACCAGGCCACCGCCGATTCGCTCGCGACTGCGCTGGTCGACTTGCGGCTGGCGGCCTGCGTCAATCTGCTGGCGCCATGCCGCTCGGTCTATCGCTGGCAAGGCGTGGTTGAAAGCGCGGATGAGGTACCGCTGCTGATCAAGACCACGAGCCAACGCTATGCGGCCCTCGAATCCGAGATTCGCGCGCGCCACCCCTATGAACTTCCGGAGATTGTCGCGATCCCTATCGACAGGGGCCTGCCGGCCTACCTGCAGTGGCTGACCGACGAAACCCGCCCGGACTGAACAACGCCAGACGAAACCTGCCGCCATGACCCTGCGCTTCCTACGTTCCCTGATTCCCGTTTTTCTGTGTCTGGCCAGCCTGACCGGCCCGGCACACGCCGAGGAATTCCTCGACCCGATGGTCGCCTTCAAGCCGACGGCAAAGGCGCTGGACGGCGAAACCGCCGAGGTGCGCTTTACCATCGCCAAGGGCTATTACCTCTACCGCGACAAGTTCCGGTTCAAGGCCGAGCCGGAGTCAATCACGCTCGGGCAGGCGCAATACTCCGCCGGCAAGATGAAGAAGGACGATCTCTTCGGCGAGGTTGAGGTTTATTACAAGGAGGCGGTGATCCGCGTGCCGGTCGAGCGCAACAGTTCCGGTACGCTGCCGCTGACGCTGAAGCTGACTTCGCAGGGCTGCGCCGATGGCGGCATCTGCTACCCGCCGCAGGTGCAGACGGTGAGCCTGACCCTGCCCGACCCGGCGACTACCCCGGCGGCCAAGCCCATGGTGCAGGCAAGCGCCAAGGCGGGGAGTGGTGTCAACAGCGGTGTCAAAAGTGGCACCAGCAGCGGCGACGAAAGCGGGCAGATCACGCAGTTGCTCAAGGACGCCAGCTTCTGGGTGGTCATCGTCAGCTTCTTCGGTTTCGGCCTGCTGCTCTCGCTGACGCCGTGCGTCTTCCCGATGATTCCCATCCTTTCCGGCATCATCGTCGGCGCCGGCGGCAAAAACAGCCACAAGGTTTCGCACAGCCGCGCCTTCATGCTCTCGCTGGCCTACGTGCTGGGCATGGCCATCACCTACGCCGCCGCCGGCATCGCCGCCGGCATGACCGGCACACTGCTCTCGGCGGCACTGCAGAACGCCTGGGTGCTGGGCAGCTTTGCGCTGGTCTTCGTGGTGCTTTCGTTTTCGATGTTCGGTTTCTACGAGTTGCAGTTGCCGACCTTCCTGCAAAGCAAGATGTCGGAGGAAGCCGGGCACCTCAAGGGCGGCTCGCTGCCCGGCGTTACCGCCATGGGCGCGCTGTCGGCGCTGATCGTCGGACCCTGTGTTGCCGCACCGCTGGCCGGCGCGCTGCTCTACATCGGCCAGACCGGCGACGCGGTGCTGGGCGGTGTTGCCCTCTTTGTCATGGCCCTCGGCATGGGGGCGCCGCTGCTGGCGGTGGGCCTCTCGGCCGGAACCATCCTGCCGAAAACCGGCCCGTGGATGGAGGCGGTAAAGAAGGCCTTTGGCGTGATTCTGCTGGCGACGGCCGTGTGGATGGTCTCGCCGGTGATTCCCGTTGCCGTGCAGATGCTGGCCTGGGCGCTGCTGCTGATTGTGCCGGCCATTTACCTGCACGCGCTGGACCCGCTACCGGCTCACGCCAAGGGCTGGCACAAGTTCTGGAAAGGCATCGGCATCGCCATGGTGGTGGCCGGTGCCGCCATGCTGGTCGGCGCCCTCTCGGGCGCGAAAGACCCGCTGCAGCCGCTTTCCGGCCTGCGTGGCGAGGCGCTGGCGGCCGACACCCGGCACCTGCCGTTCGAGCGGGTCAAGAGCGTCGCCGAGCTGGACGCGCGGATTGCCGCTGCCGGCAAACCGGTGATGCTGGATTTCTACGCCGACTGGTGCGTCTCGTGCAAGGAAATGGAGCGCTTCACTTTCTCGGACGCACGCGTGCAGCAAAAGCTGGCCGGTACGCTGCTGCTACAGGCCGACGTTACCGCCAACTCCGACGACGACAAGGCGCTGCTCAAGCGCTTCAACCTGTTCGGACCGCCGGGGATCATCTTTTTCGACAAGGCCGGCAAAGAGATCGACGGTGTACGCGTCGTCGGCTTCCAGAATGCCGAAGCTTTCCTGAATTCGCTAGAGAAGGCTGGCTAGCGCTGCCAGTCGCAAGGGCCGCCGCCGCTTGACGTTCGCTTCAGCGCGGATGCCACAATCGGGCGGGGCTGCTAATATCGGCCCAAACGTAATATCGATCCACTCGTCTATCCGCAAAGGGAAACAACATGAGCCAACAGAAATTTCGCCTGGTGACGCGCAGCGACTTCGACGGTCTGGTGTGCGCCGTACTGCTCAACGAGCTGGACATGATCGACGAGATCAAGTTCGTGCACCCCAAGGACATGCAGGACGGGAAGATCGAGATCACCGATCGCGACATCACCACCAACCTGCCCTACGTGCCGGGCGCGCATATCGCCTTTGACCACCACCTGTCGGAAACCATACGCAACACCGGCGAGCGCACGAACCATATCATCGACCCTGAGGCGCCGTCGGCGGCGCGCGTCGTGTTTGACTACTACGGCGGCAAGAAGGTCTTCCCGACCATCGCCGACGACATGATGGAAGCCGTCGACAAGGCCGATGCCGCGCAGTTTACGGTGGACGAGATCCTCGAACCGAAGGGCTGGGTACTGCTCAACTATCTGATGGATGCGCGCACCGGTCTTGGCCGCTTCCGCGAGTTCCGCGTCAGCAACTACAACCTGATGATGGATCTCATCAAGTACTGCCGTAACCACTCCATCGACGAGATTCTCGAACTGCCCGACGTCAAGGAACGCGTCGAAACCTACTTCGAACACGATGCGGAAGCGCGTGAGCAGATCCTCGATTGCACAACCGTCTACGGCAACCTCGCCGTGCTCGACCTGCGCAACGAGGAAACCATCTGGGCCGCCAACCGCTTCCTGGTCTATGCCCTCTACCCCGAAACCAACATTTCCATCCACGTCATGTGGGGCGTGCAGAAACAGAACACCGTCTTTGCCACCGGCAAGTCGATCCTCGACCGCAGCAGCAAGACCAACGTCGGCGAACTGATGCTGAAATACGGCGGCGGCGGCCACGATGCTGCCGGCACGTGCCAGGTTGCCAACGACGAAGCCGAGGCCAAGCTCAAGGAACTGATCGCACAGATCAACGCTGACGGTTGAGCGGAGTGCGAAGCACTCCGTGAGGAAGTACTCTTGGGGGGCGCTTGATCCGTTGCGGCAAAACGGAAAAAACGGCCGGGGTGAAACCACCCCGGCCGTTTTTCTTTCAGGAAAGCAGGTCTTAGCGTTTCACTTTCGCCGCCGCCACATGCTGTGCGGCAATCGCGTGATGCGCCGCAGCTTCTGCGGCGCCCGCCTCGTGCTTGTAGCCCATCTCGCCGAGCACGGCCGAGAGTGCCGACAGCACCAGCAGCACATTCTCCTGCCGGCTCGAATACCCCATCAGGCCGAAGCGCCAGATCTTGCCGGCGAGCGGGCCAAGGCCAGCACCGATCTCGATGTTGTAGTCGAGGAGCAGGGACTTGCGCACGGCAAGATCGTCGACCCCTGCCGGAATGTAGACCGAGTTCAGCTGTGGCAGGCGCGCTTCCGGCTTGACCAGATAGCTCAACCCCATCGCCTCAAGACCGGCTTTCAGTGCCTCGTGGTTGCGACGGTGACGTTCCCACGCATTCTCCAGCCCCTCTTCCTTGAGCAGTAGCAAGGCTTCATGCAGGGCATAGAGGCTGTTGCCGGGCGCCGTGTGGTGGTAGGTACGCGCGGTTTCGCCCCAGTAGGCAAGCACCAGGTTGAGGTCCATGAACCAGCTCTGCACCTTGCCCTTCGTGCGTGCCTTCACCTTGGCAATGACGCGCTCGGAAAAACTGACCGGCGACAGGCCGGGGGTGCAGGACAGGCACTTCTGGCTGCCGGAATAGGTGGCATCGGCCTGCCAGGCATCGAGCAGCACCGGGGTGCCGCCGAGCGAGGTCACACAGTCGACGATAGTCAGCGCGCCGTGCTGGCGTGCCAGATCGCACAGCGCCTGCGCGTCGGACTGGGCGCCGGTTGAGGTTTCCGCGTGCACAAAGGCAACGATCTTCGTATCCGGGTTGGCCTTGAGCAAGGCTTCGAGCTTGTTCGGGTCAACCGGCTCGCCCCAGGTTTCTTCGAGCACCACCGGAACGCCGCCGCAGCGTTCTACGTTCTCCAGCATGCGCCCGCCGAAAACGCCGTTGCGGCAGACAATGACCTTGTCACCCGGCTCGACCAGATTGACGAAGCAGGCTTCCATGCCCACCGAGCCCGGCCCGGACATCGGGAAAGTCAGCGGGTTGGTGGTCTGGTAGGCATAGCGCATCAACTCCTTCAGCTCTTCCATCATCGTCACGAAGGCCGGGTCGAGGTAGCCGATGGCCGGCTGGGCCAGCGCCGTCATCACGCGCGGATTCATGTCGGAAGGGCCGGGGCCGAGCAGGGTACGGCGCGGTGGGTGGAAAGAGGTGATGCGTTTGGTTTGGGTCATGGCAGCGTTTTCAGAGACAGGGAAAGCCGCAGTTTAGAGCGAATTCAGTCGGTTTCGCCATCCACACGCTGCGCGGCCTGCTGATAAACCAGACCCTTGTCACGCTTGCCAACCGCAACCACGGTAACCGTCACAATGTCATCGGCCACTTGATACACCAAGCGATAACCCGAGGTTCTCAACTTGATCTTGTAGCAGTTGGGCATCCCGTGCAGCAGCGCAGACGGAACACGCGGCATTTCCAGTCGACGCAGCAGCACCTTTTTGAATTGGGCACGAACGGAACCGTCGAGATCCTCCCACTCCGCCCAGGCCGATTTTCGAAATTCGAGCCTATAACGCATCCGGATCAACCTCGATGGTCGGCTCGCTCGCACGCGCCCGCACCAACTCGGCAAGATCCAGATCGTCCAATCGCTCCATCATGGCTGCAAAGGTAGCGGCGGGCACCAGATATGCGGCCGGCCGGTTGTGGTTGAGCACCGCAACCGGCGCACCCTTGGCTTTTTCGATGACAGCGCTCGGGCTTTGCTTGAGTTCCGTAACGCTGACCGAGGTTCTAGCAAGCAGGTTTTCCATAATTAGCACCAAAAAAAGATCTTTATTAAGTGCTAATTATGGCAGGACATCTCCCGAAAGCCAAACGCTCGACGCTCACTCCTCCTCGTCGTGGGTCTTGTGTTGCCCCATCAGTTGCTGCTGAACATTGGCCGGCACCTGTGCGTAGTGGCTGAAGGCCAGGTGGTAGCTGCCCTGGCCGCCGGTCAGCGATTTCAGGCGTGACTGGTAATCGGTCAGTTCCGCCAGCGGCACCTGCCCGGTAATGGCCGTCATGCCGCCGCGCTGGCCGGTACCGGTGATGTGCCCGCGCTTGCCGGAGAGGTCACCGGTCAGGTCGCCGATGGCCGCTTCCGGCGAGAGAATTTCGATCTCGACCACCGGCTCCAGCACGATCGGCTGCGCGTTGCGGATGGCATCCATCGTCGCCTTGCGGCCGGCGGTAAAGAAAGCCACTTCCTTGCCATCGACCGAGTGCGTCTTGCCGTCGAACACGGTGACGCGGATGTCCTCGACCGGGAATCCAGCGATGACCCCATCGGCCAGCGCCTGACGCACACCCTTCTCGACCGCCGGCATGAAGGTGCCGGGGATGGCGCCGCCCTTCACATGGTCGACAAACTCGAAACCCGCACCACGTCCCAGCGGCTCGATCTTCAGCGCCACCTCGCCGAACTGGCCGGCACCGCCGCTCTGCTTCTTGTGGCGATAAGTCGTTTCGGCGTTGCCGGTGATCGTTTCGCGATAGGGAATGCGCGGCGGTTTGGTGTCGAGTTCAAGCTTGTATTGCTGCACCATCTTGGCCAGCTTGGCCTTGAGGTGCATGTCGCCGAGGCCGCGCACCACCGTTTCGTTGGTCGTCGGATGACGTTCGATCTGGAAGGTCGGGTCTTCCATGGCCAGCTTGCCGAGGATGTCGAACAGGCGCTGCTCGTCACCCTTCTTCTTCGTCTCGACCGCGAGGCCGGCCATCGGCAGCGGAAACTCCAGTGCCTTGAGGTGGATGTGGTCCTCATCATGCGAGTCGTGCAGCACGCAGTCGAATTCCACTTCCTCGACCTTGGCCACGGCGCCGATTTCACCCGGCAGCAGCTCGCTCACTTCGACGGTTTCGGCGCCCTGGATGCGATACAAGTGGGCCACCTTGAACGGCTTCTTGCCGTCGCCGACAAAGAGTTGCTGATCCTTCTTCACCGTGCCCTGATGCACGCGGAAGATGCCGATCTTGCCCATGTAGGGGTCGATAAGCACCTTGAACACATGCGCCAGCACATGCTTTTCCGGATCGGGCTCAGCCTGGAACGAAACTGATTCACCAGATGACTCACCGCGCCAGAACGGCGGCGGATTACCCTCGGCCGGGCTCGGCGCGAGTTTCGCCAGCACATTGAGCAGTTCCGGCATGCCGGCACCCGTTTTGGCCGAGACAAACAGAATGGGAATCAGATGGCCTTCGCGCAGCGCCTTCTCGAACGGCGCGTGCAGTTCCTCAGGGCTAGGGTCCGTGCCCTCTTCCAGATAGCGGGCCAGCAGGTCTTCGTCTTCCTCGACAATCTGGTCGATCAGCGCACGGTGTGCGGCTGTAACCGACTCGAAATCGGCATCGCCAGCGTCATGGCTGAGCACTTCGACCACATCGTGACGGTCATGCGCCGGCAGGTCGAGCAGCATGCACTGCTTGCCAAAACGCTCGCGAATCTCGCCAACCAGCTTGGGCAGATCCAGATTGTCGCAGTCGATCTTGTTGACCACGATCATCCGGCACAGGCCGCGTTCGCCCGCCCACTTCATCATGCGCTCGGTGTTGAGTTCGATGCCGGTCTGGGCGTTGATGGTCACCAGCGCCGTATCCACTGCCGCCAACGCACCAATGGCCTGGCCGGCAAAATCCGGGTAGCCCGGCGTATCGGCCAGGTGCACGCGCACACCAAGCCACTCGAAACTGACCAGTGCGCTGTTCAGCGAATGGCCCAATTCCTTCTCCAGCGGGTCGGCATCGCAGACGGTGCTGCCCTTCTCTACGCTGCCCTTGCTCTTGATCGCCCCGGTGGCGGCCAGCAGCGCCTCGGCCAGCATGGTCTTGCCAGCGGCTCCGTGGCCGACGAGAGCGATGGAACGGATGTTGGCGGGGACGAGATTGTTCGCCATTTTTTTCTCCCTGCGAGTGGTTTCATCTGAATTCTACTCCCGCCCCAGAAGGCCGTGGAACGGCTCGCCGTGGTACAATTTGCCCCCCCAATCCCTTGATCTGTAAACCAATGTTCTCCGGCATCGTGGCCGCCGTCGGCCGCATCACCCACCTTTCGCCTCGCCTTGACGAAAACAACACCGTCCGCCTGACCATCGACGCCGGAACGCTCGGCCTCGACGACGTCGCGCTGGGCGACTCGATCGCCTGCAACGGGGTGTGCCTGACTGTGGTCGAATTGGAAAAACGCGAGGGCAACAGCTTCCGCGTCGATGTCTCGCCGGAAACGCTGTCGTGCACCGTCGGCCTCGCCGAACCGGGTGAAATCAACATGGAGAAGGCGCTGCGCCTGTCGGACCGTCTCGGCGGGCACCTCGTTTCCGGCCACGTCGATGGCGTCGGCGAGGTGCTGCGCTTCGATGCTGTCGGTGATAATCGCCTGCTCGAAATCCGTGCGCCGCAGGCGCTGGCCAAATACATTGCGAAGAAGGGTTCCGTCACCGTCAATGGCACCAGCCTGACGACCAACGACGTGCGCGGCACCGACTTCACCATCAACCTGATTCCGCACACGCTGCAGAACACAACGCTTCACCAGATCACGCCCGGCAGCAAGGTCAACCTCGAAGTCGACCTGATCGCCCGCTACTGCGAACGTCTTCTGAGTTGCCAGGAGAGCGTCTGAGGCGCCCGGTACCACTCCTCCTGGCAGCAAAAACACATAATCGCGTGCTACACTTGTTTAAGTGTTATTTTCATCGCAAGGAACAGAAATGGCAGCCACTGTAAATTTCACGGGGTCCGTTGACCGCGATCTTCTGAAGCGCGCCAAGGTTATTGCTGCCAAGTCGGATACGTCGATCAATGCCTTGTTCAACGCGGAACTCCGCTATCTCGTCGAGACCTTTGAAGCTGCCGAGCGCGGCGGCAATCAGAATTTCAGGACACTGCTCGATTTTTCGCTGGGTCGAATGGATGATAACGATGCGCTCGCCACCTTGGGCATCGACAATCGAGAAGACCTGTTTCTGCTGATGGCACAAGCGCATTTGCCCATGCCGCGCCTGCCTGAAAGCGAAACGCGGATGATGGTCGATAGCCTTCACGCGCTGACTTCCTGAGCAGTGGGTTGATGGCTTCTCCTGCTGAAATCGTACTTTTGCCCGATGCCGGGCCGTTGATTACGTTGGCCTACGCCGACGCACTGGACCTGCTGTTCAAGCCGGGCTGGTCGGTGGCACTGGTGGATATGGTGCTGCATGAGGTAACGCGCAACCAGACGCCGACAAGTGAGAAACTGGCCCTGTGGGCACAGAACCATAAGTTGCCGCTGCTACCCACCAGAGTCGGCCGGATGCATCAGCAGCAATTGTCTGCAGATACCGTCGCTCAGAGGAAATCGAATCTCGGGGAATTGGCAATACAGGAGGCAATGAATGATTTCGCCCTCGAAAGATCGCCAAAAACCGGAGTTTTTCTGTTTGAAGACCACAAAATTGCCCGTGCCAGTTTTCTCGTTCCGGACAATTGCCGCAAAATAAGCACCCGGCCTTTCTGCTGTTCCTTGAACAAAAAGGGTGGCTGGTATCGGCAGCGGAAATCGAACGCAAGGCGATACAGGCGGGCCGGGCATTTTCCAGCCTGCGGTTCCCTCCGTAGATAAAAAGCAAGCAACGGCTCGGGGCCGGAAGCCCTGATCTGATCACCCCTTCAATATTTGAAAGCATAAGCACCATGGCACCGACACTGGCCGACATTTCCCCGATCGAGGACATCCTCGCCGACATCAAGGCGGGGAAGATGGTCATCCTCGTCGACGAGGAAGACCGCGAGAACGAAGGCGACCTGGTGATGGCCGCCGAGCACGTCACGCCCGAGGCCATCAACTTCATGGCCAAGTGGGGTCGTGGCCTCATTTGCCTGACCCTCTCCGAGCAGCGCTGCCGGCAGCTCAACCTGCCGCTGATGGTGCGCGACAACAAGACGCCGCACGGCACCGCCTTCACGCTCTCGATCGAGGCCGCCGAAGGCGTCACCACCGGCATCTCGGCTGCCGACCGGGCGCGCACGGTGCAAGCCGCCGTGGCGAAGAACGCGACGCAGCACGACATCGTCCAGCCCGGCCACATCTTCCCGTTGATGGCGCAGAACGGCGGCGTGCTGGTGCGTGCCGGCCATACCGAAGCCGGCTGCGACCTGGCCACGCTCTCCGGTCTGGAGCCGGCGTCGGTCATCTGCGAGATCATGAACGACGACGGCACCATGGCCCGCCTGCCGGAACTGATCGCCTTCGGCCGCCAGCACGGGCTGAAGATCGGCACCATCGCCGACCTGATTCACTATCGCGCCAAATCCGAGACGCTGGTCGAGCGCGTCGTTTCCAAGCCGGTGGCCACTGCACATGGCGATTTCACGCTGCATGCCTTTGTCGACCGCGTCGGCGGCACCACGCATCTGGCGCTGGTCAAGGGCGAGATTCGTGCCGATGTCGAGACGCTGGTGCGCGTGCATGAACCGCTGTCGGTGCTCGATTTCCTCGACCCCGGCAGCCGCCGTGCTGCCTTCACGCTCGATCAGGCGCAGGAGGCACTGGCCAAGCATGGCCACGGCGTTATCGTGCTGCTGCATCGCCCGGAAACCGGGGCCGATCTGCTCGCCCGCCTGACTGCCGAACCCGAGGCCGGTCGCCCGGCCATGAAATGGGATCCGCGCATCTTCGGTATCGGCGCGCAGATCCTCCGCAATCTCGGCGTCGGCCGCATGAAGCTGCTCGCCAGCCCGCGCAAAATTCCCTCCATGACCGGCTTCGGCCTCGAAGTCACCGGTTACGCAGCCTCTCCTTCGGAGCTATAAAGAATGAGCCGCTTTGAAAACATCACCGAAATCGACCCCAACCTGAAAGGCAACGGCCTCAAGGTCGGCGTGGTCATGGCCCGCTTCAACCTCGATGTCTGCGAAGGCCTGCTTTCGGCCTGCACCACCGAGTTGAAGAAGCTGGACGTGGCCGCCGAAGACATCACCATTGCCACCGTGCCCGGCGCACTGGAAATCCCGCTGGTGCTGCAGACCATGGCGCAGGGCGGTGACTTCGACGCGCTGGTGGCGCTCGGCGCCGTCATTCGCGGCGAGACCTACCATTTTGAAGTGGTGTCGAACGACGCCTGCCGCGCCATCATGGAAGTTCAATTGCACACTGGCATTCCCATCGCCAACGGCATCCTGACCTGCGAAGACGACGACCAGGCGCTGGCCCGCATGCAAACGAAGGGCGCTGATTGCGCCCAAGCCGCCGTGGAAATGGCCAACCTGCTGCGCGCACTGACTGCCTGACGGTAGATAGGTATAGCCCTTCGATATGCCCGCGATGCGGGCAACTCAGGGCGAACGGCAGTTATCCGTTCGTGGTGAGTAGCCTTCAGGCGTATCGAACCATGAACGGCGCTCAGGCGCTTATTGCAGTATTAAGGAATGAACATGAGCGAAGAACAGAGCAAGCCCGCAAAGAAACCGGCCGCCAAAGGCCCCGGCAAGACCGCCAACGGCAGCAGCAAGTCGCCGCGTCGCCGCGCCCGCGAGTTTGCCTTGCAAGGCCTTTACCAGTGGCGTATCGGCGGTGCCGACGAAGCCGCCATCGAAGCCCACGTGCAGGAAGTGGCCGGTTTCGACAAGGCTGACCGCAACTTCTTCCTCGCCCTGCTGCGCGGCGTGCTCAAGCAACGCATCGAGCTGTGCCAGGTCATCCAGCCGCTCCTCGACCGCAGCTTCGAAGAGCTGTCGCCGATCGAAGCCTGCATCCTGCTGCTCGGCGGCTACGAGCTGCAAGCAAACCCCGAAACGCCCTACCGCGTGATCATCAACGAGGCCATCGAGCTGGCCAAGTCCTACGGCGGCACCGACGGCCACAAGTACGTGAACGGCGTGCTCGACAAGCTAGCAGCCAGCCTGCGCCCGGCCGAAGTCGAAGCACGGCAGCGCGGCCGCTGAAGCTTTCAGTAGCGCCGTGCCTTCCGAATTTGAACTGATCGCGCGCTACTTCAGCCGCGCAACGCCTTCGGCAGCTTCCGGCATCACGCTCGGCCCCGGCGACGACTGCGCGCTGGTGGTGCCGGCACCGGGCATGGAGCTGGCGCTGACCACCGACATGCTGGTCGAAGGCACGCACTTCCTGCCCGACACCGACCCCGGCCAACTCGGCTGGAAGACACTGGCGGTCAATCTCTCCGACCTCGCCGCGATGGGCGCCACCCCGCGCTGGGTGCTGCTCGCCGGCGCCCTGCCTAATGCCGACGAAGCCTGGATTTCCGCCTTCGCCGACGGATTTTTCAAGTGCGCGAAACGCTACGGCGCTGAAGTCATCGGCGGCGACACGACGCGCGGCCCGCGCAACCTCTGTATCACCGCCATCGGCGAACTGCCGTCCGGCAGCGCATTGCGCCGAGACGGTGCCAAACTCGACGACGACATCTGGGTCTCCGGTCAGCCGGGGCTTGCTGCCCTGGGCCTTGCCCACCTGCAGGGCAAGACCACCCTGCCCGAAGCCCTGGCCAAGCGCTGCGTAATGGCGCTGCAGCGGCCGCTGCCAAGAGTCGAACTCGGCCTGCGCCTGCGCGGTATCGCCACTTCAGCCATCGACGTTTCCGACGGCCTCTTGGCCGACCTCGGCCACATCCTCGAACGCTCCGGGCTGGCCGCCGACCTCTTCGAAGGCCAGTTCCCGCTGATCCCGCCGGGCAGCGTGCCGAAGCTCGCGCGCGAAGCCCAGCTCGGCGGCGGCGACGACTACGAGCTGTGCTTCACCGTTCCCATTGCTGCGCGCCAGCAGATCGTCATGCTCGCCACCGAGCTCGACCTGCCGCTCTGGCGCATCGGCTACACTGTGCCGGCTGCCGCTGAAACCGGGCGCCCAATTGCCGACATCCGGCTGATCGACGCCGACGGCCAGCCGCTGCCCATCCCGAAAAAAGGCTTCGACCACTTTGATTAAGAAATCGACCCCGCCGCCGGCCAGCTTCCTCTTCTCGCACCCGGCACACCTGATCGCCTGCGGCTTCGGCAGCGGTCTCTCGCCGTGGGCGCCGGGCACCATCGGCACGCTGTTCGCGTGGGCCTCCTACCTGCTGCTGCGTCCGTGGTTCGACGACACGGGCTTCATCCTGCTGCTGATCACCGGCTACATCGGCGGCGTGCTGGCCTGCCACCGCACCGGCAAGGACCTTGGCGAACCCGACCACGGCAGCATCGTCTGGGACGAGATCGTGCCCTTCTGGGGCGTGCTCTTCTTCTGCCCGGAAGGCCTGCTCTGGCAAGCCGTCGCCTTCTTCCTGTTCCGCTTCTTCGACATCGTCAAGCCACCCCCGGCCTGCAACTTCGACCGCATCAAGAATGGTTTCGGGGTGATGACCGACGATGTGTTTGCGGCGGCTTATGCGGTGCTGTGTCTGGCGTTGCTGAAATTCGTGCTGACTTAGGTGACATGAAGCCGGTTGAAATAAAAACAGGCGCTCAAGAAACGAGATGGTTCGTGCGCCTTTTAGCGGGCCTCGCGCTCTTAACCGTTATAGGTGCAGTGCGTGAATGGGCTGAGCCATCACT
Source organism: Candidatus Proximibacter danicus (assembly GCA_016710885.1). GTDB lineage: Bacteria > Pseudomonadota > Gammaproteobacteria > Burkholderiales > Rhodocyclaceae > Proximibacter > Proximibacter danicus. The sequence goes on from JADJUC010000027.1 coordinate 47,658, forward strand.
CCCCCCTTTCAAGGGGCGCTTGGCTTGGATCGCTGAGCTTGCTTTCGCTTTGGCTGGTTCGTACGGAATCATAGTGTTGTGGCTGTTTGCCGCCATCGCTCTGGTTCTGTCCGCAAAATTTGTCTGGCGTCATACCCCACGGGTTCCCACAGATAAATGGCTATGGTGAATTCATGAACCCCAATCTCGAAACCCTCTCCGCCGAAATCGGCACCCGCCTGCTCGAACGCGGCGAAGCGCTCACTACCGCCGAGTCCTGCACCGGCGGCTGGGTGTCGCAGGTCGTCACCGCCATCGCCGGCAGCTCCAACTGGTTCGACCGCGGCTTCGTCACCTATTCGAACGCCGCCAAGGCCGACATGCTCGGCGTCAGCAAGAAGACCATCGTCCGCCACGGCGCGGTCAGCGAACAAGTGGCGATCGAAATGGCGCAGGGGGCGCTGCAGCACAGCCGGGCGCAGTGGGCGCTGGCCATTTCCGGCGTGGCCGGCCCCGCCGGTGGCACGCCGGAAAAACCGGTCGGCACCGTCTGCTTTGCCTGGGCCAGCAGCCACGGCCTGGCCGAATGCGAAACCTGCCATTTCCCCGGCGACCGGGAAGCCGTTCGCCGCGCCTCGGTCGAACACGCCCTGCACGGCCTGCTCCAGCGCTTTACCCCCCTCCTCGCCTGACGCTTCACCCAACCCCGCACGGTATCAAACGCAGAACCAATTTCGCCATTCTGCGAAATTCCGCATGGCACAAGGCATAAAGCCATAGACAAGTACAAATTACTGTATATAATCACAGCAATGGTGCCGGCAAGACCCTCTGGTCTAAGCGGCAATCCCAGTAACCACAAGGCTCAGAGGAGATTTCATGGACGACAACAAGGCAAAGGCACTGGCCGCAGCACTGGCCCAGATCGAGAAGCAGTTCGGCAAGGGTTCGATCATGAAGATGGGCGAAGGCGCCATCGAAAGCGATCTGCAGGTCGTTTCCACCGGCTCGCTCGGGCTCGACATCGCGCTTGGCATCGGCGGCCTGCCGCGTGGCCGCGTCGTCGAAATTTACGGCCCGGAATCGTCCGGCAAGACCACGCTGACCCTGCAGGTCATCGCCGAAATGCAGAAACTGGGCGGCACCGCCGCCTTCATTGATGCCGAACATGCGCTCGACCCGACCTACGCGCAGAAACTCGGCGTCAATATGGCCGATCTGCTCATTTCGCAGCCGGATACTGGCGAACAGGCGCTTGAAATCGCCGACATGCTGGTCCGTTCGGCCAGCGTTGACGTGGTGGTCATCGACTCGGTGGCGGCATTGGTGCCGAAGGCCGAAATCGAAGGCGAGATGGGCGATTCGCTGCCCGGCCTGCAGGCCCGCCTGATGAGCCAGGCGCTGCGCAAGCTGACCGCCAATATCAAGAAGACCAACACCCTGGTCATCTTCATCAACCAGATCCGCATGAAGATCGGCGTCATGTTCGGCTCGCCGGAAACCACCACCGGCGGCAACGCACTGAAGTTCTACGCTTCGGTGCGCCTCGACATCCGCCGCATCGGCTCGATCAAGAAGGGCGACGAGGTGATCGGCAACGAGACGCGGGTGAAGGTCGTCAAGAACAAGGTGTCGCCGCCGTTCCGCGAAGCCATCTTCGACATTCTCTACGGCGAAGGCACTTCCCGCGAAGGCGAGATCATCGACCTCGGCGTCACCCACAAACTGGTCGACAAATCCGGCGCCTGGTATGCGTATAAGGGCGAGAAGATCGGCCAGGGCAAGGACAACGCCCGCGAATTCCTCAAGGCCAACCCGACCATCGCCGAGGAAATCGAAGCTCGCGTACGTGAAGCCGTCGGTGTCGCCATGCCCGGACCGCTCGTCGCCGAGGCATGAGCAACCCCTTGCGCCAGCGGGCACTGCGTCTGCTGGCGCAGCGCGAGCACGCCCGTGCCGAACTGAAACGAAAGCTCGCCCCGCACGCCGAAGCCAACGGACATTCCGAGGAGCAACTCGAAGCGCTGCTGGATGATCTGGTGGCGCGGCGCTTGCTTTCCGACGCGCGCTATGCGGAAATGCGGGTGTCGGTGCGCGGCAGCCGCTATGGCAACGCCCGCCTGGCGCAGGAGCTGAAACAGACGGGGGTTGCACCGGAGGAAGCGGCAGTGGCGCTGGCAGAAGCCGGCGACGAATTGGCCAGAGCCAGATCGGTCTGGATACGCAAATTCTCCGCGCTACCGACAGAAGCCAGCGAGCGGGCGAAGCAGATCCGCTTTCTGATGAGCCGTGGTTTCTCCTCGGATACAATTCGGCGCGTGCTGCGCGGTGAAGCAGCGGAAGAACGGGAAGAAGAATAGAAAATGCAGGAACCGGCAAGAAGCGCGCTCTCGGCACACACCCTGAACAAGCGCTACAAGAAGCGCACCGTCGTTCACGACGTCTCTTTCGATGTCGGCAGCGGTGAGGTTGTTGGTCTGCTGGGCCCGAACGGTGCCGGCAAGACCACCACTTTCTACATGATCGTCGGCCTCGTCGCATCGGATGGCGGTGATGTCTTCATGGATGACGTGAAGCTCACCCATTTGCCTATTCACCGCCGGGCGCAAATGGGCGTTTCCTACCTGCCGCAGGAAGCCTCGGTGTTCCGCAAGCTGACCGTCACCGAAAACATCAAGGCGGTTCTGGAACTGCAGAAACTTTCGAAGGACGAGATTCACCATCGCCTCGAAACGCTGCTGGAAGATCTGCACATCACGCATATCCGCGACAGCAGCGCTGCCTCGCTTTCCGGCGGCGAACGTCGCCGCGTCGAAATCGCCCGTGCACTGGCCACAGAGCCGCGCTTCATCCTGCTCGATGAACCCTTTGCCGGCGTCGACCCCATTGCAGTTCTGGAAATCCAGAAAATCATCCGTTTCCTGAAGGAACGCAACATCGGCGTCCTCATTACCGACCACAACGTGCGGGAAACGCTGGGCATCTGCGACCGCGCCTACATCATCAACGAGGGTTCCGTACTCGCCTCGGGTCAGCCGGATGAAATCATCTATAATGAAGCCGTAAGAAAAGTGTATCTGGGCGAGAACTTCCGCCTGTGATCCGAGCACACCAACTCTAATTCCGGCGATTTCGCGCCGCGCATGAAACCCGCCCTCCAGCTCAGGCTTTCCCAGCATCTTGCGTTGACGCCGCAACTGCAGCAGTCGATTCGTCTGCTTCAGTTGTCTACGCTTGAGCTCAACCAGGAGCTCGAAAAATTCCTGCTTGAAAACCCGCTGCTTGAGCGCGAGGATGAAAACGGCTTTGGCTCCAGCTCCGCTGCAGTCGCGACGTCACCGAACGAATGCCGTGACGAACCCACAGAGCCGGGCGATGCCGGCGATTCAGCGGACCGTCGAGAGCAGAGCACCGAGGCCACAGGTAGCGATGAGAATCGCCACGACACCGATGATGAAGGCTGGGGCGGCGATGGCAGCTACGCCTCCAGCGGCTCTGGCAGCAACAGCGGCAGCGATGATGACGACAATGACTACCAGGACATTCAGGCGGCGACCACATCGCTTTCCGACCACCTGATCTGGCAGCTTGGCCTGACGCAACTGCCGGACCGTGACCGGATGCTGGTCCGCGTACTGATCGAGGCACTCGACGAAGACGGCTACCTCTCGCAGACCCTGGAAGAGCTGGCAGAAATCATGCCGCTTGAACTGGAGATCGAACCTGAGGAATTGCAGATCGCCCTCAAGCACCTGCAGCATTTCGAGCCCACCGGCGTCGGCGCACGAAACGCACAGGAATGTCTCTCGCTGCAACTCGACACCCTGCCCACCACCCCGACCCGCGATCTGGCGCTCATTATTGTCCGCCAGCACCTCCCCCTCCTTGCCTCGCGCGATTTTGCCAAGCTCAAGAAGCTGGCCGGCTGCGACGACGAAGCGCTGCGTGCGGCTCACACCCTGATTCGCAGCCTTAACCCGAGACCCGGCGCAGAATACACGCCGCTCGACGCCCGCTACATCATTCCCGACGTGATCGTGCGCAAGGTTCGCCACCAATGGCAGGCCACCGTAAACCCCGACGCCTACCCGCGTCTGCGCATCAATCGCCTGTACGCCCAGGTATTGGCCGGGCATCGGGGTTCAGGCCTCTCCGGACAGTTGCAGGAAGCCCGCTGGCTGATCAAGAACGTGCAGCAGCGTTTCGATACCATTCAGCGGGTTTCGCAAACGATTGTTGACCGCCAGCGCCAGTTCTTCGAACATGGTGAGGTGGCCATGCGGCCTTTGGTGCTTCGCGAGATCGCCGACATCCTCGGCCTGCATGAATCCACGGTGTCACGCGTGACGACGCAGAAATACATGGCGACGCCGCGCGGCATCTTTGAATTGAAGTATTTTTTCGGCAGCCATGTCGCCACCGATACGGGGGGCGCCTGTTCGGCCACCGCCATTCGCGCTTTGATCAAGCAGTTGGTAGGCGCCGAAGATCCGAAAAAACCGTTATCTGACAGTCAGATAACGGAAATCCTTGGCCAGCAGGGGATCGTTGTGGCGCGAAGAACGATAGCAAAATATCGTGAAGCGCTTAATATCCCCCCGGTCAATCTACGCAAGAGCCTGTGAAAGGAGCCGTACCATGAACCTGCAGATCAGTGGACATCACCTCGAAGTGACGCCAGCAATCCACGACTACGTCACTGCCAAACTCGAGCGCGTCACGCGACACTTCGATCACGTTATCGACGTAAACGTGATTCTGTCCGTTGAGAAGCTGAGACAGAAGGCCGAAGTGACGCTTCACGTCCCCGGCAAGGACATCTTTGTCGAAGCCGACGACAGCGATCTGTACGCCGCCATCGACAACCTGGTCGACAAGCTCGACCGTCAAGTTCAGAAATACAAGCAGAAGGTTCAGGATCATCACCGTGGCGACAAGGCTGCTGTTCGCAGCCTCGCGGAAGAATAGTCCACTCCTGAGCACGTTGCGGCGGGCCTGGCCCGCCGCTTCCTGCCCCGATTCTCTTCACTCAACTCCGGCCGCCCTTTGGCCCTGAATGCAGCATGAGCCTCCTAGCCAAACTTCTTCCGGCCGAAAATATCCTGCTTGATCTCGAAGCCAGCAGCAAGAAGCGGGTTTTTGAACAAGCCGGCCTGCTTTTCGAGAACAACCAGGGCATTGCTCGTGCCACCGTTTTCGATAGTCTGTTTGCCCGCGAAAAACTCGGCTCCACCGGCCTCGGTCAAGGCGTTGCAATTCCTCATGGCCGAATCAAGGGGCTAAAGGAAGCACGCGGCGCCTTTCTGCGACTCGGCGTACCGGTAGCCTTCGATTCGCCGGACGGCAAACCGGTCTCACAGCTTTTCGTTCTACTCGTTCCGGAGCAGGCCAACGAATTGCATCTGCAAATTCTGTCGGAACTCGCCCAGCGCTTTTCCGACCGCACGTTCCGCGACGCGCTCGCCGCCGCACCGGATGCAGAACACACCCGCCAGCTATTCATCGGCGGATAGAACAGGTCCCTCGCCATGCGCCAATTCAGCATTGCCCAGCTCTTTGAAGATCACCGCGAAAAGCTGCAGCTCAACTGGATTGCCGCCATCGGCATCGACCGTCCGCTGGAACTGAAGGACACCGGCAACTACGGTGCCGACATCATCGGCCACCTCAACCTGATCCACGCGGAGCGCCTGCAAGTTATCGGCCAAGCTGAGTACGACTGGGCTCAGCGCGTCAGCCCGAAGCGGCTGACAACACAAATTTCGGAACTCATCGCCGACAACCCGCCCGGCATCATTTTTGCTGACGGGCTGGAAGCCTTGCCAGTAGTGCTTGAGTCCTGTGAAGAAACCGGTACACCGCTGTTCACCAGCCCGAAGCCCTGCTCCGCAGTCATCGATCTATTGCGCATTTACCTCGCCCGGCGCATGGCCGACACCACTTCGGTACATGGTGTCTTCATGGACGTGCTCGGTATGGGCGTGCTGATCACCGGCGACTCTGGTGTGGGTAAAAGCGAGCTGGCACTGGAATTGGTTTCGCGTGGACACGGCCTGGTGGCCGACGATGTCGTCGAGCTGGCACGCCTCGCACCCACCACGCTGGAAGGCCGATGCCCGGGCATGCTGCGCGACTACCTGGAAGTGCGCGGCCTTGGCTTGCTCAACATCCGCACGATCTTCGGCGAAACCGCTTCTCGGCGGAAAATGAAGCTCAAGCTCATCGTGCACCTGCAAAAACCGCTGGCCGGTGTCGATGCCCCCCGTTTGCCACTGGATGCGCAAACCCAGGAAATCCTCGGCGTCCCCGTTCGCAAGGTCGTCATCCCCGTGGCCGCCGGCCGCAACCTGGCGGTTCTGCTTGAGGCTGCCGTGCGCAACAGCATCCTTCAGCTTCGAGGAATCGACAGCATGCAGGAGTTTGTTTCCCGCCAACAGCGCGCTTTGCTTGACGATGACATATGAACCCAGCCTATAATCAGTCTGGCAGCATTACCCCCGCCGCCCATCCCAACATTTGGAGGAACCTCTGATGAAATTCGCCATTGCCCTGCTCTCGCTTGCCCTCGCTACCGGCTCGGCTTTCGCCGCCGAGGAAAAAAAAGCTGACGCACCGAAAAAAGCGCCCTCTGCCGCTCAAAAGGCGCAGCAGGACAAGATGAAGATGTGTAATGAAAAAGCGGCAGGCAAGAAGGGTGACGAACGCAAGGCCTTCATGAAGGACTGCCTGTCAGGTGGCAATGCCGCTCCGTCTGCCTGCGAAGGCCAGGCTGCGGAGAAGAAACTGGCGGGCGCCGCCAAGTCGAGCTTCGTCAAGAAGTGCGAGGCCGACGCCAAGGGCGCAGCAACTCCTGCAACACCGGCCACGCCAGCTGCTCCCGCCGCACCAGCCGCTCCGGCTGCCAAGTAAGGCCGCCAATGCCCGGAAAATGCCGGCCGATTGTGGGCCGGCATTTTTTTTGACAGAATCACCGCGTTATCCGTCATTCTCAGGCCACTCCCATGCGCAGTTTCCCCGCCCGGCTTGTACTTTCCCTGCTTCTTGCGGCCCACGTCCCTGCAGCATTCGCTGGCTTCAGCTTTTCCGAAGAAGAGGACAAGCAAAAGGCGGCGACAGCGCCAAAAAAGGGGGGCGGTTCTGCCGTTTCCAGCGCTTGTCGCGAAACGCTCAAGAACCGCAAGGTGATGGTCGTTGTTGGCCAGCGCACAGCGCGCGGCACCGATGCCCACCAAGGTACCTACGGCTCGCACTTCTCGGCCATCAACAAGCGTTTGAAGAAATTCGGTTTCAACACCTACACGCAGGAAGAGATAACCGCCCAGATCGCGCAAGCCGAAATCGATGCCTACTTCCGCAATGATCCAGACGCCGCCATCAACGCCTCAAAGAAAATGGGCGCTGATTTCATCCTGCGCGGCGTCATTTCCAGCCGGACGGCGATGAACCCGGTGCTGCGCATACCCGAGGTTTATGTCAGCATGGGCTTCACGCTGACGGCTGCTGACGGAAAAGCCATCTCCGATGCCTCGGCCAGTGCCGATTCTTATTCGGGAACCGACACGCTCGGCATGGCACTGATTTTGGTGAACGAACAAGCCGACGGGGTTGTTTCCCGGTTGGCCAACGACTATTGCCGCCATGCGGCTCCCCCCACCAAGCGCAAGACGAATTAGGCCACGTTGGCCGCCAAGGAGACTGTCATGAAACGCGCCCTCACTTTTTTCGTGGGCTGTACCACCGCCCTTGTGGTGTTTGCCCAACCGACGTTCGAAAGCCCGTCGCCCACGGCCGGCAGTGGTACTTCGGAAACCGCCAACGAAATGGCCGACAAGGGGATGTACAAGCCGATTGAATACGCCAATGCCGGCAAGAAGGGGCCGGCCCTGGTGGTCATCCCCGGCGAAATCAAGAGCAACAACGCCAGCTTCACGCAGAAATTCGGCCCCAACAACATTGCCGACTATGCCGAACTGGAGCTGGGCAAGGCCAACTTCAAGATCCTTGAGCGTTCCGACATGGGACCGCTGCTCAATGAGTTCCAGTTGGCCTACACCATGGGTGACCCGCAGGCCGCTCGCAAGATCCTGCAAAAAGGCAAGTTCAAGACAACCAAGTGGGTGGTCAAGTTCGACATCCTCAAGGCCGAGCAGGTGGCTCAGGCCGACTCCGGCTTCGACGGCCGCGCTGTCGGCGCGCTGATCGGCATCTTCGGTGGCGGTCGCGGCGGTGCCGCCGGCAACGTCGTTGCCGGCTCGGTCCAGACCGGTGAGTCGACGGGCGTGTGGATCATCGGCATGCGCTACAAGATCATCGATGCCAACACGACTGAACAGGTCGCCACAGGTTACAGCGAAGAAAAAATGGAGCTGGGCGCCAAATCGACCTCGGTACTGGGCATTTCTTCCGGCGCATCCGGTGGCCTGACGCTCGATTCGCTGGTACAGCGCCTGGTACAGAAAACTGTCTGGGAAATCGACAGCAAGCACAAATAGGCCATCGGCAGCGGCAACGGGGAGATCGGCATGGCAGAGCTACCGAAAAAACTAGGCAAGTACGAAATCCAGCGCGAACTCGGGCGCGGTGCGATGGGCGTTGTCTATGAGGGCTTCGACGCAGGCATCGGCCGGCGTATCGCCTTGAAAACCGTTCGCCGTGAGCAGCTCGATGGTGGCGAGGCGGAAGAGCTGCTGTCTCGCTTCAAGCGCGAGGCACAAGCTGCTGGCCGGCTCAACCATCCGGGCATCGTCGCCGTCTATGAATATGGCGAAGACGAAGGCACGGCCTTCATTGCCATGGAGTACGTCGAGGGGCGAGAGCTCAAGGATGTTTTCGACAAGAGCGAGCGCTTCCCGCTACCGGAAGTGGTGCGCATCATGTCGCAACTGCTTGATGCCATCGGCCATGCGCACGCCAACGGCATCGTCCATCGCGACATCAAGCCGGCCAATGTCTTCCTGATGAAGAACGGGCAGATCAAGGTCGGTGATTTCGGCATTGCCCGCATGGAATCCTCCAACCTGACACAGGCAGGGTCTGTGCTCGGTACTCCCGCCTACATGTCACCGGAACAATTCATGGGGCAGACGGTGGACGGTCGCTCCGACCTGTTCTCGGCGGGCGTCATCCTCTATCAATTCCTGACCGGCGAAAAACCCTTCACCGGCCAGCTGACAACGATCATGCACAAGGTGCTGAAAGAGGAGCCGATCGCCCCATCGGAACTCAATGTTCAGGTCCCTCCGGGCTTCGACAGCTTGATCCGCAAGGCGCTGGCCAAACGCCCCGACGAGCGCTTCCAGAATGCGCAAGCCTTCATTACCGCCTTGCAGGAAGCCGTTAGCCAGACAACTACGGACAGCGATGCCACGCTGATCGGCGCTGCGGCCGATGACGACGCGACGCTGCTGCCTTCCGCCGACGCGACACAGGCACGAAAGGCCAGTACAGCGCCCATCAGCACGCCTAAGCCAACCCCTCCTGCAGCAGCCGCTCCTCCGTCCGCGCCCCCTTTGCCACAGAAACGTTCCCCCGCGCTGGCGCTGGCCATCGTCGGTGGCCTTGCCGCCGTAGGCCTCGGCGCCGGCGCCTGGCTCATGCTCGGCAAGGGAAGTACTAGCGCTGAACGCCCGGCCGAGGTCGCTGTCGCGCCGGCATCGACCGCCGCCACGGCCGCCAGCACAAGCACCCCGGCCAACGACAACCAGATGGTCATCACTGCCGTTGGTTACGCCGATCCCAGCGATCCGCGCTACGCCAGCGACCCTGGGTTACTCAAGGCAGAGCTGCGAGAAGATGCAAAGCGCCAACTGGTCGAAAAGGCGCTTTCCCTCTACGTGCAGAAGCAGTCCCTGACTGACAACTACGAGCTGGTGCGGACCAAGCTGCTGTCGCGCAGCAACGAGTTCATATCCGCTGTGCTGCAGGAAGACCCGCCGCAGACCGGCAAGGATGGCCTGGCCTCGGTAACCACACGCGCCCGCGTCAATATCCGCCAGGTACAGCAGTCGCTGAACCAGATGTCGCGCGAAGAGCGGGTCGAGTTCATCCGCAACAACGGCGACCCGAAGATCGCGGTGGCCATTTCGACCAAGCCAGAAGAAGGCACAGCCACTCGCTCGCCAGTGGCCGAAAACATCCTCAAGGAACGCATTCAGTCCTTCGGCTTCCGTACCTGGAGCGAAGAGGGTCAGAAGGGTGCTGATTTTTCGGTCAACGGCGAAGCCAAATTCAAGAAGCTATCCGCCAAGCTGGCCGCTTCCGGCATCACGGTCGAAAAAACCGTACTCACGTCGTGGACGGTCAAAGCCGTGGACAAGGCATCGGGCGAGGAGATCTATTTCAACACCCAGATCCCGGAACAGATGAGCTGGGCCACCGAGGATCAGGCGCTGCGCGATATCGGAAAACTGATCGGCGATGAATTCTCGAAGGGGTTTTTCCTCTCGCACTTCCATTTCACCGGGCAGAAGGTGCGTCTGAAACTGGCCGGTCTACCCGACAGCGGAACGGCCAACCTGTTGCAGCGTGAAATGAGTGGCTTGCGTAATGTGCTTGATCTCAAGCTGGTCGGTGGCGACAGTTTCGACGCCGAGCTTGCCGGCGGCGGCAATCCGGCCGATCTCGTCACGGCGACAATTGTCCAGCCACTCAACGCCAAGCTCGGAAAAACCTGCTTTTCGGTCGCCGGCATGAATGGTAATACCATCGCCATCACCCTTGACACGGTGTGCAAGGATGCCGCAACGCTGGCACGACTGGACACCCTGCCGCCCGCCGCACTTTACGAAGCCCCACCGGAACGACGCAAAGCCGTGGTGAAAACCCGGAAACACTTCGCAAATTCAGCATCTGAAACACTGCGGGCGAAAGGATTACTCCTTTCGCCCGCAGTGTTTTTCTGCCCTGTGCCGGGGTAGCATTTACCCGATCAGAGGTATTCGAACTCCGCTATGTCGGCATTTTCGCTTTCCGACGATGCGGCGAACGAAACGCGGCCGCTACCGCGCAGCACCAGTTCTTCCCGGCGCAGGAAATATTCCGGCTCACCATTGAAGACGACGTAGGTACCATTGGTTGAAATATCCGAGAGTACGAATTTATCGCCACGACGTTCGATCTTGCCGTGGTTGCGTGATGCGCGTTTGTCGCGAATGACCAGATCGCAGCTGGCGTCGCGGCCAAGCATCAGCGTATTGCGTTTGTCGTCGAGAACCATCACCTCGCCGGCGTAGCGGACACACAGGCGATTGGCCGACGATGTTGCTGCCGTTTTTCCAGTGGCATGAATCGACGGGGCTTTCATCGTCAACTCTTCGCCTTCCTGCCAGAGCACCTCAAAAACATGCAGGCCATCGGCCTTGCCCTTGACCGACATCTGATCAAGGTCCCGGGTAGAGAATTTCAGGAGCTCCGGCAGTTTTTTCACCGTCTCGCCGCTCGTCAGCGCCTGTCCGGCCTTGGCCAAACCGGCTAGCCGTGCTGCGGTATTGACCGTATCGCCGAAAAAGTCTACTTTCTCTTCGATAACCGGCCCATGGTGAAACCCGAGTCGGATTGCCAGTTTGACGCCAGAAACCGGGGGCAAATCGGTAATCCTCTGCTGCATCTCGCTCGCCGACTGGAAGGCTGCCTCAGCGGTATCGAAGACCGCCATGACCTCATCACCGATGGTTTTCACCACCCGTCCACGAAACGCATCAACCGCACGTTCCATGCGCTTGATACATCGATCCACCGCGTACAGCGCTTCCGTGTCACCGAGCTTTTCGTAAAGCCGGGTACTTCCAGAAACATCTGCGAACAGGACGGAAAATTCCCGCTCCTTGCCGCTCATTCAGTCACTCCCCATTGGCATTTCACGCCCATATTGGCTTGCGATTCTATCAGATTCAGCCGCTTGGCAAGCTGCAAGCAAGGGCGTTCGCGGCCTCCCAGCCGTTCGGCATCGAAACGCGCATTCGCACGCTTGTGATGCAGTCGATGCGCGTCTAGCATATCATCATCCGATATACCGCCCATTGACCTGTGATCAGGAGATCATGGTTTGACAGTTTTCTGCCGATACTTCTCTCTGCTGAGCCTCCTGGCCCTGGCCACTCCATTGCAAGCCGCTCCGCCGCTTGATAGCGCCGTCCTGTGCTATGAAAACGAGAACGTTCGCCCCTGGCGCACCAAGGCGGGCACCGGACTTAACTTTGAGATCCTGGAGAGTGTCGCGGCCAAGCTCAAGCTAAGTTTTCGCTTTGAGGGTGTGCCGTGGAAACGCTGCCTGTTCGAACTCAAGAACAATCGCTACATCGGTGCCGTTGGTGGCAGTTTCAAACCCGAGCGCATGGAATATGGCATTTACCCCGGCGGCAATCCGCCAGATGCCAGCAAGGCGCTCTACGTCGAGCGCTATGTTGTCGTTCGCCGCAAGGGATCCGCCGTAAACTGGGACGGCAAGCACTTTTCGCAATTAAACCGCCCGGCTGGTGCACCGCTTGGTTATTCGGTCGTTGATGACCTGCGACGCAACGGTATTGCCGTTGACGACGGAGCCCAGACAACCGTCGATGTCCTGCAGAAACTACTATTCGAACGCATCGACGTTGCCTTGCTGCTGCAGGGCGAAATGGGCTCCCTGCTGGCGGAAGATGCCGGGTTGCGGGAAAAGCTCGAAATCCTGCCCCGGCCGTTTGTCGAAAAACCTTATTACCTGCTGCTCTCACATCAACTGGTAAAAACCAGGCCCGAACTGGCCGAGCAAATTTGGTCCGGTATTACGCAGATGCGCAGCAGCGCTGCCTATCAGGAGAAGGAACGGCGGGCGCTCGGCATCATTCGCTAACGCAAGCCACGGCGCGCCAGAGTCAGACGGCACCGAGTGTGTTGACTGCGACCGGAAACGGTTCCGGCAGACTGAGTTCCTCGCCAAATTGCGGCCCGTCGAAGGCGGTATCACCTTCTTCGACAACATCCCCCAGCTTCAGGCTGCGGAAATCGAAGAGATTGTTGTCGGCCAGGTGCGACGGCACCACGTTCTGCAGCGCCGTGAAAACAGCCTCGGTACGGCCGGGGTAACGGCGGTCCCAATCCTGCATCATTTCGCGGATTTTCTGGCGCTGCATGTTCTCCTGCGAACCGCAGAGGTTGCAGGGGATGAGCGGGTATTCCATGCCACGGGCAAAACGCGCGATGTCGGCTTCGGCACAGTAGGCCAGCGGCCGGATGACGACGTGGGCGCCGTCATCGGTGATCAGCTTGGGCGGCATGGCCTTGATCTTGCCGCCGAACAGCATGTTGAGAAACAGCGTGTGAACCATGTCGTCGCGGTGATGGCCGAGGGCGATCTTGTTGGCGCCGAGTTCCTTGGCGGTGCGGTAGATGATGCCGCGGCGCAGGCGCGAACACAGCGAACAGGTCGTCTTGCCTTCGGGTATCTTTTCCTTGACCACCGAATACGTGTCGGCCTCAACGATACGGTATTCGATGCCGATCTTCTCGAAGTAGGCCGGCAGGATGTCGGCCGGGAACCCCGGCTGTTTCTGGTCGAGGTTCATCGCCACCAGCCTGAAGTCGATCGGCGCCCGCTCGCGCAGCGCCATTAGGACCGACAGCAGCGTGTACGAATCCTTGCCGCCGGAGACGCAGACCAGCACGGTGTCGCCGTGCTCGATCATGTTGTAGTCGGCAATGGCTTTGCCAGTGTTGCTGGTCAGGCGCTTGCCCAGTTTCTGACGGGTGTTCGAAGTGTTCGAGGGTTCCACGATTCGGTTTCTACAAATAGGCGGTACGACCGCCATCGACGTTGATGACCTGACCGGTCACATAAGCGGCAGAGAGCAGGTAGGCCACAGCACCGGCAATGTCTTCCGGCGCGCCCTCCCGCTTGAGCAAGGTGTGGCGGACGATATCGACGCGTTCCGGGTCGTCGAACTGGCCATCGTCGGGCCACAGGATGGGGCCGGGTGCAACGGCATTGACGCGCACGTCTGGCGCCAATTCCACTGCCAGCGCCCGGGTCAGCGTCAGTAAGGCGCCCTTTGCCGCACTGTAAAGCGGATAACCCTGCAGTGGACGCTCGGCATGGATATCGGTGATGTTCACAATGGCGCCACCACTGGCCCGTAATGCCGGCGCCGCTGCCTGGCTAAGGAACAGGGGGGCCTTGAAATTGCTGCCAACGAGGTCGTCCCACGCCATTTCGTCGATCTGACCGATCGCTGTCGGGAAAAAACTGGAGGCGTTGTTAACCAAGCCATCCAGCCTGCCAAAATGCGTCAAGACGTTGGTCACCAATACCGGCAGCAGCGAAATATCGAGCAAATCGGCCTGTAATGTGATTGCCGACCCGGGCCGACCCGCGTTTAACTCAGCCGCCAGCGCCTCAGCCTCTGCAGTCGCCGCACGATAGTGCAGCGCGACGGAAGCACCAGCCTGATGCAACTGCCGCACGATGGCGCTTCCGACACGCCTTGCCGAGCCTGTGACCAGCACAACCTTGCCTTGCAGAAGTGAGGGATTCATCGCCAGTTCCGTGGCCCTAAAGGCGAGAGTTTACCGGACTTGCGGGCGATCCCGTAGCACCGCCTCCGCTTATCTCCGATCGTCCCTGCTTGGTGTTGCATGCCACATCACACCACCGGCGCAGGCAGCGACTTCCCCCTGGTGTCGCCAGGGCCCCGTAAAATGGCGTTTTCTCCCACCCACGACACCCATGTCTCTTCCCACCCCTGATGCCGACGCGCTGGCCCATAGCCGGCAGCTGCAACAAGATATCGCCTCCGAAATCGCTGCCGCCGGAGGCTGGATATCGTTTGCCCGCTTCATGGAACGGGCGCTTTACGCTGCCGGGCTTGGCTACTATTCTGGCGGGGCACGCAAATTCGGTGCTGCCGGCGACTTCGTCACAGCACCGGAAATGACCCCGGCCTTCGCCCGGACACTGGCAGCGCAAGCCATGCAGATCATGGCGCTGAGCGCGCCGCAGATACTCGAAGCCGGTGCCGGCTCCGGCCGATTGGCGACAGATCTGCTGCTCGAGCTGGAAATACGCCAGGCGCTGCCGCAACGCTATTTCATTCTCGAGCTTTCCGGCGAGCTGCGCGCACGGCAGCGGGAAACGCTGCGGGCAGAGGCGCCGCATCTGCTCGACCGAGTGGAATGGCTGGATCGTCTGCCTACACACTTCGATGGATTGGTGCTGGCCAACGAATTGCTCGATGCCCTGCCGGCCCATCTAGTGCGCTGGCGCGATGACGGAATTTTTGAGCGCGGCGTCAGCATTGCAGACGGACAGTTCGTCTGGGTAGAGCACGCGGCTACGGGTGCCGTGCTGGAGCGGGCCAAGGTACTCGGCGGCGAGTGCATCCCCGGCGGGGGCTATCTATCGGAAATCGGCCTCGCCGCTGCGGGCTGGACCGCCTCGTGGGCCGATATTCTTGGCTGCGGCGCACTGCTGCTCATTGATTACGGTTTCCCGCGCCACGAGTTCTACCACCCGCAGCGTCACGAAGGCACCCTGATGTGCCATTACCGCCACCACGCCCATCCCGACCCTTTCTATATGCCGGGTCTGCAGGATGTCACCGTGCATGTGGATTTCACCGCCATAGCCGAAGCCGGAACCGAAGCCGGTCTGGATTTTCTCGGTTATACGGCGCAATCCACTTTCCTTATCAATTGCGGAATAACCGAAGTCCTGTCACGAACACCGGCTGACGACATCCGCAGCTACCTGCCAGTCGCGAGTGCCGTGCAAAAGCTGATTTCCCCAGCGGAGATGGGTGAGTTGTTCAAGGTCATCGCGCTCGGACGCGGCATTGACGTGCCGCTGCTGGGCTTTATCAGCGGTGAGCGCAGCGCGACGCTTTAACGAGGCGGTTCCGCTAGATTAATTGCACTGCAACATTTCGGTGGTGCAATAGGGGCATCAACCACTCGCCCGTTGCCATGATGAAAAACACCCTCGCTTTCGCCTTGCTCTCTGCCGCATTGACACTACCGGTCGCGCACGCCGCACCGCCTGTCGAAATGCAGACGCCAACCCTCACGCAGGACATTACCAGCGCCGGCCGCTTGCGGCTGCAATCGCAACGCCTTGCCAAACTCTGGTTGCAGGCAGGCTTGGGCATCCATGCCGGCGCAGCCACCGGACAACTCGCCCGAGGGGTCGCACATTTCGAGGTAAATCTGGCGAGCCTCGCACGTTACGAAAAGAAGGAAGGCACCCAACAACCGCTTCAGCGCATCAACGAACTCTGGATCGCGTACCGGATCGCACTGTCCCTGCCTTATAACGAATCGAATCTGAAAACAGTAAGCTATCTTGCCGACGATCTGACACAAGCCAGCGGCAAGCTGACCATGAAAATCGAGGCTAACGCCAACACCGGCAGTGGCCGCCTGCTCGATCTTTCGTTGCGGCAAAATATGCTCGCCCAGCGGCTTGCACGACTTTATCTGATGGCTCAGGCGGGCGATCGCTCGCATGGTCGCCTGGTCGATATCGATCAGACAAAAAAGGAATTCGCCACGGCGCTTGCTGAACTGGTCGAATCTCGTGAAAACACACTAGCCAGCCGAGAAGCGCTGGAATTGGCACGCATGCAATGGATGTTCTTTGAGCTCGCGATCAGCGAGATGAGCAATAAGGGCGTCAGCCGCCCGCAACACGTTGCGACGGCCAGTGAGCGCATTCTGGAGACGCTGGATGCTGTCAGCGCGCAATATGGATCGGCAGGCGCCGACGCACGATTCGCGGCCGCATCAGCAAATACGCGGCACAACTAAAGCACTTACTCCTGTGCCGCGTAGAGGCGCGCGAGGAAACCCTCGATGTCCGGTTCGGCGGGCCCGTGGTTCGCCACGGCCACTTCTTCGAGGCGTGGTTCAATACGCGGCACCTCCGCCCAGCCGGCATTGAGAACTTCTTCGTTGTAAGCGCAGAAGCTTTCGTCCGCGATCCGCTTGCCTGAATCCGTTTCCATAACAATCACCATGATGCACCCCCTATGAGGCGTTCGTATAAGGACTAACGGACGAGCAGTAAAAAGGTTGAGTGATGACGAAGAATAATTCTGGCGCACGCATCGACCGGTTTACTTCTTGCCGATCCGGTCGATAATGAAATACCTGCACACAGGAATGGTCACCATGGATTTGTTCTCGATCGGTAGCACGGCCCCCAGCATCGCCAGCGCCGACATGGCGTCAACAGTGGGGATTGCCGTACTCAAAAAAGTCATGGATATCCAGGCACAGAGTGCAGCGCAATTGATTCAGGCGATACCGCAAACCATGCCGGCAAACAATCCGCCCAATCTCGGCCAAGGTGTCGATACTTTTGTCTGAGCCGTTACGGGTTCAATCGAGTTCTTTCACCAGCCAGTTGCAGATGGTTTCTGCAACGTGCAACCAGTCCTTCTCCAGCATCACGCCGTGGCCCATGCCGCGGAAAATCTTGTCGGCCACGCCATAGGTTTGCGCTGTCGTCTGCACCAGAAAAGCCGGCATCAGCACGTCTTTTTCGGCACCCAGAACAAGTAACGGCGGGCGATGCATGCTACGAAGATCAGGCAAGCTGAACATCGACATATCCCAGATCGCACGTTGCGACTCGGGCTGCATCAGCCGGTAATAACGACGCAGCAATTCATCGCTGACTTCCTGTGCGAAAAGCGCCTCACGCAAGGCATCGAGTGCCACGGCGCCACCCGCGAGCAAGGTATTGATCTCCATCATCAGCCCTGGCTTTTCGAAGAGCATCGAAAACTGCGCGGCCACCAGGCCCTGTGGCGGTACCGAGCACATCAGCACAGCCGCCGGCACCGTATGCCGCTCCAGATATTTCTGCACGACAAAACCACCCATTGAGTGGCCGAGCAGTACGGGCGCCTCCTCAAGATCGGCTATCACCGTTGCCACATCGTCAACGTAGTCATGCACGCTGTGCCAGTCGATATGCTCGTGCCCGGCACTGCCGCCATGCCCACGCAACGAAACGGCATGGGCGCTGAACCCCTGCTCGGCAAACCAGGGAAGAAAATGTTCCTCCCAGACCCAGGCGCCGGCAAAAGCACCGTGGATAAAAAGCAGTGGATTCGCGTGGCGGCGCTTCTTCGGCTCACAGGAGATCACTTCAAGTTCATTCACCTTGCGCACACTCACGATTCAGGTACCTCCATGCCACGTTTAACCGCTAAACGGCCACCAACGTCAGCGAACCAGCGGCTGACGTTGGAAAATTCCACCAAATCGATTTCCTGCCATTCATGCCGGGCAACCCAAGGGAAAGTGGCCATATCGGCAATCGAATAGTCTCCCGCCAGATATTCCGCATTGGCCAGATGGGTATCGAGAACGCCATAAAGGCGCCGCACCTCCTTGCTATAGCGGTCAATGGCGTACGGCACCGGCTCTGGGGCAAAGCGCAAAAAATGGTGCGCCTGGCCGAAAATCGGCCCGATACCACCCATCTGGAACATCAGCCACTGCAACGCGGCATAGCGCGCGGGTCCGGCAGATGCTAGAAAACGCCCTGTTTTTTCAGCGAGATAAATCAATATCGCACCGGATTCAGAAAGCGTCAGCGGCCCCTCGTCATCGACAATGGCGGGAATTTTTGCGTTCGGGTTGATACTGACAAAGGCCGGGTCGAACTGCTCGCCCCGGGTGATATCGACCGGCCGGACGGTATACGGCAGGCCGCATTCCTCCAGCATGATCGAGACCTTGCGGCCGTTGGGGGTGCCCCAAGTGTAGAGAGTGATCAATTTCGCCTCTTTCGTTGCAGATACCACGATGGTACGTGATTAAATGCAGCGGTAACTGTATTCCACAATTTCTCAGGACGCTTAGGATGCCTCGTCGACATTTAGTCATCATGCTTGTTGCAAGCACCTTGCTGACGCCATCGCTGTTACACGCGGAGGCGGTTTCATCAACGGCCTCTTTCGCCGACATGACCGCTCCGCTTGAGATCGTCGTTGATCGCGATATCACGCGGGTGGCCGCCGCCAAGCGACTCGCGCGGCTCCATGCCGAAACCGGGAACTGGGCAGAAGCGCTGCGCGTGCTTGAACGCTCGGCGCCGCACGCCCGAAAGGATGCCGAGTATCAGGGGTTTGCCGGAACCGTACTTCGCCAGCTCAAACGCTCGACGGAAGCGGCCGAGGCCTACCGGCGCGCCATTGCGCTGAAGCCGGACGATGGGCGCTGGTGGGTGGGATTGGGGCTGGCACTGGAAGACGCGGGCAAACGCAAGGAGGCAACGCAGGCGTTTACCGCAGCTCGCGAGCGCGAGCAGACATTGCCGCCGGCGCTACGCAAGCTTGCTGAAAAGCGCGGCCGCTGATGATGAAATGGCTGCTGACGATTGTCATCGTCGTCATCGTACTTGGCCTGGTCATGCCCAGGCTGCGCCAGCGGGTTGGCAGTGGTCGGCTACCGGGCGATGTCGAAGTACGCTGGCGCGGTCGCGACTACTTTTTTCCGTTTGCGACGACGATTGTCCTGTCGTTACTGTTTGTCGCCGTCAGCCGGTTTCTTTGACTGCCGCGGCGATCGCTGCTAACGCTGCAACTCGCGCGGCGTGAATGCGTTGCGGAATCTGCGCCGGGTCATCGCAGGCCTTGGCAATCTCCCCGGCGGGCACCGCCTGCACCACAGTCAGCGCCTGGCGTAATCGATCGGCGGCAACGTAGGGCTTTTCCTCCCACCCCAGCCGTCCATTGAAATCCGCCGCGCAGGCTTCGAGGAGCTGTTCGAAGCGTTGCGGCCGACGCAGCGCATCGCTCTTCTCGATCAGCCGCAGAATCGTATCGGCGCGCAGTTCGGCGGCACGGTGGATGTCCCCGTGGTAGCGCGCCGCCAGCAGTGCAAGGTCGCGGCATTCCGCTGGCACCTTGAGGCGGGTGCACACCGTTTCCACCAGTTTGACGCTGCGGGTTTCGTGCGCGATGTGGCGTGGCCACTCGTCCGGTGGCGTGGTGCCTTTGCCAAGGTCGTGCAGCAGGGCAGCAAAGCGCACTGGCAGTGCGTGCGCTCGACGCGCAGCGGTATCCACCACCATCATTACGTGGATTCCCGTATCGATTTCCGGGTGGTATTCAGCCCGCTGCGGCACACCGAACAGGCGATCGAGTTCTGGCAGCAGGCACTTCAGGGCGCCACAATCGCGCAGTACGGCAAACATCCGCGAGGGTTGCGTTTCCAGCAGCCCCTTGGCCAGTTCCTGCCAGACACGTTCGGGAACAAGCGCATCGACTTCGCCGTTATCGACCATGGCGCGCATCAGCGCCTGCGTTTCCGGGGCGACCGAAAAATCGGTGAAGCGGGCAGCGAAACGGGCGACACGAAGAATGCGCACCGGGTCTTCGACAAAGGCCGGCCCGACATGGCGGAACAAGCGTGCCTGCAAATCCTTCTGACCATCATGGGGATCGATCAGCGTGCCATCCTCGCCACGCGCCATGGCGTTGATGGTCAGATCGCGGCGAGCAAGGTCTTCCTCCAGCGTCACGTCCGGCGCGGCATGAAATGCAAAACCGCTATAGCCGGGCGCCGTCTTGCGCTCGGTGCGCGCCAGCGCGTACTCGGCATTGCTCTTCGGATGGAGAAAAACCGGGAAATCCTTGCCGACCGGCCGAAACCCCCCGGCCAGCATTTCCTCGGGCGTACTGCCAACAACGACGTAGTCGCGATCCTGAACCGGTAGATTCAGGAGCTCATCGCGAACGGCGCCACCGACGATATAGGTTTTCACGGCCTGGAAGACTCAAGCAACTTTCAGGCGCAGCGCCAGCGAGGCGCGCGCCCGAAGACAGTACTCCGAGTACGGCAAGGGGGCGCAACGAAGCTGGCGCAAGCAGGCAAAGAACTAGCGGCCCGCGTGATAGCGGAAGTCGTCGAGCTTCGACTTCGGCAGAACCTTGCCGAGATAAGTCGGGGCAATCGCTTCCAGCGCGGCCGGCGACCAACCCGGATAAACCTGGCCTTCGGCGCTGGCCATGTTGTCGACGTCCATCGAACGCAGGTTGTCCGGCGACATCGGCGGATCAGGCAGCAGCCATAGCAGGCCCGCCTGGAGGTAGGCCCAGAAATCGTTGAGCTGGTAAACCGGGCGCTTGTTGCCGGAAATCACCCCCACGTATTCCACCAGTTCGCGCAGCGTATAGACCTTGGGGCCGCACAACTCATAGCGCTGGCCAAAGGTTTTGATGTCTTCGATGCACGAAACAAAGGCATCGGCCACGTTGCCGACATAGACCGGCTGGAACTTGGCGCTCAGGCAGCCGGCGGCAAAGACCGGCGCCAGCTTGAGGATGTTGGCAAACGTGTTGAGGAAGTTGTCGCCAACGCCAAAGATGACCGACGGGCGGAACACCGTCACATCCAGATCCTTGGCGGCGGCCATCACCGCCGCTTCGCCCTCGCCCTTTGAGCGCAGGTATTCGGAAGGGCCATTCACATCGGCGCCGAGTGCGCTCATATGCACCAGGCGGCGCACGCCAGCCTGCTTCATGGCGGCGATGATCTTCTTCGGCAGCTCGGCATGCGCAGCACCGAAACGCTTGCCATAGGGCAGCTGCGAGTCGTGGTCATGGAGAATGCCGACGAGATTGATCACGACATCCTGGTCGCGCATCAATTCAACCAGCGCGGCTTCGTCATTGATGTTGGCTTCCACCACTTCCACCGTCGGCAGCATGATGTTGGCCTTGTTGCGCTCGCGGCGGCGGGTCGGAATGGTGACGCACGTACCCATCTGCGACAGACGGTTGGCAATCCACGTACCGACGAAGCCGCTTCCTCCCAGAAGCAATACATTCTTGATCATGATTGAACCCGATTTTTAGAGGCGTAAAGGCCGGTATTTTAAGGCAAAATCGGCCTTGCCGGGGCATTCGCGCACGCCTCGGCGAGGCGCACGGAGTGATTCCGGCGCGATGCCCGTCCTTACCTTAATATCATGGCTTGATATATATTCGGGAAAACGACAAAATGCCGCTCCCCGATGATCGGTCGGGCTTCACCCAGGACACGGCTTTGACGCTTCTGCTATCACACTGGCCCGGCAAGATCCGGCGCTTTCTTGGCATCCCCGGTACTGCGCCACACGGCAGCGAACAATGGGCCGCCGCCCTCGGCGCACTGCTCGGCATTGCCACCGTTGTGCTGGCAACCCATGCCGTAGTCGGGCAACAGGCAGCGATCTTTGTCGTTCCCTCGCTCGGCGCCAGTGCAGTGCTGGTTTTTGCCGCACCGCACAGCGTCTTCGCGCAGCCCTGGTCGGTGCTTGGCGGCAATCTGCTGTCGGCGCTGATCGGCGTGCTCTGCCAACAGCTGCTGCCGGAAGCAACACTGGCCGCCGCGACAGCCGTTGCCCTGTCCATCGCCGTCATGCACGCCGCGCGCTGCATCCATCCACCGGGAGGCGCAACCGCCCTGGCCGCTGTCATCGGCGGACCGGACATCCACCAGCTCGGCTTTGCCTATGCGCTCTACCCGGTCGGGCTCAATTGCCTGATCCTGATCGGCGTCGGCATCGCCTTCAACTACCCCTTTGCCTGGCGCCGCTACCCGGCGAGCCTGATGCGCTACGTCCATGTCGAGACAGCGCACGCCCCGGACGCGGCGCTGCCAGTGAAAAACACGTGCAGCAAGCGATGGAACAGTTGAATGTCGTCATCGACGTCAGCCCGGCAGAACTGCGGGGCCACAAAGGACCCGATTGAGCAGTCACCGGGTGATGCGGGCGCAGGCGGGAAAGCGGGAGGCGCGCGCGGGTCGTGAAATCCAGCCGAGAAAATCAGCGCGCTAAGGCCATCTCGGCAATCACGGCAACTCTTCGCCTTTCGGCGCATCCGAACGCGCACCGATGGTGCCGAGGCGCGGCTTGAGACTCTGCGGCTTGCCTTCGAACAGCGCCGAGTAATAGACCGAGTTGCTCATTACCTTTTTTACGTAATCCCGCGTTTCGTTGAAGGGGATGGTTTCGGCGTAGATGGCGCCCTCCAGCGGCCGGTCGGCACGCCAGCGGCGGGCGCGGCCGGGGCCGGCGTTGTAGGCGGCGGAGGCCAGCACCGGATGGTTGTCCAGGCTCTCCATGACCATGCGCATGTAGCTGGTGCCGAGCAGCAGATTCACCTCGGTATCGTTGACCCGGCTGTGGCTGTAGTTGGCCAGCCCGATCTTGTTGGCCACCCACTTGGCGGTAGCCGGCATCAGTTGCATCAGGCCGGAAGCGCCGACCGTCGATTTGGCGTTGGTGATGAAGCGGCTTTCCTGCCGCATCAGGCCGTAGACCCAGGCATCGTCAATTGACTGCTTTTGCGCCGCCGGGCGCACCTGGTCGTCGAAAGGGGCAAGATAGCGCAGGCTGTAATCGTGTTCGTCCCTGGTGCGGTCTGCAGCAGCAATCGCGCGGTCGTACACGTCGCTGCGCTTGGCCAGTTCGGCGGCAGCCAGAAGCTCGCGGTCACCCATGCCGCGCAATGTCCAGTTCCATTCACGCACGCCTTCCACCCGCATGTTGACGCGCAACAGCGCCAGCGCGCGCTTGAGGCCGGGGTTGCCGGCAGCGCCGAGTATTTCCTCGCGGGTCAGCGCGGCCGCTTTTGGCGGCACGTTAATCGGACGCTCCAGTTCGTCGTCGGCGAGGTTGCCGTAAAAATTCGGCTGGCCAGCGACTTTCTGGAACAGCGCGTCGGCTTCGGTGGTCAGGCCACCCGCCTTGTAGGCACGGCCCAGCCAGTACGTCCACTCCGGCAGAGCCGCCAGCGCCGGCGGCATTTGTTCGATGGTGGCGCGGACGACGCCCCAGTCGTGGGCGCGCAATGCCGCGCGCACCTTCCATTGCGCCACTTCGTCGGACAGCGGCACATCGCCGGCTTTACTGAACCAGCCAAGCGCTTCCGGCAGATGCCGCGTGGCCCCCTGCCAGCCGATCTGGCCCCAGGCCCAGCCGCGCTCGCCGGCTTCCATGCGGGCCGCCAGTTTTTCTAGCTGTTCGGCTGCCTGGCGCGGGTCGTTGCGCGCGATGCGCTGAATGGCGAGTGCCGCCAGCTCGCGGCCCAAACGCTTTTCCGCCCAATTCGCCGGCAGCTTGACCAGCGTCGGCAGCGGCCGCTCGACGACGGCGTCGAGCTGCGCTGCCGTCGGCGTCTGCTCGGTCGGCAGATAGTTGGTGGTGTAACGGGCCGCACCGATCTTGTTGGCCTCGAACTGCCGGCGCACGCGCGCCCAGACTTCATCGGCCAGCACGCGCTTTTCCCAGATAAGGACTTCGAGCACCGGGTAACAGGGCTCGGGCGGCTCCAGCAGCGTAAGCCAGAGGGGCATCGCAGCATCGAGCATGCTGGCGTCGCCGCGCGCGCGTCGGCTCTGCAGGGCATAACAGGCCAGCTCCTGATCGACCGCGACAAGCTTCGGGAATTCGGTATCGAACTCCGCCCATTGCTGTTTTTTGCCGAGCACCTTCAACCAGTCGTTGCGAAGTTTCTCGCCAATATAGGTTTTTTCGTGCCGGACCAGAAAACCCTGGGCCGCTGCGGTATCGAACTGATCCGGCAGACGGCCGGTCAGCAGCCAGTAGTCAACGTAGGCTTCGAGGTCGTGACCGCGCAGCTCCGGCGCCAGACGCTCGAGCTTGGCGCGATCGCCGGCACGAAACGCGTCGCGCGCGGCAAGAAAGCGGTCATCGGGCGCGGGCGCCGCCATCGCAGAAGTGGCGGCAAATATCAGGGCGCCGGCAATCAACAGGCGGGCAGCGCGGATAACAGGGGGGAGAAACGTCATGTGATAAGCTGCAGAAAGTGCCGAAAAGCCTGAAAACAGGGCCTCGGCGGGTTCAACGAAGGGCTTGAGCATAGCACAATGACCGCTACCGAAACCCCCGAAAAAAGCCACTTTCGGCAGAATCTGCGCCGCGAGATGATCGCCCGGCGCATGGCGCTTCCGGCCGAGACGCACGCAGCACTTTCGGCCGCCGTTCGAGCGCAGCTGAATGACGGATTTCCGGCGCTGGCCGAACTGATCGTCGGCTTCTGCTGGCCGGTGCAGAACGAACCCGATCTGCGCCCTTTCGTTTCGGAACTGGTCGCACGTGGCGGCCGCGTGGTGCTGCCGGTGGTCTTACGCACCGACGCCCCGCTGGCTTTTCGTGAATGGTGGCCGGATCAGCCGCTGACCCCCGACCGCTACAGCATTCCAACGCCAACCGACGGCGATTTTCTCGTGCCGCAGGCTTTGCTGTTGCCGGTCAACGCCTTCGATGACGCCAACTACCGCATTGGTTATGGCGGCGGGTTTTTTGACCGGACGCTGGCCAGCCTTTCGCCACGCCCGCTGGCCATCGGCATCGGTTTCGATTTTCAGCGCGTGGCAAGCATTTGCCCGCAAGCGCACGACCTGCCGCTGGATGCAATGGTGACCGAATCAGGCATTTATCGTGCAAATTGCGCCAATGATTGATCTGGCTGCAACGCTCACCAATACAGGGTTTTGCTGAAAATCGTGCAAATTACGCCAGATTTTTGGCGCCGCCAGCCAGCCGCTTCAAGGCTTCGTCCAGAACACTGGGAGGGCAAGCGAAGTTGAGGCGCAGCCAGCCGGGGCTGCCGAAGTCGGCACCGTCTGACAGCCCGAGGCCGTGCGCCTCGAAATGGCGCTGGAGGTTTTCCGTAGTGCTTTTCGGCCCCTGCCCCAAGCGGCGGGCATCGATCCACGCCAGATAGGTGGCTTCGACATGCGTCATGCTCAGCCCGGGCAGCGCAGCAACCGTGCTTTCAACGCAGTCGCGGTTGCGGCGCAAGGTGTCGATCAGCGCTGCATGCCAGTCGCCGCAATCACGCAACGCGGCCTCGCAGGCGGTCAGGCCGAGGACATTCACATGCGGCACGATGCCGGCCATGGCACGGGTGAAGGCGCGGCGCAGGCCAGCATCGGGAATCACGGCAAAGGCACAGCCGAGGCCAGGGATGTTGAAGGTTTTCGACGGCGCCATAAGGGTGATGCTGCGCCGGGCAATGGCCGTGTCGAGCATGGCGATCGGCGTATGCCGGCGCCCCGCATCGAGAATCAGGTCACAGTGGATTTCGTCGGAACAGAGGATGAGGTCGTGGCGCTCGCAGAAAGCGGCGATGGCTGCCAGTTCATCGGCGCCCCAGGCACGGCCGACCGGGTTGTGCGGGTGGCAGAGCAAGAAGAGCTTTGTCGTCGGCGTAACGGCCGCTGCTGCCGCCGCCCAGTCCCACTGCCAGCGGCCCGCCTGCTGCACCAGTGGAAAGCTGCCAAGCCCGCGCCCGGAAAAGCGTGGGGCCGACATGAAGGGCGGGTAAACCGGCGTCGCCGTGATGACATCGCCGTCAATGGCACGGCAAGCCACGTTGAGGCCGGTGACCAGCCCGGGCAACCAGACCAGCCAATCGGCATCGATGCGCCAGCCATATTCTTTTTCGAGATACCCGAGAACCGCCTCGGTCAGCCCCGGCCAGGCTTCGGCATAGCCGAAAACCCCATGCGCCACACGACGCTGCAAGGCCTCGACCACTGCCGGCGGTGCGGCAAAATCCATATCGGCCACCCACATCGGCAGGATGTCGCGGCCGGCGTAGCGATTCCACTTGACCGAGTCACCCGCCTTGCGGTCGATGACCCGTTCAAAGTCGAAGGAGAGGCTCACTCCTCCCGCCTCGTTGATATCACTCGGATTAAGCCCGTTACACCTCGAGGTGTGAATAAAGCGCGGTGGAAAGATAGCGCTCACCGAAGGACGGAATGATGACGACGGTGAGCTTGCCAGCGTTCTCAGGGCGCCGTGCCACTTCCAGCGCAGCGGACACCGCCGCGCCGGAGGAAATGCCGACGAGGAGGCCTTCTTCGGTAGCCATACGGCGGGCCATGCTGAAGGCATCCTCGTTCTTGACGCGCGCGACTTCGTCATAGATTGCGGTATTGAGCACCTTCGGCACGAAGCCGGCACCAATGCCCTGGATCGGGTGAGGCCCCTTCTGACCGCCGGAGAGGACCGGCGAGGCATCGGGTTCGACAGCGACGATACGAACCCCCGGCTTTTTCGCCTTGAGCATTTCGCCGATGCCGGTGATGGTGCCGCCGGTGCCGATACCGGAAACCACGATATCGACCGCACCGTCGGTATCGCGCCAGATTTCCTCAGCCGTCGTCTGGCGATGCACTTCCGGATTAGCCGGGTTTTCAAACTGCTGCGGAATGAAGTAACGCGGGTCGGCGGCCGCCAGTTCCTCCGCCTTCTTGATCGCACCGCCCATGCCGTCCGGCCCCGGTGTCAGGATCAGCTCGGCGCCGTAGGCCTTGAGCAGCAGGCGCCGCTCGCGGCTCATGGTTTCCGGCATGACGAAGGCGCAACGGATGCCGCGTGCCGGCGCAGACCATGGCCAGGCCGATGCCGGTGTTGCCGGAAGTCGGTTCGAGGACGACGGTATCGGGGCCGATGCTGCCGGCAGCCTGCGCGGCGTCGAGCATCGCGACGGCAATCCGGTCCTTGACGCTATGGCCCGGATTGAAGAACTCCAGCTTGGCGACGACCGGGCCATTGATACCGGCGGTAACGCGGTTGAGCTTGACCAGCGGCGTATTGCCGATGAGGGCGGTGACGTTGTCGGCGATGTTCATTTCTGTCTCACTCCTTTGGATGCTTAGCCGAGGAACAATTTGTAGGCCGGGTTATTCGTTTCTTCCCAGTGTGCGTAGCCGAGGTTCTTCAGGAAGTCCTTGAACGCGCTCATTTCCTTCGGCGGCACCTGCATGCCGACCAGCACGCGGCCGTAGTCGGCGCCGTGGTTGCGGTAGTGGAAGAGGCTGATGTTCCAGCCAGCGCTCATGCTGTTGAGGAAATTCATCAGCGCGCCGGGACGCTCGGGAAACTCGAAGCGGTAGAGAATTTCGTTCTCGATCCCCGGGGCATGGCCGCCGACAAGGTGGCGGATGTGCAGCTTGGCCATTTCGTCGTCGGTCAAATCCAGCGTGGCATAGCCGTGTTTTTCCAGGCTGTCGACCAGCTTCAGCGACTCGGCGCGGCTGCCTACCTGGATGCCGACATAGACATGCGCCTCGGCCCGGTCGTTGAAGCGGTAGTTGAACTCGGTGATGTTGCGCGCGCCGATCAGCGAGACGAACTTCTTGTAGCTGCCGGGCTTCTCGGGCAAGGTCACGGCCAGCACGGCTTCGCGCTGCTCGCCGATTTCGGCGCGCTCGGCCACGAAGCGCAGACGATCGAAGTTCATGTTGGCACCGGAGGCGACCGCCACCAGGGTCTTGTCGCGCAGGTTGTGGCGCTTGGCGTATTCCTTGGCACCGGCCACCGCCAGTGCCCCGGCCGGTTCGAGGACGGCACGGGTATCTTCGAAAACATCCTTGATCGCCGCGCAGATGGCGTCGGTATCGACCAGGACCATGTCGTCCACGTACTGCTGTGCCAGGCGGAAGGTTTCCTCACCGACCATTTTCACCGCCGCGCCATCGGCAAAGAGCCCGACCTGCGCGAGCTTGACGCGTTTGCCCGCCTTCAGCGAACGGTCCATTGCGTCGGCATCCATCGCCTCGACGCCGATGATCTTTGTCTCCGGACGCAGGCGCTTGATATAGGCCGCTACACCGGCGATCAGCCCGCCGCCACCGACACAGCAGAACACGGCGTGGATAGGCTGCGGGTGCTGGCGCAGGATCTCCATGCCGATGGTGCCCTGGCCGGCGATCACTTCCGGATCATCGAAGGGTGGACGAAGGTCAGTTTTTCCTTCTTCTCCAGTTCGAGCGCGTGGGCATAGGCGTCGTCGTAGGAATCACCGGCGAGCACCACTTCGCCACCACGATTTTTCACGGCCTGAATCTTGATCTGCGGCGTCGTCGTCGGCATCACGATGACTGCGCGACAACCGAGCTTGGCTGCTGACAAGGCCACACCCTGCGCATGATTGCCGGCGGAAGCGCAGATCACGCCGCGCGCGAGCTTCTCCGGCGTTGAGCTTGACGATCTTGTTGTAGGCGCCGCGCAGCTTGAAGGAAAACACCGGCTGCATGTCTTCGCGCTTGAGGTAAATGGGGTCGCCGATGCGTGCCGAAAGATTGGGCGCCGGATCGAGCGGCGATTCGATGGCAACGTCGTAAACCTGCGCGTTGAGGATTTTTTCCAGATAATCCGGGTGCATGGTGCGCTTCTTCTCTTCTAATGGACCGGGAATTCTAACACCTTGACTGGCTGAACATTTCACTCGGCATTTCGGCCGAGGCCGGGCTGGCTGGCTTTTCGCCGCCAGCTTCCTGGCCGCGACGCTGTTGCCGGGCGGCTCGGAAGCGCTACTCTTCGCCTTCCTCCGCGCCTACCCGGATCAGTTCTGGGTCGCCTTGCTGCTGGCCACGCTTGGCAACACGCTGGGCGGCATGACCTCCTGGGCCTGCGGTCGCTGGCTGCCGAAATGGCAAGGCATGGCGGCGCTGCCGCAGCTCGAACGGGTTCGCCGTTGGGGCGCACCCGTGCTGTTGCTGTCGTGGGTGCCACTGATCGGTGATGCGCTGTGCGTAGCCGCCGGCTGGTTGCGCTTGTATTGGCTGCCCTGCGCCCTGTTCACGGCATTGGGCAAGTTTGCGCGTTACTGGCTGGTCGCCCACGGCGCCAGCCTGTGAGGCAACGTCAGATGCCGCGGTCGTTCGGTGTCTGGAACAGCTGCTTGAGTTCCGGGCTCAACGGCACATTGAGGTTGATCCCCTTCGGCGGGACCGCCGAGAGAAACCATTTGGCAGAGAGGCGCTCGATCTCGCCGCTCTTCATCAGGCCGACCAGCGTTTCGTCGACCAGCTTGAAGTCGGGATCGCCCTGGCGGAACATCAGCCCATAAGGTTCATAACCGAAGCTTTCGTCGACCAGTACCAGCCTGTAGGTCTCTGCCTGCGGCGTTTCCGCCAGCAAGCCATGGAGCAGGATGTCATCAGGACAAACACGTCGGCCTTGCCATTGAGAACATCGTTGAAGGCATCGCGGTGGCTGCGCGCCGAGCGGTAATTGACGAAGACGTTGCGCCGGGTCGCCGCAGCTTTCACGTAAGTGTCAGATGTCGTACCGGCCGTGGTAATGATTGTCTTGCCCTGCAGATCGGCAATCGACTTGATCCCCGAATTCTTGCGCACCAGGCCCTTGATGCCGGCGACGAAGTAAGTGTTGCTGAAGCTGACATAGCGCGCACGCTGATCGGTATTGGTCGATGAGCCGCAGTAAAGGTCGATGGTGGCGGTCTCGACCATCATGATGCGTGTGCTGGAAGAAGCCGGCACGGGCACGACGGGCAGTTCTGGCAGGTTGAGCCGGGCCTTCACTGCATCAGCTATGCGCAGGCACAGCTCCCACGAATAGCCATGCACCTTGCCGTCATCGTCCATGTAGGAAAACGGAATCGAGGCATCGCGGTGACCGAGGTAGATGGCGCCGTAATTGCGGATCTTCTCCAGTGTACTGGCCTGCGGTTTGTAGCTCGGGGAGGAACGAGGCCGCCGGAGGTGCTGAAAGGTTGGGTGCCCTCTGGTGGCAGGACCGGGAAGGTGGTGGCGCGCTCCAGGCGTTGGCGGCCAGCAGCACGGCAGCCAACGCTGACAGCGTTGATATCGGACGTTTAATGTTTTCCAGCTTCATTCCTGCAACCTCACTGACCACGCGGACCGACCGTCCGCGCTACTTCGCGTACGATCTTCCACTGGCCGTCGATTTTCTTCCATTCCAGCACCTTGTCACTGGTATCGCGCAGACCTTCCGCCGTGTAATCCTGGCGGAAGGTAGTTACGGCCACTTCCTTGCCGCGCATGACCACTTCCAGCTTTGAGACGTCGATGCGAATACCGCCCGGGCGCTGCAGACGCTTGCTGCGGACGGCCTCCCAGTCGGCACGGAAAGCGCGCCCTCAGGCTTGAACTCAGGCGCGTAGAAGGCAAGGTAAGCGGCAACTTCCTTGGCGGACCAGGCGGCGGACCAGGCGGCGATGCGTGCCTCAACCTCGGAATCCACAACCACGGCCCCCTCGTCGGCAACCACCGCCGGCGCCTCGACAGCCGCTGCCGCGGCCAGGCCGGGAACCGTGCCGCCGATCAGCGAGGCATTAGTATTCATCGCTTCCAGCGCACGGTAGTTGAGGCTTTCACGATCGACCGCCGACGATGTCAGGGCGATTGGCGGACAGAGCTGATCAAGCTGCGGCTTGGTCATTTCGTCCTCACCCGGGGCACCCTCCGGATCGACCTGCTTCAGACCCAGTTGCTCAAGCAGACGCCCCATGCCGGCAAAGCTGCGCACATAGGCCAGCGACAAATCGGCATCGGCATTCACCTGAGCCAGCTGGGCGTTGAACAGTTCGTTCTGGGTATCCAGCAGGTCGAGCAAGGAACGCTGGCCGATGTTGAACTGGTCGCGATACGCGTCTCGCGTTTTCTGACCAGACTGACCTGAATGCCGATGAAGGGAAAGCTGGTCGTTCAAGCGGCCGATGTCGTTATAGGCGATCGACAGGGTCTGACGCATGTCGCGGCAGGCCTTTTCGCGCTGGTCGAGGGCGATGTTCTTGCGCTCCGCGTACTGGCGGTTGCGATAGACATCGGAAAAGCCGTTGAAGAGGTTGTAGGTGACGACGGCCTCGACGACGTTATTGGTGCGGTCACCAGGCGTACCCTGATAGTTGTCGAAATTTTCGGTGCGCGCACGCAATTCCAGCTTGGGCATGAAGGCCGAGCGCCGGGCCGACAGCTCATATTGGGCGGCTTCGCTTCCTGACCGAGGCGCGCAGCGCCGGATTGTGTTTCAAGGCGGTGTCCAGCGCGGTATCCATCGAACCGGGCACGCCTTCGACAACTGCGCCGGAACGAACGCCACGCCGGCGGCACACTCGCCGACGATGCGCGTGAAGCGCGCCGTGACATCGTGCAGGTTGGCCATTTCGGTCGTCAGGTTAACGTCGGCCAGCGCCAAGCGGCTGCCGGCCTGCTCGACGTCCACACGACGGCCGACGCCGGATTCAGCCCGGCGCTTCAGCTGCTCAAAGGCAATCCGGTGCTGAATGTAGTTCTGCTCGGCCAGATGGACGCGGTAGCGATAGCGCACGACATCGAGATAGGCACGTGAAGACTCCAGCGCGATGTTCTCGGAGGCATCGAGAAACTCGAAATAGCGCACCAGCCGGGCACGGCCGGCACGTTTGACTTCGTTGTAGGTGAGCAAGCCGTCAAACAGCATCTGGTTGAGGCTGAGGGTGCAATTTTTCGCGTGTAGTCGTTGTCATTGATGCCGGCGCTCGGCTGGTCGAGCTTTTCCTTGCCCTTGCCACCGGTGGCATCGATACGCGGCAAAACCGCCGCGCACGACACCGACTTCTTCGCTGGTTTCCTGGAAGGCATGCCAGCGGTGCACGCACCTCCGGGCTGTTGAGCACCGCCTGTTGGGCGACCTCCTTTGAGCGTTCGGTGCGGCAATTTTTTTCTGTCGCGGCGGCGCCTGTGCCAAATACGCACAGAGCAGCGGCAATCACCGACAGTTCTAGAATTCTTCTTTGCATTGATTTCTCTGAGGGGGCAAACTAGCCATACCAAGCGGCGGATTCTACGCCGAGATTTCTCCAAGTTCTCGTGCATAATTTCACGAATATTCCACATTCCGCAACAAACGCACGTTCTGGCACACTTTCCGGACGCTGATCGTTGCTGCGTTGATGCCGCTCTGGCTCGGCATCGCCTTGCTGATCTGAACTTCGCCAGTTTGCAACAGCAACTGATCGCACGCTTTGGCCCCGCCAGAATCAACCTGCTGCAAGACTGGCAAGCGCAGCTTGAGGCCGTGAAAAACAGCCCGAATCAGAGAAACCAAGCGTTTTAACGATTTCTTCAACCGCAACATCGTTTTTGATGAAGACCTGACGATCTGGAACCAGACCGACTACTGGGCGACCCCACTGAAACGATCGGCCGCGGGCGAGCTGACTGCGAAGATTTTTCCATTATCAAGTACTACTCCCTGCTGCAGGCCGGCGTGCCGGTCAGCAAGATGCGGCTGATCTACGTCAAGGCCAGACAAGGCTCCAGCCAGCGGGCGCACATGGTGCTGGCCTACTACGCCAGCCCCTCGGCCGAGCCGCTGGTACTCGACAACCTGACCCGGCGATCGGAAGCCGGCGTCGAAACGGCCCGATCTGGTACCCGTTTTCAGTTTCAACAGCCAGGGAATATATGCCGGCATCGCCGGCAACGCCGCCGCCCTCGACCGGCGGTACCGGCAAGCTCGCGCTGGGACGACCTGATGCGTCGCGCACGCGCCGAGGGTTTCAAATGAAGATGCTCACTACACTCGTTTTCGAAGGGGACTGATCTATGTCCATGTACCGACAATTGTGGCTCGCCATCATCATCAGCACCTTGCTCGCCCTGGGCGGCAGCCTGCTCGCTTCGAACGCTGGCGGCTAGAGCCTATCTCTCGCAGCAGCTGACACTGAAGAACGCCGACAACGCCACCGCACTGGCCCCTTGCGCTGTCGCAGAAACAGCCCGATGCGATCGATATCGAGCTGACGGCGGCGGCACTGTTTGACAGCGGCAACTACGAGCTGGTGCGCGTGACCGACCCGGAGGGCAAAACCATCGTTGAGCGACGCGCAGCAGCGGGTGATTTCGATGCACCGGAATGGTTCGTCCGTCGCTTTCCGATTACCGCCAGCCTGGGAGAGGCACAGATTTGCAGTGGCTGGAAGCAGGTCGGCACCGTCCATCTGGTCAGCCACAGCCGCTTCGCCTACCGGGCGCTGTGGTCAAGCACGTTGGAGATGATTGCGGCGCTGTCACTGGCCGGTCTGGTTGGCGGCTACCTTGGCGCCCTCGTCCTGCGCCGGCTGCGCCAGCCGCTGAACGCAGTCATCGGGCAGGCACGGGCCATTTCCGAGCGTCGCTTCATCACTATCGAAGAACCGGACGTACCGGAGCTCAAGCAGTTGGCCACGGCGATGAATGCTACCGTGACCCGGCTGAAGGACATGTTCGAAGAGGAGGCCGGATGGCTGGAGACAGTGCGTCGAGGCTAACTGCGACGCTCTGACCGGGCTCGCCAACCGCAGCTATTTCATGGCCCGTCTGCGCGATGCAACACAGGATGACAATTCCGCCGGGGGACGGTGTTCACTGCCCGTCTTGCCAACCTGGCAACGGCTAACCAGTCCCCGGGGCGCGAGGCCACCGACGAGCTGCTGCGTTGCTTTAGCAAGGTTCTCGGCATTGCAGCAACGTCATTGCCGGAAGCGCTGGCAGCAGCGTCTCAACGGCGCTGACTTTGCTCCTGCTTGTTCTCCCGACATGGCAAACCCGGGCAAGCCGCAGCCGAACACTTTGCTCGACACGCTTGCGCAGGAAGGCTGCCAGTCTCCTCCCGATCAACCCAGCGCCTGGCTGGGCTGTGGCTATTTGGCCCGAGGCAACGAGGGGGGTAACCATCCTGGGCGCAGGTGGACGCCGACTGGCGAGCAGTGGAGGCAGAACGGCGTAACGGGTTCCGCATCGTCGATCTGCGCTAAGGTGAGGAAGCGCCAAAGAGGCCGAGGAGTGGTCGAAACCGATTCGACGGGCACTGGAACAAGGTTGAAAGTCTGGTTTTTCCCCGGTCACCAGTCGTCACGGGCAACCGATCCACCGTGAATGTCCGTTATCTGATGTTTGACGAGGATGGCGAATGGCAGCCGGCCGGACGCTTCCTGCCGGTTGCGGAACGCTTGAAGCTGACGCCGCAGCTCGACCTGGCCGCTGTTGCGCTCGGCCTCGACGAACTGGAAGCCCGGCCGGAACTGACCGGGCTGGCCATCAACCTCTCGGCAAGCTCGATACAACTACCGGAATTCCGCCGCGAGCTGCATGCCCTGCTCAAGCGCCGGCAAGGTACGGCACGCCTCTGGCTTGAGGTTTCGGAGGCGGGGGCGCTGGCACACTTCGATGCCTTCCGCGCACTCTGCATCGAGCTGATGCACGTCGGCTGCCAGATGGGCATCGAGCATTTCGGCCGCCAGTTCAGCGAGATCGGCCGGCTGCACGACCTCGGCCTGGATTACACCGTCGACGCCAGCTTCATTCGCGTGGCTCCTCGATAGCAACGCCGGCAACCAGGCGTTTCTAAGGGGCCGTCGACGACGCTGGGCGGTATCGGCCTGAAGGTGATTGCTGAAGGCGTGGCGAGTGAGGCGGAATTTCGCGGGCGCTGGCCGGCGTCATGGATGGGGCGACGGGGCCGGGGGTACGGGAACCGGGCTGAGAGACGAAAGATGCGACAGCGCAGGTGCCGGGCTTACCGGCACCTGCTGACAGATTCTGCGATCTCAGTCGACCACTAACGTGCCATTGCGCAACAGTTGCTGCGGCAACTGCGTTTCTACTTCCAGCTCCCGTGGCGGAGTAGAGATCAACCCCTTGCAGGAACCCTTTGATCTTCAGCTGCCGCGTTGTAGGTACCGCCAGCAAAA
>JADJUC010000028.1 GCA_016710885.1 Candidatus Proximibacter danicus
CTGACAGCGTTGATATCGGACGTTTAATGTTTTCCAGCTTCATTCCTGCAGCCTCACTGACTGCGCGGACCGGCCGTCCGCATCTACTTCGCAATACGATCTTCCACTGGCCGTCGTTTCTTCCATTCCAGCACCTTGTCACTGGTATCGCGCGAGCCCTTCCGCCGTGTAATCCTGGCGGAAGGTAGTTGCAACCACTTCCTTGCCGCGCATGACCACTTCCAGCTTTGAGACGTAGATGCGAATACCGCCCAGGTGCTACAGACGCTTGCTGCGGACGGCCTCCCAGTCGGCACGGGAAAGCGCGCCCTCGAAGCCGGAACTCAGGCGCGTAGAAGGCAAGGTAAGCAGCAACTTCCTTGGCGGACCAGGCGGCGGACCAGGCGGCGATGCGTGCCTCAACCTCCGGAATCCACAAGCCCGGCCCCCTCGTCGGCAGCCACCGCCGGCGCCTCGACGAGAAAAGCCGCTGCCGCGGCCTGGGCCGAGAACCATGCCGCCGATCAGCGAGGCATTGGTATTCATCGCTTCCAGCGCACGGTAGTTGAGGCTTTCACGATCGACCGCCGACGATGTCAGGGCGATTGGCGGACAGAGCTGATCAAGCTGCGGCTTGGTCATTTCGTCCTCACCCGGGGCACCACTCGGGAGGATCGGCCTGCTAAGACCCAGTTGCTCCCCCCGACGGGCCTTGTATGCCGGCAAAGCTGCGCACATGGGCCAGCTGACCCGTCGGCATCGGCATTCACCACAAACCAGCTGGGCGTTGAAGAGTTCGTTCTGGGTATCCAGCAGGTCGAGCAAGGGCGCTGGCCGATGTTGAGCTGGTCGCGATACGCGTCTCGCGTTTCTGGACCAGACTGACCTGAATGCCGATGAAGGAAAGCTGGTCGTTCAGGCCGCTGATGTCGTTGTAGGCGTTCGACAGCGTCTGGCGCATGTCGCGGCAAGCCTTTTCGCGCGCTGGTCGGGGGCAGTGTTCTTGCGCCTCCGCATACTGGCGGTTGCGATAGACATCGGAAAAGCCGTTGAACAAGGTTGTGAAACAACAACGGCCTCGACCACGTTGTTGGTGCGCTCGCCGGACGTGCCCTGATAGTTGTCGATATTTTCGGTGCGCACACGCAGCTCAGCTTGGGCATGAAGGCGGCAGGCATGAGCCGACAACTCATACTGTGCGGCTTCCTTTGACTATCGACCGAGGCGCGCAGCTGGGTTATGTTTTCCAAGGCGAGTGTCCAGCGCGGTATCCATCGAACCGGGCACGCCCGCAGCTGCCGGTACGAACGCGCCACGGCCAAGCGGCACCTCGCCGACGATGCGCGTAAGCGCGCCGTGACATCATGCAGGTTGCGGCCCATTTCGGTTTGTCAGGTTGACGTCGGCCAGCGCCAGCCGTACCACGACCTGCTCTCGACGTCAACACGACGACCGACGCCGGGTTCAGCCCGGCGCTTCAGCTGCTCAAAGGCGATCCGGTGCTGAATGTAGTTCCTGCTCCGGCAGATGGACACGGTAGCGATAGCGCACGACATCGAGATAGGCGTGAAGACTCCAGCGCGATATTCTCGGAGGCATCGGGAAACTCGAAATAAGCGCACCAGCCTGGCACGGCCGGCGCGTTTGACTTCGTTGTAGGTGGGCAAGCCGTCAAACAGCATCTGGTTGGGGCTGACGGTGTAACCTTTTCGCGTGTAGTCCTTGTCATTGATGCCGGCGCTCGGCTGGTCAGGCTTTTCCTTGCCCTTACCACCGGTGGCATCGATACGCGGCAAAAAGCCGCCGCGCACGACTCCGACTTCTTCGCTGTGGTTTCCTGGAAGGCATGCCAGCGTGCCACGCCACCTCCGGAGCTGGTGAGGCACCGCCTGTTGGGCGACACGCCTTGGGCGTTCGGGTGCGGCCAGTTTTTCTGTCGCGGCGGCGCCCGTGCCAAATACGCACAGGCAGCGGCGGTCACCGACAGTTCTAGAATTCTTCTTTGCATTGATTTCTCTGAGGGGCAAACTAGCCATACTCAAGCGGCGGATTCTACGCCGGGATTTCTCCAAGTTCTCGTGCATAATTTCACGAATATTCCACATTCCGCACAAAACGCACGTTCACAGCGCACTTTCCGGACGCTGATCGACGCTGCGTTGATGCCGCTCTGGCTCGGCATCGCCTTTGCAGTCTGAACTTCGCCAGTTTGCAACAGCAACTCGAACGCTTTGGCCCCGCCAGAATCAACCTGCTGCAAGACTGGCAAGCGCAGCGGGGCCGTGAAAAAACAGCCCGAATCAGAGAAACTCAAGCGTTTTAACGATTTCTTCAACCGCAACATCGTTTTTGATGAAGACCTGACGATCTGGAACCAGACCGACTACTGGGCGACCCCACTGGAAACGATCGGCCGCGGGCGAAGCCGACTGCGAAGATTTTTCCATTATCAAGTACGCTACTCCCTGCTGCAGGCCGGCGTGCCAGTCAGCAAGATGCGGCTGATCTACGTCAAGGCCAGACAAGGCTCCAGCCAGCGGGCGCACATGGTGCTGGCCTACTACGCCAACCCCGGCCGGAAGCCGCGCGGTACTCGACAACCTGGACCCGGCGATCAAGCCGGCGTCAAGCTCCGCCGATCTGGTACCCGTTTTCCAGTTTCAACAACCAGGGAATATATGCCGGCATCACCACGGCAACACGCCACCACCTCGACCGGCGGTACCGGCAAACTCTCGCGCTGGGACGACCTGATGCGTCGCCGCACGCGTGTCAGGGTTTCAAATGAAGATGCTCACTACACTCGTTTTCGAAGGGGACTGATCCATGTCCATGACCGACAATTGTGGCTCGCCATCATCATCAGCACCTTGCTCGCCCTGGGCGGCAGCCCTGCTCACTTCAACGCTGGCGGCTAGAGCCTATCTCTCGCAGCGACTGACACTGAAGAACGCCGACAACGCCACCGCACTGGCCCTTGCGCTGTCGCAGAAACAGCCCGATGCGATCGATATCGAGCTGACGGCGGCGGCACTGTTCGACAGCAGCAACTACGAGCTGGTGCGCGTGACCGACCCGGAGGGCAAAACCATCGTTGAGCGACGCGCACGGCGGGTGATTTCGATGCCCGGAATGGTTCGTTCGTCGCTTTCCGATTACCGCCAGCCCAGGAGAGGCGCAGATTTCCAGTGGCTGGAAGCAGGTCGGCACTGTCCATCTGGTCAGCCACAGCCGCTTCGCCTACCGGGCGCTGTGGTCAAGCACGCTGGAGATGATTGCGGCGTTGTCTGGCCGGTCTGGTTTGGCGGCTACCTTGGCGCCCTCGTTCTGCGCCGGCTGCGCCAGCCTTCAGAACGCTGTCATCGGGCAGGCGCAGGCTATTTCGAGCGTCGCTTCATCACCATTGAAGAGCCGGATGTGCCGGAGCTCAAACAGTTGGCCACGGCCATGAATGCCACCGTGACCCGGCTGAAGGATATGTTCGAGGAGGCCGGGCGGCTGGAGGCAGTGCGTCGAGAGGCCAACTCCGACGCACTGACCGGGCTCGCTAACCACCAGCTATTTCATGGCCCGCCTGCGCGAAGCAGCACAGGATGACAATTCCGCCGGGGCACGGTGTTCGTGCCCGTCTGGCCAATCTGGCGGCGGTCAGCCAGTCCCTGGGACGCGGGGCCACCGACGAGCTGCTGCGTTGCTTTGGCAAGGTTCTCGGCAATGCAGCAACGTCACTGCCGGAAGCGCTGGCAGCGCGTCTCAGCAGCGCCGACTTTGC
Organism: Candidatus Proximibacter danicus; assembly: GCA_016710885.1. Taxonomy (GTDB): domain Bacteria; phylum Pseudomonadota; class Gammaproteobacteria; order Burkholderiales; family Rhodocyclaceae; genus Proximibacter; species Proximibacter danicus. The sequence goes on from JADJUC010000028.1 coordinate 3,752, forward strand.
CCTGCTTGTTCCCGACATGGCAAACCCGCAAGCGGCAGCCGAACATTTGCTCGACACGCTTGCGCAGGAAGGTGCCGGTTTCCTGCCCGATCAACCCAGCGCCTGGCTGGGCTGGCCATTTTGCCCGGGGCAACGAGGTGGGTACCATCCTGGCGCAGGTGGATGCCGCACTGGCGGCAGTGGAGGCAGACGGGCGTAACGGTTTCCGCATCGTCGATCTGCGCGAAGGCGAGAAGCGCCAAAGAGTGCCGAGTGGTCGAAACTGATTCGACGGGCACTGGAACAGCATTAGGTGCGTCTGGTTTCCTTCCCGGTCGCCAGTCTGCAGGGGCACTGATACACCGTGAATGTCCGTTGCGCCTGATGTTCGATGAGGATGGCGAATGGCAGCCGGCCGGGCGCTTCCTGCCGGTTGCAGGCGCTTGAAGCTGACACCGCAACTCGATCTGGCTGCCGTTGCGCTCGGCCTTGATGAGCTAGAGGCACGGCCGGAACTGACCGGGCTGGCCATCAACCTCTCGGCAAGTTCAATACAACTGCCCGAATTCCGCCGCGAGCTACATGCCCTGCTCAAGCGACGGCGAGGTACGGCACGCCTCTGGCTGGAGGTTTCGGAGGCGGGAGCACTGGCACACTTCGATGCTTTCCGCGCACTCTGCATTGAACTCATGCACGCCGGCTGCCAGATGGGCATCGAGCATTTCGGCCGCCAGTTCAGCGAGATCGGCCGGCTGCACGACCTCGGCCTGGATTACATCAAGGTCGACGCCAGCTTCATTCGCGGCCTCGATAGCAACGCCGGCAACCAGGCGTTTCTCAAGGGGCTGTCGACGATTGCCAAGGGTATCGGCCTGAAGGTGATTGCTGAAGGCGTGGCGAGTGAGGCGGAATTCGCGGCGCTGGCCGGCGTCGGGTTTGATGGGGCGACGGGGCCGGGGGTACGGGAACCGGGCTGAGAGACGAAAGATGCGACAGCGCAGGTGCCGGGCTTACCGGCACCTGCTGACAGATTCTGCGATCTCAGTCGACCACTAACGTGCCATTGCGCAACAGTTGTTGCAGCAATTGCGTTTCACTTCCAGCTCCCGTGGCGGAGTAGAGATCAAACCCTTGCAGGGTAATCCTTTGATCTTCAGCTGCCGCGTTGTAGGTACCGCCAGCAAAACCGCCGGTGGTACTGATGCGAATGACGGTATCGGTGCCGCCCGTCGTAATGTCGAGATAGTTGAGCAATGTGCACGCTTCCGGCGTCGAACCTTGCGTCAGCAGGGAGGAATGTTCCCCTTGCAGGAGATCGCGCAAATCGATGCGATCGCCACCGCCGATAGGTGCGCCAGTGCCGCCCGTCGGGTTTCCATAGCTGGTGCCGGTTTCGATCGTGCTATAGCCCCCGCCGTAGGTGAAATCCGCAATGACGTCGATGGCTGGGGCACCGGGTGCACCACGGTCCGCCAGATTCCATTCGAAAACATCGGAACCCAGACCGCCGAGCAGCATGTCGTTCCCCTGCCCGCCGATCAGGCGGTCAGCGCCCGCACCCCCGTCTAGCCTGTTGTCGCCGTCGTTACCGATCAATCGGTTGTCCGCCGCGTTTCCAGTCGCATCAATCGCGTTGCTACCCTGGAGTCTGATATTTTCCAGTCCGCTTGCCAGCGTGTAGTCCTGGTTGTATGAAGCCGCCAGTTCAACCGAATCCGTACCTCCTGCATCGCTGACCGTGTCGCCGACATTGTCGACAATGAAAACATCGTCACCGAGCCCACCGATCATGGTGTCCGCGCCAACTCCGCCATCGAGAATATCCGGTCCGTCGCCACCGTAGAGGGTGTCGTTTCCGCTCCCGCCATCGAGGTAATCGGCACCGGCCATGCCATACATCACATCGTTACCGCCGCCGCCCTGAATGAAATCGCGGGACAGATTGCCGGTCATCACGTTGTCGTTGCTGTCGCCGTCGAGGACTGCACCGGTGCGCAATTCATACTGCCGATTGGTTGCAGTTTCGGCAATTTCCTGAGTCCGCCGATCAGACACGATCGGTGCGTTTTCGTTGGTGAAAAGCGCGACATTGTCGAGTGACAAGAGCTTGAAGCTGGTTTCGCTGCTGAGTTTGTACTCGACACGCAGGCGCGCGTTGCCTCCCTGCTCCCAATAGAGCAGTTCAAAGGGTTGCAGTCCTTCGATACGGTCGTCGATTTCAACGTTGCGGAACACGCGCGATGTCGGCGCCTGATTGCCATCGAATTCGATCAGTGTTTCTCCGGCAACCTTGAGCCGGAAACCATCGTCGGCGACAACCCGGAAGTCATAGTTACCGCGTTCGAAGAAAATCTGGCCGCTCAGGCGAATCGCCGAATCCGTTGTCCGCCCCATACCCGTGCCGGCATCCGAAAGATTTGCAGCACCAGCGCCCTGTTCCGTCATCGCTGACGCATCGTCGCTATCCAGGAAGGTCGAGAAGGCATTGTTCGCCGTGTCGTTCGTCGTCGATAGCGCATTGCCAGCAGCCAGGCTGGCATTTGCACCGAGGTTGGAATTCACTTGCGGATTGAAACCGTAGTCGAGATCCTTCGCCGTAAACCGAACGTCCGGTGCACCTGTAACGGCTGAGTCCGCACTACCGACAATGTCGCTGCTACCTCCGCGCGCCGCGTTGCGCCCGTTGATTATCAACTCCATGTCCTCGACAGCGTTGAGATTGGCGCCACCAAATGTAGCCTGCCCATCATCGGCATGCAGGCGGCTGCCTCCCGGTGGGCTGGTCGAATCGTTGTAACCGTAGTACTCGCCGTTGAGGCCAGAAGCATTGACCAGAACCGATGGCGGGGTAATTGCCGTCAAATCCTGCGCACCGTTGATGAGCAGGGTAATCGTTGCGGTATCGGTGCTGGTGCCATCCGAAATTTTGTAGGTAAAGACCTCCGTCGCAACCTGACCGGCAATCAGGTTCTGGGTGGTTGCACGGGCGTTATCCAGCGTATAGGTGTAAGCGCCATTGGCCGCGATCGTGAGGGTTCCATAAAGGCCGCTGATCGTTGTGCCAACGCCACCCACCGGCTCGCTCGCCGGCGTTCCTGCGGAAACGCCGGTCACCGTGATAGGGTTTCCTTCTGGGTCAGAATCGGCAACGTTGCCAAAACCGCCAGAACCCGTCAGCGCATTTCCGCTGAGCGTTGTGCTTGCGGCATCCTCAGTCAGTCTCGCAATGGGAGCATCGTCGTTGGCAATAGGAGCATCGTTGATACCCGGATCATCGATACCGGTAACGTTAACGCCGCGCTTGAGTATCTCAAGATTGAGCGTTCCAGTTGTTTGTGCGGTACTGCCGTTGGGCTCTATCGTTGTGGCCACCACGGCGAGAGAGAAGGCGCCGCTATACGTACTAGGAAGGACAATTCTCGCGCTGGCCAGATCAGCGATGGCCAAGGTAACGCTTCCGCCAATCGGTACCAGCCCGAGAGGCGACGAGGTCGTATAGAACATCGCCCCTGCCGGGATGTCATTGAAGGTGATCGAATGCGTCTCCGAGGTGTCGGTATCGACAAGTGTGGAGGACACATACTGGCCGAGGCCGATACTCGTCTCGGTGCTTCCATTGGCATTACCCTGGATGGCGCCCTGGACGCTGCGAAGATTGATATCGTCCACCATCGCCCCGTTGCCGCTACTATTCGTGCTTGTCGCATCAGTAACAATCGTGATGACTTGATTGCCACCATTGCCGACAAAACTAAAGCGCAGATTGCTCCAGTCAAGCGCTTCATTAGGGCTGACGGCCGAATATTTTCCGATCGAAACACCATCAACCAGAACATTGATCCGGGTGTATCCCGCGCTGTAGCCCAAATGCCCAGCGTGGTCCAGAGAGAGGTCATAGACAAGACCATTCTGTGTAGCCACTGTGCGCGAAATGCCGATCGTCTGGTTGGTGGTACCTCCTGCATCGCTGAGCTCAAGCCAGTCGCTACCGTTACCTGTAGCCGACAGAACGCTTGATGTCCCGCCGGATTGACGGTTCATCAGATCGTTTGTCGACCAGGTTTCAAAGGTATTGCTGCCACCCGAACGTGTGTTTGGTGTGTCGACTCGTGTCCAGCCTTCAAACGTGGCCCCGGCATTCGCCTGCGATCCGGTATTGGAATTGGGCGCCGATTCCCAGCTGGTGTTAAAGAGGTTAGTACCGGCATTGGCCACTGTAAGCGTCGGCGCATCCGCTACCGGAGTGATATCGATACGGGCCGTCGCCGCCGTGCTGCTGGAAGTTCCGTCAAAGGCCTGATAATTGAAAGTCGCGTAATCCGCTTGGCGATCACCGGTTCCTGCTCCACCAAAAACATCTGCGCCGGACTCGTGCAGATCGGGCACAAAACGCAACCGGCCGCCGGCGATATCCGTCTGGCTGATCAACTGATTGGCCGAAATATCGCTCCACGTCGCACCATTGAAATATTCAAGGGTCCCGGCGACAGGTGTCGAAAGCACGCGAATTGACAAGCCAGGTGCTGCCGTGTCAACGTCAGACACATTGAAGTCGCTCCAGTTGAACAGGTAGGCCTGATCTTCCGCGCCGACGACGCTGGCGGAGGTTACCACTGGTGCGTCATCGACTGCCGTGACGCCAATCGATATCGTCGCCGGGCTGGCATCCACGTTGCCTTCGTTGTCCGTCGCGGCATACGTGAAGCTGGTGTTGCCGTTCCAGTTGGCGTTCGGCGTGAACGACAGGCTGGCGGCGTTCCCCGTCGCGGAAATCACCTGCCCCACCGTCACCGGGTTGCCGGCATACAGCAGCGTGCCGTTCGCAGGCAGGCTGCCAATCGTGAAGCTGGCGACCGTGCCGTCAACGTCTCCACCACTCAGGGTGATGGCGATGGCGCCGCCGTCTTCCGTGCCGCTCACGCTCTGGTCGTTCGTCGTGGGCAGGTCAATCCCCGCCGTGACGCCAATCGATATCGTCGCCGGGCTGGCATCCACGTTGCCTTCGTTGTCCGTCGCGGCATACGTGAAGCTGGTGTTGCCGTTCCAGTTGGCGTTCGGCGTGAACGACAGGCTGGCGGCGTTCCCCGTCGCGGAAATCACCTGCCCCACCGTCACCGGGTTGCCGGCATACAGCAGCGTGCCGTTCGCAGGCAGGCTGCCAATCGTGAAGCTGGCGACCGTGCCGTCAACGTCTCCACCACTCAGGGTGATGGCGATGGCGCCGCCGTCTTCCGTGCCGCTCACGCTCTGGTCGTTCGTCGTGGGCAGGTCAATCCCCGCCGTGACGCCAATCGATATCGTCGCCGGGCTGGCATCCACGTTGCCTTCGTTGTCCGTCGCGGCATACGTGAAGCTGGTGTTGCCGTTCCAGTTGGCGTTCGGCGTGAACGACAGGCTGGCGGCGTTCCCCGTCGCGGAAATCACCTGCCCCACCGTCACCGGGTTGCCGGCATACAGCAGCGTGCCGTTCGCAGGCAGGCTGCCAATCGTGAAGCTGGCGACCGTGCCGTCAACGTCTCCACCACTCAGGGTGATGGCGATGGCGCCGCCGTCTTCCGTGCCGCTCACGCTCTGGTCGTTCGTCGTGGGCAGGTCAATCCCCGCCGTGACGCCAATCGATATCGTCGCCGGGCTGGCATCCACGTTGCCTTCGTTGTCCGTCGCGGCATACGTGAAGCTGGTGTTGCCGTTCCAGTTGGCGTTCGGCGTGAACGACAGGCTGGCGGCGTTCCCCGTCGCGGAAATCACCTGCCCCACCGTCACCGGGTTGCCGGCATACAGCAGCGTGCCGTTCGCAGGCAGGCTGCCAATCGTGAAGCTGGCGACCGTGCCGTCAACGTCTCCACCACTCAGGGTGATGGCGATGGCGCCGCCGTCTTCCGTGCCGCTCACGCTCTGGTCGTTCGTCGTGGGCAGGTCAATCCCCGCCGTGACGCCAATCGATATCGTCGCCGGGCTGGCATCCACGTTGCCTTCGTTGTCCGTCGCGGCATACGTGAAGCTGGTGTTGCCGTTCCAGTTGGCGTTCGGCGTGGAACGACAGGCTGGCGGCGTTCCCCGTCGCGGAAATCACCTGCCCCACCGTCACCGGGTTGCCGGCATACAGCAGCGTGCCGTTCGCAGGCAGGCTGCCAATCGTGAAGCTGGCGACCGTGCCGTCAACGTCTCCACCACTCAGGGTGATGGCGATGGCGCCGCCGTCTGCCGTGCCGCTCACGCTCTGGTCGTTCGTCGTGGGCAGGGCAGTCCCCCGCCGTGACGCCAATCGATATCGTCGCCGGGCTGGCATCCACGTTGCCTTCGTTGTCCGTCGCGGCATACGTGAAGCTGGTGTTGCCGTTCCAGTTGGCGTTCGGCGTGAACGACAGGCTGGCGGCGTTCCCCGTCGCGGAAATCACCTGCCCCACCGTCACCGGGTTGCCGGCATACAGCAGCGTGCCGTTCGCAGGCAGGCTGCCAATCGTGAAGCTGGCGACCGTGCCGTCAACGTCTCCACCACTCAGGGTGATGGCGATGGCGCCGCCGTCTTCCGTGCCGCTCACGCTCTGGTCGTTCGTCGTGGGCAGGTCAATCCCCGCCGTGACGCCAATCGATATCGTCGCCGGGCTGGCATCCACGTTGCCTTCGTTGTCCGTCGCGGCATACGTGAAGCTGGTGTTGCCGTTCCAGTTGGCGTTCGGCGTGAACGACAGGCTGGCGGCGTTCCCCGTCGCGGAAATCACCTGCCCCACCGTCACCGGGTTGCCGGCATACAGCAGCGTGCCGTTCGCAGGCAGGCTGCCAATCGTGAAGCTGGCGACCGTGCCGTCAACGTCTCCACCACTCAGGGTGATGGCGATGGCGCCGCCGTCTTCCGTGCCGCTCACGCTCTGGTCGTTCGTCGTGGGCAGGTCAATCCCCGCCGTGACGCCAATCGATATCGTCGCCGGGCTGGCATCCACGTTGCCTTCGTTGTCCGTCGCGGCATACGTGAAGCTGGTGTTGCCGTTCCAGTTGGCGTTCGGCGTGAACGACAGGCTGGCGGCGTTCCCCGTCGCGGAAATCACCTGCCCCACCGTCACCGGGTTGCCGGCATACAGCAGCGTGCCGTTCGCAGGCAGGCTGCCAATCGTGAAGCTGGCGACCGTGCCGTCAACGTCTCCACCACTCAGGGTGATGGCGATGGCGCCGCCGTCTTCCGTGCCGCTCACGCTCTGGTCGTTCGTCGTGGGCAGGTCAATCCCCGCCGTGACGCCAATCGATATCGTCGCCGGGCTGGCATCCACGTTGCCTTCGTTGTCCGTCGCGGCATACGTGAAGCTGGTGTTGCCGTTCCAGTTGGCGTTCGGCGTGAACGACAGGCTGGCGGCGTTCCCCGTCGCGGAAATCACCTGCCCCACCGTCACCGGGTTGCCGGCATACAGCAGCGTGCCGTTCGCAGGCAGGCTGCCAATCGTGAAGCTGGCGACCGTGCCGTCAACGTCTCCACCACTCAGGGTGATGGCGATGGCGCCGCCGTCTTCCGTGCCGCTCACGCTCTGGTCGTTCGTCGTGGGCAGGTCAATCCCCGCCGTGACGCCAATCGATATCGTCGCCGGGCTGGCATCCACGTTGCCTTCGTTGTCCGTCGCGGCATACGTGAAGCTGGTGTTGCCGTTCCAGTTGGCGTTCGGCGTGAACGACAGGCTGGCGGCGTTCCCCGTCGCGGAAATCACCTGCCCCACCGTCACCGGGTTGCCGGCATACAGCAGCGTGCCGTTCGCAGGCAGGCTGCCAATCGTGAAGCTGGCGACCGTGCCGTCAACGTCTCCACCACTCAGGGTGATGGCGATGGCGCCGCCGTCTTCCGTGCCGCTCACGCTCTGGTCGTTCGTCGTGGGCAGGTCAATCCCCGCCGTGACGCCAATCGATATCGTCGCCGGGCTGGCATCCACGTTGCCTTCGTTGTCCGTCGCGGCATACGTGAAGCTGGTGTTGCCGTTCCAGTTGGCGTTCGGCGTGAACGACAGGCTGGCGGCGTTCCCCGTCGCGGAAATCACCTGCCCCACCGTCACCGGGTTGCCGGCATACAGCAGCGTGCCGTTCGCAGGCAGGCTGCCAATCGTGAAGCTGGCGACCGTGCCGTCAACGTCTCCACCACTCAGGGTGATGGCGATGGCGCCGCCGTCTTCCGTGCCGCTCACGCTCTGGTCGTTCGTCGTGGGCAGGTCAATCCCCGCCGTGACGCCAATCGATATCGTCGCCGGGCTGGCATCCACGTTGCCTTCGTTGTCCGTCGCGGCATACGTGAAGCTGGTGTTGCCGTTCCAGTTGGCGTTCGGCGTGAACGACAGGCTGGCGGCGTTCCCCGTCGCGGAAATCACCTGCCCCACCGTCACCGGGTTGCCGGCATACAGCAGCGTGCCGTTCGCAGGCAGGCTGCCAATCGTGAAGCTGGCGACCGTGCCGTCAACGTCTCCACCACTCAGGGTGATGGCGATGGCGCCGCCGTCTTCCGTGCCGCTCACGCTCTGGTCGTTCGTCGTGGGCAGGTCAATCCCCGCCGTGACGCCAATCGATATCGTCGCCGGGCTGGCATCCACGTTGCCTTCGTTGTCCGTCGCGGCATACGTGAAGCTGGTGTTGCCGTTCCAGTTGGCGTTCGGCGTGAACGACAGGCTGGCGGCGTTCCCCGTCGCGGAAATCACCTGCCCCACCGTCACCGGGTTGCCGGCATACAGCAGCGTGCCGTTCGCAGGCAGGCTGCCAATCGTGAAGCTGGCGACCGTGCCGTCAACGTCTCCACCACTCAGGGTGATGGCGATGGCGCCGCCGTCTTCCGTGCCGCTCACGCTCTGGTCGTTCGTCGTGGGCAGGTCAATCCCCGCCGTGACGCCAATCGATATCGTCGCCGGGCTGGCATCCACGTTGCCTTCGTTGTCCGTCGCGGCATACGTGAAGCTGGTGTTGCCGTTCCAGTTGGCGTTCGGCGTGAACGACAGGCTGGCGGCGTTCCCCGTCGCGGAAATCACCTGCCCCACCGTCACCGGGTTGCCGGCATACAGCAGCGTGCCGTTCGCAGGCAGGCTGCCAATCGTGAAGCTGGCGACCGTGCCGTCAACGTCTCCACCACTCAGGGTGATGGCGATGGCGCCGCCGTCTTCCGTGCCGCTCACGCTCTGGTCGTTCGTCGTGGGCAGGTCAATCCCCCGCCGTGACGCCAATCGATATCGTCGCCGGGCTGGCATCCACGTTGCCTTCGTTGTCCGTCGCGGCATACGTGAAGCTGGTGTTGCCGTTCCAGTTGGCGTTCGGCGTGAACGACAGGCTGGCGGCGTTCCCCGTCGCGGAAATCACCTGCCCCACCGTCACCGGGTTGCCGGCATACAGCAGCGTGCCGTTCGCAGGCAGGCTGCCAATCGTGAAGCTGGCGACCGTGCCGTCAACGTCTCCACCACTCAGGGTGATGGCGATGGCGCCGCCGTCTTCCGTGCCGCTCACGCTCTGGTCGTTCGTCGTGGGCAGGTCAATCCCCGCCGTGACGCCAATCGATATCGTCGCCGGGCTGGCATCCACGTTGCCTTCGTTGTCCGTCGCGGCATACGTGAAGCTGGTGTTGCCGTTCCAGTTGGCGTTCGGCGTGAACGACAGGCTGGCGGCGTTCCCCGTCGCGGAAATCACCTGCCCCACCGTCACCGGGTTGCCGGCATACAGCAGCGTGCCGTTCGCAGGCAGGCTGCCAATCGTGAAGCTGGCGACCGTGCCGTCAACGTCTCCACCACTCAGGGTGATGGCGATGGCGCCGCCGTCTTCCGTGCCGCTCACGCTCTGGTCGTTCGTCGTGGGCAGGTCAATCCCCGCCGTGACGCCAATCGATATCGTCGCCGGGCTGGCATCCACGTTGCCTTCGTTGTCCGTCGCGGCATACGTGAAGCTGGTGTTGCCGTTCCAGTTGGCGTTCGGCGTGAACGACAGGCTGGCGGCGTTCCCCGTCGCGGAAATCACCTGCCCCACCGTCACCGGGTTGCCGGCATACAGCAGCGTGCCGTTCGCAGGCAGGCTGCCAATCGTGAAGCTGGCGACCGTGCCGTCAACGTCTCCACCACTCAGGGTGATGGCGATGGCGCCGCCGTCTTCCGTGCCGCTCACGCTCTGGTCGTTCGTCGTGGGCAGGTCAATCCCCGCCGTGACGCCAATCGATATCGTCGCCGGGCTGGCATCCACGTTGCCTTCGTTGTCCGTCGCGGCATACGTGAAGCTGGTGTTGCCGTTCCAGTTGGCGTTCGGCGTGAACGACAGGCTGGCGGCGTTCCCCGTCGCGGAAATCACCTGCCCCACCGTCACCGGGTTGCCGGCATACAGCAGCGTGCCGTTCGCAGGCAGGCTGCCAATCGTGAAGCTGGCGACCGTGCCGTCAACGTCTCCACCACTCAGGGTGATGGCGATGGCGCCGCCGTCTTCCGTGCCGCTCACGCTCTGGTCGTTCGTCGTGGGCAGGTCAATCCCCGCCGTGACGCCAATCGATATCGTCGCCGGGCTGGCATCCACGTTGCCTTCGTTGTCCGTCGCGGCATACGTGAAGCTGGTGTTGCCGTTCCAGTTGGCGTTCGGCGTGAACGACAGGCTGGCGGCGTTCCCCGTCGCGGAAATCACCTGCCCCACCGTCACCGGGTTGCCGGCATACAGCAGCGTGCCGTTCGCAGGCAGGCTGCCAATCGTGAAGCTGGCGACCGTGCCGTCAACGTCTCCACCACTCAGGGTGATGGCGATGGCGCCGCCGTCTTCCGTGCCGCTCACGCTCTGGTCGTTCGTCGTGGGCAGGTCAATCCCCGCCGTGACGCCAATCGATATCGTCGCCGGGCTGGCATCCACGTTGCCTTCGTTGTCCGTCGCGGCATACGTGAAGCTGGTGTTGCCGTTCCAGTTGGCGTTCGGCGTGAACGACAGGCTGGCGGCGTTCCCCGTCGCGGAAATCACCTGCCCCACCGTCACCGGGTTGCCGGCATACAGCAGCGTGCCGTTCGCAGGCAGGCTGCCAATCGTGAAGCTGGCGACCGTGCCGTCAACGTCTCCACCACTCAGGGTGATGGCGATGGCGCCGCCGTCTTCCGTGCCGCTCACGCTCTGGTCGTTCGTCGTGGGCAGGTCAATCCCCGCCGTGACGCCAATCGATATCGTCGCCGGGCTGGCATCCACGTTGCCTTCGTTGTCCGTCGCGGCATACGTGAAGCTGGTGTTGCCGTTCCAGTTGGCGTTCGGCGTGAACGACAGGCTGGCGGCGTTCCCCGTCGCGGAAATCACCTGCCCCACCGTCACCGGGTTGCCGGCATACAGCAGCGTGCCGTTCGCAGGCAGGCTGCCAATCGTGAAGCTGGCGACCGTGCCGTCAACGTCTCCACCACTCAGGGTGATGGCGATGGCGCCGCCGTCTTCCGTGCCGCTCACGCTCTGGTCGTTCGTCGTGGGCAGGTCAATCCCCCGCCGTGACGCCAATCGATATCGTCGCCGGGCTGGCATCCACGTTGCCTTCGTTGTCCGTCGCGGCATACGTGAAGCTGGTGTTGCCGTTCCAGTTGGCGTTCGGCGTGAACGACAGGCTGGCGGCGTTCCCCGTCGCGGAAATCACCTGCCCCACCGTCACCGGGTTGCCGGCATACAGCAGCGTGCCGTTCGCAGGCAGGCTGCCAATCGTGAAGCTGGCGACCGTGCCGTCAACGTCTCCACCACTCAGGGTGATGGCGATGGCGCCGCCGTCTTCCGTGCCGCTCACGCTCTGGTCGTTCGTCGTGGGCAGGTCAATCCCCGCCGTGACGCCAATCGATATCGTCGCCGGGCTGGCATCCACGTTGCCTTCGTTGTCCGTCGCGGCATACGTGAAGCTGGTGTTGCCGTTCCAGTTGGCGTTCGGCGTGAACGACAGGCTGGCGGCGTTCCCCGTCGCGGAAATCACCTGCCCCACCGTCACCGGGTTGCCGGCATACAGCAGCGTGCCGTTCGCAGGCAGGCTGCCAATCGTGAAGCTGGCGACCGTGCCGTCAACGTCTCCACCACTCAGGGTGATGGCGATGGCGCCGCCGTCTTCCGTGCCGCTCACGCTCTGGTCGTTCGTCGTGGGCAGGTCAATCCCCGCCGTGACGCCAATCGATATCGTCGCCGGGCTGGCATCCACGTTGCCTTCGTTGTCCGTCGCGGCATACGTGAAGCTGGTGTTGCCGTTCCAGTTGGCGTTCGGCGTGAACGACAGGCTGGCGGCGTTCCCCGTCGCGGAAATCACCTGCCCCACCGTCACCGGGTTGCCGGCATACAGCAGCGTGCCGTTCGCAGGCAGGCTGCCAATCGTGAAGCTGGCGACCGTGCCGTCAACGTCTCCACCACTCAGGGTGATGGCGATGGCGCCGCCGTCTTCCGTGCCGCTCACGCTCTGGTCGTTCGTCGTGGGCAGGTCAATCCCCGCCGTGACGCCAATCGATATCGTCGCCGGGCTGGCATCCACGTTGCCTTCGTTGTCCGTCGCGGCATACGTGAAGCTGGTGTTGCCGTTCCAGTTGGCGTTCGGCGTGAACGACAGGCTGGCGGCGTTCCCCGTCGCGGAAATCACCTGCCCCACCGTCACCGGGTTGCCGGCATACAGCAGCGTGCCGTTCGCAGGCAGGCTGCCAATCGTGAAGCTGGCGACCGTGCCGTCAACGTCTCCACCACTCAGGGTGATGGCGATGGCGCCGCCGTCTTCCGTGCCGCTCACGCTCTGGTCGTTCGTCGTGGGCAGGTCAATCCCCGCCGTGACGCCAATCGATATCGTCGCCGGGCTGGCATCCACGTTGCCTTCGTTGTCCGTCGCGGCATACGTGAAGCTGGTGTTGCCGTTCCAGTTGGCGTTCGGCGTGAACGACAGGCTGGCGGCGTTCCCCGTCGCGGAAATCACCTGCCCCACCGTCACCGGGTTGCCGGCATACAGCAGCGTGCCGTTCGCAGGCAGGCTGCCAATCGTGAAGCTGGCGACCGTGCCGTCAACGTCTCCACCACTCAGGGTGATGGCGATGGCGCCGCCGTCTTCCGTGCCGCTCACGCTCTGGTCGTTCGTCGTGGGCAGGTCAATCCCCGCCGTGACGCCAATCGATATCGTCGCCGGGCTGGCATCCACGTTGCCTTCGTTGTCCGTCGCGGCATACGTGAAGCTGGTGTTGCCGTTCCAGTTGGCGTTCGGCGTGAACGACAGGCTGGCGGCGTTCCCCGTCGCGGAAATCACCTGCCCCACCGTCACCGGGTTGCCGGCATACAGCAGCGTGCCGTTCGCAGGCAGGCTGCCAATCGTGAAGCTGGCGACCGTGCCGTCAACGTCTCCACCACTCAGGGTGATGGCGATGGCGCCGCCGTCTTCCGTGCCGCTCACGCTCTGGTCGTTCGTCGTGGGCAGGTCAATCCCCGCCGTGACGCCAATCGATATCGTCGCCGGGCTGGCATCCACGTTGCCTTCGTTGTCCGTCGCGGCATACGTGAAGCTGGTGTTGCCGTTCCAGTTGGCGTTCGGCGTGAACGACAGGCTGGCGGCGTTCCCCGTCGCGGAAATCACCTGCCCCACCGTCACCGGGTTGCCGGCATACAGCAGCGTGCCGTTCGCAGGCAGGCTGCCAATCGTGAAGCTGGCGACCGTGCCGTCAACGTCTCCACCACTCAGGGTGATGGCGATGGCGCCGCCGTCTTCCGTGCCGCTCACGCTCTGGTCGTTCGTCGTGGGCAGGTCAATCCCCGCCGTGACGCCAATCGATATCGTCGCCGGGCTGGCATCCACGTTGCCTTCGTTGTCCGTCGCGGCATACGTGAAGGCCCCACCGTCACCGGGTTGCCGGCATACAGCAGCGTGCCGTTCGCAGGCAGGCTGCCAATCGTGAAGCTGGCGACCGTGCCGTCAACGTCTCCACCACTCAGCGTGATGGCGATGGCGCCGCCGTCTTCCGTGCCGCTCACGCTCTGGTCGTTCGTCGTGGGCAGGTCAATCCCCGCCGTGACGCCAATCGATATCGTCGCCGGGCTGGCATCCACGTTGCCTTCGTTGTCCGTCGCGGCATACGTGAAGCTGGTGTTGCCGTTCCAGTTGGCGTTCGGCGTGAACGACAGGCTGGCGGCGTTCCCCGTCGCGGAAATCACCTGCCCCACCGTCACCGGGTTGCCGGCATACAGCAGCGTGCCGTTCGCAGGCAGGCTGCCAATCGTGAAGCTGGCGACCGTGCCGTCAACGTCTCCACCACTCAGGGTGATGGCGATGGCGCCGCCGTCTTCCGTGCCGCTCACGCTCTGGTCGTTCGTCGTGGGCAGGTCAATCCCCGCCGTGACGCCAATCGATATCGTCGCCGGGCTGGCATCCACGTTGCCTTCGTTGTCCGTCGCGGCATACGTGAAGCTGGTGTTGCCGTTCCAGTTGGCGTTCGGCGTGAACGACAGGCTGGCGGCGTTCCCCGTCGCGGAAATCACCTGCCCCACCGTCACCGGGTTGCCGGCATACAGCAGCGTGCCGTTCGCAGGCAGGCTGCCAATCGTGAAGCTGGCGACCGTGCCGTCAACGTCTCCACCACTCAGGGTGATGGCGATGGCGCCGCCGTCTTCCGTGCCGCTCACGCTCTGGTCGTTCGTCGTGGGCAGGTCAATCCCCGCCGTGACGCCAATCGATATCGTCGCCGGGCTGGCATCCACGTTGCCTTCGTTGTCCGTCGCGGCATACGTGAAGCTGGTGTTGCCGTTCCAGTTGGCGTTCGGCGTGAACGACAGGCTGGCGGCGTTCCCCGTCGCGGAAATCACCTGCCCCACCGTCACCGGGTTGCCGGCATACAGCAGCGTGCCGTTCGCAGGCAGGCTGCCAATCGTGAAGCTGGCGACCGTGCCGTCAACGTCTCCACCACTCAGGGTGATGGCGATGGCGCCGCCGTCTTCCGTGCCGCTCACGCTCTGGTCGTTCGTCGTGGGCAGGTCAATCCCCGCCGTGACGCCAATCGATATCGTCGCCGGGCTGGCATCCACGTTGCCTTCGTTGTCCGTCGCGGCATACGTGAAGCTGGTGTTGCCGTTCCAGTTGGCGTTCGGCGTGAACGACAGGCTGGCGGCGTTCCCCGTCGCGGAAATCACCTGCCCCACCGTCACCGGGTTGCCGGCATACAGCAGCGTGCCGTTCGCAGGCAGGCTGCCAATCGTGAAGCTGGCGACCGTGCCGTCAACGTCTCCACCACTCAGGGTGATGGCGATGGCGCCGCCGTCTTCCGTGCCGCTCACGCTCTGGTCGTTCGTCGTGGGCAGGTCAGCCACCGAGCTGACCGTGACCACTTCGTTGGCCGGGGCCGAGACGTTGCCCTCGTTGTCCGTCACGGTGAACGGTATCGTCACCGTGCCGTTGAAGTTCAGCGTCGGCTTGAACACCAGCGTCGCCGCTTGCGCCGCCGTGATCGCCGTGCCAGCCACCACCGCCGTGACGCCGTCCGCAAGGTAGAGAACCCCTTGCGCCGCCGCCGGCAGACTGGTCACCGTGACGCTGACTACCGTGCCGTCCGGATCGGTACCACTGAGGCCGACCGCAATGTCCGTGTCTTCGTTGCCGCTCGAGGTCGAGGCCGTCGCCGTCGGCGAGATACTTCCCGTGCCAGTGCCGCCTGCGCCGCCTTGACTCGCGCCGCCCACACCTCCGTCACTTCGGGGCAATTCATCACTATTGGCACGATCAGTGCTGCCAAACTGAAAATTCAGCGGACTCACCGCCTCCGAAATCCGCACCAACCTCACAAACGACGACCCGCCGTCCGCACCGCCAGCCTCGCCTGCTGCCGTTTCTTCCAGAAGCTCGTCGAGGGAGGCGCCTTCCTTGATCGCCTTGATCACTTTGTCGGTATCGGTGACTCCGGCAAGCGCCGCATCGCGCGCATCCGGTTTTACCTCGGCGGCCACTTCGGCATCAACGGTCAGTTGCTCGCCGCTTCTGACCAGACGCGTGGTGCCATCCGCTAATGCCAGCTCAACCCGCCCGCCTTCTCCCGGCGTCACCACATCACCTTCGCGAACCGGGTCGCCTACTTTGAGTCGGCGAACCTTGCCTTCCGGACTGCGGGCAAATACTTCACCTTGAACAGCGGCAACGCGGGCAATAACGAGGGCTTCGGCCATGACGGGTACTCCGGTGGGAATTCTGAATAAGCTCAGAGTACCGGGCGGCCAGGCGGCCGCCTACTGTACTGAAGTACAACCCGGATTCAAGACAGGGGTGATGGCGACGGGGATTAGCGGCCGACTTCGATGCCGTTGACGATCAGCGAGAGCTGGAGCCGATCGCGGACACCCAGCTTTTCGAGAATGGCGCCGACGTGGGCCTTGATGGTGCGCTCGGTAATATCGAGCTGACGGGCGATTTCCTTGTTGCTGGCCCCTTGCGCGACGGCAATGGCCACTTCGCGCTCGCGCTCGGTCAAACTGACCGACCAGGCTCCTCCCTCAGCCACTGGCGGCGGTGCGAGGCGCGCCGTTCCTGCCAGCAAGCGTTGCAGCAAACGCTGCCCGACCCAGAGGCCGCCGTTTTCAACCACGGTTGCCACTTGCAACAGGACTTCCGAGGCCGCATGCGCGTTGCAGTAGCCGGACGCGCCCGCACCCAGTGCAGCAAGCGCATCCTCCTCGCCGGGCTCGTCGGCCAGGATGATCAGCGGGCGAGAACCAATACGGCGGCGGATAGGGGCCACCAGACGCGCAGCAGCTTTTCCAGGCGGCACCAGCAACCAGACCAGACCGGTTTCGCGTTCATCCAGCTTGTCGGCAGGCCGCGCCCCTCTGGCGGAAGGAAAAGCTTCTCGCCAAAGATCGCGCAAACCGCCATCGCCCGTGATGAATAATTGTTCTCCCATCCGCTATCGTTCGCTGAACGCCCTTGCCTTTGCCCTGAGAACGGGCTTGAGAAGGTAAGTGAGCACACTCTTCTCGCCGGTGATGATATCCACCTCGGCGATCATGCCCGGAATGATCGGAAAATTGTCGCCAATGGTCGATTTATTGGTACGCACACGAACGATGTAAAAGGCATTGCCCTTCTCGTCAGTCACCGTGTCGGCACCGATGTGCTCGAGCACCCCATCGAGGCCGCCGTAGATCGAGAAATCGTAGGCGGTGAACTTGACCACGCTCTTCTGGCCCGGCCGCAGGAACGCGATGTCGCGCGGCTGCACGCGCGCCTCCAGCAACAGGTTGTCTTCCAGCGGCACGATTTCAACGACATCCTTGCCCGGCTGGATAACGCCACCCACGGTATTGACCATCAGCCGCTTGACGGTTCCCTTTACCGGCGAGCGCAGCACCGAGCGCTTGACCTTGTCGGAAAGCCCGATACCGCCTTCGGAAAGGCTGTTCAGCTTGCCCATGGTTTCGGCCAGCTCCTTGCCGGACTCATTGCGAAAGGCCAGTTCGACCTCCTGAATCTTGCGGCTGGCCTCGTTGATCGCGGCCTGTACCCGGCCAATCTGTGCGGAAGCCATGTCCTTGTCGCCACGATAACGGGCAACGTCGCGCTCCAGACGGAGCAACTCGACTTCGGAAACAGCCCCGGAATTGATCAGCGGCTTGGTGACCGTCAATTCCTTCGAGGTCAGCTCGTAGGCACGCGCCGCATTTTCGTATTTGGCGCGTAGTTCATTGAGCTCCTGCTGCCGTTGCACCAATTGCTGGCGGGCAATACCTACTTGGGCATCAAGCTCCTCACGGCGGGATTCGTAGAGCCGGCGCTCCTCTTCGGCAGTCTTCGGGTCTTCCTTCAATACCTCGGCCGGCATTTCCAGTGCTTTGCCCTCAGTCAGCGCCCGCAGGCGCGCTGCCTTGGCGGCCTGCGCCAGATACTGCACGCGGCTTCCTTCACCGAAGAGACGAAACGCGTTTCATCGATCTTCAGCAGCATCTGTTCCGGCTGGACGATTTCCCCCTCGCGCACCAGTATCTCCGAGACAAAGCCGCCATCCAGGCTCTGCAGCACCTGAATCTGCCGCGACGGCACGACCTTTCCCTCGCCCCGCGTCACCTCATCGACCTGGCTTACCGCCGCCCACATGACGAAAATCGCAAAGGCGATGCCGAGCGACTTCAGCAGCACGCTGGCGCGCAGCGGTTCCTGATGGAGGATCGCGTAATCGGCATCAGCCTCAAAACCCCGATGTTCGCGCTCTTTCTCCACCGTTTCCATGTTGGCCAGCCAGCGGTCGAAATGCGGCTGCAGCGGTATCCGCGCCTTCTCCAGCCAAGCCACCCGCTTTCGCCCGGCAGCGATCAGCCGCGGATTCACTACGCTCATTGCGCCCTCCCCACCTTGCCGGACTGCAGGGCTTCAACCACCTGCTCGCGCGGACCGTCGGCAACAACACGGCCATCGTCCATGACGATGATGCGGTCGGCCAGTTCGATCAGGCTGGTGCGGTGCGTGACGATGATCATCGTCTTGTGCGCCGCATGGCGCTTGAGACGGAGCTTGAACTGATGCTCGGTGGAGAAATCCATCGCGCTGGTCGGCTCGTCGAGCAACAGCAAAGGTGGGTCCATCAACACCGCGCGGGCGATGGCGACTTCCTGACGCTGCCCGCCGGACAAGGATTCGCCGCGCTCGCCGATGAGCATGTCGAAACCCTGCGGATGCCGATTGACGAATTGCGACAGGCCGGCGAGCTCTGCCGCCGCCACGATGGCCGAATCATCGGCATAGGGCGCACCAATACTGATGTTCTCGCGCAGGGTGCCGTAGAAAAGCAGCGCGTCCTGGCCGACAAAACCGAGATTGCGCCGCAGATCGGCCGGGTCCAGCTGACGCAAGTCGATACCATCAATACGCACCGCACCTTCTGCGGGGGCATAGAGGCCAAGGATCAGCTTCTGCAATGTTGTTTTGCCAGAGCCGGTACGGCCGATCACAACCACATGCTCGCCCGCCTTCACGTGGAAGGAAACGCCTTTCAGCGCTGGCTCGGCCTGGTTCGGATAGGAGAAGGAAACATCGCGGAATTCGATCTCGCCGTTCAGCTCCGGGCGGTGGATGAAAGACTCCTCCTCGCCCCGCTCGATCGGGTTGGCCATCAATTTGTCGAGCGATTCAAGTGCGGTACGCGCATTCTGGTACTGCATGAGCAAACCTACGGCCTGGCCCAGCGGAGTGATCGCTCGCCCGCCAAGCATGGTGACTGCAATCAAGCCGCCCATGCTGAGCATGCCCTGGTGTATCAGATAGACCCCGCCAATGATCAACGCCACATTAACGGCCTGCTGGATTGCCGACGCACCGTTCATTGCAGTTGCCGACAACAACCGGGTCTGTGCATTCACACGGGCAAGAAAGGCGGTGGTGTTCTCCCATTTTTTTTGTACCGTCCCCTCGGCGCACTGGGTCTTGATCGTCTCCAGTGCCGTCAGGCTTTCGATCAGCGCGGCGTTACGCATCGCCGAAGCCCGATACGTCGTTTCCGACAACTCGTGCATTTTGTGCTGCACGACGTAGGCGTAGACGATGCCGATGGCGATGCCGAGGAGCGGTATCAGCACCAGCGGCCACGAGATCCACAGGATGGCGACAATGAAAATCAGCGCGAACGGGAAATCAATCAGCGCAGATACCGTTGCCGAGGCGATGAAATCGCGCACCGACTCAAAGGCCCGCAGGTTGGAAGCAAAGGAACCGACCGATGCCGGTTTGCCTTCCATGCGCATGCCGAGCACACGTTCCATGATCATCGCCGACAGACGCACATCGATGCGCGCCCCGGCAAGATCGATGAAGTGACCGCGCAGAAGACGAACGGCGTAATCCATGCCGATCACCAGCAGAACGCCCATGGCCATCATCCACAGGGTATCAACCGCATTGTTCGGTACGACCCGGTCGTACACGTTCATGGAAAACAGCGGCATGACCAATGCAAAGACATTGACCAGCAGTGCCGCTGCGATCACATCGCGATAAACCGCAGCCTGCTCGCCGAGCGTTCCCCAAAACCAGTGCCGGAGCTTGACCTTGCGCACTTCTGGCGAGCGTGCATCGAAGGAAAATCGAGGCCGGCAGAAAATGGCGATCCCCAAGTATCGGGCCAGCAATTCCTCTCGCGTCAGCCTGACCTCGCCCTGGCCTGCCTCCGGAAACAAAAGGCGGGCCATCGAATCGCTCGGAACCCTCATCGTCCTTGCGCTCCCAGCCCAGGAAAATGCAGGCTTCGTCATTCTTCAACAGCAGAATGGCGGGCAACAGGGCAACATCGATTTCTTCGACTGGCCGGCGAACGATTTTGCTGGAAAAACCGGCTCGGGATGCGGACCGGGGGAAAAGCGAGGGGGTTAAAAGACCATTTTCCAATGGGATGCCGGCAATCAGCGCCGCCCGGGTTCCGGGCCGGCCGTGCAGGCGTGTCATTTCCACCAGGCACCCCAGCAAGGGGTCGTGGTGCAACAAATCTTCCCTGAGTCCCGGCAGCTTTGCCGGCCGTTGTTGTTCTGACATTAGGCGTCGCGCGTTCTGAAAACAGGACAAAAGCGGCAGAATCACCGTAGAGCACTGATTAAACTACAGCGCGCAGTTACTGCCAAGGCATTAATTCACGCAGGCATAAGCGCTTACGCAAGGTGCATCAGGTTAAAAGTAGAAACCTTTCTGCCACCCGACGGTCTATTTCATCTCTGCGTGTTGCATTGCGATACGTTAAAATTTCCCTTTTGTAGCGCCACTCAGACAGCCCATGAACGCCCGCCTGCGCGAAATTCCGTACAACTACACCTCGTTCTCCGACCGCGAGATCGTCATCCGCCTGCTCGGCCAGGAAAACTGGGCGATCCTCGACGAACTGCGCAGCGAGCGCGTGACCGGCCGTTCGGCACGCATGCTCTACGAAGTGCTGGGCGACATCTGGGTCGTGCAGCGCAACCCCTATCTGGAAGATGACCTGCTGGCCAACGATGATCGGCGCGGCGCATTGATCGACGCCTTGCGCCACCGCCTGAACGAAGTCGACAAGCGTCGGCAGGGCAATGCGAAAGTGTTGAAGCTGGTCGATGCCGCCCAGTTGGCCGTGAACATCTTCGAACGCCGTTTCGAGGAAACTGCCAAGCTGCGCAAGAAAGCACTCAAGGTACTGGCCAGGCACACGCGCAAGGACAACATCGCCTTCGACGGGCTGGCCCGCGTCTCGCACGTCACCGACGCCACCGACTGGCGCATCGAATACCCCTTCGTCGTCCTCTACCCGGACACCGAGGAGGAGATCGCCGCGCTGGTCAAGGACTGCATCGAGCTCGGCCTGACCATCATTCCGCGTGGCGGCGGCACCGGCTACACCGGCGGCGCCGTGCCGCTGACGCACCTGTCGGCGGTGATCAACACCGAAAAGCTGATCGACATCGGCCCGGTCGAGGAACTGGTTCTGCCCGGCCATAGCGATACCTACGCCACCATCCGCACCGGTGCCGGCGTCGTCACCGAACGCGTCGCGGAAGCAGCGGCCTTGGCCGGCCGCGTCTTCGCCGTCGACCCGACCTCGGCGTCGGCCTCCTGCGTCGGCGGCAACGTGGCCATGAACGCCGGCGGCAAGAAGGCCGTGCTGTGGGGTACCGCGCTCGACAACCTGGCTTGGTGGAAGATGGTCGATCCGGACGGCAACTGGCTGGAAGTCGACCGCCTCGACCACAACTTCGGCAAGATCCACGAACAGCACACGGTGCGCTTCCGCCTGCGCCGCTACGACCCGACCGGCAAGAAGCTGCTCGGCGAGGAAGAGCTGTCGATGCCCGGCCAGCACTGCCGCAAGGACGGGCTGGGCAAGGACGTCACCGACAAGTTTCTCGGCGGCGTGCCGGGGGTGCAGAAGGAAGGCACCGACGGCCTGATCGTCGCCGCACGCTGGGTGCTGCACAAGATGCCGCCGGTGACGCGCACCGTCTGTCTCGAATTCTTCGGTCAGGTGCGCGAAGCAGTGCCGGCCATCGTCGAGATCACCGATTACTTCAAGCCGGGCGGCGAAGGCAATACCGCCGGTGTGCTGCTCGCCGGTCTCGAACACCTCGACGAACGCTACGTGAATGCCGTCGGTTACGCGACCAAGGCCAAGCGTCACGGGCGGCCAAAGATGGTGCTGATCGGCGATATCGTCGGCCACGACGAGACGGCAGTGATGAATGCCGCCTCGGCCGTGATCCGCATGACCAATACGCGCGGCGCCGAGGGTTTCATTGCCGTCTCGCCGGAGCAGCGCAAGAAATTCTGGCTCGATCGCTCGCGCACCGCCGCCATCTCCAAGCACACCAACGCCTTCAAGGTGAACGAGGATGTGGTCATCCCGCTGCCGCGCATGGGCGATTACTGCGACGGCATCGAGCGCATCAACATCGAGCTGTCCACGCAGAACAAGCTGGCGCTGTGCGATGAACTGGCTCAATTTCTCTCGGGTGAGCTACCGCTGGACGCCGGCGACGCCGAAGTCGGCAAAGATGAGCTGATCGGTGACCGCCGCCAGGCCGCGCTCGACTACGTGATGAGCGTGCGTCGCCGCTGGCAGTGGCTGCTCGACAACCTCGACCTGCCGCTGGCCGAGGCCGAGAAGCAGTTCGCCGACTACGGCATCAGCGCCAGCGAGCTGTCCAACCGTGCTGCCAACCCGACGCTGTTCCACCGCCTGCAGGATTACTCGGTCCGCACCTCGTGGAAAACCGAGCTGCGGCCACGCCTGTCGAAGATCTTCGACGGCACCGTGTTCCACCCGGTGCTGGCGCGCATTGACGCCATCCACAAGGAAGTGCTGCGCGGCCGCGTCTTCGTCGCGCTGCACATGCACGCCGGCGACGGCAACGTGCACACCAACATCCCGGTCAACTCCGACAACTACGAGATGCTGCAGACCGCCAACCGCGCGGTCGACCGCATCATGGCGCTGGCGCGTTCGCTCGACGGCGTCATCTCCGGCGAGCACGGCATCGGCATCACCAAGCTCGACTACCTGACCGACGAGGAAATGGGCGCCTTCTGGGCCTACAAGGCCAAGGTCGACCCGCAGGGCCGCTTCAACCGCGGCAAGCTGATGCGCGGCAACGCGGCCAGCGCCTTCGCCGACGCCCGCCCGGCCAACCTCGACGACGCCTACACGCCGAGCTTCAACCTGATGGGCCACGAGTCGATCATCATGGAGCAGACCGAGATCGGCGAGATCTCGCACGACATCAAGGACTGCCTGCGCTGCGGCAAGTGCAAGCCGGTGTGCTCGACGCACGTGCCGCGCGCCAACCTGCTCTACTCGCCGCGCAACAAGATCCTCGGCACCTCGCTGCTGATCGAGGCCTTCCTCTATGAAGAGCAGACGCGGCGCGGCGTGTCGCTGGCGCACTGGGCTGAGTTCGAGGACGTCGCCGACCACTGCACGATCTGCCACAAGTGCGAGAAGCCCTGCCCGGTGGACATCGACTTCGGCGATGTCACGGTCAAGATGCGCAACCTCTTGCGCAACCAGGGCAAGAAATCCTTCAACCCGGGCAAGGCAGCAGCCATGGCCTTCCTCACCGCCAAGGATCCGGCGACGATCAAGTTGATCCGCAAGGGCATGATCGAGTGGGGCTACATGGCGCAGCGACTCGGCTACCGCGTCGCCAAATCGCTCGGGCTGATCCAGGGCCAGGTCAAGGCACCGCCAGCAACGCTGGGCAAGGCGCCGATGCTTTCGCCATTGCCTCGGGCGCAGATCATCCACTTCATCAACAAACCGATGCCGGGCGGGCTGCCCAAGCGCACCTCGCGCGCGCTGCTCGACATCGAGGACGACACCGTCGTGCCGGTGATCCGCGATCCGCAGAAATTCAAGGAGGATTCGGACGCCGTCTTCTACTTCCCCGGCTGCGGCTCGGAGCGCCTGTTCTCGCAGGTCGGCCTGGCCACGCAGGCCATGCTCTACGAACTCGGCACGGCGACCGTGCTGCCGCCCGGCTACCTGTGCTGCGGCTACCCGCAGACCGCCGCCGGCGAGGAGGATGCCGGGCAGAAGATCACCACCGACAACCGCGTGCTCTTCCACCGCGTCGCCAACACGCTGAACTACCTCGACATCAAGACGGTGATCGTCTCCTGCGGCACCTGCATGGATCAGCTGCAGAAGTACCAGTTCGACAAGATCTTCCCCGGCTGCCGCCTGCTCGACATCCACGAATACCTGATCGAGAAGGGCGTCAGGCTGAACGGCGTCGAAGGCACGCGCTACATGTACCACGAGCCCTGCCACATGCCGATGAAGACGATGTCCGGCATCAAGGTAGTCAACGAGCTGATGGGCCAGCCAGTCGACCTGTCGGATCGTTGCTGCGGTGAATCGGGCACGCTGGCGGTGGCCCGCCCGGACATCTCCACCCAGGTGCGCTCGCGCAAGCAACTGGAGATTGAGAAGGGCGCGGCCAAGCTGCGCGCCGATGGTTTCACCGGCGACGTGAAGATGCTGACCTCCTGCCCGTCCTGCCTGCAGGGTCTGTCACGCTACAACGACGATGCCGACATGAAGTCGGACTACATCGTGGTCGAGATGGCCAAATATCTGCTCGGTGCCGACTGGATGGAAAATACGTCCAGAAGGCCAACAACGGCGGTATCGAGCGCGTCCTGCTGTAGAAATCCGGCAGAAACGTCACGGAAATGCGCGCTTCGTGACATATTTCCTTATTTTCAGGCACTCAGCGGCTTAGCATGAAAATATGACTGGGAATAGTAGACAAGATGCACCTGCCTTGGCACAACTCAGCGCCTACCTGACGCAGCCGGCTGTCGGCTGCGAATTGTGCGAGGTGCCGGGGGGGGAATTGCTGTGGGAAGACGATTTCTGCCGCGTGGTAAGCGTCAAGGATGGGGATTATCCCGGTTTTTGCCGCGTCATCCTGCGCCAGCACGTTCGCGAAATGACCGACCTCCCCGGCGACGAGCAGATGCGACTGATGCGTGTGGTCTTTGCCACTGAAGCGGCACTCCGTGTCATGCTACCAGCCAGACAAAGTTAACCTGGCAAGTTTTGGTAACGTTGTTCCCCATGTTCACTGGCACGTGATTCCACGCTGGCACGACGACCGTCATTTTCCTCAACCCATTTGGGGTACTCCGCAGCGCGTCGCGAGTGCAGCTCGGCCGCTGGTATCCAACCGCCGTGTTGCAGAAGAAATTTCTGCCAGAGTCACGGCCTAGTTTCAAGGGAGGATCACCATGAGCACTATTGGACTCCCCCGTACCAACGAAATGCTACGTTTCGCGATACCGGATCTTGATACGGGCATTGCGTTTCTTTCCCGGCTGCCGCTCGCCAACCCGTTGCAGGCGGAAGCATCGCTCAACCAGTTTTTCGACAGCCTGCTCAATGAGCCTCCGGCGGCACTGACCTATCTCAGTCTTCTCGAACATACTCGGGTGCCACTGTGCTTTGTTGAAGAGGAGTTGGCGCGCCGCTACGTTAACAAACCGTTGCCGCTTGGTGAGATTGAAGAGCAGGCGTTTCAGCAGGTAATTTCCATCTGGCACAAAGTCTGCCGCGCCTATGCACAATGCGCCCAGCTCGACGCCGATGCCGACGACCCGGAACATCCGCTACGCGTGGCCTTGGTATTACACCGCTGCATCTACTACACCAGCATGGTCATCGTCGAGCACCACCGGGCGAGGCGGGAACTGCCACCTGGGGTGTGGTTGGAGTTGAATGGTTTCTACGCCACGGCTGAAGAATGGGGCGTTTCGATCTATCCACTGGCTGATGCTCTCGACTCTCTCGGGCGCGCGACACATTGTGCGGCCGCCTATTCGGCGGCACTGCTGATGGATCTGGCCGGCCCCTATAGCCTTTCCGTACGAGATCAGAGTCTGATCCGGCGCTGGGCTGGACAATGGGCGCCGTTAGTTGGTATTGACGGGGCGGCACCCGGCCAGGCGCTACCGCCCTTTGTTGTCGATCTTATGCAGGACGCAGGACTCAAGCCCGTTGCTGACTGCCTCAGTACAGAGAATGTCAGGCGGCTGGACACCTCCCGGCTGGCGATCGTTTTGAACCAGGCCCGACAGCAGCTTGCCCAGCGCGTTTCACCCTCGCAGTCCGGGCTTGGTGAGGATTGCACTGCAGGCCAATGCAGGCGCCTGCTGGAGCACCTTGCCCGCCCTTGGACACAGGCCCGCGCAGCACGGAAATTCAAGCGCCACGCGACCTCCGGCATAGCGCACGTTGCGGCGGGCTTTGAAGCGATTCATTATTTTGTTTCTGGCAAGGAGTTCACACAGCCGGAAAGTACGCGTGTCTATTCACGCCAGGAGTTCGATTCGCTTTTTGTCTTCCGGCAGATGGCCGACCCGACAGCGCAACTTCAGATCAACCAAGAGCGGCAAGTCGAACGGCCCGACGAGTGGGAAGTGGTCAATCAGTCGGCAAACGGTTTCCGGCTGATGCGATCGATTGCTGGCAGAAAAGTTTCTCATGGTCAGGTACTCGCGGTTTGTCCGGACGATGGAGAGCGCTATTTCCTTGCCCAGGTCACTTGGCTGATGCAGGATCGCAGCCACGGTCTGGTTGCCGGTATCGCCGCGTTGCCGGGAGTGCCGCAGGCCATTTCCGCCAGACTTGCGACGGGGCACGCTGGCCAGGGTGAGTTGTACAGCCGCGCGTTTCTTTTGCCAGCTGTCCCTGCGGTCAATCCCGACCCGTCGCTGGTTCTGCCTCAGGGTTGGTATCAGGCTGGGCGAGTCATTGAGATTTTCAGCGACGCACTTTGGCGCGTGCGCCTTGATCACGTGTTGCAGGAAGGTCCGGATTTCGAGCGCGTCAGTTTTACCCTCGACAAATAGCGAGGGGCCTGCTCGGGCGGCGTTGCACTCCACGGAAGGGCGCTTCTCGGCTATGATTGCACGTTCTCATTGCACAGCGGGAACCCCCCATGGCTGGACTTGACGGCAACACTCGAACCCTACGGAGATCAAACTGCACCAGAAATCTCGGGTCTTTGAAATCGCCTTTGATAGCGGCGAGCGGTTTGAGCTTTCCTGCGAATATTTGCGCGTTTTTACCCCGTCGGCCGAAGCGCGGGGGCACGGCCCCGGGCAGGAAACCCTCCAGTTCGGCAAGCGCGACATAGACATTGAACGCCTCGAGCCTGTAGGCAATTACGCCATTCGCCCGATATTCAGCGATGGTCACGACAGCGGTCTCTATTCCTGGGATTTGCTTTACAACCTCGGCAAACACCATGACGAGCTATGGCAAACCTACCTCGAGCGACTTGACGCGGAAGGTAAAAGCCGTGACCCCGCTGAGAACCCCCCTGAGCCCGCTGCCAAGAAAGGCGGCTGCGGCCACCACTGATTGCTGATATGACAGACAAGACCACACACTTCGGATTCGAGAACGTTCAGGAAGCTGAAAAAGCACGGCGAGTCGCCGACGTTTTCGACTCTGTTGCTCAACGTTATGACCTGATGAACGATGTCATGTCGGGCGGTATGCATCGGCTTTGGAAGGCCTTCACCATCGCGCGCAGCGGTGTCAGAGAAGGCTCCCGCGTCCTCGATGTCGCCGGCGGAACAGGGGACCTTTCGTTGGCCTTCGCCAAGCGCGTCGGCAAGACCGGGCAAGTCTGGCTGACCGATATCAACAATGCCATGCTGACACGCGGTCGCGACAGGCTTTGCGACAAGGGTTACCTGGTCCCTGCTGCCCAGTGCGACGCCGAAAAACTACCTTTTCCGGACAATTATTTCGATTGTTGTACGGTGGCCTTTGGCCTGCGCAACATGACCCACAAGGATCTGGCACTGGCTGAAATGCGCCGGGTTCTTAAGCCGGGAGGGCGTCTGCTGGTTCTTGAATTCTCGCAGGTCTGGAAGCCACTGGCACCTGCTTACGACTTCTATTCATTCAATGTTATTCCGCGAATTGGGCAGATGCTGGTCAAGGACGAAGCTAGCTACCGTTATCTTGCCGAGTCGATTCGTGTTCACCCCGATCAGGAAACACTGAAAACGATGATGGAACAAGTCGGGCTGGAACGGGTTGAATATTTCAATCTGACACTCGGCGTCGTTGCACTGCATCGGGGCTTCAAATTCTGATCGCTGGATCTGATGTGTCGTCACACTGGCTGAACGCAGTATTCGGCGACAGATCCCAGGAATCGTGCAGTCATCGAAATGCTTGAACGCACAGCACTCCGTTTTCTCAACCACGTGCTTGGGGCAGAGCCTTGGGCACTCGCGCGGTTGAAATCCTTTGCTGGTCAACGGGCCCGGTTCGATATCGGGCCGCTATCTTTTTCATTTGCTGTTTCTGTCAATGGTGCGCTTCAGTCCTGCGATACGGTCGCCAAACCCGGGGTGACTGTGCATCTGCCCGACGATGTACTGGTCCGGCTGCTGGCAGACCGTCAAAGTATCTTTCGATCTGCACGCATCGAGGGTTCCGCTGATTTCGCAGAAGCACTCGGATTCGTCGCGAAAAACCTGCGCTGGGACGCAGAAGCCGATGTCGCTCGCATCATCGGTGATATCCCTGCTCGCCGTATCAGTCGGGACCTGGCGGCCAGCCTGCTTGCAAAACGTGACGCCGCAGGCCGTTTCGTAGCCAACCTGACGGAATTTATCGTCGACGAAGAGGCTTTGGTAATGCGTCCCGACGCGCTTGCGTCGTTTGCACAAGACATCGGCTGCTTGTGCAAAGACCTCGACCACCTGGAAGCGCGCCTGAACCGGCTGTAGCACCGAGAGAGATCGTCGACGAAAAAGAGGCAGCCGAGGCTGCCTTTTTGTTACTACTGTGTGCGCAACTTAGTGACGATTGCGCAGCTTCTTGATGGCCTGCAGCTGAGCGACGGCCTGCGCCAGTTCGGCTTCTGCCGTGGCGTAGTTCATCTCGGCGCTGCGGTTGGCCAGAGCCTCTTCGGCACGCTTCTTGGCTTCCATGGCCTTGGCTTCGTCCAGATCATGGGCGCGAATCGCAGTATCAGCGAGCACGGTGATCATGCTCGGTTGTACTTCGAGCATGCCGCCCGAGACGTAGACCAGCTCGTAGTCGGCCTGGTTAGGCACCTTCAGGCGGATCGTACCGGACTTGATCCGGGTGAGCAGCGGCGTATGCCGCGGATACACACCCAATTCGCCGGCTTCTCCCGGGAATACGCCGAATTCGACGACACCCGAGAAAATCTGCTCTTCAGCGCTCACCACGTCGCAATGTACGGTAATTGCCATTGCTGGGTCTCCCAATTTAACTGCTGCTGCGAACCACTTACAGCGTCTTGGCCTTCTCGAAGACTTCCTCGATGCCGCCAACCATGTAGAACGCCTGCTCCGGCAGCGCGTCGCACTCGCCGGAAACGATCATCTTGAAGCCCTTGATGGTTTCCTTGAGCGGAACGAACTTGCCCGGCGAGCCGGTAAACACTTCAGCCACGTGGAACGGCTGCGACAGGAAACGCTGCATTTTACGGGCGCGCGACACAGCCAGCTTGTCGTCCGGCGACAGTTCGTCCATACCCAGAATGGCGATGATGTCGCGCAGTTCCTTGTACTTCTGAAGGGTCATCTGAACAGCACGGGCGGTGGCGTAGTGCTCTTCGCCAACAACCTGCGGGTCGAGCTGACGCGAGGTGGAGTCGAGCGGATCGACAGCCGGGTAGATACCCAGGGCGGCGATGTCACGCGACAGCACGACGGTCGAGTCAAGGTGCAGGAAGGTGGTGGCCGGCGACGGGTCGGTCAAGTCATCGGCAGGCACATACACGGCCTGGATCGAGGTGATCGAGCCAACCTTGGTCGAGGTGATACGCTCTTGCAGGCGGCCCATTTCTTCAGCCAGCGTCGGCTGATAGCCCACGGCGGAAGGCATACGACCCAGCAGCGCGGACACTTCGGTACCGGCCAGCGTGTAGCGGTAGATGTTGTCGATGAACAGCAGGATGTCACGGCCATCGTCACGGAAACGCTCAGCCATGGTCAGGCCGGTCAGCGCCACGCGCAGACGGTTACCGGGAGGCTCGTTCATCTGACCGAACACCATCGCGACCTTGTCGAGAACGTTGGAGTCCTTCATCTCGTGGTAGAAGTCGTTACCCTCACGAGTACGCTCACCCACCCCAGCAAACACGGACAGACCGGCGTGCTGCTTGGCGATGTTGTTGATCAGTTCCATCATGTTGACGGTCTTGCCGACGCCGGCGCCGCCGAACAGACCGACCTTGCCGCCCTTGGCAAACGGGCAGACCAGGTCGATAACCTTGATGCCGGTTTCGAGCAGGTCGACCGAAGGCGACAGTTCGTCGAACTTCGGTGCGGGCTGGTGAATGGCGCGCAGCTCGCCGCCTTCAATCGGGCCGGCTTCGTCGATCGGGCGACCGAGAACGTCCATGATGCGGCCGAGCGTGCCGTGACCGACCGGAACCGAGATCGGAGCACCGGTGTTGTTCACCTTCATGCCACGACGCAGGCCGTCGGAAGAGCCCATGGCGATGGTACGAACAACACCGTCGCCGATTTCCTGTTGAACTTCAAAGGTCAGCGCAGCTTCAACGTTGGCGTGTTGCTCACTTGCGTCGAGCATCAGTGCGTCATAGACCCGGGGCATCTGCGCGCGCGGGAACTGGATGTCCACAACGGCGCCGATACACTGAACGATGGTACCTTGACTCATATTGAATCCCTCAATGATTGAAACCTGTTACACCGCCGCGGCGCCGCCGACGATCTCGGACAGCTCTTTGGTAATCGCTGCCTGGCGCGCCTTGTTATAGACGAGCTTGAGATCGCCAATCACGGTCTTGGCGTTATCGGATGCGGACTTCATCGCCACCATTCGCGCGCTCTGCTCGGACGCCATGTTCTCGGCAACCGCTTGGTAAATCAGCGCTTCGACATAGCGGATGAGCAGATCGTCAACAACTTCCTTGGCGTCCGGCTCATAAACGTAGTCCCACTTGGTTTCGGCAGAGCCGACAGCATCGCCGGACAGCGGCAGCAACTGCTCGATCACCGGTTCCTGTTTCATCGTGTTGATGAAACGGGTGTAACCGATGAACAGCTGGTCGATGTCGCCCCTGATGTAAGCGTCAAGCTGAACCTTGACCGGTCCGATGAGCTTTTCCAGATGTGGCGTATCGCCCATGCCGATGGTGTGCGAAACGATCTCGGCGCTGGCGCGTTGCATGAACCCGAAACCCTTGTTACCGATTGCCGTAACCTGAACTGCGGCACTCTGGGCTTCCCACTCCTTCATGCGCGTTACCGCGAGGCGCAGGACGTTGGTATTAAGGCCACCGCACAGGCCCTTGTCGGCCGTAACGAGAATCACACCGATCTTCTTCACCGTCTCGCGCTTGATGAGGAAGGGGTGCTTGTATTCAGCAATCGCATGCGAGAGGTTGGCCGCGACACGCCGGATCTTTTCACCGTAGGGACGGGCAGCCCGCATCCGGTCCTGCGCCTTGCGCATTTTGGATGCAGCCACCATCTCCATGGCTTTGGTGATCTTGCGCGTGTTCTCTACGCTTTTGATCTTGTTGCGAATTTCCTTGCCGCTAGGCATGGCATTCTCCTAGCTGGTTAAGCCCAGCTGCTCTTGAAAGCAACGATACCGGCGACGAGCTGCTTCTCGGACTCGGCGTCCAGTTCCTTGGTCGACTCCATCTTGTTCATGAGGTCGGTGCAACTGGACTTGAGGTAACCGATCATGGCCTTTTCGCATTCCAGGGCTCGCTTGACTTCGACGTCGTCGAAATAGCCCTTGTCAGCTGCGAACAGCGTGACAGCCATTTCGGAAACGCTCATCGGCGAGTACTGAAGCTGCTTCATCAGCTCGGTCACCAGACGGCCGCGCTCAAGCTGCTTGCGGGTGGCTTCGTCGAGGTCGGAAGCAAACTGCGCGAAGGCAGCCAGTTCGCGATACTGGGCCAGGGCCAGACGGACACCGCCGCCAAGCTTCTTGATGATCTTGGTCTGAGCAGCACCGCCGACGCGGGACACCGAGATACCGGCGTTGATAGCCGGGCGGATACCTGCGTTGAAAAGGTCGGATTCAAGGAAGATCTGTCCGTCGGTAATCGAGATGACGTTGGTCGGAACGAAGGCGGAAACGTCGCCAGCCTGCGTTTCGATCACTGGCAGCGCGGTCAGCGAACCAGTCTTGCCCTTGACTTCACCGTTGGTGCACTTCTCGACCCACGCTTCCGAAACGCGAGCAGCGCGCTCGAGCAGACGGGAGTGCAGATAGAAAACGTCGCCCGGGTAGGCTTCGCGACCCGGCGGACGGCGCAGCAGCAGCGACACTTGACGGTAGGCCCAGGCCTGCTTGGTCAGATCGTCATAAATGATCAGGGCGTCTTGACCGCGGTCGCGGAAGTATTCGCCCATCGTGCAGCCGGCGTACGGTGCGATGAACTGCAGCGCAGCGGATTCGGAAGCGGTTGCAGCGACGATGATCGTGTATTCCATCGCGCCATGCTCTTCGAGCTTGCGCACGACGTTGGCGATGGTCGAAGCCTTCTGGCCGATAGCGACATAGACGCAGAAAAGGTCTTTACCCTTCTGGTTGATGATCGCATCGACGGCAACAGCGGTCTTCCCCGTCTGGCGGTCGCCGATGATCAGCTCGCGCTGGCCACGGCCAACCGGAACCATGGCATCGACGCACTTCAGACCGGTTTGAACTGGCTGCGAAACCGACTTACGCCAAATAACGCCCGGTGCAACCTTTTCGATCTTGTCGGTTTGCTTGGCGTTGATCGGGCCCTTGCCGTCGATCGGCTGACCAAGGGAGTTGACCACGCGGCCAAGCAACTCCGGGCCGACCGGCACTTCAAGAATGCGGCCCGTGCACTTGACGGTGTCGCCTTCGACGATGTGCTCGTATTCGCCCAGAACAACGGCACCGACGGAGTCGCGCTCAAGGTTCAGCGCCATACCGTAGGTATTGTTCGGGAATTCCAGCATCTCGCCCTGCATGACGTCCTGAAGACCATGCACACGGCAGATACCGTCGGTCACGGAAACGACCGTGCCCTGGGTGCGAACTTCACTGGTCGCCTGCAGATTCTGGATCTTGCTCTTGATCAGTTCGCTAATTTCGGATGGATTCAACTGCATGGAAATCTCCTAGTTTTTCAGCGCCACGGCCATGGCTGCGAGCTTGCCGCGCACGGAGGCGTCGAGCATCTGGTCGCCAACGGTCACCACGACACCGCCGATCAGGGTTTCATCAACCTTGACCGTCAGATTGAGCTTGCACTTGAAGTACTTTTCAAGCTCGGGGGTAACGTCGCGAACCTGGGCGTCGGACAGCGGGAAGGCAGAAACAACTTCGCCATCCCGGGTGCCTTCTTCGGCGCGCTTGTAGGTCTCGTAGAGGCCGGCAATCTCGGGCAGACAGGTCAGCCGGTCGTTCTTGGCCAACAGCTTCAGCAGGTTGGTCAAACCGTCATCCGCCTTGCCGCATGCCGCACTGAACAGCTCGACGAGCTGTTCCTGCCGAACATTCGGATCGTCGATGACAGCGGCCACCTCGGCGTCGTTGGCAACAAACGCCAACGACTCGAGACGATCAGACCACTGTGCCAGCGCACCTTGTTCGCGCGCCAACTGAAACACCGCTTCTGCGTACGGCCGGGCAATGGTGACGGTTTCAGCCATTTGCTTTACAGACCTTGCTTAAGCGAGGTGAGCATATCGGAATGCGCGGCGGCGTTGACTTCCTTCTTCAGGATCTTCTCGGCACCGGCAATGGCCAACTCGGCAACACGCTCACGCAGTTGCTGTTTGGCACGTTCGACTTCCTGCTCGATCTCGGCCTTGGCACCGGCGACAACCTTGTCCGCCTCAACCTTGGCTTGACCCTTGGCTTCTTCGACGATCTGCTGCGCACGCTTGTCGGCGGCAGCGATCACTTCCGAAGCTTTTTCCTTG
The DNA here is from genome assembly GCA_016710885.1 of Candidatus Proximibacter danicus. GTDB lineage: Bacteria > Pseudomonadota > Gammaproteobacteria > Burkholderiales > Rhodocyclaceae > Proximibacter > Proximibacter danicus. Next base: position 37,608 of record JADJUC010000028.1, read on the forward strand.
GCTTCGCGCAGAGCATCGGCAGAACGCTTGGCGGCGATCTCCTGCTCCTGCTTGCCACGCTCGGCGGCAGCCAAGCCTTCGGCGATCTGCTTCTGGCGGTCGGCCATCGCCTTTTGCAGCGGCGGCCAGACGTATTTCATCGTGATCCAGATGAATACACCAAACCAAATCGCCTGACCAATCAGAGTAGCGTTGATATTCACGCCTGACTCCTTTCTGTTAGGGATCGGGTGATTACTTGATCAGGGCCAGGAACGGATTGGCGAAGAGCAGGAACAGGGCGATACCGACACCGATCATGGTCACGGCGTCAAGCAGACCGGCGACGATGAACATCTTGACTTGCAGTGTCGGGATCATTTCCGGCTGGCGAGCGGCGCCTTCCAGGAAACGGCCACCGAGAATACCGAAGCCGATAGCGGTACCGAGAGCGCCCGCACCGATGAGGATGGCGACGGCGATAGCGGTGTTGGAGAGAACGGTTGCGAGTTCCATGTTGACTCCTAAATGAGAGCGTTGTGGTTAATTAAAATAAAGCGGTTTGAAAACGGGTTACTGCAAACTCTTAGTGGGACTCTGCGGCCATCGACATATAGACGATAGTCAGCATCATGAAAACAAACGCCTGCAGCGTGATGATCAGGATATGGAACAGCGCCCAGGGCAAGGCCAAAGGCAGCTGATACAGGCCGAGCAGCGCGATCAGGATGAACACCATTTCACCGGCGTACATGTTGCCGAAGAGTCGCAGCGCCAGCGAAATCGGCTTGGCGATGTCTTCGACGATACGGAAGATGAAGTTGACCGGGGCCAGCTTGGCGCCGAACGGCGCAGTGAAGATTTCGTGCATGTAGCCGCCAAAACCCTTCACCTTGAGGTTCATCCAGATCATGATGAAAAACACCGTGATCGACATGGCAAAGGTCAGATTGGGGTCGGTCGTCGGCACGGCCTTGAGATAGTTGACGCCCACCGCACCGGCCACGATGGGCAGGAAATCGACCGGGATCAAGTCCATGGCGTTCATGACGAACACCCAGACGAAAATGGTAATGGCCAACGGCGTAACCAGCGCGCTCTTGCCGTGGAAGGTGTCCTTGACCTGCTGATCGACGAGACCGACAACCATCTCGATGAAATTTTGCAGCCCGCCCGGCACACCGGAGCTCGCTTTAGCCGCCACTTTGGCCATCAGACCGAAAACGAGCAGACCAAGCAAACCCGAGATGATCAGGGTATCGGCATGAACGGTCCAAAAGCCGTGGCAGTGGCCATCGATCTTCGCCGCATCCGAACAAACAGCGAGGTTTGTCAGGTGGTGCTGGATATAACCTGTGGTAGTCAAGCCGCCTTCTGCGCTCATGATCTTTCCTCTAATCCCCGATTAACCTTTTTTACCGCTCAGCGCCGTCTAGCCAACGCCAACCAGTAGATGACGAAGGTCGATGCATACCCGACAAACAAAGGGATAGGTGCAACGCTCTTGTAGCCGACAAACACCAGGACAAACCCTGCGAGCGTCGCTGCAAACTTGTACGCCTCCCCCGCCGCCTGACCCCTGTATGCATGCATCGGATCGATCTTGCCGGCCTCATTAACCGACAGACGCATCGCTCGCCAAACATAGAGCAGATTCGCCACCACCCCGATGCTGCCCCCGGCAAGAGCCGATAACGCAGCGTTTGTACCGCCCTGCACCGCCGCAACCATCGCGATCAACAGCGTTGTGGTTGCCTGCCAGCCAATGATCCAGCGGACTTGCGGGTGCAAGGAATGCTCCGACTAAAACCGCCGCAGTTTAAAACACTCTTCTACAAGAGTCAATAAATTGCTGCGGTGCACATATAGAAGTACAGCGCGCTATTTTAGACGCGCCAGAATAACTTCTAACTGATCCAGATCAGAAAAATCGATTGTCAGCTTTCCCGCCCCCTTGCGGTTGGCCTTGATGGCAACCGAGGCGCCCAACGCATCGGCCAACTCCTCCTGCAAGCGCAACACATCGCGATCCGGCTTAGCTGGAACGCGCTCTGACGGCGGCGTCATTTCGCGCTGCACCAAGCGCTCGGCCTCACGCACCGACATTCCCTTGAGGGCGATGCGCTGTGCCAGCTGAACTTGCAGCACGGCCGCCAGCGGCAGCAGCGCGCGGGCATGGCCCATCTCGATTTCGCCCGCCATCAACAGGTCTTGTACCGGTTGTGCCAGTTGCAGCAGACGAATCAAATTGCTGGCCGCCGGGCGCGAGCGGCCGACGGCATCGGCCGCTTGCTGGTGCGTCAGGCTGAATTCGTCGACCAGTCGCTGCAGGCCAAGCGCTTCCTCAAGCGGATTGAGATTCTCGCGCTGGATGTTCTCGATCAGCGCCATGGCCAGCGCGTTTTCGTCCGGAATGTCGCGGATCAGCGTTGGCACTTCGGCCAGTCCGGCCAGTTGCGCAGCGCGCCAGCGACGCTCGCCGGCGATGATCTCGTAGCGGTCCTGCGCCACCGGGCGCACCAGGATCGGCTGCATCAGCCCTTGGGCGCGGATCGAGGCAGCCAGTTCGTCCAGCGACACCTTGTCCATCTGCGTCCGCGGCTGGTACTTGCCCGGCTGCAGTGCCGTTACCGGCAGCGAACGCTGTTGTTCCTTTTTCGCCGACTCATCGCCTGCGAGCAGCGCATCCAGCCCGCGGCCGAGGCCTCTCATCTTGGTGGTCATGCCAATGCTCCCTGTTCATTCTTCGCACTCATCGCGATCTTGCCGTCGCGGCGATCCAGCATCTCCTGCGCCAGCGCCAGATAGGCCTGCGCGCCCCGCGACGCACGGTCGAAGGCGATCACCGGCTTGCCGTAGGACGGCGCCTCGGCCAGACGCACGTTGCGCGGAATGATGCTTTGATAAACCTTCTCGCCGAAATGGCTCTCGAGTTCCGCCGAAACCTGCTGCATCAGCGTCATGCGCGGGTCGAACATGGTGCGCAGGAGACCTTCGATGTGCAGCACCGAATTAAGGTTGGCGCGCACCTTGCGCAGCGTCGTCACCAGATCGGTCAGGCCTTCCAGCGCGTAATACTCGCACTGCATTGGAATCATTACTGCCTCGGCAGCCACCAGGCCGTTCACCGTCAGCATGTTCAGCGCCGGCGGGCAATCCATCAGGATAAAATCATATTGGTCGCCAGCCGCCTGCAGCGCATCGCGCAGGCGGAACTCGCGGTTTTCCAGCTCGATCAGCTCGACCTCGGCGCCGGCCAGCTCGCGGTTGGCGGGCAGGATGTCGAAGCCGAATTCGGTACGGATGCGCGACTGGTCGAGCGTCGAGCGGCCGATCAGGATCTGGTACACCGTCGGCAGTGCCTCTCGCTTCATGACGCCACAGCCGGTGGTGGCGTTGCCCTGCGGGTCGAGGTCGATCATCAGCACGCGCTGACCCAAGGCCGCCAGACTTGCGGAAAGATTTACGGCAGTAGTGGTCTTGCCCACCCCGCCCTTCTGATTGGTTACCGCCAGAATCTTGGCCACGTCATTGCTCCCCGATGACTACCAGATGGCGCTCGCCATCCACCCCCGGCACCGCCAGCCGATGCACTGCACTTACTGCAACCCCGGCCGGCAGTTTAGCGATTTCCGCCTCGGGGCGTTGCCCTTTCATTGCCAGCCAGACGCCGTCAGGGGCCAGAAGGTGGCGAGTAAGTTCCACGAAATCAACAAGTTCAGCGAACGCTCGTGAGGTAATCGCGGCAAACGGCACTGCCGGCTTGTATTCCTCGACCCGTGCCGTCACCACCTGTACGTTCTTCAACCCCAGCTCGATCACCGCCTGCTGCAGGAAGGCCGTCTTCTTGCTGCTGCTGTCGAGCAGCGTCACCGTCAGCTCCGGCTTGGCGATCGCCAGCGGAATGCCGGGCTGGCCGCCGCCGCTGCCGACATCAAGCAGGTTAGGCGCCGTCACATAGGGCAGGATGGCCAGCGAATCGAGCAGATGGTGGCTGACCGCCAGCGTGGGATCGCGCAATGCCGTCAGACTGAAGCTGCGGTTCCACTTTTCCAGAAACAGTGTGTAGGCCAGGAGCTTTGCCTGCACTTCGGCTGACAAATCAATTCCCAGGGCCGAGAGACCTGCCGACAACTGTTGCTCGCGGCTCATGCGGATTTTTTCTCACGCGGACCGGACGGACCGATGCGTTTCAGATGCACCAGCAACAGTGAAATCGCTGCCGGCGTGATGCCCTGGATGCGCGAAGCCTGACCCAGCGTCTGCGGCCTGTGCTGCGCCAGTTTCTGCTGCACTTCCTTGGACAGGCCGGGCACCGTGGCGTAGTCCAGATCCTCCGGCAACAATGTTTCCTCATGCGCCAGACTGCGCGCCACTTCGTCCTGCTGGCGGTCGATATAACCCTGATATTTGGCCTGGATTTCCACCTGTTCGATCACCAGCGGGTCGGAGAGTGGCGCCTCGCCGGCACTCGCTCCGGGCAGCGTCATCAGCGCCGCGTAGCTCACATCCGGCCGGCGCAGCAGATCGAACAGCGTGTATTCGCGCTCGATGCCCTTGCCCAGCACGCGCTCGGCTTCTGCCTGCGGCAAGGTCTGCGGCCGCACCCAGGTGGTTTTCAGGCGTTCCTGCTCGGCGGCGATGGCATCGCGCTTGCGGTTGAATGCTGCCCAGCGCACATCGTCGACCAAGCCCAGTTCACGACCCTGTTCGGTCAGGCGCAGGTCGGCGTTGTCTTCGCGCAGCGAAAGGCGATATTCGGCACGGCTGGTGAACATCCGGTAGGGCTCAGAGACGCCGCGCGTGATCAGGTCGTCGACCAGCACGCCGAGGTAGGCTTCGTCGCGGCGCGGAGTCCACGCCGAGCAGGCCGCCTTCTCTTGCGTATACAGCGCGGCATTGGCGCCAGCCAGCAGGCCCTGCGCGGCAGCTTCCTCGTAGCCGGTGGTGCCGTTGATCTGGCCGGCAAAAAACAGGCCGCGGATAGCCTTCGTTTCGAACGAGGATTTCAGCCCGCGTGGGTCGAAGTAGTCGTATTCGATGGCGTAGCCCGGTCGCAGGATGTGGCAGTTTTCCATGCCCTTGATCGAACGCACGATCTGCAGCTGCACGTCGAAAGGCAGCGAGGTCGAGATCCCGTTCGGGTAGATCTCGTGCGTCGTCAGCCCTTCCGGTTCAAGGAAAATGTTGTGGCTGTCCTTGCTGGCAAAACGGTGGATCTTGTCCTCGATCGACGGGCAGTAGCGTGGCCCGACGCCCTCGATGACGCCGGTGTACATCGGCGAGCGGTCAAGGTTGTTGCGGATGATGTCGTGTGTTCGCGCATTGGTGTGCGTCACCCAGCACGGCAGTTGCTGCGGATGCTGGCTAGCCGAGCCGAGGTAGGAAAAGACCGGCATCGGATCATCCGAGTGCTGCTCCTCCATCACTGAGAAGTCGATGGTCTTGCCATCCAGCCGTGGCGGCGTGCCGGTTTTCAGACGGCCGACCGGTAGCTGCAGTTCACGCAGACGGGCCGCCAGCGACACCGAGGGTGGATCGCCCATGCGGCCGCCGGTGTAGTTCTGCAGGCCGACGTGGATCAGGCCGTTGAGGAAGGTGCCGGCAGTCAGCACCACGGCGCGCGCCTCGAAGCGGACACCGAGTTGCGTCACCGCGCCGGCAATGCGGTCGCCCTCGACGATGAGGTCGTCGCAAGCCTGGGCAAAGACGGTCAGGTTAGTCTGGTTTTCCAGCCGCGTACGGATCGCCTGCTTGTAGAGCAAACGGTCGGCCTGCGCGCGGGTGGCGCGCACCGCCGGGCCTTTCGAACCGTTGAGGATGCGGAACTGGATACCAGCCTCGTCGGTGGCCGCCGCCATGGCACCACCCAGCGCATCGACTTCCTTGACCAGATGCCCCTTGCCGATGCCGCCGATGGACGGGTTGCAGCTCATCGCCCCCAGCGTTTCCATGTTGTGCGTGAGCAGCAGCGTGCGCTGCCCCATGCGTGCCGAGGCAAGCGCCGCCTCGGTGCCGGCATGGCCGCCACCGACGACAATCACATCGAAACGTTCGGGATAAAGCATGGGGTTCGGGAGCCTGACAGATGATGCAGGAAAGGGGCCGGATTCTACGCCAGTTCGCTGAAAAATAACAGGTTTCTGCCATTTGATCAGTTCGTGGCATGCTAGCGAAAACCAGATACGGATCGCCATGCGCACCCGCCGCCTCTTCCTCAACCGCCTCGACCCAACCACCGCCCCACACGACGTGGTGGTGGTGATCGACGTGTTGCGCTCCTTCACCACCGCCGCCTACGCCTTTGCCGCCGGTGCATGCCGCATCCACCCGGTGGAAACCGTGGCCGAGGCGATGCATCTGCAGCGCTTGAACCCCGCCGCGCTGACCACCGGCGCCATCGCGGGTGGCGACCCGGTGAGGGAATTCGATTACGGCAATTCCCCGACGGCACTTGCCGGCGCTGACCTGCACGGACGAACGCTGATCCAGACAACAGCCGCCGGGGTGCGCGGCTTGTTGCGCTTTGCCGATGCCCGCACGGTCTACGCCGGCACCCTGGTCTGTGCACACGCGACCGCAAGAGCGATCCACCAAAGCGATTCCGCAGAGGTCACGCTGCTGATTACCGGTGAATGGGTGGATCGTGATGGCGACGAGGATGTCGCCTGCGCCGACTACCTGGAAGCCCTGCTGCAAGAAAAATCACCCGACCCGCAGCCCTTCGAGCAACGGGTGCGCGACTCCGATTTCGGCCGCCGTTTTTCCGCCGGCGACAATCCCAACCTGCCGCTATCCGATCTCGACCTCTGCGCGCAGGCCGACCGTTTCGATTTCTCGATGTCGGCCGTGCGCCAGGCGGGTCACTTCATTCTGCTGCCGAGTCATAGCGATTTGGCGTAATTTGCAATGTCGAAACACCACCCCCTGTCGTAGCAATGGCTGTAGCAATTTTGCCGTTCAATTTTTTGGCACAATTTGCACGATTTCCCCAAAATTCCGACTCAACCAATGGGGCAATCAGCTTCGAACCAGGCCTCTGATCGCTGGGTGTAAAGCTGTCGCCTGCGCCTTGTTGTTATTCGGCGTGACTGTGCGCGGCGCAGGCCGCTACTCGGCTGGAATGACATTCGGATTGAATGCAGGCAGAATGAGGCGCTGCATTTCGAGGCTTCGACCAACGCCGAGTCCAGAATGGCCGGCGCTCGGACAGGATGGCTGTTGAATATGCAATCGATCAAGTTAGGCATTCAGGAGATTTTTATGCTTCGCCTGTTTCAAACACTTTTGTTTTCCATCTTTCTGACCCAAATCGCATTTGCAGCGGAATTGACACCAACTTTGGATGGGGAGTCATTTACAAATCAGTTCGTTGGAAAGCAGCCAAACGGAGACAAGCTTCTAGAGTTCGTCAGACCAACGGAGTCATTCAACAACTGGACAAAGCTTGTCGGATACCGCTACCAGCAGTTGCCAGCATTGAGTAACGATCCGATGAAGTATGCGCTTGCCATGGAACGATTAGTCAAACAAACAAATCCACAGGCAGCTGTAAAAATTAGCCGAAACGAGCAGTCCGGTGAGGCAATTGTTGATTTCCTTACGTGGCCTCAAGATCAAAGCTATATGGAGCTTAACGTCTTCCGTTTCTGGAAGAGCAAGGATGGCAACGCCGTTGTTTCCGTTCAATTAGCTAACAAATTTGTCGCACCCAAGCCAGAGCGCTCTCAAAACGGAGCGAATGAGTATCAACGTAAGCTCAACGAAGTCAGGGAGCGGCGGCAAAATTGGATAAAACAAGTGGCCGATATTTCTATCGTAGCAATCGAAGAGCAGCTGGTAAATCTACGGTAATGCCTAACCCTTCGGTCAAGGCGCAGCCTATGGCTGCTGGGACGGCCCGCAAGGTTTGCGGGCCATCAAAGGCTTCCACGACGAACCGCTGACCGGCGAGTGGAAAGGGCATCGATTCTCCCGGCTCGGGCTTCAATGGCGGGTGATTTATCAAGTTGTCGCCAACGTGTTGCAGATTCAGGTAATCCACGTCACCGCCCACGATTACAGGAGGCCATGAAATGAAAGAGTTTCGTCCTGCGAAAAAGAGAGTTGGGGTCTCGGTGGGAGAGTCCGTCCGTATTCTGCGCGAACTCCAGGAACTCAGCCAAAGCCAACTATCCGAACTTACTGGAATCCCGCAAGGAACCATCTCTGCCATCGAGAACGGCCGCGTGAACCTGGGAGTCGAGCGCGCGAAGGTGCTTGCCCGCGCCCTCAACTGCCATCCCGCCGTACTCGTGTTCCCCGGCTGGGAAGTTCCGCTCGAACGTGCCGCATAACTTCCCAGTCAAACCGCGCCTTGCAGGCGCTTGAACGTGCCGCAAGCGGCACGCTATTTCCTTTGAACGTTGGGCGTCACCATCACTGAACATCGGGCTCGCGGTACAATGCCTATAATATCTATGGAGGCACTGGCCATGGGAAATCAACTCGAATTGCTCGAAGCCGAAGCTCTGCAACTGACAGCCGGTGAACGCGCTGCTTTCGCCCAGGTATTGCTCGCCAGTCTCGACGAGGATGCTGAGATTGAGGAAGCGTGGGCCGCCGAAACCGAGCGTAGAATTGCTGAGATTGAGAGTGGAGCGGTGCAGGTCATTCCAATTGCTGACGCTCTTGCACAGGTACGTGAATCGCTGAAGTGAGGCTCGTCGTTGCTCCGTTGGCGCTCGCCGAAGTGCACGATGCGGCCGCCTTCTATACGCTGAAAGCCAATGCTGAGCTTGGCCTCACATTTGTGGCTGAGTTTGAACGAACGGCCAAGTTCGTTTTTGCCAATCCTCTGCTCGGTGCTGTATTTCGTGGTACTCGTCGGCGATATTTTTTCCGTCGATTCCCATACCGTATAAGGCGCGGCAGGCCGATTACGTCTGACGTTGAAACCGTAGAAAAAATCTTTTCGAAAAATTCGCCAGGGCCATGACAGCAAGCTGGGTTCGCTTCTTTCTATCGCCGCCCCTCACGTCAAAAAATTGGCGGAATTTACAATGTCAAAACACCACCACCTGTCGTAGCAATGGCCGTAGCAATTTCGCCGTTTAATTTTTTGGCGGAATTTGCACGATTTGGCCGGCAACCTTGAGGCTGCCGGCCGAGAACAAATGCAGGAACGCTATCAGGCTGCGACTTCAGCCGGCACCGAACTGCGGATCAGGTGGTCGAAAGCGCCCAGTGAAGCCGTCGCCCCAGCGCCCATGGCAATGATGATCTGCTTGTAGGGCACCGTTGTTGCATCGCCGGCGGCGAAAACGCCGGGCACCGAGGTCTGGCCCTTGGCGTCGATGACGACCTCGCCGCGGTTCGACAGGGCGACCGTGCCCTTGAGCCAGTCGGTATTGGGCAACAGACCGATCTGGACGAAGATGCCTTCGAGATCGATGCGCTTCAGTTCGCCGGTCGGCCGCTCCTTGTAGGCGAGCGCAATCACCTTGCCGCCGTCGCCATGCACTTCGGTAGTCTGCGCCTGGGTGATGACGGTGACGTTGGGCAGGCTGTGCAACTTCTTCTGCAACACGGCATCGGCACGCAACTGCACGTCGAATTCGAGCAGGGTGACGTGGCCGACGATGCCGGCGAGATCGATCGCTGCTTCAACGCCGGAGTTGCCGCCGCCGATCACCGCCACCCGCTTGCCCTTGAACAGCGGGCCGTCGCAGTGCGGGCAGTAGGCCACACCCTTGCCACGGTATTCGCGCTCGCCCGGCACGTTCATTTCGCGCCAGCGGGCGCCGGTGGCGATGATGACGCTCTTCGTCTTGAGCACGGCACCGCTGGCGGTGCGCACCTCGTGGTATTGGTCGCCGGCAGCGTTGGGGAGCAAGGCATCGGCGCGCTGCAGGTTCATGATGTCCACTTCGTACTCGCGCACGTGCTGCTCAAGGCCGGCGGAGAGCTTCGGGCCGTCGGTTTCCTTGACGGAAATGAAGTTCTCGATGGCCATGGTGTCGAGCACCTGTCCGCCAAAGCGCTCGGCGAGTACGCCGGTACGGATGCCCTTGCGCGCGGCGTAAATTGCTGCTGCCGCACCGGCCGGGCCGCCACCGACGATGAGCACATCGAACGGGGCCTTGGCGCTGATCTTTTCGGCATCGCGCTTCTCGGCGCCGACATCGAGCTTGGCGACGATTTCTTCGATCGTCATGCGGCCCTGGCCGAAGGGTTCGCCGTTGAGGAAGACGGTGGGCACGGCCATGATCTTGCGGGCGTTGACCTCGTCCTGGAACATCGCGCCGTCGATCATCGTGCTGGTGACGCCGGGGTTCAGCACCGCCATCAGGTTGAGCGCCTGCACCACGTCCGGGCAGTTGTGGCAGGAGAGCGAGATGAAGGTTTCGAACTTGTATTCACCGCCGAGCGCCTTGATCTGCTCGATCACGTCTTGCTCGACCTTGGGCGGGTGGCCGCCGGTCTGCAACAACGCCAACACCAGCGAGGTGAATTCGTGGCCCATGGGGATGCCGGCAAATTCGATGCGCGCCGCTTCGCCGGGGCGACCAATGGCGAACGAGGGCACCAGACGGGCGTTCCCGTCGGTGCGCACGCTGACCTTGTCGGAAAGCGCGGCGATGTCGTTGATCAACTCGCCCATTTCCTGCGCCTTGTCGCTGGTGTCAAGCGTGGCGACGATTTCGATCGGCTGTTGCAGGCGGCCGAGGTAGGCCTGGAGCTGCTGTTGGATCGCGGTATCGAGCATGGTAGTTCTCCCTTTTTGATTGGTGACTTGCACTGAAAAGGCGCCGACGGATGGTGTGGCAGTCGGAGGGGTTGGAGTATCGGCCAGCGCCTTTGCACTGCACTCCCGGCCGCAGCCGGGAGTCGATGCGCCTGCTTAGATCTTGCCAACGAGGTCGAGCGACGGTGCCAGGGTCTTCTCGCCTTCCTTCCACTTGGCCGGGCAGACTTCACCCGGGTGGGTCGCCACGTACTGGGCGGCCTTGACCTTGCGCAGCAGCTCGGAGGCATCGCGGCCGATACCGCCGGCGTTGATCTCGACGATCTGGATCTTGCCTGCCGGGTCGATGACGAAGGTGCCACGCTCGGCCAGGCCGGCTTCTTCGATCATCACGCCGAAGTTGCGGGAAATCGCGCCGGTCGGGTCGCCGATCATCGGGTACTGGATCTTGCCGATGGTCTCGGAGGTGTCGTGCCAGGCCTTGTGCGTGAAATGGGTGTCGGTCGACACACCGTAGATCTCGACGCCCAGCTTCTTGAACTCGGCGTAGTTGTCGGCGAGGTCGCCCAGTTCGGTCGGGCAGACGAAGGTGAAGTCGGCCGGGTAGAAGAAGACGACGGACCACTTACCTTTCAGATCGGCTTCGCTGACCGGAACAAATTTGCCGGCGTGGAAAGCGGTGGCCTTGAAGGGGAGGACTTCGGTGTTGATGATGGTGGTGTTCATGGTGATCTCCGTGGGTTGAAAGTGATGTGACGAGTGAATGTTAGCGGCCCGCTATCGATTGCACCAATTGATATTAACGATTGTTTTCATAGCCTGTGGCTATTTTCGGCCTGCGGCTCATCCGAAGATGGGCTGCCGAAGCGCTTGCGGCAAGACTTGTCTACGCCCGGCGCATGGCTTACCTTTGCGTCATGGCCTCTCTTGACGACCCGACTTCCGAACTCGCGCTGCAATTGCAGAAGGAGCTGCCGCGCAAACGCGTATTGATCGTGGACCGGCACCCCGCGGCGCGCGATTCTTTGCGCATGATGCTTTCAGCACTGGGAATCGTGTCGGTAACCGGCGCCGGAACCTCGGTCGAGGTGTTGCGCCAGGTCAAGGCCAGCGAGTTCGACATCATCCTCTCCGACTACGTATTGGACGATGGCCGCGACGGCCAGCAGTTGCTGGAGGAGTTGCGGCAACAGCACCTGATTCCGCTCGGCACCGTTTTCATGGTCATTACCGGTGAGCGTTCGTACCACAACGTGGTGTCGGTCGCCGAGCTGGCGCCAGACGATTATCTGATCAAGCCGTTCACCGCCGATCAGTTGCAGGCCCGACTGCTGAAAGCGGTTTTCAAGAAAAATTTCTTTGCCCCGGTGTATCGCAAGCTCGACGAAGGCGCTTATATCGGCGCACTGAATGCCTGTGATCGCCTGCTGGCCAATACCTCGCCATTCGAGCTCGACGTTCTGCGCCTGAAGGGCGAAATCCTCAACGCCCTTGGCCGAAACGCAGAAGCAGAGACCATCTATCGTGACGTGCTGGCGCGTAAATCAGTTCCTTGGGCACGCATGGGACTGGCGATTGCCTTGCGCGGCAACAAGGTGCTGGACGAAGCGGAGTCGCTGGCACAGAAGGTGGTGGAAGATTTCCCCGAGTATCTTTCGGCCTACGATTTTCTCGCAGGCGTGCGGGAGGAGATGGGGCAACTGGAAGCGGCGCAGAAGGTGCTGCAGGAGGCAGCCGCCATCTCGCCAAACAACGCCACGCGCCAGCGCATTGTCGGTGACGTGGCGATGCGTAACGGCGATCTCGATTCTGCCGAGAAAGCTTATGGAAAGGTGCTTGAACGGCACCGCAGCTCGTCGCTGAAGCAGGTTGACGATTACGCCAACCTTTCACGGGTCATGCTCGACAAGGGGCACCCCGCGGGAGCCCGGCAGATCATTCAGGAACTCAAGCGCGACTGGCGCGGCAGCAAGCAGGGCGAGTACGCGGCAGCGGTGATGGACAGCCTCTGCCTGCATGCCGAAGGTGAGCCGGAGAAAGCCAAGCGGGCTGCGGAACAGGCCTTGCGTCTGCACGAAGCGCTGGCAGAGGAAGCCGAGCCGGACAAGCCGATGTCGCACAAGATTGCCGTCGATCTCGCGCATGCCTGCCTGGCCACGGGCGATACGGAGTCGGCACAGGCGATCATGCGCAAGGTAGCGGCGGAGAATAACGAGAATCCGCACGTCATCGCCCGGATTCAAGGCGTTTTTGCGCGCACCGGCAATGAGGATGCCGGCCAGACGTTGCTCGACCAGGTGGGTCGCGAGATTGTCGAAATCAATAACCGGGGCGTCATGGCGGCGCGCAGCGGCAATCTGGAAGAGTCGGTGAGGCTGCTGACCGAAGCTGCAGAGCGCGTTCCCAGCCTGCAGTTTCTGGCCAACGCCACCAAGGCCATCTGCGCCCTCATGGAACAGAAGGGATGGCGCGAAGAGCTGGCTGAGCGCGTCCGCAGTTACCTGCAGCAGGCGCAGGCAAGAGGCCCACGCGACCCGCGCGTGCTATCCGGCCGTGAAGCCTACCAGCGCGTTGCGGAAAAATTCGGTATCAAGAATTAGCCCTGAAAGTTCGGAAAGCTCAGGAACTGAAGGTATCCCAGGCAAACTTCAGGATCAGCAGCGAGACCACGACGAGAAACACCTGGCGCACGAAGCCGCTACCATGCTTGAGTGCCAGATGCGTGCCGGCCAGCGAGCCGCCGACGTTGCAGACGGCCATGATCACCGCCAGTTGCCAGAGCATGTGGCCGTTGGGCGCGAAATAGGCGAGCGCCGCGAGATTGGTGGCGACGTTGACCACCTTGGCGGCTGCCGAGGCATGCAGAAAATCGAAGCCGAAGAAGCGGATGAACAGGAAGATCAGGAAGCTGCCGGTTCCCGGTCCGAAGAAGCCATCGTAGAAACCGATCACCCCGCCGAGCAGCACCGCATAGGCCAGTTCGCGATGGCCGGATTGCGTCGGCCCGTGCACGGCGCCGAAATCCTTCTTCATGAAGGTGTAGACCGCCGCCCCGACCAGCAGCACGAGAATCAGCGGCCGCAACAACTCGCGAGGCAGCCAGGCCACGGCCATGGCGCCGAGGTAGGAGCAGGCGAAGGCGGCCAGCGCCGCCGGCAGCGTCGTGCGCCAGGGCATCGAAACGCGGCGCGCGTAACGCCAGGCGGCGTTGCTCGTGCCAAATACGCTGGCGAACTTGTTGGTGCCGAACAGCGTCGCCGGCGCCTGCTGCGGCAAGGCGGTAAACAGCGCCGGGATCTGGATCAGCCCGCCGCCGCCGACCACCGAATCGATGAAGCCGGCGGCGCAAGCAGCCATCGCCAGCATGGCGATCAGGCCGAACTCGGGACTGGCGAAATCAAAGGGCACGTAGGCTTGTCGCGAACATCAGGTTCAGGCGCCAGCCCAGCCCTTGTACCAGGTGACGAACTTCCCGATCCCGTCCTTGAGCGAAGTCTTCGGCGAAAACCCTACCCAGGCCTGCAGTTGGGCGGTATCGGCAAAGGTTGCCAGCACGTCGCCGGGCTGCATCGGCTTGAATTCCTTGATCGCCTCGCGGCCGAGCGCCTGCTCCAGCGTTTCGATGAATTCGAGCAACGCCACCGGCTCGTGGTTGCCGATGTTGAAGACGCGGTGGGCGTGCGGCGCCGCCGCTTCCGCTGTCGCCGGCTTGTCGAGGACACGGATGATGCCTTCGACGATGTCGTCGATGTAGGTGAAATCGCGGCGCATGTGGCCGTGGTTAAAGACATCGATCGGCTTGCCGGCAAGGATGGCCTTGGCAAAGCTGAAATAGGCCATGTCGGGCCGGCCCCAGGGACCATAGACGGTGAAGAAGCGCAGGCCGGTGGTCGGCAGCCCGAAAAGGTGGCTGTAGGTGTGGGCCATCAATTCGTTGGCCTTCTTGGTCGCCGCGTAGAGGCTGACCGGGCGGTCGACGCTGTCGTCCTCGGCAAACGGCATCTTTCGTTGCCGCCGTGAGACGCTGGAACTGGAGGCATAGACCAGGTGCGCGACCGGGTTATGGCGGCAAGCTTCGAGAATATTGAGGAAGCCGGCGAGGTTGCTGTCGGCGTAGGCCTGCGGATTGGTGATCGAATAACGGACACCGGCCTGCGCCGCCAGATGCACGACACGCTGCGCCTTCTCCTTGGCGAAGAGTTCGGCCAGACCGTCGCGGTCGGCGATGTCGAGGCGAACGAAGCGGAAATCCGGCTGTGGCGTCAGTTGCGCCAGCCGCGCTTCCTTCAATGCCACCTCGTAGTAGTCGTTGAGGTTGTCGAGGTTGCTCGACGCCAGGCGGCGACCTGCGTCGCCGCGCCGCGCCTCATCTTAAACCTCTCCAGGCAGACGCGCATGCGAAAACCCGGATGAAGCAGCCCCGGCGCCGGTTTTCGCGGTCGCCGTGGTTACGCTTTGACTCATGGCTGGCGGCGGCCAATCGGGTAGTAATCAAGGCCGGCCGCGTGCGGCTGTTCGGGCGGGTACAGGTTGCGGCCGTCGAAGATGACCGGCGACTTCAGCGCGGCCTTCACCGCCTCGAAGTCCGGGCTGCGGAATTCCTTCCACTCGGTGACGATGATCAGCGCGTCGGCACCGGCCAGCGCCGCCATCGGATTGGCCGCGTAGGCGATGCGCGCGTCGTCGCCGAAGATGCGCTGCGCCTCGCGCATCGCTTCCGGGTCGTAAGCGGCGACCGTCGCACCGGCAGCGAGCAGGTCGGCGACCAGTTCGCGGCTCGGCGCCTCGCGCATGTCGTCGGTATTCGGCTTGAAGGCCAGCCCCCATAGTGCGAAGCGGCGGCCAGCAAGATCAGCGCCGAAGCGCGCCTTGACCTTCGCCGTCAGCACGTGTTTCTGTGCCTGATTGGCGGCCTCGACGGCGGACAGCACCTGCATCGCGATGCCAGCATCGTCGTGCGCGGTGCGGATCAGCGCCTTGACGTCCTTGGGGAAGCAGGAGCCGCCGTAGCCGCAGCCGGGGTAGAGGAAGTGGTAGCCGATGCGCGGGTCGGAGCCGATGCCCTGGCGCACCATCTCGATGTCGGCACCAAGTACTTCGGCGAGGTTGGCCAGTTCGTTCATGAAGCTGATGCGCGTCGCCAGCATGGCGTTGGCGGCGTACTTGGTCAGCTCGGCGCTCTTCACGTCGGTGACGATCAGGCGTTCGTGGTTGCGCTGGAACGGCGCGTAGAGGGCGCGCATGAGCTGGATGGCGCGGTCGTCCTCGGCGCCGACGACAATGCGGTCGGGACGCATGAAGTCTTCGACGGCAGCACCCTGCTTGAGGAATTCCGGGTTGGAAACGACGCTGAACCCAATCTCGGAACCGCGCTGCTTTAGCTCGTCGGCAACGGCCGCCCGGACCTTGTCGGCGGTACCGACCGGCACCGTGCTCTTGTCGACGATCAGCTTGTAATCCGTCATCCGCTTGCCGATATTGCGGGCAGCGGCGAGCACGTACTGCAGGTCGGCCGAGCCGTCCTCGTCGGGCGGCGTGCCGACGGCGATGAACTGGATGGTGCCGTGCTGCACGGCCTTCTCGATATCGGTGGTGAAGCGCAGGCGGCCGGCCGCGACATTGCGGCGGACCATGTCCAGCAGGCCCGGCTCCAAGATCGGAATACCGCCCGCGTTGAGAATGCGGATCTTCTCAGGATCGACATCCAAGCACAGCACATCGTTGCCGACATCGGCCAGACAGGCACCGGTGACGAGGCCAACATAGCCAGTACCTACTACAGTGATCTTCATGTTTGCTCCCAGTCTTTTTACTGCTTCTTGTCTTCCGCAGGCGGCAGCAACGATATCGCCACCGGTGCCTCTAACAACGCCGCGACACCACCAATGTATCGATGCACGGCGACAACTGACAAACCTTGCAAACGCTTGTCGTTTTTCAGATAAAGAACGGCCAGCGCATCCGGGTGCGCCGTCAGCCATCCGGCCATTTTTTTGTCATCCTCGAATGCCACCAGCGGCTGACGCAGGCGGCCAGCGAAATGGAACTGGTCGTGATAAAAATCGCCATTCGCAACCACTCTTCCCGCCTCCTGCGCCTGGCGAATTGCGCCAGCAAACGGCCTGACATCGTAGTCAGCGTGGAAGGCGCTAGTCAGCGAAAGTTGCAGCAGGGCAGCAAATATAACGCCGACAACGGTCAGCACCGGCAGCAGTCGGGTACTGCGACGCGCCCAATACCAGAGCGCTGGCATCACCGCAATCAACACCAGCGCCGGCCAGAATAACGGCAGTTCGGCAAGTGAATTCTTCGGGAGAGTAACGCGGCCCAGCGCCAGGGCATACAAGCCGGCACCTACCAGCACGGCAAGAAACGCCGGCAGCCAAAGACTGCCGCGTACGCTACTAGCGAGTGCGCGCGCCGAGAGCAGTGCGAAGGCCGGGAAGATCGGGATCAGGTAATGCATCTGCTTGCCGCTGATCAGCGAGAAGGCAACACAGACCGGCAGCATCCAAGCCAGACAAAAACGCGCACCACGATCCAGCCCCTGCCGCGCCAGATCGCGGTAAGCACGCCACAAACCAGGCCAGACCAGCCACGGGAAGAACATGATCGGCAGTAGCGGCAGATACCACCACAAGGGTCGTTTGTGTGCAAACGACTGCACCATGCGGTCAGCCGTCTGTCCCCAGAAGATCGCCCGCTGGTACTCCTCTCCCCCGGCAAAACCGGCCGGGATCGCCCAAGCCAGCGCAATTGCTGCACCAAGCAAGACGGCACCGACAACACCCGCCGCCCAGCGTTTCCACGCCAGCCCCGGGTTCCACCAGGGTGCCAGCACGGCTACTGGCAAGGTATGCAGCAGGATCACCGGCCCCTTGGCCAGCACCCCCAGACCGATGGCCAGACCGAGTAGTGCGAATCCCTTCAGTGCTCGACCCTCGGCGGCAGTAAGGATGCCGTGCAGGCCAAGTAACGTAAAGCAGGCCAGCATCACGTCGAACATCGCCGACGTGGAGAAGAAAATCCATAGCAGAGAACTCGCCAGAATCAGTACGGCTCGCCCACCCAGTCCTGCGTGTTTCGGCCACAAGCGATGTGCCAGACCCATGGTCAAAAACAGGCCGGAAGCCGAGAACAACGGCGATACCAGACGCGGCCACCACTCGCTGACGCCGAAAATGGCCCAGCCGATCTGGTACAGCCACATCATCAGTGGCGGCTTGTGACTGTAGGGGGCGCCGTTCTTGTAGGGCACCAGCCAGTCGCCGCGTAGCCACATCTCCCAGGCGACACTGATGTAGCGCGTCTCGTCGATCGGTGTCATCGGTCTGGCGAAGATTGCCACGCCAGTCAGCAGGGCGAGCAGGCCAAGGGCCAGCAGCAACATGCTGCGTTCGCTGGAGATTCCTTTTGTTTCCTCAATGTTCATGGATGCTGGGATTCCCCAAGTGCTGCGTCGACCGACTCATCAATACTCAATCCGTGACGATGGCGATGATAGAGATATGCACCAAGCACTCCGGAGATGAGGAAAAGCACGATGGCCATGCCGACCTTGAGCGTTGCAGCCACATTGATGCCGCTGCCGACCAACGCAAAAACAAGCGTCTGCGGCAAGTAGCCGACGAAGGAAGCAGAAAGAAACGGGACGGGACGGATGCTGGAAATACCCGCCGCAAGATTGGTCAGCACGTTGCTGCCGACCGGCAGCAAGCGGATCAGCAAGGTCATTGAGAACGGGTGATCATGGATGAAGGCATCGAAACGCTTCGCTCTGGCACCAAGGCGTGCGCTCAGCAAACCCTTGCCGAAGAGTCGCGAGTAAACGAAGGTCAGTATGCAGCCGAGCAGAGCCGCCAGGGCACCGAAAAGCGTGCCAAGAACCAGGCTGAAGGCATAGCCGGCGAGAAAGGCGATGATCTGGCGCGGCAGGCCGATGGCGGTAAACAGCGCCCCCATGGCCAGGAAAAGCAACTCGCCTTCGATGCCATGGTCGCGGATATGATTGTCGATCCAGGCTTCGTTGATACTGTTGCCAAGATCGCTTGTCTTGAAAAAATAGCCGAATAACGCCAGGCTGACGATCAATCCCAGTCCCTTGAGCAGGACGCGCGGATTCATCAGAGATCCGAGCCGGGCTCAATCTGCGGCAGACGCACCCGGCGCTGCAGCCAGGCGACACCGAAGAGGTCAACGATACCAACCCACAACCTGTTGTGAAGTCCGTATTTCGACGTACCGCGTTCACGGGAGCGGTGGTTGACCGGCACCGAAACGACCGCGCCGCCGCCACGGATCACCAGCGCCGGCAGGAAACGGTGGATGTGATCGAAGTTCGGCAGGCGCAAAAAGGTCTCGCGCGCGAAAACCTTGAGGCCACAGCCGGTATCTGGCGTACTGTCCTTGAGCATGCGAGAACGGACGCCATTGGCAACCTTCGACGACAAGCGGCGCAGGAAAGTGTCGTTACGCCGGGTTCGCCAACCAGCCAGCAGTTCCAGATTATCCGGCTGCTCCGGTTCGGAAAGCTTGGCCAGCAAAGCCGGGATATCGGCAGGATCGTTCTGCCCGTCACCGTCCAGCGTGGCAATCCATTCGTAGCGCGCAGCCCGCACGCCCGTGGTTACCGCCTGGCTTTGCCCACAGGACGCACGATGGCAAATGGCGCGCAGCATCGGGAGTTCGGTCTTGAGTCCATCAAGAACCGTCTGCGTCTGGTCAGTGCTGCCATCATTGACGTAAATGATTTCAAATTCGGCAGTGCCGGATAGCGCCGCGACAATTTCGCGCACTAGCGGCTCAACGTTGTCCTGTTCATTCTTGACCGGAACGACAACGGACAAACGACCGCAATAGGCATATTTGGGCATGTTGAACCTGTGACAGCAGAGTTTAGGTAGTGCCGACTAGGCCGCAAAACAGCCGGGCAGCCGCAAAACCCCGTATTTTATTGCATTGGCCACGCACACCGCTATTTTCCGATGCAGAAACGCCCGAATATCTCACCCAAAAGATCATCGGCAGTAAATTCGCCGGTGATTCGGTTCAATGACTGCTGCGCCAAGCGCATTTCTTCGGCAAAAAGCTCCAGGCGAGGCAATTGGGCTTCCGCCATTTCCAGATGCGTCCGCGCCTCGGAGAGCGCTTCGAGATGCCGTTCGCGGGCGATGAAGACATCTTCGGCCGGGTGCCAGCCTGCAACCGCCAGCAACTCCTGCTTCAGCAACTCGATCCCCTGCCCTGCTTTCGCCGACAGCGCGACGCTGACCCCCCCCTCGTCCTCACGCCGCTCGGGCAGGCGGCCGGTGAGATCAATCTTGTTCTCGACGGTTATGCGCCGAATACCCGCAGGCAGACGTTCGAGGATCGCCTGTTCGGCGACACCGACACCATGCTGCGCATCGGTCAGCAGAAGCAGAACGTCGGCGCGCTCTATCTCGCGCCAGGTACGCTCGATGCCAATTTTCTCGACTTCGTCCTCGGTCTCGCGCAGCCCCGCGGTGTCGATGATGTAGAGCGGTATGCCTTCGATCTGAATGCTGCTTTTCAACGCGTCGCGCGTCGTTCCGGCAACCGGTGTGACGATGGCGAGGTCATCTCCGGCTAGGCAGTTCAGCAGGCTGGATTTTCCGACATTGGGCTGACCGGCAAGCACGACGTGCAGCCCCCCTTGCAGCAACCTGCCCTGCTGGGCTCTGTCGAAAACTACAGCCAGCCTGTCACGCAGCCGACCGAGGCGACCAAAAGCGTCAGCCGACTTCAGGAAGTCGATTTCTTCGTCGGGAAAATCCAGCGTGGCTTCGGTTAGCGCACGCAGCTCGATCAACTGGTCGGTAAGTGCATGGATTTCCTTGGAGAACTCGCCTTGCAGGGAGCGCACTGCGGAACGTGCGGCACTCGCCGTGGCTGCGTCGATAAGGTCGGCGACGGCTTCTGCCTGGGCCAGATCGAGCTTGCCGTTCTCGAAGGCGCGGCGCGTAAACTCGCCAGGTTCGGCAAGCCGCGCGCCAAGTTCGAGACAGCGCGAAAGCAGTAACTGCAGAACGACCGGGCCGCCGTGACCTTGCAGTTCCAGTACGTCGTCGCCGGTGAAGGAATGGGGAGCGGGGAAGTAGAGGGCGAGGCCGCTGTCGATACTGCGGCCTTCGTTGTCACGAAATTCTGCGAGGGTTGCGTAACGCGGCTGTGGCCGCTTTCCGATCAGGGCGTCAGCCAGTGATAGCAGATCGGGACCGGAAACCCGAACGACGCCGATGCCTCCCCGGCCCGGCGCCGTTGCGATAGCGGCTATCCGGTCAGGCTTTTTTTCCGCCACCCTCGATCATCCGCGTGATCTGCCACTGCTGCGCGATCGACAGGACGTTGTTAACCACCCAGTAGAGCACCAGGCCAGATGGGAACCAGAAGAACATGACACCGAAGATGAAGGGCATGGCCATCATCACCTTGGCTTGAATCGGGTCCGGCGGCGTCGGGTTGAGCTTGGTCTGAATGATCATCGAGACAACCATGATCACCGGCAGCACGTAGTACGGGTCGGCAGTAGACAAGTCGGTAATCCACAGCATCCACGGTGCGTCGCGCATTTCAACGGCGCCCAGCAACACCCAGTAAAGTGCGATGAACACCGGGATCTGCACCAGGATCGGCAGACAGCCGCCGAGCGGGTTGATCTTCTCGGTTTGGTACAGCTTCATCATTTCCTGGTTCAGTTTCTGGCGATCGTCGCCAAAGCGCTCCTTCAACTGCGTCAGTCGCGGCGTTACCAGGCGCATCTTGGCCATCGACTTGTAGCTGGCGGCGGAGAGCGGGAAGAAGACAGCTTTGATGCCAACCGTCAGCAGAATGATGGCCCAGCCCCAGTTGCCGACCAGGCCATGAATGGCCTGCAGCACCCAGAAAATCGGCGCAGCAACGACGGTCAGCCAGCCGTAGTCGACGACCAGATCGAGGCCTTCAGCCAGTTTTTTGAGCGTCGCCTGTTCCTGCGGTCCGACGTAAAGCGTCATCGACTGCGCGCCTGTCGCACCGGGAGCGATCTGGGCAATGGGCAAAATCAGGCCGGTCGCGGTAATCAGCGGGCTGCCATTGCCACCTTCGACCTTGCGTGCATAAAACTCGCGCGTGTCCTTGCCTTGCGGGACCCAGGCAGAAACGAAGTAGTGCTGGACCATGGCCAGCCAGCCGTTGTCGGCAGTCTTGGCAAACTTGGCCTTTTCCTTGCCGATGTCGGCAAAGTCGATCTTCTGATACTTCTCGGCGTCGGTATAGACCGCGGGCCCGGTGAAGGTCATCACCATGGCGCTTTCACCTTCGGGCGCTACGTCGTTGCGCTGGAACTGATAGTAAGCGTGGGGCGCTATCGCCGTACCGGAGGCGTTGGTGATCTCGTAGGCCACATTGATGATGTAGCTGCCGCGCGTGAATGTGTAGATCTTGGCAACCTTGACGCCATTGCTGCCGGTGGCTTCAAGGCGAAGTTGCAGCTTGTCGTCCTTGCTGCCTTCCTTTGCCATTTCGCGCGCTCCGTTCACCGCGACAAAACTGGTCCGGTGATTCGGCAATCCGTCGCCAATCAGGCCGGTCTGGGCCAGATAGCGGTGCTCGGGGTCGATCAGGACAAGATTCTTCTTCTTGTCGCTGGTTGCCGTGTAACGCGCGAGTTCAAACCGTGCCAGATCACCACCTAAGGTGGAAATGTCAGCCGTAAAGAGATCGGTCTTGATCCGGATGGTTTCGCCTGCGGGCGCTACCGGGCTGTCTTTCGGGGCCGTAGGAGTCAGCGCCGGTACAGCGGCATTTCCCGGTTGCAGACTGGTCGAGGGCTGCGGCGTCGCATTGGCAGCGGCCTGCTTGCTGATCTCGGTTGCCGGCTTCGGCTGGTTGTACTTCTGCCAGGCATCCCACAGCATGACCAGCGAAAACGAGAAGATCATCAGGAGAATGATGCGTCGGTTGTCCATTAACAGCCCTAGTATTCTTGATTGTCAGGGTACGGGATCGTAACCACCGGGATGCCAGGGATGACAGCGCGAAATGCGCTTTAACCCGAGCCTCAAACCTTTCCACGCCCCGTATTTCTGGATGGCTTCGGCGGTGTATTCAGAGCAGCTGGGAAAGAACCTGCAGCGCCGCCCGAGAAACGGACTGAGCGCATACTGGTAAAAACGAACCAGCAGCACCAGCAATCGTTTCATTTTTCCGGCGCCTTCAGCTTCAGCAACAGCCTGCGTATTTCTTCTGCCAGCAGCTTTCGGTCGAGGGTTGCCGGCTTTACTGCCAAGCGCAAGATCAGGTCGTTTTGCGGCAATTTCGATCGCAACAAGCGGAACTGCTCACGTCCCAGACGTTTGACCAGGTTGCGCCAAACCGCCGCCTTCAAAAAACGCTTCGGTACAACAACACCGAGTCTAGCGGTCAATGCGGATGGCGGCCCCATGTCTTCCAGCGCCCGAGGGCGGTAATGTAACAGGAAGTGGGTACTTCTTACGGCCCTTCTAAAACCAAAAACGGATGAATATTCATCCGTTTTGGTCAGTCGATAGCGCTTGGGAAAACCAAACTTGCGGTCTGCTGCGGCTACCCCGCTGTCGCAAGCGACAGCGTTGTTGTCGTCTGTGCTCAAACAGCCAGGCGATGACGGCCCTTGGCGCGGCGCGCAGCGATGACCTTGCGGCCACCCTTGGTGCGCATGCGGACCAGAAAACCGTGGGTGCGCTTGCGGCGGACAACCGAGGGTTGGTAAGTGCGTTTCATGATTTATGCCCTTGATTTGATGCAAAGATAAACGCGCAATTAGACATTGAGCCTCTATTTGTGTCAAGACCAATTTTTTTCCTGCCCTGTGGATAACTCATCGACATGCGCGGTAGAATGGCGCCTTCCTGATATTTTGCCAACGCTAAATTTCCGTTAAAAATCAATTACTAACAACCATCTTGAAAGTTATCCCCGGCGTGTTGCGGGCTTCGGTGCCAATGAGCCACTTTCTGCCCGTTTCATTCGCAACAGTCATGCCTTCGGGCACACCGGAACATCCTGAATATGAGTAGTTTCTGGAATTCCTGCCTCAGCCAGTTCGAACAGGAACTGCCGCTGCAACAGTTCAATACCTGGATCAGGCCGCTCAGGCTTGAGGGGGAAGACAACTTTGCAGCCGGCTTGCGTTTGATCGCGCCCAACGGTTTCATCATGAAATGGGTCAAGGAACGCTATCTGACCCGTATTGAGGAACTCGGCCAAGTCTATTTCGACGCGCCTGTTTCGATCGCATTGACCTTGGGTGAGCGCAAGACCACGGCAGCCCCGGCGCGCGTCGAAACCCGTGCGCAAGCAACTACTCCTAAGGCTGCGGATGTATTGGCAGCAGCGCTACCTGCGGCCAAAAGCAGTAGTAATTCCTATGAAAAAACCCGGCTGATTTCGTCCTTCACTTTCGACAATCTGGTCGTTGGCAAAGCCAACGATCTGGCACGGGCTGCTGCGATGCAGGTGGCTCAGAATCCTGGCGGCGCGTACAACCCATTGTTCATCTACGGCGGCGCTGGCCTGGGTAAAACCCACCTTATCCACGCTATCGGCAATACGATTATCGATCAGCATCCACAAAAAGTTGTCAGGTACGTTCACGCTGAAGCCTATTACTCCGACGTAGTACGCGCTTACCAGCAAAAATCTTTTGATGTTTTCAAGCGTTATTACCGTTCACTGGATGTACTGCTGGTCGATGACGTGCAGTTCTTCAATGGCAAGAACCGGACACAGGAAGAATTTTTCTATGTTTTCAACGCACTGATCGAAGCCCGCAAGCAGATTGTCATCAGTTGCGATACTTACCCAAAAGATATCAGCGGGCTTGAAGATCGCCTGATCACTCGCTTTGACTGGGGACTGACGGTACAGATCGAGCCGCCTGAAACAGAAATGCGAGTTGCGATTCTCAAGAAGAAGGCAGAGGCAGAGGGTGTCGCGCTTGATGATGAAGTCGCTTTTGTCATTGCCAAACATTTGCGTTCCAACGTCCGTGAACTAGAAGGGGCACTCAAGAAAGTGCTTGCTTACTCTTCTTTCCATGGCCGGGAAATTGCGCTCGATCTGGTCAAGGAAGCGCTTAAGGATGTCATCGGTGCGGTTAACCGCCAGATTACGGTTGAGAATATTCAAAAGACGGTGGCCGATTACTACAAGATGAAGGTCGCCGACCTGTTTTCACCCAAAAGAACCCGCGCCATTGCCCGACCCCGCCAGGTTGCCATGTGGTTGGCCAAGGATTTGACCGCACACAGCTACCCGATGATTGGCGACGCCTTTGGCGGCCGCGATCACACAACGGTGTTGCATGCGGTAAGGAAGATAGATTCTCTGCGTACCAAGGACAACGAACTCAATCACGACCTGCATGTGTTGCTGCAGGTATTGAAAGGTTGATGACTGTATAAACCTGTGCAAAACCTGCGAGCGAAATGTGGATAAACATCGATTTATCCACCTGTGGATAAGTTATCCAGTTTTCATCAACAGGCAAGCAACAGGGTTTTCAAGTGTCATTTTTTGATTGCAACGTACTGTAGAATATACAGATTCTAAAGATATCCACAGAGTTGACCGGCAGCTTATATTTATAGGAATTAAATATATGATACTTATTAAAACCCAACGCGACACGCTGCTCGCGCCACTACAGTCGGTTTCCGGCATTGTCGAAAAACGCCATACGCTGCCGATTCTTTCGAATGTACTGCTCGAAAAAAAGGGCGATTTGCTGACCCTTCTGGCTACCGATATCGAGATACAGATCACCACCAGCACCCAAGGGGCACATGGTGATGGCGATGGTGCGATAACCGTCGGAGCGCGTAAACTTCAGGAAATTCTGCGCTCGCTGCCGGAAAGTGCTGAGGTTAGCCTCATCCTCGAAGACAAGCGTTTGCAGTTGCGTGCTGGCAAGAGCCGCTTTAGCCTGCAAACCTTGCCAGCAGACGATTTCCCGCGGATGGCAATTGCCGACGGTGAAGCAAAGCGTATTACGGTGACGCAGAAGCAGTTTCGCCAGTTGCTGGCTCAGACCCAGTTCTCGATGGCTGCGCAGGACGTTCGCTACTACCTCAACGGTTTGCTGCTGTTGATCGAAGGAAACGAGCTCCGTGCCGTCGCTACCGACGGCCATCGTCTGGCATTTGCAAGCATGGAGATCGAAGGTGATCTGCCGCGTCAGGAATTGATCCTTCCGCGTAAGACAGTGCTTGAGTTGAACCGCCTGCTTTCGGATAATGACGAGCCGCTGGTGATTGAAACCTCGGCAAACCAGGTTCGTTTTCAGTTTGGTCAGATCAACCTGGTGTCAAAGTTGATCGACGGCAAATTCCCGGATTACGAGCGCGTTATCCCCGCAACTTTGCGCAATGCGCTGCAGATCAATCGCTCGATGCTGCTCTCATCGATGAGCCGGGCGGCTATCCTGACCAACGAAAAATTCCGGGGAGTACGTCTGGTGCTCTCGCCTGGCAGCATGAAGATCATGGCAGCCAACGCGGAGCAGGAAGAAGCGCAGGAAGAACTCGAAGTAGATTACAGTGGCGAACCCATCGATATCGGTTTCAACGTTGGCTACTTGCTCGATGTGCTCAACAATAGTTCGGCAGAGTCGGTTCAGTGGGCGTTCAATGACTCGAATTCGAGTGCGCTGGTAACCATTCCGGGTAACGAACGCTTCAAATACGTCGTTATGCCAATGCGGATCTAATTGAATTTTTAGAATATAAGTAGTTGATATTAAAAGTAAAACAGGGAAATAAAGAGTGAGTGATCAGAATAGCAATACGCCCTGCCTACGACGAATCGACGATCCAGAATCTGGAAGGTCTGGAAGCTGTCCGCAAACGCCCGGGGATGTACATCGGCGACACTTCCGATGGTACCGGTCTTCACCACCTTGTTTTCGAGGTGGTGGATAACTCGATTGACGAAGCGCTGGCGGGCCATTGTGACGATATCGTGGTCACCATTCATACCGACAATTCAATCAGCGTCATCGATAACGGCCGTGGCATTCCGACGGGCGTCAAGATGGATGACAAGCATGAACCGAAGCGCTCTGCTGCAGAGATTGCGCTGACCGAGTTGCATGCTGGCGGCAAATTCAACCAGAACTCCTACAAGGTGTCCGGAGGTCTGCACGGTGTCGGTGTTTCCTGCGTCAATGCCTTGTCCAAGTGGTTGCGGCTGACGATTCGTCGCGAGGGGAAAAAGCACTTCATCGAGTTCTGCCGTGGTCATGCAATTGAACGTGTCATTGAAGTCAGGGATGGTTTCGAGATTTCTCCACTCAAGATCCTTGGCGATTCGGAAAAGCGCGGCACTGAAGTTCATTTTCTTGCCGATGACGAGATTTTCGGAACCGTAGAATTTCACTATGAAATTCTGGCGAAGCGCCTGCGCGAACTCTCGTTCCTGAATAATGGCGTGCGTATCCGCTTGATTGACCAGCGCTCTGGCAAGGAAGAAGATTTTGCTTTCGCAGGTGGCGTTAGAAGCTTTGTCGAATACATCAACCGTACCAAGTCGGTTTTGCACCCGAATATTTTCTGCTCGTCAGGAGATGCCAAGGTGGGTGATACCGGCGTCACCATCGGTGTAGAAGTCGCAATGCAGTGGAACGATTCCTATCAGGAACAGGTTCTCTGTTTTACCAACAACATTCCCCAGTCCGATGGTGGAACACATCTCACGGGCCTGCGTGCGGCGATGACGCGGGTCATCAACAAGTACATCGACGAAAACGAAATTGCCAAAAAGGCCAAGGTTGAGATTTCCGGTGACGACATGCGCGAAGGTCTTGCTTGCGTGCTGTCGGTGAAAATGCCTGACCCGAAGTTTGCCTCGCAGACCAAGATGAAGCTGGTTTCGTCTGAGGCACGCCCGGCAGTTGAAGAAGTCGTCGCCCAGAAGCTCGCGGATTTCCTGCTGGAACGTCCGGCGGATGCGAAAGTCATTACTGGCAAGATCGTCGAGGCGTCCCGTGCCCGCGAAGCGGCGCGCAAGGCGCGAGAATTGACTCGTCGCAAAGGGATTCTGGATGGCGTAGGGCTGCCTGGAAAACTGGCGGATTGTCAGGAAAAGGATCCTGCCCTCTGTGAAATCTATCTGGTCGAGGGCGATTCAGCCGGCGGTTCGGCCAAGCAGGGCCGTGACCGCAAATTCCAGGCAATTCTCCCGCTCAAGGGCAAGATCCTAAACGTCGAGAAGGCACGCTTCGACAAGCTGATTTCGTCGCAGGAAATTGCCACGCTGATTACCGCACTTGGCACCGGTATCGGCAAGGATGAATACAAGCCGGAGAAGTTGCGCTACCACCGCATCATCATCATGACCGATGCCGACGTGGACGGTGCACACATCCGTACCTTGCTGCTTACGTTCTTCTATCGTCAGATGCCGGAACTGGTCGAACGCGGGAATATCTACATCGCACAACCTCCGCTTTACAAGGTCAAGGTTGGCAAGACCGAACGCTACATCAAGGACGACCACGAGCTGAATCAGTTCCTGCTGAAAATGGCACTGGACGAAGCTTCATTGACACCCAAGGCTGGGGCTGAAGCGATTGGTGGTGTTGCACTGGAGGAATGCTGGCGCGCGAATACCTGCTTGCCGAAGCAATCATCAACCGGCTCAATCACCTGATCAATCCGGAAGTGCTGCACGCCATCGTTGATGCCAATGCCAAACTCGATGTGTCCGATGAAGCTGCGGCGCATGCGTCAGCTACAAGCTTGTCAAAACTGGTCAAGAACGGTATCCAGATCCGTGCACGCTACAACGATGCTCACGAGCGCTGGCAGTTGCGTATCGAAAAAATGCACCACGGCAATCTGAAAGTCAGCGTCATTGACGACGATCTTCTGCTTTCTGGCGACTGGACTCAATTGATGAAGACGGCCGACATGCTGTCCGGTCTTTTCGGTTCGGGCGGTTTTGTTCAGCGCGGCGAGAAAAAAGCGCCGGTAATCGGTTTTGCTCCGGCAATGAACTGGTTGCTTGCCGAAGTCGAGCGTACGGTCAGCAAGCAGCGCTACAAAGGTCTGGGAGAAATGAACCCCTCACAACTGTGGGAAACGACGATGGACCCGAAAGTCCGCCGCCTGCTCAGGGTTCAGATTGAAGATGCCATCGGTGCCGACGAAATTTTCACGACGCTGATGGGTGAGCTCGTTGAACCTCGCCGGAACTTCATCGAAAGCAACGCCCTGGCAGCGCGCAATATCGACGTTTGACCCTCAGGTATCAGTTACTCGGGAAAACGCGCTCAAGGCCCTGAAAAGGGCCTTGAGCATTTCCGGGTTCAATGGAGCTGTGCTTCCGCCAACAGCATCCGGATCACCCGGACCATTTCAATGTCCGATTCGTGATACGCCGATTTTACGAATTCGGCATAGCCGGCATCGGCATCGTCCGGGTGTTCCCCAAGTGTCGTTTCGTAGGCAAAGCGCAGGAAGAGATGGCCCTCCTCCGGCGCTACGATGCTGATCGTCAGTCGGCCGCCGGCGTGCGATTCTGTCGCTGCGACATCGAAGCGTACCCACTCCGATTCCAGCCATGTCACGGTATCGTAAATTTCGGCTGCACCAAAATTCAGTCGTCGCTGCAGCCGTCGTTCACCCCGCTCAAGAATGGTGCAGGTATCAAGCCCGGGGAGAAAAAAGGTGGCATCTTCGGCGCGGATCATGAGGCCCTGCCAGAGCTGATTCCGCGTCAGCGACGGGATCAGTGGGTTGCCGGGAATGTTGATTTCAACCAGATGTTCGTATTTCATCCGGCTATTTTCGCCCGGTGGCGTGGCGCTGTCATCACCCGTAACCACGCCAGGATTCGCGGGCGGCATTGGCGGATGGTAGGATGCGCGCCATGCAACTAGAACGAATCCTCCATTCTCAAGGTTTCGGCAGCCGCAAGGAATGCCGCGCCCTCATCCGTGATGGTCGTATCGGCATCGCTGGCGAAGTGGCTGATGACCCCTTCGTTGACCTTGAACCGAGCGGTCTGAATTTCTCCGTAGACGGGCAGGTGTGGGCCTATCACCCCCAGGCCTACCTGATGCTCAACAAGCCTGTGGGCTATGAGTGTTCGCATCAACCCAAGAACCACGCCAGTATCTACAGCCTGTTGCCGCCTGCGCTTAATGGGCGTGGAGTGCAGTCGCTGGGCCGGCTCGATGAAGACACGACGGGGCTGTTGCTCTTTTCGGACGACGGGAAGTTCATTCATGCGATCAGTTCCGGCAAGCGCAAGGTGCCGAAAACCTACCATGTGACTGCCAAGCACCCGGTGAGCGACGCGCAGATCGCGACACTCCTGTCCGGGGTTTCAATTGATCGACGAACCGCTACCGATTACCGCTGCCGGCTGTGAGCGCGTGGGCGAACATGAACTGCTGCTGACCGTTACCGAGGGGCGGTATCACCAGGTGAAGCGGATGGTGGCCGGTGTCAGCAACCGGGTTGAAGCGCTCTGCCGGGTCGCCGTTGGCGGCTTGCAGTTGCCCGATGATTTAAAGCCCGGTGAATGGCGCTGGCTGGATGCCTCGGATCTGGCTCGCGTGCAAGGCTTGGCGCCCGGCGAAAGCTGCTGAAGCTATCCATTTTTTGAGGAGCGGTAGCTGTGACCCTCACCGAACTTCGCTATATCGTTACCTTGGCACGCGAGCGCCATTTCGGTCGTGCAGCCGATAAATGCCATGTCAGCCAACCCACACTCTCGGTGGCCTTGAAGAAGGTTGAGCAACGAATCGGTGCGCTGTTGTTTGAACGTTCGTCCAACGATGTGCGTTTGACGCCCTTGGGGGAACAGATGGCAGCCCAGGCCGACCGCGTTCTCGAAGAAGCGGCCAAGCTCGATGAGATCGCTGCTCAAGGCAAGGACCCGTTGGTTGGACCTTTGCGCCTTGGGGTGATCTATACGATAGCTCCCTATCTGCTACCGCGACTTATCCCGGCCTTGCATGGCAGAGCGCCGCAGATGCCGCTTTACCTGCAGGAGAACTTCACCGTGCGGCTGGCCGAGATGCTGCGTCGTGGCGAACTGGATGTGGCCGTCCTGGCACTTCCTTTTTCGGAACCTGGCATCGTTACACGCGCTGTCTATGACGAGCCTTTTTGCGTTGCGATGCCAAACGGCCACCCCTTGTGCAAGATGAAAACGGTCAGCGCAGATGAACTGGCTGCAGAGCAGTTGCTGCTGCTTGGGCAAGGGAACTGCTTTCGCGATCAGGTGGTTCAGGCCTGCCCGCACCTGACCGACCCCGGGGGCTTTGAACGCTCGCTTGAAGGCAGTTCGATAGAGACGCTTCGTCACATGGTCGCGAGCGGTGCCGGCATCTCTGTAATCCCGGTTTCTGCAGTCGAGAGTTGGCCGCGGGAAGACAAGTTGATGACGACTCGGCCATTTGCCGCCCTGATCCCGATGCGGCGGGTAGTGCTGGCCTGGCGGGTTACTTTCCCCCGTCCGCAAGCCATCGATGCCCTGCGGGCCGCGATCCTGGCGGCGCCTCCGGCTGGGGTAATTGCTTTGCCTTGAAGCGTGGCTCGAGGAGTTGCTGTCAGAAATCGATCTGTGACGGTTGCCTCGCCACAATACTTTCGGGGCCCATGGACTGTTTCACGTGAAACAGTCCATGGGCCCCGAAAGGAAACCGGCCGCCTCCTTCATCAGAAGGCCGCGCAGGCCGCTATTTCTTGCTGCTCGCCGCTTTCTTGACCGGGGACTTCTTGGCCGCTGGTTTTTTTGCCTTTACAGCCGCAGTTTTTTCGGCGGGTGACTCGTCGGCTTTTCCTGTTACTTTTTTCGGTGCGGTTTTGGTCGGGGTCTTGGGTTCGCGCTTTTCAAACTCGAAACCAACCTTTCCGTCCTTGCCACGGACAAGGAAAGCAGAAAACTTGCGACGGGTCTTGTTCGAGACGAAGTTCTTAAGCAGTTCGGTGCGGCCAGTTTCAAGCAGCCTCAGCATTTGCTCGCGCTCGATTGGCTGTTGCAGGATGACCTTGCCCGAACGGAAGTCGCAGGTGCGTTCGGGGCCGACCGCCTTTTCGCAGACGTAAGCCATGCCGTGTTCAAAGACGCGTGACTGGCACTTGGGGCAGGTGCCTAAGGCTTCCTGATCGGAGAAATCGACTGGCTCGGCATCACCTTCTACACCGCTGCCTTGGCCAAAATCGAACTCCGGGGCGTTGTCGGCGTTGAGCTTGATCATGGCGTTGAAAGGTCGGCCCATCTTGTTGCGGAAGCCGGTCAGCGGGCCGATGGTGCGCTCGGAGAGCAGGACTTCAATCTCTTCCGGCTCAAACTGACGGCTGGCGACGATCTTCCACAGCGAGAATTCGCAGGCCTGGCACTGGAACTTCTTGTAGGTTTCCTTGATCTTGCCGCCGCACTTGGGGCACGGCGTACTGAGCTCGCCGAAGTCGCCGGGAATGGTGTCGCTGTCGTAACTCTTGGCACGATCGACGATTTGCTGCGTCATCGCCGCGATTTCCTTCATGAATTCGCTGCGCGACAGTTCGCCCTTCTCCATGCGCGCCAGCTTCCATTCCCAGTCGCCGGTCAGTTCCGGGTGCGTCAGTTCGGGGATGCCAAGGCCGTTTAACAAGGTCATCAGCGAGAAGCCCTTGGCGGTCGGCACCAGCTCCCTGCCCTCGCGGTGGATGTACTGCTCGTTGATCAGGTTCTCGATGATCTGGGCACGCGTGGCCGGGGTGCCGAGGCCGCGGCCGGCCATGGCGGCGCGCAGTTCCTCATCGTCGACCATCTTGCCGGCGCCTTCCATGGCCGACAGCAGCGTGGCTTCCGAATAGCGGGCGGGTGGCCGGGTTTCGTTGGCATTGACGCGAACGTCCTCGGTCTTGACCTTTTCCTTCTGCTGCACGGCAACCAGGTTGGCTTCCTCGTCCTGTGCCTCACGGCCGTATATGGCGAGCCAGCCGGGGTTCACCAATACCTTGCCCTCGGTCTTGAACGGTTCGCCCGCCACACGCGTGATACGCGTGGTGACCAGGTATTCGGCGGCCGGGTAGAACACCGCCAGGAAGCGCTTGACGACCAGGTCGTAGAGCTTCTGTTCCGGCTCCGACAGGGCTTTCGGCGCCTGCAGGGTGGGGATGATGGCAAAGTGGTCGGAAATTTTGGCGTTGTTGAAGATGCGCTTGTTCGGCGTGACCCAGTTCTTTTTCTGGATCTCGGCGGCGAAGATGCCGTAACGATTGGCGATAGACGGGTCGGAGCCCTTCTGCAGGTCCTTGCCGGCCAGCATGTCCAGCGTCGCCTTGACGGTGTCTATGTAGTCTTCCGGCAGCGCGCGGGCGTCGGTACGCGGGTAGGTGAGCACCTTGTGCTTTTCGTAGAGCGCCTGTGCCAGGCCGAGGGTTGCTTTGGCCGAAAAACCGAAGCGGCCGTTGGCTTCGCGCTGCAGGCTGGTCAGGTCGTAGAGCAGCGGCGACAGCTGGGTTGAGGGCTTGGCCTCCTCGGTGACTTCACCCGGCTGGTTCAGGCACTTGGCGCGCAGCGCGTCGGCCCGGGCCTGATCCCACAGGCGGTCGGCGCGGGCGTGCTCATCTTCTTCCTTGCCCTTGTATTTCTCGTCGAACCATTTGCCCTTGTATTCACCGGCGGCGGCACCAAAGATGCCCTCCACTTCCCAGTATGAACGGGGCTTGAACTTCTTTATCTTCTCTTCGCGCTCGACCAGGATGGCCAGCGTCGGCGTCTGTACGCGGCCGACCGTGGTCAGGTGGAAGCCGCCAGTCTTCGAGTTGAAGGCGGTCATGGCGCGGGTGCCGTTGATGCCGACCAGCCAATCGGATTCGCTGCGGCAGACGGCGGCGTCGCCGAGGCCGCTCATTTCAGCGCCCTGGCGTAGCCGGGCAAAGCCGTCGCGGATGGCACCCTGGGTCATCGACTGCAGCCACAGGCGCTGGACCGGCTTGCCGGATTTGGCCTGCTGGGCGATGTAATTGAAGATCAGTTCACCTTCGCGGCCCGCGTCACAGGCGTTCACCAAGCCGGTGACTTCCTTGCGCTTGATCAGCTTGGTCAGGAGCTTGAGGCGCGACTCGGTCTTCTCGATCGGGCGTAGGTCGAAATGCGGCGGAATCACCGGCAGGTGCGCGAAGGACCATTTGCCGCGCTTGACCTCGTAGGCTTCCGGGCAGGCCAGTTCGAGCAGGTGACCGATCGCCGAGGAGAGGACGAATTCCTCGCTCTCGAAATAGTCGTCGTGCTTGGTGAAGCCTCCCAGTGCCCGCGCGATGTCGGCGGCGACAGAAGGTTTTTCGGCAATGATCAGCTTCTTGCTCATGGAAAGGCGCTCAGGAGGCGGCCGGCGGCCGCAAACAGTGGTTGCGGGGGCATGATAAGAGGGTTGTGCCGCCCTACGCAAGCAATGCTCGCGTTTTCAGCAATGGGTGTCAGTGCAGCAACAGATCTTCGGGGGGGTGCAGCAGTTCTTCGATGATCAAGGGCTCCAGGTCCTGATCCTGACTCCAGAGCACCATGAGGACGATGATCTTCAGCTTTTCAAGTTCGACCTGGTCGTCCTCGATGCCTATCGCGCGATCAAGAATCAGCTCCCGCAGCGGTGGTGTGATGACCCCGGCCGATTCGAGAAAGGCAATGAAATCGAGGCACCCGGGCGCCAGCTTGGCCTGTTCCTCTTCGCTGTAAATCCGGATGGCCCGCCTGTCGGCAAAAAATTCGGCCGGGCGAGCGGTTTTGAGGTCGTGCAGCCAGTCCAGTGCCAGCGAGATTTCTTCGGGGTCAAAACCTGCCGCCGAAAGCTTGCGCACCAAAGTATTGGGTGCTGGATGGGTGCTGATATCGAAATAGTTTTCGAAGAGGAAGACGAGGACGTCGATCATTGTTATATGCACTATTCTGCCAACCGCTGGTAGCGGCCTCCCGGCAGGCAGGAAACCCGGCGATCGAGTTCCAACTGCAACAGGATCACGGAAAGCGCATCGGCCGTCAAGCCGGAGCGGGCGACAAGATCGTCGATGGTGACGGGGTCGAACCCGGCTAACGTCAGTATCCGCAAGGATTGCTCGTCACTGGCCCCGGTTGGCGGAGAAACTGCCGGCGCGGCCTGAATGTGGACACCAAGCTCTTCCATGACGTCCTGTGCGGTCTCGACTAGCTTGGCACCTTGGCGGATCAGACGGTGGCAGCCACGCGATTGTGGTGAGTGAATCGAGCCCGGGATGGCGAAGACTTCCCTCCCCTGTTCTCCTGCCATTCTGGCGGTAATCAGCGAGCCGCTTTCAACGGCGGCTTCGACGACGAGGACGCCGCGAGAAAGGCCGGAAATCAGCCGGTTACGGCGTGGGAAATTGGCTGCCGCTGCAGGCGTTCCAAGCGGGAACTCCGAAATGATCGCGCCGTTTTTAGCAATGTCGCAAGCGAGTGCCTGGTTGCGTGCCGGGTACAGGCGGTCAGCCCCCGTGCCAATGACCGCGATCGTTGCTCCACCCGCAGCCATGGCCCCGCGATGGGCTGCAGCATCGATGCCCAGCGCTAGCCCGCTGACAATACTCAGGCCCTCTGCTGCCAGGGCGGTAGCAAATGCCCGGGCATTGCTTTCGCCTTGAGGGGTTGCATTGCGGCTGCCAACGATGGCGATAGCTGGCAGAGACAGCAGTTCGCTGCGGCCACGCACGTAGAGCAAGGTTGGCGGGTCGGCGATGTCGAGTAACGTGCGTGGGTAGTCATTATCCGCCAGCGTCAGGATGCGCTGTCCGGGCTGTTCTGCCCAGTGTTGTGCGGCTTCGACTGTGGCGCGATTGTCGGTTTCGAGCAGGCGGTCCGTCGCCTTGTCGCCGATGACGCCGCGCAGGCTGCTGCGGCTGGCAGAAAAAATGTTTTCCGGGAGTCCGAAGGCGGCAAGCAGCTTGCGCTGCGTTTCACCACCGATACCGGGAATAAGGGTCAGGCGCAGCCACGCTGCGCCTGGGGCGCCTGCCGGCATGTGACCGGTCAGGGGTTGCGCAGCAGGTCGTTGAGATTGACCGAGCCGTTTGAATTCAGTACCAGCGCGTACGACACGCGGGCGAAAGTGCGGAAGACGAACACCAGGCCAAAGCGTTCGTTCGGCAGATCCACCGTTTCCTTCGCATCCGTCTCGTAGTTGCGGAAAGTGTCGGAACGGTTGCGGTAGATGGCCAGCACGTGGCCAACCTCGATCCCGTTGCTGGTGCCACGATTCAGCGTGATGATCGAGCCTCGGCCGGCGGCACCGACGCCCCCATAGACCGAGGCTACGCGCGCTTCGATCGCCGTATCTGGCTTGTGCGGTGCGTAATTGACCAGTTGTGGTGGGTTGGCGGGCAACAGGCGGTCACCGCGGCCGATTTCCTGCTTGAACGTACGAATCTCGAACACTCCCGGCTCGCCCGGCTGCTGCTGCTTTGCGGTGCCCAGATAGAAGGCTTCGTAACCAAGAACGGTTTTGTTGTCTTCTGGGTCAAGCAGAGGTTTGCCCGGCCGGTAAATTTGCCACAGTTCCTGATTCGGACGGTCGCTGGCGCCAACGACGAAGGCTTTGTCGCCCGGCCCGAGAAAGACACGTTCTTCCTGCATGGCCACGATGCGGGCACCATTGTTGACCGAGATGTCGTCGACAATCAGCGGCTCAGAGACGAAGGGTTCGATGACGTTCGGCGGAATGCTCGGGATCGTCTGATTGACTGGTTCGCTGTAAATTTTGGGTTGCAGCTTGCCATTGCTATTGCCCTTGCTGGCGAGGCGCAACATTGGGTTGCCGGAAGCATCACGGTCGAGGATGATGACGTCGCCGGGGTAGATGCGGTGCGGGTTTTTGATCTGTTCGCTGTTCATGCGCCAGACTTCTGGCCAGCGCCAGGGTTCCTTCAGAAACTTGGCCGAGATACCCCACAAGGTATCGCCAGGAACGACGATGTGGCGCTCCGGCGCGTTCTCGGCGATCAGGATGGGGGTGGCAGGTGCTGGCGTCGGGTCGGCGGCCTGGACAAAGCTCGCGGCCAAGGCCAGCAGGAGCGCGGATATAATGCGGGTCATCGTGCTATCCTCATTCTTCGAGCGCCCGGAACAACCGGTGCCTGGATCATGTCATACGGGCCGGGTGTTTTCCGAAGCAATCACCACTTCGCCCTCAAGTCAAGACTTTGCGTTAGATTCTGCACGTAATTACTTCTTCGAGCAAGCTTTTTTATGCCCCTCCTCCCCATACTCCGCTTCCCTGACCCACGTTTGCGAAAAGTCGCCGTGCCGGTCACAAATATTGACGGCAGCATTCGCCAACTGGCGGCCGACATGGCTGAGACCATGTATGAGGCGCCTGGTATCGGTCTGGCGGCGACGCAGGTCGATAGGCATATTCAGTTGATCGTCATCGACATTTCGGAAGAGCGGAATGCGCCCCTGACTTTGATCAATCCGGAAATCCTGGCCGATGAGGGCTTGCAGATTGGCGAAGAGGGCTGTCTGTCTGTTCCCGGTGTCTATGACAAGGTTGAGCGTGCGGAGAAAATAACCGTGCGTTACCTGGATCTTGCCGGAAAGACGCAGACCCTCGAAGCCGACGGCCTCCTGGCGGTGTGCATACAGCACGAAATTGACCATCTCAAGGGTTTCGTGTTCGTCGATCACCTCTCGCAACTGAAGCAGGCCCGCATCAAGTCGAAGCTTGCCAAGCAAGCCCGCATCACCGCATGAAAGTCATTTTTGCCGGTACGCCCGAGTTTGCGGCAGTTGCGCTGGCGGCCATTCTTGATGCCGGTCACGATGTGGCACTGGTGCTGACGCAGCCTGACCGGCCGGCGGGTCGAGGGATGGCACTACAGGCGTCGGCCGTCAAGCGTCTGGCGTCGGCGCGCGGTATTCCAGTTTTTCAGCCTTCATCACTGAAGGATGTGGCGGCGCAGGGCGTCGTGCGCGCCGTCGATGCCGATCTCATGGTTGTTGCAGCCTATGGCCTGATCCTGCCGCAGTCGGTTCTCGATATGCCGCGCCTGGGGTGCCTGAATATCCACGCATCCTTGTTGCCGCGCTGGCGCGGGGCGGCGCCGATCCAGCGCGCCATTCTCGCCGGCGATGCCGAAACCGGTGTTTGCATCATGCAAATGGAGGCCGGCCTTGATACCGGCCCGGTGTTGCTGTCGGAAGCGATCCCTATCGGCAGCGCCGACACGGCCGCCACGCTGCACGATGCACTGGCTGGGCTTGGTGGCCGCCTGATCGTTGCGACGCTGGCGCGCTTGCCTCTGCCAGCCGTTATACAGCCAGACTCCGGCGTGACTTATGCGGCAAAGATCGACAAGGCCGAGAGTGCTATCGACTGGGCAAGACCGGCAGTAGAGGTTGATCGCCACATTCGTGCTTTCAACCCTTTCCCCGGGGCTTCCGCCCGATTGGACGGGGGGGTTATCAAGATCTGGCGGGCGGCGCTGGTGCCAGGGCAGGGATCGCCGGGCGAAGTGCTGTCGGTGGATCGCGATGGAATCGTCGTGGCCTGTGGCGATCAGGCGCTGCGTGTCAGCGAATTGCAGAAGGCCGGCGGGAAACGACTGTCGGCAGCCGAGTTTCTGGCGGGCAACGGGCTGGAGCCCGGGGCCAGATTTGTATTGGCCGCTTGAATTTCCCAGGATCGTCTCCGATAGGCAGTAGGCGCCCGCCGCCAGTTGTTGTTGCGGATGTTTCACGTGAAACCAACCTCGCCGCCGGACCCTCACTGTCTCAGCGGCTGAGCAGCTGTTCCAGCAGCAGGCCGAGTCGACGGCCTGCAATTGCTACCTGCTTGCGGGCGGTGAGTGTCGCCTGTTCGTGATAGCCGGCACTCAGTGTCGGCACCTCACCCTCCAGCCCGTCGTAGGCGGCTGTTTTTGCCAGTGAGCGACTTTCCGTCAGCCACAGCGCGACCGACCCCGTGCTCTGAATCCTTTCGCCGAGCTTCATCAAGGCGCTGGCGGCCGCCTCAAGTCGCTCGTCGCGCAACCAGGGTGGACCAGGCAGGTCATCCCAGTAGGCATGCAGCGTCATGCTGCTGCGTCGCGGGTGAAAGGGGTTTTCGATCCATAGTGCGTTGCCGCCACCGTCGCCGCGTCCGGTTTCGTCGTAGCGGCTGACGACGTGCAGCGGCTGGTGGGCGTCGCCTACCAGATGAATCAGCCAAGCAAGGTCAATGGCACGCTGTGCCGAATTTGTCGCCGGATCCTTTATCCGTTGCAAGAGACTGACAAGCTGCCGATCCAGCACTCCCTTGCCGTGCTGTTTTCCCGAGTGAGTGCCCAGCGGGTAATCGACATGGTGCCAGTGACGGTGCCGCGCCATCTCCGAAAAACCGGGCAGGACAGGCGTTACCGCTTCATCCGTGTCGTGAAAGCGCTTGTCTCGCTTGATGTCGTCTGGCCAGGTGCTGGCTTCAAGAAAAGCCGCGTAGGCACTGTCCTCGCTCCGGCTGCGTTTCAGCCAGAGTGCGTGATCCGGATGGTGCGCGAGCATTGCGCCGAGGGCGGTGCGGGTCGAGTCACTCATCTGATGCCAAGCGATGGCGGCTGAAAGGCGGTGCCCGGCCGCATTCCAGGCTAGGGTCGGTGTGCTGATGAAAAAGATGGCTGCGACCCATAGCTGCCGGCCGATGGACCTGCTCTTGCGCTTCACTATGGCGGCGGTTCGCGGTCGAGCTCGATATCGTGCCCAGAAACGGGGTCTTCGAGCGGTTCCAGGTGTGTCAGTACCGAGGCATACGGCACGGCGGTGCGAACGTCGGCTTCCAGTTGTTCCAGAAGGTCGTGTCCGCGCTGGACCGTCCACTCGCCCGGAACCAGAATGTGTACGGTGACAAAGCTTCGTGCGCCGGCTTGGCGCGTGCGCAAGGCGTGGTAATCCGCCCCCTGCGCCCGGTAGCGTTCGAGTACCGCGATCACCGCCGCGTGTTGCTCGGGGGGAAGTGCCGCATCCATCAGGCCGGCGGCCGAACGATGGATCAGTTGCCAGCCAGTCCAGACGATATTGGCCGCCACCAGCAGGGCCAGTACCGGGTCAAGCCACAGCCAGCCGGTTAGTGCGACTGCGCCTACGCCGACGATGACCCCGGCCGAGGTCCATACGTCGGTCATCAGATGATGTGCGTCGGCTTCCAGAGTGATCGAACGATGTTCGCGACCGGCACGCATCAGCGTGCGAGCGGTTGCCCAATTGATGATGGAGGCGACGACCGAGACGGCCAGGCCGACCCCGACCTGCTCTAGTGGCTGGGGATGAAGCAGGCGTTCGATCGCAGCGACACCAATGCCGATGGCCGCGATGAGGATCAGAAAGCCTTCGAAGCCACTGGAAAAATACTCTGCCTTGCCATGCCCGTAGGCGTGATTGTCATCCGGCGGCTGTGCCGCCACGGTCAGCATGGCCAGCGCCATCAATGCGCCGGCCAGGTTCACGCCCGACTCGAGCGCGTCCGAGAGCAGGCCGACCGACCCGGTCAGCCACCACGCGGCAGTCTTGAGCGCAATCGTGCTCAGTGCGGCCGCGATCGACAGCCAGGCAAAGCGTTTCAGGGAGGGGGAAACCATGTTGCCATTATGCCGGAAGGCTGTTGTAATCATGCTACACTTTGCGAAATTCTCCTTGAACGACAGTCGCTTGCCTACCTCACCCCTGCCCTCCGATTCCCTTGCCCATGCCCTGCTCTTGTCGGCGTCGGCGGTCGCTGCCGTCTTTGCCGGCAAAAACTTGCCCGATGCGCTTGCCGCCCATGCGGGAGAGCCGGCGCCAACTCGTGCATCGGTTCAGGACTTGGCCTACGGCGCCTTGCGTCGCTACGGCTGGGGCGACGCCATTCTCGCCGTCCTCCTCAGCCGCCCATTGCCGATGCCCGAAGTGCGGGCGCTACTTCTGTGTGCCTTCTATCGGCTGGAAACACGTCCGGAAGCCGCACATACCGTGGTTGACCAGGCCGTCGAAGCTGCCGGACACCTGGCGCGCGGCACTTTCCGTGGTTTGGTCAACGGCGTCTTGCGCAACTACCTGCGCCAGCGTGGGGACCTTCTCAATCGTCTTGATGGCGACGAGGCGCGCTACCAGCACCCGACCTGGTGGCTGGAACGACTGTGGCGGACACATCCGGATGCGTGGCAACAAATTGTGGACGCCGGCAATCACCCACCGCCGATGACGCTGCGTGTTAACCAGCGGCGCATTACCCGCGATGCCTATCTGCAGCGTCTCGGCGATGCTGGTATCGACGCCACCGCGCAGGGCGAGGCTGGCATTCTGCTGGCGCGTCCCCAGTCGGTGGATGCCCTGCCCGGATTTTTCGACGGGCTGGCATCTGTTCAGGATGGCGGCGCCCAGCGTGCAGCCGAATTGCTCGCGGCCCAACCGGGACAGCGTGTCCTCGACGCCTGTGCGGCGCCCGGCGGCAAGGCGGCACACATGCTGGAGCTTGCCGATATCCAGTTAACAGCCCTTGAAGTCGATGCCAGGCGCGCCAAGCGGATTAACGAAAACCTCAGCCGCCTTGGCCTGACTGCCCAGGTGAAGGTCGCCGATTGCCGCGAGGTCTCCAAGTGGTGGGATGGCGTGCCCTTCGATTGCATTCTCGCCGACGTGCCCTGCTCCGCTTCCGGCGTCGTCAGCCGTCACCCGGACAGTAAATGGCTGCGTCGCGAAACCGATATCGCCGGCTTTGCCCGCGTGCAGCGACAGATACTTGAAGCGCTGTGGCCTACGCTGGCGCCCGGGGGGCGGCTGCTCTATGCCACCTGTTCGGTCTTCTCCGACGAAAACGGCCGCCAGCTGACCTTTGCCGAAACCCGATTGCAGGCGAAGAAGCTCGCCGAGGAGCAATGGCTGCCGCAGGGTGATCACGACGGTTTCTACTATGCGCTTTTGCAGAAAGCTGGCTAAGTCACTGACCGTTTTTCTTCTGGCGCTGTTTTCAGCGCTATTCGTCATGCCTGCAGCGGCTGCCGAAATCGACGTACGTAATGTGCAGCTCACGGCCGTGGAGGATGGCGGTTTTCTGCTCTCGGCTGACTTCGCGATCGATTTCAGCCCTCGCCTTGAAGAAGCCGTGAGCAAGGGGCTGGCCCTGCACTTTCTCGCCGAATTCGAACTGACTCGGCCGCGCTGGTACTGGTTCGACGAAAAGGTGGTCAAATCCCAGCAAACCTGGCGTCTGACCTACCATGCCCTGACCCGCCAATATCGGCTGTCCACAGGGGCGTTGCACCAAAGCTTCACTAGCCTCGATGAAGCCTTGCGTGTGCTATCGCGTCTGCGCAACTGGCAGGTTGGTGAGCGCGAGCGCTTCGCCTCGGGAGAAAACTTTGCGGCCGCGCTGCGGATGCGGCTCGACACCTCGCAACTGCCCAAGCCTTTCCAGCTCGAAGCCCTCTCAAACCGCGAGTGGGTTCTCGCTTCCGAGTGGAAGCGCTGGGTTTTCACCGTGCCTGCTGCCCCTGCCGCAGCGCCTGCAGTGCTTTCTTCCCCGGCCCCCGCCAGCGTTGTCGCGCCTCCGCCTGCCACTGACGCCGTCACCCCGGCCGTAACTGTCGGAGCCGACGCCAAATGAAGGTGCTGCTGATTGTTGCCGCCGCCTTCGGCGCCATCCTTCTCTTCCTCCTGGCCTCCGCCAGTGCCAATACGGCCCTGTTTGCCAGACACTATCCGTGGCTGATCGGGCTCAACGTCGTTGTCGCCCTGTCGCTGCTCTCGTTGGTTGGCTGGCAGTTGCGCCAGTTGTGGCAGGAGCACCGCCAAAAGGTTTTCGGTTCGCGCCTCAAATTGCGGTTGATGTTCATTTTCGGCCTCATGGCGGTTTTGCCCGGCGCCTTGATCTACGGGGTTTCCGTTCAGTTCCTGACCAAGAGTATCGAGAGCTGGTTCGATGTGCGCGTCGAAAAAGCGCTGGAATCCGGGCTTAACCTTGGCCGCAGCGCGCTCGATGCGCAGCTTGCCGAGTTGATGGACAAGGCGCAGAGCGTTTCGCTTGAGCTGGCCGATTACCCGGAAAACCAGCGTCGCGGCCAACTAACCCGCTTGCGTGAGCAGGCCGGTTCGGAAACGGCGGCCATTTTCACGCTTTCCGGGCAACTGCTGGTCAGTGCCACCAGCGGCCTGAGTTCGCCGATACCGCCCCTGCCGTCTGGAACCCAACTGCAGCAGGCCCGTGTTGGTCGCGGCATCGGCTCGATCGAGGGGGACGCCGATCGTC
Organism: Candidatus Proximibacter danicus; assembly: GCA_016710885.1. Classification (GTDB taxonomy): domain Bacteria; phylum Pseudomonadota; class Gammaproteobacteria; order Burkholderiales; family Rhodocyclaceae; genus Proximibacter; species Proximibacter danicus. Next base: position 80,549 of record JADJUC010000028.1, read on the forward strand.
TTTATGTACGTGCGCTGGTACCGGTGGCCTCGCGAGGCCTTGGTTCCGACCTTCGTCTGCTACAGCTTTCACATGCCGTGCCGGCAGGCGTGGCACAGAATGCCGAGGCAGTGCAGGAGGTCTATCGCGACTACCAGGAACTCTCCCTTGCACGCGGTGGCCTGACCCAGATCTATGCGCTGACCCTGACCCTGACAGTCCTGCTTGCCCTCTTCGCCTCCTTTGCCCTGGCCTTCGTCATGGCCAGGCGCCTGTCGGCGCCGTTGTCGATCCTCGCCGCCGGTACCGAGGCCGTCGCGGCAGGCGATTACACGCCGCGCGAAGCCATTTACAGCCGTGACGAGCTTGGTGTGCTGACCCAGTCCTTTAGCCAGATGACCCGCCAGCTCGACGATGCCCGCAAGGAAGCGGAGCGCCACCGGGCCGAGGTTGAATCCGGTCGTGCCTATCTTGAATCGATTCTCGCCAACCTGTCGGCCGGGGTTCTGGTGTTCGATCGTCGTTTCGTGCTGCGCAACGTCAATGAAGGCGCGTTGAACATCCTCGATGACAATTTCAACGGGCTTTTTGCGACCGCCGTCGACGTCTGGCCGCGTCAGCAAATTCTCGGTAATGCCATTCGCGAGGGATTCGCGGGGCGCGGCGGCAACGAGTGGCACAGCCAGCTCGAACTCGAGCGACCGAACGGCATGCCGCAGGTACTCCTGCTGCGCGGGTCGAAGCTGCCGGAGGGCAGTGGCGGCGGCTACGTAGCCGTTTTCGACGATGTCACTCGCCTGATTGCCGCCCAGCGCAGCGCCGCCTGGGGAGAGGTCGCGAGACGTCTGGCGCACGAGATCAAGAACCCGCTGACGCCCATCCAGCTCTCTGCCGAGCGCCTGCAGATGAAGCTGGCCGACAAGTTGGCCAACGGGGACGCCGATTTCCTCAATCGTGGCACGCAAACCATCATCAATCAGGTGCAGTCGATGAAGCGCATGGTCGATGACTTCCGCGACTACGCGCGCATGCCGGCCCCCGAAGTGGCGCCGCTTGATCTCAACGACCTTGTCGGCGAGGTGCTCGGGCTTTATGAAACCTCGCATGCCGAGGTTGTTGTCAATCTCGCGGCAGACCTGCCGCCGGTACTCGGCGATGCAACGCAGATGCGCCAGATCATCCACAACCTCCTGCGCAATGCCGAAGACGCGCAGGAAGGCAAGGATGGGGCACATATTGAAATATGCACCCGACGTCTTGGCGAGCAGGCCGAGCTGAGCGTTGCCGATGCCGGGCCCGGCTTTCCCGCCGAGATCATGGCGCGTGTCTTCGAGCCTTATGTCACCACCAAGGCCAAAGGTACCGGCCTCGGGCTGGCCATCGTCAAGAAAATCGTGGACGAACACCACGGCACCATCGACATTACCAACCGCCAACCGGTCGGCGCGCAGGTCAGTATTCGCCTGCCGCTGGTACTGGAAGCGCAAGCAGGAACGAGAAACGAAAATGGCACAGATACTGGTCGTTGACGACGAAGTCGGCATTCGCGAGCTTCTTTCAGAGATTCTCGCTGACGAAGGACATACCGTCTGGTTGGCAGAAAATGCCACGGCAGCGCGCAAGGCGCGTGGCGAAAGACGCCCCGATCTCGTGCTTCTCGATATCTGGATGCCGGACACCGACGGAATTTCCCTGCTCAAGGAATGGTCGGCGGCCGGTCTGTTGACGATGCCGGTGGTGATGATGTCAGGGCACGGCACCATCGACACTGCCGTCGAAGCCACCCGCATCGGCGCCGCAGAATTCCTGGAAAAACCGATCGCCCTGCAAAAGCTTCTATCCACCGTCAAGAAAGCCCTGAAGCACGAGGTCGCACCAGCCAAGGCGCCGCTGACCCTTGACGCCTTCGTCCGATCGCCGCTGATCAAGGATCTGCGCAAGCGTCTGGAGCAGGCGGCGGCCAAGACCTCGATGCTGCTGCTCAAATCAGCCTCCAGCGCCATCGCCGAACTGTGCGCGCGTTCGCTGCAGGCGCCGCATGCGCCCTGGCTGGATCTCGCAGCCGCCGGCGGGCCGCTGACACAGGAGATGCTGCAGAACGCCTCTGGCGGCATCCTCTTTGCCGCCGATCTGGCCGCCATGGGCAAGTTGCAGCAGATGAACCTGGCTTTTGCCATCGACCGTCTGGAAAAGCACAATGTCATGCTGATCTGCGGCACCACCAAGCCCCTTCCAGCGCTGGCTGAAGCCGGCTGGGACGCGGCGGTGCTGGCGCGTGTGGCCGAAGTCTGGCTGGCGCTACCCCAGTTGTCGGCGCACGCCGACGAAATTCCCGAAATCGCCGCCTTGCTGCTGACCCACCTGGCCGAGCGCGGCGAAGTCCCGGCGCGGCGTTTCGCCGTCGGTGCGCTCAATGCACTGCGTATCCACCGCTGGCAGGGAGACTGGCCGGAGCTGCAGGCCGCCGTCAAGAACCTGGCGCTGTCGGCGCTCGATGAAGAGATCGTTGCCGAAGACGTCGCGCGCATCCTGCAGACCGAGTTGCGCGAGACCAGCGAAGCCCCCAGTCTTCTCCCCTTCTTCGAACAGCCGCTGCGTGAGGCGCGCGATGCCTTCGAGCGCCTCTATTTCGAACATGCGCTGCGCCTCGAAGGCGGCAACATGACCCGCGTGGCCGACAAGGCGGGGCTGGAGCGTACGCACCTTTACCGCAAACTGAAGCAGCTCGGTATCCAGATCGGCCGGCGCGGCGAAGAGTAAACTTGTGGGTGGCCATGAGGATTCGGCCAGTCGGCGCAATCATTCCGGCATCAGCCGGCGCGGTTGCCAGCAGCGGATTCAGGGGGAAGCATGAAAATCATCATTCTGGGTGCCGGTCAGGTTGGGGCCAGCGTTGCCGAAAGCCTGGTCTCGGAAGAAAACGACATCACCATCGTCGATACCGATGCTGTGCGACTGGCCTACCTGCAGGACCGTCTCGACCTGCGCACGGTGATCGGCAATGCCGCCCATCCCTCAGCCCTGCGCGCGGCCGGTCTGGAAGATGCCGACCTGCTGATCGCGGTAACGCAGAGCGATCAGACCAACCTCGTCGCCTGCAAGCTGGCGCACAGTCTGTTCAACGTGCCGACGCGTATCGCCCGGCTGCGCGCTTCCGATTTTCTGGAAAACGAGGCGCTGCTATCCACCGACAACTTTGCGGTGGATTACGCGCTCTGCCCCGAGCAGGTCATTACCGACTACATTGCCCGCCTGGTCGAGTTCCCGGAGGCCTTGCAGGTCCTCGGGTTTGGCGATAACCGGGCAACCATGGTGGCGGTACGTGCGTATGCCGACGGCCTTCTTGTCGGCAAGCCGATCCGCGAAATGAGCCGGCACCTGACCGAAAGCATTGGTGCGCGCATTGCCGCGATCTATCGCCGCGATCGCCCGATCACGCCGACGGGCGACACCGTGATCGAGGACGGTGACGAAGTTTTCGTGCTGGCCGCCGATGAACACATTCGCCGGGTGATGCGCGAACTGCGGCGCATGATGCGGCCCGTCAGCCGGGTGATGATCGCCGGTGGCGGCAACATCGGCCATCGCGTCGCGCAGGCGCTGGAGGGAACCTGTACGGTCAAGATCCTCGAAACGGTCAAAGCCCGTGCCGAATTCATCGCTGGTCAGGTCAAATCGGCCCTTGTCCTTTCGGGCGATGCCACCGACGAGGACCTGCTGATGACCGAGGGCATCGAGGAAATGGACCTTTTCCTCGCGCTGACCAATGACGACGAAGACAACATCATGGCCGCATCGTTGGCCAAGCGCCTCGGTGCCCGGCGTGTCGTGGCGCTGATCAACCGCCGGGCCTATGCCGATCTGGTGCAGGGCGGGCCGATCGACATCGCCATCTCGCCGGCGCAGGTTTCCATCGGCTCCCTGTTGGCACACGTGCGCCGGGGCGATGTGGCCGAAGTGCACAGTCTGCGCCGAGGCGCCGCCGAGGCACTGGAAATGGTGGTGCACGGTGACGAAAAGAGCTCCAAGGTTGTCGGCAAGCGTGTCGGCGACCTGCCGGTGATTCAGGGGGCCGTGCTCGCAGCCATCGTGCGCGACCTCGACAAGTGGGAAGACATTGGCTACGAAGGCAACATGCTGCGCAAGCGGCGTGGCCACGTCGTCATTGCCCACAAGGAGGAGCGTATCCGCGCTGGTGACCACGTCATCGTTTTCTGCCTCAACAAAAAAGTGGTCAAGAAAGTCGAAAAGCTTTTCGCCGTCGGCTTTCATTTTTTCTGATTAAACGGGCAGGCTGCGACCCATGCGACATTTCCAGGTACTCAACGCACTGGCCGTCATCATCGGCATCTTTGCCTTGACCATGCTATTGCCGCTTGGCGTCTCGTGGTACTACCGCGACGGCGCCGAGTTTGCCTACGACGAAGCGATGCTGCTGGCGCTGGGGAGCGCCGCCCTGCTCTGGCTGGCAACGCGTCGCCGTCGCCGCGATCTGACGGTACGCGACGGCTTTCTATTGGTCGTACTGACCTGGGCCGTGCTGCCGATTTACGCCGGCTTGCCGCTCTATCTGCACATCGAAGGCTTGAGTTTCACGGACGCCTATTTCGAAGCCGCTTCGGGCCTGACTACGACAGGGGCCACGGTACTTACCGGGCTCGATCAGTTGCCAGTGTCGATCAATCTCTGGCGTATGCAGTTGCATTGGCTGGGTGGAATGGGCGTCATCGTGCTGGCTGTCGCCGTACTTCCCCTGCTCGGCATCGGCGGCCGGCAGATGTTCAAGGCCGAAACGCCCGGCCCGATGAAGGAGTCGCGCCTGACCCCGCGCATCGCCGAAACGGCGCGCGGGCTTTACGTCGTTTATGTCTTGCTGACCGTCGCCTGTGGTGCTGCCCTTTACTACTTCGGCATGCGCGATATGGATGGCTGGGACGCGGTCATGCACGCCTTCTCGATCATGGGGTTGGGCGGGTTTTCAAGCCGCGACGCCAGTCTTGGCCATTACGGCAGCCTGCAGCTCGAACTGGTGGCGATGACCTTTGCCCTGTTTTCCGGCATCAACTACGCCACGCACTTTCTCGCCCTGCGCTCGCGCAGCCTCAAGCCCTACCGCAACGACAGCGAACTCCCCTATTACGCGGGCGCGCTGACAGCCAGCATTCTCGGCCTGACCGCCTATCTGATGTATTCCGGCGCCTATGACGAGGTGGGTACCGCCTTGCGCCATGTCGCCTTTCACAGCATCTCGCTGGCGACTTCGCTTGGTCTGGCCACAATGGACTACACCGTGTGGCCGATGTTTGCCCAGTTGTGGATTCTTTTCCTCGGCAGTTTTGTCGCGTGCGCGGGCTCAACTGGCGGCGGCATCAAGATGATGCGTGCCGTCATCCTCTACAAGCAGCTTTTCCGCGAACTGCTGCGTGCCATGCACCCCGCAATTGTCCGGCCGGTCACCCTCGGTGGCCAGGCAGTTGCCGAGCCGGTATTGCATGCCGTCCTCGGGTTTTCCTTCATCTACATGGTGAGCATCGTATCGCTGACGCTGATTCTCTCTGCCAGCGGCCTTTCGATTGTCACCGCCTTCTCGGCGGTCGTCGCCTGCATCAATAACACCGGCCCAGGCCTCGACGCGGTAGGCCCGGCGACAAATTACAGTGTACTCACCGATTTTCAGACTTGGGTGTGCGCCTTCACCATGATTCTCGGCCGGCTCGAATTGTTTACGCTGCTCGTGGTGCTGATGCCCGCGTTCTGGCGGAAATAGCGGTCGACAGGGGTTCATCACCGGCCGGCGCCGTGGCGGCGCTGGCTGAAAAGGCGGATAATCTCGCCTTTCCGCAATTTCCGGCGCCGCCCATCATGACCCGACCCCGCAACGACAATTTCCTCCGTGCCCTGCTCAAGGAGCCGACCGACTACACGCCGGTATGGCTGATGCGCCAGGCGGGTCGCTACCTCCCGGAATACTGCGAAACGCGCAAGCGCGCCGGCAACTTTCTCAACCTGTGCAAAAGCCCGGCGATGGCTTGCGAGGTGACGCTGCAGCCGCTGGCCCGCTACGACCTTGATGCTGCCATCCTGTTTTCCGACATCCTTACCGTACCGGACGCCATGGGCCTGGGCCTCTATTTTTCCGAGGGCGAAGGGCCGAAATTCGAGCGCCCGCTGACCGAAGAATGGGCCATCCGCGACCTGACCGCGCCGGACCCCTTCGATCACCTGCGCTACGTGATGGACGGCGTTTCCGAAATCCGCCGCGCGCTTGACAATTCGGTACCGCTGATAGGCTTCACCGGTAGCCCCTGGACGCTGGCCTGCTACATGGTCGAAGGCGGCTCAAGCGCCGACTATCGCAAGGTCAAGACGATGATGTACGACCGTCCGGACCTGATGCACCACATCCTGTCGGTAACTACCGATGCCGTCATCGCCTACCTCAACGCCCAGATCGACTCCGGCGCCCAGGCCGTGATGATTTTCGACTCCTGGGGCGGCGCCCTCTCGGCGGCGGCTTACCAGGAATTCTCGCTGGCCTACATGAAGAAGATCGTCGCCGGCCTGAAGAAGGAGAAGGACGGCGAGAAAATCCCGTCCATCGTCTTCACCAAGGGCGGCGGTTTGTGGATCGAGTCGATTGCCGACATCGGTTGTACCGGGGTGGGACTTGACTGGACCATCGACATCGGCGAAGCCCGCCGCCGTGTTGGCGACAAGGTGGCGCTGCAGGGCAACCTCGACCCGAACGTGCTGTTTGCTTCACCCGAAACAGTCGCGGTCGAAACGAAAAAAGTCCTTGATAGCTACGGCCCCGGCAATACCGGCCATGTATTCAACCTCGGGCACGGGATTTCGCAATACACCCCGCCGGATCATGTCATTGCGCTGGTGGATACCGTGCACAGCTACAGCCGCGAAATCCGCCAGAATGCAGTGAAATAAAAACCGAAAATTGCCAAACATCTATTGACTTATGCACAGAATCTCCCGCGCCGAAGGTGGCGCGGGAAAAACTCCCATAAAATCAGCACGCTTGTGCTAACTACATGTTTTTAAACAACTATTAAACTGCCTTATTTTACAGCAAAGTGACAAAACCCCTTGTGGGCAGGGCAGTTAGCTCCGCAGATACAAAGCAATCCACAGAGTTATCCACAGAAATTGTGAACAACAAAAAAACTGCTTCAAGAGCAAGGGCTTGCAGCGGTTTTCAAGAAGCGGTGCGAACAAGCGGGCCTAACTGAAAGCCTTGCCAATGCTGCGGTGCAGCGAAATTCCGATTGTTTTCGCCCGGTTCATTTCTCATAGATTTCGTTGAGCGTCATAGCCGGCATGCCCATTGTTCGCGTCGCCCTCGATGTTCCCCTCCATCGCGCCTTTGACTATCAGGCCGCCGAGGCCAGCCGCGCCGATATCGGCTGCCGGGTGCGGGTGCCGTTCGGGCGACGTTCGGTCATCGGGGTCATCGTCGACCTGCCGGAAGAGAGCGAGGTTTCGCCGGAACAGCTCAAGTCGGTCGAAGCCATCCTGCCCGAGCCCCGCCTTCCTGCCGACTGGTTCCGCCTGACCGAATTCTGTGCCGCTTACTATCAGGCGCCGCTCGGCGAGGTCATGCTGTCCACGCTGCCCGCCGGCCTGCGCCGGCTCGACCCGCCCAAGGCGCGGTTGCCAAAACCGAGCAAGGACCTGCCGCCCCCCACACTTGCCCCCGAACTGAATATCGAGCAGCAGGCGGCGCTGGCGGCCGTGCGAGCAGCCGGTAACGGATTCAAGCCATTCCTGCTCTTTGGCGTTACCGGCAGCGGCAAGACCGAGGTCTATCTGAGCCTGATCGCCGATGCGCTGACCAAGGGCGGCCAGGTACTGGTGCTGGTGCCGGAAATCAACCTGACGCCGCAACTCGAAGCACGGGTTGCTGGCCGCTTTCCCACCGCCGGGCTGGTCAGCCTGCACAGCGAACTGACCGAGGCCGCCCGCCTGCGCAACTGGCTGGCGGCTTTTTCCGGCAGTGCCCGCATCGTGCTTGGAACCCGGCTGTCCGTATTTACTCCCTTGCCCGACCTGGCCTTGATCATTGTCGACGAGGAGCACGACCCCTCCTTCAAGCAGCAAGGACGGCATGCGCTACTCGGCGCGCGATGTCGCTGTTTTCCGTGCCCACGAGCGCAAGGTGCCCATCGTTCTTGGCTCGGCCACGCCTTCGCTGGAAACCTGGGCCAATGCTACGGCCAAGGAAATGCGTGGCCGCTACCAGTTGCTGACGCTGAAGGAGCGGGCCGTCGAACAGGCACGCCTGCCGACGGTGCAGCGCATCGACCTGCGCAAGGAAAAAGCCGAGGAAGGCTTGAGCGGCATCCTGCTCGAAGCCATCGAAAAGCGGTTGCTGCGCGGCGAACAGAGCCTCGTCTTCCTCAACCGCCGCGGCTATGCGCCGGTGTTGGCATGTACCGCCTGTGGCTGGATCTCGAACTGCAAGCGCTGTGCCGCCAACCTCGTGCTGCACATGGCCGACAAGCGCCTGCGCTGCCACCACTGCGGTTACGAAACCCCGGTCCCGAGAAAATGCCCGACCTGCGGCAACCAGGACATCCACCCCTTCGGTCGCGGCACACAGCGGCTGGAGGAATTCCTCGCCGAACGTTTTCCGAAAGCACGCATCCTGCGCGCTGACCGCGATGTGGCGAAAACCCGCAAGCAGTGGGAGGTGCTGGTCGAGAAGATCCACGCCGGCGAAGCCAACATCCTGGTCGGCACCCAGATGCTGGCCAAGGGCCACGACTTCCCCAACCTGACGCTGGTCGGGGTGGTTGGCGCCGATGCCGCGCTGTTCGCCGCCGACTGCCGGGCGCCGGAGCGCCTGTTCGCCCAGCTGATGCAGGTGGCCGGCCGCGCCGGCCGGGCGCAGAAGGCCGGCGAAGTGCTGATCCAGACGCAGTACCCGGATCACCCGCTCTACGCCGCAATCGTCAAGCACGACTACCCGGCTTTTGCAGCCAGCCAGCTGGCCGAACGCAAGCTTGCCGGTTTCCCGCCCTACAGCCACCAGGCCATGCTGCGCGCCGAGGCGCCGCAGATGGCTGACGCCATCGCCTTCCTGGCGACAGCCCGCGCGTGGCCGGAAATTGCCACCCATCCGGCCGTGACCCTCTACGACCCGGTGCCCATGCGCATGGCGCGGCTGGCCAATCTGGAGCGCGGCCAACTGCTTATCGAATGCGCCTCGCGGCCGGCGCTGCAGGCGTTTCTTACGGCCTGGCAGCCGGCACTGGCAGGCATCAAATCACCTTCCCGCCTGCGCTGGCACCTCGAGGTTGATCCGCTGGAATTCTGATATTTCGAGCGCTGTCAGGTGTTTTTTTGGGAAGGGGCGGCCCGGGGGGGCGCGCGGCGCGGCGAAACCTCCACCCGGCCCGGCCCCCCCTGGCCGCCATGGTTCAAACTCCGATTCCAAGCTTCTGCCAGCGGCTTCGCTCATCCGCCAGGTGCCGCGCCTGGCGTATCCGTGGCACGGCCCTTGCAGAGTAAAGCCCCCAAACCACAAGGAGGCGTGTCATGAAGATCGAATCGTCACAGGTTGGCCTGGAGGCCAGCCACAGCTACGACTATCAATATCGCAGCGAGGTCAGCGGCACCTTCAGCTTTCGCGGGGCCTTGCAGGATGCCGCCGCCGCGTTGCCTGCCGAAGCGGCGACAGAAACGGCGGCCGGCGAAGATGCGATCCCGCGCGTCCAGCTCATGTTGCAGCAATTAGTGGCCACCATTCTGGAGATGCTCTCGGGTCAAAAATGCCGCTGCGGGGTGGACGATATTGCCGAACTGAAGAAAGGTTTGCCGCCGCTTGCGGCGGAGGCGAGGAGCGAAGGTACTCCCGGCAAGGTCGCAGCGAACGGGCCTCGCCTCCGGGAATTCGAGTGGCGGACGACAACGACCGAACATATCGAGGAGCACGAGCGCACCGCTGTCAGCGCCACCGGGCAGGTAAAAACAGCCGACGGCCGCGAGATTTCCTTCGAACTTGATCTTTCCATGTGCCGTGATTACAGCTGTACGCGTGAATCGACGGAAACCGGCAAAATCGTCTTCCGCGACCCCCTGGTGATCAATTTCAACGGCACGGCGGCCGAATTGACCGATACCCGCTTCAGCTTCGATCTCGATGCCGATGGCAGCAGCGAGTCGGTGCCGATGCTGGCACGCGGCAGTGGCTACCTGGTGCTCGACGGCAACGGCGACGGGCGCATCAACGATGGCCGGGAACTGTTCGGTGCTACTGGCACGCATGCCGGCGATGGTTTTGCCGATCTCACCCGCTTCGACGCCGACAAAAATGGCTGGATCGATGAGGCCGACCCCGCCTACGCCGCGCTCGGCGTCTGGTTTCCCGATGGAAAAATAGCGCCATTGAAAGAGGCTGGTGTCGGTGCGCTAAATCTCGCCAGCGCCTGGAGCCCCTTTGCGCTCAAGGACGAGAACAACGTCTCGCGCGGGCAGATCTGGCGTACCGGCGTTTACCTCGCCGAAGACGGGCGCGCCGGTACCCTGCAGCAGATCGATCTCGGTGTAACGCAGGGGGACGCGTTGCCGCCCACCACCGCCACCACCACCGGGAGCACCTCCCTCCTCGCGTAAGGGCTTCGGGCGGAGGATCACGGGGTTGCTGCCGAGTTTCGCGTGTGGCAACCACGTAAGCACCGAATCGACGGCAACCGTATCGAGTGGTCCGTGCTTTCCAGGAAGTGAGTCGTGTTGAGCGACGGGTCCGTATGGTTAAAGTGCAGGCAGGAGCGCCCATACGTTTTTTGTCGCGCTTTATAGTATCGGCATTGGATACTGATTTTAATAATTGCGGAGAAAACACCCGATGAGCACGACGGCCGACCTCATTGCCCTGCTGAAGAACGAACTCAAGGTTGCCGGGATGACTTATGCCGCGCTTGCGCCTCGTCTCGGTATGGCCGAATCCAGCATCAAGCGCATGTTCTCGAAAAGCGGCGACATGCCGCTTTCCCGGATCGACGAGATCTGTCGCGCCCTCAACCTGGATTTTGCCGACCTTGCCCGCCGCGTTGCCGACACCCAGCCGCTCCTGCTGGAGCTGACGCTGGCGCAGGAAAAAGCCGTCGTTGCCGACCGCCAGTTGCTGATCGTCGCGATCTGCGTGCTCAGCCAGTTGCCGGCCGAGGAAATCATCGCTACCTACGAACTCAGCGAGGCCGAACTGGTGCGCTGCCTGACCCAGCTTGACCGCCTCGGCATCATCGATCTGCGCCCCGCCGACCGTTACCGCCTGAAAGTTGCCAAAGGCTTTCGCTGGTTGCCGCAGGGGCCGGTCATGGATTTTTTCCGGAAAGAAGTGCTGCACGACTACTTCGCCGGTGGTTTTGACGGCGAGTCGGAAATGCTGATGGTGGTGCATGGCGAAATCGGCCGCGGGCTGGCCAATGCTTTCCGCGAGCGGCTGACCCGCATCGGCCAGGATTTCTCCAATCAGCACCTCACCGACCAGAAGTTGCCACCCGACCAGCGCCGGCCCTACACCATCGTCATCGGCATGCGCTCCTGGCTGATGGCCGCGCTGGCAGACATGCAGCGGCAGAAGGGGTGAGGGGCTGAAGTGGCGCTGGTTGGGACATCTGGCGCAAATCGTGCAAATCGCGCCAAATCGATATTTGCTTCCAGCCCTTGCTACGAGAGGGTTGGCGAAAAAACATTGTAAATTACGCCACTTGAGAGTGGCTCACTGCTAGCGCTCCACCCGATTCCGTCCGCCTTGCTTGGCCTTGTAGAGCGCTGCGTCGGCGTGGGCCAGCAAGGCGGCCAGGTCGGAAAAGTCGCCCTGGCCGGCATTGGCCACGGCGACACCAAGGCTGACCGTATAGGGCGGCAGCGTCTTGTCCAGCCGTTTTTCAACCTCACGGCGGATGCGCTCAGCGACCTGGCAGGCTTCCTTCATGCCCGTATCCGGCAGCAGGATGACGAATTCCTCGCCACCGAAACGCGCCAGCGTGTCGGGCAGGCGCAGCATGTGGCCGGCACGGTTGGCGTAGTCCTTGATGACCAGATCGCCGACGTGGTGGCCGAAGGTATCGTTCACCTTCTTGAAAAAATCGATGTCCGAGGCGATGACCGCCAGCGGCCGCTGCGAGCGTGCGGCGCGCGCCCATTCCACATCGGCGCGGGCAAAGAAGGCGCGCCGGTTGAGGGCGCCGGTCATCGGGTCGCGGGTCGCGAGGTATTCCAGTTCCTCGCGCAGGCGCTCGTTGGCGATGATGATGAAGCCGATGGAAAGACCAAGGATGCCGAGCGAGAAGGCGCCGAGGTAAACCTGCTGGATCAGGCTGCGGTCGAAGATCTCGTCGGCCTCGGTCACATTCATCGACAGCGTCACCAGGCGCCAGACGGCGGCGGCAACGCCGATGACAAAGGTGGCGGTCAGGAAACGGCTGCCGAAGCCCGCCGGTTTGACCTGCCAGGCCAGCCACGCACCGAGCGAAAAAAAAGTGGCGTGGGCCAGCGACATGATGAAGATGCGGCCCTGATAGCTGTGGCTGCCATAGGTCAGCCAGATCAGCAGCACGACGAGGCCGACGATGGCATCGATGGCCGGGCGCCAGCGCGGCTTGCGCCCGGTGTAGCGCAAGAGGCCAAAGACCAGCAGCAATTCGCCGAGCAGCAGCATGGCGCTGGCGAGCACGATGGACACGCCATCCGGGATAAAGCCACGCAGCGAGGCGAGGCCTGCGGCGCACCCCATCAACACCACCGCCTTGGCCCAGTCGCGCAGACCTTCGATGTCGGCCGGGAAGCTGCGTGCCTGCACCCACAGCACCAGTGCGCAGAGCAGACCGAGCAAATTGGCGACAATCAGGAAGGTACGTGGGTTGATCAGTTCCATCGTGCGATCAGCAAGGTTCGCGGTAAGGCTTTGGCGTCATGGGGAGCGTTCTGTCGTTTTCGTGGCTTTTTCCGTTTCCGGCCCGCGCTATTACAGCAGATTTCCGGTGTTGGCGAAGTGCCGTTGAGCGGGAGCGAACGGTCAGGGGCGCGTTACAAGGGCGGCGCGCCGCGAAAGCAGGAACCAGGCAAAGGTCGTTGCCTGCAATACCAGCAGTACACCAAATACAACGCGCAGCGCGTTGGCTTCGCTGACCCCTTGTCCGGTCAGCAGGTCGATCAGCAGCCCCATGCCCCACTGTGCACCGAAGCCCCCGGCGAAGACCATCAGGTTGTAGGTGGTGGTCGCCCGGCCTGCCAGTTGCAGCGGGAAACCGGCGGCGGTCTGCGAGTAGCCGAGGGTGCCGAAACCGGCACACAGCCCGTAGGCGATCCACAGCAGGTGCGTCGCCGGTAGCGCCTCGCTGGCAATCAGCCCGAGCATCACGATCGACAGCCCGACGCCACCGGCGAACAGGCGGATGGGCGGAATTCCCCGGCGGGCGAGACGGGTGGCGAGCAAGCCAATGCCGATGTAGGTGAACAGCATGGCGAAGCTCATCGCTGCCAGATGGTCGGCGGCCTCGGCACGCGAATAGCCGTTCACCTGCATCAGCCAGACCATCGACCACAAACCCTGCACAGCCATGAAGCCGCCGGTCATCGTCAGCCCGAGCGGGGCGAAGCGCCAGAAATGGCGGCTGGCGAAGATCTGCCGGACGCCGCGCCATTGCGCTGCAAAGCCTTCCGGCGCATGAGCGGGATGTGCTGAATTTGTCGAATTGGCGGGTTTGTCCGGAATGCCGAAGAACAGCCAGGCGGCCGAAGCGAGGGTGGCCGCCGCCAGCACAAAGAAGATTTCACGCCAGCCGGCGAAGTGCAGCAGCGCTTCCAGCGGTGCGGTCGCAGCCAGTGCGCCGAGGCCGCCGGAGGTCATCATCCAGCCGGTCAGCGAAGCCTGTCGTTCGGGCGGATAGGCCTGCGAAAAGGCCTTGAAGGCGGCCATCAGGCAGGCCGAAACACCTAGGCCGATGATGGCACGGGCGGTGGCCAGCCCGGCCATGCCATCGGCCAGGGCAAACAGCAGGGCGCCAAGGGCGGCAAAAAGCAGCAGGGCCGATTCCACGCGGCGGGCGCCGAAGCGGTCGAGCAGCATGCCAAGTGGTAGTTGCGCCAGGCAGAAACTGAGCAGGTAGGTACTGGTCAGCAGGCCGAGGTCACCCGCCGAAAGCCCGAGATCGCGTGCCAGTTCCGGCCCGATCACGGCATTGGCCGAGCGGAAGAAATAGGAAAGGAAGTAGGCCCCGGCGAAGGGCAGGAAGAGCTTGTGCAGCGGCATCAGGATCGGTCGGAGGCGTGGGTGCCGGCGCGGCTATCGGCACTCGTATTGGCGGCCAGCCAGTCGAGGCGGTCGCCAATTTTCTTCACCCAGGCTGGAGTCAGGCCCGGGGCATCGGCGATGGCGGCCAACTTGTCGGCATCCGGCCGGTGGCGGTGCCAGGTCGTCCATAGCGTGTCGAGCAGCACGGCACCGGCTGGCCGTTCAACATGCTCGAAAATCTCTCCGGGAGTGGCTTTGCCCTCTTCCAGCACCCGGTAATACCAGCCAGTCAGGCCGGTTTCGATGATGTGCGCGGTGATGCCCTTGGTGCCGTAACGGCTGTCGATCTTCCAGCACGGGCGGCGCGGTTGCGATACCTGCAGCAGCACCGAGCCGAGGCGGAAGATGTCGCCGATGCAGACCGTGGTTTCGTCCAGGCCGAAAGTCGAGATGTTCTCCCCGATGCTGCCTACGACCAGTGTGTCGGCGATCTGCGGAAAGGCAGCGGCCAGCTTGGCGTAGTTCTCGCCGGCATAGTGATGCACGGCTTTCTCCGGCCCCCCGTGCACCCGCCGGTCGGCCTGCACGTCGCCAGCCAGCCCTTCGCGGCAGATATGCACCGGCCCGCTCAGCGGAGTTTTCCAGATGGCGCTGAACTGGCCTTCGTCGTCAATGCGGACCGGGGTGCCGGTGAAGAGGCGGGTGTTGTTCATTTTTTTAAAATTCAATTAACCACGGAGAGCACGGAGGACACGGAGGAAAAACAAAGAAAAATCGCTGGCTCGTTCTCTTCGCACGCAAATCGGTGCCTATCGAAAAGGTTTGGCCTTTTCTCCGTGCTCTCCGTGGTTAAAACGGTCTTCATCATCCACCCCACAACCACGCAGCACCACGTACCCCGGACGAGTCGCCGTGGTGGTGCTTGAGCAGGCGGGTGGCGATGTGGTCGGAAAAGACATACGGCTGCCACAGGTGGGGCACGTTGTCGTAAAGCCGGTTGATGTTCGAGAGGCCGCCGCCGAGCACGATGACCTGCGGGTCGAGGATGTTGACGACCACGGCCAGCGCCCGCGCCAACCGTTCCTCGTAGCGTTCCAGCGTGGCGGTACAGGCGACGTCACCGGCTACCGCGCGGGCGACGATGCTTGCCGGGTCTGCTGTTTCTCCGGCGATAGCTGCGTGGTCGCGCTGCATGCCCGGTCCGGACAGCCAGGTCTCGACGCAGCCGCTGCGGCCGCAATAGCAGGCGGGGCCAGGCCGTTCGGCGGCAGTCGGGGTGGGCAGGGCATTGTGCCCCCATTCGCCGGCAATGCCATTGGCGCCGGTGAGTACTTGCTCATGAACGACAATGCCGCCGCCGACGCCGGTGCCAAGGATGACGCCGAACACCGTTTCGGCACCCTGCCCGGCCCCGTCGATCGCTTCCGAAAGGGCAAAGCAGTTGGCGTCGTTGGCCAGCCGGACTTCACGCTGCAGGACGGTTTGCAGGTCGCGTTTCAGCGGCTTGCCGATCAAACAAGTGGAGTTGGCATTCTTGATCAAGCCGCTCTGCGCCGATTCGGTACCGGGAATGCCAATACCCACTGTTCCTCGCTGCCCGAGTTCGTTTTCGATGATTTCGATTAGTCCGGCGACGGCCATCACGGTGCTCATGTAGTCGCCCTGCGGAGTGGCGATGCGCCGGCGGACGAGTTCGCTCAGGCCGTCAAAAGCCGCAACCTCGATCTTGCTGCCGCCGAGATCGACCCCGATACGCATCTCAGGCCGGAGCGTCCAGTGTCAGCAAGGCCTTTTCGTAGGTCGCCTGAACTTCACCGGGGGCGTCGATCGAGATGCCAAGGTCGCGCACCAGACCATCGGTCAGGCCGAAGATCCAGCCGTGGATGGTCAGTGCCTGGCCACGATTCCAGGCCTCCTGCACAACGGTTGTTTGGCAGACGTTTAGCACTTGTTCAACGACATTAAGCTCGCAAAGGCGGTCGATGACCGAACTTTCATTGCTGATCGTCGCCAGCCGGGCGGCATGCTTCTGCTTCACGTCCTGGATATGGCGCAGCCAGTTGTCGACTAACCCGAGGCGCAGGTTGCCGTGGGCGGCTTTGACACCGCCGCAACCATAGTGGCCAACGACGAGGATATGCTTGACGCGCAGCGCATCGACACCGTACTGCAGGACCGACAGGCAGTTGAGGTCGCTATGCACCACCTGGTTGGCAATGTTGCGGTGGACAAAGACCTCGCCCGGCAGCAGGCCGGCGATCTGGTTTGCCGGCACGCGCGAATCCGAACAGCCAATCCACAGATATTCCGGGGCCTGCAGGCGGGAAAGGCGCGCGAAAAACTCCGGATCGTCCTTGCGGATGCCGCTCGACCATTCACGGTTTTTTTCGAAGAGATGCTTGAGATCGGACATGGAAGCCTGCCAGGATGTTGCGATGCGGCATTCTACCGCAGCCCTATATTCTGGCGGCGACGCCTCGCACATGGCCAAGGGCGCTGGTCGATGTCTTGAGCACGGCGCCGCCGGCTTCCATCAGCAGCGAAAAAAGATTGCGCTCGGCGTAAAGACAGACCGGTTCGGTCAGGCCATAACGACTGCCAGCCTCAGGGGACACGAGGGCCAGCCGGTCGGAGACCAGTTTGCCGCCATCCGGGTAATTGTCGCCCAGGTCGGAATGGATGCCGTAGAGCGAAACAAAGAGCTTGCCACCGATTTTGAGGCGCCGCAGACATGCGCGCAGCGCCTTGCGGGCGGCGTCGTAGCGCAGCGTACTGAAGTTGCGTTGGCTGAGAATGATGTCGAAGGGCGCGAACGGCAATGCGGCCGCCTCGTCGTCGAGGACGGCGGTGGGACACTGGGAAACATTGTGATGGGAGATCGCCTCCCGGTCGGAAAGCAGCAACACTTGCGCTCCCGCTTCTGCCATGCGCAGTGCCTGCGTTTCGGTGCCAATGCCGATCAGCAGTGCGGAAACGCTCTCCCCGCTGCGCTGACGCTTGGCGAGTTCTACGAGCACCCACTGTTCGAGTTCGCAGGTTGGCTCCGGAATGCCTCCCATGCTCGCCATCGCAGACCTCCGATAGTTTGATGATTCCATTGTTCTTCAATGCCGCATCGAACACAATAGGGCATGCATATTTCAGGAGATAGAAATGCTGGTTAAATTCACATCCAACGTGGCGGGCGAGTTGATGATGTTTGCCGATGTCGCGAAGCGATTGTTGACCGTTGCCGGCAAGGAATGCAGCGCGCGCGGCGTCATCACTTTTGAGCAGATCCCGGATATCGTTGCGCGCTTGCAGCAGGTAGTCAGTGCTGAAAAATCGGCAAAACCAGAAAATTCGGCGGCGGATGACGTGGAGGATTCGAATGTCGTCAGCCTCGGCCGGCGTGCCCAACCCTTCATCGAATTTCTCGAACTGACGGCACGCGACAAGGAAGGCTTCATTCTTTGGGAAGCCCCGCAGGCCTTCGGCAACTAAGCGGATCGCCGGTTCTGCGTGCCGACGCTGCCCGTCAGATGCCACTGCTTTTTCCGTGGGCGGCGATCCTGCTTGGCCTCGTCTTGTCGGGCGCGCTGCCTGTCCGGGCGGCCGAGGTTGCGGTCGATGTCGGCCATGGTCTCAAGGACGGCGGCGCGATCAGCGCGCGCGGCCGTGCCGAATTCGAATTCAACCGCGACTTCGCACGCGTCCTGCAACCGGCGCTGGAGGCGCGTGGTATCACCGTGCGCCCGGTCAATTACGACGGGCTGATTGGCGGGCTCACCGAGCGGCCCTTAGCCGCCAGCGGCGCCGATTTCTTTCTCTCCCTGCATCACGACTCACTCTCGGCCCACCTGCTGGAAGACTGGGAGTGGCAAGGATCGGCACAAAGCTTCAGCGATCGCTATGCCGGTTTCTCCCTCTACGTCTCGCGCAACAATCCCGACGCGCTGGTCAGCGAGCGCTGTGCGTCGGCGATTGGTGCAATGATGCGCCGCGCCGGTTTCGTGCCGACGCGCCACCACTTTCCGAAGCGGGAATGGGCTGATGAGGAAAACGCCGTGCACTATTACGACAACCTCGTCGTTCTCTACCGCACCACCCTGCCTGCCGTGCTTTTTGAAGCCGGTGTGATCAAGCACCGCGACGAGGAGTTGCTGCTGCGCGACCCGGCGCGTCAGGTGCGCATGGCCGATGCCGTGGCCACCGGGGTGGCGGCCTGTCTTTATGCGACGCCGAGGTAGATCGGTTCGGGCAGCAGGCTGACGCCGAACTGCTGCTGCACATCGACCTCTACAGCTTTCGCCAGCGCGGCGACATCGGCAGCAATGGCGCCGCCATGATTGACCAGCACCAGCGCCTGTTTTTCGTACATGCCGACCGGGCCGAGTCTGCGCCCTTTCCAGCCCGCCTGCTCGATCAGCCAGCCAGCCGCCAGCTTCACCTGGCCATTGGCCTGCGGGTAGCATGGCAGGGTCGGGTGGGCCGCTTGCAGTTGCGCGGCCTGGGTGGCGTCGACGACCGGGTTCTGGAAAAAGCTGCCGGCATTGGGGGTGCTGGCCGGGTCGGGGAGTTTGCGCCGGCGAATGGTGGCGATGGTCTGCGCAACATCGGCGGCCGAGGGTGCCGCAAGGCCGGCCGCAGCAAGTTCCCGTTCGACTTCGGCGTAGCGGATCAGCGGCGCCCATTGCTTGGGGAGGCGGAAAGTGACCTCGGTAATCAGGAAACGTCCGTCGAGATGCCAGCCTTCCTGCTTGAAAATGCTGTCGCGATAGCCGAAGCGGCAGTCGGCCGCCGTGAAGCGCCGCGCTTCGCCAGTGTCGAGATCGATGGCGTCCACGCAGGCCAGCCGCTCCGCCACTTCCAGCCCGTAGGCACCGATGTTCTGGATCGGCGCGGCGCCGACCGTGCCGGGAATCAGCGACAGGTTTTCCAGCCCGGGCCAGCCTTGCGCCAGCGTCCATTGCACGAAATCGTGCCAGGGCTCGCCGGCACCGCCGCTGACATACCAGGCATCGGCATCCTCGCCGACCAGCCGGCGAGCAGCAATGGTCGGCGCAATGACAAGACCGTCGAAGCAAGCGCCAAGGACCAGATTGCTGCCACCCCCGAGGATGAAACGCGGTTCGCGGCACAGCGCCGGGTTGGCGGCGATGGCACGCGCGTCGTCGGCCGAGCGCACCGTTGCCAGCAACCGGGCACGCGCGGGCAAGGCTAGCGTGTTGCGTTGCCTGAGGTCGGCATCGGGGACAAGTTCGAGCGGCATGGTCGGCATTCTACCCGCGTCGTCTACAATGGCAGCCATGCTCGCATCCTCCGCTCAGACCCATCTGCTCGATCTGGAGCCGCACCCGTCGCACGATGCCCCGCCCGGCCTGAAGATCGACGCGGGTATCGAACGGCTTCCCGACGGCGGCCTGCAACTTGGCTTCGTGCTGCACGGCGGAGCCAGCCAGCTCGACCGCGTGCTGCTGCCGGAGCCCGGTGCGGCTATACGTGCCGATGGTCTGTGGCAGCACACCTGTTATGAGGCCTTCATCGGCGTGCCCGGCCAGACCGCTTACCGTGAATTCAATTTTTCGCCGTCAACAGCCTGGGCCGCTTACGCTTTCAGCGACTATCGGCAGGCCGCGCCCTTGCCGCTCGGGCCGGTCCCGCCCATTGCCTTCCTGCGCAGCGAAGGTTCGCTGACGTTGGCTACGACACTGGCCCCCGGCTGGCTGCCGAAATCACAATCGCAGCCGCTCTGCCTTGGCCTGAGTGCAGTCATCGAGCTGGTCGACGGCACGCGCAGCTACTGGGCGCTGGCGCATGCGGCCGCGCAACCCGATTTCCACCACCGCGACAGCTTTACGCTGACGCTGACCGAACATTGCAGGGAGCGACCATGATCCGCTTCGGGCTCGACCGCCTTCTCGACGAACCCGCGCTGCGCCGCCCGCTGGTCGGCCAACGACTCGCCCTGCTCGCCCACCCGGCTTCAGTGACTCGTGACCTGACGCATTCGCTCGACGCGCTGGCGAAACTGCCCGACCTGAAACTGACAGCTGCCTTCGGTCCGCAGCACGGCTTGCGTGGCGACAAGCAGGACAACATGGTCGAGTCGCCCGACTACGTCGATTCGCTGCATGGCATCCCGGTGTTCAGCCTGTACGGCGAGGTGCGCCGGCCGACCGACGCCATGATGTCCACCTTCGACGTATTGCTGGTCGACCTGCAGGACCTCGGTTGCCGCATCTACACCTTCATCACCACGCTGCGCTACGTGCTCGAAGCGGCGGCGAAGCATGGCAAGACGGTGTGGGTGCTCGATCGGCCCAACCCCGCCGGCCGCCCGGTCGAAGGCCTGTTGCTGCGCGACGGCTGGGAGAGCTTCGTCGGCGCCGGCCCGATGCCGATGCGGCACGGCCTGACCATGGGCGAACTGGCGCGCTGGTTCATCGCCGTCCTGAAACTCGATGTCGATTGTGAAGTGATCGCGATGGACGGCTGGCAGCCAGATGCGGCACCTGGTTACGGCTGGCCGCTCGGCGAGCGCAACTGGGTGAACCCCAGCCCGAATGCGCCGAACCTTTCCATGGCGCGCGCCTATGCCGGCACGGTGATGCTCGAAGGCACGACCCTCTCCGAAGGGCGCGGCACGACGCGGCCGCTGGAACTGTTCGGTGCGCCGGACATTGATGCACGCGCGCTCATCGCCGAAATGCACACGCTGGCCCCGCAGTGGCTGAAAGGCTGCATGCTGCGCGATTGCTGGTTCGAGCCAACCTTCCACAAGCATGCCGGCAAGCTGTGCAACGGCGTGCAGATTCATGTCGAGGATTCGGCACACTACGACCATGCCGCGTTCCGCCCGTGGCGCTTGCAGACACTGGCCTTCAAGGCGCTGCGCCGGCTGCAGCCGGATTACCCGCTATGGCGCGATTTCCCCTACGAGTACGAGCCCAACCGGCTGGCCATCGACCTGATCAACGGCAGCCCGCTGCTGCGCGAGTGGGTCGATGATGCAGCGGCGACCCCGGCGGATTTTGATGCGCTGGCCAGGCCGGACGAGGACGAGTGGGGCGAAACACGGGGTCCGTTCCTGCTGTATTGAGTCTCGGATGGTGCTACGCTAATGACGTTGAATTGGATACCACCATGGACCGCACTCGAACCCTGAAACTGCTGACCGAGCATCGTCCCATCCTGACCGCGCGTTACGGTGTCACGCGACTGGCATTGTTCGGATCGACAGCACGCGATGTTGCGACACCGACCAGCGATATAGATGTTCTTGTGGGCTTCGATGGGCCGGCTACCTCTGATCGCTATTTCGGCGTTCAGTTCTATCTCGAAGACCTGTTGGGCTGTGCCGTTGATCTGGTGACTGAAAAGGCGTTACGCCCTGAACTACGGCCATTCATTGAACGTGAGGCTATTCGTGTCTGAACGAGAATGGCGGTTCTATCTGGACGACATGCTCGCATTTGCCGAGAAAGTGTTGCGCTACACACAAGGTATCGACCAAGCAGCGTTTGTGGCCAACGAATTGGTGTTCGATGCCACTATCCGCAACCTGGAACTGATTGGGGAAGCCGCCGGGAACATTCCTGCTGAAATCCGCACTCAGTCACCAGCGATTCCTTGGCGGATGATTGTTGCGACGCGCAATCGCCTGATTCACGGCTACCTGGGCATTGACGATGACACGTTGTGGAGCATTATCCGTAGCGATATCCCTGCCTTGGTGACCGAGCTGAAAAAATTGCGCAACCCGGTGCAATAGCGCTCGCTCAGAGAATCGGCGCCAGCCAACGCTCCGCTTCCGCCACACTCATCCCCTTGCGCGCCGCCCAATCCTCAAGCTGATCACGGCCGATCTTCGACACCGCGAAATACTGTGCCTCGGGGTGGGCGAAGAACCAGCCGGAAACGGCAGCGGCCGGCATCATCGCGTAGGACTCGGTGAGTTCCATGCCGATGGCTGCGGTGGCATCGAGCAGCGCGAAGATCGTGCCCTTCTCGGTGTGGTCCGGGCAGGCCGGGTAGCCGGGTGCCGGGCGGATGCCGCGATATTCCTCGCGGATCAGTGCGTCGTTGCCCAGCGCCTCATCGGCGGCGTAGCCCCAGTATTCCTTGCGCACGCGGGCGTGCAGCCACTCGGCGCAGGCTTCGGCCAGGCGGTCGGCAATCGACTTGAGCATGATCGCGCGGTAGTCGTCGTGCGCGGCTTCGAACTCGGCCAGCTTCTTCTCGATGCCGATCCCGGCGGTGACGGCGAAGGCGCCGGTCCAGTCGGGGGTTCCGCCATTTTTAACTCTCGGGGCAACGTAATCGGCGAGGCACTGGTGCGGCTTGCCACTCGGGCGCTCGTGCTGCTGGCGCAGGTGGTGCGTCGTCGCCAGCACTTTCGTTCTCGTCTCGTCGGTGTACAACTCGACATCGTCACCGATGCGGTTGGCTGGCCACAGGCCGAAGACGGCATTGGCCGTGATCCATTTTTCGGCAATGACCTGCTTCAGCATCGCCTGCCCGTCCTTGAAGACGTTGCGTGCCGCCTCGCCGACCTTTTCGTCGTCGAGGATCTTTGGGTAGGCGCCGGCGAGGTCCCAGGTCTGGAAGAACGGACCCCAGTCGATGTACTCGGCCAGCGTTGCCAGATCGATGTCCTTCAATACGGTGACGCCGATCTGCTTCGGCTGAACGGGCTTCGCCGCCGCATTCCATGGCAGTGCGTTGGCACGGGCCGCTTCCAGCGTCACCATGGCGACGCCCTTCTTGTTGGCGTGCTGGGCGCGCACCTTCTCGTAGTCGGCGGCGACCTCGGCCTTGTAGCCTGCGGCGTGGTCGATCGACAAGAGCTTGGTGACAACGCCGACGGCACGTGAGGCATCCGGCACATAGATGACCGGCGACTGGTAGTTCGGGGCGATCTTGATCGCGGTGTGTGCGCGGCTGGTCGTCGCGCCGCCGATCAGCAAGGGCACGTCGAAACCCTGGCGCTGCATTTCGGCAGCGACGTGGCTCATCTCTTCCAGCGACGGCGTGATCAGGCCGGACAGGCCGATGGCCTGCGCGCCGTGTTCTCTGGCGGCGTTCAGGATCTTGTCGCAGGGCACCATGACGCCGAGGTCGACGATGTCGTAGCCGTTGCAGCCAAGCACTACGCCGACGATGTTTTTGCCGATGTCGTGCACGTCGCCCTTGACCGTGGCGACGACGATTTTGCCCTTGGAGGTGGCGCCGGTACGCAACTTCTCCGCCTCGATATAGGGGATCAGGTGGGCGACGGCCTGCTTCATGACGCGCGCCGATTTCACCACCTGCGGCAGGAACATCTTGCCCTCGCCGAACAGGTCGCCGACGACGTTCATGCCGTTCATCAGCGGGCCTTCGATCACCGACAGCGGCGGCTGGCCGGCGGCTTCGAGCGCAGCGCGGCATTCTTCGGTGTCGGCGACGACGAAATCGGTGATGCCCTTCACCAGTGCGTGCGACAGCCGCTCTTCGACTGGCATCTGGCGCCAGGTCAGATCTGGGCCGGTGTCCCTTGCCTTGCCTTCCTTGACCGTCTGCGCGAACTCGACCAGTGCTTCACCAGCGCCGGCATTTCTGTTCAGTACGACATCCTCGACCTTCTCGCGCAGCGCCGTTTCGAGATCGTCATAGACGCCGAGCATGCCGGCGTTGACGATGCCCATCGACAGCCCGGCCTTGATCGCGTGGTAGAGGAAAACGGTGTGGATCGCCTCGCGCACCGCGTCGTTGCCGCGGAACGAAAACGAGACGTTGGAGACGCCGCCGGAAATCTGCGCGTGCGGCAGGTGGGCGCGAATCCAGCGGCAAGCTTCGATGAAGTCGACCGCGTAGTTGTCGTGCTCGGCGATGCCGGTGGCAATGGCAAAGATGTTCGGGTCGAAGATGATGTCTTCGGGCGGGAAGCCAATTTTCAACGTTCGCCGGTGAGCAGCTCGTAGGCGCGCTGGCAGATCTCGGTCTTGCGCTTGAACGTATCGGCCTGTCCGGCTTCGTCGAAAGCCATGACCACCACGGCGGCACCGTAGCGGCGCGCCAGCTTGGCCTGATGCAGGAAGGACGCTTCGCCCTCCTTCATCGAGATCGAATTGACGATGCCCTTGCCCTGGATGCACTTGAGGCCGGCCTCGATCACTTCCCACTTCGAGGAGTCGATCATGATCGGCACGCGGGCAATGTCCGGCTCCGAGGCGATCAGCTTGAGGAAGCGATCCATCGCCGCCTTGGAATCGAGCATCGCCTCGTCCATGTTGATGTCGATCACCTGCGCGCCGTTCTCCACCTGCTGGCGGGCGACCGCCAGCGCGTCGTCGAGACGGCCTTCGAGGATCATGCGGGCGAAGGCCTTGGAGCCGGTGACGTTGGTGCGTTCGCCGACGTTCACGAACAGCGAATCCTTGCCAACGTTGAACGGTTCCAGCCCCGAGAGGCGTAGCTTCTTTTCGACCTCTGGGATGGCGCGCGGCTTGACGCCGTCAACATACTTGGCGATGGCTGCGATGTGGTCCGGTGAGGTGCCGCAGCAGCCGCCGACGATGTTCACGAAGCCGTGCTTCGCCCAGTCGGCGACTTCCTCGGCCAGCTGTTCGGGCGTCTCGTCGTAACCGCCGAAAGCGTTAGGCAGGCCGGCGTTCGGGTGGGCGGAAACGAAGCAATCGCAGACGCGCGACAGCTCCTCCACATACTGGCGCAACTCCTTGGAGCCGAGCGCGCAGTTCAGGCCGAAGGACAGCGGGCGGATATGGTTCAGCGAGTTCCAGAAGGCCTCGGCCGTCTGGCCCGAGAGCGTGCGGCCAGAGGCGTCGGTGATGGTGCCGGAGATCATCACCGGCCAGCGGCGGCCGGCATTCTCGAAGAATTGTTCGATGGCGAACAGCGCCGCCTTGGCATTGAGCGTGTCGAACACCGTCTCGACCAGCAGCAGGTCGGCGCCACCGTCGACCAGCCCGCGGATGGCCTCGGTGTAGGTCTCGACCAGTTCGTCGAAAGTGACGTTGCGGTAGCCGGGGTCGTTCACGTCCGGCGAGATCGAGCCGGTGCGCGAGGTCGGGCCGAGGACGCCGGCGACGAAGCGCGGCTTGGCCGGGTTCTTGGCAGTGAACTCGTCGCAGGCTTCGCGCGCCAGCTTCGCGCCGGCGACGTTCAGTTCATAGACGATGGGTTCGAGCTTGTAGTCGGCCTGCGAGATCGCCGTCGCATTGAAGGTGTTCGTTTCAAGGATGTCGGCGCCGGCGGCCAGGTACTCGGCGTGGATGCCTTTGATGACCTCTGGTTTGGTCAGCAGCAGCAGGTCGTTGTTGCCCTTGAGGTCGTGCGGGTGCGCGGCAAAACGCTCGCCGCGGTAATCCTTCTCAGTCAGCCCGTGGCGCTGGATCATCGTGCCCATGGCGCCGTCGAGGACGAGGATGCGTTGCTGGAGAAGGGCGGAGAGTTCGGATGTACGGTCGGGCTGCATGGCAATACCTCAAAAAGCAAAAACCCGTTCAGCGTCGGGAGCGAACGGGTTTCGGAAAGAACGCCCGCTTTAGCCGTATTTGTAATGCGCCCGCAAGCTGAACTTCAAATCGGCGCGAAGGGCGAAAGATACGGTCTAAGTGGCTGATTGTCAATGAATAGGCGTGTTTTTCATGGGGATTTGGCAGGCCCTCCCCGAGGGTACAAAGCTGCGCTATTCTGCTGGCAGAAAACAATCAGGAGACTCCGATGAAAATGCGCGCCGCCGTACTCGACCAGATGCAGGCACCCTCCCCTTACGCCGCATCGAAGCCAGTCTCGGTCGAGACGATCACACTCGGCAATCCTGGTCCCGGTGAGGTGTTGGTGCGCATCACCGCTGCCGGGCTGTGCCACTCCGACCTGTCGATCATCAACGGTGACCGGCCACGGGCGATGCCGATGGTGCTTGGCCACGAAGCCGCAGGTGTGGTCGAGGAATGCGGCCCGGGTGTTACCGACCTCACGCGTGGCGACTCGGTGGCCTTGGTCTTCGTACCCTCCTGCGGCCATTGCCTGCCCTGTCAGGAAGGCCGGCCCGCACTGTGCGAACCGGGCGCTGCGGCCAACGGTGCCGGCACGCTGGTCGGTGGTCATCGAGTGCTGAGTCGTCCTGATGGACAGGTGCTTAACCATCAAGTGGGCGTGTCGTGCTTTGCTGAATACGCGGTGGTCAATCGCGGCTCGCTGGTAAAAGTGGTGCCGGACCTCGCGCCGGAAGTGGCTGCTATATTTGGCTGTGCCGTACTCACTGGCGTCGGTGCCGCCCTCAACTCGGCGCAGGTGCGCCTTGGCCAGACGGTCGCCGTACTCGGCCTTGGCGGTGTCGGACTTTCAGCCCTGCTCGGGGCGCTGGCCGCCGGCGCCCGCGAAGTGGTGGCGCTCGACGTGCTGCCGGAGAAGCTGGAGCTGGCAATGTCGCTCGGCGCAACGCGCGCCTTTCGTGCCGACGATCCTGATGTCGTCCAGCAACTGCGCGCGGCCCTACCCGGTGGCATCGACGTTGCCATCGAGGCCGCGAGTGCCGTACCGGCGCTGGAACTGGCGTGGAAAATTACCCGGCGCGGCGGCACCACGGTGACCTGCAGCCTGCCTAATCCGGCGCATCACCTGCTGGTGCCGGTGGTGCAGATGACGGCCGAGGAGCGCACGCTGAAAGGCAGCTACCTCGGATCGGCGGTGCCCACCCGCGACATCCCGAATTACATCGCGCTCTATCAGGCCGGTCGCCTGCCGGTTGATAAGCTGATCACGCACCGACTGTCACTCGACCAGATCAACGAGGGCTTCGACCGGCTTGCGGCCGGGCAGGCCGTGCGGCAGGTGATCCTGTTCTGATGTAGCTTCTGCCGTAGTGGCGGCAGGAGACGAAGCGCGTGGCGCGGAGTTTCATGTGCGCGACCACGCCATATCGCCATGAGTATGCGTTCTGGGTTGAACGAACAGGTTTGGCCGGGCACAATGACTTCCCTTTGTCATTCTTCGTGTCCCATAACCGGAGCTCTGAAGCGATATGCATTCAAGTCATTACGAAATTCTTGGCGTGTCTTCCGCCGCGACAATGGACGAAATTCGCGGCGCTTATTCGGCCCGGCTGAAGGAACTTCGTAATTCACTGGGAGCGGGGCAATCGTCGGCGGACTATCTCGATGCGTTGAGGGATGCTTACCGAGTACTTTCGTCTCCAGAATTGCGTGCCGAATACGACGCTGGAAATTCGACCCCGGCTCGACAGGAGGGCGTTGACGGCGACGATGTCGCGGGTGCGGGGCACAACATGCAGCGTGCGACTGCACCTTCGCGGCGGCGCCTGGTTCGTGCGCTTACCGTCGTGCTTGCCGTCAGCCTGCTGGCAAGCGCGGTGTTCGGTGGATGGTTGGCGTGGGATAGAGGTTACGTCCCCGGCAATCCACGCGCCGCAACTGTTGAAGTGATGGAACCGATCGTACGCCGGGCTGCAGTCATGAAGTCGCAACAACGGACAGTTTGCGTCAGCCCTGAACTTGAGAGAGCTGCTCCAGAAATCCAGGGGGTGCCCGGCATCGTAAATCGCACAGTCCCCGGCCAGCATTCGCTCATTCTGTTACTCGAAACCCATGCGCGTGACCAGGATGTGCGAGAGCGCCAGCTTCGCCAGTTGAGTTTTTTTGCCAAGCAAGGGTTCTTCTCCGAGAACGACCTGACGGTGGACACCGATGCCGGCTCGCGCGCTGCGAAGCAGTTCCAGCTGACCTGGCAGGGATACGGAGCAATGCTGACTCGCGGCGGAAACACACCATGCTTTGTCGTCGGCGACCGCGAGTTCAATGCAATCCAGACAATAGAAAAGCGCAATGAAGACGTCTTTGGAATGGAAATCTACGAAGTCGCCTACGAAACCGCAGTCATGAATGTTTCGCCATGGGTGTCCAGCGAGTCCGCGAAAGCGCTGTTTCCGAAACTTGCAGGGCTGATCTCACCGAAACGTGAAATGACCCGCCTGTTGCGCGGCAACGAAGGGTGGGTTACCGAAATGGAGGCGCAGCGCCGTTCCTCGCTGCTGAACGAGAATAGCGCCGGTGCAGCTGCTTTTGCAAAGCAGATGGAAGCGCTGTTGTCGCCGCCGCCGGCTCCCGATCCTGCCACGGTCCGAACGGCATTCAGCGACTACCTGAATGGCGACCAATGGCTGGGGCGCGGAACGGTGGCGTGTATGTCGCTGCGCTTGCAGCGCGGTGGTGACGACCGCGAGGCAGCAAACGACCGCAGCAGCTATCGTGTCGTCTATCACGATCAGGCAGGTCGCCCGGAGTATCAGCGGACACAAATGATGACTGCGTTGCACCTGTTGTCAGCACTTGAAATTGCAGGTTTGGCACAGATTGAGAGTTTGCCGCCACCGTCACCGACGGGTCCTGCGGTATCAACCCGTCCCGGCGCTATTAAGTCTCTGAAAGAAACGACGCTCGCGTCAGCAGTGACGTCCGGTGTGCGTTTCGTCCTTAGGCCGGATGCCGTTCAGGCGCTCGGTTTGAACGGGAGTGCATGCATTCCCGTCGGCCGGATGAAGGTTGAATTTCTCGGGACGCAGTATGCCGGAAATCGCGCAGGGTCATTGATCGCTTACGCCAAGGTTACTCAGACGCCGGACTGGGTGGTGACAATGGCGGAGCACCTCCCCGCAGTGCGCAGCGCGATCGAAAACGGCATTCCGCTCAACGGCATGCTTGGCTATGCCGACGACCCAACGGGTAGCGGACAGGGTAAGCGCTGGCGGGTAACGTCGCTCGGGCCTTCTTATCCCGAGATGCAGATCTCGTCGGTGCCGCGCTCCATGCAGGACAGATTTCCGGTGACCGTCAGCGAATCAACAAAAGTGCCAAAATCGGGTGTGGTTGGTTCGCCGACGAGCATACCTCTCAGGGTAACTTCTCCGGTGGCGTCTGCTCCGGTCGATTTCCGGATTCCTGCGCCGGTTGCGGTTCCTCTGCCGGCGGTTGCCGCAAATGGTTCAGCGGCGCTGCCGAAGATCGAAAAGGGCACAGCGCCATACGCTGCCGGCGATCTGGATGTGCATGCTATTTCCGTTTACGAGGGTAACTTGCTCAATGGTGAGCAGCGAGGGTTTCAGCAGCATCCAGAAGGCGTTGTCGAAATCCGTCTCGGCAAGACTGGAAGCCCGGCGATGCTCCTCCTGTCATCCTACGAGCCGAACGAGTGGCGAATCACACTGGAGCCCGGCGCCAACCTCGGAAAGGTGCTCGCCTATGGACACTATCCGCAACGGGTGTTGGTGAATGGAAGGCACAAGGCCGAAATTTTCACCCCGTCGCGTGAGGCGATGCCGCGTGCCGTCGGTGGCCGAATACTTCTGCCGAACCAAATGGAAGCAAACCAGATGCGCGACGTAGCGGATCTGGTCCGAAGCTTGACCGGAAAATTGCCTGTCTCTTTTCAGGCCCAGTATCGTCCGAAGTCGTCGTTTTCCGTCGAGGCTTCGACGCCCCCGTTTTCGCTGCCAGCCCCGATATCCGTTGCCAGTCTGGGTGCAGGAGATGTGGTGTTGAAGGGATCGTCGCACGATCCCGTGACGGCGCTCGAAGTGAAATACGGCAATGTCGGTGCCTATACCCCAGCGTGGGCGTCACGTTCCTACTCATCGGGCCGAATCTATTTCGAGGGCAATATGGCGGTCACTGGCGGGCTGGTTTCAGAACCGCACGCCAACATCGGTGTCGCGTTGGCAAAAAGTGGTGGCGGTATGCTTGATGACACCCAAGGGAACTACGCTGTCATTCCCCACGGTCAGCAGAAGATATATCGGAATGGCGATAACTTCGGACTGGCACTGGATCTCGATGCAGGCATGGCCTATGTCCGTATAAACGGCGACTGGGTTACGGGAGCACCGGGGAGC
Organism: Candidatus Proximibacter danicus; assembly: GCA_016710885.1. GTDB lineage: Bacteria > Pseudomonadota > Gammaproteobacteria > Burkholderiales > Rhodocyclaceae > Proximibacter > Proximibacter danicus. The sequence continues at coordinate 110,674 of JADJUC010000028.1, forward strand.
GGAAATGGTCGTGCCCTTAAAAAAGGCCGCGAGTATGTTCCCTATTTTTATGCGTCGGCTATTGGCAGCGGCGCCGAACGACTTGGACAGACCTCGTGGGTAACCAATTTTGGTGCGAGCAGCTTTCGGCACCCTCTGCCGAAAGGTTACAGCTCTTACGATGGCAGGCAGAAAGCACCACTTTGATCGCTTGTGGCACCGGCCGGTCGCGCGACCACAGATGGCGTTGCTTCCTTATTAGCCGCCGCGCTGCAGCATCATCTTCGTGGTATTGACCAGCAGCCCGGTTTCGACGCTGAAGTGCGCGTAGAAGTGCCACTCCTCGGCGGGGGGAGTGCCTTCGACGCGCCAGTCCCAGACCTCTTCCTTTTTCATCGGAAAGGTGACTGAACTGCCCGGCTTGCCGAGGATGCGCTGGACCTGATCCTTGCTCATGCCGAATACCAGCTTGGCGTAGTTCTCGTCGGTCAGCACCTGCTCGATCCGCTGCAGCACCCTGTCCGGACCGAAAGTCAGCATGTGGGTATGCACACCCTGCGGCTGGCGGTTGTATTCCCAGGTAACACTGCCGTCGGCATTGGTGTATTCGCCGGCCGGATTGCCCATGCGCTTCTGCACTTCCGCAGCGGTCGTGATCCCCGGTTTGAACTCGTCGAGGAAAATGGCATCGCATCCCGGCAGCACGGCGGCGATGGAAACCAGAGCAGCAACGAGACGCTTGAACATGGGTTGCTTCCTTGCAGGATCGAATCAGTCTGAAAACCCGGCCTTGATGAATCAAGGCAACGCAAGTCACGGATTGCTTGCTGCGCTTGACTGCTTTTTGCCAGGAACACTCGTGCCGAGTATAGCCAAATCGGCTGTCTGGCTCCCGCCGAATCGGAAAATCGCTGCCGCAGCATTTTCGACCCAACCTTGTCGGGAGGCTTGTCGCGTCTAGTATATTAGAGTAATCTAATAAATATGATGCGCATATTTTCCTTCTCCGTCATTTCGCTTTGCATGCTGAGCAGCGCATTTGCGGACGCGTTGCCGTCGCGCGTACTCGCGCCGCAGGCGGTCGCCTTGGGCATCCACGCCGAAGCGACGGTCGAGGCGGTGCAGCAGGCAACGGTCGCGGCGCAGGTGACCGGCCGCATCGTTGACGTGCGTGTTGATGCCGGCGCTGCGGTGAAGAAGGGCGATGTGTTGATGCGCATCGACGCCCGTGAAGCGGCGGAGGCGGCACAGGCCGCGCAGTCGCAACTGGCGGTAGCGCAGGCCCAGTTCGAACGTAACAGGCAGTTGCGCCAGCAGAACTTCATCAGCCAGGCTGGGCTCGACAAGGCAAAGGCTGACTACGATGCAGCGAAAGCCGGCGCGGCGCAGGCCAGCGTCGGCCTTGGTCACGCCAGTGTTGCCTCGCCGATCGGCGGACTAATCGCCCGACGTCACGCCGAAGCGGGCGAAATGGCGTCCCCGGGCCGTGCACTGGTAACGGTCTATGATCCCGCCAGCCTGCGCGTCACTGCCAGTATTCCGCAATATCAACTGGGCGAGATGCGCCGCGCAAAAACGGCCCGCGTCGAGTTTCCCGAACTTGGCCGCAGCGCCGATGCAACGAGCGTCACCCTGTTGCCGACTGCCGACGCCTCGACGCACGTCTCGCAGGTGCGCGTCGGTCTGCCCGCGAACCTCGAAGGTGTTGTCCCCGGCATGTTTGCCCGCGTAACCTTCATTACCGGGCAGGCCGAGAAGCTGACCGTGCCGGCCGCCGCCATCGCGCACCGCGGTGAGGTGACCGCGGTTTATGTGGAGACCGAACAGGGATTGCAACTGCGTCAGCTTCGTCTTGGCGAAAACTTTGCCGGCGAATACGAGGTGCTGGCCGGCATTGTCGCCGGCGAGCGTGTCGTGCTTGACCCCGTCAGGGCGGCGATCCGCCTGAAATCGGCGGCCAATCGCTGATGCTGCGCTGAACACTCGCTGAGCATGCTGGACGCCGCCCCCCCTTCTGCCGAGAATTTTCGCGGTACCGCGCTTGGAATTTCCGGCCGTATCGCCCGCCTGTTCCTCGCCTCGCGCATGACGCCGCTGCTCGCCATCGTCGCATTCCTGCTGGGGATGTTTGCGGTCCTCGTGACACCCCGCGAGGAGGAGCCGCAGATCGACGTGACCATGGCCGACGTCTTCATCCCCTTCCCGGGGGCGTCGGTCAAGGATGTCGAATCGCTGGTCGCGACGCCGGCCGAGCAGGTACTTTCGCGCATCGCCGGGATGGATCATGTCTATTCCGTATCGCGTCCGGGCATGGCCATTGTTACCGTGCAGTACGAGGTTGGCATCAAATTTCAGGAAGCGGTGCTGCGCCTCTACGACACCATTCACTCGCACCGCGACTGGGTCTCGCCAAACCTTGGTGTCGGCGAACCGATCATCAAGCCCAGGGGCATCGACGACGTACCCATCGTCGCACTGACCTTCTCGACTGCTGATCCGCAACGCAGCGCACATGAACTGCAGCAGGTCGCGCGCGCCACCGAGATTGAACTGAAGCGCATACCCGGCACGCGCGACGTGTCGACCATCGGCGGCCCTGATCGCGCCGTGCGCGTGTTGATCGACGCTGAACGCATGGCGGCCTTCGGCGTTACGCCGCAGGAACTGATGGGCGCGCTGCAGGCCGGCAACACCCGCCAGCCGGCCGGGTCGCTGGTCGCTGGCAATGGTGAGGTGCTGGTCGAAACCGGTACCTGGCTGGAAAACGCCGCCGATGTTCGTCGCCTGATTGTCGCCGTGCGCGGCAGCGGTGCCGGGCGCAAGCCGGTCTTCGTTGGCGACGTGGCGCGCGTCGAGGAAGGGCCGGAGACGCCGACGCGCTATGTCTGGCACGGCACCAGGGAGGGTCAGTCACCGGCAGTGACGCTGCAGCTTTCAAAAAAGCCGGGCGTGAACGCCGCCGATGTTGCCGATGCCGCCATGCGCCGCGTCAACACGCTCAAAGGAACGGTGATTCCGGCCGGCGTCGAGATTACCGTCACGCGCAACTATGGCCAGACCGCGACCGAGAAGGCGCAGAAGCTGATCGGCAAGCTCGTCTTCGCCACAGCATTTGTCGTGCTGCTGGTGTTCTTCGCCCTTGGCAAGCGGGAAGCGGTAATCGTCGGCGCCGCTGTCACGCTGACGCTCGCCGCGACCCTGTTCGCCTCCTGGGCGTGGGGATTCACGCTCAACCGCGTGTCGCTTTTCGCGCTGATCTTTTCGATCGGCATCCTTGTTGATGACGCCATCGTCGTCGTCGAAAACATTCACCGCTGGCAGGCCTTGCATCCCGGGAAAACGCTGCCGGAAATCATTCCGCACGCCGTCGATGAAGTCGGCGGGCCGACCATCCTCGCTACCTTCACGGTGATCGCCGCGCTCTTGCCGATGGCCTTCGTGACCGGACTGATGGGGCCGTACATGAGTCCGATTCCGATCAACTCGTCGATGGGCATGGCCATCTCGCTGGTGGTTGCCTTCGTCGTCACGCCGTGGCTTGCCGCGAAGCTGATGAAGGTCGCTGATCACCACAGCGAGCCGTCGAAGCTCGATGCGAAAATCGCCGGCTTCTTCGGCAGCCTGCTGCCGCGCTTCCTTGACGAGCGCACCGGTGCCGCAGCGCGACGCAAGCTCTACATCGCCGTCGTCGTCGCCATCCTCGCCTCGGTGTCGCTCGCCGTGGTCAAGCTGGTGGTGCTTAAGATGCTGCCCTTCGACAACAAGAGCGAGTTCCAGATCATCCTCGACATGCCGGTCGGCACGCCGGTCGAGCAGACGGCGCGCGTCCTCACCGAGATCGGCGCTGAGATCGGCAAGGTGACGGAAGTTGCCGACTATCAGGTTTATGCCGGTACGGCAGCACCGATCAACTTCAATGGCCTGGTGCGACAGTATTACCTGCGCGCCTCGCCGGAACTGGGCGACATCCAGGTCAATCTCGTCGACAAGCAACACCGCTCGCGGCAGAGCCACGAGATCGCCGTGTCCGTGCGCGACGCAGTCGAAGCGATCGGCAAGAAGCACGGTGGCAATGCCAAGGTCGTCGAGGTACCGCCTGGGCCGCCGGTGCTGGCGCCGATCGTCGCTGAAATCTATGGGCCGGACGAGGCCGGGCGGATCGCCGTCGCGAAGCAAGTGCGCGATGTCTTCGAGAAAACGAAGGACCTCGTCGCTATCGACGACAGTGTCTCGGAAGATGCGCCGCGCACGGTGCTTGCGGTGCTGCAGGGCAAAGCGGCGCTGCTGGGGTCTCGCAGCCGGATATCGTCGAGGCCGTACGTATCGGTCTTGCTGGCGCCGACGCGACGCCGGTGCGCAACTCGGGCGCCAAGCACGAGCTGCCGGTGCACGTTTCGCTGCCGGCCGAGCGCAAGGGCAGCGTCGATGCCTTGCTCGCACTGCGCGTGCGTGCAAGCGATGGCCAGCAGGTGCCGGTTTCCGAACTGGTCGAAGTGCGCAAGTTGCAGCGCGAGAAAATTCTTTATCACAAGGATCTGTTGCCGGTTGTCTATGTCGTCGGCGACATGGGTGGCGCGCTTGACTCACCGCTTTACGGCATGTTTGACGCGCGCGACGAGCTGGCCGGCAAGACGCTGCCGCAGGGTGGGGTACTGACCGACTGGTTCATCAACCCGCCGGGCGATCCACTTTCCGGCTACCAGCTGAAATGGGACGGCGAATGGAAGGTGACCTACGAAACCTTCCGTGACATGGGCGCCGCCTACGCCGTCGGCCTGATCCTGATCTACCTGCTGGTTGTCGCGCATTTCGGCAGCTATCTGGTGCCACTCGTCATCATGGCGCCGATTCCGCTCACGCTCATCGGCGTCATGCCCGGTCACGCGCTGCTCGGTTCGCAATTCACAGCGACCTCGATGATCGGCATGATCGCGCTCGCCGGCATCATCGTTCGCAACTCGATCCTGCTCGTCGACTTTGTGCGCGGCGAAGTGGCCGCCGGCCACGATTTTCGCGCGGCCATCGTGCAGTCAGCCGCGGTACGTGCCAAGCCGATCGCGCTGACCGGCCTCGCAGCCATGCTCGGCGCGCTGTTCATCCTTGATGACCCGATCTTCAACGGGTTGGCGATCAGCCTGATCTTCGGCATCTTCGTCTCCACCCTGCTCACGCTGGTGGTGATCCCGGTCCTCTATTTCGCGGCGTTTGAAGGCCGCGTGCTCAAACTTTCGGCGTCCGCCGCTTGATTGTCCTGATTGCCGGGCTATTGAACAAATAACGGCGCAAGGTCTCGCCGAACAGGCGTATCGACCTACCGCGATGCTTGAACATGGTTCGCTTCCTTGTAGAATCAGGCCAACCATCACGAGCGTAGCCAAATGAGACATCTCACTCCCGTCGAGAGCAGCCAGCTGCTGCAGCAGAATCCGCAGGCGGTCTTCATCGACTGTCGCAGCACCATCGAATACTACTTTGTCGGCCATCCTGTGGGTGCCATCCACGTCGCCTGGAACGATGGCGAAGACTGGGAAGTGAATCCGAATTTCGTTGCCGAGGTTTCGCGCCTTGCCGACAGTGATCACGCACGACCCATCGTGATCATCTGCCGCAGCGGCCGTCGTTCGATCGAGGCAGCCGAAGCGCTGGAGGCTGCTGGCTTCAAGGAGGTGATCAACGTGCTCACTGGTTTCGAAGGCGACCGCGACGAGAACATGCACCGCAATACCCTGAATGGCTGGCGCGTCGACGGCCTGCCCTGGGAGCAGAGTTGAGCGCGCAGGGGCGGGCCTATCCGCCGGCGGCACTGGCCTGGAGCATCTGGGGGCTGGGCGCCCTGCTTTACCTGATCGGCTTCTACCAGCGTGTCGCGCCGGCGGTCATCACCGATCGGCTGATGGCCGATTTTTCTCTCGGCGCGGCAGCCCTCGGCAACCTCTCGGCTTTCTACTTCTATTCCTACGTGGCGATGCAGATTCCCACCGGCATCATCGCCGACCGCTGGGGTCCGCGCCGCCTGCTGACCCTCGGTGCCGGTATTGCGGCGCTTGGCACGGCACTGTTTGCCTTCGCGCCAACCATCTTCTGGGCCAACGCCGGGCGTCTGCTGATCGGTGCGTCGGTCGCCGTGGCTTTCGTCTCGATGCTGAAACTGGCGACGCGCTGGTTCAGGCCGGAGCAATTTGCGCTGGCTTCCGGCATAGCGCTCTTCTGCGGCGTCTGCGGCGGCGTCGTTGCCGGCGTGCCCTTGCGGCTGCTCGTCGAATCCTTCGGCTGGCGGCCGGTGATGATGGTCACTGCCATGGTTACTGCCGCCCTGTGCATCGCCATCTGGCTGTTCGTGCGCGACGATCCGAGTGAGCGCGGCTACATCAGCCATGCGCCAGCGCCGGCGGCACACGCCGCACACCACGCGTCGGTCTGGCATGGGCTGGTGCAGGTGCTTTCCTATCGCAATACCTGGATTCTCGTTCTTGTACCGATCGGCATTGCCGGCTCGGTGCTGACCTTCGCCGGTCTGTGGGGTGTGCCCTACCTGAAGCAGGTGCACGGCCTTGATACCAAGACGGCGGCGGCAATCACCTCGTCGTTGCTCATCGCCTGGGCGCTTGGCGGGCCGATCCTCGGCGCGCTCTCCGAGCGCATGGGAAAAAGGAAGCCGCTTTACGTGATCACGACCGTGGTTGCGATGATCGGCTGGGGCATCATCATTTTCGTGCCGCTACCAATCTGGGCCCTGACGGGCGTACTCATCGTGTCGGGTTTTGCCTGCGGCAACCTGATCATCGGGTTTGCTTTCGCCAAGGAATCGGTGCCGGCGCGGCTGATGGGTACGGCCTCGGGTGTCTGCAACATGGGCCCGCTGATGGGCGGCATGTTCCTGCAGCCGGGGGTGGGCTGGCTTCTCGACCGCAACTGGCTGGGCAGCACGGTTGATGGCGCGCGGGTTTACGACGCCGCAGCCTATCAGGCCGGCTTTACGCTGATCTTTGCCTGCATCGCACTGTCGCTGGTGCTTATTCTGTTTGTCCGGGAAACCCACTGCCGGCAGGTGGCCTGAACCGTCGATAAGCCAGCGTGGCCAAGCCGCCGGCAAACGCAAAACCGATCATTCCCCAGGCCAGCGTCTGCGTGCTGCCCCACAACAGCGGCACGATGAGGCCGGCGGTAATGCCGTTGAAGCCGGACTGCAGAAAGGTCTGGCAGGAAGCCGCCAGCCCGCGTTCGTTGTGGAAAGGGTCGAGGCCAAGCAGCGTCAGTGCCGACATCGCCAGCGCCATGCCGGTGGTGTAAACGAACAATGGCAGAACGCTCCACGGCAGGCCCGGAGGCATGAGCTGGCTGATCGCCAGGTTCAGCAGCGCCGCACAGGCCATCACAACATAGCCGCGACCGATGCATTGCAGTGGCGTCAGCTTGCCGGCAAGTCGGCCGGAGAACCAGCTTCCCAGCATCAGCCCGCCCATGGCCGGGCCGAACAACCAGAGAAATTCGCGCTCGGAGACACCGAGGTGGGTCATCAGGAACATCGGTGCCGATAGCACATAGATGAAGAAACCGCAGAAGTTGAAGGCCTGCGCCGCCGATACCGCCAGAAAGCTGGGGGTGGACAGCACCTTCCAGTAGGTGCGGGCGAGGTAGGCCGGGTGCAGCGACTGCCGCTTCTCCGGCGGCAGCGTTTCCGGCAGCCAGCGCCAGCAGATGCAGGCCAGGGTGGCGGTGAGCAGGGTCAGGAAAACGAAGACCGAGCGCCAGCCGAACCAGGATTGCAGCCAGCCACCAATCACCGGGGCAATGGCCGGTGCCAGGGCGAAGGTGATGGCTACGTGCGACATCAGCTTCTGGGCGGCGGCGCCGTCGTAGAGGTCGCGCACGATGGCGCGGCTGATGACGATGCCGGCACCGGCGCTGATCCCCTGCACGGCCCGCAGCAGCCATAGATACTCGATACGGGTGGCGAAAATGCAGCCGGCCGAAGCGATGCCGAACAGGGCCAGCGCCCAGAGGATGACGCGGCGGCGACCAAGGGCGTCGGAGATGGCGCCGTGCCACAGGGCCATGACGGCAAAGGGGATCAGGTAGGCGGAGAGCGTCTGCTGCACCTGCAGCGGCGTCGCGTTCAGGTTCTCCGCCATCTCGGGAAACGACGGCAGGTAGGTGTCGATCGAGAACGGCCCCAGCGCCGACAAGGCCGCCAGCAGCACGGCGATGCTGCGGTCGGAGAGGGGGGTCTGGGGGGGCTTGTTTCAAAAGCGATTAACCACGGCGGGCACAGCGGAAAGACGAAACGGATTTTCGCCGCCCAAAAGCCAGTGCGTGTGCTGTCTCGTGCCCTTCCGTGGTTAAATTTTTCAATTGGCCTGCCGGCGCAACTGCACGGCCTCGGCGATGTGCGCCGCGCCGATCTGTTCAACACCGGCGAGGTCGGCAATGGTGCGTGCCACTTTCTGTACGCGATGGAAGGCGCGGGCGGAAAGGCCGAGGCGGTTGGCGGCCTGCTTCAGCAGCGCGGCGCCGGCGGCATCCGGCTGGCAGTGGTGGTCGATTTCCTTGGTTCCCAGCCGGGCGTTCGGTTTGCCCTGCCGTGTCAGTTGCCGTGTCATTGCCGCGCTGACGCGAGCGCGCACGCTGGCCGATGATTCGCCGTCGGCGGCCTGCTGCAGCGCGGCCGCCGGCACGGCCGGGACGTCCACATTGAGGTCGATGCGATCAAGCAGCGGCCCCGAGAGTTTTCCGCGATAACGCGTCACCTGATCGGGGGTGCAACGGCAGCGGCCAGAAGAATCCCCATGCCAGCCACAAGGACACGGATTCATTGCCGCCACCAGTTGAAAGCGGGCAGGAAATTCGGCGTGCCGGGCGGCGCGGGAGATGTGGATGTGGCCACTCTCCAGCGGCTCACGCAGCGATTCCAGCACGCGGCGGTCGAATTCTGGCAACTCATCGAGAAAGAGCACGCCATTGTGTGCCAGTGAAATCTCGCCCGGGCGGGGGGTGCTGCCGCCGCCGACCAGCGCCGCCGCCGAGGCGGTGTGGTGCGGGTTGCGAAAAATCCGTTGGCCGAACTCAGCCGGGCGGAATTTTCCCGCCAGCGAGAGTACGGCGGCGGATTCCAGCGCGGCGGCGTCATCGAGCGGTGGCAGCAGGCCGGGCAGTCGGGCGGCCAGCATCGATTTGCCGCTGCCCGGCGGGCCGGACATCAAGAGTGAGTGCCCGCCGGCGGCAGCGATTTCCAGCGCACGCTTGACCTGCGCCTGGCCACGTACCTCGGACAGGTCGGGGTGTTGCGTCACGGATTCGGCCGGCTTGGCGGTTGCGCCTGGCAGCGTCTCGTCGCCCCGCAGATGGGCGCAGACGGCCAGCAGGCTGCTGGCGGCATAGATGTCCTGCGGACGAACGAGGGCCGCCTCCGCCGCACTTTCCGTCGGCAGCACGAAGTTGCGCTCGCCGGCTCCGGCGGCCAGCACCATCGCCAGGGCGCCGCGAACGGGGCGCAGCTCGCCCGAGAGCGAGAGTTCGCCGGCAAATTCGTAGTCGTCCAGGCGTGTTGCCGGCACTTGGCCGGAGGCCACGAGAATGCCGAGGGCGATGGGCAGGTCGAAGCGACCGGACTCTTTCGGCAGGTCGGCCGGGGCGAGGTTGATGGTGATGCGGCGGGCGGGAAATTCGAAGCCGGAGTTGATCAGCGCGGCGCGTACGCGGTCGCGCGCTTCCTTGACCTCGGTATCGGGCAGGCCGACCAGGGTGACTGAGGGCAAGCCCCCGGCGAGATGGACTTCAACGGCCACCGCCGGTGCGGCGAGGCCGTCCAGACCCCGGCTGCGGACGATGGCCAGTGGCATGGAAGCTTACTTCGGCGCTGTCTTCTGGCTGGCTTCGAGGGCGGCAACGCGGGCTTCCAGCGCGGTCAGCTTTTCCCGCGTGCGGGCCAGCAGTTGCGACTGGATATCGAACTCTTCGCGGGTTACCAGATCCATTTTTTCGAAAACGCTGGCCAGCATGGCCTTGACGTTTTTCTCGATGTCTCGCGCCGGGCTGGCGGCGATCAATGCCGAAAGACGGCTGTTGAGTTCGTCAAAAAGTTTTGGGTCGAGCATCACGCATGTCCTGTCTGCCCTGGCTGGCAACGAGTATGGCAACGAATCCGGAGCGGGCGAGTTTAGCACAGGGGATCGTCCCTCTTTTGCCTGCACCGTGCTGGCGCGAAGGCTGACTGCCATGCACCGGGGCGGTGCAGAAAAACGCTATCCAGATTTGTGCATAACGGCAACGCATTGATTTGTAATATAAAAAAATCTGGCACGGGTGATGCTAATGCATTACTGCAAATTTTAATTTCACTAATTAACGGCATCAGGAGTCAACCATGAAAAAACTGCTTATCGCTTCCCTGCTGGCTTCCGCAGTTGCGGCACCGGCTTATGCACAGACGGCTGCCCCGGCTGCAGAAGCTGCGCCCGCCAGCCCGCACACGCTGACCGCCAACGTCGGCCTGTTCTCCAGCTACCGCTTCCGCGGTATTGACCAGACCTACGGCAAGCCGGCCCTGCAAGGCGGTATCGATTACTCGCACGAGAGCGGCCTCTATGCCGGCAACTGGAACTCCAACGTCAACTCGGGCGCCGGCTTCCCGGATGGCAACCTGGAAATGGATTTCTACGGCGGCTGGAAGAAGTCCTGGGGTGATTGGGGTCTAGACCTCGGCGGCATCGTTTACTACTACCCGGGTTCCGAGGGTCGCGTCCTGGGTACCAAGGCCGATTCCGGTGCCGTGACCAACAAGGAGCTTTACGTCGGGGGGTCGTGGAAATTTGTCTCGCTGAAGTACTACCACTCGATGGATGACTATTTCTCGCTGCGCGGCAATGGCTCCAACAATGGCAAGAGCACGAAGGGCACGCATTACCTTGATCTGTCCGCCAACTACGATCTTGGCGAAGGTTGGGGCATTAACGGCCACGTTGGCCGGCTTTCAACGAAAAACATCTCGAATGGCAGTTACACCGACTGGAAGCTTGGCGTAACCAAGGACTTCAGCGGCTGGGTGGTTGGCCTTTCCTACGTCGGCACCAATGCTGAAGGCAGCTGTTCGAAGGCCGAATTCTATTGCTTCACCAACAGCAATTCTGACGAAAACGGAACGCTTGACCTTGGCAGCAAGAGCAAGGACGCCGGTCGCAGCATCGCCATCCTGTCGGTAACCCGCAGCTTCTAACGCAAACCCCGATTCCAGCAGAGGACCATCATGAAACTCGTAACCGCAATCATCAAGCCGTTCAAGCTCGACGAAGTGCGTGAAGCATTGTCCGCCATCGGCGTGCAGGGCATCACCGTCACCGAGGTCAAGGGCTTCGGACGTCAGAAGGGCCATACCGAGCTCTATCGCGGCGCTGAATATGTCGTCGATTTTCTACCCAAGGTGAAGATCGAGGCGGCGGTCAAGGACGACGTGGTCGAACAAGTGATCGAAGCCATCGAGAAATCCGCCAGCACCGGCAAGATCGGTGACGGCAAGATTTTCGTCTTCCCCGTTGAACAAGTGATCCGCATCCGCACCGGCGAAACCGGTGAGGAAGCACTGTAAGGAGCGACATCATGAAGCGCATTTTTGCAACACTCGCTCTGCTCGGTGCCGTGCTTGTCGGCAACCCCGCTTGGGCCGAGGAGAAGTCGGCGGCCCCCGCCGCCTCCGCGCCTGCGGCAACCGCTCCGGCGGCCGCTGCCGCCGCGGCGACCGAAGCTGTACCGGCCGCCGCGCCGGTGCTGGTGGCCAACAAGGGTGACAACGCCTGGGTGATGATCAGCGCCGCGCTGGTCATCCTCATGTCCATCCCCGGCCTGGCGCTGTTCTACGGCGGTCTTGTCCGCTCGAAGAACATGCTTTCGGTGCTCATGCAGGTCTTTGTCACCTTCTCGCTGATCAGCGTCCTGTGGGTGGTCTACGGTTACTCCGTGGCCTTTACCGAGGGGGGTGGCTTCTTTGGCACGCTCGACAAGCTGTTCCTCAAGGGGGTCACCGTCGACTCCGTGGTGGCGACCTTCTCGAAGGGTGTGGTCATTTCCGAGTACGCCTACATCATCTTCCAGGGCGCCTTCGCGGCGATCACCTGCGGCCTGATCGTCGGCGCCTTCGCCGAGCGCATCAAGTTTTCCGCCGTGCTGGTGTTCATGGTCATCTGGTTCACCCTCTCCTACCTGCCGATGGCACACATGGTCTGGTACTGGGCGGGTCCGGATGCCTACATCGACGCTGCTGCCGGCGAAGCTGCGGGCAAGACGGCTGGCTTCCTGTTCCAGAAGGGCGCGCTCGACTTTGCCGGCGGTACCGTGGTGCATATCAACGCGGCTGTTGCCGGCCTGGTCGGTGCCTTCCTGATCGGCAAGCGTGTCGGCTACGGTCGCGAATCGATGGCCCCGCACAGCCTGACCTTCACCATGATCGGCGCCTCGCTGCTGTGGTTCGGCTGGTTCGGCTTCAACGCCGGTTCCGCCCTCGAAGCCTCCGGTGGCGCTGCCCTGGCCATGGTCAACACCTGGATCGCTACCGCCTGTGCGGCACTGTCCTGGATGCTTGCCGAATGGCTGCTCAAGGGCAAGCCCTCGATGCTGGGTGCCGCTTCCGGTGCCGTGGCCGGCCTCGTGGCGATCACCCCGGCAGCTGGCTTCGTCGGCGTCATCGGCGCCATCTTCATCGGCCTGCTGGCTGGCGTGATCTGCCTGTGGGGCGTCAATGGCCTGAAGCACCTGCTCGGCGCCGATGACTCGCTCGACGTGTTCGGCGTGCATGGCGTTGGCGGCATCCTCGGCGCCATCCTCACCGGCGTGTTCGCGGCCCCTTCCCTCGGCGGCACCGGTGTCTATGACTATGTAGCCAACAAGGTCGGCGACTACGACATGACGGCCCAGGTGATCGCCCAGTTCTGGGGTGTCGGTACCGTTATCGTCTGGTCGGCGGTGGTTTCGTTCATCGCCTTCAAGCTGGTGGATGTAGTGATCGGCCTGCGCGTGCCGGAAGAAGAAGAGCGTGAAGGTCTGGACATCACCTCTCACGGCGAGTCGGCCTACCACCACTAAGTTTCCTCCCGCAGCACCCCCCCTTTCGGGCGCCTTCGGGCGCCCGATTTTTTTGATCTGTCGTATGCAGGAGTGTTGCCGGTCGCCAGCGAAATTCCGGCGGATTACTTGATCAGCGGCAGCAGTGCGCGGAAGTCATCGGTGCCGGCTTTCTGCAGCCACTCGAAGACCACCATCTCGGTGGTGACGACGTGGGCGCCGGCGGCACGCATGCGCGCGATGGCCGCCGCCCGGTTTTCCGGGGTGCGCGACGAGGCCGCATCTTCGGCGAGGAAAACCGCGTAGCCGGCGGCCAGCAGACCAAGCCCCGTCTGCAGCACGCAGACATGCGTTTCCATGCCGGTGACGATGATCTGCCGCCTGCCTGTCTGCGCCAGTTTTTCAAGGAAGCCCGGTTCGCACGTGCATGAGAAGTGCATCTTCTCGACGATCTGCGCGCCCGCCGGCAGCGGCAACAGATCGGTGACGGTAGTGCCCAGTCCGCGCACGTATTGTTCCGAAACGAACACCGGAATGCCAAGCCGCCCGGCGCTGGCCAGCAGACGCCGGTTGTTGGCGATGGCGTCGGTGCCGTCATGGATCGCCGGCGCCAGTTTTTCCTGGATGTCGACGACGAGCAGCAGCGACTGGTTGCGATCAATCAGCATGGCGACCTCCTCGGTGAATGATCGGGCGCACGGCGCCTGATCGGTCAGCGGAAAACGACGGTCTTGTTACCGTGCACCAGCACCCGGTCTTCCAGGTGGTAGCGCAGGCCGCGGGCCAGCACGGTCTTTTCGATGTCCTTGCCGTAGCGCACCATGTCTTCGACCGAATCGGAGTGGTCGATGCGGATCACGTCCTGCTCGATGATCGGGCCTTGGTCGAGCGCTTCGGTGACGTAGTGACAGGTGGCGCCGATCAGCTTGACGCCGCGCTCGTAGGCCTGGTGGTAAGGCTTGGCGCCGACGAACGAGGGCAGGAAGGAATGGTGGATGTTGATGATGCGGCCGGGGTACTTGGCGCACAGGTCTGACGACAGCACTTGCATGTAGCGCGCCAGCACCATGCAGTCGCCGTGCACTTCCTCGAAGATGCGCTGCACTTCGGCGTAGGCGGCGGCCTTGTTGTCAGGCATGACCGGTACGTGGTGGAAGGGAATGCCGTGCCACTCGACGAAACCGCGGAAGGTGTCGTGGTTGGAGATGACGCAGGGAATCTCGATGTCGAGTTCCTTGGCCTGCCAGCGGGCCAGAAGGTCGTAGAGGCAGTGTTCCTGCTTCGATACCAGCAGCACCAGGCGCTTCTTCATCGCCGAATCGTTGATCTGCCATTCCATCTGCAACGGGTCACCGACGGCAACGCGGAAGCGTTCGCGGAACTCGGCGAGCAAAAAAGGCAGCGAGTCGGCCTTGATCTCCACGCGCATGAAGTAGCGACCGGTCAGGTCGTCGGCGTGATAGCTCGATTCCAGGATCCAGCCGCCGTTCTGGGCGATGAAGCCGGAAGTGCGGGCGATGATGCCGACCTGGTCCGGGCAGGAGGCGGTCAGCGTGTAGAAGCGGTCGCGGTGCATGGGCGAGGTTGCCGTTCAGGCGCAGCGTGCAAAGGCGCGATCGATCTCCGTGCGCAGTTCGGTGTAGGACTTGGTCACCGGGAACTGCGGGAATTCGCGGATGACGTTTTCCGGCGGGTGGAACAGGATGCCGCCGTGCGCCTCGCCGAGCATCGCCGTGTCGTTGTACGAATCGCCGGCTGCGACGATGGTGAACTTGAGTTCCTTGAAGCGCTTCACCGCTTCCTGCTTCTGGTTCGGCATGCGCAGGTGGTAGTTGACCAGCATGCCCTCGGCGTCGGCTTCGAGCGAGTGGCAGAACAGCGTCGGCCAGCCGAGCTGGCGCATCAGCGGGTGGGCGAATTCGTAGAAGGTGTCGGAGAGGATGATCACCTGATAGTCCTCGCGCAGCCCGTCGACAAACTCGCGGGCGCCGGCCATCGGGCCCATCGCGGAGATCACCTTCTGGATATCCGGCAGGCCCAGCTTGTGCTGGCGCAGGATGTCCAGGCGGTACTTCATCAGCTTGTCGTAGTCCGGCTCGTCGCGGGTGGTGCGGCGCAGTTCGGGGATGCCGGTGCGCTCGGCAAACTCGATCCAGATTTCGGGGACGAGGACACCCTCGAGGTCAAGACAAACGATTCTCACCGGAATTCTCCAAAATGGCGCAGCGACAGTGCCGCAGACGAAAAGCGCGATTTTATCATTGCGGCTCGGCCAGCGACTCCAGTTCCATGTGGATTTCCAGCCAGCGCTCTTCGGCAGTGGTGATGTTGGCGTCAAGCTGGCCTTGGCGCTTCAATTTGGCTTCCAGCCCGGCACGGTCCGGCGAGGTGTAGATGGCCGGGTCGGCGAGTTCTGCGTCGAGCGTTGCCTTCTCTTTCTGCCAGGCGACCAGTTGCTTGTCGAGTTGCTCACTCTCCTTTACCAGCGGCCGCTTTTTCGCCAGCAGTGCCTGCCGTTCGGCAGCCGCAAGTTCCCTTGCCTCCTTGCGCGCGGCCTTGTCGGCGACGACTTCCATTGCCGGTGCTTTTGCCGCCTCGCGCTGCGTTGCCAACCAGCCGGCGTAGTCGTCGAGGTCGCCGTCGAAGGGCGCAACCTTGCCGTCGGCAACCAGCAGCAGCGTGTCGGCGGTGGTGCGCAGCAGGTGACGGTCGTGCGAGACAAGCACGACGCCGCCTTCGTACTCGTTCAGCGCCAGCGTCAGCGCTTCGCGCATTTCGAGGTCGAGGTGGTTGGTCGGTTCGTCGAGCAGCAGCAGGTTGGGCTTTTTCCAGATCAGCAGGGCCAGCGCCAGCCGCGATTTCTCGCCGCCGGAAAACTTGCCGCAGGGGGCGTTGGCCATGTCACCACGGAAGTCGAAGCCGCCGAGGTAGTCGCGCAGTTCCTGTTCGCGGGTCTGCGGATCGAGTCGGGCCATGTGCTGCAGCGGCGATTCGTCGGGGCGCAGGTGTTCGAGCTGGTGCTGGGCGAAGTAGCCGATGGAGAGGCCCCTTGCCTTCGGTGCGCTCGCCGGCCAGCGGTGCCATTTCAGCGGCCAGCAGCTTGACCAGCGTCGACTTGCCGGCGCCGTTGCGGCCGAGCAGCGCGATGCGCTCGCCCGGGCGCAGCGTCAGCTCGATGCTGTCGAGGATGATCTTGCTGCCGGTGGCGGTCTGCGCTGTTGCGGGATATCCGCCACGCGCCCGGTGCAGCACCAGCAAGGGATCGGGTGCGGCTGCGGGGTCGCGGAAACGAAAGGTGAAAGGCGTATCGACGTGCGCTGCCGCCACTTCCTCCATGCGCTCCAGCGCCTTCATGCGGCTCTGTGCCTGCCGCGCCTTGGTGGCCTTGGCGCGGAAGCGGTCGATGAAGCGGTGCAGGTGCTCGATTTCGCGCTGCTGCTTTTCGTACATCGATTGCTGCAGCGCCAGCTTGGCCGCGCGCTGCCGCTCGAAGGCGGAGTAGTGGCCGGTGTAAAGCTTCATGCCGCCCTGCTCGATATGCAGGATGTGGCTGACCACGGCGTCGAGGAAGTCGCGGTCGTGCGAGATCATCATCAGCGTGCCGCGATAACTGCGCAGCCAGCCTTCGAGCCAGAGCACGGCATCGAGGTCGAGGTGGTTGGTCGGCTCGTCGAGCAGCAGGAGGTCGGAGCGGCACATCAGCGCGCGTGCCAGGTTCAGACGTACGCGCCAGCCGCCGGAGAACTCCGCAACCGGGCGGCCGAGGTCGGTATCGGTAAAGCCGAGGCCGTGCAGCAGTTCGGCGGCGCGGGCCTTGGCCGAGTAGCCGTCAATTTCGGAGAGCCGGGCGTGCAGCGTGCCGATGTGGGCGCCATCGTGCGCTGCTTCCGCCTCTGCCAGTGCGCGTTCCACTTGGCGTAGTTCAGTGTCACCATCGAGCACGAACTCCAGCGCCGCGTCGGCCAGTGCCGGCGTTTCCTGTGCCACATGGGCGATGACCCACGAGGGCGGCAGCTCAAGGTCGCCGCGCTCGGCGTGCAGCGCGCCGGTGAGCAAGGCGAAAAAGGACGACTTGCCGCTGCCGTTGCCGCCGGTGAGGCCGACTTTCCAGCCGGGACCAAGCTGCAGGGAAGCCTCTTCAACCAAGGGTTTGGCGGCGCGGGCGAAGCTGAGATTACGGAGAACGATCATGGTGGGGAATTTGGGGCAGCAACCGGCGGGCGGTACGCAAGCGGGTAAAATCGCCATTTTACCGGCTTCGACCCGCGAGACTGCCATGCGCCTGACGATTGTTCCGCTATTGATTTCCCTGCTGGCCTTGCCGGCATTTGCCCAGGTCGACTCCCAGCCAATGTCCGAGGGGGAGCGCCAGGGAAAGCTCGACCATGCGCGCAGCCTTCGGGATGAGTCCGAGCGTTTGCAGAACGCAGCGGATGCGCGGCTGAAGGCGCAGAACGAGGCCTGCCACAAGAAATTTCTTGTCAGCAGTTGCCTGGAGGATGCGCAGAAGGCGCACATCGAGGAGTCGCGTGCGGCGAAACGCAAGGATTTCGAAGCCGGCCAGCTGGAGCGTGATGTCAAACGCCGTGATGTAGCGGTCAGAGATGCCAAGCGTGCCGCCGAGGCGCCAAAGCGCGAGGCCGACCAGAAGGCGCAAGGGTGAGGCCTATCGGGCCAACGAGGCAAAGCGTGCCGAGGATCGGGCGGCAAAACAGGCGAAGAAGGAACAGAAGGCTGCCGAGGGGCGGCGCAAGCATGCCGAGGCGCAGGTCAAGCATCAGCAGAAGTTGGAAGCTCAAGCCAAGAAGGAGGCCAAGGCCGCCGAAAAACGTGCCGCCCGGGAGGCAAAAGCGGCAGAGCAGGCGGCGCGCAAGGCGGAAAAAGCCGGGGGTAGCGCAGCGCCCGCTGCCCGCTAATCCTTGAAGCGGATTTCGCCGGCCTGCGCAGGGCGACGCCCGGTCTTTTCGGCGTAGTAGTCGCGCAGTGCGTCAAGGTCGATTTCGCGGTCACCGGTCAGGACCAACCAGCGTTCGATGCCGATGGCTTTCTGCCGGTAGTCGATGAACCCCAGCCCGACGGGCACGTTCGCGGCCAGTGCCAGGCGGTAGAAACCGGATTTGAGATGGTCGGTCTTGCTGCGGGTGCCTTCAGCGGCGATGGTCAGGTGAAAGGTCTCCCGCTTCCCGTACTCCACCAGCAACTGGTCGATGAAGCCGGATGCCCGGCTACGGTCCACCGGTACGCCACCCCAGCGCTTGAAGAGGCCGCCCAGCGGGTTCTCGAACATCGATTGCTTGCCCACCCAATGCATCGGAAAACCGATGGCGAAACGCCACAGCATGGTGATCGGGAAATCCCAGTTGGAGGTGTGTGGATAAGCGATGATCACCGATTTCGGTGATGGTGGCGGTATCCAAACCGCCTTCCAGCCAATCAGCCGGAGCAGAAAGCCGCTGACCGTGGCAGCCATGCCTACTCGACGCCCTGACTGGCCAGATACTCCTCATAGCTGCCACGGTAGTCGATGACCTTGCCGCCCTTGATTTCCCAGATGCGGGTGGCCAGCGAGGAAACGAACTCGCGGTCGTGCGAGACGAAGGCCAGCGTGCCTTTGAACTTTTCCAGCGCGGTGTTCAGCGACTCGATCGATTCCATGTCGAGGTGGTTGGTCGGCTCGTCCATCAAGAGCACGTTCGGTTTCATCAGCATCAGGCTGCCGAAGAGCATGCGCCCCTGTTCGCCGCCGGAAATGACGCGTACCGCTTTCTTTACGTCGTCGCCGGAGAAGAGGAGGCGGCCGAGGGTGCCACGGATCAGCGTCTCGACGTCCTCGCCCTCGTAGCCACCCCGGCGCACGTACTCGGCGATCCAGTCGGTGAGCGCCGTGTCGGCATCGAACAGCGCGGCGTGGTCCTGGGCAAAGTAGCCGGACTTGGCCTTCTCCGCCCACTTGATGGTGCCCTTGCTCGGGCTCAGGTCGCCGGCCAGGCAACGCAGCAGCGTCGTCTTGCCGACGCCGTTCTCACCGATGATGGCGATGCGGTCACCGGCGTCCACGGTGGCTGTAAAGCCGGCGAAGAGTTGCGTGCCGCCGGCGAAGGCGTGGCTGACGCTGTCGAGTTCGACGGCCTGGCGGTGCAGCTTTTCTTTCTCGTCGTATTCGAAGCGTATCCATGGGTACTGGCGTGACGACGGCTTGATGTCTTCCGGCCGGATCTTCTCGATCAGCTTCATGCGCGAGGTGGCCTGCTTGGCCTTCGAGGCGTTGGCCGAGAAGCGGCGGACGAAGGTCTGCAGTTCGGCGATGCGCTCCTTGGCCTTGGCATTGGCGTTGGACAGACGTTCGCGGGCTTGTGTCGAGGCCTCCATGAAGTCGTCGTAGTTGCCGGGGTAGACCGTGACCTTGCCGTAGTCGAGGTCGGCCATGTGCGTGCACACCTGGTTCAGGAAGTGGCGGTCGTGCGAGATGATGATCATCGTCGACTCGCGGTTGTTGAGCACGTCTTCCAGCCAGCGGATGGTGTTGATGTCGAGGTTGTTGGTCGGCTCGTCGAGCAGCAGGATGTCCGGGTTGGCAAAGAGCGCCTGCACCAGCAGCACGCGCAGCTTCCAACCCGGGGCCACTTCGCTCATCGGGCCGTTGTGGCGCTCGATCGGGATGCCGACGCCAAGCAGCAGTTCGCCGGCGCGGGCTTCCGCCGTGTAGCCGTCGTACTCCGCGAATTTCGCCTCCAGTTCGGCGGCGTGCATGTAGTCGTCTTCCGTCGCCTCCGGGTTGGCGTAGATCGCGTCGCGCTCGCTCATGCAGGCCCACATCTCGGCGTGGCCCATCAGCACCACGTCAAGGACGCGCTGGTCTTCGTAGCCGAACTGGTCCTGGCGCAGGTAGGCCATGCGCTCGTGCTTGTCCTTGGAGACGTTGCCAGCAGACGGGTCGAGCGCACCGCAGAGGATCTTCATCAGCGTCGACTTGCCGGCGCCGTTGGCACCGATCAGGCCGTAGCGGTTGCCCTCGCCGAACTTGGCGTTGACGTTTTCGAAGAGGGGCTTGGCCCCGAACTGCTGGGTGATATTGGCGGCGACGAGCACGGCGGAATCCTGCGGAGGAAGGGGGTGCGGAGAAGGAGCTAACGGGGGTCAGTGACGAATCGAGACGACAAGGCAAAGCCGGTGCTGCAGAAGCGACAAGGGCGGCACGCGCCGCCCTCGACTTCCGGGATACCGGAATTTACTTGCCGGCGCCCAGCTGGGTCTTGCCGCGCTGGTGGCACTCGGCGGCGTAGATGGCCTTGCGCACGCCCTTGGTGTTGTTGCGGTACAGGCGCTTGGCGGCCTTGGAGAGGCAGCGGCGCTCGATGGCCGAGCGGCGGTCGCGGTTGGTAGTGGAAGCCATGTTCAAACTCCAGGTAATGTTGGGTGCAGCTGTTGATCGGGGGGTCGAAAAATTCTTGAACCGTGAATTTTAAAGGTTTTTCAGGTTTTTTGCCCGGTTTTGTTTGCATTCCGCCCACCGCTGGCGCCTTGGCTGCTTCCTCGCTATCCTCCCGCCCCATGTTCGCCAAAGTTCCCCCCCCGCTCGATATCGCCAGTCTTGGCCAGGTGTTCACGCCCGAGGCCATCGTGCGTCGCATGCTGGCGCTGCGCCGCAATGCCGGACGGGTACTCGAACCTTCTTGCGGCGATGGTGCGTTTTCACGTCACCTGCCGGGCTGCACGGCGATCGAGATCGATGCGCGGCATTGCCCGCCGGGGGCGCTGAATCAGGATTTTTTCGCTTACCCGGAGCGCGAGAAATTTTCGACCATCCTCGGTAACCCGCCCTATGTGCGCTATCAGGACATACCGGCGACAACGCGCGACCTGCTCTCGTCCAAGCATTTCGATGCCCGCTCCAACCTTTACCTGTTCTTCATCGAGAAGTGCCTGCGCCACCTCGAACCGGGGGGCGAGCTGATCTTCATCACGCCGCGCGATTTCCTCAAAGCCACCTCGGCGGTTCGGCTCAACCGCTTGCTGCATGCACAAGGCACGATTACCGATTTCATCGAACTTGGCGATACGCGTGTCTTTGCCGGCGCGACGCCGAACTGCGCAATCTGGCGTTTCGAGCACGGCAATCTGTCGCATCGCACACGCTACGAGGTCGGGAATGGTGACAAGAACGGCGTCGAGGAACGCCACTTCCTGCTTGCCGGTGGGCACCTGGCTTTCACGCGTGCCGACTATTCGGTGCCGCTGTCCAGCATCTTCTCGGTCAAGGTCGGTGCGGTCTCGGGTGCGGACGATGTCTTTACGAGCGACGAGCACGGCGACATGGATTTTGTGTGTTCTCACACGGCGCGCGACGGCAGAACGCGGCGGATGATCTTCAACACGCCGCACCCCGCGCTGGAGCCCCATAAACAGCGCCTGCTGGCGCGCCGCATCAAGCCTTTCGATGAAAGCAACTGGTGGCAATGGGGGCGCCTGCACCCGATCACCGAGCGGCCGCGTATCTACGTCAATGGCAAGACACGCAGCCCGACGCCGTTCTTCCTCCACCCCTGCAACAACTATGATGGCGCTATCCTCGCCCTCTTTCCGCACGACCCTGCGGTGGATATGGCAGCGCTGTGTGCCCAGTTGAATGCGGTGGACTGGGGGGAACTTGGCTTCGTTTGTGATGGTCGATTCCTCTTCGCGCAGCGCAGCTTGCAGGAAGCGCTGTTACCCGAGTCGTTCCGCTGCAATATCTTGTAACTGTGCGGTGTAACATCCCGGTTCAACAACAGGCGGCTCGAAAATTGGGTCGTATGGAGACAGAATTGCCATGGTTCCGCATCTCACCACGGCCCTGACCGGGCCGCTGCTTGACCTCGAACGCCGCTTTCTTGACGCCACGCCGCAGATCGAGCGCTGGCTGCGTGCGCAGTGGAACGAGCACACGCCGCCCTTCTATTCCTCGACCGATCTGCGCAACGCCGGCTTCAAGCTGGCGCCGGTCGATACCAACCTCTTCCCCGGTGGCTTCAACAATCTGAACCCGGCGTTCATGCCTTTGTGCGTGCAGGCGGCGATGACGGCGATCGAGAAGTTCTGCCCGGAAGCCTGCGGCCTGCTGCTGATCCCGGAAAACCACACGCGCAACCTGTTCTACCTGCAGAACGTCGCGCAACTGGCGGTGATCCTGCGCCAGACGGGACTCGAAGTGCGTATTGGTTCGCTGTTGCCGGAGATCACGCAGCCGACGCCGATCGAACTGCCGAACGGCGCCGTGCTGACGCTGGAACCGCTGAAGCGCAACGGCAACCGGCTCGGTCTCGACGGCTTCAACCCGTGCACCATCCTGCTCAACAACGACCTCTCGGCCGGGGTGCCGGCTATCCTGCAGGGCCTGCACGAGCAGTTCGTACTGCCGCCGCTGCACGCCGGCTGGGCGACCCGGCGCAAGTCCAACCACTTTGCGGCCTACGAGCAGGTGGCGGCGGAGTTTGCGCAGATGGTCGGCATCGATCCGTGGCATATCAACCCGTATTTCTCGGTCTGCCGCAGCATCAATTTCCACGAGCGCCAGGGCGAGGAGTGCCTGGCCACCAACGTCGATGCGGTGCTCGGCATGATCCGCGAGAAGTACCGCGAATACGGTATCGACGAGACCCCCTTCGTCATCGTCAAGGCCGACGCCGGCACCTACGGCATGGGCGTGATGACGGTCCGCGACGCCTCTGAGGTGACCGGGCTGAACCGCAAGCAGCGCAACAAGATGAGCGTGATCAAGGAAGGTCTGGAAGTCTCCGAGGTCATCATCCAGGAAGGCGTGCATACGCAGGAACGGGTGAACGAGGGCGTTGCTGAGCCGGTGGTGTACATGATCGACCGCTATGTCGTCGGTGGCTTCTACCGGGTCAATGCCGCGCGCGGCGTTGATGAAAACCTCAATGCACCGGGCATGAGCTTCGAGCCGCTGGCCTTCGAGACCAGTTGCCTGTGCCCGGACATGAGCCAGATGCCGGATGCCCCGCCCAACCGCTTCTATGCCTACGGCGTGGTGGCGCGTCTGGCGGCACTCGCAGCGTCGATCGAAATCGAACGCATGGAACCCGAGTCCTAGGAAAAATTCGCATGCGCCTGCTCTTCATCATCGATCCGCTGCCCGGCCTCAAGGCCAGCAAGGATTCTTCCGTGGCCATGATGCGTGCGGCGCAGGCACGTGGGCATGAGGTCTGGGTGGCGCTGGTGGATGCCCTGTTCTGGACGAGTCGTGGTGGTGTTTGCGCGACGGCCACTCGAATCGAGCTGGGCGACGACGATCACGCCTGGTATCGCGAAACCGAACGGACAACGCTTTCTCTGGCCGATAGCGGTGCCGTGATCATGCGCAAGGACCCGCCTTTCGATATTGAATACGTGACGGCAACGTGGATGCTGGAACGCGCCGAGGCCGAAGGGGCGCGCGTCTTTAACCGTCCGCGTGCGCTCCGCGACCATTCGGAGAAATTTGCGCTGGCCGAGTTTTCCGCCTTTGCCCCGACGACGCTGGTGGCGCGCGATGCGGAACGACTCTCGACCTTTATCGACGAGGAAGGCGATACAGTATTGAAGCCGCTCGACGGTATGGGCGGCCGTGGTGTCTTCCGCGTGCGTGCCGATGACCCGAATCGCAATGTGATCATCGAAACACTATCCGATAACGGGTCGCGCAGCGTCATGGCGCAGACTTACCTGCCGGCAATTTCCGAAGGCGACAAGCGCATTCTGCTCATCGGCGGCGAAGTGGTGCCCTGGTGTCTGGCCCGTGTTCCCAAGGCGGGAGAGTCGCGTGGCAATCTCGCCGCCGGTGGCACCGGCATCGTGCAGGCGCTGGCGCCGCGTGACCGCGAGATCGGCGAGGCGCTGGCGCCGATCATGGCCGAGCGCGGCCTCCTTTTTGTCGGTATCGACGTGATCGGCGACTGCCTCACCGAAATCAACGTCACCAGCCCGACCTGCATGGTCGAGATCCACCGCGAAACCGGTTTCGATGCGGCTGCGCTGTTCATCGCTGCGCTGGAAAGGGAATGCAATACCCTTAACCACAGAGACACAGAGGCACAGAGAAAACCGTGACGAGAAGTCTCTGTGCCTCTGTGTCTCTGTGGTTAGTGGTTCTCCTTGTTTCTTCCTGCGGCAAGCCGCCGGTGCACACGCAGGAGGCCTTCGTTTTCGGCACCCGGGTCGAAGTACTGGTGGCCGATGCCGATGCTGCGCGGGCGAAGGCTGCGGCCAGTGCCGTGCTGCAGGAGTTTGACCGCCTGCATCGTACCTACCATGCCTGGCAGCCTTCCGAACTGACGGCGCTTAATACGGCAATTGCCAGCGGCAAGACGCATGTAGCCAGTCGCGAGCTGGCGGGCTATGTTGCCGATGCACAGAAGGTTGCCGCTGCGGGAGAGTATTTGTTCGATCCCGGTATCGGTGGGCTCGTCCGCCTCTGGGGTTTTCAGTCCGATGAATTTCGCTCGGCGCTGCCGGACCCGGCGGCGCTGGCGGCCTGGCGGGCGGCGCCGCCCTCGGTTGCCGATCTGAATGTCGATGGACTCAGTCTTCGTAGTGCGAAGCGCGAAGTGGCGCTCGATTTCGGCGGCTACCTGAAGGGTGTCGCACTCGACCGGGCAGCTGCCTTGTTGCGGGAACAAGGCGTACGGAACGCGCTGATCAATATCGGCGGCAACGTCATGGTGCTAGGCAGCAAGCATGGCGAACCGTGGCGCGTCGGCATTCAGCACCCACGTCAGCCGGGGCCGTTGGCCACCCTGCAACTTCACGACGGTGAGGCTATCGGCACTTCCGGCGATTACCAGCGCTATTTCGAACTCGACGGCAAGCGCTACTGTCACCTGCTCGACCCGCGCAGCGCCATGCCGGTGACGCATACACAGTCGCTGACCGTGCTGATCCGCCCGCGCCCGCAGGCCGGAATGCTTTCCGATGCTGCCTCCAAGCCGCTGTTCATTGCCGGCCGCGAGGATTGGCCCCGGCTGGCGCAGAAGATGGCGGTTGCCGAGGTGCTGCGCGTCGATGCCGATGGCCGTCTGCAGGTCACCCGCAGCCTGGCTGCCCGCCTCAAGTTTGAGCCGGGCGTGCCGGTGCCCGAAATCATCGAATAGAATGCAGCAATGATCGGAATCCTCCTTATCACCCACGGCACCTTCGGCGAAGCGCTGATCCAGAACGTCTGCCATGTGCTCAACAAACGTCCGCCGCTGATCGCCCAGCTGGGTGTCGCGGCACAGGACGACCCGCTTGATGTGTTGCCGTTGGCGAAATTGCTGCTCAACGAAGTCGATGGCGGCAAAGGAGTGCTGATATTGACCGACATTTATGGGGCTTCACCGGCCAACCTGGCGTTGAAGCTGCTGCAACCCGGACATGTCGAGGGGGTTGCCGGTGCCAGCCTGCCGATGCTCTTGCGCGCCATTACCTATCGCAACAAGGGGATGGAGACGATGATTGCCAAAGCCATCAGCGGCGGCCGTGATGGTGTGCTGAACATGTTGAAGGATGTCTGATGCTGCGCCGTGAAACCGAAATCGTGAACAAACTTGGCCTGCATGCCCGGGCATCGGCAAAGCTGACTCAGCTGGCCGGAACCTTCGACAGTGAGGTCTGGATGGAAAAAGGCCCGCGCCGGATCAACGCCAAGAGCATCATGGGCGTGATGATGCTGGCTGCCGGCAAGGGGAGCGTCATCGCTGTCGAAACCGATGGGAGTGACGAGCAGGTGGCCATGGACGCCCTGTTGGCGCTGATCGCCGACAAGTTTGGCGAAGGAGACTAAATGGAACAGCCCCCACGCTCACTTCGTTCGCTGCCCCCCGAGGCGGCTCAGCCTCCCCTTGGGACACCCCAAGGGTACTTGAGCCATAGGCCCCTTCGCCTTCGGGGCCCGGCCCGGCGGGAGGCTTGACGTGAGCTTTACCTTGCACGGTCTCGGCGTCTCCGGTGGCATTGCCATCGGGGTGGCCCACCTTATCTCGCACGCGACGCTGGAGGTGGCGCACCTGACCATCGCGCCGCGTATGGTCGAGAAGGAGCTGGCCCGTTTCGACGCGGCGCTGGAAAAGGTGCGGGCGGAGCTGGCGGCGATGAAGGAAAGCACTGAGCATGCGCCAGCCGAGTTTGGCGCCTTCCTCGACCTGCATCGCATGATTCTCGACGACCCGGAACTCTGCAAGGTGCCGCAGGAGATCATCCGCGATCGCCGCTGCAATGCCGAATGGGCGCTGGTGCAGCAGATGGAGAACCTGGTTCGTCAGTTCGACGAATTTGAGGACCCCTATTTGCGCGAACGTGGCCACGATGTGCGCCAGGTGGTCGAGCGCGTCATCAAGGAACTGGCCGGGCACCCTGGCCGGGCCGCTGTTCGGGCCGCCAAGGGCGTCAAGGAAGAAAACCTGATCGTTGTCGCCCACGATCTGTCGCCCGCCGATGTCATTGCTTTCAAGGAGCACCACTTTGCCTCCTTCATCACGGATGTCGGCGGCGCCACATCGCATACCGCCATTCTGGCCCGCAGCATGGCGGTGCCGGCGGTGCTCGGGCTGCAAAATGCCCGCCAGCTGATCCGTGACAACGAAACCCTGATCGTTGATGGCCGTCGCGGCATCATCATTGTCAATCCTGATCCGCGTGTGCTTGAGGAATATCAGTTCCGCAAGAGCGAAATCGAGATCGAGCGCTCCAAGCTCAAGCGCTTGAAGACTGCCAAGACAACGACGATAGACGGCATCGATGTCAATCTGCAGGCCAACATCGAATTGCCTTCCGACGTGCCGGCATCGCTGGAAGGTGGTGCCGAAGGGGTCGGCCTGTTCCGTACCGAATTCCTGTTTCTCGATCGCGGCGAGCTGCCGACCGAAGACGAGCAGTTCGAGGCCTACCGCAAGGTGGTCAAGGGCATGGACGGCCGCCCGGTTACCATCCGTACCTTCGACCTCGGCGCCGACAAGGACCTCAATCCTGAAGGCACCATGGGCGACCGGGTCAAGACCAACCCGGCGCTCGGCATGCGCGCCATCCGCGTGTCGCTGGCTGAGCCAAGGATGTTCCAGACGCAGTTGCGCGCCATTCTGCGTGCCTCGAAATACGGCAAGGTCAAGCTGCTGATCCCGATGCTGGCGCATGCGCATGAGATCGACGCCACCCTGGCGGCGGTCGAGCAGGCCAAGTCCAGTCTGCGTGGTGACAAAATCGGCTTCGATGCCAGCATCGAAATCGGCGGCATGATCGAGATTCCGGCGGCAGCACTGGCCATCGGCATGTTCCTGCGCCGCCTCGATTTCCTCTCGATCGGCACCAACGACCTGATCCAGTACACACTGGCTATCGACCGTACCGACGAACAGGTGGCGCCGCTCTATGACCCGCTGCACCCGGCCGTGTTGATGCTGATCGCGCATACGCTTCATAGTTGCGAGAAGGCCGGCATCCCGGTTTCCGTTTGCGGTGAACTGGCGGGCGACCCGCAGCTGACCCGCTTGCTGCTGGGTATGGGGCTGCGCACCTTCTCGATGCACCCGGCACAGATTCTCGAGGTCAAGAGTCGGGTACTCAAGGCCAATGTTGCCGAGCTGGCACCGCAGGTACGCAAGATGCTGCGTCTGGAAGAGCCAGCGAAGATCCGCGAACAGCTGGATCGCTTGAACGGCGCACTACCGGTACTGAATTGACAATTTCTCCTGGCTGCGGTTAACTGCGTGCCATAGCGCCGATTTGAACGAATCAGCTTGCGGGCGCTCAATAAATGCGGCTAAAGCGAGGGCAACCCAGTCCGCGCGAAAGCAAACGCCGACTGGGTTTTTTGTTTCCGAAAGACAAATTTTCAGGTGAGCAGCAAATGAATTCCGTTGGTGTCGTGACGCCGCAGCGCGTAGCCTTCGACGCCCCGATCACGCTTCGGGGCGGGGCGACCTTGCCTGGTTTTGAGCTGGTCTATGAAACCTATGGCGAGCTCAACGCCGAGGGTAGCAATGCCGTGCTCGTCTGCCACGCGCTTTCCGGCAGTCATCACGTTGCCGGCACCTACGCCAACGAGCCGAACAGCGTCGGCTGGTGGGATAACCTGGTCGGCCCTGGCAAGCCACTCGATACCAACCGCTTTTTCGTCGTTGGCGTGAATAACCTTGGTGGCTGTTACGGGTCGACCGGGCCGATGAGCCTGAATCCGGCGACTGGCAAGCCCTATGGCGCCGATTTTCCGGTGGTGACGGTTGAGGACTGGGTCGCTGTCCAGGCGCAACTCGCCGACCGCCTCGGCATCGATTGTTGGGCTGCGGTGCTTGGCGGGTCGGTCGGCGGCATGCAGGCGCTTGAATGGACGCTGCAATATCCGGACCGCGTGCGTCATGCATTGGTGATCGCCTCGACGCCGAAGCTGACGGCGCAGAACATCGCTTTCAACGAGGTGGCGCGGCAGGCGATCCTTACCGACCCCGATTTCCACGGGGGCCATTTCTACGAGCGGGGGGTGTTGCCGGTGCGCGGCCTGCGGCTGGCGCGCATGGTCGGCCACATCACCTATCTTTCGGATTTCCAGATGGGCGAAAGATTCGGCCGCGGCCTGAAGAACGAAAAGCTGTCGTACGGTTACGACACCGATTTTCAGATCGAGTCCTACCTGCGCTATCAGGGCGACAAGTTCACCACTTACTTTGACGCCAACACCTACCTGATCACGACCAAGGCGCTCGACTACTTTGATCCGGCTTGCGGCTATGGTGGTGACCTGCAGGCGGCACTGGCGCGGGCCAAGGCCAGTTTCTTCGTGGCCAGTTTTTCGACCGACTGGCGTTTTACGCCGGAGCGCAGCCGGGAAATCGTTTATGCGCTCATGCATAACGGCCGCGACGTGTCGTATGCCGAAATCGACTGCAGCTCCGGCCACGATTCCTTTCTGCTTGACGATGCCCACTACCATGCGGTCGTCGGCGCCTACTTCGACAGGATCGAAACATGACGGAAATTTTCGGCCGTTTCGACTTTGACGTCATCGCCCGCTGGATCGTCCCCGGCGAACGTGTCCTCGACCTTGGTTGCGGCGATGGTTCGCTGCTGAAATTCCTGAAAGCCGAGCGCGACATTCGCGGCTACGGGGTGGACAACGATCCGGACAATGTTCTTGCTGCCATCAAGAATGGCATCAATGTTCTCCAGTTCGATCTGGAAAAGGGATTGGCCGGTGTCGATGACGACGCGTTCGATCACGTCATCATGTCGCTCTCGCTGCAAACGGTTCGCCATACGGTGCCGCTGGTGCAGGAGATGCTGCGGGTTGGCCACGAGGCGGTGGTGTCCTTCCCCAACTTTGGCCATCGCAGCCACCGCGAGGCCATCGCCCAGGGCCGCATGCCCGTTTCCGAAGCCCTGCCCTACCAGTGGTTCAACTCGCCCAACGTGCGCTTTTTCACGATTGCCGATTTCGAGTCGCTATGTGCCGACAACGGCATTGTTGTGCGTGAAGGCCTGTTCTTCGACGAAGGCCGAGCAGTCACCCAAGACCCCAATTTGAACGCCGACGTGGCGCTCTATCGGCTGGGGCGAAAGGCACTTCGGTCGTAACCGAGTTCGGCTGCCCGGTCGATCAGCTTGTCGAGAACATCCTTGTCCAGCGTTGGCGTGCGTGCCAGCACCCAGCCATAGCGCCGGCTGGGTTCGCCGATCAGGACCCAGCGGTAATCCGGGTCCAGCGCCAGCACCCAGTAGTCTCCGTAAAAAGGTCGGAAGAAGCTGACGCGCAGTTTGGCGTTATTGCTGCCTTCGACAATCTTGGCGATGCCGCTGACGGATTCAATTTCGCCACTGGCAGTGCGGCAGCGGTTGGTGACGCGAATTACATCGTCGTCTATCGCATAGTTCGCCTGTGTTCCGGAAACGCACATCGACTGGAAGCGGTTGGGAATCAGGGCAACTTCGTGCCAGGTACCGAGGTAGCGTTGCAGGTCAACCGCTGCGACGGTAGGGAGCGGCACCTGACTGGTTGTTGCGCAGCCGGCGAGCGCTGTTAACACAGCAAGTGACAGCCATCGTGGTCTGAAGCGTTGTTTCATGAGTTTCCTTGAGGGGTTAGTTTGACGGAGGCCCGGGCCGCCTGAAATCTGCCCACGATGACGTTTTGGTCTGGGCGTGGTCGGTGCGCAGGCGGAGCAGGTTCGGTCGCCCCACTTCGCCGCGTTTGGGTAATTGGATGGTCTGTGGTGCACACGCTCCCGAGGGGCCGCTGTCCCGAAGGGAATCGAAAATCGGGGGTCGATCGGGTCGTTCCCAGATCAGCGACACGCCTTCACGCGGCAGGAGCACCGGTAGTTGCAGGGATTCTTCAGTCCAGCGGATGCCGAATTTCTCCGCCGAGCTTCCTGCGTTTGCTATCTGCCACGGTGATTGGAACGCCTTGCCGGCGGCATCCTTCCAGAATAGATGCAGCGCCGGCAAGGGGCGATCAACGGGCCAGAACAGGTGCACGTCGTTGCCTTGATGACAGAGGGAGGCGCTGCCATGACTCTCCACGTTCTTCGCACGACCGTAGCTGGTTTCCATGTCAATACGGACCAGCGTCACACTGACTGGCGCCTGATAATGGATGGCCCAGACTTCGGCCTCGTTCGGCAGGATGAATCGCCTTGCGTCATGTTGTTTGTAGGGTGACGGAACGACAGGTATGGCGTTGTCGGCCCGCTCGTCCAGGATCTGCTTCAGATCCCGCCCATACGGCATCAGGATCTGACCGATGGCGGGAACGATGCCAAGCATGAGCAAGCCGCTGAAACCGATCCACGCACTCTGCCCGCGTGACAGGCCGAGCATGCGCCCGAACAGCCAGTGCAGCCCGAAATAGATGAGCGGCCCGACAGTGAGCAGTGCGAGGTAGGCAATCGCCAGTATTTCCATGCCGCTGATGCCGATAGCCGATATCGTGCCAAGGATCGCTGCGATGGCGGCAGCCAGAATCAGCAACGATGCGATGCGCAGCTTGAGCCAGGCCGAGCCGAGTTGCAGTTGACGGAAATGCCGCCCTTCCATCCCTGCCATGAAAACGATCACGACCAGCGCGATCAGGCCGCTGACTGCGTAGATGATCTGGTAGGCCGGCGGTGCGTTCTGAATGCTATCCAGCAAACCGTTCATTTTGTCTGGTTCCTTTGCGATCCGTGAGGGGCCAAAACGTCGGTATCAGCCGTTGATATTCATGATCGTTTTTAGCCGACAAAACTGATCAGATCGACATCTGCGGCGGCGCTGCGCAAAGGGATCAATGCCTGATAGGCCGCGGAGTTGAACCAGCCATTTACCGATGCCAGATCGGGGAAACGGATGATGACCACATCGGTGTGGTGGTGGCTGCCGCCAAGAACGGCAGCGGTTTTGGCGCGCAGCAGCAGCTCGGCACCCCACGGCTCCAGCGTTGCCGGCACTTTGTCGCGATACTCGGCCCAGCGAGCGTCGTCGCGGATGCTGATGTGTCCAATGACATAAGCTGAAGGCGGTACGCTCATGAGTCGCTCGCTGTGAGGTTGGAACGCCAATGATAGAGGAACCGGTAAGATAGCGCTTCTTGATCCCACAACTGTCAGCGAAGTAGCGCCATGGCGTACGAAAAGGACTTGTTTTCCGATACCAGCAACGATGCGAGTGCGCTGATTGACGCTGCCCGCACGCTTTCAGCCCGCCTTGCTCCGATGCGCTTTGCCGCGCCGGTCAGCCATGTCTACAACCCTCTGGAATATGCCTGGGCGCCGCATGAGGAATATCTCAAGCGCTATGGCTCGGGGCGCAAGCGCATCGTTTTTCTCGGCATGAATCCCGGCCCCTTCGGCATGGTGCAGATCGGCGTGCCGTTTGGTGAAATCGAGGCGGTGCGAGGCTGGATGGGTATCGAAGCACCGGTGACGAAACCGGTCATGGAAAATCCCAAGCGGCCGATCGAAGGGTTTGCCTGCGCACGTTCGGAAGTCAGCGGCCGTCGGTTGTGGGGGCTGTTCAGCCAGCACTTCCCGAATGCTGACGATTTTTTTGTCGAGCATTTTGTTGCCAATTACTGCCCGCTGGCGTTTTTCGACCACGGACGCAATCTGACGCCGGACAAACTTCCGGCCAATGAAACGGGGCCGCTGGAAGCGGCTTGCGACGAGCATTTGCGTACGCTGGTGGAAGTTCTGCAGCCAGAATGGCTGGTCGGTGTTGGCGGGTTCGCCGAGGCGCGTGCCGCGGAGGCCCTGCGAGGCATCAACGTCAAAATCGGCCGCATCCTGCATCCCAGTCCGGCCAGTCCGGCGGCCAATCGCGGCTGGGCTGAAGCGGCTGAGAAACAGCTACGGGCGCTGGGAATCTGGTAGCGAGGGTGCCCGGTTTTCCTTTTGCCGCGCATCGCGGCGTCGGTCCAGCCACCAGGCATAAATGGGCAGGAGCAGCGCCGAACCGGGAACCAGCAGGAAGAGCAGGTAGGGGGAAAGGCGCGAGAGGCGACGCAACTGCGCAATCAGCTCGGCTTTTTCTTCTGTCGACCAGCTTTCGCCGTTGCGTGACTTCATCAGCAGCGGCATGAGGCCGCGCACTGCCAGCAGCTCGGTGACGACGTAGCGCGCCTCACGCTTCTGCGTGTTCACGAAGCGTTTAAAGCCGCCTTGCGGCGCTGGATCTTCTGGAGAAGGATTCACGCGGTTTTGTGCTGCGGCATGAGTCCGGCCCGGTTCAGTTGCCCGCGTAGCTTCCGCCACAGACTCCACGCGACGAACGCACGACGCCCCCATTGCCAGACACGCTTGGGCCGGAGGATGGCGAGCACGGCAAAAGCAGCGCCGACTTGCCCCGGATGGTGCTTGATGTAATCAATGCCGCTGCGGCCGGTGGCAATCGCTGCGTCGGCGGTTTTCAGCGCTTCGGCGACCGGCTTTATTTGTGCCGCCAAGGCAGCACGCTGAGTAGCGATGCGCTCCTGCAGGCGGCCCTGTTTCAAGGCAAGTTCAATCTGGCGATTTTGCATGGCCGGTCGCTGCACGAAGCTGGCGGAGATCTTCTTCAAGTTCGGCGATGGTGGCGGCGAAGGCCTGACGACGTCCGTTGGCGCGCTTCATGCCGAGATAGAGAAGGGCGCCGCTGACGAGAAAGCCGATACCGAAACTGCTCAGCACGAAAACCCGGCTTTCCCAGTGGAGCACGAGAACCAGCCCGATCAGCAGCAAGGCGCCAACACCAAAACAGAAGAGTGCGGCGATACCGAAAATCAGGGCACGAACCAGCCGCAGTCTCTCGATTTCGAGTTCATTGCCAGCTAGTTCTACACGCGTGCGTGCCGTCGCGACCAGGGTCGTGGCGGTATTACGCAGGGCCGCGAAGAGGCCGCCGGCCTCCCCGGTGCCCGGAGTGGGACTCATCCGGAGGCTTAGCGACGGCCGATGAGAACGCCCAGCGCCAGGCCGAGCGCAGCGGCGACGCCGACTGCCTGCCAGGGGTTTTCATGCACGAAATCATCGGTGGCGCGCGCGGCTGCCTTGGTCTTGTCGACGAGGGCGGCTTCGGCGTCCTGCAGACGCACTTTGGCGTCGCGCAGACGATCCTGAATGCGGGCACGCAATTCGACGGCCTTTTCACCAGCCTGGCTGGCAGTGACGCGCAGAATTTCTTCGGCGTCGGCAATGACGATCTTCATGTCAGAGACCAGTTTGTCCTTGGAGGCGTTCGCGAAGTCGGTGTTGTCAGCCATGATGATTCCTTTTTTTCAGTATTGAATCCGGGGTTAACAGCCTAGCGCTTTGGGCTGGATTAGGCAATCAAAGCGCATATTGATAATCAATGATCAATGGCGCGTGGTCGGAGAATCGGGTTTCCTTCCAGATGGACGCACAAAGCGCTGTTTCTGCAAGCGCGGGCGTGGCCAGTTGATAGTCAAGCCGCCAGCCGACATTCTTCGCCCATGCCTGCCCACGGTTGGACCACCACGTGTAGCAGGCATCGGTTGTCTCGGGGTGCAGGCGCCGATAGACGTCCACCCAGCCGGTCTCGTCCAGCACTCGGGTCATCCAGGCGCGCTCTTCCGGCAGGAAGCCTGAGTTCTTCTGATTTGATTTCCAGTTTTTCAGATCGATCTGCTGATGAGCGATATTCCAGTCGCCGCAAACGACGACATCGCGACCGCTGGCACGCAGCGCCGCGAGCAGCGGCAGAAAAATGTCGAGGAAACGAAATTTGGCTTCCTGCCGCTCGGGTGAGCTCGAGCCCGAGGGCAGGTAGAGTGAGATGACGGACAATTTGCCGAAGTCGGCACGGAGGAAGCGGCCTTCGGCGTCGAACGCTTCGTGCCCCAGCCCCTCCATGACACGATCCGGTTTTTGCCGGCACCATAACCCGACACCGCTGTAGCCTTTCTTCTCCGCGCAGTGGTAGTAGGCATGGAGGCCATCCGGGTTGTGCATTTCAGCGCTCAGATCCGGCAGCTGCGCTTTTATTTCCTGCAGGCAGACGATGTCGGCATTCTGTGCTTGCAGCCAGGGAAGTAATCCCTTGTTCCAGGCCGAGCGGATGCCGTTGAGATTCAGCGTAATGATGCGTAACATGGATGTTCCTCGCCTTGCAGGTGGCGGCTGTCAATAACAAGCGTTGCACAAGAGTTGCGGAAAATGGACTTTCGTCAGGAATTCATCGAGTTCGCCGTTGGCCAAGAGGTGCTGCGTTTTGGCGCATTCAAAACCAAGGCGGGTCGGCTTTCGCCCTATTTCTTCAATGCCGGTCTTTTCAATGACGGCGCTTCGCTGAATCGCCTTGCGCAATTCTACGCCAAGGCAATTCTCGCCAGCGAACTGCAAATCGACGTACTGTTCGGGCCAGCCTACAAGGGTATCCCGCTAGTAGCTGCCACGGCCATGGCGCTGGCGCAGCAGGGCAGGAATCTTCCCTATGCCTATAACCGCAAGGAAACCAAGGATCACGGCGAGGGCGGCACGCTGGTTGGAGCTCCCTTGGCTGGCCGTGTGCTGATTGTTGATGACGTGATTTCGGCTGGCACTTCGGTGCGCGAATCGGTCGAGATGATTCGTGCTGCGGGGGCCACCCCTTGTGGCGTGGTGATTGCGCTTGATCGCATGGAGCGCGGTAGCGGAAGTCTTTCGGCGGTGCAGGAAGTCGAGCGCGATTACGGAATTCCGGTGGTGGCCGTCGCTACCCTGGATGACTTGCTGGCTTTCCTCAATGGCCGTACCGATCTGAAAGTTAACGAGGCCGCTGTCGCGGCCTATCGCCAGGAGTATGGCGTTGCGCGCGGCTAATCTCGGTCTGCTTTTTGTGTCTCTGGTGGCGGCGATGCCGGCAGGGGCCGCGGTGCTTATCTACTGCTGCAACGATGAGCGCGGCAAGCAAGTGTGTGGGGATATCCTGCCGCCGGCATGTGTCGGCCGCGCCTATCGGGAGATCAGTGCCGGAGGCATGACGATGCGTCAGGTCGAGGCGCCGATGACTGTCGAACAAAGGGCTGCCCGTGCCGCTGAGGAGCGCCGCAAGAAGGAAGAGGCGGAAATGGCCCGGGAACAGCATCGCCTCGATCAGGCGCTGTTGCAAACCTACGGTACCGAGGCTGATATCGATCTGATGCGCCAGCGCGCAGAGGCGGATGTCGCAGTCTCGATCAAGGCAGCCATGACCAAGATCGATGAGGCAAGGCTGCGGCGCAAGAAATTCGAGGAAGAAGCCGAGTTCTACAAGAAGAGAACCTTGCCACCGGAAATTTACAAAGGTCTCAAGGATGCCGACTTTGAAATCGAAGCCCAGGAGAACCTGATTGCCGCGAAGCAAAAGGAAATGGGAACGATCAAGGCCAAATACGATGAAGACAAGCGCCGTTACCTCGACCTAAAGCGCGCACGTCCGCGTTCGCAGTAAATCTTTCTCCGGGCGTGCAGCGATGCCGCCTCGCGCCCTGTCAGGCCAGTTTTTTCTTCAGTAGCTCGTTGACTTGCTGCGGGTTGGCCTTGCCCTTGGTTGCCTTCATCGCCTGACCGACCAGTGCGTTGAAGGCCTTCTCCTTGCCGGCCTTGAATTCAGCAACCATCGCCGCATTGGCGGCCAGTACCTCGTCGATCAGCGCCTCAATGGCACCGGTGTCGGTGATCTGCTTCAATCCCTGTTTCTCGATGATCTCGTCGGCCGAACTGCCTTCGCCATTCCACAGTGCCTCAAACACTTTCTTGGCGATGTTGTTGGAGATGGTGTTGTCGGCGATGCGGGCAACGAGACCGCCAAGCTGCTTGGCTGAAACCGGCGACTGGCCGAATTCCTTGTCATCCTTGTTCAGTCGTGCGGCGAGGTCGACCATGACCCAGTTGGCGCAAGGTTTGGCACTCGGTTTTCCTGCTGCGCTAACGGTGGCTTCGTAGAAGTCCGCGATCTCCAGCGATCCAGTCAGCGCCGCGGCGTCGTACGCGGAGAGGCCATAGTCAGCCACGAAGCGCTGTTTCTTGGCTTCCGGCAGTTCCGGCATGGTCTTGCGCGTGCGTTCGATCCAGTCCGGCGAAATGATCAGTGGCAGCAGATCGGGGTCGGGGAAATAGCGATAGTCGTGTGCGTCTTCCTTCGAGCGCATCATCCGCGTTTCGCCGGTGTCGGGGTCGAAGAGCACGGTGGCCTGCTGGATGGCGCGGCCATCTTCGATCTCGGCGATCTGCCACTGCACTTCGTAGTCGATGGCCTGCTGCATGAAGCGGAAGGAATTCAGGTTCTTGATTTCGCGCCGGGTGCCGAGTGGCTGACCCGGACGGCGGACGGAGACGTTGGCGTCGCAGCGGAAGGAGCCTTCCTGCATGTTGCCGTCGCAGATGCCGATCCAGCGCACCAAGGCGTGCAGTGCTCTGGCGTAGGCCACCGCTTCTGCTGAGGAGCGCATGTCCGGCTCGGTGACGATTTCCAGCAGCGGCGTGCCGGCGCGGTTCAGATCGATGCCCGACTTGCCATGAAAATCTTCATGCAGTGATTTGCCGGCGTCCTCTTCGAGGTGGGCGCGGGTCAGATTGACCGTCTTTTCACGCAGGTTTTCACCTTGCCCGACCTGGATGGTGAGCTTGCCGCCGACGACCACCGGCAGTTCAAACTGGCTGATCTGGTAGCCCTTGGGTAGATCCGGGTAAAAATAGTTTTTGCGGGCAAAGACCGACTTGGCGGCAACTTCGGC
This sequence comes from Candidatus Proximibacter danicus, assembly GCA_016710885.1. Classification (GTDB taxonomy): domain Bacteria; phylum Pseudomonadota; class Gammaproteobacteria; order Burkholderiales; family Rhodocyclaceae; genus Proximibacter; species Proximibacter danicus. The sequence continues at coordinate 147,869 of JADJUC010000028.1, forward strand.
ACCGATCGCCAGCCCGAATTTGATAGCACAATCAACGGCACCACGGTTCAGCACCGGCAGCACACCTGGCAGTGCCAGATCGACAGCGCAGGCCTGGGTGTTGGGTTCGGCACCAAAGGCGGTGGAAGCGCCGGAGAAAATCTTGGATTGGGTCGAGAGCTGCGCGTGCGTCTCGATGCCGATGACGACTTCCCAGTTGTTCATGCTCATTTGTGCCTTGTTTCTATACGCAGCGGCCGGTTTTGCCGTCGATCAGGATCGGCCACAGGTAGTCATGGGCGTTGCCTTCGCATTTCACCGTGCACTCGTTGAAGGAGACGGTGAACCGTGTTCCCTGCTCCCAAACCCGCACTGCGCAGGTATTGCCACTGCTGGTCAGCGTGACCGGGTGCTGACCCTTGTCCGCCTGCACGAAATCCTTCATGTCAAAGCGACAGGTACCGTGCTTGGGGATGTTCACTTCGGCAGTAAAGCGCTTGACGTCATCCTCCTTCACCTGCAGGTCGAGCTTGCCACGGGTGCCGGTGACTTCGTCGCGGAAGGTGCAGCGCGTCTTGACGTTCAGCGGCTTGATCGGCATCGCTTTCAGGTTGCGCCCGACCAGGTGCTTGAGCGGTTGCGATTCCATGCGCGGTTTTTCGGCCTTGGGCGGTGGTGGTGGCGGCGCCGGTGGCGGTTCCGGGGTGGCACAAGCCGCAAGAATGACGGTCATTACCAGTGCGGAGATTCGTGTGAGCATGCGCTTACTCCTGTGCCTGTTTCAAGTGCCAGCCGGTGGTTTGCTGATAGCGGTGGGCAATGTTGAGACGGGTTTCGGCGAAATAATCGCCGATCAGTTGCAGCCCCACCGGCAGTCCTGACGAAAAACCGCAGGGGATCGACATGCCCGGCAAGCCGGCGAGGTTGACGGCGATGGTGTAGATATCCGAGAGGTACATCTGCACCGGGTCAGCCGATTTCTCGCCGAGTCCGAAGGCCGTGCACGGGCTGGTTGGCCCCATGATCACGTCGCACTGCTTGAAAGCATCGACGAAATCCTGAGCGATCAGGCGGCGGATACGCTGCGCCTGCAGGTAGTAGGCGTCGTAGTAGCCGTGCGACAACACGTAGGTGCCGATCAGGATGCGGCGTTTTACCTCATCGCCGAAACCCTGCGCACGGCTTTTCTGGTACATGTCATCGAGGTTGCCGTATTCCGGGGCACGGTAGCCGTAACGAACGCCGTCGAAACGCGACAGGTTCGAGCTGGCCTCGGCCGGGGCGATCACGTAGTAGGCGGCAACGCCGTGCTGCATGTTCGGCAGCGAGACCTCGACCGTTTCGGCGCCAAGCTTCTTGTACTCGGCGATGGCGTCCTGCACGCAGGTCATCACGCCGGCGTCGCAGCCTTCACCAAAAAATTCCTTGGGTAGGCCGATTTTCAGGCCAGCCAGCGGTTTTTCGCCGACGTTCGCCGCCAGTTCGCGGCTGTAGTCCTCAGTGGTGCGGTCGAGCGAGGTCGAATCCTTGTCGTCGAAACCGGCCATGGCGTTCAGCATCAGCGCGCAGTCCTCGGCCGTGCGCGCCATCGGGCCGGCCTGGTCGAGCGAGGAGGCGAAGGCGATCATGCCCCAGCGGCTGACGACGCCGTAGGTCGGTTTCAGCCCAGTCAGGTTGCACAGCGCCGCCGGCTGGCGGATCGAGCCGCCCGTGTCGGTGCCGGTAGCGGCCGGGGCCATCAGCGCGGCCACGGCGGCGGCCGAGCCGCCGGAGGAGCCGCCGGGAACGCGCTGGATGTCCCACGGGTTCTTCACTGCGCCGAAATACGAGGTTTCGTTCGACGAGCCCATGGCGAACTCGTCCATGTTGGTCTTGCCGAGATTCACGGCGCCAGCAGCATCGAACTTGGAAATCACCGTCGCGTCGTAAGGGCTGACAAAATTGCCGAGCATTCTCGAGCCGCAAGTGGTGCGCCAGCCCTTGGCGCAGAAGATGTCCTTCTGGGCGATCGGGATGCCGGTCAGCGGGTCGGCCATGCCTGCAGCGATACGCGCATCGGCAGCGTCAGCCTGGGCAAGGCTTTTCTCTGTGTCGACAGTAACGAAAGCGTTGATTTCCGGATTCAGGCGGGCGATACGGTCGAGATGGAGCTGTGTCAATTCCACTGACGAAATCTGCTTGTTCGCCAGTGCGGCCGAGAGTTCCTTGAGCGTCTTGCCGATCATTCGATCACCTTCGGCACAAGGTAGAGGCCGGCTTCGGTCTCCGGGGCAACGGCTTGAAAAGCTTCGCGCTGATTGGGCTCGGTGGCGTGATCCGCGCGCAGGCGCTGGGCCACGTCCTGAGCGTGGGCCATCGGCTCGATACCTTTGGTGTCGACGGCCTGCATGGCTTCAATCAGGGCAAAAATTCCATTCAGGTGGCCAAGGGTGGTTTGCACCTCGGCGTCGCTGATTTCAATGCGCGCCAGATGAGCGACGCGCCGGACCTGTTCTGGGGTGAGCGACATGGGAAGGGATAAACGTAAAGTCTTATGTCGAAAAGCCTTATAAGGTATCATAAACCCTTTCACTGCCGCACCCCGATCGCTGTGCTGCGCAGGGTTTTTTCCGGAATTTCAATAACATGTTCGGCTTCTTCAGCAAATATTTCTCCAACGATCTCGCTATCGACCTTGGTACTGCCAACACACTTATCTATGTGCGCGGCCAGGGAATCGTGCTTGACGAACCCTCGGTAGTGGCTATTCGCCTTGAAGGCGGGCCCAACGCCAAAAAAACCATCCAGGCTGTCGGCAAAGAAGCCAAGGAAATGCTTGGCAAGGCCCCGGGTGCAATTACGGTCATCCGTCCGATGAAAGACGGCGTTATCGCTGACTTCACCGTCACCGAGCAGATGCTCAAGCAGTTCATCAAAAAGGTGCACGATTCGCGGCTGTTCTCACCTTCCCCGCGCATCATCATCTGCGTGCCTTCGGGTTCGACGCAGGTTGAACGCCGTGCCATTCGCGAATCGGCCATCGGCGCTGGTGCCTCGCAGGTTTTTCTGATCGAGGAACCGATGGCTGCTGCGATCGGTGCCGACCTGCCGGTGTCCGAGCCAACCGGATCGATGGTCGTCGACATTGGCGGCGGCACGACCGAAGTCGGCGTCATCTCGCTCGGCGGCATGGTCTATGCCGGTTCGGTGCGCGTCGGCGGCGACAAGCTCGATGAGGCGATCATTAATTACATCAGCCGAAACTACGGCATGCTGATTGGCGAAAATACCGCCGAGAACATCAAGAAGACGATTGGCTCCGCATTTCCGGGAACCGAAGTGCGCGAGATGGAAGTCTCTGGCATCAACAAGGCCGAAGGTATTCCGCGCAAGTTCACGATCTCTTCGAACGAAATCCTGGAGGCGCTGACCGAGCCGCTGAATAACATCGTTTCGGCAGTGAAATCCGCGCTCGAAAAGACGCCACCAGAACTGGGCGCCGACATCGCTGAAAAAGGCATGGTCCTGACGGGCGGCGGAGCCTGCCTGCGCGACCTCGATCGCCTGCTGATGGAAGAAACCGGGCTGCCGGTGATTGTCGCCGAAGATCCGCTGACTTGCGTTGCGCGTGGTTGTGGCCTGGCGCTGGAGAAGATGGACAAACTCGGCAGCATCTTCGCTTCCGAGTAAGCGCTACTGCGCTCGACATGGCTTCGTTGCCCGCGCCGCCGGCCATCCTCATTACGCAACAGATAACTCCGGTGGCCGGCGGCGCGGGCGCCTCGCCCTGCCTTCGCTCGCGACGCGCCTTGGCTGCAGTTGATCTTCGTATCGCTGATTTCTGACCCGTGGCTGCATTCGATCATTCGCCACCGCCTTTCTTCAAGCAAGGCCCTGCCCCTCTGGCAATGCTTTCGCTCTACGTGGCGATTTCGCTGTCCCTGCTGGTTCTCGACACCAAGTTCCACTACCTTGATCTCATTCGTCAGGCGCTAGCCGTCGTGACGCATCCACTGCAGCAGTTATCGCATGCGCCAGCCCGAGGTTTCGAACAAGCTGGAGAGTATTTCCAGAGCGTTGCCACCTTGCAGGATGAGAACCAGCGGTTGAAGCACGCCAAGCTCGAAAATGCACCAATGACTTTGCGCCTGTATCAGCTGGAAGCCGAAAATGCGCGCCTTCGTCGCCTGCTCTCGGTCAAGGAACGGCAGGCCGCGGGGGGGCAGGTAGCGCAAATTCTCTATACGGCTCGTGACCCGTTTACGCGGCGCGTGATCGTCGACAAAGGCCAGCAGGACAAGATCAGTTCCGGGCTACCGGTGGTCGATGATGCCGGCGTTGTTGGCCAGGTGACACGGGTTTACCCCTTCGTTTCCGAGGTGACGCTGATTACCGACAAGGATCAGGCGATTCCGGTGCAGATCGTTCGCAATGGCTTGCGTTCGGTTGTCTTCGGTCTTGGCAATGGTCAGCTCGAACTGCGCTTCATGCCGGCCAATGCCGATGTGCAGAAAGACGACCTGCTCGTCACCTCCGGCCTCGACGGGATTTTTCTGCCGGGTTTTCCGGTGGCGCGCGTATTGGCCGTTGAACGCGATACCGCCTATTCTTTTGCCCGCATCATCTGCGTGCCGGTCGCTGGTGTCGAGAATTTTGGTGAAGTGATGGTGCTCGCAGCGCGCGAAGCCCCCCCTCCTCGTCCGGCGCTGGCTGAGGCCGTCGAGGGGGCGCCCGAAGAAAAAGTGCTCAAGTCGAAGAAAAAACGCCCGGCGCGTAATCCCTGAGCGACCCCGAGACGATCATGCAGACCACTTTTTCTTCCTCACGCATTCTTCTGCCAGTGCGCCCCTGGTTTATCGCGCTGTCGCTTGTGGTTGCGCTGCTTCTGAACATGCTGCCAACCGCCTGGTGGCCGGGTGTCCCCGACTGGCTGGCGCTCGTTCTCTGTTTCTGGTGCGTACGAGAGTTTCGCAAGGTCGGCATGGGCTGGGCCTTTCTTTTCGGACTCATCATGGATGTCGCCGACGCCAGCCTGATGGGGCAACACACGCTTGCCTACGTTTTACTGGCTTACGGGGCCGGCGCTCTTTCCCGCCGTGTCCTCTGGTTTCCGCTGTTGCAGCAGGCCCTGCAGATTCTCCCCCTGCTCTATATCGTGCCTTTGGTACAGTTTTCCATTGGCATGGCTACAGGGGGCCAGTTTCCTGGCTTCGGCTATTTTATTTGGCCGCTGGTCGCCGCCCTGCTCTGGGCGCCGCTGACGTTCATGCTGTTGCTGCCACAGCACCAGCCGGTCGAGCGCGATGCCAACCGCCCCATCTGAAGCGGCTAGCGCATGTCTTCGACCCTGCCCGATGCCGTTTCTGACTGATTGACCATGCGGCGCCGCCATCACCATGATGCGTTTCATCACCAGGACAGCGATCTCTATCGATTCCGTTTTCGTCTCGGCTTTGCTGCCGTAGCGGTGCTGATCGCCTTCACCCTGCTCTTCGCCCGTTTTTTCTGGCTACAAGTGATTCAGCACGACTACTACGCCACGCGTGCCGAGGGTAACCGTATTTCGCTCGTTCCCGTGACGCCAAACCGTGGCGTTATCGTCGATCGCAACGGCACCGTGATGGCACGCAATTACTCGGCGTTTACGCTTGAGATCACGCCGTCAAAAGTGCGTGATCTTGAGGCCAGTATCGAGGAATTGTCGCGGTTGATTGAAATTCAGACCAAGGATAGAAAGCGCTTCAAGAAACTGATGGATGAGTCGAAGAACTTCGAATCCATTCCTATCCGTACCCGGCTGACCGACAAGGAGGTCGCCAAATTTGCTGCCAATCGCTATCGATTTCCCGGTATCGAGGTCAAGGCGCGTCTTTTTCGGCAGTATCCGCTGGGGGAAGTCGGCTCGCACGCGCTGGGCTACATCGGCCGTGTAAATGACCGCGATCTCGATACCATTCGCAATGCCGAGCTGGAAGCCAACTACAAGGGCACTGACCATTTTGGCAAGAGTGGTCTTGAGCAAAAATACGAATTCGCGCTTCACGGCAAAACCGGCTATGAGGAAGTCGAGATTGATGCCGGTGGCCGCGCCGTCAGAAATCTTTCGCGGACGGCGCCGGTGCCAGGCAACAACCTGACACTGACGCTCGATGCCAAACTCCAGGCGATTACCGAACAAGCCTTTGGCGACCGCCGTGGCGCGCTGGTAGCTATCGAACCGGAAACTGGAGGAATTCTCGCACTGGTGTCGAAACCGACCTTCGACCCGAATCTGTTCGTCGATGGCATCCGCACGGACGATTGGGATGCGTACAACACCAATCCCGACAAGCCGATGATCAATCGTGCCATTTACGGCACCTATCCGCCTGGCTCAACCTTCAAGCCCTTCATGGCGCTGGCGGCGCTCGAAACCGGGAAGCGCACGCCGCAACAATCCATTTCCGACCCGGGGTATTTCAATTTTGGCGGCCACCATTTCCGTGACGACAAGGTGGGTGGACATGGCATGGTCGATATGTACAAGTCGATCGTCCATTCCTGCGATACCTACTACTACATGCTGGCCAACGACATGGGGATCGAAAACATCGCCAATTTCATGGGCCAGCTGGGCTTGGGCCAACGCACGGGGATCGACATCGAGGGTGAATCAGAAGGCGTGCTACCTTCCCAGGCCTGGAAAAAACGGCGCTTCAAGCGCCCTGAACAGCAGAAGTGGTACGCCGGCGAAACCATCTCGATCGGCATTGGCCAGGGCTACAACTCGTATACGCCGTTGCAACTGGCCCTGGCGACCGCGACCGTTGCCAACAACGGCGTCATGTTCCGCCCGCACATCGTCAAATACATTGTTGATTCGAAGAGCGGCGAAAAGAGCATGGTCGAACCGGAGCCGATCCGGCGTCTGCCCTTCAAACAGCAGAATATCGATGTGATCAAGAAGGCCATGGTCGGAGTCAACAAGGAAGGGACTGGAGGACGCGCCTTTGCCGGCGCTGAGTACGAATCGGGCGGGAAGACCGGCACGGCCCAAGTCTACAGCCTGAAAGGCGAAAAATACGAGGCTGGAAAGGTCAAGGAGCGCCTGCGTGACCATGCGCTTTTCGTGGCTTTTGCCCCCGCCGACAAGCCGAAAATCGCGCTTGCCGTACTGGTCGAGAATGGTGGCTTCGGAGCACAGTCTGCGGCGCCGATCGCACGTATGGTGATCGACTACTACCTGCTTGGAAAGCTGCCCAAGGGTGCCGCTACTGAGGACGAATCGGCTGTGGAGGCCGACGAATGATCGCCATTCGCGATATGCCGAGGCGTCTCTGGCACGGCACTGTCGATCATCTTGATCCGCCACTGCTCATCATTACCCTGACGATCATGGGGGTTGGCCTGGCGACCGTATTTTCTGCGACCTACGACCACGACAACCGCTTGGTTGCGCAGTTCATCAACATGGGGGTAGCCCTGGCGGTCATGTGGGCGATGGCGCAAGTGCCACCGCAGAAACTCATGCGCTTTGCCGTCCCGCTGTACATCATCGGCGTTATCCTCCTGGTGCTGGTTTTTCTCTTTGGCATCAAGGTCAATGGCGCGCGCCGCTGGCTCAACATCGGCATCACACGCATCCAGCCGTCGGAAATCATGAAGATCGCCATGCCACTGATGCTTGCCTGGTATTTTCACAAATACGAAGCGGCGCTTCAGTTGCGACACTATGTCATCGCGCTGCTGCTGCTTGTCGTTCCGTTCGGACTCGTCGCCAAGCAGCCGGACCTGGGAACGGCCATCCTGATCGGTGCCGCCGGCTTCTACGTGCTGTTTTTTGCCGGCTTGCAGTGGAAAATCATCCTCGGCTTTGCCGCGGCGGGCGGGGTTGCCGCCCCTTTTCTCTGGAACGTGCTGCATGACTACCAGAAGCGACGGATTCTGACCCTGATCGATCCAACCTCCGATCCGCTCGGCTCTGGCTATCACATCATCCAGTCCACCATTGCCATCGGTTCCGGGGGTTCGACCGGCAAGGGTTGGCTGCAGGGAACACAGACACATCTGGAGTTCATTCCGGAAAAACATACAGACTTCATTTTCGCTGTCTATTCCGAGGAGTGGGGCTTGGTTGGCAATACCGTGCTGCTTGTACTCTATCTGCTGCTGGTCGGTCGCGGCATGATGATCGCAGCCAATGCCTCAACCCTGTTCTCCCGCTTGCTTGCCGGGTCGATTACGCTAAGTCTGTTTACCTATGCCTTCGTTAACATGGGCATGGTCTCCGGGATCATGCCGGTCGTCGGCGTGCCGCTGCCATTCATGAGCTATGGCGGTACAGCGCTGGTGATCCTCTGCCTTGGATTGGGTATCCTGATGAGTATCCAGACCCACCGAATGCTGGTTAAAAAATGATGAATAGGGTGTTGCCACGTCAAAGCGCCGGCGCCAGGGCCACAATGGCGCTCGCCGCCCTGCTGCTTGCTGCTTGCGGCAGCACGCCGAAGCACGTGGTTGAAACGTCGGCAGATGCAGGACGTCCAGCGGCAAAATCAGCAACGAAAAAACCATCCGTCGTGCAGAAACGAGGGGGCGGCTACTACAAGGACGATGGCCCAGCCGAGGAGCTGCCGGACGGTCTTGACGAGCTGTCAGATGCTGAACCGAAACTTGAGCCCTTGCACCGTTTTGCCAACCGTCCCTATGTGGTATTCGGCAAAGAATACGTACCGAATACCAGCATCAAACCCTACAAGGCACGCGGCATAGGGAGCTGGTACGGCAAGAAGTTTCATGGCCAGAAGACATCCATCGGCGAGCCCTACGACATGTTCGCCATGACCGCGGCACACCCGACGCTGGCCATCCCGTCCTACGTGCGCGTTACCAGTGTTGCCAATGGCCGCTCGGTCATCGTGCGCGTCATCGACCGTGGTCCTTTTCACGCCGATCGCGTGATCGATCTCTCCTACGCAGCAGCCCACAAGCTTGACTACATCCGCAACGGCAGCAGCCTCGTCGAGGTTGAGGCGATTGTCCCCGAGGCGACAGGGATGACCTATGGACAGGTTGCGGCTGCAGAGAACCGGCCACCGCCAGCACGAAATGAAATCGCCGATGTTGCCAAGAAGCTCGCAGCGGAGGAAAAACCGGTACAGACCGCAACCACGATCGGTCTGAATGGCAGCAACAGCAATGCCATGGCGGCCGGCGGCGTGCTCCTCCAACTTGGAGCCTTCGCCAATGCCGACAACGCCGAAACGATGCGGCAGCGCCTGACCCGGGAACTGGACTGGGCGGACGGTGAATTGCGTATCAACATCAACGGTGGCATTCACCGCCTGCACCTCGGCCCATATCCCAACCGTGCGGATGCCGAACGGGTCGCCGAGCGCATCCGTCAGGAACACGGTTTCAAGCCGACCTTCGTTATCCGCTAAGCGGAGACAGGGAGCGCTGCGGGCCAGCAGCGCAGCTGTTGCAACAAGTCCTGCCCGCAGTGTCCGGATTGATATAATTCCCCCTCCCCTGCAGAAGCCAAAAGAAGAACTTTCTCCATGAAAATCATTGCTGTCCTGTTTGCCTTCGTTGTTTCCAGCATTTCTGCGCCGGTACTCGCGCAACAACTGCCGGTTCCTCCTGCCCTGGCGGCAAAATCGTGGCTGCTCATCGAGTCCGGGTCCGGACAAGTGCTTGCCAGCCAGGCACCGGACGAGCGACTCGAGCCAGCCTCGCTGACCAAGCTGATGACGGCCTACCTGACGTTCGCCGCCTTGAAGCAGGGAACGCTCAAAATCGACCAGACCGTCCCTGTCTCGGAGAAAGCGTGGCGCACGGGGGGCTCCAAGATGTTCATCCGTGTTGGTGCACAGGTCGGCGTCGAGGATCTGATCAAGGGAATGATCGTGCAGTCGGGCAACGATGCCTGCATTGCCCTCGCCGAGGCCATAGCCGGCAGTGAGGAAAATTTTGCGCAAATGATGAACCGCGAAGCGCAACGTCTGGGCATGAAGGCCTCCAGCTTCCGCAATTCCACCGGCTTGCCCGATCCGCAGCTGTACACCACGGCCCGTGACCTGGCGACGCTGGCCGGTGCGCTGATCCGTGATTTTCCCGAGGAATACGCCAAGTATTACTCGCTCAAGGAATTCCGTTACAACAACATCACCCAGGCCAACCGTAACCGCCTGCTGTGGACCGACCCGACGGTTGACGGCGTCAAAACCGGCTACACCGAAGCGGCTGGCTATTGCCTGATTTCCTCGGCCAAACGCGGCCCGCGCCGCCTGCTCTCGGTTGTCCTTGGCACAGCCTCCGACAGCGTGCGTGCGCAGGAATCGCTCAAGCTCCTGAACTACGGCTTCCAGTTCTACGACGCCGTTCAACTCTATGCCGGCAACCAGCCGGCCTCCAATCTCAAGGTCTGGAAAGGCGCTTCGGCGACCGTCAAGGTCGGCTTTACCAGCGACTTCATCCTCGCTGTGCCGAAAGGCTTCGGACCGAAGGTAAAGGCCGACCTGGTCTCGCAGCAACCGCTGATCGCGCCGATTGATGCCGGGCAGGTCGTTGGCACGATGAAGGTCAGCGTCGACGGCAAGCCGTACGGCGATTACCCAATCGTTTCCCTGGAAGCCGTACCCCAGGCAGGTATTTTCGGTCGCGCCATCGACTCCGTAAAACTCTGGTTCAACTAAAAAGCGCCGCGTGCGATGAACACCACGACCTGCTACCTCAACGGCGAGTACCTGCCGCTCAACGAAGCGCGTATTTCGCCGCTCGACCGCGGCTTCCTGTTCGGTGATGGCGGGTATGAAGTCGTGCCTGTCTATTCGCGCAAGCTTTTCCGGGTCGACGAGCACTTGAAGCGCCTGCAGCAGACGCTCGACGGAATCCATCTGGCCAACCCGCACACCGTTGCCGAATGGACCGAGCGGGTCGAGAAGCTGGTCGCCGCAGCCCCTTTCGATGACCAGTCGGTTTACCTGCAGGTAACGCGTGGCGCTGACGACAAGCGTGATCACGCCTTCCCGCAGGGCGTGGCGCCGACAGTCTTCATGTTCACCGCGCCGCTGGTGACCACGCCCGACAGCGTGCGCGCCACCGGCGTCGCCGCCGTGACTGCGCCCGACACTCGCTGGGCGCGCTGTGATCTCAAAGTGGTGGCGCTCCTCGCCAATGTCGTTGCGCGCCAGAGTGCGGTCGAACAGGGTTGTGCCGAGACACTTTTCATCCGTGACGGCGTGATGATCGAAGGCGCTGCATCGAACATCTTCGTGGTCAAGGGTGGCGTGCTGCTGGCACCGATCAAGGACCACCGCATGCTGCCCGGCATCACCTACGACGTGGTGCTGGAGCTGGCCGCCAAACATGGTGTGCCGCACGAGGTACGCGACATCACGGAAGCCGAACTGCGCAGCGCCGACGAAGTGTGGATGACCTCTTCGACCAAGGAAGTGCTGCCGATTACCACGCTTGACGGCCAGCCCGTCGGTACCGGAGTCAACGCAGGCAAGCCGGGCCAACTGGCACAACAGATGCACGTCTGGTACCAGCAGTTCAAGGACGAGGTGATGCGCCGTGGCTGACACGAAGCCGGCTACGGAAACGCTGCTCGAGTTTCCCTGCGACTTCCCGATCAAGGTCATGGGGCTGGCCAACAACGCCCTCGCCCAGGCCGTGCTCGATGTCGTGCTCCGACACGATCCCGGCTTCGACGGTGCAACGATGGAAATGCGCGCCAGTTCCGGCGGCAAGTACGTGAGCCTGACCTGCACGGTAAAGGCGACCTCCAAGCCGCAGCTCGACGCGCTGTACATGGAACTGACCTCGCATCCGCTGGTCAAGGTAGTGCTGTAGGCCAATGATCGTCCGCCAGCTCGGCCGCGCCGACTACGAGCCGACGTTTGCGGCGATGAAGGATTTCACCGCCACGCGCACGGCGGAGACGCCGGACGAATTGTGGGTCGTCGAGCACCCACCGGTGTTTACGCTCGGCCAGGCCGGCAAGCCGGAGCACCTGCTGCGCGACACCGGCATCCCGCTGGTCAAGATCGACCGGGGTGGCCAGATCACCTACCACGGCCCCGGCCAGGTAGTCGTCTATCTGCTGATCGATTTGTCGCGGCGCAAGCTGAAAGTGCGCGAACTGGTCAGCCGCATCGAGCAGGCGGTGATCGACTGCCTCGGTGACTATGGCGTAAAGGCGGCGCGGCGCGATGGCGCCCCCGGCGTGTATGTGGAAGTGAACGGAAATTCGGCCAAGGTGGCCGCCCTCGGATTAAGAGTCAGAAGCGGCTGCTGCTACCATGGTGTCAGCCTGAACGTGGATATGGACCTCTCGCCGTTCTCGGCGATCAACCCCTGCGGATACGCCGGCATGGCGGTCACGCAGACGAAGGACCTCGGCATTGCGCTGACGCCGCCACAAGCGGCCGAAGCACTGACGGGGCACCTCATTGCACAACTGGAGAAGGAAGCAGCATGAGCGAACGCGGCGTAAAGCAGAAGGGCGAACTGAAGACGGCCCGCATTCCGATCAAGATCGTGCCGCACGTGCCGCAGAAGAAGCCGGAGTGGATTCGCGTCAAAGCCGGCAACAGTTCCGGCCGTTTCGGCGAGATCAAGTCCATGCTGCGCGAGCAGAAGCTGCACACCGTCTGCGAAGAAGCTGCCTGCCCGAACATCGGCGAATGCTTCGGCCGCGGCACGGCGACCTTCATGATCCTCGGCGACATCTGCACGCGCCGCTGCCCGTTCTGCGATGTCGGCCACGGCAAACCCCTGCCGCCCGATGCTAACGAGCCGGCCAAGCTGGCCGACAGCGTGGCCAATCTCAAGTTGCGTTATGTGGTGATCACCAGCGTCGACCGCGACGACCTGCGCGACGGCGGTGCCCAGCACTTCGTCGACGTCATCCGCGCCGTGCGCGAGAAGTCGCCGACCACCACCATCGAAACCCTGGTGCCCGATTTCCGTGGTCGCATGGACGTCGCCGTCGAGGTGCTCGGCCAGTCGCTGCCCGACGTGCTCAACCACAACATGGAAACCGTGCCGCGCCTCTACAAGCAGGCCCGCCCCGGTGCCGACTACCAGCACTCGCTCGATTTCATGAAGGCCTTCAAGGCCAAGTACCCGAACGTACCGACCAAGTCCGGCCTGATGGTCGGCCTCGGCGAAACCGACGAGGAAATCCTCGAAGTCCTGCGCGACCTGCGCGCGCACGGCGTCGAGATGCTGACCATCGGCCAGTACCTCGCGCCCTCCGGCCACCACCTGCCGGTGTCGCGCTACGTGCATCCCGACGTGTTCAAGATGTACGAAACCGAAGCGAAGAAAATGGGCTTCACCGGTGCCGCCTGCGGCCCGATGGTGCGTTCCAGCTACTGGGCCGACCAGCAGGCGCACAGCGCCGGCGTGACCTGAACTGTCGCGGGGCCGGGGCGCGCCTTGCAGGAGTGCCCAGGGATGGCATAGGCTGAGGGCTTCCACTTCTCAACCGGAGCCGATCCATGCGCCCGCTTTTCCTGCCCCTCCTCTTCTCCCTGCTGCTCCCTCTCTCTGCCCAGGCTGCCGAGGTTTCCGGCGCTGAAGCCTCGTCTGGCCTGAAGGAAACCCTGACCCGCGGTGCCGAGATCGCGGTCGACCAGCTTGGCAAACCGAACGGTTTCATGGGCGATGCCCGCGTCAAAATTCCGCTGCCGGATTCGGTGCGCAAGGGCGAAAAACTGCTGCGTACCCTCGGCGCCGGCAAGTATGCCGACGAACTGGTTGAAACCATGAACCGGGCAGCCGAGTTGGCGGTGGTCGAAGCCAAACCAATCCTGATCAATGCCGTGAAAAACATGAGTTTTGAGGATGCGCGCGGCATTCTTGCTGGCGGCGACGATGCCGCGACACAGTACTTCAAGCGCGTCACAACCACCGATTTGACCAGTAAATTCCTGCCTGCCGTCAAAGAGGCGACGGCCAAAGTGCAACTGGCCGACAAATACAACAAATATGCCGGCAAGGCAGCCAAGTTCGGCGTGCTGGATGAAAAAGATGCGGATCTCGATCAATATGTGACGCGCAAGACACTCGACGGACTCTTTCTGATGGTGGCTGAGCAGGAAAAATCGATCCGCAAGGACCCGATCTCGACGGGAAGCGCGCTGCTGAAGAAAATTTTTGGCGGCTGAACCGTCGAGCAGCATTGTCTGCCGCATCTAAAGTCTATCGAAATCATGACGTTAATGAGCTGTCAGCTTACGGAAACAGCCCATGTCCGCGATTCGCTCAACTTCTTCTCCGCCTGTCGTTACCGACGCGACGGATCGCCATCGCCTGTCGTCACGTAATGCCGTGCAGCCGGTTTATCTTGAGCGCGAGATCGATCCCGATCGCCGGCGTTCGCTGCAAGAAGAGCTGGATGCCGCCGAGGAGCGGTTTCCTGCCGATTTTTCTGAAGACGCCGTCGTTGATGCTCATGAGGTCATTGAAGAACTGGGCCGGCTTGGCGGCGAGGCGGTTCGTCTCCTGAAACCGCTCGATACGAAGGCGCTGCGATTGGCGGGTGAGGATCACGTGGACGAACAAGCTTGAGTCGCTTGCGGTAAAATCCCGCCAGCTTCAGGTGTCAGCGCGCCCCGGTCAGCCGGGGCGTTTGTTTTCCTGCTCTTTCCAGTTCTCTTCCGCATACATCCATGTCCGCGCAACTCAACGCCCCGCAACGCGAAGCCATCCGCTATCTCGACGGCCCGCTGCTGGTACTCGCCGGTGCCGGCTCGGGCAAGACACGCGTGATCACGCAGAAAATTGCCTATCTGGTTCAGGAATGCGGGTTCAAGCCATCGAATATCGCTGCCATCACCTTCACCAACAAGGCGGCGAAGGAAATGCAGGAGCGCGTCGGCAAGCTGCTGGAAGGTGGCTCGACCAAGGGCCTGACCATCAGCACTTTCCACTCCCTGGGCGTGCGCATCCTGCGCGAGGAAGCGGTAGCGCTCGGCTACAAGCCGAAGTTCTCGATCTTCGATTCCACCGACTGCTACGGCATCGTCTCCGACCTCGCCGGCAGCGTGGACAAGGCCACCATCAGGAAGCTGCAAAGCGTCATCTCCAACTGGAAGAACGCGCTGGTCTCGCCGGACATGGCCGCCAAGATGGCGCAGGACGACACCGAAGCGCTCGCCGCGCGCGCCTATCAGAGCTACGCGGCGACGCTGCGCGCCTACCAGGCGGTCGATTTCGACGACCTGATCATGCTGCCGGTCGAACTCTTCGAGACGCACCCGGAAATCCGCGAGAAGTGGCAGAACCGCCTGCGCTACATCCTGGTCGACGAATACCAGGACACCAACGCCTGCCAGTACAAGCTGCTCAAATTACTGACCGGGGTCCGCGCCATGTTCACGGCGGTGGGCGACGACGACCAGGCCATCTACGGCTGGCGCGGCGCCGACATCGAAAACCTGCGCGGCCTGCCGCGCGACTACCCGAACCTGAAGGTGGTCAAGCTCGAACAGAACTACCGCTCGACGGTGCGCATCCTGAAAGCCGCCAACGCGCTGATCGCCAACAACGAGAAGCTGTTCGAGAAGAAACTGTGGTCGGACCTCGGCATGGGCGACAGCATCAGCGTCACCAGTTGCAAGGAGCCCGAGCACGAGGCCGAGTCGGTGGTGATGAAGCTGCAGGCGCACAAGTTCGAGCACCGCACGCACTTCCGCGACTACGCCATCCTCTACCGCAGCAACCACCAGGCGCGCATCTTCGAGCAGTACCTGCGCAACCAGAAGGTGCCTTACCTGCTCTCCGGCGGCCAGTCCTTCTTCGACAAATCGGAGATCAAGGACATCACTTCCTACCTGCGCCTGCTGGCCAACGCGGACGACGACCCGGCCTTCATCCGCGCCGTGACCACGCCCAAGCGCGGCGTCGGCGGCAGTACGCTGGAAGCACTCGGCACCTACGCCGGTGAGCGCCACATTTCGTTGTTTGCCGCCGCCTTCGAGGAAGGCTTCGCGCACCGCGTCGCTTCGCGCCAGCTCGAACCGCTGCTCGAATTCTGCGAGTTCATCAACCGCATGGAGTGGCGCGCAAACAAGGAACCGGCCGGACAGGTGATGCCCGACCTGCTCGCCGCCATCGGCTACGAAACCTGGCTGTTCGACCACGAAGAGCCGCGCGCAGCCGAGACCAAGTGGAAGAACGTCATGGAGTTTTCCGCCTGGCTGACCAAGAAGGGCGAAGAGGACGAGAAGACGCTGATTGACCTGACCCAGACCATCGCCCTGATCAACCTGCTCGACAAGGGCGAATCGGATTTCGACGGTGTACAGCTCTCAACCCTGCACGCGGCCAAGGGCCTGGAGTACAAGCACGTTTTCCTCATCGGCATCGAGGAGGGTCTCTTGCCGCACCGCGAATCGCAGGACCCGGTCAAGCTCGAAGAAGAGCGTCGGCTGATGTACGTCGGCATCACTCGCGCCCAGCGCAGCCTGCACGTCACGCACTGCGAGAAGCGCTCGCAGGGTCGCGAGTGGAGCGCCTGCGAACCCTCGCGCTTCATCGACGAAATGGGCAAGGAAGACCTGCGTTTTTCCGGCGGTGACGCGGCCAAGGCCGAACCGGACAAGGCCTCCTCCGGTGCCCGGCTGGCGGCCATGAAGGCATTGCTTTCCAACGGCACCAAGTGATTCTTCACCGAGTCACACGGCGTTACAACGCGTTACCCAACTCCTGACTACTTTTGCATTGCTGACCGCGTTAGTTGCTGCAAGGCCGGAACAAAACCCGCCGAGAAGCACAACCAAACCAACGTCAAGGAGATTCAAAATGCTGAAAAAGATCATCGCCCTCACCGTCGCCGCCGCTTTCGGTACTGCTGCCATCGCCCAGGCTGCCGCTGCACCAGCCACGCCCGCAACTCCGGCCAAGCCAGCGGTTGAAGCCGCCAAGCCAGCGACTCCGGCGACCCCCGCCGCTGCCCCGGCTGCTGTCGAAAAGAAAGCCGAAGCCGCCAAGCCGGAAGTGAAGAAGGAAAGCAAGAAGGCGCACAAGACCAAGGCCAAGGGCGAGAAGAAGGCTGAAGCCGCCAAGCCGGCGACGCCGGCTACACCAGCAACGCCGGCAACTCCTGCCGCCGCTCCTGCGCCTGTCACCAAGTAATCCGGCAGCGCAAACAAAAAGGGGATGCCCGTCGGCATCCCCTTTTTTCGTTGGGAGTTACGCTTACTTCGACAGGCCCACCAGATGCGCGACGGCCGCCTTGATCTCGGCATCGGTCAGATCGGCACCGCCGCCCTTCGGCGGCATCGCACCCTTGCCGTTGGTCACGCTCTTTACCAGCGCCGCAGTGCCGGTAGCAATACGCGGCGCCCAGGCAGCCTTGTCGCCGGTCTTCGGCGCACCAGCAACGCCAGCCGCATGGCAGGCCATGCATACTGAGCCGTAGACGGCAGCGCCATCGCGCGGTTTCCCGTCGGCCACCGCCGCCTTCTTCAGTTCAACCTTGGCGATCGGCGCGATGCGGATATCAGCGTCATCGCTGCTCACCGTTGGGGAGGCGCCCTTGCCCATCATCGAAAGCGGAACCAGCACCACAATCAGCAGCACGGCAATGGCGATGACCACATACATGATCGACGCGGAAGAATGAGATTTCTCGGCCATGGGGTGTTCCTTTTTTTGATTTGTTTGATGTAAAGCGTTGATTATACCGCCCTTTCCCTTAGTGGCAGCAGGGTCTTGATGGACGCCAGAGGTGAAACCGGCTATCCTTCACGCCCTTGCAGCGCGCCTGTAGCTCAGCTGGATAGAGTACTGCCCTCCGAAGGCAGGGGTCGCACGTTCGAATCGTGTCAGGCGCGCCAAATCCCTTCTGCAGCAAGCATTCCGGTTTCTTCGTTGGTGGCCCATTGCTTGGGCCAACGATCGCTGTCGCTCCAGCGTTGTTCGTAGCTGCTTCGCCAACCACGTTGCGAGGCAATCGTCGGGCGCAAAGTCCATCCGAACCGGTGGCCCATGGGTGGCCCACAATTGGCCCAGCGTTGGCCCATGATTTTCAGGTGCTGAGGCGTCGGAAGTGAATTTGACCACTGCACTGGTGGCCCTGCTCGCCGGGTAAACCTGCTTATGCTAGCGGGTCAATAGGCGCGATATCGGCATACCGGTTCGACCGCTTCCGTAATCCGGATGTCGGAAGTGCGGATGGTTTGCCATCGATCAGTATCGCCGGCATGCGAACGAGATATGGCTTAACGCCACGTCTCCCCTCGCTGAAAACAGCCAACCGATAGTTGCGCTGTCCCCGAATGATCGTGTCCCTCGTTTCGCTATCAGATGCGCCAACGAATTCCGCAGTGGTGGCGAATACCTTCATGAAGGAGCGGTATTTCCAGTCGTTATGCGCGGCATTCGAAACCGAGGTGATGCGCACCTCTTCTGTTGTCGGCGGTTCATCCGACGACGAGAGGAGATAGGTCTTCGCGCCGAGTTTCACAAGAGTAGGTATAGGAGATCAGGCTGGCGATGCGTATTGATGACGCGGCCACTCCCTCATCCACTTCCACGAATTCATTGCTGGTGAATCGCATGCGCCGCCCTTCCGGCAAGGAGGCTGTCACGCATGGACCGTTTCCCAGCAGGTGTTGATCACCAGGCGTATGTCGGGCTCGATGACCAGCACCAAGTTCCCTTTCCCAATTGTTGTTATGAGAAGACACGCCGCTGACTTCTGGCTGGCCGTAGCCGGCTTATATACGGTCGTCGGTGGGCAAGTGGCGCGGATAACGCCATAACCAGGAAGGCTGCTCCAGCATTTGGATTGATCATCCTGGCCGCCTTCTTCTACACAGGGCTGTGTTGCGCCAGTTGCCAGCGAACGATTTGTGGATTGCTAACCGGTCGGACCCGCTGCGTCGGCTTCTGGATGTGCATCCTACAATTGCCAATTGGGCGATCTGAATCCCAACGGATACCCGGTCTTTATCGCTGTTGGCCGTATCACAGCGTCGCTGAATACACCAACCGCCGCTGACGCTTCTAGCGCGCCAGTACAACATCGGAGTCGGAATGGGCGTGCACAAAACGTGCCACACAACATACTCGCAAAGGCGGACAGGCCAGTTGGCCGGTGCAGAACAGCATTGGCTTTCAGCTTTGCCTGTGCAGATTTTGGAGACGGGAATCGTGCTGATCGGCCACTGGCGGGACCACGCCAGAACCGCACCACTCCCGGAGGTCGGCGCTTTCGGCGGTTAGCCGAGCATCGGCAGTGCCTGCATCCGGAGTTGGAAGAACTGGTGAGCGGCACTAGGTTCGCCAGGAAATTCGGTGCGGCATTCGATCTTGGCGTGCGAGGTAACGCCATCAAGAAAAGGCTTTCAAGACGGGGGCTTTCAACAGCTCGTCGTTCGACACGCGACGCCTGAATCTCACGCAACCGTTCCAGTCTGGGTCAGGAGACCAGGCTAGCGTGTTCCTCTTCGAGGGGCGTGGTAGTAATCGAGCTCCGCATCAACGATAGCAACGTAGGCTGCACCCGTTCTTGGTGCACGGCAATTTTTCAGCGCCGGCCACCACTTCATCGGATAGTTCCGTCAACCGGGCGCGGGCCTCGCTGGTAGGCACGAGCATCTTGAGCGGTATAACCCATGGCGAAACCTCTCTTAATGCAAACGTTAATGTTTATTGCAACAGACGACAAGGCCTTTGCATCAGTGACACCTCCCGATCGATTACGGACTTTCTTCTGGTGTTGAGGACTTTCTTCGCGGCATCAATCGATCAATTATTTCAGGTAGTGAACCAAAACCGACGCTACGGATTCGTCGTAGACAGCAGCGTGCTGATCCCGAAGTACAGAATTGCAAAAAGCGTACGCCGGAACGAGGATCGAAAATGCTGTGCTGAGACAGGCAGACATCGTGGGCTCAGCATCGAGCAATGCTTGAGCAGTGGCGATCCCGAATGCCGGGTGCGACCCATTGCGGATCAGAAACACCCCGAGATCGAAGAATCGGTTGGCCAGTTCGTCCGTCGGTTCCATTTCTATTCCTCCTTGTCATCGAGGAAATTCAATCTACCGATCCGGTGACGGTGTTTCAGGAAAAACTTTCGGTGGTTTGAAACGAGGATCAAAAAAGCCGCAGTAAGACAGGTAGATATC
>JADJUC010000029.1 GCA_016710885.1 Candidatus Proximibacter danicus
ATTTCGCCAATCCTTTCGTGATTGACAAACTACGGCATCTCGTACAATTCAAGCCATGCGCACCGTCATCGAAACCAGACATTTCAGAAGCAAGCCGAAAGAATCTGGTCCGAAGAAGAACGTCTCGGCTTCATTAACTGGATCGCTGAAAACCCGCTGGCGGGCGACGTAATCCCCGGTGTCGAAGGTGCCCGCAAGGTGCGCTGGGTAGCCTCCGGTCGGGGCAAGCGTGGCGGCGCTCGGGTCATTTACTTCAATGTCGATGCGCGCGACGTGATCCTTCTGGTGGCGGTTTATGCCAAAGCCGAGCAGGAAAATATCTCGCCCGATGCCATCAGAAAGTCGGTGTGACATGAACGATCTGGAATCGCTGGATATTGAAAAAGTCGCAAAAGCCATCGAGGCGGATGCAGGCGAACCACTGGCGGAGCTTCGTCAGGCACTGGCTGAGGCAAAGGCGGGGCAAGGTCGCGTGACGGCGCCGGAGCAGATTCTCGTACGCTCGGCACGCCGGGCAACCGGCCTCACGCAGGCGGAATTTGCCGAGCGAATAAACACGCCGGTAGCGACCCTGCGCGACTGGGAGCAAGGCCGCTTCACACCACCCGGTAGCGCCTTGTGCCTGATGCGCATCATCATGCAGCACCCTGAACTGGCGCGAGAGCTGGCAGCGGCGTAGCCTCGGCTCGATGTCAAAATCGTCGATAACCACGAGAAGCCTGCCATGCCCCTAAAGAACGGTATGCGCCCGATCCATCCGGGTGAAATCCTGCGCGAGGAGTTCCTGCTCCCCCTCAATCTTTCGGCCAATGCGCTGGCGATGGCCCTGCGTGTGCCGGCACCGCGCATCAATGACATTGCCCGCGAGAAGCGCGGCATCACTGCAGATACTGCACTGCGTCTGGCGCGCTATTTCGGTACCAGCGCCGAATTCTGGCTCGGTTTGCAGGCCGACTTCGATCTGAAAACGGCAGAGGCTGCCAATGGCGAGAAAATCGCCCGCGAGGTAATGCCGGCGGAACTGGAAGCTGCATAACCGACATGCGGCTCGCCGTCAGCACGCTGATGAGGAATCACTGAGCGGCCGGACCTGCTTGCCAAATCTCCCGCTTTCGCTATAATGCGAACCATTCTCATTCGTACATGGACGCATTCGCCATGCTGCAATCTCTGGTTATCGCCCTGCGTGAAGGCCTCGAAGCCTTCCTGATCGTCGGCATCACCCTCGCCTATCTGCGCCAGACCGGGCGCACTGCGCTGGTTTCGGCCGCGCACTGGGGCATCGGCGTTTCGGTGATCACTTGCTTCGCCGCCGGCTGGGCGCTCGGCCAGGCGGAAAGCCAGCCATTGTGGGAAGGCTCGCTAGCGCTGGTGGCCGCCGTGCTGGTGATCTCGATGGTGGTCTACATGCTGAAGGCGGCGCGCCACCTCAAGCAGCAGATCCATGCCCGGCTGGAGGCCTCGGCGGTGAAAGCCGGTCCGGCGGCGTGGTTTGGCGTTTTCGCCTTCGTGGTGCTGATGATCACCCGCGAGGGCATGGAAACGACGCTGATGCTGACCTCGCTGGCCAGCATGGGTGGCGCCTGGGACATGGTCATCGGCGGCCTGCTCGGCCTCTGCCTCGCCGCGCTGGCCGCCTGGGCCGGCAGCCGTTTCGGTGCGCGCATCGACCTGCCGCGCTTCTTCCAGGTGACTTCGGTTTTCCTCGTACTCTTTGCCGTGCAGCTGGTGTTCTACGCCTTCCACGAATTCACCGAAACCGGCCTCCTGCCGATCGACAACGAATACTGGCACCTCGCCACCGAGCCGTATGCTCCCGAAGGGGGAGTACGGCAGTTTCATCACCAGCCTGCTGCTGGTCGTGCCGCTGCTCTGGTATGTGGCGCTCAGCCTGCGTGCCCGGTTGCAGCCGGTAGCCGCCTGAGCGGCGTCCAACCAAACCAAGCCAAACCAGCAATCAACAGCTGTTTTCAGCAGGACACCGCTCACCCGCTTTCGCTTCACATCCCGCTTCACGCTCATTAACCGAACGCCAGCCAGCCATGCGCCAGCCAGCTAATAAAAAAGCTCTCTGGAGGTATGCATGTCTGTCGCTCGCGCTGTGTCGCCGGGTATTTCGCGCCGCTCATTTTCCCGATTCACCCCTCACCCTCTAGCCGTAGCGGTTGCCGCCGCCCTGGCGTCAACCGCCATGCCGGCAGCCGCCGACCAGGAACTGCGTGACACCGTGGTTACCGCCACACGCAGCGCAGCCGCTATCGATGACCTGCCGGTCACTGTCACCGCTGTCACGCGCGAAGACATGGACCGCCGCATGCCGGCCGACGAGGCCGACCTTTTCCGCGACGATCCCGACGTGGCCATGGCCCGCGACCTGCGCCGTTTCGGTTCGACGCGCGTCAACATCCGTGGCATCGAGGACAACCGCGTCGTGCAGATGGTCGACGGCGTTCGCCTGCCCGACTACTACAACGGCGGCGGCCCGACCAATTTTTCGATGAGCGCAACACCTTCGGTGATGCCGGATTTCCTCAAGCAGGTCGAAATTGTCCGTGGTCCGGCTTCCAGCCTTTACGGGTCTGACGCCATGGGCGGCGTGGTCGGCTATGTCACCCTCGATCCGTCGGACATCGCCACCGGCGACAAGAAATCGGGGGTACGCGTACGTGGCGGCTATTTCGGCGCCAACGAGCAGTTTTCCGGCAGCGTCGTCGGCGCCCTGCGCGGCGACAGTGCGGAGTTTCTGCTCGGCTATGGCGAAGCGCGCGGCCACGAAACCGACAACCAGGGCAAGGACGGCAGCACCAGCCGTTACCGCAGCAAGCCCAACCCGGCCGACACCGAAGATCGCGGCCTGATCGCCAAGCTGATCGTGAAGCCATCGGCTGGCCACAAGCTTTCCGCCACCGTCGAAGGGCGCGAGCAGAATGTCGAAACCGACGTGCTCCGCCTGAGCAGATCGCTGCCCAAGGTCACCACCATGACCGGTGACGACAACGCCAGGCGTGCCCGTTTCAGCCTTGAATACGAGCACAAGCCGACCGGCGCCTTCTACGACCGGATGCTTGCCAAGGCCTACTACCAGGAGTCGGAAACACACAACAAGAACGACCAGCGCCGCAGCATTGCGCGCTACCTGTTCCGCAGCCAGCGGTGCCGGTAATGATTGCGACATCTATCAGATTTCTTCTTCGATCAGACGACGACCGGCATCAACCTGCAATTCGAGTCATTGCTTGGCGGCGGCAGTTTCCCATTTGCTGACCTACGGCGCCGACCTGATGCGCATGGAGTCGGAAGAGCTGCGCGATGCCACCCGCTACAACCGGACCACCGGCACCGTCTCGAAATCGATTGCCGGCGACAACTATCCGCTGCGCGATTTCGCCAACGGCCAGACCGATACCGTCGGACTCTTCCTGCAGGATGAAATTTCCGGTCTCGTCGGCGGCAAGCTGACGCTGACACCCGGCGTTCGCTATGACTACACGAAGCTGAAGCCGGAAGTCGATGCGCTGTCGCAGCAGGTGCTGACACTGCTCAACAGAAGCGTTTCCGAACAGACCTACAGCCGGTTTTCGCCGAAGCTCGGCGGCCAGTGGAAATTCACCGAGACACTGGCGACCTACGGCCAGCTCGCCGCCGGCTTCCGCGCACCGAACTACAACGAGGTCAACGGCTCTTTCCGCAACACCGCCCAGCTCTACGGCTCGGTTCCCAATGGCGAGCTGAAGCCGGAAACCAGTGTCGGTCTTGAACTCGGCCTGCGTGCAAAGTCGGCAACGGCAAGCGGCCAGATCGCGGTCTACAACAACCACTACAAGGAGTTCATCGAGAACGTCCGGCTTTCCTGCCCGTCCGATCCGGCCTGTATTCCCGGCTTTACCACCTACCAGTCACGCAACCTCTCGGAAGTGCGCATCTACGGTGCAGAAGTGCGTGGCGCCTGGAATTTCAAGCCGGGCTGGCGTGTAGACGGGGCCGTTGCCTATGCCCACGGCGACAACAAGGAAAACCATCAACCGCTCAACAGCATCGAGCCGCTGCGCCTGAGCATGGGAATTGCGCGAGATGCCGGCAGCTGGGGCGCAGAAGCCCGCCTGCGCGCCGCAACGCGCAAGTCACGCATCGACGACAGCGCCGGATCGGCCACCGACCCGGCCTACTACCGCACGCCAGGCTACGGCGTCACCGACCTCACCGCCTGGGTCAAACCAGCCGCGACACGCGCGTCACCTTCGGCGTGAACAACGTCTTCGACAAAAGTACTGGCTGTGGAGCGACATCCGTCAGGCCGATGCGCTGTCGCCGGAAGGCGTCGACTTCTATTCGCAAGCGGGCCGCACTTTCCGCGTCGCGCTACAAGCGGATTTCTGAACCAAAGGAGCCTTGGCCGGCACCCGGTGCGCCACACAGAGCGCCGGGGGCGCTGTGCCAGACAGGGATCATGAAAAAACACCAACGACCTGACCCGACAGTGCTGCTGGCATCGCTGCTGTCGATGATGACGCGCTTCTCATGCCTCGGCTGCCCAAGGCTGGCCGGACGCATCCGGCGCAATCTGGCGCTGCTGCACCACTACCCGGACAAGGACATGCCGCCACAGCTGAAAGAACTCGCACAACGTCTCGAACACGAGTGGGCGCAATTGCATCTCGCTATTTCCGACATTTCCGACTCGCCTGTTGCTGGCGAGAAGCGCACCGATTCCAGCATCGTCAACGAACACCCCATCACACATCCTGCCAGCCAGTCGCTGCATTGATTCACCTACCGACCAGCAAGCCACCCCTATGCTCCTGCCCAAAAGCCTTTGCCGCGCCCTCATTGCCACAGCTACCGCCCTGCTTGCCGCCACGGCATGGGCCGATACGGTGCTCTTCATCTCCGTCAGCCCGGTGCCGCACGGAAAATTCACCAAGCTCGCCGAAATCGGCGCCGCGCACGGCTTCAAGGTCGAATCGCGGCAGGCCGAGAAACTACCGACCGAACAGGACGCCTCGCTGTTCCGTGGCGCAGATGTCGTGATCTTCGACGCGCCGCGCGACCATCTGCAGGACCAGATGCGCGCCAAACTGGCCAAGGCGCTGCCCGGCCTCGGGGTGCCGCATCTGTGGATGCACGAGACCAAGCCCAGCTAAGGCTTCCCGACCGGTCGCCGAGCGCCTACGCCCTACCATCAACGGCGCACACCGAACTTCGAGAACTCTTCCGCACGCTCGCTGCTCATCGCCAGGTGGATCGATCGACGGCGTCCCGGCGCCGGTGATCTTCCCCAAGGCCGCGATCTACCGCCCGCAGGCGCCGAGCCTCGTCTTCGCCAACACCGCCGACTACCTGAAATGGAAGAACGTCGACTCGGCAGCAAGCCGCCGGTGATCGCCGTCGCGATGCATCAGACCTATGTCGGTTCCGAACAACCTGGCGTTCATCGACGACCTGATCCCCCGCTTCAAGCCGCCGGGTGCCGTGCGCTGGCCTGGTACGCGCCGGTCATGGGGCCGCAGGCCGGCTGCTCAAAGTCGACGGCAAACTCGTCGCCGATGCCGTCATCAACACCCAGATCGTCCTCGACCCGGAAGGACGAAAGAAGGAACTGGAAGCCCTCGGCATCCCCTGGGTGCAGGCGCTCTCCTACCGCAAGGGTGACGCGGCCGACTGGCGCGCCGATCCGCAGGGCCTGCCGTTGATCGACGTGCCCTTCTTCCTCGCCCAGGGCGAATACGCCGGCATCGCCGACGCAGTGGTCGCTGGCGCCCAGAAGAAGGGCGACGACGCGGTGACGGTGATCCCCGAGCAGTCGGCTGCCGTCGTCACCAAAGTCATCAACCAGGTGCGCCTGCAACGCCTGCCGAATGCCGACAAGAAGCTGGCGGGGGTCGTCTGGAATTACCCGCCGGGCGAAAAGAACCTCTCTGCCTCCTACCTCCACCTGCCGCTGAGTCTCGCCGCTACGTTGAAATCGCTGAAGGCCGCCGGCTACGATGCGCGCCCGGAAGAAGAAGCCGTGTTGATCAACAACCTGCAGCGCCTGCTGGCACCGTTCTACCGTGACGGTCAGTTGCCGTCGCTGCTGCGCGACCCGGGCTGAGAAGCTGCCGGTCGCCACCTACCCCAGTGGCTGGCAACGCTGCCAGAAGGCGTACGTCGCGAGCTGCAGGAACGCTGGGGCGAGCCGGAAAAATCGGCGATGGTCATCAGGAACGATGGCGCCCCGTACTTCGTCATCCGCGCTTTGCTGCCGGCAAGGTCATCTTCACGCCGCAGGCGCCGCGCGGCGAGAAATGGGAAGACAAGGAAAAGGCGCTCTACCACTCGACCAAGGCCATCCCCTCGCACTACTACCTCGCCCAGTATCTGTGGGTGCGCGAGCAGTTCAAGGCCGACGCACTGGTGCATTACGGCACGCACGGCTCGCAGGAATGGCTGCCCGGCAAGGCGCGGCCTGTCGGTGGCCGACTACCCGTTGCTGGCGGTTGGCGATGTGCCGGTGATCTACCCCTACATCGTCGACAACATCGGCGAGGCGCTGCAGACCAAGCGCCAGGGCCGGGCGGCGACCGTCACCCACCAGACCCCGCCCTTCGCCCCGGCCGGCCTGCACGACGCGTGACCCGGAAGATCCACGACCTGCTGCACGCCTGGCTGGCGCAGGACGACGGCGCGGTGAAGGACAAGCTGGCCGCCGACCTGAAGGCCGCCGTGAACAAGGAGCGCATCGACCAGGACATGGGCTGGAGCGAGGCCCGCATCGACGCCGATTTCCCGCGCTTCATCGACGCGCTGCACAGCCACCTGCACGAACTGGCGCAAACCGCCCAGCCGATGGGCCTGCACAGCTTTGGCAATGCGCCGCAGCAGGCCCACCGTATCGGCACAGTGCTGATGATGCTGGGCCAGCCATTCTGGGAGGCCGCCGCCAAAGCCGCCGGCGAGCCGACGGCGACCGGGACGAAGCGCTTGTTGCCGACTTCGACGAAACTGCCGAGACCCCGCCCTACAAGCTGCTCCGCGACCATCTGGCCGGGCAACCCAGGCCAAGCCCGCCGACCCAAGCCCTGGCCGAGCAGCTGGCGCAGGCCCAACGCTGGTACGCCGACCTGGGCGCCGCGGCGAGCGCCCGGGCCTTGCTGGCGGCGCTGGCCGGCGAGCACCTGCCCACCTCCTACGGCGGCGACCCGATCAAGAACCCCGACGCGCTGCCCACCGGGCGCAACCTGTACGGCTTCGACCCTCGCGCGTGCCGACCCAAAGGCAGGCCTGGGCGGCCGGCAAAGAAGCGGCCGACACGCTGATCGCCGCGCACCAGCCGCCAAAGACCGGCGCGGCGCCCAAAAGCTCGCCTTCTCGCTGTGGTCGGTCGAAACCATGCGCCACCAGGGCATCCTCGAAGCGCAGGCGCTGTGGACCATGGGTGTCGAGCCGGTGTGGGATGCCGGCGGGCGGGTCATCGATGTCAAGCTGGTGCCGCGCGAGTGCGCTGCAGCGGCCACGGGTGGACGTGGTGCTGTCGGCCACCGGCCTGTACCGCGACCATTTTCCCAACGTCATGAAACACCTGGCCCGCGCCGCGCAACTGGCCGCGCAGGCCAACGAGGCCGACAACCCGGTGCGCCAACACCCTGGCCATGGCCGCGCAACTGGTCAGCAGGGCATCGCCGAAAAGGCCGCGCTGAAAGGCCGCCGAAACGCGCATCTTCTCCTCCGAATCCGGCCGCTACGGCACCGGGCTGGACGACGCAGCGCTGGCCACCGACACCTGGAAGGGCAAGGCCGAAGGCGACCGCAAGCTGGCGCAGCTGTACCTGTCGCGCATGCAGTTTGCCTACGGCCCGACGAGGCCAGGACTGGGGCAAGCAAGGCGTGTGGCGGGTGCCCCCGCAAGGCAGGCAGCGGGCAGGCTCAACCTCTACGCCGAGCACCTCAAAGGGCACCGAGGGCGCGGTGCTGTCGCGCTCGTCCAACCTCTACGGCATGCTCACCACCGACGACCCCTTCCAGTACCTGGGCGGCATCGGCGCGGCGGTGCGCCACCTCGACGGCAAGGCCCCCGAGCTGTACATCTCCAACCTGCGCGGCAGCACCGGCAGGGTGGAGGGAGCGGCGCAGTTCCTGGCCAAGGAGCTCGCCACCCGCAACTTCCACCCCGGCTACATCCAGGGCCTGATGGCCGAAGGCTATGCCGGCACGCTGCAGGTGCTCGACGGCATCAACAACTTCACCGGCTGGACCACCGTCTCGCGCGAAATCGTGCGCGACGACCAGTGGCAGGAATTTGTCGAAGTCTACGTGCGCGACAAACACAAGCTCGGCCTGAAGCAGTGGTTTGCGCAGAACAACCCGCATGCCCTGGCGCAAAGCATCGAACGCATGCTGGAAATGGCCCGCCACGGCTACTGGCAAACCGACGCGAACGTGTGGCCGAACTGAAGAACGCTACCGCGAGCTGGCCAAGCGGCACGACGTGAACAGCGACAACCAGGCTTTCAAGAAATTCGCGGCCGAAGGCTTCGGCCTGAGCAGCGCCGCTGCCTCGGGCGCTCCCCGCCCCGCCGCAACGCGCCGCCGATCTGGACCCCGCCGCCCAGCCACCGGCCCGCCGCAGATCACAGGCATGGTCGCCCCAAGGCCGTCCCCAAACACACCCGGTGCCGCGCCATGCCCGCAACGGGCTGCTGCTGCTCGCGACGCTCGGCAGCGCGACACCGTCCGGCGGCACGGTGGCGGTGGCCCCTGGCGCTGGTCCGGCACCCGCGGCGCCCCCCAGGCCTCTGGGCCTCGGAGCACCCCTTGGCGGTGGCACTGATTCCCCGTTCGTCGGCACGGAGGGCGGCAGGATCCGGCCCCAACGGACGCTCGCCCCGCACCTGCCGGCGGCTCGCCCTGGCACCTGCTCGCTGGCCCAGCCGAGCCGCCAACCACGCTCGGAAGTCATCGTCACGGCACCAGCCAGGCCGAAGCGCCGAACGACCGGCCGCCGTGTCACCCAGAAAGACCGTGCTCGACCGCAAAGGACATCGAAGCACTGGGCGGGCTGACCGTCGGCGAGGTGATCCGCAAGCTGCCCGGCATCGAGGCCGGCGCCCATACCGGCGACGGCAGCCCGAGCGCCAAGGCGCGCGGCATGGGGCGCGATGCGGTGCAGTTCCTGGTCGATGGCGAGCGCCCCAGGCCAACGCGCGCTACGCGCTGACCACGGTCGGCCGCCTGCCCTCGGGCGAACTGGAGCGGGTCGAAATCCTTGCGCGGCGCCTCGGCCGAGCACGGCGGAGCCGCGCCGGTGACCGTCAACCTGATCTGCGCAAGGCAAGGCCGACCAGCTCCACCGCGCTCAAGGCCGCCGTCGGCGTGCGCGGCGACGAGCCGAACAGCGGCCAGTTTTCGCCCAGCCAGGGCGGCGGCGACCAGGAGGCGTTTTCATGGCGCTTGCCACTGACCATCAACCACCACGGCATGCCGCTGGAAAAAAGACCACCAACCGCCAGCAGGCGAGCGGCGGCACGCGCAACCTGTGGCAGGAAGAAATGGAAAGCAGCCCGTACACGCTGGACGAATTCATCGTTTCGCCCCGCCTGACCTGGCGAAGCAACGAGGGCAGCCTGTCGCTGTGGCCCAGCCTCTATCACAACCGGGGCGAACCAGCGAAGCCACCCGTTCCGCCTATGCCAATCCGGGCGCCGGCACCGGGCTGGCGGCCGCCAGCAGCCGTCGGCAGGCGCGAAGCAAGCCAGCTGAGCATCGCCCGCCTGCGCGCCGAAGGCGAGCGCAAGACCGGCCTCGGCAAGCTCTCCGGCCGCGTCGCGGTAATGGGCGCCCGGCGCGAGCAGGACACCGACCGGATCTGGATCGACGCCGGCGGCGGACGAACGGCCGCGAGAAATCAGTCGCGACGGGAATTCTTCTCCGCCCCGCCTCGACCGCCCGCCGGCGACGGCATGGTCTTCGCTGCGCCATCAGACTAGGGCCTGGCACCGGCGCGAAACGCCAGCGCGCCACCGGCGCCGCGCTACAGCAGCGACTACGATGCCCGCGCCCAGCAATGGACCGGCTGGGCGCAGCACGAATGGCCGCTGGCCAAGGCGCTGACACTGACCGCCGGCCTGCGCGCGAGCACTGTCGCGCCTCCAAAGCGAAGGCCGCCAGCAGCGCCAGCCAGTTGGCCCCCTCGCTGGCCGGACGGTTCGATTCGGCACCGGACCTGATCCTGCGCTCCTCGATCGGCACCGGCATCAAGGCCCCGAAGCTGGAAGAAATATCCGGCCTCACCGTGCGCGGCGCCGGCTTCAACAGCCCGCTCGAAGCCGACCGTGGCGGCAACGCCACGCTGCAGGCCGAGCGCAATCTCAACTGGGAACTGGCGCTCGACAAGCATCTGCCGAACGAGACCGGCACGCTGGGCGCCAATCTCTATGTGCGCCGCACCGAGGATTTCATCGAACGGCGTACCGCCCTCGAAGGCACCCGCTGGGTCGACCGCCCCTACAACGAAGGCACGGCCCGCCACTGGGGCCTGGAGTTCGACGCCAAGCTGAAGGGCGATGCCTTCGGCTGGAAGGGCGCCGCGCTGCGCAGCCATCTGACACTGCCCAAGGCGCGGGTGGAAGACGAGCGCCTCGGCCTTACCCGCGATGCGCGACCTGCCGCGCTACCAGTGGACGCTCGGCGCGACCAGGCCTGCCCTTGTGGCAGATGCCGCGCCGGCTTCTACAACCAGAGTACGGCCGACCGCATACCGACATCCCCGGCGAACTGGCCGACGCCAGAAGGCCCGGGACGCTGCTCGACCTCTATGCCTCGCCGCCGCTGACCTGACGCCTGGCAGCTCAAACCTGCGGCCGGACGCGCAGCGCGTGCTCGGCACCGACACCCGCGTCGCCGGCCGGCGCTTGCAGCTGGCCAGCAGCGAAAAGGCCAGTTGACCAGCCACCGGCGGAACGACGCCAGCGCACCGTGCTGCTGTCGCTAAGTTCAAATGGGGCACCGCCCCTCATTTCAACCCTTCACCAAGGGAACCCACATGCCAATTTGATCGAACTTTCGATGTACCAGATCTCTCAGCTCTTCCTGATCCTACCCTGGTGCTGATCGCCGCCTTTTCCTTTACGCCTTCTGGGTGCTCGGCGAATTCGCGCTGCTCGCCTTCTACCGGCGGCGGGGCCAGGGCGGCCGCTGGTTTCGCATTCTCGCAAAATGTCCGGTTGACCGCGGATGAGCCTCGACGTCATCGCCCACAAGCAGCTGGAAAACCCGCGCATCGCCAGCCGGGTAACGCCGATGCTCGGCCTGGTCGCCACCATGATCCCCATGGGCCCGGCGCTCAAGTCGCTGTCCGACGGCAATCTGGCGCAGGTTTCAGAAAACCTGACCATCGCCTTCTCGGCCGTCATCCTGGCGCTGATCGCCGCCTCCATCACCTACTGGGTGGTCAACGTCCGCCGTCGTTGGCAGGCCGAAGAAATGGTCGAAATCGAAACCCTTGCGGAGCCAGCAAGCATGAGCCTGAAACTGCTGCACGAACCCGAGACCGAGGATCCGATCCTGTCGGTGGTCAATCTCATCGACATCTTCCTGGTGATCATCGCCGCGCTGCTCATCACCGTGGCGCAGAACCCGCTGATCAATCCCTTCAACAAACAGGATGTGACGGTGATTACCGACCCCGGCAAGCCGACCATGGAAGTGACCATCAAGAAGGGCGAGAAGATCGAGCACTACAAGGCCAACGGCAACATCGGCAGCGGCGACGGCGAAGATGATTGTTGTTACTGCCATACATGCAGAGCGGCTCGATGGTGTAAGTCTGCAGAAAACCAAGCCATTCATTCAATGAAAAGCAAAGGTAATCAGTCATGGCGCCGCTGCCAGCCCTTACTCAAAATCGTTCGCGCCCTCGGCATCAGCGAACTGCTTGTTCCGCCACAAGACCACGGTCGGTTGGCTGACGGCGGCGTAAACAAAAGCGCAAGTCCGGCTTCGGTATCCAGCTCATGTGGAGAAGCAGAAGCTGCTGCGCTACAACTTCACAACGTTTCCGAACGCCGGATCCCGCGACCGTTCCGCGAAGCAAGAACTGACCGGGAACAACCAGACCGGCAACAAACTGCTCGAACTGCTGGAGCGCCGGCTCGACAACGATCGTCTTCCGCGCCGGCTTTGCCGCGATAGGGTTGCTGCGCCAGCTGATCAGCCACCGTCACGTGCGCCTGAACTGCGGGCCAGTTCCCGTCGCCTCGATCCGCGTCAGGAGCGGCGACACGATCACGCTTTCGGAAAAGGGGCGCGGGGTTCCGATGGTTATGGAAGATGCATCCAAATTATTCAACAACTCAACGCCGGAATGGATCGCATTCGGTGAAGCTGAGGCAACGGCATTTGGTGACTCGACTCCCCGATGCGAACAGGGGTGCCGTTCCCGATCGAGGTACAGCACGTGGTGGAAGTCCTACGTGGTTGTAATCCGGTTTGAAACAGTGTGGGCGACTTCCTGAACACGTAGAAAGATTCGGCTCGCTTACCAGGTAAGAGGTCGCGGTATCGTCCGTAGCCGCGCCTTCGGCCTGTGGCGTCCGCCAGGAACAAAGGCCAATCGTGTGCGCTGGTGCCCGCGACTTGATCTGGACGCCAGTCCGCATCCAGTTAGATGACCAGCTGCGAAAGCAATCCCCACGACAGCGCAACCCAGGTAAGCCATTGCGCCGGTCGTACTACCAGACTGGAAACATCGCGCACGAAGAGACCCGCCCATGTTTAAACACGGATTGTCACTGACGTCGACAACCGAGAGTGCTGGCTCGGCTTCGAGAAAACCCCGGATTTCGTAGATGCGTACCGGGGTTTCGCCAGCGACAAACAGGCGGCGTCCGTCCGGGTCCCACGCCAGCCCTTCGAAGCCGCGATTGCCGCTACTGACCGATACCGATCGACGGGTGTTTCATCTCCGCCGCGTCGAGCCGTTGCGTGTCCATGTCGACACGCACCTTGAACAGGCTTCGGCGTCAGCTAGCCACTGATGATGTGAAACCCCCGGACTGATGTACTCGACGGCCTCGGTATCGCCAAAGCCGGACAGTGCGATGCCTGGCTCGAGAAATGAAGTTGCCGTCCGGGGACGAAAGTTCGATCAGCTCGGTGTGTTGAGTCACCGTAAACAGTCTTGCGGTCAGGGTCGTGGGGCGAGCGTTTAAAGTTCTCGACAGCCATTAAACGTAACCAACGGCACAACTGCAGTAACCCAGCCCGGATGGAATGGACCTGCCGTTCTGGTGAAGCTGCCTTTATCTTCAGCTGGAACCAATAAACGAACAGGCGGGAATGCGCCCAGACGAAGGAACACTGGCGGGGCGGCGGCAAGCTGATGTGAGAGGAATCGTGACCATGGGTAAAAGAATAAACTCCAGGGATGTACCTGAATTATGAAGATTCGTGAGGCGATTATCGG
>JADJUC010000030.1 GCA_016710885.1 Candidatus Proximibacter danicus
CATCGCCCTGCGTGAAGGGCCTCGAAGCCTTCCTGATTCGCTCGGCATCACTTTAGCCGCCTATCTGCGCCAGGATCGGGCGCGCTGCGTGGCTGTCCCCCGCCGCATCCAGGCATTGGCGTTTCTTCAAAGACCTGCTTTGCCGCCGGCTGGGCGCTCGGTCACGCGGAAAGCCAGCCGCTTCTGGGAAGGCTCGCTGGCACTGGTCGCCGCGATACTGGTGATCTCTGATGGGTGTGGTTCACATGCTGAAGGCGGCGCGCCAATTGCCAGCACGGATCCATGCCTGGCTTTGGGCCTCGGCTATGGAATCCGGTTCGCTTGCCGTCCCGCTCGGCGTGTTCACCTTTGTCGTGCTGATGATCACCCGCGAGGGCATGGAATTGACGCCGATGCTGACCTCGCTGGCCAAAGCACCGGTGGTTTTTTCGATACGGTATCATCGGCGGCCTGCTCCGACTCTGCCCCGCCGGGCTGGCCGCCCTTCGCTGGCAGCCGCTTGCGTGCGCGTGATAGACCTGCCGCGTTTCTTCCGTGTGACTTCGGTTTTCCTGCGGCAATCTTTGCCGTGGCGCTGGTGTTCCACGTCTTCCACGAATTCACCGAAACCGGCCTCCTGCCGATCGACAATGAGTACTGGCACCCCGCCACCGAACCGTATGCGCCGGAAGGGTGAGTACCTTATGCTGGATCAACGCCAGCCTGCTGCTGGTCGTGCCGCTGCTCTGGTATGCTGGCGACCAGCCTGCGTGCCCGGTTGCAGCCGGTAGCCGCCTGAGCGGCGTCCGAGCCAAGCCAAGCCAAACCAGTTGTTAATCCTGTTTTCTTGGGGACACCGCTCACCCGCTTTCGCTTCACATCCCCCTTCACGCTCGTGCTTTGAACGACAGGATACATGCGCCAGCCAGATAATAAAAAAGCTCTCTGACGGTATGCATGTCTGTCGCTCGCGCTTATGTCGCCGAAATTATTTGGCGCCGCTCGTTTTCCCAGATTCACCCCTCACCCTCTAGCCGTAGCGGTTGCCGCCGCCCTGGCGTGACCCGCCATACCGGCAGCCGCCGACCAAAGACTACGCCGCACTACCACGCTGCACCACCACCGTGACACCGTGGTTACCGCCACGCAGCGCAGCTGCTATCGATGACCTGCCGGTCACTGTCACCGCTGTCACGCGCGAAGACATGGACCGCCGCATGCCGGCCGACGAGGCCGACCTTTTCCGCGACGATCCCGACGTGGCCATGGCCCGCGACCTGCGCCGTTTCGGTTCGACGCGCGTCAACGCATCCGTGGCATCGAGGACAACCGCGTCGTGCAGATGGTCGACGGCGTTCATGCCTGCCCGACTACTACAACGGCGGCGGCCCGGGAAGCCAGTTACCAAATCAGGCGCAACACCTTCGGTGATGCCGGATTTCCTCAAGCAGGTGCGTCGTCCGTGGTCCGGCTTCCAGCCTTTACGGGTCTGACGCCATGGGCGGCGTGGTCGGCTATATGTATGCGCAGATCCGAAAATCGGGACATCGCCACCGGCGACAAGAAATCGAGGTGCGCGTCGGTAGCGGCTAACCCCCAGCGAACGGTTTTCGGGCAGCGTCGTCGGCTTCCTGCGCGCGGCGCGACGGTGCGAAATTTCCTGCTCGGCTAAGCCGTAGCACCCAGACACGAAACCGACAACCAGGGCAGGACGGCGGCACCAGCCGTTACCGCAACAAGCTTAACCAGCCGACACCGAAGATCGCGGCCTGATCGCCAAGCTGATCGTGGAAGCCATCGGCCGACCACAAGCATACCGCCACCGTCGAAGGGCGCGAGCAGAATATCAAACCGACGTGCTCACTGCCGTGAGCAGATCGCTGCCGAAGGTCACCACCATGACCGGTGACGACAACGCCAGGCGTGCCCGTTTCAGCCTTGAATACGAGCAAGCCGACCGGCGCCTTCTACGACCGGATGCTTGCCAAGGCCTACTACCAGGATTCGGAAACACACAACCAAGAACTACCAGCGCCGCCCCTTTTCGCGCTACCTGTTCCGCAGCCAGCGGTGCCGGTAATGATTGCGACATCTACCAGGATTTCTTCTTCGATCAGACGACGACCGGTATCAACCTGCAATTCGAGTCATTACTTGGCGGCGGCAGCATTTCCCATTTGCTGACCTACGGCGCCGACCTGATGCGCATGGCGTCGGAAGAGCACGCGATGCCACCCGCTACAACCGGACCACCGGCACCGTCTCGAAATCGATTGCCGGCGACAACCATCCGCTGCGTGATTTCGCCAGCAGCCAGACCGATACCGTCAGGAGCTCTTCCTGCAGGATGAAATTTCCGGTCTCGCCGGCGGCAAGCTGACGCCGAGCACCCGGCGTTCAGCTAGCTTGACTACGCAGGCTGAAGCCGGAAGTCGATCGCGCTTTATCGCAGCCCAGAGGTGCTGACCTGCTCAACAGAAGTGTTTCCGAACAAACCTACAGCCGGTTTTCGCCGAAGAGCTCGGCGCGGTGGAAATTCCACCGGACACTGGCTACCTACGGCCAGATCACCACCGGCTTCCCGCGCCGAACTACAACGAGGTCAACAGCTCTTTCCGCAACACCGCCCAGCTCTACGGCTCGGTTCTGGCGAGGCTGAGCCCCGGGAAAACCAGTGTCCGGTCTCGAACTCGGCCTGCGTGCAAAGTCGGCAACAGCAAGCGGCCAGATCGCGGTCTAGCAACCACTACAAGGGTTCATCGAGAACGTCCGGCTTTCCCTGCCCGTCCGATCAAGCCTGCATCCCCGGCTTTACCACCACCAGTCACGCAACCTCTCCAGTGCGCATCTACGGGTACCGCCAGAAGTGCGGCGTGGCGCCCTGGAATTTCAAGCCAGGGCTGGCGCGTAGTCGGGGCCGTTACCTATGCCACGGCGACAACAAGGAAAACCATCAACCGCTCAACAGCATCGAGCCGCTGCGCCTGAGCATGGGAATTGCACGAGATGCCGGCAGCTGGGGCCGCGAAGCCCGCCTGCGCGCCGCAACCACGCAAGTCACGCATCGTCGGTAACGCCGGATCGAGCCGCCGACCCGGCCTACCACCGCACGCCAGGCTACGGCGTGCCGCCTCCACCGCACTGGGTCAGAGCCCAGCCCGCGACACGCGCGTCACCTTCGGCGTGAACCAACGTCTTCGACGAAGTACTGGCTGTGGAGCGACATCCGTCGGGCCGGTACGCTGTCGCCGGAAGGCGTCGACCACTATTCGCAAGCGGGCCGCACTTTCCGCGCTCCGCGCCCTACAAGCGGATTTCTGCATACAAAGGAGCCTTGCCGGCCCCGACGCGCCACACAGCGCACCGGGGGCGCTAGCCGCCGAACAGGGATCATGGAAAAACACCAACGACCTGACCCGACAGCGCTGCTGGCATCGCGCTGTCGATGACGCGCTTCTCATGCCTCAGCTGCCCAAGGCTGGCCGGACGCATCCGGCGCAATCTGGCGCTGCTGCACCACTACCCGGACAAGGACATGCCGCCTGCACGAAAGAGAACTCGCCTGCATCTCCCGAACACGAATGGGCGCAATTGCATCTCGCTATTTCCGACATTCCCGACTCGCCTGTTGCTGGCGAGAAGCGCACCGATTCCAGCGTCGTCAACGAACACCCCATCACACATCCTGCCAGCCAGTCGCTGCATTGATTCACCTACCGACCAGCAAGCCCCCTATGCTCCTGTGGCGGCCTTACCACGCCCTCGTTGCCACAGCTACCGCCCTGCACCGCCACGGCATGGGCTGATACGGTGCTTTTCATTTCCGTCAGCCCGGTGCCCGCACGGGAAAGGAATTCACCAAGCTCGCCGAGATCGGCGCCGCGCGCAGCTTCAAGGTCGAATCAGCGGCAGGCCGAAACTGCCGATCGAACAGGACGCCTCGCTGTTCCGTGGCGCAGATGTCGTCATCTTCGACGCGCCGCGCGACCATCTGCAGGACCAGATGCGCGCCAAACTGGCCAAGGCGCTGCCCGGCCTCAAGGTGCCGCATCTATGGATGCACGAGACCAAGCCCGAAGCCAAGGGCTTCCCGAAGCCGGTCGCCGAGCGCCTGCACGCCTACTACATCAACGGCGCCGACCCAACCGAGAACTTCTTCCGCACGCTCGCCGCTCATCGCCAGGGTAAATCGATCGACGGCATCCCGGCACCGGTAATCTTCCCCAAGGCCGCGATCTACCACCCGCAGGCGCCGAACCTCGTTTTCACCAACACCGCCGACTATCTGAAATGGAAGAACGTCGACCTCGCCAGCAAGCCGCCGGTCATCGCCATCGCGTTGCACGCAGACCTATGTCGGTTCCGAACAGACGGCGTTCATCGACGACCCTGATCGCCCGCATCGAAGCCGCCGGCGCCGTGCCGCTGGCCTGGTACGCCCCGGTGATGGGGCCGCAAGGCGCTCTGCTCAAAGTCGACGGCAAACTCGTCGCCGATGCCGTCATCAACACCCAGATCGTCCTCGACCCGGAAGGACGAAAAAGAAGGAACCTGAAATCGGCATCCCCTGGGTGGGCGCTCTCCTGCAAGGGTGACGGGGCCGACTGGCGCGCGCCGATCCACGGGGCCTGCCGTTGATCGGCGCCGCTTTAACTTCTTCCTCCCAGGGCAGAATACGCCGGCATCGCCGACGCGGTGATCGCCGGCGCCCGGAAGGGCGACGACGCGGTGACGGTGATCCCGAACGAATCGGCTGCCGTCGTCACCGAAGTCATCAGCTCAGGTGCGCCTGCAACGCCTGCCGAATGCCGAAGAAGCTGGCGGTCTTCTTCTGGAATACCCGCCGGGCGAAAAGCCTCTCTGCCTCCTACCTCCAACCTGCCGCTGAGTCTCGCCGCTACGTTGAAATCGCTGAAGGCCGCCGGCTACGACGCGCGCCCCGGAAGAAGAAGCCGTGTTGATCAACAACCTGCAGCGCCTGCTGGCACCGTTCTACCGTGACGGTCAGTTGCCGTCGCTGCTGCGCGACGGGCTGGCCGAGAAGCTGCCGGTCGCCACCTATCGCCAGTGGCTGGCAAAGCTGCCGGAAGGCGTGCGTCGCGAGCTGCAGGAACGCTGGGGCGAGCCGGAAAAATCGGCGATGGTCATCAGGAACGATGGCGCCCCTTACTTCGTCATCCCGCGCTTTGCTGCCGGCAAGGTCATCTTCACGCCGCAGGCGCCGCGCGATGGAAATGGGAAGACAAGGAAAAGGCCCTCTACCACTCGACCAAGGCCACCCCCTCGCACTACTACCTCGCCCAGTATCTGTGGGTGCGCGAGCAGTTCAAGGCCGACGCACTGGTGCATTACGGCACGCACGGCTCACAGGAATGGCTGCCCGGCAAGGAGCGCGGCCTGGCGATGACCGACTACCCGATGCTCGCCGTTGGCAACGTGCCGGTGATCTACCCCTATATCGTCGACAACATCGGCGAGGCGCTGCAGACCAAGCGCCGGGGCCGTGCGACGACCGTCACCCACCAGACCCCGGCCTTCGCACCTGCCGGCCTGCACGAGGCAACGGTGAATATCCACGACCTGCTGCACGCCTGGTTGGCGCAGGACGACGGCGCCGTGAAGCTGAAGCTCGCCGCCGACCTCAAGGCCGCCGTCAAGAAGGAGCGTATCGACAAGGACATGGGCTGGAGCAGGGCGCATCGACGCCGAATTCCGCAGCTTCGTCGACGCCCTGCACGACCACCTGCACGAACTGGCGCAGACCGCGCAGCCGCTCGGTCTGCACACCTTCGCCACGGCGCCGAAAGAGGTGCATCGCCTGGGCACCGTGCTGCTGATGCTGGGCAAGGGCTTCTGGGAAAGCGCCGCAAAAGCGGCCGGCGTTCCGGACGAAGACCTCGACGAAATGTTTGTCGACAACTACGAGAAGACTGTCGATGCCCCGCCGTTCAAGCTGTTCCGTGACTGGATGACCGGCAATGCAGCCAAGCCCGCCGACGCCAAACTGGCCGAGCGCTTCGAGCAGGGCAAGCGCTGGTACGCCGACCTCGGCGCTGCGAACGAAATGAACGGCTTTCTGGCCGCACTCTCCGGAAAATACATCCCGACCTCCTATGGCGGCGACCCGATGAAGAACCCGGACGCGCTGCCGACCGGCCGCAACCTGTACGGCTTCGACCCCTCGCGCGTGCCGACGAAGCAGGCCTGGGAGGCCGGCAAGGATGCCGCAGAAGCGCTGATCGCGACGCACAAGGTGAAGACCGGCAAGACCCCGAAGAAGCTCGCCTTCTCGCTGTGGTCGGTTGAGACCATGCGCCATCAGGGCATGCTCGAAGCGCAGGCGCTATGGACCATGGGTGTCGAGCCGGTGTGGGATCAGGGCGGCCGTGTCATCGATGTGAAGCTGGTGCC
This sequence comes from Candidatus Proximibacter danicus, assembly GCA_016710885.1. Taxonomy (GTDB): domain Bacteria; phylum Pseudomonadota; class Gammaproteobacteria; order Burkholderiales; family Rhodocyclaceae; genus Proximibacter; species Proximibacter danicus. The sequence goes on from JADJUC010000030.1 coordinate 6,391, forward strand.
GCGCGAAGAAGCTCGGCCGGCCGCGCGTCGACGTCGTCCTCTCCGCCACCGGCCTTTACCGCGACCACTTCCCGAATGCGATGAAACAACTGGCCAAGGCGGTGCAGCTCGCCGCCCGCGCTGCCGAGACCGACAACCCGCTGTTCGAGAACAGCCATGTGATGGCCGCCCGACTGATCCAGCAGGGCATCCCGGAAGCGGCGGCGGTGAAGGCTGCCGAGACGCGCATGTTCTCGTCCGAATCGGGCAAGTACGGCACCGGGCTGGACGATGCGACGCTCGCCACCGACACCTGGAAAGGCAAGGCTGAGGGCGACCGAAAGCTCGCCGACCTCTACCTCTCGCGCATGCAGTTCGCCTACGGCGCCGACGAGGAGGACTGGGGCAAGCAAGGCGTTGCCGGGGCCACGGGCAAGGCCGCACAGATGAACCTCTACGCCGAGCACCTGAAGGGCACCGAAGGCGCCGTACTCTCGCGCACCTCCAACCTGTACGGCATGCTGACCACCGATGACCCTTTCCAGTACCTCGGTGGCATCGGGCTGGCCGTGCGCCGCCTCGACGGCAAGGCGCCGGAGCTGTACATCTCCAACCTGCGCGGTAGCGGTTCAGGCAAGGTCGAAGGCGCCGATGCATTCCTCGCCAAGGAACTGGCCACCCGCAACTTCCACCCCGGCTACATCAAGGGCCTGATCGACGAAGGCTACGCCGGCACGCTGCAGGTGCTCGACTCGATGAACAACTTCTCCGGCTGGACGATGGTTGCCCGCGAGATCGTGCGCGACGACCAGTGGCAGGAGTTCGTCGACGTCTATGTGCGCGACAAGCACCAGCTCGGCCTCAAGGAATGGTTCGAGGCGAAGAACCCGCACGCGCTGGCGCAGACCATCGAACGCATGATCGAGGCCGCGCGCCAGGGCTACTGGCAAGCCGACCCGAAGGTACTGGCTGAACTGAAGGAACGTTACCGCGACCTCGCCCAGCGCCACGATGTCGTCACCGACAACAAGGTGTTCAAGGACTTCGTCGACGACGGCGCCAAGCCCACCGCCGGCTTCGGCCTCGCCGCGCTGCTCCCCGCCACGCGCCCGCAACAGGCCGCCGATCTGGCGCCGCCACCAGGCTTCCGGCACCGCCGCAGATACAGGGCATGGTCCTTGAGCGCGTCGAAGAAAAACAGCAAGCTCCCGCGCTGCCCTTCGCCATGCTCGGCATCTCACTGCTGCTGCTCGCGACACTCGGCGGCGCCGCACGCACGCTGACCAATCCGGCGCTGCGGCGGGTGGAGGGGGTGGCATGAAGCGCGCTCACGCCGTCCGTTCCTTCGATACACCCGCTGCGCGGGCTACTCAGGACGAACGGGGGAACCTCCGGAGCACACCTCCATTGGAACGGATGGACCCGAAGAGCATCCCCCCGTTCGTGGTGAGTAGGCTTGCGCAGCAAGCCGTATCGAACCATGAGCGGACGCTCCCCGCAAAAACCTGCCTGCTGCTCGCCCTGGCAGTCACCTTTTCGCCCGCCCTCGCCCAGACCCAGCTGGAAGAAATCGTTGTCACCGCCACCCACGACGCGCTGACCGACCGCCGCGAATCAGTCACCCAGAAGACGGTTCTCGACAAGAAGGAGATCGAAGCCCTCGGCGGCCTCACCGTCGGCGAAGTCATCCGCAAGCTCCCCGGCATCGATGCCGGCGAGCACACCGGCGACGGCGCACCGAGCGCCAAGACACGCGGCATGGGCCGCGACGCAGTGCAGTTCCTGGTCGATGGCGAGCGACCAACAGCCAACGCGCGCTACGCGCTGACCATGGTCGGCCGCATGCCTTCCGGCGAGCTGGAGCGCATCGAGATCCTGCGCGGTTCCTCCGCCAACACGGTGGTTCGGCGCCGATCACTGTCAACCTCATCATGCGCAAGGCACGGCCCACCGCCTCGACGACACTCAAGGCCGCCGTGGGCCTGCGCGGTGTGGGTGGCGATGCCGAGCCAAACGGCCAGTTTTCGTTCAGCCAGGGCGGTGGCAGCAAGTCTGACGACGGCACGCAGTTCTCCTGGCTGCTGCCGGTGACGGTCAACCGCCACGGCATGCCGCTGGACAAGGAAACAACGCGCATCAATTCGAATGCCGGCACGCGCAACCTGTGGCAGGAGGACCACGAAACCGGCCCCTACACACTGAGCGAGCTGATCCTCTCGCCACGCCTGACCTGGAAGAAGGCCGGCGATAGTTTCACGCTGTGGCCCAGCCTCTACCGCAACGAAGGCACGCACGAGACGACGCTTGTCCGTTCGGCCTACGCCAATCCCGCCGCCGGTACTGGCCTCGCGGCGGCCGGCAGCCGTTTCGACAAGGAAGACAGTGACCTGACGATCGCCCGCCTGCGCGCCGAAGCGGACATGAAGCTCGACGGTGGCAGCAAGCTCTCCGGCCGTGCTGCAATCATGGGCGGCAGGCGCGACAGCGACACCGCACGTACCTGGCGCGATGCCGTCGGCGCCTTGACACGGAGCCGCGAGAAGCTTGGCCGCGACGAGAACGAGCTCTCTGCTGCCATCCGCCTCGACCGCCCCGTCGGCGAGGCAATGAGCTCCTTCGCGATGACTTCCTTCGGACTCGAAGCGGCCTCGCACCGGCGCGAGGAAACACAAACCATCACCGGCAGCGGCGCCTTCGCGACAAAGACCGATGCCAGCCAGCAGCAGTGGACGGCCTGGGCGCAGCACGAGTGGTCGGTGGCAAAAATACTGACACTGACCGCCGGCCTGGGCGGTGAAGTGATCCGCCTCGAATCCGACGGCCGCGACAGCAATGCTGGTCAGCTAGCGCCCTCGCTCGCTGCACGGCTCGACGCCGGCGGCGGTTGGATTGCACGCTCTTCGATCGGCGCCGGCATCAAGGCACCGAAGCTCGATGAGATTTCGGCAATCACCATCCGCAACACCGCGAGCGCTACCAGCAACACGCCGCTCGAACCTGACCGTGCCGGCAACCCCGACGAGGCCGAGCGCAACATCAACCTCGAACTCGGCCTCGAACGTTATCTCAAGGACGAAGCCGGCGACATGGGCGTCCTGGGCGCCAGCGCCTACTGGCGACGCACCGAGGATTTCATCGAACGCACGACGCGGCTCGAAGGCGCGCGCTGGATAGAGCGGCCCTACAACCAGGGCACCGCCCGCCACTACGGCATCGAATTCGACACCAAGCTAAAAAGTGAACTTGCCGGCATCAAGGGCGGCGCGCTACGCGCCCACCTGACGCTGCCGCAAGGCCGGGTCGACGACGAGCGCCTCGGCCTCACCCGCAATGCACGCGAGCTGCCGCGCTACCAGTTCACGCTCGGCTACGAGCAATCCTTTCCCTCGCTCTCCTCCTCTGCCGGCTTCCAGCTGACGAAGAACGGCAAGTCGCGTACCGACATACCGGGCGAACTCGCCGACGATACGAAGCGCGACACGCTGCTCGACGCGCACTGGGTGAGAAAGCTTTCGTCGACGCTGAACCTGCGCCTGCAGGCGCAGAACCTGCTACGCGCCGACACGAAGCGCAGCTCGGCAGCCACCTCCAGCCTCGTCGCCGGCACCGACGACTGGCGGCTGGCCAGTACCGAGAAAGGCCAGTTGACCTGGCTGCTGTCTCTGGAAGGGAAATGGTAATGCCACAACGATGCTGAGCGGCCCCCATCGGCAAGCTCAGGACAAACTACTCGAACCATGAACGGCGCACCGTCGCCATTAACTACCAACAGGAGAACTTGATGTCCAATTTAGTCGAAACCACGATGTACCAGATCTCGCAGATCTTCCTTATGCCCACGCTGGCACTGATCGCGATCCTCTTCCTCTATGCCTTCTGGGTCCTTGGCGAATTCGGCGTGCTCGCGCTGCGTCGGCGCAGCGGCGCCGGCCGGCCGCTGGTCTCGCACTTCTCGAAAACGCCGCACCTGTCGCCGCGACGAACTCGACGTGCTGGCGCACAAGGCGCTGGAAATTCCGCGTATCGCCAGCCGCGTGACACCGATGCTTGGCCTGGTCGCCACCATGATCCCGATGGGGCCGGCGCTGAAGTCGCTCTCGGATGGCAACCTGGCCAGCGTTTCCGACAACCTGACCGTGGCCTTCTCGGCCGTCATCCTGGCGCTGATCGCCGCCTCGATTACCTACTGGGTGGTCAACGTCCGCCGCCGCTGGCTGGCCGAGGAACTACTGGAGATTGAAGCCATGCGTGGAGCACAAGCATGAGCATGAAACTCCTGCACGAACCCGAGACTGAGGACCCGATCCTGTCGGTGGTGAACCTGATCGACATCTTCCTGGTCATCATTGCCGCGCTGCTCATCACCGTAGCGCAGAACCCGCTGATCAACCCGTTCAACAAGCAGGACATCACCGTCATCACCGACCCCGGCAAGCCAACGATGGAAATGATGATCAAGAAGGGCGAGAAGATCGAGAAGTACAAGGCCAATGGCAGCATCGGCAGCGGCGACGGCGAGAAGGCCGGCGTTGCCTACCGCATGCAGGACGGCTCGATGGTGTACGTCCCCGAAAACCAGGAAGACCGGAAGTCCCAACCAATGAAAGCAAAGGAGTAATCAGTCATGGCCCGCTACACCGGCCCCCGCCTCAAAATCGTTCGCGCCCTCGGCATCGAACTGCCCGGCCTCACCCGCAAGACCCCGAACCGCGATTACGGCCCCGGCCAGCACGGCATGAAGCAAAAGCGCAAGTCCGGCTTCGGTATCCAGCTCATGGAGAAGCAGAAGCTGCGCTACAACTACGGCGTTTCCGAACGCCAGATCCAGCGCCTGTTCCGCGAAGCGAAGAACAGCCGGGAACAGACCGGCAACAAGCTGCTCGAACTGCTGGAGCGCCGGCTCGACAACGTCGTCTTCCGCGCCGGCTTTGCACCGACCACGGTTGCTGCGCGCCAGCTGGTCAGCCACCGTCACGTGCGCCTGAACGGCAAGCCGGTAACCATCGCATCGATCCGTGTCAGGAGCGGCGACACGATCACGCTTTCGGAAAAGGGGCGCAAGATTCCGATGGTTGTCGAATGCACCGGAGAACCATCACTGTCGCGCCCGGAATGGATCGCCTTCGATGAAGCCCAGGCAACGGCGACGGTGACTCGACTCCCCGATGCGAACGAGGTGCCGTTCCCGATCGAGGTACAGCACGTGGTGGAGTATTACGCAGTACGGTTGTAATCCGAGGTGCCAGGCTCAGTGTGACGGCTTCCTGAACACGTAGAAAAGATTCGGCTCGCTTACCAGGTAGAGGGTCCCGGTATCGTCCATGGCCACGCCTTCGGCCTGTGGCACGTGGGCCTTGAGGCCGTGGTGGCCGCGCGAGAGTGCAAGCGTGCTGATCGGACGCCCTTCGGTATCCAGTTCGATGACCAGCCGCGACTCGTCCGACAGCGCCAGCAGGTGGCCGGTACGCCGGTCGTACTGCAGACTGGAAACATCGCGCACGAAGAGACCACGGTCACGCTTTGGATTGTCACTGACGTCGACGGCAAAAGTCTTTCCCGGCTCGGCTTCCGGAAAACCACGGATTTCGTAGATGCGTACCGGGGTTTCCTTGGCGACAAACAGGCGGCGTCCGTCCGGGTCCCACGCCAGCCCTTCGAAGCCGCGATTGCCGCTGCGACCGATACCGATCGACAGGTGTTTGCTCTCCGCCGCGTCGAGCCGTTGCGTGTCCTTGTCGACACGCACCTTGAACAGGCGCTGGCGTCGCTCGTCACTGATGATGTAGAGCCCCGGACTGATGTACTCGACGGCCTCGGTATCGCCAAAGCCGGACAGTGCGATGCGGCGCAGAATGGTGCCGTCAAGGGACAGTTCGATCAGCTCGGTGTCCTGGTTGGTCACCGTAAACAGTGTCTTGCGGTCAGGGTCGTAGGTGAGCGCCGAGAGATTCTCGACACCTTCAATCGGCCGTGCTTCAACGGCAACTTCATAGCCCGGCAACCAGACCGAACGGACCTGCCATTCGGTGGCCATGCCCCACTCCTTCAGCTGGAACCAGCCGCGCTCGAACAGGCGGGAATACTGCGCCCCGGCCACGGCAAGGAACACTGCCAGCAGGACGGCAACAGCAAGCAAGAAGCGATGTGAGAGGAATCGTGACATGGGCAAGAACGCGCAGCTCCGGGGATGCACCCCCTGGAGTATATGAAGATTCGTGAGGCGGTATCGGGGGTAACACCGGCCTCAGCCGACGACCACCCCGGCAGCCCATCGGTCACTTCGCCGATCACCGACGCACGCTCAAAGCCCTGCTGCAGGAAGATCGACAGCACTTCGGTCACCGTTTCCGGCGAACAGGAAACGAGCAGGCCGCCGCTGGTCTGTGGGTCGGCCAGCAGCATGCGTTCCGGGTCGCCGAGGCGATCGGCCATTGTCAGCAGGGCGCCGTAGCTCTGCAGGTTGCGCGTCGAGGCGCCGGTGACATGTCCGGCACGGGCGTAGTCGAGCACGTTCGGCAGCAAGGGCAAGGCATTGAAATCGAGACTGGCAGCCACCCCCGATGCCTTGCAGATTTCGAGCAAGTGGCCCGCCAGACCGAAGCCGGTGACGTCGGTGACCGCATGCACGCCATCGAGACAGGCCAGTGCGGGTCCCGGCGTGTTGAGCTGGGTGGTCGAGGCGATCATCGCGTCGTAGTCGTGCTCCCCAGTTCGCCCTTCTTGAAGGCGGCGGAGTAGATACCGACACCGAGACCCTTGCCCAGGATCAGCTTGTCGCCCGGCTTGGCGCCGACGTTGCGCTTGACGTGATCCGGCCGCACCAGCCCGATGGCCACCAGCCCGTAGATCGGCTCAAGCGAGTCGATGGTATGGCCGCCAGCGATGGGAATGCGCGCCTTGGCGCAGATCGACTCGCCGCCATCGAGAATTTTTTTGATGGTTGCGGTATCGAGCTTGGCCACCGGCATGCCGACGATGGCCAAGGCGAAGAGCGGCGTGCCGCCCATGGCGTAGATGTCGGAGATGGCGTTGGTCGCGGCGATCTGGCCGAAGTGGTAGGGATCATCAACCACCGGCATGAAAAAGTCGGTAGTAGCAACGATGGCCTGCGTGTCGTTGAGCTGCCAGACAGCGGCGTCATCGGCCGTCTCGATGCCGACCAGCAGTTGCGGCGGCATGAACGGGGGCGCTGTCTTGGCGAGTATCTGTTCGAGCACCCCGGGGGCGATCTTGCAGCCACAGCCGCCACCGTGGGCCAGCTGGGTGAGGCGAAGCGGGATTTCCTGAGAGTCGGTCATGGTGCTCAATCTATGCGTGAATGCTTGAATGCGTGATGTTAGCAGAGCCTGTATGGCCGTAATCGAACGGCCATCGAGCCACTTTACAGGGCGTCAAATCCGGCATCTTCGATGGCCGCGCGGAGGGCGGCGACAGCGGTTTTTTCCGGGTCGTGACTGATGCGTGCTTCACCGTTCTCCAGTGAGACCGCAACTTCACCGACACCGGGCAGCGCCTGCAGCACGCCGGTGACATTCTTCACGCAGCCCTGGCAGCTCATGCCGCCCACCTTGATCACAGTTTGTTCGGTTGCCATGGTTTTCATTGTTCCTTCGTCAGAAAAGGTTGTTTGCGCAGCATCTCGGCAAAGGCATCGGGTGGCACCGGGCGGCTGAAATGATAGCCCTGCACGGCGTCGCATCCTTGCCCACGCAGCATTTCCAGCTGGTCGGCAGTTTCGACCCTTCGGCGATGACGCGCAGCCGCAGGCTTTGCCCCATGGAGATGACAGTCCGGGCGATTGCCCAGTCGTCGGAGTCGGTGACGATGTCGCGGACGAAACTCTGGTCGATCTTGAGCTTGTCGATGGGAAAGCGCTTGAGATAGGAGAGGCTGGAATAGCCGGTACCGAAATCGTCGATGGCCAGTTGCACGCCCATCGCCGACAGCCGCTCCAGAGTCTCGATGGCCGCCTCGGCATTTTCCATGACGAGGCTTTCGGTGAGTTCAAGTTCCAGATATTCGGGGGCCAGCCCGGCAGACTTGAGGATGCCGTCGACAACGTCCTCGAACCGCTGCTGACGAAACTGTACCGAGGAAATATTGACCGCTATACAGATCGGCGGCTGTCCGGCCATCTGCCACGCTACCGCCTGTCGGCAGGCTTCCTTGAGCACCCAGGCACCGAGCGGAACAATCAGCCCGCAGGCTTCCGCCACGGGGATGAACTTGGCCGGCGAGATCATGCCGATCTGCGGGTGCTGCCAGCGGATCAGCGCCTCGGCGCCGACGATGCGGCCGCTGGACATCTCGATCTGCGGTTGGTAGTGGAGGACGAACTCGCGACGTTCGAGGCCGACGCGCATGCTGTTTTCCAGCATCAGCCGCTCCAGGGCGGCGACATTCATCTCCGCCGCAAAGAACTGGTAGGCATTGCGGCCGCTCTCCTTGGCCCGATACATGGCGGTATCGGCGTGCTTGAGGAGGGTTTCGAAATCGCGCCCGTCCTGCGGGTAGAGGCTGATGCCGATCGACGGTGTCACGCTCAGTTCGTGCGTGTCGATGAAATAGGGCTTGGATACCTTGTCGAGTATTTTCCTGGCGACACCGGCGGCGCCTTCAATGCTGGATTCTGCCGCGACGATGACGAACTCGTCGCCGCCGAGGCGGGAGACGGTATCGGTACGCCGCACGCATTCAACCATGCGACCGGCAACCTGGCAGAGGATCTGGTCGCCGGTGAAATGGCCGAGCGAATCGTTGATCGTCTTGAAGTGGTCGAGGTCGATGAACAGTAGCGCAGCAACGCCGCCTTCGCGCTCGGCCTTGGCCAGCACCTGCTCGACGCGATCATGCAAAAGGGTGCGGTTGGGCAGGTGGGTGAGTGGATCAAAATAGGCAAGCTCGCGAATGCGTGCCTCCGCCGCGTGGCGCTCCGAGATGTCGGACGAGATGCCGACGTAGTTGATGATCTTGCCTTCAATATCCCGGTACACGCTGATCGTCAGCCACGCCGGAAAGAGTTCTCCGTTCTTGCGACGATTCCAGAGTTCTCCCTGCCAGACGCCCGCGCGGTCAACGGTCTCCCACATCGCAGTATAGAACTCGGGGGTCTGTCGTTCCGATTTGAGAAAGCGGGGCGTTTTTCCGACAACGTCTTCCGCAGCGAATCCGGTAACGCGGGTAAAAGCCGGGTTGATCGCAATGATGCGACGCTCGGCGTCGGTGATCAGGATCACTTCTTCGGTAACGTCGAGCACCCGCTGTGCCAAGCGCAAGCCTTCCTCAGCCGTGCGCCGGGCGGAGATGTCGCGCAGGATGGCCTGCAGCAGCTTTCGCCCGCCCTCGGCCTCAACCACGCTGGTGCTGACTTCAACCGGGATGTCGACGCCATCGGCATTACGCACCCGCATTTCTTCGGGTTCTCCACCGCCGGCGGCAATATGTCGCTGCAGCTCCGATTCGTGCCTTGCCTGGCGGTCGGGCGGGAAGATGCGGACGGACGGCAATCCCAGCAATTCCTCGCGCGGGCGCCGGAACAGCAACTCGGCCTCGACGTTGGCGTCGACAAGCACACCGGCCGTGCCGTCGATGACGATGATCGCATCCTGGGCCGATTCGAACAGGGCCCGGTAGCGGTTGCGCGAGGCAACGATTTCATCTTCGACCAGGCGTTGTGCCGAAAGATCGAAGACGGTGCCGACGGATGCCGGTTTTCCCTGGAATTGCGCCGGGACACCCATGACAGCAATGGGAAAACGACTGCCGTCCTTGCGCACCCCGGTCAGCTCGTAGGGAAAACCCGGCTCGCCTGCTTCCCGTCGCCGCATCTGGTCGATCAGCCATTCATGTTCGTCGGGAACAATAAGATCGAGCGGCCCCAGTCGACTCAGCAGATCTTCCTCTACATAGCCGAAATAGTCGGCCAGCGTCGGATTGACGAAAATGAATTTCTGGTTCTGCAGCATGAAGATGCCGACCTTGGCCGACTTCATCGTCGCACTATATTTTTCTTCGCTTTCGCGCAAGGCAAGGTCCTGCCGCACACGATCCGAGATGTCGCGCTGCACGCCGAAAATGCCAAGCACCCGTTTTTCGGCATCGAGATCGGTGAGCAACTGCATCTCGACCCACACCGGCACATCATCCCTCGGCTGCAACTCAATCGTCGCCAGGCTGTTGCCGGATTCCAGGCAGCGAGCCAGCGCAGCCGAAACTCCTGCGGACGTATGGCCGGCAGCACCTCGACGCGCTGCCCGACAATCAACTCCGCATGGCTGCCGAACTGTTGCGCAAAGGCTTCGTTGACCCGCAGAAAATGCAGCGCAGCAATCGCCGCTTCGCCACCACACGCGGCAACCGACGTTGCCGCCATCGGCTGGTCAAAACGCAGGACAAAACAGCCATCGATCGATTGCGAAAAGAAATCTTCGAGCAAGCGTGTTTTTTCTTCGAGCGCCGCCTGCGCACGCTTTTTTTCGTTGATGTCAGTGGTAATGCCATGCACCGCCAGCAGTTTTCCTGCAGCATCGGCATCGGCAATGGCTGAATCGCTGAACCAGGCAGTCCCCCCGTCGACCAGCCGCAGGCGGTATTCGATCCGGGTACGGGTACTTTTTCCCGGATTGGCCCGCGCCAGTTCCTCGAAATGGGTGACGCAGCGCGACCAATCCTCCGGCGGCATGCGCGTCCGCAGAATTTCCATCCCCCGCTGCTGCAACTCTTCCAGCGAAACCCCGAGCAGCGCCGTCGCTGCCGTGCTGACGTAGTCGTAGCCACCGCTGACAAAATTGGCGCGATAGATGATGTGCTGGCTGCTGTCGAGGATCTCGCGCAACGCGAGGTCGGCAGGAACGCTCGCGGCATCCAGCGCCACGGAACTGTCGAGGCTGTTTCCACTTATCCCGCTTTTCTTGTTCACTTGCTCACTCCGGATCGTGCTGCAGGTTTCCAGCGCCTCAGCAACAATGAATTTGAAACCACCGAAACCGAACTCATGGCCATTGCCGCTCCCGCCACCACCGGATTGAGCAGGCCAAACGCGGCCAGCGGAATACCGAGCACGTTGTAGATGAAGGCAAAGAACAGGTTCTGGCGGATCTTCCCCAGCGTCGCCTTCGACAGCAGGATGGCATCGACGACGCTGTTGAGATCGCTGCGCACGAGGGTGACATCCGCTGCCTCGATGGCGGCGTCGGAGCCAGCGCCCATGGCGAAACCGATATCGGCAGCCGCAAGCGCCGGGGCATCGTTGATGCCATCGCCGACCATGGCGACGATCCGCTCCCCGCCTTCAACGCATTCACCGCCGCCGCCTTGTCGCCCGGCAATATCTCCGCCTCGAAGTGGTTCACGCCCGCCGCTGCGGCAACGGCCGCTGCCGTCGCCCGGTTGTCGCCAGTAAGCATGACGACGGCGATACCGAGTGCCTGCAAACGGGCCACCGCAGCCACTGAACCGCTGCGCAACGGATCGGCCACAGCGATCAGCGCGAGCACACGCGACGCCGCGGCAAGAACGATGACCGTTTTGCCTTCGTGCTGCAGCCGCGCCACTTCCGGCAAGGCAACTGCAGTGCCGCTGCCGGCCCAGGCAGGCGAGCCAAGCTCAAGGTGCTGCCCTGCGACCACGGCTTCGACACCTTTACCAGGGATGGCAAGGAATTCAGCCGCTGGCGGCAAGGTCTTTGTCTCGGCACCGGCCGCCTGCAGGATGGCACGCGCCAGCGGGTGCTCCGACCCCTGTTCAAGGGCCCCGGCAAGGCGCAGGGCTTCGTTCCGGTCTATGCCGAAGCAGACGACATCGGTAACTGCTGGCTCACCGCAGGTCAGGGTTCCGGTCTTGTCGACCGCCAGCACGGCAATATGTTCGGCGCGCTCCAGTGCCTCGGCATTGCGCACGAGAATTCCGGCCTGCGCGCCTTGCCCGGTGCCGACCATGATCGCCGTCGGTGTTGCCAGCCCGAGCGCACACGGGCAGGCGATCACCAGCACTGCGACAGCGTTGATCAGCGCTTCGGCAAGATCGCCGGCATGGAACCACCAGCCGGCAAAGGTCAAGACGGCAATTACGCAGACCGTCGGCACGAAGATGGCCGATACCTGGTCGGCAAGGCGCTGTACCGGCGCCTTCGAGCCCTGGGCCTCGGCAACCAGACGAATGATGCCGGCGAGCAGGGTGTGCTCGCCGACCCCGGTTGCCCGGCAACGCAATTGCCCGAGCTGGTTCTGCGTCGCAGCAAAGACGCGGTCGCCGGCGGTTTTGGTGACTGGCATGCTTTCGCCGGTCAGCATGGCTTCGTTGAGGCTGCTGGCGCCGTCGATGACTTCACCGTCGACCGGCACACTCTCCCCCGGACGGACGATGAAAACATCGCCCGGCATCAGGGTGTCGACGGCAACCTCAAGTAACTGTCCGTCACGTTCGATGCGGGCGGTGCGCGGCTGCAGCCTGACCAGCGCCTCGATGGCGGCGGTGGTTCCGGCCTTGGCACGCGCTTCGAGTAATTTGCCCATGAGCACCAACGTGATGACCGCCGCCGAGGCTTCGAAATAGACGTGACGGTGCACCAGATCGAGGGCGGTGACGACCGCCGAGAATCCCCAGGCCATGCTCGTGCCCAGCGCCACCAGAACATCCATGTTGGCACCGCGCCAACCGCCGCCGCGCAAGGATTTCCAGGCACCGTCGTAAAAACGCCAGCCGATCCAGAACTGCACGGGGGTTGCCAGCAGGAACTGCAGCCAGCGCGGTATCGGATCGGCGCCGTGCTGCATGGCATCGCCGCCACCGAACATCCAGAACATCTGCAACACCAGTGGCAAGGTCAGTGCAGCAGCAATCCAGAAGCGGCGCAGTTCGGCCTGATAGACCGCCCGCTTGCGCGCCTTATCTTCCTCGCGCGAGCGGTCGTCGGCGACACGCGCATGAAATCCGGCTTTTTCGATTGCCTTGAGCAGGCGATCGGAGGAGGCCAGACCTGTCACGTAGCGGACGCGGGCGCGTTCGGCAGCAAGATTGACGGTGACCTCGACGCCTTCCAGCCGGTTGAGCACCTTCTCGATGCGTGCCGCACAGGCAGCACAGGTCATGCCTTCGATGGCCAGTTCGAGCGTTTGCGGCGGCACGCTGAAACCGGCCCGCTCTATGGCCGCAACGACGGTTGCTGCCGAAGTTTCGCCGCCGGACAGGCGGATCTGGGCACGCTCGGCCGCGAGGTTGACGCTGGTCTCGACGCCCGGCAAGCGGTTGAGCACTTTCTCGATGCGCGCAGCACACGCCGCGCATGTCATGCCAGCGATCGGCAGATCGAGACGGCCACCTTCAGGTTCTGTCATTTCACCAGCAAAACCGGGCAATGGGCGAGCGACAGCACGCGGTGGGAAACGGAACCAAGCACCAGCTCGGCAACCGCGCCATGCCCCTTGTTACCCATGACGATCCAGTCGCAGGCGAGTTCGCGGGCCACGCGCAGCACGACGTCGGCCGGTTCGCCGACATGAATGTGCCGCGTGAATTCGATGCCGGCAGCGGTCAGTTGCTGCTCGGCACTGGCCAGATGCGGCAGACTCTCTTCGCGATAGTAGTTTTCCAGCGTGTCGTGCCCGACATGCGTCTGCACACGCCCGATGGGGATGGGAGGATGCACGTAGAGCAGATGCACCTCTGGCGCTTCGCGCCAGGCACCCGCAATGGCGGCAAGATGCGCCGCGGCATGATCGGAACATCCGGAACCATCGACTGCCAGCAAAAGCTTCATTTCTCGCCTTGTCCTTTCAGGCGGCTGCCAGCAGCCGCCATACGCCCAACAACCCCCAGACACCGAAACCCGCTACCAGAAGCCCGGACCCCATGCGCACCCACGGCCGCTGAACGATATGCCGCAGACGCACCAGCAGCAGACCGGCCAGCAACAGATTAGGCAGGGTGCCCAACCCGAAAGCCAGCATCAGCATGGCGCCCTGTGTCGCAGAGCCAGCGGCCAGTGCGGTCGCCAATGCACTATAAACCAGGCCGCAAGGCAACCAGCCCCACAGCATGCCCAAGGGGAATGCCTGTGCAACGGACTGCGCCGGAAGAAAGCGGCGGGTCAGCGGCTGGATGCGCTGCCACAGATTCTGGCCGACACGCTCGGTGAAGGCCAGCGCCCGGGTCACCCCCATGAGGTAAAAACCAAGGGCAATCAGCATAAGGTTGGCGAGGACGTAAAGCGCCACGCGTAACGGCAGTTGTCCAGCGAGGGCAAGCGAGGCGCTGCCCAGCGCACCGACGATGGCGCCGGCCAGCGCATATGAGGAAATACGCCCGAGATTGTAGGCAAGATGCAGGGAGGGTCGAGACGCTCCTCCCATCGACAACGCGCCGACGATGCCGCCGCACATGCCGACGCAGTGCGTGCCACCGAGAAGGCCGACCAGAAAGAGGGCGAACAGGCTATCCATATCAGAGGGGGAAGGATAACAGAGTCACCCTTCCCCCCTCTTTCCGTTGCGGCTAAATAACCTTGGAGTAACGGGTGCGCTGACGGTCGGCGCGCAGGTAGCGGTCGAAGACCATGGAGATGGCGCGGACCAGCATGCGACCCGGCGGCAGAACGCTGATCCACTTGTCGTCGACCTTGACCAGACCACCGGCCTGCATTTCCTTAAGGTCTTCGAGCTCCTCGGCGAAATACTTGCGGAAATCGATCAGGTGGGCAATTTCGATCGACTCGATGGAGAGTTCGAAATGGCACATCAGCGCCTGGATGATGGAACGGCGAAGAATATCGTCGGCGTTCAGCTCGATGCCGCGATACACGGGCAGGATGCCGGCGTCGAGGCGGTCGTAGTATTCGTCGAGGGTCTTGACGTTCTGCTCATAGGTCGGCCCGACCTTGCCGATAGCCGAGATGCCGAAAGCCAGCAGGTCACAGTCGGCGTAGGTCGAGTAGCCCTGGAAATTGCGGTGCAGCCGGCCCTGGCGCTGGGCCACAGCCAACTCGTCGTCCGGCTTGGCAAAGTGGTCCATGCCGATATAGACATAACCGGCCTCGGTCAGCTTGCGGATGGCCAGCGCGAGGATCTGCAGGCGCGTATCGGCGGTCGGCATGTCCTCGTTGAGGATGCGGCGCTGCGGCTTGAACAGGCTCGGCAGGTGCGCATAGTTGTAGATCGACAGGCGGTCGGGGTCCATCGCCAGCACGCGTTCGAGCGAGCGGTTGAAGCCCATCACCGTCTGGTGCGGCAGGCCGTAAATGAGGTCGATCGAGACCGACTTGAAGCCGTTGTCGCGCGCGGCGCGGATGACGGTTTCTGTTTCCTCTTCGCTCTGGATGCGATTGACGGCTTTCTGTACCTTCTCGTCGAAATCCTGGACACCGACGCTCATGCGGTTGAAGCCGAGTTCGCCAAGCAACGCCACGGTCGCCTGATCGACCTTGCGCGGATCAACTTCAATCGAATATTCGCCGTCGTCAAGCAGCCGGAAATGCTTGCGGGTCGCTTCCATCAACTGCCGCATTTCGTCATGCGAAAGGAAGGTCGGCGTACCGCCACCCCAGTGCAACTGCAGCACATCCCGCTCGCCATCAAGGTACTGGCTTTGCAGCGCCAATTCTTTCGCGAGGTATTTCAGGTACTTGGCCGAGCGCCCGTGATCCTTGGTGATGATCTTGTTACAGGCGCAGTAGTAGCAGATGGTATTGCAGAAGGGGATGTGAAAGTATAATGACAGCGGCCGGCTGATGCCGCCTATGTTACGCTTGCCCAGCCACAGCCGGTAAGCCTCGGCATCGAAGGCCTCGACGAAGCGGTCCGCCGTCGGATACGACGTGTAGCGGGGGCCGTTGATGTCGAATCGACGGATGATCTGCGGATCGAAGACGACGTTGCTTGAAGCGTAGTTCATTGGTGTAAGACCATAAGCGTGCGGGGAATTATCGGGTGACCGGGAACCGCACACGTTGACTTGGATCAAAGGGGCTCAAGACCCCGGATCTTCAATTGCTGGAGAGGCAATGCCCAACAGAAAAGTGGTACAGCCCATCACGCTGTCGGTGATAAAGACCGCGTGTTCGAACTGCAACCTTCAGGAACTCTGCCTCCCGCTCGGACTTTCGCACGAGGAAGTCGAGAAGCTGGACGAACTGGTTTCCACCCGACGCCGACTCAAGCGCGGCGAACACCTCTACCGCGCCGGCGAAGCCTTCAGCGCGATTTATGCAGTACGCAGCGGTTTCTTCAAGACCGACGTGCTGCTCGAGGACGGGCGCGAACAGGTCACCGGTTTCCAGATGACCGGAGAATTGCTTGGCCTGGATGGCATCAGTACCGAGCTGCATTCCTGCAACTCCGTAGCGCTCGAGGACAGCGAGGTTTGCACGATTCCCTTCTCGCATCTTGAAGGGCTTTCCCGCGAAATCCAGACGCTGCAACACCATTTCCACAAGGTCATGAGCCGTGAGATCGTTCGCGATCACGGGGTCATGATGCTGCTCGGCACGATGCGCGCCGAAGAGCGCCTGGCGGCCTTCCTGCTCAATCTCTCGCAACGCTTCACAGCACGCGGCTATTCCCCGGCGGAGTTCTACCTGCGCATGACGCGCGAGGAAATCGGCAGCTATCTTGGCCTGAAGCTGGAAACCGTCAGCCGGGCGTTTTCACGCTTCCAGGAAGAAGGCCTCATTGCCGTGCAGCAGAAACATGTGCGCATCCTGAATACACCAGGCCTCAAACGTCTGATGAACCATCATTCACACGGGTAGCACTGCGAACCCTGCTGAAGCTATTTGAACAGGGTGCCAAGAAAACCCATCGGATCGCGCGTTAACGCAACTGCCACGATGTAGGCAAACGCTACCAGCGCGGCAATGAAGAACCCGGCGCGCTGTGCCTTGGTTCGCCCGCGCTTCAGCGCAACCATTCCCAGCAGGATATACGCCAGCAGCCCGATGAACTTGGCCGTCAGCCACGCCTGTGCGAACGGGTATTGCGCGCTCATCACCGCCATGGCGATGGCACTTCCCAGCAAGACGGTATCGACGACGTGCGGCACTACCTTCAGCCAGCGTCTGGCCAGGAGAGGCGAATCTCCCAGCATCAACAGGCCGCGCAGGAAGAACCCGGTTCCGGAAAGCAGTACAGCGGTAATGTGAAGGTGTTTCAGTGCCAGATAGCTCATGCTTTACCCCGGGCGTCCATCCGGACGCGGCTTCAGGAACATCATCAGGTGCACCCGGCTCCACATGCCGAACACGGCCAGCCAGCCGAGCGAACTCAGCCAGATGAGGTTGGTGACCCCGGGTTCAGCGAACCACTCGCCGAAAAGGCGCAGCAGAACCACGCCTTGATAGGCCCAGAACAGTCGCCAGGCCCAGACATCGGAGGAAATGAGTCGACCGGAGTGGCCAAGGGTAACGCGGGTCGCCATGCCGATCAGTATCGAACCGAAATACCCGACGGTCAGCGCATGCAGTGGCGCCCGCCCGCCCCAGCCGGTGGCGAGGCCAAGGGCTGCCGCAGCGCTTTGCGCGGCGAACAGCAACAGCGCCAGCCCGAGCCAGAGACCGGCGACATGGTGCATGGCCAACAGATGCGAAACAAAGACCTTGTGAATCTGCCAGCGCCAGGAAAGCCACAGCGCCGTGACGCCCCCGCAAAGATCCGGCAGCCATAGCCAGGTATCCAGGCCGGAGATACTCCCCAGCGCATGCAGCGTACAAGAGGCCAGAATGACCGCCAACGGAAGCATTGACCTGTACTCGATGTAACCGCGTACAACACTGCCGGAAAAGAAGGGCAGCATGCGGTGCGTCACCGACAAGAACACGGGAACCAGGAACAACCACAAACCGATCTCGATGGCCATCTGCACCCAGAACGGCTCGGCCAGGGCCAGACCAATGGCAAAAAGAATAACTCCCAGCACACCGCAGGCGATCGCCGACAGAACCAGCCAGGCATGGGTCTTGTGATCGTTCATCGACGAGCGCACGGTGGAAAATAACGACCATCCGCCTGCTGCGAGACCAAACGCAACCACCAGCAATCCCGCTGGAATCAGCACAGGCGCGACAAACAGGCCAGCATAGAACAAGCCCCAGCCCGCAACGAGCAGAAAGAACGCTGGCACATACTGCCGCTGCGCCAGCGGCCCCATGGCCACCCACTTCGGCAACGCGGTCATCAGAAAGCCGAAGATGAAAAATGAGAACAGTCCGTAGATCATCAGTGCCGCATGCAACCACATCGACGGCACCGGCCACTCGGTCGGGGCATAGAGCCCGGCATAACGAGCGCCCAGGTCAACGGCCCAAAGCAGCATGCCGATCAGTGCCTGCAGCGCACCGGCAAAGAACATCAGGCGATGCGGTGCGGCGAAGAAAACCGGGCGAAAATTCATCCGGCACCTCCAGCAGCCAGCTCGGCAAGCCTGGCATCGACCAGCGCCGCATGGTGGCGATAGACGCCGGCCGCCGAAATAAGATTGTGAGCCAGGAAAGCACTGGCCACGAGCATCGCCAGCCCCGCCGGTCTTGTCAGCAGCGACGGCCACACAACAGCCAGCAGCAGCAGACAGCAGGTTGCGCAGTGGGCATACAAATGACGGGTCATTTTTCCCTCGGCGAGTACCGCTTTCATGTTCGGCGCCACTACGCGGCTCTGGCCACGATTCTGAAGATGTAACCAGACCAGAAAGGGAACAATTTTATAGAGCATTCCGGAAATCACCGACATGAAGCCACCGACAAGAACCAGAACACCGAACAGCAGCGGCCAGGCCACGTCATCAGCAAGCGTCGGCAGCAGGCGCACCATTCCCCAGAGGGCGCAGGCAACGAGCCCGCAAAGCATTGCCAGGCGCCAGAAACGCTGGGTTGTGTCGGGGCGCGCACGCTTGCTGCGCGATTGTAGCCACAGTGTGGTCGCGCAGTATCCTGCGGCCAGCCAGACGACCGTCGATTCCAGCAGGGCTGCGAGCCACTCCACCGCCCCGAATACCGCGAGCGATGCCGCCGCCACCGCGGCCAACAGGAAAATGCCGAACGTTCGGCTGAACCAGGCCGGGTACGCAGGCGTAATCTGGAACATCGGCACAACGACATAAGCCACTGCCGAAAGCAGGCCTGTTGCCCAGGCGCCCAACCCCCAGGCGACATGGACCCGCGTCACTTCAAGGAGAGGAATCGGCCAGCGCCCCTCAAGACCGCCGGTCAGAGAAAAGCCCAGCATCACCGCGATCAGCAAGGCCAACAGCGCTCGCTTGATGCCGGCAATCGTGGCGCTGGTCGATGGTACGCCGCGCAAGGACAACCCCGCCATCAAAAGAAAATAAATGACTCCGCCCCCGAGGAAGGATATTGCCAACGGAAAAGCCGCCTCGGAAACGCCCAGGAAACCACCCGCCAATGCCAGCGTCCCGAGCAACATCAGCACATGGACGATACCCGCCACGCGCAGCGGCTGCCTCAGGTTCGCACCGGCCACCACTGGCAGGATCTGGATCATGGCGCCGAGCATGACCTGCAGCATGAAGCCGACGGTCAGCAGATGCGTCACAGCCAACGCACCGGGCGTCCAGCGTGACGCGAAAATTTCACCACCGTTGACGACGAGAAGCAGACCCGCGAGCCCCGAAAAAAGCGGGGCCGTCAGAAAGAAACGGAAAGGCGCCGCTATCGGCGGCGCCTGTTCGAAGGACAGCAGAGCCTGCATCGGTGTCGTCGCGTCAGTCGGACGCGTGCCAGATCAGGATTTCCACGGTGCCATCGACGAGCTGCTCGACTTCATGCCGGAAGCCGTTGTTGGCAAGCGCCTTGTACAGTGGGTACGGCTCCCGATAGAGGAGCAGCAAGAGTTTTTCACCTTTGGGCAGATGATCCAGCGCGTCCATGGTCAGGACAAATGGCTCAGGAGGTTCAAGACCGCGCGCATCGATCACGCGCTCGCTCTTCGGATGGTTCATTTTCCTGCCTCGGCCAGGCTTGCCTGCAGCCCGGGCAGCAGCGCCTCGGACTCCTCAGCCAGGTGCTGGTCGCACATCGGGTAGAGGATGTTTTCTTCTTTCATGTTGTGCTGCTGCATCATGATCAACAGCGTTTCAGCATTGCCGGAATAGCCATCGGCATCCTTTGCTGCCAATGACTCGGCTGCCGCTGCCATCAGCTCGCGCATCTGCACATGCTCGCCACGCATCACCTGCGTTGGCCCCATGTACATGCCGGTTTTTTCCTCGAAGGTCGGGAACAGCAAGGATTCTTCAGTTGTGAAATGCTGCAGCACGCCGCAATGAAAGCGGCCGAACGACTCGGCTGCGGCGTTCCAATCGCCACTGGCAACAGCCTGCTCCACCTCGGCAAAGACGTCGTCGCAGCGTCGGTGGTCTTCGGTCATGAAATCGCGAATCGTTGTCATCTCGGGCAGCCCTCTTTGTGTTTGGGGCATTGTCACGGGCACCACGCACAGGGGCATTGACTGAAATCAAAAACGACTCACGCGCCCGTGGGCGCGTGAGATTTATTGCAGCTTAACCGCCGCCAACTGCGGCAGTTGTGCAGCGAGGGATCAGACGCGAATCACGCCGACATGCAGTTCATCAAACCAGTTGATGAAGCGCTGAACATCATCGCCCTGGTAAACCGCACCATGCTGTGGACACAGCATGTCGATTTTCAGGTGTGAGGCCCGCTCGCACCACTGCCGCTTGGCTTCGTTGGAAGCCATCCAGCGACGGTGAAAGGCTTCGGCGTGACGAATATGCGAGGAAAAATCCTCGACAAAGACCCCCTGTTTGTCAGGCGGCAACAGGGCGGCCCCGACATCGCCGGAAAAGAGGATTTTGGCCTGTTTGTCGTAGAGGTGCAGGTTACCAGCGGAGTGCAGGTAATGCGCCGGGATAGCCTGCAGCGGCAAGCCAGCGAGCGAAATGCCTGCCCCCTCATCCGGCAGGGCAACGAAAGTTTCTGCCGTACCGCCAAAATGCGGGATGAAACTCTCCCACAGCCAACTGATGTAGCACTTCATCTGCGGATTGAATTCGAGCCACAGTGCCAGCGACGAAATGATGTCAGGGTCCTGGTGCGAGGCAAAGATACCGGTCAGCTTTGACGGGTCGAACTCTGCCGACAAGGCCGAGAATACCGCCGGAAAAATTTCAGCGCCGCCCGGGTCCAGCAACAGGCCTTGACCGGCGTGCTGCACCAGATATTCGTTGGTATCGATCAGATAGTCCGGCTTTGCCGGATCGCGGACAATCGCTGTCCATTTGTGCGTTCCATCCTCAAAGATGGTTTGCGTCGTTTTCATGCACTTCCCCCGAAAAATTTCGAGCGCCGCAGGATTTCGAGCGATGAGCGAATTTCCTCGACGACTCCGTCGAACTCGCCGG
This sequence comes from Candidatus Proximibacter danicus, assembly GCA_016710885.1. Lineage (GTDB taxonomy): Bacteria > Pseudomonadota > Gammaproteobacteria > Burkholderiales > Rhodocyclaceae > Proximibacter > Proximibacter danicus. The sequence goes on from JADJUC010000030.1 coordinate 27,733, forward strand.
AGACCTGCCCCAGCGAGCTTGCAAACCCGGCGCCATACGCCGCTTCGATTTTTGCCGATTTTGCCAACACCCCTCCCAGTTCGACCAGACGTGCGGCATCGTCGACAGCCAGACGCAGACTGCGCCGCAAACCGGAAATACGCTGCGCACGCGAATCATGCTGGGCATTACGCCGTTCGAGCACGGAATCCAGCATCGGGTTTCCCGAGCACTGCGCCAGCGTGCGGCGAAAGAGCGCATCCTGACGCGATTCCTGCAGGACGACGGAAACCTCGGCAACCAGATCGTGGATCAGCCGCGTCAGCGAAATCATGCTTTCGCGCAGATCCTTTGAAAAAACCCGCAGTTCGTTGGAAAGTACGCCGAAGCCAAGCGCCGCATTACCGGCACGTTTGGCGAGGAATATGGCGTTCAAGGCCATGATGTTGATCTTGAAAGCGACAGCGACCACGCGTTTGATTTCTTCGTTGATGCGCACGATGCGCAGCAGATCGAGTGCAGCACCGGAGGTTCCGTTTCCGGAACCGTGCCATTGGCTTGTTGTCAGTTCGGCCGTCATGTTGTCGCAGGTTTCTCGCTGGTCACAGGGAGCTGATCGTTGCCGAAAGCAGAAGCCCCGGCACCCGTCGCACTTTATCAGTCATTTTCAAGCGGGGGTACTCTCCTGCTGCCAGCTTCTATTTTTCAAATACGTAGGTGCCTGGAGCCGGCGCCAGTGCCGGGTAGGATTTGGCTGCAGGCGAGAGCGGCGCTACCATCGGACCGCATTGCGGCCGCAACCAAGCCACCCAGTCGTCCCACCACGATCCAGGCTTTTTATCGGCCCTGTCGAACCAGTGCTCGAAATGCTCGTTGCGCTCAGGTTCGCCGACCCAGAAATTGCGCTTTGGCGGATTGACCGGCGGATTGACGATGCCCAGGATGTGCCCGGAGGTAGAAAGAACAAAACGCACCGGTGCAGCCACGTTCACATACTTGCGAATACGGTAGCACTGCCGCCAGGGGGCGATGTGATCGTCCTCGGCAGTGACTGCATACAGCGGTTGCGTAATCCGGTCGAGGTCGATCGGCTCGCCGGCAATGGTCAGGGCATCGCGCTTCATCAGGTTGTTGTTGAGATACATCTCGCGCAGGTAGTAGGCATGCATGGCCTGCGGCATGCGCGTGGTATCCATGTTCCAGAACAACACATCGAACGGGGGAAGCGGCTCACCATAAAGGTAACTGCTGACGTAATAGTGCCAGATCAGACTGTTCGAACGCAGCAAGCGGAAGCTGGAAGCCATTTCGCTGCCATCGAGGTAGCCTTTCTTGGCCATCGACTCCTCAAGCGAACGAATGCTGCTTTCGTCGATGAAGACCTCGATATCGCCCGGCTTGGAAAAATCGGTCAGGGTGGTAAATAGCGTCCAGCAGGCCACCGGCACCTTGTCGGCGCCATAGCGGCGGTTGGCCCAGGCCATGTAAGTGGACACCAGCGTCCCGCCGATGCAATAGGCGGCAAGCGCAACCTGCGGCACCTTGTGCAATTTGCAGACGAACTGGACGACCGCATCGACGCCATCGCGCAGGTAATCGTCGAAACCGACATTTGCCATGTCGGCCGTAGGATTCTTCCAGCTGGTAATGAAGACCGAAAAGCCTTGTTCGGTCAGCCAGCGGACCATGCTCTTTTTTGGCGTCAGATCGAGGATGTAGTACTTGTTGATCCACGGCGTGATGATCACGATCGGCGTCTTGTGAACTTTTTCCGTGGTCGGCGCGTAGTGAATCAGTTCCAGCATCCGGTTGCGGAAAACGACGGCTCCCGGTGTCGTTGCCAGATCGGCCCCCACCTTGAAGGCATCCTCCTCGACCATGCGCACGTTCTTCGCCTGCGCATCGCGCATCAGGTATTGCAGCCCCTGCCTGGCGCTTTCGCCCTTGCTTTCGACGAATTTGCGCATCGCCACCGGATTGGTCCAGAAGAAATTGGTCGGCGCCATGGCGTTCAGCCACTTGCGGAACCAGAAGGCGGCGCGCCGGCGCTCCTTCTCGGATAGTCCCGGCGTTTCGTAGCACATGTCTTCGAGTCGATGGGTAAAGGCCAAGTAGGTTTCCTTGACGATGTCCCAGGTTGCAGAATCGTTCCACACGGGATCGGCAAAGCGCGAGTCGTCGGCATGCGGCGTCACGACATCCTCACTCTCGAAGCCCATGGCTCGCCGCATTACATGCGTCTGCAGCGCAAGAACATCGCTGGACAGCGCTGTCATGGCTCGCGACAGTTCCAGCGGATGGGTCATCCAGGCGGCCTGGGCGTTCAGGATCGAGGTGGTGACCCCGAATGGATCCAGCTGTTTCCCAACCGCGCCCGCCAGGTTTTCGAGCGGGCTGGCACCTGCCAGATCAAGGCCGCGATGCGTGCGTGCCGAAGAATTGCCATTACCCATACAAACTCCTTACCAGTATCCGACGCACTTCATCATAGGGGCATTTCATCGCGGAGGGCAGGAACTTCTACATTGCGCCACCCCAACTGTTCCCGAACTGCTGCAGCAAGGGTCTCCGCTGCGAATGGCTCGCCGTGAACAACGAATGTTCGCTCCGGTGGCCGCCGAAAATTTCGCAGCCAGCCGAGCAAGGCTGCCTGGTCGGCATGCGCCGACAATCCGCCAATGGTATGTATCGATGCCCTGACCGAGACCTGCTGGCCGAAAATCCGGACTGAACGGGCGCCATCGACCAGGCGTCGCCCAAGCGTCCCGGCGGCCTGGAACCCGGTGATCAGCACCGCGCATTCCGGACGCGGCAGATTGTGCTGCAAGTGATACTTGATTCTCCCTGCCTCGCACATACCGCTGGCAGAAATGATCACGGCCCCCTGCCGGATATCGTTGAGCGCCATCGACTCCTCGACATCGGCGATAAACCGGACATCCAGCTGCCGCGGGTTCTGGCGAAGCCATTCGATCAGCGATCGCGTCTCCGCATCCAGCAGCGACTCATGGTTAAGCGTGATGCGTGTGGCGGCACTGGCCATCGGAGAATCCACGTACAGCCGCATCGGCGCCAGGCGACCGGCACGCACCAGGCCTGCCAGAACATAGATCAACTCTTGTGTTCTACCGACAGCGAAGGCAGGAATGATGACATTGCCGCGCCCCTCGGTCAGCGTCCTGCGCAAGGCAGAAAGCAACTCGCTTTCGGTCTCCTGTAGCGAGCGATGCAGGCGATTGCCGTAGGTCGATTCGACAACCAGCACATCGGCCTCGGCAATCGGCGTCGGATCATTCATCACCGGCCGGCCCGGCTGGCCGAGATCGCCCGAGAAAACAATCTTTCGTCCACCCACAGAGACTTCGATGATGGCCGAGCCGAGGATGTGGCCGGCATCGTGAAAGCAGACGCGCACATCGGGGTGCGGAACGAATATTTCGCCGTAGGTCACCGGACGCAAACGCTTGAGCGCCTCCATCGCCTGGGTAACGGTATATAAGGGCGACTGCGCGCCACGCGCAGAGGCAGCTCGCCGGTGGCGATTACGCAGCTGCCACTCCGCTTCCTTTTCCTGAATATGGGCACTATCGAGCAGCATGACCTGGAGCAGATCGATGGTCGCGGCCGTCGTATGGATCGCCCCCTTGAAGCCCAGCATTACCAGCCGCGGAAGCAATCCGGAATGATCGATATGGGCATGCGTCAGCAGAACGAAATCAAGGCTGCGAACATCAAAAGGCAAAGCCCGCAAATTCTTCATGCCGGCATCCCTGCCACCCTGGAACATGCCGCAATCGACGAGGAAGCGGATGCCGTTTCCGCTGACCAGATAACAGGAACCCGTGACTTCCCCGGCGGCCCCGTGGAACTGAATATTCATCATGGTTTAATTGTCGCCCAATTGACGCCCACAGCGCGTCCGGCTGTTTGATTTCAGTCAAATCCGGGCTACGATGCAACGCCTATAGTGAATTACACATCCATATCCAGCAACACAGGGGAGAACCCATAATGTTCAAGCATATTCTGGTACCGACCGACGGTTCCGATCTTTCGCGCGAAACGGCAAAGCGCGCAGTTTCCTTCGCCAAGGAAGCCGGCGCCCGCATTACCGCCTTTTACGCCAAGCCCGAATACCCGGTGACCTACTACGGCGAGGGGGCATTGATCGACCCGACCACCCCCGAAAAATTTGCCGAGCTGGCAGAACAGCAGGCGCAGCAGGTACTCGGCGATGTTGAAAAACTCTGTGCGGATACCGGCGTCGCCTGCAGCAAGCTGGCCCTGACCAGCGACATTCCCTACGAAGCCATCATTGAAGCTGCCGACAAATCCGGCTGCGACCTGATTTTCATGGCCTCGCACGGGCGCAAGGGGTTCAGCGGACTATTGCTGGGTAGCGAAACGAACAAGGTCCTGACCCACTCGAAGATTCCGGTACTCGTCTACCGCTGAATCTTCAGAATCCCTGCCGCATCGGGTGTCAGGGATTCTCATCTACGCCGGGTTCGGCGGGCGATTTCAGGCAACGAATTCAATTGCCGCCCGGCTGCACGAGCAAGTCACGGCAGTATTGCTGCAGCGCGAGCCAGGCGAGTTCCAGGCGTTCGGATGCCGCCACGCTCAAGCCCTCGCCCAGTTCGTAAGACTCGCCGCGAACGCACAGGATGCTGGCCGGCGGTGGCGCTCCGCCAACAATACGTCGATACACCGCGAGCACTGCACCAGGCGTAATGGCATGGGTGCTGTGACCGGGCGTATCGTCAGGAAAACCTGTCGTCAGAGTGTAAGGCGCCGGCGTATCCTGCCCGGCGTCGATGAATAGCGCAGCCTGCCGGCCGGTGAGATCCAGCGCATGCTCGATCTGCAACTGAAAATCCTCGATCAGATCGAAACTTTCCGAAATTCGTTCGGCCTCCAGCCAGCCGGCCAGTCGTTCCAGCAGTAACGGACCCAAGGCATCGTCGCCCCGGCTGGGGTTGCCGCAGGCGAGGATGACGAATGGCGCAATGGCAGTGCTCAAATCCGGCTCAATCGCGGCTCAGCTGATGCACCAGATTGCCTTCACTGTCGCGCAACTCGACCGTCAGCGGCATCTTGCCCAGCGCATGCGTCGCGCAGGAAAGGCACGGGTCGTAAGCGCGGATGGCCACCTCGATGTGATTGAGCAGCCCTTCCGTAACCTCGCGGCCATAGAGGTAGCGCCGCGCCACGTGACGAATGGCCTCGTTCATTGCCTGGTTGTTGTGTGTCGTCGACACGATCAGGTTGCACATGGTCACCAGATCGTTCTCATCGACGGCGTAGTGATGGATCAGCGTGCCGCGCGGCGCCTCGATCATGCCGACGCCTTCTGAAGCCCGCTCACCCGTTGCCATCAGGTCGTGACCGAGAATATCCGGATCATGCAGCAGGTCCTTGATCATCTCGGCGGCGTGCAGCATCTCGATCATGCGCGTCCAGTGATAGGCCAGCGCGGCATGCATCGGCGTGCCGCCGGCGTAGTCGATGAATTCGCGGCGTTCGGCATCGGCCAGCGGCGAGGGAATGCTGTCGCAGTTCTGCACCCGCGCCAGCGGGCCGACCTTGTACCAGCCATGCTCCTTGCCCAGCGCGGTGAAGAACGGGAACTTCATGTAGCTCCACGACTTCACTTCTTCCTGAATGTGTTTCGCATAATCGGCCTGCGGCACGCCGTCGAAGAAAATGGTGCCCTGATCATCGCGGGCGCGCAGCTTGCCGTCGTACAGATCCATCTCGCCGTTGTGCCCGATCAGCGACATGAAGTGCGAGCGGAAGATGCCGAAGCTGTTGTACATCGCCGGGTCGGTCTCGTGCAGTTCGCGCGCCATGTGCACCGCTTCGCGGCACCAGCCGACGATCTGGTAGACGTCCTTGAGCAGATAATCCCGCTCTTCAATACTGAGCGATTTGTTGACCCCGCCGGGAATGGCACCGGTACCGTGAATCCGCTTGCCGGCCGTGATGCGGATCGCTTCCTGGCCGAACTTGCGGATCAGCACACCGCGACGCGCCGTCTCCGGGTATTTCTCGGCGACGCCGACGATGTTGCGCTTGCCGACATCGCTGTCGAAGCCGAAGAGCAGATCCGGCGAGCACAGGTGGAAGAAGTGCAGCGCATGCGACTGCATGATCTGGCCGTAATGCATCAGCCGGCGCACCTTCTCGGCCGTCGGCGTCAGGTGCCTGGCACCGACAATGATGTCCATTGCCTTCGACGCCGCCAGATGGTGCGATACCGGGCAGATGCCGCACAGGCGCTGGACCATCACTGGCACTTCCCAGTAGGGGCGGCCCTGAATGAATTTTTCGAAGCCGCGGAATTCGACGATATGCAGGCGCACCTGCTGCACCTTGTTGGCCTCGTCGATCAGCAGCGTGACCTTGCCGTGGCCCTCGACACGCGACACCGGGTCGATGGCGACGCGGCGCAGTTTCTCGGGGTTCTCGGCAGTTTCCAGGTGGTAGGTCATATTCGTTCTCAGTCGTAGTGCAAGGTGCCGAAGCCCAGCTCGGGATCGCGGCCAGCAACAATGTCGGTCAGCGCCTTCCAGATGGCTTCGCCCGAGGGCGGGCAGCCGGGAATGAACCAGTCGATCTTCACCACTTCGTGCAGCGGATGCACCTTGTTCAGCGGCAGCGGCAGTTCGGGATCGTTCGGGATCAGGCCATGCGCCAGCCCCGGGCTGGTGTGATAGACCTCTTCGAGGATTTCCGTGAGCTTGAGATGGTTGCGCTGCGCCGGCAGACCGCCATTGACCGCACAGGCGCCGAGTGCCACCAGCTTGGTGCAGCGGGCACGGAACTCGCGCAGGATGTGCACGTTTTCGGCGTTGCACAGGCCGCCTTCGATGATGCCCAGATCGCAATCGCCAACTACCTTGATGTCGGTCAGCGGCGAACGATCGAATTCGATCAGCTCGACCAGTTCGAACAGGTGCTCGTCGATGTCGAGGAAGGACATGTGGCAGCCGAAACAGCCGGCCAGCGAGGTGGTCGCCACGCGCAATTTCCGTTTGGTTTCCATCATGCCTCCTCTTTCGCCGGCAGCGGCGAATAGTCGGGACATTCGGAGATCGGCGCCTTGTCGTAAGTACGCTCGCCGATAGGCACCGCGAAACCATGGCGCTTCCTGAGGATCACGCCGACGGGGCAGACCTCCAGCGCCTTGTCGTCCATCGCTACATTGGTATCGGCCAGGCGGCCGGAGGCGGCATTGACTATCAGCTTGGTACCGATGCCCCGGCCGGACAGTGCAAAAACGAATTTTTTGTCGACATCGCGGCTGGCCCGCACACACAGCGAGCAAAGAATGCAGCGGTTGAAATCGAGCAGGATTTCCGGGTGCGAAGCATCGACCGGCCGGCTCGGGTAGAAGTGGTCGAAATGCGGCGTCATCATGCCAAGTTCGTAGGCCGTGGCCTGCAGCTTGCAGTTGCCGCTCTTCTCGCAGGACGGGCAGAAATGGTTGCCCTCGACAAAGAGCATCTGCAGCAGTGTGCGTCGCTCATCGTTGAGCGCTTCGGTATTGCTTTCCACCACCTGCCCGGCAGTCGCCTGAGTCGTACAGGAGGCCATGTGGCGACCATTCACCGTCACCGTGCACAGCTTGCAGGAGCCATGCGGCTTGAACTCCGGGTGGTAGCACAGGTGCGGAATCCAGGCACCCTGCTCCTGCGCGGCCTGAATGATGGTCTGCCCGTCGCGGAAGGGGACTTCCTTTCCGTCCAGCGTGAATGTCGCGCTCATGGCTGCGATTCCTCAAAATGCACCGAAAGGTGGGCGCCTTCGTCATCGCGCCCAGTCATCAGGCGAGCGGGCGCCAGTGCCCGGTCGAGGTCGAAGGCCGGCTCGTAGTTCACGTTCGACAAGCGCCGCTCGTAAGCTGGCCGGAAGCGGGCGATCGTGTCGAGTACCGGGTTGCAGGCGGAATGCCCCAGACCGCAGTGGCTCATCTGCTGCAGGATGTGGTTCATGTTCTCGATTTCGCCGAAGTCGTAGGGCGAGCCATGGCCGTTGGCCAGCTTGTCCATCAGGTTCTTCAAGAGGGAAGTGCCGACGCGGCACGGCGTGCAGAAGCCGCAGCTCTCGTGGGCAAAGAAATGGACGAAGTTGCGTGCCACCTCAAACATGTCGCGCGTCGAATCAAAGACCATGAAGGCGCCGGCGGAAGGCACATCCTCGAAGGCGATGTGCCGCCCGAACTCGGCCACATTGACGCAGGTACCGGACGGCCCGCCGACCTGTACGGCCTGAGTGCCACTGGCACCACAGGCCTCGAGGACCTGGCCAACGCTGATCCCGAGCGGGAATTCGTAGATGCCGGGCTTGGCCACATCGCCGGAGATCGACAGCAGTTTGGTGCCGGACGACTTCTCGGTGCCGATACCGGCAAACCACGCGCCGCCCTTGAGCGCGATCATCGCCGCGCAGGCAAAGGTCTCGACGTTGTCGACCACCGTCGGCTGGTCGAGGTAGCCATTGGTCACCGGGAACGGCGGCCGATTGCGCGGCGTGCCGCGCTTGCCTTCGAGCGATTCGATCAGCGCCGACTCCTCGCCGCAGACATAGGCACCGGCGCCCAGATGGATCTCGATATCGAAATCGGCACCGGCAATGCCGAGGATGTTCCGCCCCAGCACCCCCGCCTCACGCCGGCGGGCCAGCACCGCGTGCAACTGGTCGAGCAGATAGCGGTATTCGCCGCGCAGGTAGAGGAAGCCACGTGTCGCACCCACCGCATAGGCGGCAACCGTCATGCCTTCGAACACCAGGTCGGCATACGAATTGAGCAGCACGCGGTCCTTGAAAGTGCCGGGTTCGCCTTCATCGGCATTGCACACAACAATGCGCTCCTTGCCGTCGGCCACCGGCGCATTGCGGCAGGCATCCCATTTCAGCGCGGTCGAAAAGCCGGCGCCGCCACGGCCACGCAGGCCAGCACGGCGCACTTCCTCGATCACCGAGGCCGGGCCGATCAGCCCGCCAGGCAGGCCTTCGCGCCAGGAGCGCGTATTCGCTGCATCCAGCCCGTCATGGCTGGCGCGCTCGCGCGCGGCACGCAAGGCATCGCCCGGCGCCAAGTCGCTGTCCAGCAGCACATCGCGCCGATGGATATTGTCTTCGACCACAAACAGTTCGGCTGGCCAGTCGGCCAGCGGTACCTCGCTGCGGATCAACTCGCACAGCTGATCGACGCGTGCCTCGGTGAGTTTCGGTACCACCCGATTGTTGACCAGCAATGCCGGCCCCTGATCGCCCATGCCGATGCATGACGTGGTGTCGATGCTGACCAGGCCGTCTTCCGACACCTTGCCCTTCTCGACCCACAGGCATTTGCACATGCGCTCCATGAGCGCAACGCTGCCCTGCATGCGCTCAATGATGTTGTCGGAAAAGAGCACGCGATAGCGGCCGCGCGGCTGCGTGTAGAAGAAGCTGTAGAAGCTCGCCACTCCTTCGATCTTGGAGCGTGGCAGCTTCAGCGCTTTTTCAATGACATCGATCGCTTCCGGCGAAATCCAGTCAAGTTGCTCCTGCACCTCGCGCAAAATCTGCACCAGTGCGGTTGGATCATCTTGCCAGCGGGCCAGGATCGGCGGCAGGACAGCCGCCACCGCAGGGTCCTTGTCGTTCATGGGAACTCCAGAATGAATGCTTTCCGAATATCTTCCGTGCATGAAGTCAGACTAGCGCGGCAATGCTTCCGCGCACTGATACAGATCAAGCAAAGCCTATGTGCATTCGCAACAATTTCTTCGAAGATTCATCAATCTGTCACGAACCGACAAGTTGTGTTGTTTGCGGCATCGCAGCATCTTATACTGGTGAGATAACAGCAACGGAGTCCTGCATGAACACCCCTACACAAGGCGCACAATTTCTCGAAAACCGCATCTACAGCGAAATCAAGGTGGGTGATACTTCCTCTCTGGTGCGCACGCTGCGCCCGGAGGATATCCAGCTCTTCGCCGTGATGACCGGCGATATCAACCCGGCCATCGTCGATGCCGAATTTGCCAACAGCGGAATCTTCCGCGAAGTCATCGCCCACGGCATGTGGTCGGCCTCGCTGATCTCCACCGTGCTTGGCACACAGTACCCCGGCCCGGGCACCATCCTGGTTGACCAGTCGATCCACTTCCTGCGGCCGGTGACCATTGGCGACACCATTACCATCACCGTCACGGTGAAGCAGAAGTTCGACCACAACCACCACGTGCTTTTCGACTGCAGCTGCACCAATCAGGAGGGCGTGCCGGTCATTCAGGGCACCGTCGAAGCACTGGCGCCGCTGGAAAAGATCAAGCGCAAGAAGGTGACCCTGCCGGAGATTCTGATCTCCGACAAGTACGGTCGCTACCAGCAGCTGCTGGCCAAAGTGCACGGGCTGCCGCCGATCGACATGGCAGTTGTCCACCCCTGCGACTACGAGTCACTGAAAGGGCCACTGCTGGCCGCCGAAGCTGGTCTGATCGAACCGATCCTGATCGGTCCGGAAGCAAAAATTCGCGCTTTGGCTGAAGAGCACGGGTTCAACCTCGCCCGCTACCGCATCGTCAACGTCAAGCACAGCCACGAAGCAGCGGCCATGGCTGTAACACTCGTGCGCAATGGCGACGCCGACGCACTGATGAAGGGCAGCCTGCATACCGACGAACTGATGGGTGAAATCGTTTCCCGCGCTGGCGGCCTGCGCACCGAGCGCCGCCTCTCGCACGTGTTCGTGATGGATGTGCCGACCTACCCGAAGCCACTGCTGATCACCGATGCAGCGATCAATATCGCGCCGACTCTGGAAGAGAAAGTGCACATCGTCCAGAACGCCATCGATCTGGCGCACATCCTCGGCTACGCAGAACCCAAGGTGGCCATTCTCTCGGCCGTCGAAACGGTCAATCCGAAGATCCAGTCCACGCTCGACGCTGCTGCCCTGTGCAAGATGGCCGATCGTGGCCAGATCAAGGGCGGCATCCTTGATGGCCCGCTGGCCTTCGACAACGCCGTTTCCATCGTTGCCGCCAAGACCAAGGGCATCAAGTCGGCGGTGGCCGGCCATGCCGAGATCCTGATGGTTCCCGACCTCGAATCCGGCAACATGATCGCCAAGCAGCTGGAATATCTGGCCAACGCGCTGACCGCCGGCGTCGTGCTCGGCGCCCGCGTACCGATCGTGCTGACCAGCCGTGCCGATACTGCCGAAACCCGCGTCGCCTCCTGCGCCATCGCCGCGCTGATCGCCCACGCCAAACGAAAGGTTGAAGAGTAAAAATGAGCAAAGCCATCCTGACCATCAACGCCGGTTCGTCGTCGATCAAGTTTGCCGTTTACGCGCTCGATGAAAGCGTTGCCCGCCATCCGTTCCTGAGCGGGCAGATCGACGGCATCGGCGCCGCCGCCAAGCTGGTGGCCAAGAATGCTGACGGCGAGCGCATTGCCGACGACGCCCTGCCACAGGGCATCAAGCACGCAGAGGCCTTCAACGCCCTGCTCGCCTGGCTGGCAGCGCATCAGCAGAATTCGCGCAAGCTGGTTGCCGTCGGCCACCGCGTCGTACATGGTGGCGAACTCTATTCGCAGCCGGTCGTGGTCGATGCCGATGCGGTCAAGGCGCTTGAACAGTTCATCGTGCTGGCGCCGCTGCACCAGCCGCACAACCTCAACGGCATCAAGGCCCTCGCCGAGCGCCTTCCCGGCGTGCCGCAGATCGCCTGCTTCGACACCGCCTTCCACCGCACACAGCCGCCGCTGGCCCAGCTCTTCGCCCTGCCGCGCGCGCTTACCGCAGAAGGCGTCAAGCGCTATGGCTTCCACGGCCTCTCCTACGAATACATTGCCCGCGTGCTGCCGGAACACACGTCGCGTGCCGAAGGCCGTGTGCTGGTTGCGCACCTCGGCAACGGCGCCAGCATGTGCGCCATGGTCAACCGCAAGAGCCAGGCCACGTCGATGGGCTTCACCGCCATCGATGGCCTGATGATGGGCACGCGCACCGGTGCCCTCGACCCCGGCGTCATCCTCTACCTGCTGCAGGCCAAGGGCATGGATGCCAAGGCGCTGGAGAAGCTGCTCTACAAGGAATCCGGCCTGCTCGGCGTTTCCGGCATCAGCCAGGACATGCGCACGCTGCTGGCCAGTGACAAGGCGGAAGCGGCCGAAGCAGTCGACCTCTTCTGCTACCGCATCGTGCGCGAGATCGGCGCCCTGGCTGCCTGCATCGGCGGGCTGGATGCACTGGTATTCACCGGCGGCATCGGCGAACACGCTGCCGAAGTACGCCGCCGCGTCTGTGCGCAGCTGCAATGGCTGGGCGTGGACCTCGACGAAGCTGCCAACGAGAACAAGTCCACCCGCATCACTAAAGCCAGCAGCCAGACCGAAGCGCTGGTCATCCCCACCGACGAGGAATGGATGATCGCGCAGCACACGCAGAACCTGATCCAGTAGCACTGCCCGCCCCACCGTTTGCTGGAGCTGGATGGGGCTCGGCGTTTTGCTCAGGCAGGCTTGACCCCGCAAGGCCTCCAGTTTCCGGAGGCCTTGCAAATCAAATTTGCCCAACAAAGATTCGGGCATCCGTATTTCGTAATCGATTCCAATCGCATCTGGTGCAATGCGGCATCACTGCATGCCCCGGATCAGAGCATGAGTGTGTCTGTTCGATCCACTGCCGACCTTCGGTCATCAAGAGCTCCAACGATAGGTGACTGAGTCATGCAGTCGCACGGAGCGACTCCTGTACTACCGCACCTCGGCCAAACCTGACTTTTGCTCTCGATCTATTTAGGGCAGCAAAGCGACAACGACCTGTCGCTTTTTCAATTAGCCGTCTAGAAATGTCGGGGCGATTCACTCCTTTCGACGTGTACAGCAAAAAATCGGGGCATCCGGATAGCGGCATCGTTCATGCGGGACCCGCCTGCTGACCACGGATTATCTCTATTACCTGACCGGCATCCAGCGTCGCAGCCTTTTGCTGGATCTGCGGCAGATATTGCGACTGCAACTGCTTGGCGGGGCCGAGCAGATTCTGGAATGTGTCACGCAGCATCTCCGTATTCATGACCCGGCCGCCGGCGTAATAGCGCCGGGCAACCTGGCCCAGCGCGTAGGTGGTGGCAAACGAAAACGCCATGCCGGTGGTGGCGCTGCCGATCTTGCCGAAGGTCTTTCCGGCAGCTTTACCAAGCAGGCCGCCGAGCAGCTTGCGCCCCATCTGTTCAAGGTATTGGGAGGTTAGTCCAACGCCTGCAGCGGCGATGAATTCCTTGATGTGCCCCTGGTCGAGCGTGACCCCGTGCGCCTGTCCGATGCCGTAGACCATCTTGATCTGCAGCGGAATGATGGCCATCGACGCCCACGACTGCGGCAGCAACTCAAGCGCTCCGTTGAGCAGGGCGTAGTTGAGAATCGACCGATCGAGTGCTGCGCTGTCGTTGTCGGAAGTGGCGAAAGCCGTGAGGCTACTCGTGGCGGCAACAAAGGGATCCATCTCTCGCTCGATTCCACGCGCCTCCTCGCCGCCAAGCCCCAGACTCACCTTGAGCTGGTCCAGAAAACTACGCTCAGCCACCGTCGTCTGGCCGTCGGCCTCGCATACGCAAAGGGCCATTTCGTAGGCGTAGTGGCGAAGCCCATCGTCAGCCAGCGCCGCAACCGCCTGATCGAGCGTAAAGCGCTTCAGCAGCACATCCTGATAAATGGCTCGCAGGTCGATCGCTGACGCTGACGAGGCCAGCGACTCGGAAATGCGCCGGACCTCCTCTCTCTCACGGTCGTCCTTGGCACCATCCGCGAAGGCGGCGTGAAGGGCGATGGCAAGAATGGCTTTCTGGTCTTCGGCTTGCATCAGGGATATCTTCTTTCGGGTGGAAACAGGGTTTGACTGCAGGCAGCGCACAAGCTCAGGCGGTGGCCTCTTGAATGGGCATCAGTGCGCGGGCAGAAACGATCAATCGCTTCCTCAGCCCGGATTTCAACTGACGCTCAACTTCCCACATGGGCAGTCCCTTGACGACGGCCACTTGCTCAATCGCGGTCACTACTTCACCGAACTTGACGTAGAGATAGTTGGCACCACGCTGGATCGAAGTCGATACTTTCATCGCTAATAGCCTTCTATGAAGTGGGTCGAGAAGTCATCCTAGCGAACTTGCCCGGCAGGTTGAGTCGATGAAAAGCGGGTTATCTGTCCGGTTTTTACGAAGATTGGATCGCCCTGGGTCGATTTGTCCTGAGCCACTCGGCGACTGCGCAGTCAAGGCAAGCAGAGGAAGCAGGCCTTTGAATCGCCCCAGCTTCTGTAGTCAGTTGTGAGAGTCCGCTTTGCGACCAAAATCGACCACAGAGAGAAAGGCAGCTCGACGGCAACTCAGGCCGAACTCCTGACCTGCGACGGATAATGTCAAACGAATTTGGGTAGAGTAGCAGAGCGGATTTCTGCTCATCGGCCAAAACCGCCATCTGGTGGAAGAGCCGCCAATGGCGGCTTTACACAAAACTCCGGACACGCCCGCTCGACAGGCGGGCGCTGGGGTCAATCAGCCTTCGCAAGGCTTATCCGGCGGCGTGGCTGATTTTTTGGCTTCATCGTCATCATTTATTCCCCAGTCGCCAAATTCATACCAGTCATCGCCAAGCAACTCTGCGGGATGCGGCGTTCGTCCGGAGCCGTTGCCACACTGCAGGTTGTCAACCGGACAATACTTGTCGCAGCCCCAGCAGATGCGCTCCGGATGCGCGGGGTTAAGCGGAAATTTCTTTGCCATATTGAGGATCCCGCATCATTTCCGATGCAACCACATCGAGATCAATAGGGTTGCATCACTCAGCGCGCAAACTTCGTGCGCTTCACCATCTGCGAGGAAAACCAACTGACCTGCCCGCAGTTGCTGGGTTTTGCCATGAGCCACCAGCTCGATTTCGCCAGCAATGCATTGAATGGTGATGGCGCCAGCAGCCCGATGCTCGGGTGTCCTCTTGCCGCTCGGCATGACCATGCGAAATACCTCAACGTGCTCGGCACGTATCAGCGTTGCAGATTCGTCGGACGAATGCCCGCCGCTTGCTGACAAGATATTGATGATGATGCCTGCGGACGTGTGATCAATCGCCATGGCCGTCCTCCTTTGCCAGCTAAAGGCTTCGTACGAGCAACGCTTGCCGGATCTGCTCGATTGCGTGCGACGGGCTCAGTCCCTTCGGACAGACCTCGGTGCAGTTCATGATGGTTCGGCAACGATAGAGTCGGTAGACATCGTCAAGATAGTCGAGTCGTTCCGCTGTGGCGCGGTCACGACTGTCGACAATGAATCGATACGCTTGCAGCAGCGCGGCGGGGCCGAGGAACTTGTCCGGGTTCCACCAGAACGATGGACAGAAGGTGCTGCAGCAAGCGCACAGGATGCACTCATACAAGCCGTCGAGGCATTCACGTTGTTCTGGCGTCTGCAGCCGCTCGCGTTCCGGCGGCGGCTCGGTGTTGATCAGGTAGGGCTTGATCGCGCTGTAGTGGGCGAAGAAGAGGGTCATATCGACGACCAGATCACGCACCACCGGCAACCCCGGCAATGGCCGGATGACGACTGGCTCATGCAGGCCTTCGATCGGAGTCAGGCAGGCAAGTCCGTTGCGGCCGTTGATATTCATGGCGTCCGACCCGCAGATGCCTTCCCGGCAAGAACGACGGAACGACAGGCTGTCATCTACGGCCTTGATGCGAATGAGGATATCGAGGAGCTTCCGGTCGCCAGGCTCCGGTTCGATCCGGTACTCCTGCATGCGCGGCGGCAGGCCGTTGTCCGGGCAGTAGCGATAGATTTGCAGATGCATAACCGCCCTCTCTATCGCATAAACTGCGCGGCAAGTAGCAAGGCCAGTCGTACGCTGGTTGCCAGCAACAGCACGGCAACCAGGCTGAGTAGCGCGAGACGGGGCGCTGTTGCTGGCACGTAGTCAAGAATGATGTCGCGTGCCCCGACCCAAGCATGCAGGCAGATCGCGATGTAGCAAACCACCGTCAGTGTCGCGCCATGACCATCGGAGAAAAAAGCTTTCCATTGTGCGTAGCCAAACCCTGGCGTGAAGATCAGTGCCGCGAGCCCGGCCAAACAGGCCACAAGCAGCAAGACGGCGGTGAGACGCTGCAAGAGCCAAGCCCTTTGACCGGAAAAGAGCCTCATGCCAAGCCCCTGAGCAGCATGGCAATGCCACCAAGTGCGCCCAGCGCGATGACCAGGCGCGCACTTGCGCGCGCTTGGTCCAACCTCGTGCCAATACCAGCGTCCATCAACAGATGACGCACACCTGCTGCCAGGTGGTGAATCACTCCCCAAGCAGCCAGCGCGAGTACGGTGCGGCCCCAGAACGAGTCAAGCAAGCGGTGCAGCGCCAGAAAATCGGCTTGGCTGCGCAGGGAAAGATCGAGTCCATTGACCAGGAAGGGCAGGCTGAGAGCAGCAGAATGCCCGACAGCCGGTGCCCGATGGAGGCAACGGCACCGATCGGGTAGCGCATTTCGAACAGATTGAGAAAGCGCGGCCGGCTCAAGGTAGGAAAAGGCATGGCTTGCCAGAAATTTCTTTGGTGGGTAGAGCAGTACAATAGATCACTGCATGATATTTTGCGCCTAGTTTTCAGACTCTCCAAGTAAGATTCCGAAACATCCACAGCTAAGGTAAAACCATGAAACTTAAAAAATTCCTCAGCTACGAGTGGGACGCGATCGCAGGCATTGCCACGGCGGTAATCGCTTCGATACTCCACCTGCTGCACGCGTTGAGCGAAGAAACGATGCTGTCGGTCGTGCTGGCGCTGATTGCGCTGCTGTTCATCAATTTCATGCGCCATGCGCGAAACAATGAAATCTCGGCCGAGCAGATCGAACATACCGCTACTGCCGTCCACAGGATTCATGCCGGACTGGCGCTACCCGAGGTCGTGTTGGTCGGCCCGCGCCACCTGCGCACCTCTCACGACCACTTCACCAAGCATATGAAGGGTGATTCGATCTGGTTCAACGTCTGTCTGTCGATGTACAAGCCACAGGCGCTTTTTGATGCCTTGCTGCGACCGGCCATCGAGAACCCGACGATTTCCTCGATCCAGTTCATCCTCGACAGCCGCCAGCAGAGCGTCTGGCTGGAGGCGATCCTGCCGAAAATTCTTGACTGCAGTGGGCACGAAAAAGTCCGCGAGCCACGCTGGTGCAGCCTGGAAAAGAACGTCTCGTTCATCCTCGCTGACAGCCATGCCAGCGAGGGCACCGAGGCCCTGCTCAGTTTCTGGGGTGAGCCGTTCATGGCGGAGGCTAGCGAACGCCAATCGCCACGCTTCATCTTTCATGTACAGAAACACTCTGAATTGCTGCCACACCTGATCGAACTGGGGCGTTGCCAGGGTCACGGGCGAACCATTGCCGGCTAGCGGGCAGAAAGAACGTGGAGAATCCATGGAAAACCCGATTCATCGACTTGGCGACCTGTTCCGGCAACTCGGCTTGTCTGACGAGCCAGCCGATATCGAAGCATTTCTGACCAAACACCGACCACAGCCCGGGCATCTGACGCTTGCGGAGCTGCCAATCTGGACACCAAGTCAGGCGGCATTTTTGCGCGAAGAGATTGCCAAGGATGGCGATTGGGCAGAACTGGTTGACATTTTCAGTGTACTGCTGGGTCGCTGACCGGACATTTTCAAGCCCAGCCAATCCGACGGCTTCGCGCTAAGACAAGCCCCTCGCAGTAGGCCGCAATATTCCAATTCAGATCATCACCCCCGCCGAAGCCATCCAGGTTGTGGAGGCGGGTTAGCTCCGATACTTTGGCCGATGCGTCAACGGCAGTTTGCTGCCATACGCTTCCGCACGGAGTGCATTCGCAGCCTGATGCGGTGCACCATCCCTGTCGCTGTCAATTACTGAAAATCGCGCGCCAAGTGCCTGTTTACAGGCCTCCTCGCGCTTCGTGCACCTGCCTCCAAAAAAACTACATATAGTGAAGTTCTTGCCTTCACCTACTAGATATAGTAGCTTTGAGGCTATCCGCTCCGCTTCAAATAACAAGTTATTACCTTCTGCATAGCCCTCAAAATCCAATAATTCGAACAGGATGAGACCATGAGTACCGTTGCCAAACAGCTGTCCCTATCAAACGTTCCTGACGCACCGGAAGTCGGTCCGCTGCCCGAGCAGGAAATCTCCATTGAAGTGCTGGTCGAGAAGTATGCCAAGGGCAGCGAAACGAGCGTCCATGACGTGCGTCGTCGCGTTGCGCTGGCGCTGGCCGCCAACGAGGAAGAGAAGAACCGCCCGCACTGGGAAGCCAAGTTCCTGTGGGCGCAGGAAAACGGCTTTGTGCCGGCCGGCCGCATCAACTCCGCCGCCGGCACCGACCTTGCCGCCACGCTGATCAACTGCTTTGTGCAACCGGTGGGCGACTCGATTGTCGAGACCGTCGACGGCAAGCCCGGCATCTACACCGCGCTGGCGCAGGCTGCCGAAACCATGCGTCGCGGTGGCGGCGTCGGCTATGACTTCTCGTCGATCCGCCCGGTGGGCGCACTGGTCAAGGGCACGCACTCGCGCGCCTCCGGCCCGGTCTCCTACATGCGCGTGTTCGACCGCTCGTGCGAAACCGTCGAATCGGCCGGCGCCCGCCGCGGCGCCCAGATGGGTGTGCTGCGCTGCGACCATCCGGACATCGAAGAATTCATCCACGCCAAGGACAACGGCGACCTGACCAACTTCAACATCTCGATCGGCGTGACCGATGCCTTCATGCAGGCCGTCGAAACCGATGCCGAAGTCGAGCTGACGCACCGTGCCGAACCGAATGTGGACATGAAGGCCTCCGGCGCCTACCAGCGCGAAGACAGCCTGTTGGTTTATCGCAAGGTGCGCGCCCGCGCCCTGTGGGACCAAGTGATGAAGTCCACCTACGACCATGCCGAGCCGGGCATCCTGTTCCTTGATCGCATGAACAAGGACAACAACCTCAACTACTGCGAGCTGATCGAGGCCACCAACCCCTGCGCCGAACAACCGCTGCCGCCGTACGGCTGCTGCTGCCTGGGCTCGATCAACCTGACCCTGTTCGTGAATCATCCGTTCACCGACCAGGCCAGCTTCGATTTCGACACTTTCGCCGAAGTGGTCAAGGTCTCCACCCGCATGCTCGACAACGTGCTCGACGTCACCGCCTGGCCGCTCGATCGCCAGCGTGAAGAAGCCGCCAACAAGCGCCGCGTCGGCCTCGGCTACACCGGTTTGGGCGACGCCCTGTGCATGCTGCGCCTGCGCTATGACCGTCCGGAAGCCCGCGCCATGGCCGCCCAGATCTCGGAGCACATGCGCGACACCGCCTACCTCGCTTCGGTCGATCTGGCCAAGGAGCGCGGCGCCTTCCCGCTGTTCAACGCCGAGCTGTATCTCTCCGGCGGCAACTTCGCCTCGCGCCTGCCGACCGACGTGAAGGCAGAGATCCGCAAGCATGGCCTGCGCAACTCGCACCTGCTGTCGATCGCCCCTACCGGCACCATCTCGCTGGCCTTCGCCGACAACGCCTCGAACGGTATCGAGCCGCCCTTCTCCTGGACCTACAACCGCAAGAAGCGCATGCAGGACGGCACGCTCAAGGAATACTCGGTCGAGGACTACGCCTGGCGCCTCTACAAGCACCTCGGCGGCGACGTCGAGAAGCTGCCCGACTACTTCGTGACGGCGCTGGAAATCTCGGCGCAGGCGCACGAGGAAATGGTCGCCGCCGTTGCCCCGAGCATCGACACCTCGATCTCGAAGACGGTGAACGTACCGGCCGACTACCCCTACGAGGAATTCCAGGATCTCTACATGACGGCCTGGAAATCGGGCCTCAAGGGTCTGGCCACCTACCGCCCGAACAGCGTGCTCGGTTCCGTACTCTCTGTCGAGCCGACCAAGACCGAAGCGCAGGAAGCCGCCAAGGCTCCGCAGGACTTCGTTACCGGCGATGCCAACCGCCGCCTGCGCATCCAGAACCTGCCCGCACCGGTGCTCTCCAGCCTGCGCTGGCCCGGCCGCCCGAGCCTGCCGGAAGGCAACCTGGCCTGGACCTACATGATCGACCACCCGCAGGGCAAGTTCGCCCTCTTCGTCGGCCATGTCGAACAGGAAGGCGCCAACTGGCCGTTCGAGGTATGGGTCAACGGCCCGGCCCAGCCGCGCGGCCTCGGCGCCGTCGCCAAGACGCTCTCGATGGACATGCGCGCCAACGACCGTGCCTGGCTCGAACTCAAGCTCGAATCGCTGGCCAAGACGCCGGAAGGCGAAGGCTTCGTCATGGCTTTCCCGCCGCACGGCGAGCACAAGCAGATGCCGGGCGTGGTTGCCGCCATGGCCCAGTTGATCCACCACCGCGTTGAACAGATCGGCGGCTTCAAGCAGGAAGGCCCGACGCCGGTGCTCGACGCGCTGTTCAGCCTGAAGGAACCGAAGACCGGCACCGACGGCACGCTCTCCTGGACGGTGGACATCTTCAACCCGGCCACCGGCGAAGACTTCGTGCTCGGCCTCAAGGAAATCACCCTGCCGGACGGCGTTACCCGCCCCTACTCGGTGTGGCTTTCGGGCAACTACCCGCGCGCACTGGACGGCCTGACCAAGCTCCTGTCGCTCGACATGCGCGTGGTCGACCCGGCCTGGATCGGCATGAAGCTCCGCAAGCTGCTGGACTACCCGGAGCCGCTGGGCGACTTCATGGCCTTCATGCCCGGCACCCGCAAGCAGGCCAACTACCCGTCGACGGTGGCCTATCTCGCCCACCTCGTCATCCACCGCTATGCCATGCTCGGCATCCTTGACGAAAACGGTTTCCCGGTGCAGCAGATGGGCATTCTGGAAGCGCCGGAGGAAACTTCCAACAGCGTCCGCCCAACCCAGGGCAAGCTGTGCGGTGAGTGCGGCAACACCACGGTGATCCGCAAGGATGGCTGTGACTTCTGTACCGCCTGCGGTGCGGTGGGAACCTGCGGCTAAACGTCCTCTCCTGTAGAACAAAAACAGCGGGGTGCCTCAGAGGGCACCCCGCTGTTTTTTAACGCGAGATTGGGCTATAGGCGCTGGTTAGGCTCGCAGAGGGCCTTCAGGCCAGACTACGCCCAGACACCAGAAAGAATTTTCTCCGCCCAAAAAAGTGCCGTGATGGTCTTGGCATCAGTGATGCGCCCGTCGCGTACAGCCAAAATCGCTTCACCAAGAGGAAGCGTCAGCACGTCAAGAAATTCGTTGTGATCGAGTGACGGCTCGGCAACCTTGCGCAGCCCCCGTGCGAGAAAAATTTCGATTCGCTCGTTTGAGTATCCGATACAGGGATGCATGACGCCGAGATGGCTCCAACTGTCGGCGACATAGCCGGTTTCCTCCAGGAGCTCCCGGCGGGCGGTAGTTTCGATAGCTTCGCCTGCATCAATTTTTCCGGCAGGAAGCTCGAGAAAATCGCGCTGCAAGGGATAGCGGAACTGATTTTCGAAAAGCAAGCTGCCGTCGTCGAGCACAGGTACGATCACCACCGCGCCCGGATGGACGATATATTCGCGAATGCTTTCGCCACCATCAGGCAGGCGTACGCGGTCTTTGCGGACATCAAGCAGCACGCCGTGAAATACCTGCTCGCTGTCGAGCTTCTCTTCATGAAGATGGGTCATGCATTCCCTCCGGAAACAATGAGGCCCGCGCGGGGCGGGCCTCGTTCATGCAAGCTGGCGGCGACGATCAGAGCGAGCGTAGCAGCGAGTAGGCGCAGAGCGACATCAAGGCTTGCGGGAAAATGCCGAGAACGGCAACCGCCAGACCATTGGCCGACATCAGCAGTTTGATGTCGAACGGGGCATCGATCGGCGACGTATCGGTCGGTTCATCGAAGTACATCAGCTTGACCACGCGCAAATAGTAGTAAGCACCGATCAGCGAGAAGATCACTGCCGCAATCGCCAGCCACATGTAGCCGGCAGCAACGACGGCCTGCAGGACCGAGAGCTTGGCGAAGAAGCCGACAAAGAAGGGGACGCCCGCCATCGAGAACATGAGCATCATCATGATCGCTGCAAACCACGGGCTGCGCTTGTTGAGGCCTTTGAAGTCATCAAGCTGGTCAGATTCAAACCCCGAACGGGCGAGCAGCAGGATCATGCCGAAGGTGCCGGCGCTGGTGATCACGTAGGTAACGACGTAGAACATTGCCGAGCTGTAGGCATTCAATGCGTATCGTGCATCGCCGCCGACGACCCCGGTCACGATGCCGAGCAGCATGAAGCCCATGTGCGAAATGGCGGAATAGGCGAGCATGCGCTTGAGGTTGGTCTGGGCGATAGCGGCCAGATTGCCTATCGCCATCGACAGGACCGAGAGGATGATCAGCATTTGCTGCCAATCGACCGCCAGCACGATCAGGCCATTGACCAGCATGCGCATGACGATGGCGAAGGCGGCCAGCTTCGGTGCCGAACCGATCAAGAGCGTTACCGCTGTCGGGGCGCCATGATAGACGTCCGGGATCCACATATGGAACGGTACGACACCCAGCTTGAAGGCAATGCCGGCAACCAGGAACACCAGACCCAGCGTCAGCACGGTCTTGTTGGCAACCCCCATCGCGAGGCGTTCTGCAACGCCGGTGATTTCCAGTGTGCCGGTAGCGCCGTAGATCATCGACATGCCGTAGAGCAGCAGACCGGATGCCAGCGCACCCAGGACAAAGTATTTCATCGCGGCTTCGGTGGCCTGCACCGAATCGCGATTCAGCGCGACCATCGCATAGAGCGAGAGCGACAAGAGTTCAAGCCCCAGATAAACGGTGACGAAGTGATTCGCCGAAATCATCACCATCATGCCGAGTGTTGCGAACAGCGTCAGCGCAAAGAACTCGCCGGTTGCATGCGGGGCCCGCTCGAGCATGTAGGCGCGAGAATAGAACATCACTACCAGTACGGTCAGGTACAGCAGGAGCTTGAGGAAGTCGGCCATCAGGTCGTCCACAAACATGTTGCTGAAGGTGTAGGTAATTTCTGCGCTGCTGGTGGCGAACGTGATGAACACGCAACACAGCAAGGTCACCTGGGTAAGCACGAAGGTCATCGTGCGCTTCGGGTTCTTGCTGAATACATCAATCAGGAGGATGGCACAGGCCATCACCAGGAGAAAAATCTCCGCAGCAGCCGGGCGCAGGTCCGGCAGTACGAAACTCATTTCGGCAAGCGTCATATCGATATCCGATTATTGGATCTTGGTCACGGCCACGTGACGCAACAGTTCATTGACGGAGGCATGCATGACCTCGGTAAAGGGCAAGGGGTAGATACCCATATAAAGCGTACCGGCAGCCAGCAGGGCAAGAATCAGGAACTCGCGACCGGAGATGTCTTCCATCTCTTCCACGTGGTGATTGGTGACATCGCCAAAACGACGCGCTTGTACATCCACAGCGAGTAGGCAGCACCGACGATCATGGTCGTGGCAGCCGCAAAAGCCACCCAGAAGTTGTAGCTGACAGCCCCCAGGATCACCATGAACTCGCCGACGAAGCCGGAGGTCGCCGGCAGGCCGGCGTTGGCCATGGTGAAGAGCATGAAGAAGGCGGCAAACTTCGGCATCTTGTTCACCACACCGCCGTAATCAGCGATCTGACGCGAATGGACACGGTCGTACATGACGCCAATCGAGAAGAACATGGCGCCCGAAACAAAACCGTGCGAAATCATCTGCACCAGCGCACCTTCGATACCCATGGCGTTGAACATGAAGAAGCCGAGTGTAACGAAGCCCATGTGCGCAACCGACGAGTAGGCCACCAGCTTCTTCATGTCGTCCTGCACCAGGGCGACGAAGCCGATATAGACGATGGCGATCAGCGACAGGGCGATGACCAGACCGCCAAGCTCATGCGAGGCATCCGGGGTGATCGGCAGCGAGAAGCGCAGGAAGCCGTAGGCACCGAGCTTGAGGCCGATGGCCGCCAGCACGATCGAACCTCCCGTTGGCGCCTCGACGTGGGCGTCCGGCAACCAGGTATGCACCGGCCACATCGGCACCTTGACGGCAAAAGCGATCAGGAAGGCGAGGAATATCCATATCTGGGCCCCCATCGGGATCGGCATCTGGTGCCAGTCGAGGATGGAGAAGCTGCCACCGGAGTTGATGAACAGGTAGAGCTGGGCAACCAGAAAAAGCAGCGAACCGGCCAGCGTGTAGAGGAAGAACTTGAAGGCGGCATAAACGCGGTTCGGTCCGCCCCAGACGCCGATGATCAGGTAGAGCGGGATCAGTGACGCTTCAAAGAACACGTAGAACAGCATGCCGTCGAGTGAGGTGAAGATGCCGTTCATCAGACCCGACATGATCAGGAAGGCCGCGTTGTACTGGGCCACCTTCTGCTCGATCACCTTCCAGCCAGCGAGCACCACGATGATGGTGATGAAGCTGTTGAGGATCACGAAGAGCATCGAAATGCCATCAACCCCCAGGTGGTAATTGATGTTGAAGCGCGGCACCCATGGCGCAAGTTCGACAAACTGCATGGCAGGCGTCGTCAGATCGAAGCCCGCCCAGAGGGGAATCGTCACCAGACAGCCGACGACAGCACCGGCCAGGGCCAGCATGCGAGCCAGGGGCGCGTTGCGGTCCGAGCCAGTGGCCAGCGTCAGCAGGCCAGCAAGGATCGGGATCCAGATCGCGAGGGATAGAAGCGGGTAGCCAGACATATCGTTCCCAGTTTCGTTCTTTTTTAGGCGCGGACAACCCAGAGGGTCATGAGCACGACCAGACCAATGATCATGGTGAAGGCGTAGCTGTAAATGTGACCCGTCTGGAAGCAACGAACCGCCGAGGCAACCCAGCCAACCAGGCGGGCCGAGCCGTTGATGGTGCCGTCAATGACGGCGACATCGCCGCCCTTCCACAAGCCCTTGCCAAGCATGCGTGCGCCGCCGGCAAAGAAGGCTTCGTTGAACTTGTCGAAGTAGTACTTGTTGTCGAGGACGGTATACAGCCACTCGAAGCGGGCCTTGATGGCAGCAGGAATGTCCGGGCGCTTCATGTAGAAGAACCACGACAGCGCAACGCCGGAGAGTGCCAGCCAGAACGGCGCCGTCGAGAAGGCATGCATGGCCATGGCGGCAGCGCCATGGAAATGGGTGGCAAATTCAGCCATGGCCGGGTGGGCGGCATTGTCGATGAAGATCACCGGAATTCCGTTCGTCCCCGGGATGGTCATCTTGAAGTAATCGCCGAAGACCAGCGGGCCGACACCGATGAAACCGATGATCACCGACGGAATGGCCAGCAGGACGAGCGGTAGCGTAACGACCCAGGGCGACTCGTGCGGCTTCTGACCCGGAGCAAGCCCATGGTGGTGGTCGTGCGAAACTTCTTCATCGTCATGGTCGCCGTCGTGGTCGCCATGTCCGGCATGGTCATCATGGGCCGACTTGGTGTGAGCGGCGGCGTCATGCGCAGCGTGGCCGTGGTCATCATGCGCCTTGCCGAAGCGTTCCTCGCCGTGGAAGACGAGGAAATACATGCGGAAAGAGTAGAAAGCGGTGACGAAAACACCGGCCATGACGGCAAAATAGGCGAAGCCTGAACCCGGAATGTTTGAGAATTTAACGGCCTCGATGATCGAGTCCTTTGAGTAGAAACCGGCGAACAGCGGTGTACCGATCAGGGCCAGCGAGCCGATCAGCGAGGTGATCCAGGTGATCGGCATGTACTTGCGCAGGCCACCCATATTGCGGATGTCCTGATCGTGGTGCATACCGATGATGACCGAACCGGCGCCAAGGAACAGCAAGGCCTTGAAGAAGGCGTGCGTCATCAGGTGGAAGATCGCCACGGAGTAGGCCGAGGCACCGAGTGCGACCGTCATGTAGCCAAGCTGCGACAACGTGGAGTAGGCGACGACGCGCTTGATGTCGTTCTGGATGATGCCCAGAAAACCCATGAACAGTGCAGTGATCGAACCAATGACGATGACGAAGGACAGCGCCGTCGTCGACAGTTCGAACAGCGGCGACATGCGCGCCACCATGAAGATGCCGGCGGTAACCATTGTTGCCGCGTGGATCAGTGCGGAGATCGGCGTCGGGCCTTCCATCGAATCCGGCAGCCAGACGTGCAGCGGTACCTGTGCCGACTTGCCCATCGCACCGATGAACAGCAGGATGCAGGTGACGGTCATCAGCGACCATTCCGAGGAACCCCAGATGTTGATCGTGACATTCGCGAACTCAGGCGCTTTCTGGAAGACCGTTGCGTAGTCGAGCGAACCGAAGTGCGCCAGGACCAGGCCGATACCCAGGATGAAGCCGAAGTCGCCAACACGGTTGACCAGGAAGGCTTTCATGTTGGCGAAAATTGCCGTCGGGCGGGTGTACCAGAAACCGATCAGCAGGTAGGAGACGAGGCCCACCGCTTCCCAGCCGAAGAAGAGCTGCATGAAGTTGTTGCTCATCACCAGCATCAACATCGAGAAGGTGAACAACGAGATGTAGCTGAAGAAACGGTTGTAGCCCGGGTCTTCCTGCATGTAGCCGATGGTATAGATATGCACCATCAGCGACACCGAGGTGACGACGAGCATCATGGTCACGGTCAGCGAATCAATCAGGAAACCCACTTCAAATTTGTAATCGCCCGACGTCAGCCATTGATAGACGGCACCGTTGAAAGTATTGCCGGCCATCACATCCTTGAAGATGACGATGGACGTGATGAAAGCGATGGCCACACCGGCGATGGTTGCTGTGTGCGCAACCCAGCGCGGGATGATGCGGCAGAACAGGCCGGCAATGATGGCACCAACGAGCGGCGCCATGGGGACCAGCAGATAGAGGCTCTTCATGTCCATGCTTAACCCTTCAGGCTATCCAGATCATCCACATGGATCGTCTGCAGATTGCGGAACAGAACGACCAGGATGGCAAGGCCGATCGCCGATTCGGCGGCGGCCACAGTGAGGATGAAGAAGACGAACACCTGCCCCGAGAGATCACCGAGATAGTGCGAGAAGGCGACGAAATTCATATTCACCGCCAGCAGCATCAGCTCGATCGCCATCATCAGGACAATCAGGTTCTTCCGGTTCAGGAAGATGCCCACGACGCCGATCGAAAACAGGATCGCGCCGAGGATCAGGAAATGCGAGAGTGTCAGCAAGTTGCCTCCCAGTGTTCATCTTGCTGGATCACGCAGCCGTCGTGGCAGCATGATCCGGTTCAGTTTCAATCCAGCCGCCGTCAGTCCTGCTTTTCAGCTGGCATCTGCAGTACGCGAATGCGATCTTTCGCACGAACGCGGACCTGCTCGGCAGGGTCGGTGTATTTGGTTTTCTTCGGGCCCCGGTAGGTAATCGCAATAGCAGCGACAATCGCCACCAGCAGAATCACCGAGGCAAGCTCGAAGGGATAAACAAAGTCGGTATAGATCAGGCGGCCAAGGTCCTTGGTATTTGAGGCGCCGGCAACCGCTTGCGGCGCGTCAGTCTCGAGAACACCAAGGTAATTGGCGGCCATCACGGCACCGAGTTCGGCAACCATGACGAGGCCAACGATCGCACCCAACGGCAGGTAGCTCCAGAAACCTTCGCGGATCCGATCAAGGTTGATGTCGAGCATCATCACCACGAAGAGGAAGAGCACCATCACCGCGCCGACATAGACGAGGATGAGCGATATCGCCAGAAACTCGGCCTGCAGCAGCGCCCAGACACCAGCAGCCGAAAAAAAGGCAAGAATCAGGTTGAGCGCCGCATGTACCGGGTTGCGGGCGGTTATCACGCGCAAGCTGGCAAAGACCAGAATGGCGGACAGAAAGTAGAAAACGGCAGTCTTGAATTCCATTGTGCTTTCCCGTCAGCGGAACTTCGCGTCCGCTTCGCGATCAGCGGCGATCTCGGCTTCGTAGCGGTCACCGTTGGCCAGCAGCATCGGCTTGGTGTAGTAAAGGTCACCACGCTTCTCGCCGTGATACTCGAAGACCCGCGTTTCAACGATGGCATCGACCGGGCAGGCTTCTTCGCAGAAACCGCAGAAGATGCACTTGGTCAAGTCGATGTCATAGCGCGTCGTGCGGCGTGACTTTTGCCCGTTTGCATCGTCGCGTTCACCGGACTCGATGGTGATGGCCAGCGCCGGGCAAACGGCTTCGCACAATTTGCAGGCAATACAGCGCTCTTCACCATTCGGGTAGCGGCGCAAGGCATGCAACCCGCGAAAGCGGAAGCTCTGCGGTGTTTTTTCTTCCGGGTACTGAATGGTGATCTTGCGGGCGAACATGTAGCGCCCGGTCACCGACATTCCCTTGAGCAGCTCCTTGAGCAGGAGGCTGTTAAAAATTTCCTTCATCGATCCCATCGCTAGCCTCTCACTTCCAGATGTTCCAGGGCGACATCATCCAGCAGCCAACAACGACCAGCCAGACAAGGCACAGCGGAATGAACACTTTCCAGCCCAGGCGCATGATCTGGTCGTAGCGGTAGCGCGGGAAGGTGGCGCGTATCCACAGGAAGAAAAACAGCACTGCCGTAATCTTGCCGAAGAGCCAGAACAGGCTGTCGGGCAGGAAGCCGACCGGCGACAGCCAGCCGCCGAGGAACAGGATCGCGGTCAGCGCGGAGACCAGGATCATGTTGGCGTATTCAGCCAGGAAGAAAACAGCGAAAGCCATGCCCGAGTATTCGACGTGGAAGCCGACGATTTCCGATTCACCTTCGGCCATATCGAACGGTGCGCGGTTGGTTTCGGCAACGATCGAGATCAGATAGACGACGAACATCGGCAGCAGCGGCAGCCAGTTCCAGGACAGGAAACCCAGCCCGTTATCGGCAAACATGCCCTGTCCCTGCGACTTGACGATGTCGCCAAGATTCAGGCTGTTCGAAACCATCAGCACGACGACCAGGGCAAAACCCATGGCGATTTCATAGGAAATCATCTGCGCGGCTGAGCGCATGCCACCGAGGAAGGCGTATTTGGAGTTGGACGACCAGCCGGCGAGGATGATGCCGTAGACGCCGATGGAGGTAATCGCCATCACGTACAGCAGGCTCGCATCGATGCTGGCAAGGAGCAGCGTATCGTTGAACGGGATCACGGCCCACGCAGCCAGCGCAGGGGCGAACGCGAACATCGGAGCAATCAGGAAGATCCCCTTGTTGGCCCCCGACGGAATAACGATTTCCTTGAGCAACAGCTTGACGCCGTCGGCGATTGGCTGAATCAAGCCCCAAGGGCCGACACGATTTGGGCCGATCCGGACTTGCATCCAGCCGATGACCTTGCGTTCCCAGAAAGTCAGATAGGCAACGCCGAGGAGAAGCGGTGCAATGATGAGTACGATCTTCAGCATCACCCAGACCAGCGGAAAAACCGTGCCGAATATGCCTTGCAAGAATTGCTGCAGCGCATCCACCATCACGCACGCTCCACGGTAATCTGGCCGAACATGTCACCCAGCGCAGCGGTGGCAGCATGGGCTGCGGCTACGCGGACACATGCCGCCGGAACGGTTTCATCGATCTTTGCAACCATCAGGGCTTCACCCTGACCTTGCCGGACACGAACCTGAGCTCCTTCAGCGATGCCCAGCTGCGCCGCTGTTTCGGCATTCAGACGAGCCGTCGGGGCTGCCGCATCACGCGTCATCTGCAACGCCGGCGAGCGACGGGCCAAGGCATCGGCAAAGTGAATCGGCACATCGGCGATACGCTGCAAACCGCCAACGCTGCCGCCAAGCGTCAGGGCATGGCCACTGATGCCGTTGTTCAGACCGGAAACGAATTCGGTACCTGCGGGAATGACGGAATCGCGCACAGCTTCGCTCGACTGGAAGTCAAAGCCCGCCAGCCCCAGCACGTTACCCAGCACACGCAGCACCTTCCAGCCAGGGCGGGCATCGCCGAGCGGCTTTACAACACCGTTGAAGCTCTGAACGCGGCCTTCGGTGTTAACGAAGGTGCCCGACGTTTCAGTGAAGGGGGTAATCGGTAGCAGGGCATCGGCGTATTCAGCGGCAGCCCCATCCTTGAACGCGGACAACGCAACCGTAAATGCTGCCTGCTTGAGCGCTGCCACGGCCTGTGCGCCATTGTGGGCGTCGAGATCCAGTTCGGCACCGAGAACCACGTAGGCTTTGCGCGGCTGTGCCAGCATTTCGTAGGCCGAGAGCCCCTCACCGGCAGCACCCGCAATGTAACCACCAACGCTGTTGGCCGCTTCGCCGAGGAAACCGAAGCTGGCTCCCGTGATGTTCGCCAGTTCCTGCGCCAACGCCTGCAACTGCGCGGCATCAGCATGCTGTTCGGCAACGTTGCCGAGGAAAATGGCGCGCTTTTCGCCTTCGATCAGGCTCGCGGCGATTGCCTTGCTCTTCTCGCACGGCTCGATGCTTTCAAGACCTGCCGGCACCGCAGC
The DNA here is from genome assembly GCA_016710885.1 of Candidatus Proximibacter danicus. Taxonomy (GTDB): domain Bacteria; phylum Pseudomonadota; class Gammaproteobacteria; order Burkholderiales; family Rhodocyclaceae; genus Proximibacter; species Proximibacter danicus. The sequence goes on from JADJUC010000030.1 coordinate 58,168, forward strand.
GCCCTTGGCCTGCGCCACCGCCTTGACGATGGCAGCAAGCGCCAACGAAAGATCGGCTGGCGCGACGACGACATTGCCATGCAGCTTGATCAGCGGATCATCACCGGCGACGGTAACAAGGCTGACCTTGGTGTATTTCTTGGCGGCCTGACGCAGGCGCTGCGCCAACAGCGGGTGATCCTTGCGCAGGAAGCTGCCAACCACGAGGGCGGCATCGAGATCCTTGATCTCGGAAATCTTGAGGCCAAGCCAGGGCGTACCGGCACGTTTGCCATCCGCTGAAAAATCGCGACGACGGAGGCGGAAATCGACGTTTTTCGAACCCAGGCCAGAAGCTACTTTCTTCAGCAGCACCAGCTCTTCCAGCGTGGCATGCGGCGACGCGAGGAAGCCGAGTTCGCCAGCGCCCTGTTCCTTGACGATATCCTTTAGCGCGTGGGCAACGTAGTCGAGGGCGACATTCCATTCAACTTCACGCAACTGGCCGTCGACACGAATCATCGGCTTCTGCAGACGAGCATCGCTGTTCAGCGACTCGTAGGAGAAACGATCCTTGTCGGAAATCCAGCACTCATTGACGTCTTCGTTCTCGCGCGGCAGAACGCGCATGACGCGGTTATTCTTGACCTGCACCACCAGGTTGGCGCCAACACTGTCGTGTGGGCTCACCGACTTGCGGCGCTGCAGCTCCCACGAACGGGCGGCATAGCGGAACGGCTTTGAGGTGAGGGCGCCGACCGGGCAGAGATCGATCATGTTGCCCGACAGCTCGGAATCAACTGAACGGCCAACGAAGGTGGTGATCTCGGAATGCATGTTGCGGTTGCCCATGCCGAATTCCATGATGCCGCCGATTTCCTGACCAAAACGAACACAGCGTGTGCAGTGGATGCAGCGGCTCATCTCTTCCATGGAGATCAGCGGGCCGACGTTCTTGTGGAACACCACACGCTTTTCTTCCTGATAGCGTGAGCTGCTGGCGCCGTAACCAACCGCCAGATCCTGCAACTGGCACTCGCCCCCTTGGTCACAGACCGGGCAATCAAGCGGGTGATTGATCAGCAGGAATTCCATCACCCCCTTCTGCGCCTTGACGGCCAGTTCGGAGTGCGTGAAAACCTTCATGCCATTGGTGACGGGAGTCGCACAAGCCGGCAGTGGCTTCGGCGCTTTCTCGACCTGCACCAGACACATCCGGCAGTTGGCAGCGATAGAGAGCTTCTTGTGGTAGCAGAAGTGCGGGATATAGGCCCCGACCTGCTGCGCAGCATCCATGACGGTACTACCATCGGGCACCTGCACCTGTTTGCCGTCGATTTCGATTTCCAGCATGTCTCTACCTTAAGCCTTAGCCGTGAAGAACCCGCTGCCGGCGCGCTGGACGTCGACAGGTACGAGGCACTTCTTGTGTTCGATGTGGTATTCGAATTCGCTGCCGAAGTGCTTGACGAAACTCTGCACTGGCAGCGAAGCAGCATCACCGAGGGCGCAAATGGTTCGGCCCATGATGTTGTTGAGGACGTTGTTCAGGGTATCCAGATCTTCCGGACGACCATGGCCGTGCTCGATGCGATGCACGACCTTGTAAAGCCACGAAGTGCCTTCGCGGCAAGGTGTGCACTGACCGCAGGATTCTTCGTAGTAGAAGAAGGACAGCCGCTCCAGCGCCTTGACCATGCAGGTCGTTTCGTCCATGACGATGACCGCGCCGGAACCGAGCATGGAGCCGGCTTTGCTGATGCCGTCATAGTCCATCGTGGCATCCATCATGATGTCACCCGGAATTACCGGCGCCGATGAGCCGCCTGGGATGCACCCCTTGAGCTTGCGACCGCCACGCATGCCGCCGGCCATTTCCAGCAGTGTCGCGAATGGCGTACCGAGCGGAATTTCGTAATTGCCGGGACGATTGACGTGGCCGGAGATCGAGAACAGCTTGGTGCCGCCGTTGTTCGCCTTGCCGGCTTCGAGGAAGGCCTGACCGCCCATGTTCAGGATGAACGGGATGGCGCCAAAGGTCTCGGTGTTGTTGATCGTCGTCGGCTTGCCGTAGAGACCGAAGGAGGCCGGAAATGGCGGCTTGAAGCGCGGCTGCCCCTTCTTGCCTTCGATCGATTCGAGCAGCGCGGTTTCTTCACCGCAGATGTAGGCGCCGTAGCCGTGGTGCGCAAACAGTTCGAAGTTGAAGCCGGAGCCAAGCAAATTCTGGCCAATGAAACCGGCAGCCCGGGCTTCGTCCAGCGCCTCTTCGAAGCGCTTGTAGATTTCCCAGACTTCGCCATGGATGTAGTTGTAGCCACGGTTGGCCCCCATCGCGTAGGCAGCGATGGCCATCCCCTCGATCACCGAGTGCGGGTTGTAGCGCAGGATGTCGCGGTCCTTGAACGTACCCGGCTCGCCTTCGTCCGAGTTGCAGACGACGTATTTGTCGCCGGGGAACGAGCGCGGCATGAACGACCACTTGAGGCCGGTCGGAAAACCAGCACCGCCGCGACCGCGCAGCACCGAAGTCTTCACTTCGGCAATGACTTGTTCCTGCGGAATTTTTTCCTCAAGGATGCGCTTCAGCGCTTTGTAGCCGCCGCGCTTGACGTAGTCGGCGAGACGCCAGGCGTTGTCGCCGTCGAGGCCAGCCGTCAGAACCGGATTGATTGCACCGAGGATGGCCATTATTCGAGCTCCGCCAGCAATTTGTCGATCTGCTCCGGATTCATCCAGCTGCACATCTTGCGGTTGTTGACGATCATCACCGGCGCGTCGCCGCAGGCGCCCATGCACTCGCCCTGTTTCAGCGTGTATTTGCCGTCGGCAGTCGTCTCGTTGTAATCAATGCCAAGCTTGGTCTTCAGATATTCACCTGCATCAACACCGCCAGTAAGCATGCACGGCAGGTTGGTGCAGACGGTCAGCTTGTACTTGCCGACCGGCTTCAGGTCGTACATGTTGTAGAAGCTTGCCACCTCCCACGCTGCAATCGGCTCGATGCCAATGTAGCGAGCAACGAATTCGATCGTCTCGGGTGCGAGCCAGCCCTTTTCTTCCTGGGCAATCTGCAAACCGGCCATGATCGCCGACTGAAACTGCTCGGCAGGATACTTGGCAAGTTCGCGGTCGATTTTCTTGAGGCTCTCTGGTGTCAGTAGGGGAGTCAGCATCAGCGGTCGATCTCACCAAAAACGATATCCTGGGAACCGATGATCGTAACGACATCGGCAAGCATGTGGCCGCGCGCCATCTCGTCCATGGCGGAGAGATGGACATAGCCAGGTGCACGAATCTTCATGCGATACGGCTTGTTGGCACCATCCGAAACAAAATAGATGCCGAACTCGCCCTTCGGGTGCTCGATGGCGGCGTAGGCCTCGCCCTCGGGCACGTGAATACCTTCGGTGCAGAGCTTGAAGTGATGGATCAACTCTTCCATGTTCGACTTCATCTGCTCACGCGGCGGCGGTGCAACCTTGTAGTTGTCGGTAATCACGGGCCCCGGATTCTTGCGCAGCCAATCAATACACTGCTTCATGATGCGGTTCGACTGACGCATTTCTTCCATGCGCACGAGATAGCGGTCATACGAATCGCCATTGACGCCTACCGGAATGTCAAAATCGAGACGGTCATAAACTTCATACGGCTGCTTCTTGCGCACATCCCAGGCGATCCCCGAGCCACGCAACATGGCGCCGGAGAACCCCAGCTGCAGTGCGCGCTCAGGCGAAACGATGCCGACGTTGACCAAGCGCTGTTTCCAGATGCGGTTATCGGTGAGCAGGGTTTCGTACTCAGCGAGATATTTCGGGAAACGGTTGGTGAAATCCTCAAGGAAATCGAGCAAGGAGCCAGAGCGGGCTTCGTTCAGCACCTTTAGATCAGCCGGCTTCTTCCATTTGTTCTCGGTGTACTGCGGCATGCTGTCCGGCAGGTCACGATAGACGCCGCCAGGGCGATAGTAAGCCGCATGCATGCGGGCACCGGAGACGGCCTCGTAGGCATCCATCAGATCTTCCCGCTCACGGAAAGCGTAGAGGACCATGGTCATGGCGCCGACGTCGAGGCCGTGGCAACCGACCCACAAGAGATGGTTCAGAAGGCGCGTGATTTCGTCGAAGAGGACACGAATGTACTGTGCTCGCAGCGGAACCTCGACTTGCAGCAACTTCTCGACCGCCAAGCAGTAGGCGTGCTCATTGCTCATCATCGACACATAGTCGAGGCGATCCATGTAAGGCATCGCCTGGATCCAGGTACGCGTTTCTGCCAGCTTTTCAGTCGCGCGGTGCAGCAAGCCGATGTGCGGGTCGGCACGCATGACAACTTCGCCATCAAGTTCAAGCACCATGCGCAGCACGCCGTGCGCTGCCGGGTGTTGCGGACCGAAGTTCAGGGTGTAGTTGCGGATCTCGGCCATCTCAGAGATCTCCGTAGGTTGCTTCGCGGACGATACGCGGCGTGTTTTCACGCGGCTCGATCGTCACTGGCTGATAAATCACACGACGCTGATCGGGGTCGTAACGCATCTCGACATAGCCCGAAATCGGAAAATCCTTGCGGAACGGATGACCGATGAAGCCATAGTCGGTCAGGATGCGGCGCAGGTCGTTGTGCCCGGGGAAGACGATGCCGTAAAGATCGAAAGCCTCGCGCTCGAACCAGTTGGCACTGGACCACAGCGCAATAATCGACGGAATCGACGGAAAATCGTTATTGTCCGCGAATACCCGCACACGCAGCCGCTGGTTGTTGGCGACCGACAGGAGATGAACGACGACCGCGTAGCGCAAGCCCGGCCACTCGCCATTGCCATAAGCAGAGTAGTCGACGCCACAAAGGTCGATCATTTCATCGAAACCCAGATCGACTCCGTCTCGAAGCGTCTGCATGACGTCAAGATAATCGGTGGCAGCAACCTCGATGGTCAGCTCACCCAGGGCGAGCTTTTTCGACTTCATGCGCTCGCCGAGATGTTTTTCCAGGTTCAGGCCAAGCGCTTCCAGCTTCGCGGACATGTGCGGATCTCGGTGAAATTAGCGGGCGATGGTGTTGGTACGACGAATCTTGTTCTGCAACTGGATCAAGCCGTACAGCAATGCTTCTGCTGTCGGCGGACAGCCCGGAACATAGATATCTACCGGAACAATCCGGTCGCAACCACGAACAACGGAATACGAATAGTGGTAATAGCCACCACCATTTGCACAGGAACCCATGGAAATGACCCAACGCGGCTCGGCCATCTGGTCGTAAACCTTGCGCAGGGCTGGCGCCATCTTGTTGGTCAACGTTCCGGCGACAATCATGACGTCGGACTGACGCGGGCTTGGCCGGAACACGATGCCGAAACGATCGAGGTCGTAGCGGGAGCAACCCGCCTGAATCATCTCAACGGCACAACAAGCAAGACCAAAAGTCATCGGCCACAACGAGCCGGTGCGGACATAGTTGATCAGTTTGTCTGCTGTAGTGGTGATGAAGCCTTCTTGCAGGACGCCTTCGATACTCATTGCCTACCCCTTATTCCCACTCCAGGGCGCCCTTGGCCCAGGCATACACGTAGCCAACGACGAGAATGGCAACGAAAACCATCATCTCGACAAATCCGAACAGCTTGATTGCAGGTGTTTCGACAATTTCCTTGAAGATGGTCGCCCAAGGAAACAGGAAGGCAATTTCAAGGTCAAAAAGGATGAAGATGATCGCAATCAGGTAATAGCGAACATCGAATTTCATGCGTGCGTCTTCGAAAGCCTCGAAACCGCATTCATAGGGAGAAAGTTTTTCGCTGTCAGGGCGGCTGGGAGCAACAAGCCAACCAAGAAGAACCGGGAGTATGCCAAAGGCGACACCCACCAGGATGAACACCAAGATCGGGAAGTAATTTTCCAGCATGATCCGCCACGCTTTCGCTGCATTTCAACCCGGAGCCATGCGCACTACAACCCCCTGCATGACTCCCGCTCGTTGGTGCCGACGATGAGACTCGAACTCATACGACCGAAGTCACTACCCCCTCAAGATAGCGTGTCTACCAATTTCACCACGTCGGCACTGCCTACAATGGACTGCGGAACGAATCGAGGACCTACTTTTCCGCGCCCATCTTTTAACTGCTTATTTAGGAATATCTTTCGCCTTGGAGTCATTCAGACCCGGCGTCGCAGCCTTGCTTTCAGCTGCTTGTTCACCCTTCGACACCGGTGCCGAAAGAGGCTGCGATTGTACCGCATTCTCCATCACGCTGCCAGACGTTTTTGGCTTGTTTGAAGCGATGTAGGCCAGTGCCAGGCTTGTTGCAAAAAAGACTGCCGCCAGCACCGCTGTTGTACGACTCAAAAAGTTGGCCGATCCTGTCGCGCCGAACAAGCTGCCTGAAGCACCGCTACCAAAAGCAGCCCCCATGTCGGCGCCTTTGCCGTGCTGCATCAGCACAAGACCACAGACCGACAAACCAATCAGGATATGTGCCACCAGAATTACTGAAAACAGAGCATCCATTCTTTCAACCTCAGCGACTTGCCGCCTGGCAAATCGCCAGAAAATCATCCACCACCAGAGAAGCCCCACCGACCAGACCGCCGTCGATATCGGGCTTCACGAAAATTTCACCGGCGTTCTGCGCCTTGACGCTGCCGCCGTACAAAATCTGCAAACCTGCTGCTATTACTTCATCGCGCCCGGCAACCAGCGCCCGGATCGCCGCATGCACTTCCTGCGCCTGCTCGGGTGACGCCGTCTTGCCTGTACCAATGGCCCATACAGGCTCATACGCAACCACTGCACCAGCAAAGGCGCCAACACCCGCCTTGTCGAGCACCGCCACCATCTGTGCTGCCACCACCTCAGCCGTCTGCCCCGACTCCCGCTGCGCCAGCGTTTCGCCAACGCAAAGGATGGGAACCAGCCCGGCCGACTTGGCGGCTACAAACTTGGCGGCCACCACCGCATCGGTCTCGCCATACAGCGCGCGCCGCTCGGAATGCCCGACAATTACATGGCGGCAACCGAATTCCAGCAGCATCGCTGCCGCAACTTCACCGGTATAGGCGCCCTGCGCATGCTCGCTCAGATTCTGTGCCCCCCAGCTGATCGGCGTTGCCGCCAGCATCTGCTGGGCCTGCGCCAGATACGGGAAGGGCACGCAAACCGAGGCACTAACCTCGCCGATGGCACCGACGCCTGCAACCAAGCCCTGCAACAAATTCTTGTTGCCAGACAGGCTGCCATGCATCTTCCAGTTGCCAACAACGAGCTTGGGTCGCATACGCGCAGTCCGCATAAAACTTTTCGATTATAGCTGCAGAGCACAAACCGGGTCAATCCAGACCCTGCCCGAAGCTAGGCGGCACAAGCCTGCCGCACCGCAGCAGCAAGGGTTTCCGCCGCTTCTGTCACACGCGTTGCGTCGCGCCCCTCGACCATCACCCGCAGGAGGGGTTCGGTGCCCGAGGCACGCAGCAGAACACGCCCCTGCCCGGCCATCGACGCCTCCACCTCTCTGCACACACCGGCAATCGACGCATTGTCCTTCCAGGCAAACCCCTTGCTCACGGGGACATTGATCAGGCGCTGCGGGTAGAGGGTCAGGTCGGACAGCAGCGTCTTCAAATCAACGCCTGACGCACGCATCGCCGACAACACCTGCAAGGCGGAAACAATGCCGTCGCCGGTAGTGTGGCGATCCAGGCAAAGAATATGGCCGGAGTTCTCACCGCCGAAGAGCCAGCCGTTTTCCTGCAGCATCTCCATGACGTAGCGATCGCCCACAGCCGCCCGTGCGAAAGGTACGCCCAGCTTGCCCACGGCATGCTCGAACGCCAGGTTGGTCATCAGCGTCCCGACCACTCCCTGCACAGCGCCTTGCCGCAGGCGGTCGCGGACGATGGCGAAAAGCAGCTGGTCGCCGTCATAGACCGTTCCCTCGGCATCGACCATGATCAGCCGGTCACCGTCACCGTCAAGGGCGATGCCAAGATCGGCCCCTTTGGCCACCACCTCGGCCGACAGGGCCTTGGGAGATGTGGCTCCGAAGCCGGCATTGATATTCAGGCCATCCGGTGCCGCACCGATGGCGATTACCTCGGCGCCCAGCTCGTGCAGGACATGGGGAGCGATGTGATAGGCCGCACCGTGCGCACAATCGACAACGATGCGCAGACCGCGCAGATCGCTGTCGTTCGGGAAGGTGCTCTTGCAGAATTCGATGTACCGCCCAGCCGCGTCGTTGATCCGACGGGCACGCCCGAGGTCGGCGGAAGCCGCGCACACGATCGGCTCGTCAATGCCGGCCTCGATTGCTGCTTCCACGGCATCCGGCAGCTTGGTGCCGTGCGCGGAAAAGAACTTGATGCCGTTATCGTGATACGCGTTGTGGGACGCGGAAATGACGATGCCGGCCTGCAGGCGCAATGCCCGGGTCAGATAGGCGATGGCCGGCGTCGGCAGCGGGCCGGTCAGGCAGACATCCACCCCCGCTGCCGAAAAGCCGGCTTCCAGCGCAGCTTCCAGCATGTAGCCCGAGATGCGCGTGTCCTTGCCAATGAGCACCGCCGGGCGCTCGCCATGAGGCAGATGCTCGCGCGCAACCAGCACGCGGCCTGCGGCATAGCCCAGACGCATGACGAACTCGGGGGTGATCGGCGACTGCCCTACCCGCCCGCGAACGCCATCAGTCCCAAAATATTTTCTGCTGTTACCCGACATACCGCACTCCAGCTCTGACGACTCACTGGCGTTGGAACAGCCCGACGCCCAAAGGCGGTATTTTACTTGGAAGCCAAGGCGAAAGCTTGATGCGGATCATGCCGCCGCATGCGTTGCCGACCACACGGCCAGCGCATCGCGCGTCGCCGCAACATCATGCACACGCAGGATGCGGGCACCGCCTTCAAGCGCCATGAGCGCCGCAGCGAGGCTGCCCGCCAACCGATCGCCAACCTCGCGACCAGTGACATGGCCGAGCATGGATTTGCGCGAAAGGCCGGCCAGCAGCGGCAAGCCGTCGATGGCCAGTTCCGGCAGATGCTTCAGCAGCGACAGATTGTGCGCCAGCGTCTTGCCGAAACAGAAACCGGGATCAAGAACCAGCCGTTCGCGCGCCACGCCCGCAACCTGTGCAGCAGCCACGCGCTCACGCAGGAAGGCACCGACCTCCGCCACCACATCGGCATACACCGGCTGCTGCTGCATGGTCAGCGGCTCACCCTGCATGTGCATCAGGCACACCGCGCAGTCGCTGCTGGCCACGGCTTCCAGCGCCCCCGGCATACGCAGGCCGTAGATGTCGTTGATCATTGACGCGCCGGCCGCCAGCGCTGCGCGCATCACTTCCGGCTTGTAGGTATCCACCGAAATCGGCAGTCCGCAATCCGACAGGGCTTCCAGCACCGGCAGCAGCCGGCGCAATTCGTCCTCTAGCGATGTCGGTATCGCGCCCGGACGCGAGGATTCGGCGCCGAGATCAAGCAGGTCGGCACCCGCCGCAATCTGTGCCTGTGCATGGGCAATGGCGCGCTCGGCGCTGGCGCCGAGACCATCGCCGGAAAAGGAATCCGGCGTCAGGTTGACGATGCCCATAACCAGCGGGCGATCCAGCGGCAGCTCAAATTTTCCGCAGTGCAGTTTCATTGGGAGAAGCATGAGTACAGAGGAGTATCGGGGGTGTCAATTCGACCCTAAGCGGCCTTCAAGTTCTATTTGCCTTCACCGGATAGGCGTCTCAGGAAAAAGACATTTCTGACTCACGTTTTAATGTATTTGCTTCTTAGCCATTGTCGAAGGAATTCACCAGTTTGTCTTGCATTCAAAATTCTGCCTCTTTATTGGCGAAGACTTGTATTCCCTCAAAGCTCGGATGCACATTTTAAAATTGCCGCGGCTTGCCTATCGTCGCACCTGCAAGAATCTCTACGCGAGCAAGTGACTATCTATCCAGTTCTGCTGGTTTCATCTTTCTTTACTGGAGCCAATTTGCTCATGCTTGCAAAAATGGCGAGGCAATATTTACGCCAAGGCGATTTCAGAAACCGGAGTGGCGGAAGACAGCATTCAGAATTTAACGCTCTGATTGGGCGCGGAATGGCAATGACATGCGGCAACGTGCGATTGAGCTGCCGAGAGCTGCCGGAACCACTCAAGCAAAACGGGAGAGCCTCGCTCTCCCGTTTCAATCCATCCGACTCAATCAGGCTGGCGCGGTGGCCGAAGGGGCCGCACCCGGCGTGCTGTCGGGCGACGACTTGATCGGCGCCTGTGGCTGCTTCGGCGGACGCGGGTCCTTGCCTTCCATGATGTCGTTGATCTGGTCGGTGTCGAGGGTTTACCACTCGAGCAGCGCCTTGGTCATGGCTTCGACCTTGTCGCGGTTTTCTTCGAGCAGACGGCGAGCCAGCGCGTACTGTTCGTCGATGATGCGGCGGATTTCGGCATCGACCTTCTGCATCGTCGTTTCGGACATGTTCTTGTGCGTGGTCACCGAGCGGCCGAGGAAGACCTCGCCTTCGTTCTCGCCATAGACCATGGGGCCCAGCGCATCGGACATGCCGTAGCGGGTGACCATGTCGCGGGCCATCTGCGTGGCGCGCTCGAAGTCGTTCGAGGCACCGGTGGTCATCTGGTCCATGAACAGCTCTTCGGCAATACGGCCACCGAAGAGGACGGCGATGCGGCTCATCAGGTAGGTGCGGTCATACGCATAGCGGTCTTCTACCGGCAACTGCATGGTCAGGCCCAGAGCGCGCCCACGCGGGATGATGGTGACCTTGTGCACCGGGTCGGATTTCGGCACCAGCTTGGCAACAACGGTATGCCCCGACTCGTGGTAGGCGGTGTTCTTCTTCTCTTCTTCGCTCATGACCATGCTGCGGCGCTCGGTGCCCATCATGATCTTGTCCTTGGCCTTTTCGAAGTCTTCCATGTCGACCAGGCGCTTGTTGGTGCGCGCGGCAAACAGGGCAGCTTCGTTGACCAGGTTGGCCAGGTCGGCACCGGAGAAGCCGGGGGTACCGCGGGCGATGATGTCGGCCTTGACGTCCGGCGACAGCGGCACCTTGCGCATGTGCACGACAAGGATCTGCTCGCGACCACGGATATCGGGCAGCGGCACGACGACTTGGCGGTCGAAGCGGCCCGGGCGCATCAGCGCAGGGTCAAGCACGTCGGGGCGGTTGGTCGCCGCGATGACGATGACGCCGGTCTGGCCTTCGAAACCGTCCATCTCGACCAGCATCTGGTTCAGGGTCTGTTCGCGTTCGTCGTTGCCGCCACCGAGGCCGGCGCCACGCTGACGACCGACGGCATCGAGTTCGTCGATGAAGATGATGCACGGAGCGTGTTTCTTGGCGTTCTCGAACATGTCGCGAACACGGGCGGCACCGACGCCGACAAACATTTCGACGAAATCGGAACCGGAGATCGAGAAGAACGGCACCTTGGCTTCGCCGGCGATGGCCTTGGCCAGCAGGGTCTTGCCGGTACCCGGGTTGCCGACCAGCAGCACACCCTTCGGGATACGGCCGCCGAGTTTCTGGAACTTGGTCGGGTCGCGCAGGAAGTCGACCAGTTCGGAGACTTCTTCCTTGGCCTCGTCGCAACCGGCGACATCGGCGAAAGTGATGGTATTGGTCGATTCGTCGAGCAGGCGCGCCTTGCTCTTGCCGAACGAGAAGGCGCCGCCGCGGCCGCCGCCCTGCATCTGGCGCATGAAGAAAACCCAGACGCCGATCAGCAGCAACATCGGGAACCAGCTGACGAAGAAGTTCATCAGGAACGAAGGCTCTTCCTCGGGGCGAGCCTCGATCTTGACGCCGTTCTTGAGCAGATCCGACACCAGCCACAGATCGGGCGGCGCGTAGGAAGTGATTTTCTTGCCTTCCGTAGTGACCGCTTTCAGCGTTCGCCCTTCCATCGTCACCTTGGTGATTCTGCCCTGCTTCACCTCGTCAATGAACTGGGAATACTCCATCGAGCTCTGCACGACTTGGCGGCCATTGAACTGGTTGAAGACGGTCATCAGCACGAGACCAATCACCAGCCAGATCGCCAGATTCTTGAACATATTATTCACTTCGCATTCCTTTTCGCCATCAACGGCATCGAATGGAGCATTGTAAACCGAATTCAGGTGTCCCGCTCAGGCTTGGCAAGCGTCAAATTCAAGCGCCTTAAACCTCAAGCCCGGACCTTGCCGAGCAAGTACAGCTCGGAACTGCGATCTCGGGAGGCGTCGGGTTTTCGGGTGGCAACCACCTTGAAAACCTTGCGCATCTGGGCCACGAAGTCCTCGTAGCCGTAACCCTGAAAAACTTTGACCAGAAAGGCACCATCCGGTTTCAGCCAATTTTCCGAGAATTCCAGCCCGAGTTCCGCCAGATGCATCATCCGCGCCTGATCCGAGACGGGAATACCCGACATATTGGGGGCCATATCCGAAAGTACAAGGCCCACGGGGTCGCCGGCGAGCTTTTCTTCAAGCTGAGCCAGGATGGCCGCGTCGCGAAAATCGCCCTGAAAGAACTCCACCCCATGGATTCCCGGCATCTCCAGCAAATCAAGGGCGATGACGCGGCCCGGCCATTGAGTCGGTGCGCGGCGACTTGCGACCACCCACCGGGTGCTGCACCAAGATCGACCACGATCTCGCCCGGGCGAATCAGCTTGTCGCGATCATCGATCTCCATAAGCTTGAACGAAGCACGCGAGCGCCAGCCCTCCGCCTTCGCCCGTTGAACGTAGGGGTCATTAACATGTTCTTGCAACCATGCCTTGCTGGTCTTGGTACGGGCCATAGCGATGACGAGATGATAGAATTCGCGTTTTGATGAAAGTTTTACAATGCTGCAACTGACTTCCGACGAGCGTCGCGCACTCCGCGCCCGCGCCCATGGCCTTAATCCCGTTGTCTCGATCAGCCAGAACGGCCTCTCGGAAGGCGTCCTGAAGGAAATCGACGCTTCGCTGAAAGCCACGAACTGATCAAAATTCGTGTTTATGGCGACGACCGCGATGTCCGCGCTGCCTATCTCACCGAAATCTGCGAGAAGCTGGAAGCCGGCGCGGTGCAGCAGATCGGCAAGCTGCTGGTCGTTTATCGCCCTTCCGCAGAGCTGGCTGCGAAAAAAGCCGCGGCCGCCCGCCCTGCCCATAGCAAGTCAGCTCCCCGTCGCACCAAGCGCAGCTTCCAGGGCAGCAACCGCAAAATCTGAAACCGCTTGGCGCCAACGCACCGCGCGCGCGCGGCCCCCAAACGGCAAACACCGCCAGCAAGCTCTGAACAAGATAGTACGCTCGCCACGCCATGCCAGGTGGCAAAACGGCTGCGCGCTGCGGCTTCAGCCAACTCCCGGGGGACGCTTTCACTGCGCAGATGGGCAATCAGCGGCTGCAAACCGAACAACTGTGCGGCGGACAGAACAAGCATCAGCAATACAAGTGGCGCCTGCACCTGAGCAATGTCGCCGGCAAACTTGCCGATCAGCGCGCGCGCCATCGGTGACGCGAACGAAAGCTTGCCCAGCTTGATGTCGGCCTCATCCTCGCCGACGATCTGGTAAGTCACCTGGTCACCGGACCCCTGATCTTCGAGATCGACCGTTGCGCCAAACACCACACGGCCATCGGCATCGAGCGCCTTGGGATCGATGATCTGGGCGTTCGAAAGCTTGCCTTCGACTTCCTGAATACGCCCCTCAACAAATCCCTGTCGCTCCTTGGCAGCATCATATTCGGCATTTTCCGACAGATCGCCGTGCGAACGCGCCTCAGCAATGGCAGCAACCACACTCGGCCGCTCAACGGTTTTCAGGCGGTGCAGTTCGGCACGGAGTATTTCAGCGCCATACAGGGTCAGTGGAACCTTGCTCATTTCGCTCTTCACCAAAGCAAAACCGCCGGAACCCGAAGTGCAATATTTTTCGGGTCTGCCCGGCGGCCAATAAAAAGAAAAACTCAGCGCAACTGCTTGTGCAGTGCCTGAATCGGATAAACCACGAGCTCACCCCGGTTCTTGATACCCTCGGCGGCAGCTTCAGCCCCCCAGATCGTGGTGTAGGCCGTCACCCGCGCCTGCAGGCCGGAGGTGCGGATCGAACGCGAATCGCTGATCGCCTGGCGCTTTTCCTCGACCGTATTCACGATCAACGCGATCTCGTTGTTCTTGATCATATCGACAATGTGCGGGCGCCCTTCGGTGACCTTGTGCACCGCTGTCACTGGCACGCCAGCCGCTTCTATCGCTGCCGCCGTACCGCGCGTGGCAACAATGGTGAAGCCGCTGCCAGCCAGGTTGCGGGCAATCTCGACGGCCTTTGACTTGTCGGATTCCTTGACGCTGAGGAAAGCCTTGCCGGAAGTCGGCAGCTTGACGCTGGCGGCCATCTGGCTCTTGACGAAGGCTTCCTCGAAGGTGACGCCGACACCCATCACCTCGCCGGTCGACTTCATTTCCGGACCGAGGATGGTATCGACGCCCGGGAACTTGTTGAACGGGAAGACCGCTTCCTTGACCGAGAAGTACGGCGGAATCACTTCCTTGGTCACGCCCTGGCTCTTCAGGCTCTGGCCGGCCATGCAGCGCGCGGCGATCTTGGCCAGCTGCAGGCCGGTAGCCTTGGAGACGAAAGGCACCGTACGCGAGGCGCGCGGATTGACTTCCAGCACATAGACTTCGTCGTCCTTGATCGCGAACTGCACGTTCATCAGGCCACAGACGTTGAGCGCCTTGGCCATCAGTTCGGTCTGGCGGCGCAGTTCGTCCTGGACTTCCTTCGACAGCGAATACGGCGGCAGTGAGCAAGCCGAGTCACCCGAGTGCACGCCGGCCTGTTCGATGTGCTCCATGACGCCACCGATGATGACTTCCTCGCCATCGGACAGCGCATCGACGTCGACTTCGACGGCGTCGTTGAGGAAGCGGTCGAGCAGCACCGGCGAGTCGTTCGAAACCTTCACCGCCTCGCGCATGTAGCGCTCAAGGTCGCGCGGCTCATGGACGATTTCCATGGCACGGCCGCCGAGCACGTAGGACGGGCGAACCACCAGCGGATAACCGATCTCGTCGGCCAGACGCAGGGCTTCGTCTTCGGCACGGGCCGTGCGGTTGGGCGGCTGCTTGAGGCCAAGCTCCTGCAATAGTTTCTGGAAGCGCTCGCGGTCTTCGGCCGCATCGATCATGTCCGGCGAGGTGCCGATGATCGGCACACCGTTGGCTTCCAGGTCGCGCGCCAGCTTGAGCGGCGTCTGGCCGCCGTACTGGACGATGACGCCGACCGGCTTTTCGATGTGCACGATTTCGAGCACGTCTTCCAGCGTCAGCGGCTCGAAATACAGGCGGTCGGAGGTGTCGTAGTCGGTGGACACGGTCTCCGGGTTGCAGTTGACCATGATCGTCTCGTAACCGTCTTCGCGCATGGCGAGGGCGGCATGGACGCAGCAGTAGTCGAACTCGATGCCCTGGCCGATGCGGTTCGGACCGCCACCGAGGACCATGATCTTCTTCTTGTCGGTCGGCAGCGACTCGCACTCTTCCTCGTAGGTCGAGTACATGTAGGCGGTGTTGGTGGCGAACTCGGCGGCGCAGGTATCGACGCGCTTGTAGACCGGACGCACGCCGAGCTTGTGGCGATGCTCGCGCACTGCAGTCTGTGTTGTGTTCAGCAGTGTGGCCAGACGCTTGTCGGAGAAACCGGCGCGCTTCAGCGCCCAGAAATCGCCCTTGTCCAATGACGTCAGTGCTTTGCCGCGAATGGCTTCGGCCTTGATGTACAGGTCTTCGATCTGTGCCAGGAACCACGGATCAATAGCGGTCAGGCGGAAGATGTCGTCAAGCGTCATGCCGGCACGGAAAGCATCCAGCACATACCAAAGGCGCTCCGGACCCGGCTCGGCGAGCTGCGTCTCGATCACTTCGCGGTCGGTGGTGATCTCGTCGAAGCCATCGACACCCACCTCCAGACCACGCAGCGCCTTGTGCAGCGACTCCTGGAGCGTGCGGCCGATGGCCATCACCTCGCCCACCGACTTCATCTGCGTCGTCAGGCGCGAATCGGCGGTCGGGAACTTCTCGAAGGCGAAGCGCGGCACCTTGGTCACCACGTAGTCGATCGACGGCTCGAACGAAGCCGGGGTCTTGCCGCCGGTGATGTCGTTGGCCAGTTCGTCGAGCGTGTAGCCGACCGCCAGCTTGGCAGCGACCTTGGCGATCGGGAAACCGGTGGCTTTCGAAGCCAGGGCAGACGAACGCGAAACGCGCGGATTCATCTCGATGACGACCATGCGGCCATCGGTCGGGCAAATCGAGAACTGCACGTTCGAACCGCCGGTATCGACGCCGATCTCGCGCAGCACGGCGATCGAGGCGTTGCGCATGATCTGGTATTCCTTGTCGGTCAGCGTCTGCGCCGGGGCGACGGTGATCGAGTCGCCGGTGTGCACGCCCATCGGGTCGAGGTTCTCGATCGAGCAGACGATGATGCAGTTGTCCGCCTTGTCGCGGACCACTTCCATCTCGTATTCCTTCCAGCCGAGCAGGCTCTCCTCGATCAGCAGTTCGCTGGTCGGCGAGGCTTCGAGACCGCGCTTGCAGATCTCGACAAACTCTTCCTGGTTGTAGGCGATGCCGCCGCCGGAGCCGCCCATGGTGAAGGACGGACGGATGATCGTCGGGAAACCGATCATGGCCTGCACCTGCTGCGCCTCTTCCATCGAATGCGCCACAGCGGAACGGGCAGAGCCGAGACCGATCTTGGTCATCGCCGCCTTGAACTTCTCGCGGTCCTCGGCCTTGTCGATGGCCTCACGCGAAGCGCCGATCATCTCGACGCCGTATTTTTCCAGCACGCCGTGCTTGGCCAGGTCGAGCGCGCAGTTCAGTGCGGTCTGGCCGCCCATGGTCGGCAGCAGCGCGTCCGGGCGCTCCTTCTCGATGATCTTCTCGACCACCTTCCAGGTAATCGGCTCGATGTAGGTGACATCGGCCATTTCCGGGTCGGTCATGATCGTCGCCGGATTGGAGTTGACCAGGATGACCTTGTAACCCTCTTCGCGCAGCGCCTTGCAGGCCTGTGCGCCGGAGTAGTCGAATTCGCACGCCTGGCCGATGATGATCGGGCCGGCGCCGATGATGAGGATGCTCTTTATGTCTGTACGCTTGGGCATGGCTTACTTTCCCCCGGCTTTCTTGTCTTGCATTGCCTGGGTAAAACGCTCGAACAGGTAGGCCACGTCGTGCGGGCCGGGGCTGGCTTCCGGATGCCCCTGGAAGGAAAAGGCCGGCACGTCGGTGCGGGCAATACCTTGCAGCGACCCGTCGAACAACGACACGTGCGTCGGCCGCAAGTTGGCCGGCAGCGATTCGGGATCAACCGCGAAACCGTGGTTCTGGCTGGTGATCAGCACCTGCTGGGTGTCGAGATCCTTGACCGGGTGATTGGCACCGTGGTGGCCGAACTTCATCTTCATCGTCTTCGCACCGGAGGCGAGTGCCAGCAACTGGTGGCCGAGGCAAATGCCGTAGGTCGGGATGCCGCGGGCGAGAAACTCGCGAATGGCGGCGATGGCATAGTCGCAAGGCTCGGGGTCACCCGGGCCGTTGGACAGGAAGATGCCGTCCGGATTCATCGCCAGCACCTCGGAAGCCGGCGTCTGCGCCGGCACGACGGTGACGCGGCAGCCGCGCTGGGCAAGCATGCGCAGGATGTTGCGCTTGACGCCGAAATCGTAGGCGACGACGTGGAATTTTGGTTCAGGCACAGCCTGAAAGCCGGTCAGCGACCATTCGCCTTCCTTCCACTCGTAGGGCGAATCGACGGTGACGACCTTGGCCAGATCCATGCCGGCCAGACCCGGGAAGGCCTTCGCTTCGGCAATGGCCTTGGCTTCATCAACCACACCGGCCATGATGCAGCCGGCCTGGGCGCCCTTTTCACGCAGCACGCGGGTCAGCGCACGGGTATCGATACCGGCGATGGCGACGATGCCGTGCTGTTTCAGGTACTCGGGCAGCGTCTGGGTCATGCGCCAGTTCGAGGCACGGATCGGCAGATCACGAATGACCAGGCCGGCGGCAAAATTGGCGCGCGACTCCCAGTCCTCGTCGTTGCAACCGGTATTGCCGATATGGGGATAGGTCAGGGTGACGATCTGGCGGCAGTAGGACGGGTCGGTCAGGATTTCCTGATAGCCGGTCATGGCGGTGTTGAACACCACCTCGCCGCTGGTGCTTCCCTCGGCGCCGATGGCAAAGCCGCGGAAAACGGTACCGTCGGCTAGCGCGAGTAGAGCGGGCAGGAACGGCGGCAGCAACGCGGATAGCGACACGAAAAACTCCTGTGATTTGAGCGTTTGAATTTACCAATAAATTCAAAGCTTTATATGCGCAAAAGCGGAAGGGCTCGTGACCCTTCCGCTCATTCGGTATTTAACCGGCAGATTATACAGGACGCCCCATTCAGGGGCAAATTTGAACAGCTAGTCAGACTACGTGCCGGCGGAAAAAACCTCCAGCTCGGGCCGGACGAGATCCAGCGCCAAATGCAATGCGGCCAACGCTTCCGTCGCTTCCGACCATTTACCGTCCTTGGCGGCAAGTTCTATCGCCAAGGCATGGCGACGGGCATTTTCCGCGTGGAACATCGCCAACAAACCCTTGAAGGTGTGGGCCGCCCGACACAGACTCGGCTCATCACGGGCAGAAAGTGCATTGACGATAGCCCGGACATGGCTGTCCCACTGCGCCAACAGCATGCGCGCCATCTCCCGAACGAGTTCGGCGTCCCCCAGGTCGCGGATGGCAGCCTGGGCATCGATTGCGCCGCTGCTGCGCCGCGCCACAGGCACAGCAGCATGAACCGATGCCGATTCCCCCCGGGTGGCCCGATCCAGCGCGGCAAACAACTCCGCCTGGCGGATCGGTTTGGCGACATAGTCGTTCATCCCGGCCTGCAGACACCGATCACGATCTCCTGCCATGGCATTAGCGGTCATGGCAATGATCGGCAACTGGTGAAAATCCGTCGCTGAAGCGACCCAGCTTCGTCGCAGCTCACGAGCACGAATGGCTTGTGTTGCTTCGAGACCGTCCATCACCGGCATCTGCATATCCATCAACACAACGTCAAAGTGCGCCTCCTCAAAACAGTTAACAGCTTCCTCACCATTTGACGCCAGCGTTACCTTGTGACCCGCTTTTTCAAGCAGACGCTGAGCCAGTTCCTGATTGACCGGATTGTCTTCGACAAGCAGGATATTCAGCCTTCCGCCTACCGCATTCTCGACCCGTAGCGATGCCTCAACGTCAAAGTTATCGAACTGGAGCGCCCCGGAGACATTGCCAACCGCCAGCGCAACGGCATCCAACATATCCTCGCTGGCCACGGGTTTGACGACATAGACGCTCAGTCCCAAAGCCCTCAGCAGAGGTAACTGGTCGCGCTGCCCGGCAACCGTAATCAGGCTGATCATCGGTTCGACGGGTTTTTTCGCCAGCCATTCGGTAAGGGTGGCACCATCCTCCGCCAATGCGGCGGCAGCATCGCACACCACCAGCGCAAACGGGAAACCGGCTTGCCGCCACTGCTCCGCCGCAGCGCGTGCCTCAGTCATCGAAGAGACTAGCGCTGGCTGCATTCCCCACCGGCCGAACATTCCTTCCAGAAGGCGCATCGAACCGCCAGCAGCACCGATCAGCAGCGCACGCTGCCCCGCCAGTGCCGGTGCAAGCGCCCTGGCAGGGAGGCGCGCCTTGCTCCACCCCCAGCGGCAGGGCAAAGCCGAATATGCTCCCCCGCCCCTCTTCACTGACAACCTTCAGCGCTCCACCCATCAATTCCACCAGCCTGGATGAGATCGACAACCCCAGACCAGTGCCACCGAAGCGCCGTGTTGTTGACACATCCGCCTGAGAAAATGCTTCGAAAATCTGCCGCTGCTTGTCGGCCGGAATGCCGATCCCGGTATCACGCACTTCGAAAATTGCCGTAATGCGGTCTGCTGCAGCTTGCTGCAGGCGGACCGCTACCGCCACCTCGCCTGCGGCGGTGAACTTGATGGCATTTCCAACCAGATTGGTGATCACCTGGCGGAGCCGAACCGGGTCGCCCCAGACGCGCGCTGGCAAACCGGGGGCTATTTCAACCGTGACATCCAGCCCCTTCTGTTGCGCACCAACAGCCAGTGATCGCACCGCCTCAAACACAATTGCAGAGAGCTCGAAGTCGATTTTCTCCACCTGCAACTTGCCGGCCTCGATTTTTGAAAAATCAAGGATGTCATTGACGATGGCCAGCAAGGCCTCACAAGAGGAACGAACGGTTGCCAGATAGTGGCGCTGCTCGGCATCAAGCTTCGTATCGAGCGCCAACTCGGTCATGCCGAGAATGGCATTCATCGGCGTACGGATCTCGTGGCTCATGTTGGCCAGAAACGCCGTGCGTGAGCGTCCGGCAGTTTCGGCGGATTCACGGGCGGCATTGAGCGAGGCTTCGAGTTGACGCTCAGCGTCGATATCTTGCTGCACGACGACCAGCCGCGTCGGTTCGCCATGGGCATCGCGCGCCGCCGCACGGCCACTGATCCGCAGCCAGCGCCAGTTGGCATCCGGGGTTCGGCAGCGGCAATCGAGGGCGAATTTGCGTGAAGACTCGCGGATATGCGCACCAATGGCGGCCGAGAGCGCTTTCAGATCTTCCGGATGAACCAGCGCGCGCCAGGCAGAAACGGTATCCGGCACATCATCGGGTGCATAACCGAGCAGGGATTTCCAGGCCTTTCCCGATTCAATCCGCCCGCTCTTCAGGTCCCATTCGGAGACCACCAGCCCGCCGACTTCGACGGCAACCTGCTGCAAACTGCCAAAACGGGCATAGGTTGCGTCAACGGCCTGAAAGATTTGGGCCAGCGCCGGCTCCGCCGCGACAAGCTGAGCCACTCGCGCAATCGCTGCATCAGCCGAGCTCACACCTAGCGCATCCTGCAGTTGCATGCGAAGAAGCGCCGAGCGGATCATGAGCACACCCTGCCGATTTCCGATCTGGAGTGCGGCACTTTTACTTCCTGGCCAATCTAGCGCAGGCCAAGGACATCCTGCATGTCGTACAAGCCATTTTTCTTGCCGGAGAGAAACCGGGCTGCGCGTAAACTGCCCAGCGCGTAAGGCATGCGGCTGCCGGCGCGGTGGGCGATTTCAACACGCTCGCCGATGCCGCAGAACATGACGTTATGGTCACCAACGATGTCGCCGCCTCGCACCGTGGCAAAGCCGATGGTCGATGGATCACGTTCACCGGTCACCCCTTCACGGCCATAAACAGCACACGCCTTGAGGTCGCGCCCCAGTGCCGACGCCACAACTTCGCCCATGCGCAGGGCGGTGCCGGAAGGTGCATCGATCTTGTGCTTGTGGTGCGCCTCGACGATTTCAATGTCGTAACCCTCGTTGAGGATGCGTGCCGCCATATCCAGCAGCTTGAACACGACATTTACCCCGACCGCCATGTTCGGTGCAAAAACGATCGGAATATCCTTTGCCGCAGCAGCAATGGCGGCCTTGCCTTCGGCGTCAAAGCCGGTGGTGCCGATAATCATCCCTACGCCCTGCTCGCGGCAGCGCCGCAAGTGCTCCAGCGAACCTTCCGGACGGGTGAAATCGATCAGGCAATCCGCCCGACCGATCTGGCCGGCGAAATCGTCACTGACCACTATCTCTGAAGGTAGCCCGACCAATTCGCCCGCCGTCTTGCCGATGGCCGGGCTTCCCGGCCGATCAAAAGCGGCAGCCAGCGTCGCGCTCTCATCCTTCAGCGTCGCCTCGATCAGCATCCGCCCCATTCGCCCATGGGCACCCACCACAGCAATGCGCATACCGCTCATCTCAAAAGCCCACTTTTTCCATCATTGAACCAAAGAATCCTTTTTCCTCCACCGGCGGCGCAACAGCGTCGGCCGAGACGGAACCCAGGTCGAGCACCCGCGACTTGACGTCGGGAGTTGTCTCCTGACCCGCCCCGGAATCGGCGACGACATCACCGGCAACCCGGTAAAGCTTGCCGTCCGGGTCAAAGAAAACCGTAAAGCGCCGCGTTTCAGTCGTTTGCGTCGCCCCCTTCTGCAGGCGGTAGACGTAATCCCAGCGATCGGAGTGAAACATATCGATCAGCAACGGAGTTCCCAACAGGAAACGCACCTGATCCCGCGTCAAGCCGGGGCGTAACTGCGCGACCATGTCCTGCGTCAGGACATTGCCCTGCTGAACATCGATACGGTACTCGGAGACGATACGAGGGACGGACGAACATGCCCCCAGCAGCAGCAAGGCCAGAATGGCAGCAAAAGATCTCAGGAAATTCATGCGCAACGAATAAACTCTCGGTTGAGGATACGCAACGGCAAGCATGGCAGTAGGCTGTTCCACCATGGCCACGACCTGCGTCAGAAATGGAGCCTGATTTCTCAAAGCGCCGCCACGCGGTATATCATAACCGAAAACCACTCCTGCTCCGCCGAGCCAGACACGCCATGAGCAACCCGGAAAACCTGAAGAGCATCGGCCTCAAAGCCACCTTCCCGCGCTTGAAGATTCTCGAACTATTCGAGAACACAGCGGTTCGCCATCTGACGGCAGAAGACGTTTATCGCCTGCTCATCGGTGAAGGCATGGACATCGGTCTGGCCACGGTTTACCGGGTTCTCACCCAATTTGAACAGGCGGGGCTGCTGGAGCGTCACTACTTCGAATCCGGTAAAGCCGTTTTCGAACTGAACGCCGGCCATCATCACGACCACCTGGTGTGCATCAACTGCGGCCGTGTCGAAGAGTTCTATGACGCCGAAATCGAGCGTCGGCAAGCCAAAATCGCCAAGGAGCGGGGGTTCGTCATTCAGGAACACGCCCTCTATCTCTACGCCGAATGCACAAAATCCGAGTGCCCGCATCGCGGCAAGGGCAGCAAAGGCAGCGCTACAAAACCCGAGGCCTGACCGGGCACTCGCATCTTTCAGCCCACCAGCAACTCAGCAGACTCAACCGGCCGCCAGCATCTCGCGGGCATGTTGCCGGGTAATCGCAGTAATCTCGACACCGCCAAGCATACGAGCGATTTCCTCGACACGACCGTGCTCGTCAAGCGACACCACGTGACTGGTCACACCGGAATCGCCACGCCCCTTGGCAACCTGCCACTGCCAGCTGGCACGTGCCGCCACCTGCGGCAAATGGGTCACGCACAAAACCTGACGGTCGCGCCCCAAGTCGGCAAGCAGGCGCCCGACCACCTCGGCGACGCCACCACCAATACCCACGTCGACTTCGTCGAAAATCAGTGTCGGCACGCTCGCTGAGCGGCTGGTCACCACCTGGATCGCCAGGCTGATACGCGACAACTCGCCACCGGACGCAACTTTGGCAAGCGAGCGCGCCTCCCCGCCAGCGAGACCGGCGATACGAAATTCCACCTGTTCCAGGCCATAAGCCGCGCCGCCCTCGACCGGCAGCAAGGCGACCTCGAACCGCCCACCGGCCAGCGCCAACTGCTGCATCCCGCGCGACACTTCCTCCGACAAGGCCTTGGCAGCTTTGCTGCGCGCTGCCGAAAGCTTTGTTGCCTCTGCTCGATAAGCCTCCTGCGCCGTCGCAACACGCTTTTCCAGCGCGGCCATATCGGCGGTTTCGCCGAGTTCGGCAAGTCGTTGCCGGGCACTGGCCAGTAACGCCGGTAGTGCTTCCGGTGCGACCCGCATTTTTCGTGCGCAGCCAAGCACGGACTCGATTTGCTGCTCCACCGCTGCCAGCCGCCCAGGCTCCAGTTCGGCGCGATCGGCGTAACGCCGCAGTGCCGAAACAGCCTCCGCAAGTTCAGTCTGCGCGGACTGCACCAGCTGCGCGACCTCGCTCAATGCCGGGTCATAGTCGGCAAGGCTATCCAGCCGTGACGCGACGGCATCCACCTGCGACTCACAGGCGCCATCGCCTTCAGCCAGCACCCCGAGGGAAAACTGCACGCCCTCGATCAGGCCAGCGGCATGCGCCAGCCGGCGATGTTCCTGATTGAGCGCTTCCCAGCCTTCGCGGCTAAAGGCAAGGCCCTCGATTTCACTGGCTTGCCATTCCAGCTCCTCGCGTTCCCGGGCCACGGCTTCGGCACCGCCGGCGGCAGCCTCCAGCGTATTCCTCGCCTCCCGCCAGTTGCGCCATGCGCTTGCAACTTCGGCGGCAGCTGCGGCAAGCCCCGCATGGCCATCGAGCAGAGCACGCTGGGCATCGCTGCGCAGGAGCGACTGATGTTCATGCTGGCCATGGATATCGACCAGCCACTCAGCGACTTCGCGCAGTTGCACAACCGTAGAAGCCGAACCATTGATCCAGGCGCGCGAAAGACCGCCTGCGTCGAGCGTGCGCCGCAGGATGAGCGCATCGTCGTGGTCCATTGCATTTTCCCGCAGCCACTCAAGAACGGACGGGGAGGCCGCAACGGAAAACTCCACTGACACTTCGGTGCGGTCGCAGCCGCTACGGATCAGGCCGGTATCGGCACGTTCGCCAAGAACAAAGGCCAGGGCATCGACCAGGATGGATTTGCCGGCGCCGGTTTCACCGGTCAACGCACCAAAACCGGACGAGAACTCAAGTTCAAGCCGGTCGACGAGGACAAAATCACGGATGGAAAGACGCAGGAGCATGAGCGGGCGCGTTACACGCCTTTCGGACGCGCGCTCCACTGCAGCTTTTGCCGCAGCATGGCGAAGTAGCTGTAACCCGGCGGGTGCAGGAAGCGAATCGAATAATCGGAGCGGCGCAACCGTAGCGAATCATTTTTCGCCAGATCGACGGTCACCTGACCATCAAAGTGAACCCGGCAGTCGGTGGCATGGGTAATGCGCAGCTCGATATCGGCCTGATCTCCAACAAGAATCGGGCGATTACTCAAGGCATGCGGACAGAGCGGCACCAGGGCGATCCCGGCAACCTGCGGGTGCAGGATCGGGCCATTCGCCGAGAGGGAATAGGCGGTGGAACCGGTTGGCGTTGAAACGATCAGACCATCGGCCCGCAGGTTGTAGATGAATTCCCCGTCGATGAACAACTCGAACTCGATCATGCGGCCAATGGCGCCCTTATCGAGAACAACATCGTTGAGCGCCAGATTGGCCGCTATTTCGTTCCCGTCACGAACCACTTCAGCATCAAGCAACATCCGGGTTTCGGGAATGAAGCGGCCATCGAGCAGGTCTTCCATGCAGCTCAGCATGTCGCTGCGCGCAATATCGGTCATGAAACCAAGGCGCCCCTGGTTCACTCCGACCAGCGGGACCCGGTAACGTGCCAGTCGCCGCGCCGCGTTAAGCATGGTACCGTCTCCACCGAGAACGATCGCCACATCAACGCTGGCGCCGATGGCCTCGAAACTGCCGCTGACCCAGCGGTCCCGCCCGGCTTCCCGGCCTACATTGGCGGCAGTTTCTTCCTCGACGACAACCGTCACCCCGCGCTCCTGCAGGTACTTGGCGAGCGAACGCAGCGATTCCGCGATCTCGGCGCTCTGATAGCGACCGATCAGGGCGATGGTTCTCGGCGCACGGGAGGAGTCAGCGTTGAAATTCATGGCCCGAATTATTCCACAAACACGCCATGCCGTCGGATCACCTTTTTTTGTAGAATCTGCCCCATGCTTGATGAACGCGCCCGAATCCTGCTCAAGACACTGGTCGAACGGTACATTACCGATGGCCAGCCGGTCGGCTCGCGCGCCCTTTCGAAGTTTTCCGGCCTCGACCTGTCGGCGGCAACCGTCCGCAACGTCATGGCCGACCTGGAAGACGCCGGCTTCATCGCCAGCCCGCATACCTCGGCCGGGCGCATACCGACCGCGCGCGGCTACCGCTTCTTCGTGGACAGCCTGCTCACCATCAACCCGCTGGAACGCGTTCGCATCGAGGAAATCGAAGACCAGCTGCAATCGCCGCAGCCGCAGCAGCTAATCAGCAGTGCCTCGCACCTGCTCTCCGGCCTCACCCATTTCGCCGGCATCGTCATCGCCCCGCGCAGGGCGACGCCACGCATCAAGCAGATCGAATTCGTCAGCCTGTCGGAAAAGCGCATTCTGCTGATCCTCGTCACCTCCGACGGCGACGTGCAGAACCGCATCCTGCTCACCGAGCGGAGCTACACCGCCGCCGAGCTGGTCACCGCCGCCAACATTCTCAACCAGCACTTTGCCGGGCTCGATTTCGAGCAGATCCGCAACCGTCTGCAGGAAGAACTCCGCCAGCTGCGTTCCGACCTGCAGGTGCTGATGGCTGCGGCGTTGATGGCCGGCGACGAAGCGCTGACCGAAGCCGGCACCCCCTACATCATCAGTGGCGAAAAGAACCTGCTTGAAGTCGAAGAGTTCTCCAGCAACATGCGGCGCCTGCGCGAACTGTTCGATCTTTTCGAACAGCGCACCGGCCTCGTCCAGTTGCTCGACGTCTCCAGCAATGCCGAAGGCGTGCAGATCTTCATCGGCGGCGAATCCGGCCTGGCCCCGCTCGACGAATGCAGCGTCGTCACTGCCCCCTATGAGGTCAACGGCCGCATCGTCGGCTCGGTCGGCGTCATCGGGCCAACGCGCATGGCCTACGAGCGCGTCATCCCGATCGTCGACATCACCGCCAAGCTGCTTTCTTCCGCCCTCACCTACCAGGCCAACTCCTGAAGGATTCCCGATGAGCAAAGTTCTTCCCGAGCCGGCCTGGAAGCACGGCACGCCGGCCCGCACCGCCGTTGTCCTGATCAACCTCGGTACGCCGAAGCCCCCACGGCACCGGCACTGAAAACCTACCTGCGCGAATTTCTCTCCGACCCGCGCGTGGGCGAAATTCCCCGCCGATCTGGTGGCTGATCCTCAACGGCATCATCCTCAACACCCGGCCCGAAGAAATCGGCGACCAAATATGCTGCTGTGTGGACGCCGGAAGGCTCGCCGCTGAAGGTGCATACCGAACGCCAGACCAAGCTGGTCAAGGGCCTGCTCGGCCAGGCCGGACACCGCAACCTGGTCGTCGACTACGCCATGCGCTACGGCCAGCCCTCAGTCGCCAGCGTGCTCGACAAGCTCAAGGCCGCCGGTTGCAACCGCGTCCTGCTCGTACCGCTTTACCCGCAATACGCCGGCAGCACCAGCGCCACGGCGCTGGACGAGGCGTACCGCTGGGCAACCACGCAGCGCAACCAGCCGGAACTGCGCGTCATCCGCAGCTTCTGCGACCTGCCCGGCTACATCGAAGCACTTGCCGCCAGCGTTCGTGAACACTGGGCCGCCAGCGGCCGGCCGGACGCCAACTACCAGCTGGTCATGAGTTTTCACGGCGTACCGCGCTTCACCCTCGACAAGGGCGACCCCTACCACTGCGAATGCCAGAAGACCGGCCGCCTGCTCGCCGAAGCGCTGGCGCTCAAGCCCGAGCAATACCGCGTCACCTTCCAGAGCCGCTTCGGCCGCGCCGAATGGTTGCAGCCCTACACCGCGCCGACGCTGCAGGCGATGGCCAAGGAAGGCGTCAAGCGCGTCGACGTCATCTGCCCTGGCTTCGTCGGTGACTGCCTGGAAACGCTGGAAGAGATTGCCATGGAAGGCAAGGCCGACTTCCTGCAGGCCGGCGGCGGTGAGTATCACTACATCCCCGCGCTGAACGAACGCGACGACTGGATCGCCGCGTTCACCGGCCTGATCGAATCCCACCTCGGCGGCTGGCCGACGCGCGAAACGCAGGAGGCGGCTTCGCTGGCGCTATCGGCGACGCGGGCGAAGGCGTTGGGGGCGACAGGCTGAAAGCTGGAATTATCAAAACACTTTGATAATTATCTAAACAGATATATATTCCGGCCTATGAAACCCATCCGCTTCATCGGCTCAAGTCTCGACGATCTCAAGGACTTCCCCGCCGAAGCAAGGCGAGAGGCCGGTTTCGAACTGCATGCGGTGCAGGCGGGCCTGATGCCCTCGGATTTCAAGCCCATGCTGAATGTCGGGCCGGGCGCCTACATCCCGTGCGTGTGATGGGCGAGTGGCGGGTGATCTATGTCGCCAGGTTTGATGATGCCGTGTATGTCTTGCATGCCTTCCAGAAGAAGACGCAGAAAACACGCAAGGAAGACATCGAACTGGCGGCCAGGCGCTACAGGCAGATCGGAGGTTGATATGGCACAGAAAAACGAACGGGTGAGCGAATCGAGCGGCGATGTCTTCACTGACCTCGGCTTCGAGAACGAAGAGGCGGTGCTGCTGAAGCTGCGCGCCGACCTGATGGCCGGGCGGGGATTGCCGAGCGCGGCTGGACACAGCAAGCTGCCGATCATCTGCTCGGCCAGTCGCGGGTATCGGTGCGCGGCAAATGGCGAGTTCAGCCTCGACATGCTGGTCACCTGGCCGCAGGGCTGGGCGCCGGGTCGTTGTGGCGTGAAGGCGCGTCGACGGTGCTCAACGCGCGACGGCTGGTCGCGCGCTTGCCGGGCCCCGGCAGCGGCCGACGCGGGACGTATCGGATGCCGGGCCGGGGTCCCCCCCCAAGGGGGGGAGGGGGGCGGGGGGCCAGGGGAAGGGGGGCCATTGGATGCTGCTTCAAGCGTAGGATCGACACTCTGTTGCCAACAGCGAACAGTTTGGCCAGCGCGGAGGCATTGAGGTTGAATCGTTGCAATCTGCATTGGCCATAGCTGGCGTACATACGCCTCAGGACTACCAACTCTTTCGGGAGCCAACGCTACTCTCGGTATACCGTAGGACACCATCCCAACGTTATTGCGAGCGTAGTTAATTACTTCTTCCACGTCGATATCAAGCTTTCGGTCAAACTTCTCACACGTTTTTTTTGCAATGTTCACGACCGAATATTCAGCTTCTATCAGATGGAAGAAAATTCTTTCATCACAGAAATAACTTTCACCTGTCGCAGACACCGTATGCTGAAGCACAGTTGTTGTTGAGATTTTTCCCGATTCATCGACGCAAGCCGCGGCTGGCGGCGTCCCGCGAGCACCGGCTGCAGATCGCCGACTCACACAACACCACGCTAGCGCTGCCGAGTTCGCGGAGAAGGCAGGAAGTCGTGTCTGTAACTATACGACCAGCTTCAAGTAACGCCACGCCCTGGGTCATATACACTCTTCATTTTCGTTGCGTTTGAGGGCGGCTACTGCCACCAAATCTGCTGAGTCGTTATGGCTGTTATCGAGCATATCCGCGCGGCCCTTCGTGATTTACAGGTTTTCCAGCAGATCAGACTGGTTCCATCCCAATTGGCGTTTCATGGTTTCTTGATACTTGTTGGCAGTTGCGCTAGCCCTGTCGCGGATGACGTTTCCACGCTCTCGACGACTAAGGTGCGGATGTTCTGTATAGACTTTGACATATGCCTCTGAAGGCGCTCTTACATTCGGCAACTCTTGCTGCAATATATCTGCCACCCATTTATCGAGAGTAATAGTTGTATGGCCCCCGTTCTCGTCGATGATTGAATAGACCGTCTTACCAGAAGGGTAACAACCAACGCTGTAGTTCATAAGAAATCTCCTATTTCCTGAAATTCGTTTGTCGATGGCCATCGGGGTAACCCCTGCAACCTGTCCTGACTTTGTACCATCCACCAACAGTCAAGCTTTCACAATCGCTGTCCGGGTCTCGGCTATGCGTGCCGCGCTTTTATTCAAATAGATAACCACCTTACCGTTACCGTCGTACTCGTCGTGTCCGTAAAGATCGAGTAGCTGGTCAATCAGAGGCGGGATACCCCGCTGCTGGGCTCTACGTTTCGCGTGATGGGTTTGCATAAGATGCACCTAGAGATTGAGCGCCAACTCATCCAGTCGCTGCTTGCGACGGGCAGATTCCTCTGAGTTCGGGAGCAGCCAGTCAGGTAACCAACAATTTAGCCCCCCGATCAAGGTGCCATCTGTCCAGCCACCCTTAAAAGTGGTCGAGTAAATTCCGTCTTGCAGCTGATAGTCACCAAAATTCTCGATGAGACCTTTGGTGTCTCCACCTGCATTCTTTGAATCCTCCGATATCGGTGCATCTTCGCCGTAGCACTCGAGCCCTAATCGGATTGCCCAGAAGGGGTCGATTGGGCTGCTCAAGGGATAAACGTCGTTCCCTGCAATGTCGTAAGGCCCAATAGTCACTTGAACGTGCCTATGCCACTCACTTGTACCATCAAAAAACGGGTGTCGATTTGCTGGCGTCGCCGCAGCAGAATATCAACCTATTGAAAAAAGCGTCGCGGACGATATTTCTGGTCCTGCATAGCTTTGTAATCTTTGACGCGCGGGTATCGCCAGCGTAAGCGTGTCACGGTCCAACTCCTAGACGATCAGCTATGA
This sequence comes from Candidatus Proximibacter danicus, assembly GCA_016710885.1. GTDB lineage: Bacteria > Pseudomonadota > Gammaproteobacteria > Burkholderiales > Rhodocyclaceae > Proximibacter > Proximibacter danicus. Next base: position 88,505 of record JADJUC010000030.1, read on the forward strand.
ACTGGCCGCAGCAGCTGAATTTGCGAGGGGAATCTCGTTTTCTAAATGCGCAATTTCGGATTCAAGCAACTTAGCGATATACGCATCCCTACGAAGATATGCAGACTCAACTTTTTCGTTGAACGCTGTGAGAGCAGGTCGCCAAATCTTTGTCGAAATTTTTGTCATGCCCGTCATCAAAACCTCCTCAGACACCCAAGTGATTAATTGATAACCATCAGGCAACTGCATGGCACATTGTCAATGCAATGTGCTGTATTGTTATACGGCATTTGCCGCACTTTAATGAGACGGCGAATTCTGACAACACAATCCGCTCAAGCCCCCCGCCGATCTTCCGTTAACAGTCCACCCAGCCCCAGCGGAGGCCGCCATGAAGATCGTCAGTTCCGGGATGCAGATGGCCTCAACCCATGCATCCACCCAGCACCATGAAATCCAGGAATCCCTGCGCATGTGGGCCGGCGAGCGCCGGCCCGATTTCGAGGGGCGCGGTCGCCCGGCGGCTGTGCGACCGGTGGAGACTGTCCACATCTCGGATGCCGGCCGTGCGGCACATGGCTGCGACACCGGCGCCGTCGACGAATGCGCCGACGAAGAACTGGATGCCGATCCGCGCCTGACGCTGCTGCGCCTGTTGTTCCATTACCTGACCGGCAAGGACATTGAAGTCTTCGATGCCCGCGAACTTGAGCCAGCGCAGCCGCCACCGGACCTTCCGCAGGTGCCGACGACAGCCAACGCTGCCAATGCCGCAAACGCCCGACCGGCCGCCGGCTGGGGCGTGGAATACGACCGCCACGAGCGCTATTCGGAAACCGAGCAGACCCGCTTCGCCGCCAGCGGCACGGTGCAGACGGCCGATGGCCGGGAGATCAGTTTCAAGGTGGAACTGTCGATGTCGCGCAGCTACCACGAAGAGAGCGATGTGCGCCTGCGCCTTGGCGACGCCGCGCGCCAGCAGAAGGACCCGCTGGTGCTGAATTTTGCCGGCAACGCTGCGCAACTGCTCGACCAGCGCTTCTCGTTCGATCTCGATGCCGACGGCACGGCAGAAAACATCAACCGCCTGGCTGCCGGCAGCGGCTTCCTCGTCTTCGACCGTAACGGCGACGGCAAGGCCAACGACGGCAGCGAACTGTTCGGCACGAAGAGCGGCGACGGCTTTGCCGACCTTGCGCAACTCGATGACGACGGCAACGGCTGGATCGACGAGAACGATGCTGACTGGGCGGCACTGCACGTATGGACGCCGGATGCCGAAGGTGGCGGCGCACTGCGCACGCTGCAGGAAGCCGGCGTCGGGGCCATCGCGCTGACGCGCGTCGCCACGCCCTTTGCGCTGAAGGACGACGACAACACGACGCAGGGCGAGATACGCAGCACGGGGCTGTATCTGCAGGAAAACGGTAGCGTGGGAACGGTGCAGCAGGTGGACCTGAGCGTCTGAACGACGCCGACGCAATCAGGAAGAATCAGTAAAAATCAGGGGTGCGGATTCAGGGCAGCAGTTCGAGATCGAACTTGCCACTGCCAACCGCCGGAGCAGCCGCCACACTCTCGGCGGCAACTGCCCGCTGGCCCTGCTGCGCCAGAATCCGGTCCGCTTCGGCCAGACGGTCGAGTACGCGGGCGAGAAGCGCTTTCTGAAAACGCTCCAGAACTTCTTCCGAGCTTAGCGCCAGGGCCGACGCATTAACTTCCAGGAAAACAGTTGGTTCCAGCGTCACCACGCTCGTTCGCCGGAAGGCGCTTTTGGGATGGAGGTGCGCCATCTCCCCAACAACTTCGCCCGGCCCCAGGCGAGAGATGGATCGCCCTTCCTGCGACACCTCGACATAGCCGCTGACGATAATCCCGAACATCCGGCCGGAGTCTCCTTCCTTGATGATGGTGACTTTCGCCGCAAGGTCGCGCCAGACGCAGATGCGTAGAGACTCCCAAACTTCAATATCCTCAAAATCGGTAAAAAATGGCAGATCGCGCAGCATCTGGAAATGCGACGTATCTTCCTTCGTTTCGTTTTCTTCCAGGATCTGATAACGCACTGCCGCCAGATCCTTGGCGAATTCGGCACCGTTCTTGTAGCGGTTATAGAGATCTTTTTCGAGCGCTTTTTTGAGAATGGGATCGAGCCCGTCTGGCAAATTCGGGTTCAGGGCGCTGATCGAAGGCGTATCGAGATTGATGATGCGGTAAATCAGGGTTGCCGCGTTGTTGGCGCGAAAGGGTAAGCGCCCCGTCAGCAACTGGAAGAGCACGACACCGAGCGAGTAGAGGTCGGTTTTCTGGTTGAGCGGATAGGCCTTTATCTGCTCCGGCGACATGTAGGCCGGAGAGCCGACCCCCATGATGAAGGTGGAGTCGCGCCCCTCTTCCTGCTGCAAATTGAGAGACAAGCCAAAATCGGTGATTTTTGCTTCATCGTCGCCCGTCACCAGGATATTGGCTGGCTTGATGTCACGGTGGATGACGCCCTCGCGATAGGCGTAATCGAGTGCCAGACAGCATTTGAAAATGATGCCGATAACCCGGTGCAGGGGCAGCAGCTTGCTGATCGAGACAAACTGGTCGAGGGGCGTACCGTCGACATATTCCATGACGATGTAGGCGCGCTCCGGCTCGACCACCGCGTCGTAAATGCGCACGATGTTCGGGTGGTCGAGACGGCGCCCGATACCGCTTTCCGTCTGGAAAAGCTTCATCAGACGACGTGACATGGCGGCATTATTGCGGCCGAGCAGAATCACCTTGACAGCAACTTCCCGATTCGACTCCGGATCCCGACACAGATAAACAATGGCGGTCGCCCCCTTGCCCAGGGTGCGAATGACCTCGTATTTGCCTATTTTTTCAGCCATAAATCGAATCCTAGCAGGATCATCATTCGCCGGCGGCGAAAAAATTCACACAAGCCCTTGAAATCGCGCGAGCCACCCCAAACTACCGGTCAATCTCATCCCATTGGCCGCATATGCAAGAACAAACGCCCCCCCAGGAAGCCCTACTGCCCGAGAACGTCGCGGCAGATACCGCGTTGCAGACCGATCCTGCAACCGCCACTACCAACGAGTTGGAATCAACACCGAGTATTGAAGAACTGCTGCGCCAGGCCGAATTGCGTGCCGAAGAGCACCATGACGCTTGGCTGCGCGCCAAGGCCGAGGCAGAAAATGTCCGCCGCCGCGCTCAGGAAGACATCAGCAAGGCACACAAATTCGGCGTCGAGAAATTTGCCGGCGACTTGCTGGCGGTCAAAGACACGCTTGAAATGGCGCTGGCCGACCCGAATCCGGACAGCCTGCGCACTGGCGTCGAGCTGACCCTGAAAAATCTGGTGTCAGCGTTCGAAAAGGCAGCAGTCGCTGAAGTTAATCCGGTTGGTGAGAAATTCGACCCGCATCGCCACCAGGCCATGGCCATGATCGACGCCGATCAGCCGGCCAACACGGTGGTTCAGGTCTTCCAGAAGGGTTACACGATCGCTGACCGCACGCTGCGCCCGGCCATGGTGGCCGTGGCCAAGGCCAAGGACGCCTGAGGCCATCTTGCTGCACTGAAATCTTGATTTATCCGATGACGCCCCAATGTTGGGTACATCGCAAAACGCATTGCACAAAATTCTCTTGAAAGGAAATACAACATGGGCAAGATCATCGGCATCGACCTCGGCACCACCAACTCCTGCGTCGCCATCATGGAAGGCGGCCAGCCGAAGGTCATCGAGAACTCCGAAGGCGCACGCACCACGCCGTCGATCATCGGCTACTCCGAAGACGGCGAAGTCCTGTGCGGCGCCCCGGCCAAGCGCCAGGCGGTAACCAACCCGCGCAACACCCTGTACGCGGTGAAGCGCCTGATTGGCCGTCGTTTCGAGGAAAAAGAAGTGCAAAAGGACATCGCGCTGATGCCCTACAAGATCTGCAAGGCCGACAACGGCGACGCCTGGGTTGAAGTGCGCGACAAGAAAATCGCCCCGCCGCAGGTTTCCGCCGAAGTGCTGCGCAAGATGAAGAAGACCGCCGAAGACTACCTCGGTGAGGAAGTCACCGAAGCGGTCATCACCGTGCCGGCCTACTTCAACGACAGCCAGCGCCAGGCGACCAAGGACGCCGGCCGCATTGCCGGCCTGGAAGTGAAGCGCATCATCAACGAGCCGACTGCGGCCGCGCTGGCCTTCGGCATGGACAAGAAGCAGGGCGACAAGAAAATCGCCGTCTATGACCTCGGCGGCGGCACCTTCGACATCTCGATCATCGAGATCGCCGAAATCGACGGCGAGCACCAGTTCGAAGTGCTGGCCACCAACGGCGACACCTTCCTCGGTGGCGAAGACTTCGACCAGCGCCTGATCGACTACATCATCGACGAATTCAAGAAGGAATCCGGCGTCGACCTGAAGAAGGACGTGCTGGCGCTGCAGCGCCTGAAGGAAGCCGCCGAGAAGGCGAAGATCGAGCTCTCCTCCGGCCAGCAGACCGAAGTGAACCTGCCCTACATCACCGCCGACGCTTCCGGCCCGAAGCACCTGACGCAGAAGATCACCCGTGCCAAGTTCGAATCGCTGGTCGACGAGCTGGTCGAGCGCACCATTGCCCCCTGCGCTACCGCGCTGAAGGACGCCGGCTGCAAGGTCACCGACATCGACGACATCATCCTCGTCGGCGGCCAGTCGCGCATGCCGAAGGTGCAGGACAAGGTCAAGGAGTTCTTCGGCAAGGAGCCGCGCAAGGACGTGAACCCGGACGAGGCCGTCGCCGTCGGCGCCGCCATCCAGGGCGGCGTGCTGCAGGGCGAAGTGAAGGACGTGCTGCTGCTCGACGTGACCCCGCTGTCGCTGGGCATCGAGACGCTGGGCGGTGTCATGACCAAGCTGATCCAGAAGAACACGACCATCCCGACCAAGGCGAGCCAGGTATTTTCGACGGCTGACGACAGCCAGTCAGCGGTGACCATCCATGTGCTGCAGGGTGAGCGCGAGATGTCCTCCGGCAACAAGAGCCTTGGCCAGTTCAACCTCGAAGGCATTCCCCCGGCCCCGCGCGGCATGCCGCAGATCGAAGTCATCTTCGACATCGACGCCAACGGCATCATGCACGTCACGGCCAAGGACAAGGCCACCGGCAAGGAAAACAAGATCACCATCAAGGCCAACTCCGGCCTGAGCGAGGAAGAAATTCAGCGCATGGTGAAGGACGCCGAGCTGCACGCCGAAGAGGACAAGAAGGCGCACGAGCTGGCCGACGCCCGCAACGGCGCCGACGGCATGATCCACATGGTCAAGAAGTCGCTGGCCGAGTACGGCAAGGAACTCTCGGACGAGGAAAAGGCTGCCATTGAGGCGGCGGTGAAGGAAACTGAAGACGCCATTCGTGGCAATGACCTCGACGACATCAAGGCCAAGAGCGAAGCACTGTCGCAAGCCGCACAGAAGCTGGGCGAGAAGATGTATGCCCAGCAGCAGGCTCAGGGCGGCGCAGAAGGCGCTGGCATGGGTGGCGCCGAGGCAGGCGCCCAGCAGGCCAAGAAGGACGATGGTGACGTGGTTGACGCCGAGTTCACCGAAGTGCCGAAGGACAAGAAATAAGGTTCCGGAGCGAGGCGCTGGAGGATAATCCAGCACCTCGCCACCTGCTTTACGTTTTGCTCCCAACCTTTCACGGCCCACGAACCTAATGTCCAAACGCGACTTTTACGAAATTCTCGGCGTCAATCGCGACGCCGCCGCCGACGAAATCAAGAAGGCCTACCGCAAGCTGGCCATGAAGCACCATCCGGACCGAAATCCGGACAACCCGAAGTCCGAGGAACAGTTCAAGGAGGCCAAGGAGGCCTACGAAATCCTCTCCGACCCACAGAAGCGGGCGGCCTACGACCAGTATGGCCACGCTGGCGTTGACCCGCAGGCCGGCATGGGTGGCGGCTTTGGTGGTGCAGGTATGGGCGGTGGTGGTTTTGCCGATGCCTTCGGCGGCATCTTCGACGAGATTTTTGGCGGTCGTGGTGGCGGTGGCGGCCAGGGCCGCTCGAACATCTACCGTGGCGCCGACCTGCGCTACAACCTCGAAATCACGCTCGAACAGGCGGCTTTCGGGACAGAAACCAAGATCCGCATTCCGACCATGGAGGAATGCGAGCATTGCCATGGCTCGGGCGCCAAGCCCGGCACCCAGCCAAAAACCTGCCCGACCTGCTCCGGCTCCGGCCAGGTGCGTCTGCAACAAGGTTTCTTCTCGATCCAGCAGACTTGCCCGAAGTGCCACGGTACCGGCCGCATCATTCCCGAACCCTGCACCCATTGCCACGGCGCCGGCCGCCTCAAGCAACACAAGACACTGGCGGTCAAGATTCCGGCGGGAGTCGATGAAGGTGATCGCATTCGCCTGACCGGCGAGGGCGAGCACGGTGTCAACGGCGGCCCGCCGGGCGATCTGTATGTCCAGATCCATTTGAAGCCGCACAATGTCTTCCAGCGCGAGCACAACGACCTGCACTGCGAAATGCCGATCAGCTTTACGACGGCCGCACTGGGCGGAGAAATCGAAATAACGACGCTGGATGGCGTCGCCAAGATCAAGATCCCCGCCGAAACCCAGAGCGGCAAGGTTTTTCGCTTGCGCGGCAAGGGCATCAAGGGGGTGCGCAGCAATGCCCATGGCGATCTGATGTGCCATGTTGCGGTCGAAACGCCGGTCAACCTGACCGACCGCCAATGCGAACTGTTGCGCGAACTGGAAGAACTCAGCAACCGTGACGGTGGCAAGCACAACCCGCGTGCCAAGTCCTGGATGGATCGCGTACGCGATTTCTTCAGCGCCGGCTGATAGAAAAAACGGCATTCACCGAGCGGGCGCCCAAAACAAGGGGCGCCCGCTTTTTTTCAAGGTTTCACCAGCATCGGCTGGATGCCAAAAACTCTGCCAAAAACTCCGCCCTCTGTAATACTCTTGTAAGACGCTTGTCAGCTTGCCGACGCATTGTGTGCATCGGATCGTCATAACCATTCAAGCAAAAAACAAAGGAGCGCCTGAAATGAAATTCTTGTGCAAGGCTTTTCTGGTCGGCCTGTTAGGCACTTGGCTGAGCGCCGCAGGGGCTGCCGAGGTCGGCGTGTCCGACACCAACATTACAATTGGCATGTCGTCACCGTTTTCCGGGCCGAACGGTGCCTATGGGCAAGACATGAAGGAAGTCATCACGGCTTATTTCGACCAGATCAACAAGGCTGGCGGCATCAACGGCCGCAAGCTGGATCTGGTGGCCCTGGACGACGGCTACGAAACCGAACGCACCGTTGCCAACAGCAAGAAACTGATCGAGGACTCCAAAGCCTTCGCGCTCTTGCAGTACTACGGCTCAAGCCCGACAACCCAGGCCATGAATGATGTGTTCGGCCCAGCCAAGGTGCCGCTGATCGGCACCATTTCCGGCGCCGGCACGATCCGCCAGTCGGTCAAGGAAAATCCGAACAACCGTTACATGTTCAATATCCGCGCCAGCTACGCTGACGAAACCGAAGCCATCGTCAACCAGCTGGTTGGCCTCGGCCTGAAGAACATCGCCGTTTTCTACCAGAACGACGGCTTCGGCAAATCGGGCCTGGATGGCGCCACCTTGGCACTGAAAAGACACAACTTGGCACCGTCTGCAGTTGGCACCGTCGAGCGCAATTCGATCGATGTCGACGCTGCCGTCAAGGCCATTGCCAAGGTATCGCCTCAGGCAGTCATCATGGTGACACTGTTCAAGCCGACCACCGCTTTTGTCCGGGCCATGCGCAAGGCCGGGCAGAACCCGCAGTTCATGACGCTGTCACCAGTCGGCGCCGAGCAACTGACCAAGGACCTCGGCAACGACGCCCGTGGTGTCGGCATTTCGCAGGTCATGCCTTACCCGTTCAACGACACCACGCCGATCGTTCGCGAGTATCAGCGCGTGCTGCAGGCTAACAAGAGCACCGCTTACACTTACTACGGCATTGAGGCCTATGTCACCGCAAAGGTGATGGTTGAGGCCATTCGCAGGACTGGCAAGGATTTGACGCGCGAAAAACTGGTGCAGACCCTGGAAGGCATGTCGAACTTTGACCTCGGCGGCTATCGGGTCAACTTCTCGCCCAACGACCGGAGCGGGTCGAAATTTGTCGACCTGACCGTCATCGGTAGTGGTGGTCGGGTGCTGCGCTGATCCGACACCGCCCACCAGAGAAGCCCGGGGCTTTGGGGGCGGCGGGGGCTGCAATGGCCAAGCGCCCGTGCTTAACCCACCGCAAAGAAAAAGACCTTAACTGAACGGCATTACCGCGACAGCGGGCTTTTTTTCGCCCGCAGGTTGCTGGAGGATCACAACTTGAGGCAAGATGGGCCATCGGCGAGATAAAGAAAAGCTCAGGCGCCATGCGTATCCTGCTTCTTGACCTTGAACCAACTGCACGAAAATCCTTGGCCAAGGCCGTTCACTGGCTGTCCAACGGTGGCGAAGTCTGGCCGTTCAGAACAGTGGAAGCAGCGGTCAAGCAACTGGATGACCGTGATACCGATTTTCAACTGACGATCATCGGTGGCGACGATGGCGATCAACTCCTCGGCGCCTTCACTGCCCTCGCCGCGACCGGCAACATTCCACCCACATTGATCGTCAGCGCCTGCACATCGGTTGAGGCGGCCATCGGCCTGCTCAAGGCCGGCGCTGAAGATTTCATTGTGCGAGATGCCGAGGACGACTGGATCCGCCGACTCCCGGACGAAGCGGCAGCCATCGTCAGTCGCTCACAGAGTCAGCGTTTGCGTAACCGCCTCGATGCGGATCTGCGCGAAAGCCAGCGGCGACTGATGCAGATCGTCGATGGCTCGTCGGTCGCCATGTTCGTGATCGACCACCGCCACCATGTCACGCACTGGAACCGGGCCTGCGAAATACTCACGAGGATCGCCACCAGCGATATTGTTGGCACAAACCAGCAGTGGCGTGCCTTCTATTCAGAAGAACGCCCGTGCATGGCCGATCTGGTGCTGGATGGTGCCATCGAGGCCCGTGTCGCCCAGTATTACGGCAACAAGGGTTATCGCAGCTCGGCGGTACTGGCCGGCACTTATGAGGCTGAGGATTTTTTCCCCAACTTTGGCGACGGTGGCCGCTGGCTGTATTTCACCGCAGCACCGTTGAAAGACGACCACGGTCGCGTCATCGGCGCGATCGAAACCCTGCAGGACATTACCGAACAGAAGCGCGCCAAGGAAGCATTGCGGGAAAACGAAACACTCCTGCGCCAGATCATCGAGTGCAGTTCTGTCGCCACGTTTGTGATCAATGAGAAACACGAAGTCACCCACTGGAACCGCGCCTGCGAGATTCTGCTTGGCCGCAAAGCCGATACGGCAATAGGCACCCGATCTTTGGCGCGCGAGGTCTACCACCATGACCGACCTGTCCTCGCCGACCTTGTTCTGCAGGGATCCAGTGATGCTGTCATTGCCCTGTACTACGAAGGGCGCTACCGAAAATCAGCGATTACGGACGGGATTTTCGAAGTGGAAGACCTGTTCCCCGACCTGCCGGGCGGAGAACGTTGGCTACATTTTGCGGCAGCGCCTCTGCGCAATGACGACGGCCAGACCATAGGTGCCATCGAAACGCTGATTGACATCACCGAACGCAAACACGCGGAAGAGCGAATGCTCGAAAGCGAGCAGCGCCTTGCACAAATCATCGACGGCTCTGCCGTAGCGACCTTCGTGATTGATCGCGAGCATCGCGTAACCCACTGGAATCAGGCCTGCGCCGCACTGACCGGGCTGCCGACGAGCGAACTGATCGGTACAAACCAGCAGTGGCGTGCCTTCTATGCCGACGAACGTCCGTGCATGGCTGATTTGGTGCTGGACGGAGCCATGGAAGCGCGGGTCGCCCAATACTATGGCGGCAAAAAGTACCACCGTTCGCTGGTCGTCAAGGGCGGGTTTGAGGCCGAAGATTTTTTTGCCAATTTCGGCAGCAACGGTCGCTGGCTCTACTTCACGGCGGCGCCGTTACGCAATTCGCAGGGCGAGGTCATCGGTGCCATCGAAACCCTTCAGGACATCACCGAGCAGAAAAGTGCTGAAGAGAACCTGCGCCAGAGCGAAGAGCGCTATCGGGTACTGTCGATCACCGACGGCATGACCCAACTCTACAATGCCCGGCATTTTGCCCAGCGGCTGCGTGAGGAAATGGAGCGCGCGGAACGCTATCAGCATCCGCTGGCCTTGATGGTGCTGGATGTCGACAATTTCAAGATGTTCAACGACACGTGGGGGCATGTAGAAGGTGACCAGGTGTTGATACGTCTGGCCAAAAGCATCAACCAATGCCTGCGACGCACCGATCAGGCCTTCCGCTATGGCGGAGAGGAATTCGTCGCACTTCTGCCGGAGTCAAACATGGAAATGGCCGAGGCGGCAGCTGAACGGGTACGTGCAACCTTTGCTGGCGCGGAGATCTGCCCAGTGCCAAACCAGCCGGTTCAGTGCACGGCCAGTATCGGCGTGACCACCTTTGTTCCGGGTGAAAGCCCGCGGGATTTCGTCGCCCGTGCCGACAGCGGCACCTATGAAGCCAAGCGGCAGGGAAAGAACCGCGTGATCCGGATCACGCCGAAGAGCGCGGATTTCGAAATCTGATCACGCCCCCCAAGAGCACTTCTCGCAGAGCGCGAAGTGCTTAGCTAGGCGCACCCCAAGAGTACTTATTCGTGAAGGGCTGCCGCCCTTCACTCAGGCGCACCCCAAGAGTACTTATTCGTGAAGGGCTGTCGCCCTTCACTCAGGCGCGTCGCCAGGTCGTTCCCTGCGCCGAGTCTTCGAGCACGATGCCCGCCGCTGTGAGTTCGGCACGAATCCGGTCGGCTTCGGCAAAATCCCTGGTTTTTTTGGCGGCAGTACGGGCCGCAATCAGCGCATTGATCTGCTCGGACGACAATTCACCTTCGCCTGCCGGCGTCGCCTGCAAAAAGCTCACCGGATCCCGCGCCAGCAACCCGAGAATACCGGCCAGCGCCTTCAACTGAGCGGCCACAACCGGATCACGGCTGCGATTGACTTCACCCGCCAGATCAAAGAGCACGGCGACAGCCTCCGACGTATTGAAATCATCGTTGAGCGCCGCACGGAAACGCTGCGCGTGAGGCTCGTTCCAGTCGGGTTCTGCTACCACGGCTTCTACACCCTTGAGTGCGGTGTAAAGGCGGGTCAAGGCATGGCGAGCATCGTCGAGATGCACATCCGAATAATTCAGCGGGCTACGGTAATGCGCACGCAAAATGAAGAAACGCACGACTTCCGCATCGTATTTCTTCAAAACCTCGCGAATGGTGAAGAAATTACCCAGCGATTTCGACATCTTTTCGTCATCGATGCGAACAAAGCCGTTGTGCATCCAGTAATTCACGAACGTACAGGCATGCGCGCCCTCGGACTGGGCGATCTCGTTCTCGTGATGCGGGAACTGGAGATCCTGACCGCCACCGTGGATGTCGAAATGCTTGCCGAGAAGATCGGAACTCATCGCCGAACACTCGATATGCCAGCCCGGCCGACCATTACCCCAAGGCGAAGCCCAGAAGGGTTCGCCCTCCTTGGCATGTTTCCAGAGCACGAAATCCAGCGGGTCCTGCTTCGCCGAGTCCGCGCCGACCTCGACGCGCTCGCCGGCACGAAGATCGTCGAGCGTTTTGCCGGAGAGCTTGCCGTAGCCGGGGAACTTGCGTACCGAGAAGTTAACGTCGCCATCGCCGGCCTTGTACGCCAGCCCGTTTTCTTCGAGGGTCCCGATCATGTCCAGCATCTGCGGCACATAATCGGTCGCCCGCGGCTCGAATGAAGGTTTTTCGACCCCCAGAGCCGCCGCATCCTCGTTCATGAAGGCAATGAAACGATCGGTCAGTGCGCCAATCGTTTCGTTGTTTTCCAGCGCCCGCTTGATGATCTTGTCGTCAATATCGGTGATATTGCGCACATAGGTGACATCGAGTCCGCTGGCCTTCAGCCAGCGCTGCACCATGTCGAAAACAACGAGTACGCGGGCATGCCCAAGATGACAATAATCATAAACAGTCATCCCGCAGACATACATGCGGACATGCCCGGGTTGGATTGGGACAAAATCCTGCTTTTCGCGGGTCAGCGTGTTGTAGATTTTAAGCATCTGGCGGGTTCGCTCTGATGCCCCTCGGCGGGCGCCGGGAGCCGTTTTCGCGGTATCTGAGGAGAGGTCGGAAATTGGCTACGAAGTTTGGGTTTCGCAGCGCTTCTTGTTAGAATTGATCGATTGCAAGCTTGATCGCGTAACTCAACTTGGCGAAGTATACCACATCGATGCCCTCCAGCCTCCCGACACACCGCCCGACTGCCCGCCTGCCAGCCTTGCTCGTTGCCCTCGCACTGTGCTTTGCAGCCCCGCTGGCCCGCGCCGACAATCTTGCCGACATCCAGAAATTGATCAAATCCGGGCAATACCCGCAGGCGCTCGAAAAAACCGATGCCTACATCGCTGGCAAGCCCAAGGATGCCCAGGGCCGTTTTCTCAAGGGGCTGATTCTCACCGAGATGAATCGCCCGGCTGACGCCATCGCCGTCTTCACGAGGCTGACCGAAGACTACCCGGAGTTGCCCGAGCCGTATAACAACCTGGCCGTGCTCTACGCCCAGCAGAAGCAGTACGACAAGGCCCGCACCGCCCTCGAGATGGCAATAAGGACTCACCCGGCCTACGCCATCGCCTACGAAAACCTTGGTGATGTCTATGCCAAGCTCGCCAGCCAGGCTTACGATAAGGCGCTGCAACTCGACTCATCAAACTCCGCCGCCCAAGGCAAGCTGTCGTTGATTCGCGACCTGATCAGCACCGGCACCCGCCCGGGCAGCAAACCCGTCGTTGCCGCCGCGAAACCCAGCGAGCCGGTCAAGGTAGCCGCCGCAGAACCGCCAAAGCCAGCCGCTACGGTCGTGCCGATTGCCCCCCCACCGCCGGCCCCCGTCGTCAGTGGCCCGGCAAAGCCAGTTGAACCGACAAAGGCAACCGAGAAGCCGGCAACCACGGCGCCAGGCAAGCAGGCCAGCGACACTGCCAGCACCGAATCCGAGATCGTCAGCGCCGTTCAAGGCTGGGCTGCGGCCTGGTCGAAGAAGGACGTAAAGACCTACCTTGGCCACTACGCGCCAGATTTCCAGACTCCCAACGGCATGCCCCGCAAGGCATGGGAAACCGAGCGCCAGCAGCGCATCGACAAGCCCGGCAAGATTCAGGTCAGCGTTGCCGACGTCAAGGTTTCACTGAACGGCGACAAAGCCACGGTCAAGTTCCGCCAGGACTACAAATCAGCGACGCTTAACTCGTCTGCAGGCAAGACCCTGGTTCTGATCCGTGTCGGTGGCAAATGGCTGATCCAGCAGGAACGCGTCGGCTGATGCGGCGATTTGCCTTCGGTGGTCTGTTACTGACCATCGTTGCCGTCGGTCCCGCCCTCCCCGTTCCCGGCAGGTCGGGAGCGGCCGCCCCTCCCCCGATCTATACCGATTCCGGCATTGAGGCGCAGCTCGTGCGCATCTATGCCGCCATCGAGAAAAACCGGCTCGACCAGGCAATGAACCTGACCGAGTCACTGCTGCACCAGCACCCGAATTTCCGACTCGCACACTTGATCCGGGGCGACCTGCTCCTGGCGCGCTCGCGCCCCATCTCCAACCTCGGCAATGCCACCAACGCTCCAGCCGAGCGCCTGGCAGACTTGCGCGAAGAGGCCGTGGCGCGTCTTCAGGCGAACCGCAAAAAACCTGCCGACAATACCGTGCCGCGCTACCTGCTGCAGATGCAGCCGGACCAGAAATATGCGGTGGTTGTCGACACCCAGAAAGCCAGGCTTTACCTCTACCAGAACGAAAATGGACGCCCCCGTTTCGTTGCCGACTACTACATCAGCCACGGCAAGCTGGGCTCCGAGAAAGCACGCGAGGGCGACAAGAAGACCCCGGTCGGCGTCTACCACGTCACCACCAGCCTGCCACGCCAGAAGCTCACCGACTTCTACGGCAGTGGCGCCTTTCCGATCAATTACCCGAACGAGTGGGACAAGCGGCAGGGCCGCAAGGGACACGGCATCTGGCTGCACGGCACGCCGTCGGACACCTTCTCGCGCCCGCCGAAAGCTTCCGACGGCTGCGTGGTGCTCTCCAACCAGGATCTCGACGCACTGGCCAAGAACCTGCAACCCGGCCTGACACCGGTGATCATCAGCAACGATATCGAATGGCTCTCGTTGGACGACTGGCAGGCCGAACGCAACGCGCTCAACAAGAACCTCGACGCATGGCGTACCGACTGGGAAAGCGGTGACACGGACCGCTTCCTTCGCCATTACTCGAAAAAATTCCAGTCCGGAAAACAAGGCTTCGACGCCTTCGCCCAGCAAAAACGCCAGGTCAACGCCGGCAAGGAATGGATCAAGGTCAAGACCGACAATCTTTCCATGTTCCGCAACCCGGGCAAGGATGAACTCGTCGTCGTCACCTTCGAGCAGGATTACCGCAGCAACAACCTTTCCAACCAAATGAAGAAACGCCAGTACTGGATCCGCGAGGACGGTACCTGGAAAATCGTTTACGAAGGAGCCGCCTGATGTTGAAACACGTTTCCCTACTCGCCGCGGGGCTTGCGCTGTCGGTCGCCGCCTGGGCCGGTCCCAAGGTCGAAATGCAGACGACGCTCGGACGCATTGTCATTGAGCTCAACCAGGACAAGGCCCCCATCTCGACGCAGAATTTTCTCGCCTATACCAAGGAAAACTTCTACACCGACACGGTCTTCCACCGCGTCATCCCTGGATTCATGATCCAGGGCGGTGGTTTCAACAAGGAGATGGAGCAGAAAGCCACCAAGACGCCCATCGCCAACGAAGCCAAGAACGGGCTGAAGAATGCACGCGGCACCATCGCCATGGCCCGCACCAACGATCCGCAGTCAGCAACGGCCCAGTTCTTCATCAACCACAAGGACAACACGCCGCTCGACTTCCCCTCGCGTGACGGCTGGGGCTATGCCGTATTCGGCAAGGTCGTCGAAGGCATGGACGTGGTCGACAAGATTGCAGCGGTCCCGACCGGCCCGTTCAACCGCTTCTTCCCGACGGATGTGCCCATCGACCCCGTCGTCATCAAATCCGTAAAAGTCATTTCTGAAAAGTAAGGAAACTCCATGTCCCTGGTTAAATTCACCACCAATCTCGGCGCCTTCACGCTCAAGCTCGACGCCGAGAAGGCCCCAAAAACTGTTGAGAATTTCCTCGCCTACGTCGCCGACGGCCACTACGACAACACCGTATTCCACCGCGTGATCAAGGGTTTCATGATCCAGGGCGGCGGTTTCGAACCGGGCATGAAGCAGAAGGAATGCCGCGCCCCGATCGACAACGAAGCCGCCAACGGCCTCAAGAACAAGCGCGGCACCGTCGCCATGGCCCGCACCGGCGACCCGCACTCGGCGACCGCCCAGTTCTTCATCAACGTCGTCGACAACGACTTCCTCGACTTCAAGTCGCCCTCCGGCAACGGCTGGGGCTACTGCGTTTTTGGCGAAATCAGCGAAGGCCTCGACGTGGTCGACGCGATCCGCGCCGTCAAGACCGGCAACAGCGGTTTCCATCAGGACGTTCCGGTGGAAGACGTAATCATCGAGAAGGCCGAGGCGGTTTGATCCTCGGCCATGCGCCCTTCGATACAGCCGCTGCGCGGCTTACTCAGGACGAACGGTGCGCGAACTCCGTTCGTGGTGAGTAACCCGCAATGCGGGTGTATCGAACCATGAACGGCGCTCTGCCGGACGATACCCCGTGATCCTCTTCATTTCCGATCTGCACCTGTCGGCGCAGACCCCGGAACTCAACCGGCTTTTCCTCCAGTTCCTCGGCGGCCGCGCACGCGATGCCGAGGCCCTCTACATCCTCGGCGACCTGTTTGAATACTGGGTTGGCGACGATGACCTCGAAGACCCGGCCAACGCAGCCATCGCAACAGCCCTGCGCGAACTCTCTGACAGCGGCGTCGAGCTGAACATCATGCGCGGCAACCGCGATTTCCTGTTTGGCGATGGCTTTGCCGCCGCCACCGGCGCGCGACTCCTCTCCGACCCCCACGTGCTTTCGCTGCCCGCTTGGCAGTTCGTGCTCTCGCACGGCGATGCACTGTGCACCGATGACACCGAATACCAGGCTTTCCGGACGCAATCACGGGCACCAGAATGGCAGGCTGCCTTCCTCGCCAAGCCGCTGGCCGAGCGCCGCGCCATTGCCCGCGCCTTGCGCGAGCAGAGCGAAGCGGGAAAACAGGCAAAGGCGCAAGGCAAGAGCGCCTACCTGATGGACCTCAACCCCGGCGCCACCGAGGATTTCCTGCGAAATCACGGCTACGCCACCTTCATCCACGGCCACACGCATCGGCCGGCAAGGCACGACCACATCGTCGACGGCATCCATGTCGAGCGCTGGGTGCTCGCCGATTGGCACGAAGGAGAAGATACCCTGCGTGCCGAATGCCTGGTCTGGGATGGCGAAGCGGGTGAAGAAGCGCTGCACCGCGAAAACTTGACCTGAAACCAGGCCTTCGGTAAATTGCACCTACCCCAAAGGGGAGTAGCTGAATCGACTGGTCGTCAATACGGGATTCTTGACCGAATCCCCGGCCTGTCGGGCAAGTGGCAGGTTTCACCACCGCCACCACTGCAAGCGAGACCTTTGCCGCCCGGCAAAGGTCTTTTTCGTTTACGCCGGCACCGGCAAGGGGGCTTTCGCTGCCACCCTTTTCAATCAGGAGCCGACATCATGAAATTCGTTCTGACCTTCCTCGCTGGCCATCTGCGCGCCAAGGCATTTTCCCTTGCTTCGCGCCTGCTCATGTCGCTCGTTGCATCCCGCCTCCAGCCATTGGCCGCAAAGGGAGGAACAAGGGCTACCGGCAAGACGCCGGCACCCGGCACGATCATCGACGGCGAATATCGACGGATTGACCGCCGCCTCGATCGCGCCAGCCGCCATCACAACGACCGCTGGTAAGAGGCCATCATGGAAGGCATTGCCAATAGCTGGATGTGGGCTGGCTTCGCGCTGTTCGTCGTCATCGCCATCACCGTCGACCTGCTGGTTCTTGAACGCAAGGGTTCGCATAGCGTCGGTGTCCGCGAAGCCCTGGGCTGGTCGCTGCTGTGGGTGGCGCTGGCGCTCATCTTCAACGCCGGCCTGTGGTTCTGGCTCGACCAGAGCGTCGGCCGCGAAGTCGCCAACCTCAAGGCCACCGAGTTCCTCACCGGCTACCTGATCGAGAAATCGCTGTCGGTCGACAACATCTTCGTTTTCCTGATGATCCTCACTGCCTTCGCCGTGCCGGCGGAGCTGCAGAAGCGGGCGCTGATCATCGGCGTCATCGGTGCCGTCGTCCTGCGCGCCATCATGATCCTCATCGGTGCCTGGCTGATCGCACAGTTCCACTGGATCCTCTACGTCTTCGGCGCCTTCCTGCTGATCACCGGCATCAAGATGATCTGGGCCGCCGACCACGAGCCGGACCTGGAGAAGAACCCGATCCTCAAGTGGATGCGCGGGCACCTGCTGATCACGCGCGAGTTCGTCGGCGAAAAGCTCAGCGAAATGCGCGAGGGAAAACGCTGGTACACGCCCTTGTTCGTCGTCGTCGTGCTGATCGGCATCACCGACGTCATCTTCGCGGTAGACTCCATCCCGGCGATCTTCGCCATCACCACCGACCCGTTCATCGTCATGACCTCGAACATCTTCGCCATCCTCGGCCTCAGGGCGCTGTATTTCCTGCTCGCCGACCTGGCCAGCCGCTTCCACCTGCTCAAGTACGGGCTGGCGCTGGTGCTGGTGTTCATCGGCACGAAGATGCTGATCGTCGAATGGATCAAGATCCCGGTCTTCCTGTCGCTGGGCGTTGTCGGTGCCATTCTCGTCAGCGCCGTCGCCGCCTCCTGGCTGATTCCTGAAAAATGCGCGGAAAAAGGAAAGAATGCGTCCTAACGCCCTCGAAATCCTGCGCACCACCTTCGGCTACCCCGCCTTCCGGGGTAGCCAGGAGGAAATAATCAGCCACGTCAGCGGCGGTGGCGACGCGCTGGTGCTGATGCCGACCGGTGGCGGCAAGTCACTGTGTTACCAGATCCCGGCGCTGCTACGCCACGGCGTCGGCATCGTCGTCTCGCCGCTGATCGCGCTGATGCAGGACCAGGTCGATGCGCTGCTGCAGGCCGGCGTGCGCGCCGCCTTCCTCAACTCGACGCTGGACTGGCCGCAGGTGCAGGAGATCGAGCGCCGGCTGTTCTCGGGCGACCTCGACCTGCTCTACATCGCCCCGGAACGGCTCGCCGGCGAGCGCAGCATCGGGCTGCTCGACCGCCTGCACGAACAAAACCGCATCGCCCTCTTCGCCATCGACGAGGCGCACTGCGTCTCGCAGTGGGGCCACGACTTCCGCCCCGAATACCTGCAGCTCTCGGCCTTCCACGAACGCTACCCGACCATCCCGCGCATCGCGCTGACCGCCACCGCCGACGAGGCAACACGCAACGAAATCCTGCAACGCCTGGGCCTGGGCGAAGCACGCGTTTTCCTGTCCAGCTTCGACCGGCCGAACATCCGCTACACCGTGGTCGAGAAGGACAACCCTCGCCGGCAACTGCAGGCCTTCCTTGCCGACCGCAAGGGCGAGGCCGGCATCGTCTATTGCCTGTCGCGCAAGAAGGTCGATGAAACCGCCGAATGGCTGAACAGCCAGGGCTACGCTGCCCTGCCCTACCATGCCGGCATGGACGCCACCAGCCGCGCCGCAAACCAGCGCCGCTTCCTGCGCGAGGAAGGTCAGATCGTCGTCGCCACCATCGCCTTCGGCATGGGCATCGACAAGCCCGACGTGCGCTTCGTCGCCCACCTCGACCTGCCGAAAAGCATCGAGGCCTACTACCAGGAAACCGGCCGCGCCGGCCGCGACGGCGAACCGTCCGAAGCATGGATGGCCTACGGCCTGCAGGACGTGGTGCTGCAGCGCTCGCGCATCGACGACTCGACCGCGCCGCCGGAACAGAAGCGGCTGGAGGCACAGAAACTCAACGCCCTGCTCGCCTACTGCGAGGCGCCGCGCTGCCGGCGCGTCGTGCTGCTCGATTATTTTGGTGAGAAGCACGCCCCCTGCGGCAACTGCGATGTCTGCCTCGACCCGCCGGAGCTGTTTGACGGCACCGTCGTCGCCCAGAAGGCACTCTCTGCCGTCTTCCGCACCGGCCAGCGCTTCGGCGCGCTACACGTCATCGACGTGCTGCGTGGCAAGAAGAGTGACAAGGCCGCACAGTGGGGCCACGACCAGCTCTCCGTCTTCGGCATCGGCGCCGACCTCGACGACGCCTCGTGGCGTGCCGTGCTACGCCAGCTGGTTGCCGGCGGCCTGCTGCAGGCCGACCTGGCCGAGCATGGTGCATTGAAGCTGACGGCCGAAGCACGGCCGGTGCTCAAGGGCGAGCAGAGCATCGAAATGCGCCGCTATGTAGCCAGGAAATCGGCGGCCCGCCCGAAGAAGGGCAGCACCGCCGCGCATACCGCCGATCTTTCGCCCGAAGCCGCCATCCTATTCGAAACCCTCCGCCAGTGGCGCGCCGACACCGCCCGCGAACAGGCCGTGCCGGCCTACGTCATCCTGCACGA
This sequence comes from Candidatus Proximibacter danicus, assembly GCA_016710885.1. Classification (GTDB taxonomy): domain Bacteria; phylum Pseudomonadota; class Gammaproteobacteria; order Burkholderiales; family Rhodocyclaceae; genus Proximibacter; species Proximibacter danicus. The sequence goes on from JADJUC010000030.1 coordinate 108,237, forward strand.
CCGCACGCTGAAGGAACTCGCCGAAATGCGTCCAACCACGCGCGGGCATCTGGCGATGGTCACCGGCATCGGTGCGGCGAAGATTGAGCACTACGGCGATGAATTAATCAGACTGATCGCTGATCACTGAGAAAATCGGCCCTACCTTAACGTTATTGTGCGTAACGGTAGGACGAGCGCATAATCGCGGAGCGGCCGAGATCGGCCATAAGTAGTCTTTCGCCCAAGCCCACCCAAAGCAGCCACTGGTTGCAATGCCATATTCAATAAATCACACTTTGCCCTAGCAATAAGCCACAACCTTCCGTCACTGTAAGTCACCCATATAAGCTATGACCTATCTTTCTCTGTTGTTCATTTTGGCAGCTGCTATTTATGCTATATGGCATTATCGTCGGGGCAGAGACAAATCCAGTGTGCAACAGGTCGACAAAGAAGTTATCAGCACACAGCAGCTGCAATTCAAGCCAGTACGAGCGCGAGCATAGCAACACGTGACGAAATATCGTCTTTAGGACAGTTTGATCAGCTACTTCGCGAGGAGTACGTCAGATTTGTAGAGATGTTTTCCTGAAAAGCCTATCGACTTCGTTCAACGTCGCTTCTCCAGACTCGGTATTTTCCAAGACTTGGGTGGAGGCTTATTGAATTCGGAGAGTCAGCAGCGCTCTCCAGAAATGACCCAGAGCTTCTGATTGGAACTTTGTACCGTTTTCAAAAATGTGCGCATGCGTGCTGGGGACACGCGGACGAACGGGGCCTTCATTCTTCAGGCTATGATTTTTGTACCTTGGTTGTACCTGCTCTCTACTCGTCCCTGCTTGGAAAGTCGTACATAAGTGCAGCATTCCCGTCGACGAGAAAAATGTCCAAGGCGAGTTATCCAGGCTATATGCACGCCGCAAATATCATGGTTTGCATAGAGCACAAACTGTGGCCACATGCTGAAAAATCGAAAGATAGAGCGCGCTCATTTGTGGCTGCCAAGAGCACCAGAAAAGTCGACAAGTCATTCGTTGAATATTTCCTTGGCATACTAGACGGTGATGGTGGAAGCAGCTGCGCGGGCGTTAGTTGATTTTAATAAGGGTTACGAGAGGTCGGATTGGGGGAAGTACAAGCCCGGCACACGTTCCACATTTACACACTCACTTGCGGCTTATGCTGGTTACCACATGGACAGTTCAGCAATCAAGCGTGTACTACAAGATCTATTCTCAGATCAGCAGCTCGAGTTATGGGAAAGGTTTCACCAACTTTGCGATAGTCTTGACGATAGTTACCAACTCTTCCAAGCACCGCTGGATTTTCTCAATGACATGTCGTTTTATGTAATTCCAGCGGATGACCTCTGAGAATGCGATCACGGAGCAACCTGAGACTAAAATGGCGCGCTGAAAGCAACTCGAAACCCATCGGCCACATAGAATTTGAAAGTCTGCTTTCCCTAAGGACTATGGTCAGCTCAGGGTCGAACTGAGACACGGCGGT
>JADJUC010000031.1 GCA_016710885.1 Candidatus Proximibacter danicus
CCCCAAACATGGACTCCGCTACACAGCAGTCTTTCCAGATGCGGTGCCCATCACGTTCCACGATAGGTTCAAACCCCAGTTCGATCCATTCCTCAACCAAGGATTCGATATCGCCGGGATTCATGGCGCCATCCCGAAACAGATGATCGTCGTGCCAGACACGCCCTCCGAGCAGAAATTCATGATCCCTCAGGCACTGTTCCCAGCCACCGGGGTACTTTGTCCGTATCACAGCGATCGGTACGATGAAGTCTATGAACTCAAGTGCGATGGCCATATCGATTATCCCTTCACGCAAACCACTTGTTTCAATCGATGCACGATATCGACGAGGTCTGCCTGGTTGGCCATGACCGTATCGATGTCCTTGTAGGCACCCGGAATTTCATCGACTACACCCTTGTCCTTTCGGCAGATCACGCCTTCGGTCTGCTTCACGAGGTCGACTTCGCTGAACATCTTCTCAGCCGCAGTGCGGCTCATACGCCGTCCGGCCCCGTGTGCGCACGACGTGAAACTCTCCGGGTTACCCTTGCCACGCACGATGTAGCTCCTTGCCCCCATGCTGCCGGGGATGATGCCAAGATCGCCCTCGCGCGCCCGAATGGCGCCCTTGCGGGTGACCCAGACATTGGCGCCGAAGTGATGCTCGGTCGTCACATAGTTGTGGTGGCAATTGACGACCTCGCTCGTGACGTCGAACTCCGGCAGATGGCGGCCGAGCGCGCGCAGCACGAGATCGAGCATGCACTCCCGGTTCTGCATCGCGTATTCCTGCGCCCAGGTTACGGCCTCAACGTAGTCGTCGAAGTGTTCTGAGCCCTCCGGAAAGTAGGCAAGATCGCGGTCCGGCAGCTGAATCATCCAGCGCTCCATGTCTTCGCGTGCAAGCTGAATGTAGTATTCGGCGAGTGCGTTGCCGATGCCGCGGCTGCCCGAATGCAGCATCACCCAGACCTGATCGGATTCGTCGAGGCAGACCTCAATGAAGTGATTGCCGCCTCCGAGCGTTCCCATCTGATTCATCCACTTGGAGAACTTGCCGAAGGCCTTGAGCAACTTGGGATGCTTATCGGTCATCGCATCCAGGCGTGCCTCGAACGGCATGGCGGCCTGAACCAGGACGTTTTCGTCCTTGTGCTGGCCGCGCCCGACCGGTACGTCACGCGTGATCTGGTCGAAGACCTTCTTCAGCGATTTCTCGTCGAGATCGTTGGCCGTGATCGAGAGGCGGCAGGCCACCATGCCGCAGCCAATATCTACGCCAACCGCAGCTGGAATGATCGCCTTGTGAGTGGCAATCACCGAACCGATCGTCGCGCCGATGCCGAGATGTACATCTGGCATCGCGGCAACATGCCGGTGGATGAAAGGCAGGCTCGCAATGTTGGCGAGTTGCTGCTTCGAGCGTTCATCGATGTCGTCCGTCCAGATCTTGACCGGGACGCGTTCGGTCGTGATGACTTGCCTGATCGGCATGATTTATTCCTTTCCTTGCAGGCAGGCGAGAAAGCTTCATTCCACCTCTTCCGTCGGTCTGCCAATGTTTCTTGTTACCAGAGGATCCATCCAAGGCTCAGTGCGTGAGCCTGCTCCGTGATCTGCTGTGGGACGGTAGCCGTGCCGCGAGGAACTCCATCTGATCGGCCAGGATGTCCCGTGACGACAGGAGGAAGTGTTCCCACAAGCACGGTGCATAGGGCACGTAGAGCAACTGCATGTCGCGTGTCTCCTCCGGGCGCCGTCCGCCCTTGCGCTGGTTGCAGGCGCGGCAGGCGGTCACCACGTTGGTCCAGCGGTCTGCACCGCCCTGCACGCGCGGCACGACATGATCCCGGCTGAGATCCCGTGAACGGAAGTGCTGCCCGCAGTAGGCGCACAGGTGGCAGTCACGACGAAAGAGCAATTCGTTCGTGAGCGGGCAGTGCGTTGCGCAGCCACCCTTTTGGGCGACGTCCGTCGAGTCCGACGATGCCGCTGATCGCTAGCATCGAGCGCTCTCCATGCCGGTTAAGTCCACCACGCAGGACGACGGCGGGTGCTCCGCATTGCCATGCGACACGGCCGGTCGTCACCAGGGCGGCCGCGGCTTGCGGGGTCAACCATTTGACCGGGTGGCCGGCTATGTCGATTCCGAGTATCTGTACCATTCCTTTTTCCTCCCTCCGCCTTGATGGCGCTTCCTTTTTATGGATGCGGTTGCGCGCATCGATTGCGCACGAAAATTGGGGTATCCGACCGGTATCGATCCGGTACCTTCGGGGCCACAACCCGAAATGCAGGCCACTACACTACGGACACCATTGAGACTGGACGTGCAGGACGGATTCGAACCGCCGCGGGCTTTCGCCTTCAGTTTTGCAGACTGACGCCTTCAACCTCTCGGCCACTGCACGATGAAATTGGTGCCTCCCCGCCGAATCGAACGGCATCCTCCTGTTCTTCAGACAGGCGCGCACACCACTTACGCCAAGAGGCTTTTATTGCCCGATGGCGCCCCGCGAGAGAATCGAACTCCCACCAAGAGATTTGGAGACTCTTGTGCTGCCACTACACCAGCGGGACATTGCGTTGTGGTGGGCGTCCCTGGAGTCGAACCAGGAATGTTTGCCACGTGGGGCCGGATTTACAGTCCGGCGGTGCACACGCCTTAGCACCAAGACGCCCGATGATCATTGGTCAGGGTGGCTGGGCTCGAACCAGCGACCTCCTCGTCCCAAGCGAGGCGCGCTACCAACTGCGCTACACCCTGATTGAACCGAAGATTGGCAGAAGCGCTCTTGCAGATTGAGCGCTTGGCCAGTGCTCCGGGCGCTGCTTCACAGTACGATGGAGAGCAACTTTCTCCTGCCGACGCTGCGATTTCTCGGGTTTGCCATGGGGTCCGGCTTTCCGGAGCTTCATGCCGGCCACGAAGGGGATTTCTCGTGGCTTAATCTTGGGTTTCATCCTTCATTTTCCTTTCTGTTTTCGATTTGGTTACCAGTACCAACTCGCATCCCTGACACGACGAGGCAGGACAACTTCCCGGTCGGGGTTACTTCGCCAGCGATGCAATTCCATTTCTTCACGCCGATCGGCACGATGATTCCGATAGCGCCGATACCAATGTGGTGCTGTGGCATGGGCGTAGTCACCGAATCCGGCATCGGAAAAATAGTGCGCGAGCGCTTTTTTCCCCTCACGGCTGTTGGGGTCGAGGACGAATCGTTGTTGATGGCCATTGATCCAGGTGTAGCTACGCAGCACCCAGTTCAGGTTGTAGCGGGTATTTCGCCGCCGATAAGTACGAGACATGACGCTCTCCTGTGTTGAGTCGTTACGTCATGGGGGCCTCCTTTTCATTAGTGTTGATCCGGTATCCAGGCATCGTGATGCATGACGCCTGGTGCTTCTGCCACTGTTCTCTACTCCTGAAAGGCGTAGACAGGTCAACGGCGCACCTGAAGTCTGTCGGGCGCAATACCAAGCGTGTGAGGACACCCGGCATCGCTGCGCGACAGTTGAACCGCATCCGAATTGTTTATGAGCAACCGTATCGATGCCGATACGAACCTCCCAATCGCGGAAGGATTTCTTGAACCAAAAACACAAAGCCCGGATTCCTTGCGGAGATCCGGGCTTTGGCATTTGCTGCTGCCGTGGGGAGATGGCTTACGCCATGTCTTGCCCCAACCTGAATCTCTGTGCGCCCGGATCCCACGAGTAGCCATGATGTGGATAGCCATTGCAGGTGGTCACGCCGGAAAATCGCTGTCCATTCCCCATGGTTCCATCAAATCGCGTGCCGGCCTGGCGCTTGGCCATGGCGGGACAGGGGCGCTCGCCGGCAGAGGCCGGACGCCGATTTGTCGCGATTGAGGTAATGAGGTTTGTTTTCATAATGTGTCTGGTTGCGGGAGACGGATTTGAACCGCCGACCTCCGGGTTATGAGCCCGGCACGCTGCCAACTGCGCTATCCCGCGTCTGATCCTTTTGCTGATGCCATTGAAGACGAGTTTCGAATGGTCGTGGATTATGCGTACTCATTTTGCAATAGTCAATCATTTTATGAAAATAATTATGTTATTGCGGTCTTTTTGGTATATACCCTTACGAAACAGCAACCCTGCTGATCCGTCTTGACCCTGTCGTTTTGTGAGGATCGACACCATGTCCCACCCCATTCCTGCCAAGAGCAGCCCAGTCACGCTGGCTTTCCGCATTCGCGTCGTCATGGCTGAACGGGGCATACGCTCCGTCGCCGCACTGCAGCGCATGCTGAAAGCGATTGGCGTCGATATTTCCGTTCCCCAACTGATTCGGATCGTCGATGGCCAGTCAACGCATGTATCGACGGTCGTGTTGGGGGGGCTTGTCGCCGTTCTTCAATGCGGAATCGAAGATCTCATCGCAGTCGCCTTGCCAGCAAATTCGCAGGCAACTGACGCGCTGGTGCCGACCTGCTGATACCTCGGCCTTCAATCAACCGAGTGGCAGCGATTTTTTTGCTTCCTCGTGCATCTTCCAATGCCTGCAGACTTACCAAGGATCATCCTGTGACAACATCAGGCTGATCCAAGGGCAACATCCTGCAAGTGCTCCCTCAAATAGCAGGATGCCTGCAGCTGTGCCCAGGCATGCGAGCATGGAAGGCGGGTCTTGGATTAGCGCCTGCGCGGCGGCAATCCCGAAAGCTGGATATGCCCCATCCCTGATCAGGCGGGTACCCAGTCTGAAAAATCTATCCGCCAAGTAGTTGTTCGGGTCCATCGAAAGTCTCCTCTAAAACATCTGAGGACCAATCTACCGAACGCGGTTGTGCATTTTTGGAAAAAGTTTGACGGCGTTTTACCCGCTTGCATTACCAACCGTCGATTAATGAGTTGATCTTCGGGGTGATGCCGGTCTTCAGCAGTAGTTTGGCAAGCTGGCGATTGAACGGATTGCGCGAGGCTGAAGCGATGACCTTGAAGATGTCGGCCGCGCTCCTGCCTTCGGTTGCCATGCCATAGATGGCGGCATCGGCCTGGGTCAACCTTGCTGACATGGCTACATGGCCCATTTCTTTTGACAACATCGGCGTCAGTGACTATTCTTGGCCGAAGCCTACTTGATAGTGTTCGCCTCGGGCAATTGGAGCCCGACTGCACGAAGCTATCCAGGGGCTTTTTGTATGTTGTTGTAGCGCAGCGCCCGCGAGAATTGCGCCTGCCCAGACTTTCTCAGGTTGATCAGATCGGATTTATAGACTACCTTTGATGGGCGGGTGGTACTGACAAACTTGCTGGCTATCAATGCCTTCAGGTCAATGGCAGACTGCCCGTACTTCATGCGGCTTTGTTCAAACGGGATCCTGGACGAAAATTGACGCAACAACTAACCCACTAGTCCGGCGTGGCATGACCATCCGGAGATTGGGAGAAAAAGCCGGCGAAAGCCGGTTTTTTCACGTCTGGGAAAGAGGTAGGCAAACCATCGTGACAACCCAAAATATTCTCTCCCCGCTCATCGCTCCGCTCTCCGAAGAAGAGACTGACGAACTCGAAGCCTTTCTTCTCTCGGACGCAGTACCCGAAGAGTCGATGATGCTCGATTCGCTAGACGGCTATCTGACCGCCATCGTCATTGGCCCGACGACGCTTCGTCTCAGCGACTGGTTTCCGGGTATCTGGGGGCCAGGGGGCGAAGCGCCTGAGTTCGCCACCGAAAAGGACGCGCAGCGCATCATGGAACTGATCATGCGCCACATGAACGGCATCGTCTGGTCGTTCGAGCACGACCCGGACACCTTCGAGCCGTTCATCGGAACCATGAGCTATCCCGGTGATGCTCGCGAGTACCTCGACGCCGAGATGTGGGCCTACGGCTTCATGCAGGGCGTTGCACTCCGCCGAGACGACTGGAAGCCGTTGTTCGATGCGCCGGAGGGCGCAGATATATTGCGCCCGCTCTATCTCCTTGGTGCCGACGATCTTCCCGCTGCGGATCGAAGAAAGGTCCGAACACCGGCGCAGCGAGACGTACTGGCTGAACTGTTGCCCGCCAGCCTCGCCGAAATCTATCGCTACTGGCTTCCCTACCGAACGGCCGTACACGAACGACAAGTCGCGAGCACGATTCAGCGTCAGCATCCCAAGGTCGGGAGGAACGATCCCTGTCCCTGCGGTAGTGGTAGAAAATTCAAGAAGTGCTGTGGGGCAGCGGCGACGCTGCATTGATGATTGGCGCTGGGCCGAGCTTGGGGGGATGCACGTCTGCGGCGAACAAAATCCACAAGGCAGTGTAGTTGATAGCACTGATTCTGCCGGTTACAAAAGTTTTTGCTCTGATCGATTCATCGATCGGGTCGGCCAGAAAATGCAGTCTCAGCAAGTTGCTCTGCGGTAGGCGCTGAGGCCAATCCAGGTGCCGGTAATCGAGAGGAATGCCGAGTTTCTCAATTTCAACTACTGTGTCATCAAACACCCGTGTGACCTGCTGCGGATTGTCGACCAACCGGATTTCCAAGACCATTTTCTCGGCAGGAGGCCCATTGCGATCAGGCCTCGAACAATCTGCAGCGCTGATTCTTGTCGTTCCCCAAAATACAGACGTGCCGTCTTCGGGCCATTGCGCTGGATGAGTAGCCCGGCCGCAGCGATCATGTCCCGCGCCTCTCTGAGTTCGCATGGCTTGCTGGCGCAATCGAGCATGGGCCAGAATATTTTTGCCACCTCATTCTGGCGGGGCGCCCGGGAGGCGCATCGCCTTCTTGGTACGGGCAACAGATTGCTTTGCATAAAGCCTCTGATAGTTCCCGGCCGCCGATGCGATTGCATGCAGGGGATTGCATAGCGATGGGCAAGCCTGCCCGGATCGTTACCTTTGAAAAATCGATACAGAATGCCGATCAGTCCCGGGCGGCGGCGGATCCGGGTTGCCGAGCATGCCAAAGATGCCGGTAAGATCGGGATTCTTTCGTGCCGATTTGCGCCTATCCACAGACTCCCGGTTTGCCCCCGGAAGTTGCTGACTGACATAGCAGCGCATGAAAGCGACCGGTTCCGAGTGCAGTTTGCGGTAGGGGGCCTTGTGCGGCATGGAAGGCGATAGTCCGCACATGGCGGCAAGCTGGCGCGCGCCGATATTTGCCAGATGGTTGCTGAGCGCAAGATCGGATTCGCGTCCGGATAGCCAGTCGAGAATGTGGAGGTAGCTATGGGCGGTTGTTTGAGGACTTAGATGTCCAAGCAGGCCGCTTACGATATACAGGTTCTTGCGTGACGGGGCCGGTGGTGTGCCGAGAAGGCGAGGAAAACGCTTCCGCCAGAATGCGCTAAACTGTCCCTGGCTAAAAGACGAGAGTTGAGCAGGCGGAGCCATCCTTTGGCGAGTTCCGGGTTATCGATCCCGACCAGTGCCAAAAATAGCCAGTTGGCGAACGAATGCCGCAGATGATGGAAGCGGAAGCGCGAGTTTTGCAGGCCGATGATTGCCTGAAAGGCTGTCGTGATGGCTGTGAACAATTCGGCATCGGCCAAAGGGATCCGTGGATCCCCTTGCCGGGAAAACACCAGGCCCCCGACGTCATCCAGCACTTCCTTGCGTTTTTCCACATGATCCAACAACAGTTTCAGTTCGTCATCTCGGGAAGAATAGCCCTCAGAGGCAATCGCCGATGAGAGGAATAGGATTTCAGACGCGCGAATTCCGACGAGCGGACAACGAGATAGGGATCCGGCTCGGGGTGTATGTCATGAAGCAGGAGCATCTGAATTTCCCGCCGTCGCAACCCGCATCGATAGCCGAGAATTGCGGCAAGCAGGATGCGCTGGTGCGGGGTTTCCGGTCCCCAATCTGCGCAGCATCTTGATGGCCTGCTTGAATGTCTGGAAATCGTTTCCCCGACGAGATTGGCGGAAACCTGGCGGAATGCCGGCGGCCTCGAAACCATCGAGTTCCGTGATGTCCAGCGCCGGAGCGCCGGCTAGCATGAGAAAGCGGTGGAAGGAAATGATGCTTGCCCAGAAAACGTTGCGCTCCTAGCGCTGGATTACGCGGGCAGCCGATAGTTCATAGAGGGATTCCAAATCCTCAGCTTCCATCTCGAGCAGATTTTCGTCGCCGGCAAGCGTAATGAGGTGCCTGCCAATGGTGCGAAGGTATCGTACGGCGCTGGATTTCCTGATCGGTTTCCTGCCGAAGTTCAGCGCATCGCCGTCGTTTCCACCCAGAAGCCATTTCGTCCATTCGATGAGCAGTCGGGTCACCGGCCAGAGGCCCGTTCCATGCCTCTGAATTTCCTGATCGATCTTGCTTATCGGATGCTCGTATTTAGTTTCCAGAAATTTGATGACTGTGTTGATGACCTTGACCTGGTCGCTTCTCACGGCTCCGGGATCGTATGAAAAATCGGCTTCAATGAAATCGCCGTACGACGACAGGGCAGCATCCTCTTCCGGGGCCTCAGCTTTCTCCACCTGATGTTGGCGCCAGCCGCAAAGATGGCGAAGCACGTCATCGGGCAGCGATTGGCTGGGCAGTTCGTCGGCAAGGTAGGCAGCAATATAGGGAGGTGCCGATAGTGAGAAGGCGACATGGGCAGCACGAAGAAAATCACTGCAGTCAAATAATGGCAAACCAAGCGCGTCCAAGGCTGCGGACTGAACTCGAACTGGCGGCGGCGTGCGTGCCAGAACTGGCAGGAGGAGAAATTTCTGGTTGCTTGAGCGCCCGCGTGATCAGCACGCTGGTTAAGGCATCTGGATACCAGAGCTGTTCCGTGATTTCCGATTTGCCAACAGGTATGTGGAGGGTGACACGAAGCTCTCCCTCGTGCCCGGATACGGATGAAGCATCCATCGAAATGATCGAGCTGAGCATCGGACGAGACACGACACCGCCGTTGACGATCGCGCTGCAGAGGATGGCGTCGCGCAATTGGTCTGGTGCCAGCGGCTCCTGGAGTCTTGCAACGAATGCCTGTTCGAGAGTTCGAAAATGCTGCAGCAACAGGAAATCTTTGTGAACGAACTCGGGACGCGTGGGTGCAAGCCTTACAACGGGCGGTAGCAGCGGAATTTCCCAGCGGTGCGACTGGTTTCCAGCCGCGATCAGACGATCCCACCAATCCATCAAGGCAAGTTCGGCAAATGCATTTTGGGCTGTGCTGCCGAGCTTCTTGCGCAGGTCGGTATGCGTTTCGTTTTCCAGCGCCAGGTTGAGTTCCCCTTCCCAGACGGCAGGCGCGTTTTTGCTCATCCATCCGGCGAAGCGCTCGAACAGATTCAATTGCCGTGCTGGGATGCGAGGTTTGAGGGTCGCCGCCCATGTTGGCCATCCGTCAGGGACGCTGGAACGGGCTTTTTCTTCGTCACTCATCGCAGGGAGGCGAGCAACGGGCTTGGGATCGCGGCAAATCCGAGTTTCTTCAGGCAAGGGTTGATCGCTTCCTCAATCTGCTTCCGCCAGATCAGTGGCGGCAGCGTGCTGAACTTGCCCCAGGCGGATTCTCCGCGTTCCCCGTGACCGAGGAGCGCGTTGATGAGTTCTCCGGAGCGGTTGTACTGCAGCAGGTGGCTGCGTACGAAATGGCGCAGTGCGCCGACGCGCAGCGACCATTCGGGCCCAAGATAGGACGCAAGGAGTGAAGGAGATACGTCAAGAAGATCCGCTCCCTGATGGGAAAGAAAGAATAACAGTGGGCTGCTGATGGCCAGCTGTTCCTGATCGAGATCCCGTTTGGGGGAGAGATGGGAGGACAGTTGCTTTGCTTCCACTGACGCATCCAGGCGGTCAAGCGACGAAGGATTTATAAGGGCCAGTGACTGGCGAAGACGAGTTACGTGCTGGCGGTAAAGACCGATCTGCTCGACGAGTACCGGGTGCAGCCAGGCGAGGTGCGCATTGCCGTAGCGCGGATTGTCCTTGTCCGAAACAAAGCAGATTCCAGTATGGGGATCGAGGTCGAATATCGCGGGGAGAGGGCTGGAAACGGCGCGGATACCGCTCGTCGCGAGCAGAAACAGCGTGACGTAGGCGGTATAGGTGTTGTGAAGTCTGGCGAGTGGTGCACCAGGACTTGCCGAGAGCGCTCGGAGCTCCTTCACGATGTGCTTTACGGTAGCACTGACGGCACTTGCCTGGGGCACGTGAAGGGACCCGACATTCAGGTCGCTGGCTTCGGTAAAATCGGGAAAACCCGATTGTGTTACTTGAGACAGAGAAACACCTGCACGCCTTCCGACTCGAGTACAGGCCTCTTCGTAGAGCAACTGCAAGCGGCTGACGGGAATAACGGAATACACCGCCGGGTTGTGCTGGTTCGGGGGCTGCCCTCTGAAATAGATGGAAACGACATGATCGGCAGGCGCCATTCTGCTCATCTGTTCGGCGACGACTCCCTGAAGTCGACTCGGGCTGATTTCGGGTTTGAAATTGTTGTGTTGATTGATCTGAGCAAGAAGTTTTTCGAAGGATTTTTCGATGTTGGTTTCAAATAGCAAGCCTGGTTGATTCGGTAGACGCTTAAGGATTCGCACCAGTAATTCAGGTACTGACAGCAGGAATCTGTTCGTGGTTTTTACCGTATTGCTGTTGGGCTTGGGTGGTGCGTGCCTTGGTGGAACCGCGGGCAACAGAAACTGGTTTGTCCTGGAGCTCCATAGCGGGTAGTCATATCGACCCTCGGCGTCGGTGATTTCTCCCGCCCGAATCTTGCGGACATCGGCTTCGTCGCGGGACAGGAAGAAGCGGCAGGCGGCCCATGCAGCGACATACGACCGACTCCTGACTGGGATAACGTCCCAAACCGGTAGGTTCAGATCGCCCAAGGCGTGCAGGAAGCATTGGAGTTCGTACCCAGATAACGTTCGCCTGTCGATCGGAAGATTCTGGTTGGCGAGTTCGATTGCCTGAGCCTTGAACCTGGCATTCTGTGCTGCACTCCGCCGGCGGTTTTCAAGCTGATAGACGCAGCGTTTTTCGGCGTCCAGCTCGATCGTCGCGGCGACCGGGGCTACATCGTCGGACTGGTTGGGGTCGAATTTCTCTTCACGTGCGGTCACTTCGTCCGGGCGGGGCAGGTAGCGCGCCATCCTGATTGGTCGATCAACTTCGAGGCAGATCTCGATTTCTACGCGCCGATCAGAATCTTTTGTTTCCAGGGAAACCTGCCTGCGCTCTCCCGGCTTGCCATGGGATTGTCGGCTGAAGATGTTGCCGTGCGAAGTCGGCCAGCCCCCCTCTTGAAACCACATCAGGCTCCGCTGAATATGCTGAAATGACTGCAAAGGACCGCTGCTTTTCAATTCCAGGCCGAGGCGGCTGCAGCAGTGGCTGATCGCCTCGCACATTTTGTCTGGCGTCAGTGCATGGAGCGGAAGCTCAAGTAAGAGCTTGCGTTCGTCGGTATTGGGTTTCGATAGTTGCCGCAGGTAGCGGGATAGACGAACGGCTCTGTCGGCGTAAGGGTAGGGAATATTGATCCGTACGTGCTCGAGGCGTATGCAGACGGGAAGCAGTGATGCGATCAGTGCGCGAAGTTGCCCGGAAAAAATGGTTTCTTCGGGGAGAGTTTCATAAATCGTGTAATGCGGATGTGTGCCGTAATAGTCAGTGAGCGTCTTTCGCTTACCCAGATTTGTCCGAGGAAATGTCTGAAGAATGATTGGGCGCTTGGCTTCGATGCTGGCGATGACGGCTTCGACGCGCTGGAGCTTTTGAATCGATTCTTGACCGGCAATTGGGAGAAATAGAGCGAGAATTCGTTCAAATTCCTCAACGATCCTGAATAGCCCTATCAGGTCATCCGGGGCGCCGATCAACCTGAGGAGAGGCCTCAGTTCTTTGCGAATCCGCTCCTGCGCGGCCATGGTTGTCGGGTTCTTTCTATCCTCTGGCGGTCGAGGCATGGCCGTTCTTATGCTTCTTCATCCAGATCAAACTCAAGGTCGATTTTCTTCTCCGGCTCGTGGGTTTCCAAGAATTTGGCTGATGTGTTTTTGACACTTTCGGTCTGTCGATACAGAGTGGTTCTGGACATGCCGAGAGCAGTTGCCAACTCGTTGTCTGTGGCAACGGGCAAAAGAGAGGAGACGTCCTTTCGGAGTTTTTCGTTGCCTTGAAGTGCTGCAGCGATGACCGCCAGATCTTTGCCATCTGGCCGCTGGATCAATTTTGACACGACGGCGTCGAATGCCTCGTGTGTAGCCAAAGTCTGCGCGTCGGCTTTCGTGAGCAGGATCGCCCAGGTTTTTCTGCCTCGAGGCTCCTGCTCTAATAGCAGCTGAAATGTCCGGTGACCCCCGACCAGGCGATAGCGCCGTTTGTCGATCCCATCCAGTTCGACGACAAGCAGTGGTTGCGCGAGTTCGAGAATCTGCAGCGCCTGCTGCGTGACCGTAGGGATCGCTTGGGTGATGTGCCGCAGGCTTGCCTGCAACTGGCAACTCGGAGTAATGCTATCAAATTCGATATCAGACAGGCGCAGGGAAATCAGGCTTGGACGCGAGGCCTTGGCATTTTTTCCGGTCATCGCCAACTGTTCTAGCCAGCCGTTCAGTGATGGCCTGACACGTCCAGCGCATCTTCCCGTGCTGGTGGCGTAGCAGGAACGCGATCAAGAATACTGAGCGCGTCCTCCTTGGATACCGTATTTGCGAGTTGGCGCAGATGCTCCATGTAAAACATTTGTTCGCGCATCAGCAGGCCGTCGTGGATCAAGTCGGTGTATAGCCTGTTTTCGGAGACGCCGAGTTCGTCGGCCACCTTTTTGGCACGACTGCGCTCATCTTCCGCCAGGCGAAGCATGAAAGGGCTTTTTCTCATGATGGCCTCCTATTCAATGTGTAAGTGACTGCAGTACTTCTGCCGGAGTCTTTACATAGCCCCCGGAAAAACGGATTTCGCCTTGGGCAAAATCCCGCAAATTGTAGGTAACGATCGTGCAGGGCGAACTGGCCACGGCGATTTCATAAATGAAATTGTCTCCTTCGTCTTGCAGATTGGGGCGCCAGAGGTAACGCACATCAATTTCGTCGGCATCTGCAACCAGCCGGGCCAGCACCCGTTCCTGCATCGGAAAACGTAACACCACCTTCTTCGATTGGCAGATGTCGAGACAGAACATCCCGGTATTCGCTAACCAATTTGTAGTGCATCACGAGCGGAATCTCTCCACCGAGTGCGCGCCGCAATAACGCATGACTCGCACCGAGGCGCGAACGGAAAGCAGATAAAACGACGTTTGTATCGAGTAGAAAGCGCATGGGCTTATGCTATCACTTTTGATATCAGTTGTGATGTGGTAGTTGGGTGCGTGGGCGTTGCCGACAAACAAAATTCGTTCAAAACGGAACAACGAAAATTATAGTAGAAAAATTCTTCATTTAGGCCGTTTTGTGGGAAAATGGCGCCAACCAGATGAGCGGCAGTCGTCACGGAATTCGCTGGAAGGCTACTCATGTAGATCGGTGTTTTTCGGTTAAATTATTTAATTATATGTATTTTATGATTAATTAATATTTAATCGCCGTTTGTTGTGGTCCTTGTGGGGCCAGGGCTGTGCCGATTGTCGCCGATTTTTCCGCTCAATTTACCTATGGATGGTCATAGTCTCCGAAGGCAGGGGTCGCACGTTCGAATCGTGTCAGGCGCGCCAAATCCCTTCTGCAGCAAGCATTCCGGTTTCTTCGTTGGTGGCCCATTACTTGGGCCAACGATCGCTGTCGCTCCAGCGTTGTTCGTAGCTGCTTCGCCAACCACGTTGCGAGGCAATCGTCGGGCGCAAAGTCCATGCAAATCGGTGGCCCATGGGTGGCCCACAATTGGCCCAGCGTTGGCCCATGATTTTTAGATGCTGAGGCGTCGGAAGTGAATTTGACCACTGCACTGGTGGCCCTGCTCGCCGGGTAAACCTGCTTATGCTAGCGGGTCAATAGGCGCGATATCGGCATACCGGTTCGACCGCTTCCGTAATCCGGATGTCGGGAAGTGCGGATGGTTTGCCATCGATCAGTATCGCCGGCATGCGAACGAGATATGGCTTGGCGCCACGTCTCCCCTCGCTGAAAACAGCCATCCGATAGTTGCGCTGTCCCCGAACGATCGTGTCCCTCGTTTCGCTATCAGATGCGCCAACGAATTCCGCCGTGGTGGCGAATACCTTCATGAAGGAGCGGTATTTCCAGTCGTTATGCGCGGCGTTCGAAACCGAGGTGATGCGCACCTCTTCTGTTGTCGGCGGTTCATCCGACGACGAGCAGGAGATAGGTTCCTTGCGCCGGGTTTCACAAGAGTAGGTATAGGAGATCAGGCTCGGGCGATGCGTATTGATGACGCGGCCACTTCCCTCATCCACTTCCACGAATTCATTGCTGGTGAATCGCATGCGCCGCCCTTCCGGCAAGGAGGCTGTAACGCATAGACCGTTTTCCCAGCAGGTGTTGATCACCAGGCGTATGTCGGGCTCGATGACCAGCACCGTCCTGTTTTCCCAATCGGTATGAGAAGACACGCCGCTGACTTCGTTGGCCGTAGCCAGCTTATATACGGTTGTCGGTGGGCAAGTGGCGCAGCCGGATAGCGCCATAACCAGGAAGGCTGCTCCAGCATTTGGATTGATCAACTCGGCCGCCTTCTTCTACAGGGCTGTGTTGCGCCAGTTGGGCGACTGATTATGTGGATTGCTAATCCGTCGGACTCGCTGCGTCGGCTTCTGGAATGTACTCCGCCAATTGCTCAATTGGGCGATCTGAATCCCAACGGATACGGTCGTTATCGCTGTTGGCCGGCGTATCACAGCGTCGCTGAATACACCAACTGCCGCTGATGCTTCAGCGCTAGCAGTACAACATCAGTGTCGGAATGGGCGTACAAAACGATGTGCTGGCCAACAACATACTCTCGCAAGGCGGGCAGGCCGGCTTGTTCGGCCAGTTGCAGAACAGCATTGGCTTTCAGCTTTGCCTGTGCAGATTTTGGAGACAGGAATCGTGCTGATCGGCCACTGGCGGGAGACCACGCCAGAACCGCGACCATCTCCCGGAGGTCGGCTTTCAGCTTGGTTAGCCGAGCATCGGCAGTGCCTGCATCCTGGAGTTGGAAGAACTGGTGAGCGGCATCTAGGTTCGCCAGGAAATTCGGTGCGGCTTCGATCTTGGCGTGCAGAGGCAACGCCATCAAGAAAAGGCTTTCAAGACAGGGCTTTCAACAGCTCGTCGTTCGACACGCGACGCCCGGCCAGAATCTCACGCAAGCCAGTTTCAGCTTCGGTCAGCAGGACCAGGCTAGCGTGTTCCTCTTCGAGGGCGTGGTAGTAATCGAGCTTCCTGGCATCAACGATAGCAACGTAGGCGGCACCGTTCTTGGTCAGCAATTTTTCAGCGCCGGCCACCACTTCATCGGATAGTTCCGTCAACCGGGCGCGGGCCTCGCTGATAGGCACAACATCTTGAGCGGTATAACTCATGGCGAAACCTCTTAATGCAAACGTTAATGTTTATTGTAACAGGCGACAAGGCCTTTGCATCAGTGACACCTCCCGATCGATTACGGACTTTCTTCTGGTGTTGAGGACTTTCTTCGCGGCATCAATCGATCAATTATTTCAGGTAGTGAACCAAAACCGACGCGCAAAGCGTCGCCGGACGGGGGCGAAATGCGTGCTGGCAGGCAGACAGCAGCGGGCTGAGCCTCGAGCAATGCTTGAGCAATGGCGTCCCGAATGCCGGTGCGACCGCGGATCAGAAACCGAGATCGAAGAACGGTTGGCCAGTTCGTCCGTCGGTTCCATTTCGTCCTCCTTGTCACGGGGGAAATCACCGCCGGTGGGGGGTGTTTGCGGGATCGGTGGTTTGAAACGAGGATCAAAAAAGCCGCAGTAAGACAGGTAGATATCATGGGCCGGCTCTTTTTTATCGGCCTGTTGCAGTACCTTCTTCTAAGATGTATAAACACCTAAGTACTCAAACACTGTTTTGGAGGCATCATGAATACCGTGCGCTGGAACATCGCCGTATCGCCGGACGTGGATCAGTCCGTGCGCATGTTTATCGCCGCGCAAGGTGGTGGCCGCAAGGGCGATCTGTCGCGCTTCATCGAGGAGGCGGTGCGTTCCTACCTCTTTGAGCGGGCTGTTGCGCAAGCCAAGGCCGCTACCGAGAGTATGGGGGAGACCGAACTGAACGACCTCATCGACGAGGCGGTGCAGTGGGCGCGTGAGCACTGATGCGGGTCGTCCTGGACACCAACGTACTGCTGGCCGCGCTGATCTCGTCACACAGTCCCCCCGATACCATCTATCGCGCCTGGCTTGCGGCACGTTTTGAACTGGTAACTGGAGCGGCGCAACTCGACGAACTACGCCGTGTGAGTCGTTACCCGAAGATCAAGGCCATTCTTCCCGCGCATCGCATCGGCACGATGATCAACAATATGCAGCGCGCCATTGTGCTGGGTGCCATGCCCTGTCTGCCGGACGGCACTGAGGCAGATGATCCGAACGATGCCTTCCTACTGGCGATGTCACTGGCCGGCGAGGCCGATTACCTCGTCACTGGTGACCGTCGTGCCGGGTTGCTGCAACGCGGCAGTATCGGACGCACGCGCATCGTCAAGCCGGCCACTTTCTGCACCGAGGCGCTTTGAAACTGACTGGTTGATGCTTAGTTGGGGCAGGCACCGTAACGCCAGCATTCTCAAGAACAGGCGTGTGGTCTTCAACATCAAAGGCAACGACTACCGCTTGGTAGTATCGGTCGCGTATCGCTTTCAGGCGGTGTATGTGAAGTTCATCGGCACACACAAGGAGTACGACGCGATTGATGCCGAAACTGTAGAAATGGAGGATTGACCATGGAAATTCGCCCGATCAAAAGCGAAGAGGATTACAAGGCGGCTCTCCGCGAAGTTTCCACCTATTTCGACAACGAACCGGCGCCCGGCTCGGCCGAAGGTGATCGGTTTGAAGTGCTGATTACGCTGCTTGAGTCCTATGAGGCAAAACATCACCCGATTGATCTGCCGGACCCGATCGACGCCATCAAATTCCGCATGGATCAAGCCGGGCTAACCCCTAAAGACCTGGTGCCATTCATTGGTCGGCTGAACCACGTCTATGAGATTTTGAATCGCAAGCGGCCACTGACGCTGACCATGATCTGGCAACTGCATCAAAAACTGGGCATTCCCGCTGAATGCCTGATTCAGCCGCCCAAGTTGCCATTGGCGGCATAGACATCGCCTTCTCGGTGTCGACGCGTCGGATCAATTGCATCGAATCGACACGCGAGAGCGGCGGCAGGATCGAGACGGCTTGCACTGGTGCCTGGACGTGACATTCGGCGAAGATGCAAGCGCGATCTGCTTGCGCAATGCCGCCCGACATCCCGCGTGACACAATCCGTTTCCTCATGCCTATGACCCTTCCCGGAATCCTCATGTTCATCGCTCTCCACGGAATCTACGAACCCTCCGCCATCCAGCAGTTGCCCGACGGGCGCTTTCTGGTGGCCGAAGACGAGAAAGACTTGCCGTTCAGCCTGCTGGCCATTCATTCCGATGGAACGACGACGGTGGAATCATTGACCGACGATGTGGGTGGTGAAAATCCCGGCAAGCTCGATGATCTCGAAGGCCTGACGACCGACAGTGCCGGATTCGTCTATGCCATCACCTCGCACTCCCGCAACAGCAAGGGTGAGGAGAAGAAGTCGCGGGAGAAACTGGTGCGCTTTCGTATCGAAGGCAATCGACTCATCTCTTTGCGTACCGTCAACGACCTGAAGCCTGCGCTTACGGCGAGTCATCCCCTGCTGGCCAAGGCAGCAGCCATCACCGATGTGAAAGGTGACGGCGGTTTCAATATCGAGGCCCTTGAGTTCTCGGCAGATCAGCGAAATCTGATGATCGGTTTTCGTAGCCCGCTGGATGCCGGACGGGCGCTCGTTGCGACCCTGCGGAATCCTGCTGAAATATTCGAGTCCGGGGCCGAGCCGAACGTGGCACCCGAACTGATACGACTCGATCTCGGCGGCGACGGGCTGCGCGGCATGAGCTGGGTTCCTTCGCTGCAAGGCTATCTATTGATCAGCGGTCCAGTCGCCAAGGCGCAAACGCAGTTCCGGCTCTGGTTCTGGAATGGTCAGGCAGATGCAAAGGCGCGACCTGCCGAAGTCGAGGGTCTTCCGGGTTTTGAACATGCTGAGGGAGTGACCCCCGCCGTCATCGACGGCAAGCCAGGAATCGTCATTGTCAGTGATGATGGCAGCCGCGAGGAGGGGCGCCCCGCCCGATACCTTCAGCTTGCCCCGGAAAAAATCAGGATACTTCCCTGATTGCCCTTGCCTTGTCTGTTTTGTCCTACGATGGCGCCTGACTTTACTGTTGAACATTCACCATAGATCGCGACCCCAGGCCATGGCTCACATCATTCCCGACGGCTGGCGCGAGCTGGCTGCCACTGGCGCCGCGCAGCGCGAAATCGAGACCTTGACCCTGCTCGAAGCCGCACTGCCCGACGACTACAGTGTCTACCACGCCGTGCACTGGACCAACCTCGAGCGCGGCTACTCGGTATTTGGCGAGATCGATTTCATCGTCATGAACCGCGCCGGCAACTTGCTGGTCATCGAGCAGAAATCCGGCTTTCTCGACGAGACGCCGGAAGGCCTGGTCAAACGCTACCCAGGCCGCAGCAAGAGCGTCGTCGCGCAACTGGCGCGCAACGTAGATGCGCTGCACACCAAGCTCGATGCGGGGCCGAATGCGCCGGTTGCCCGCTTTGACTACCTCTTCTACTGCCCGGACTATCAGGTCCGGCAGCCGCACACTGCCGGGCTAACGCCGGAACGCATCGTCGATGCCACGCGCCGCGACGAACTCCCGGCGATCATCCAGAGTGTGCTGCCGGCGGGCGAGGATGGCCCGGAGGCGCAGAAGGTGCATCGCTTCCTGTGCGACGTGATCCAGCTCGAAACCGATGTCAGCGCGCTGATCGGCCGTGCGCGCAGCATGGTCAGCCGCATTTCCGGCGGCCTCGCACACTGGGCGCGGCAACTGGACTTTGCCCCCTACCGCCTGCGTGTCACCGGCACCGCCGGCTCGGGCAAGACGCAACTGGCGCTGGCCGAATACCGGGCGACGCTGGAGCGCGGCGGCCGGCCGCTCTACCTGTGCTACAACCGGCCGCTGGCCGACCACTTCCGCGCCATCGCCCCCGAAGGCGGGCTGGCCTGCACCTTCCACGCCTTCTGCCAGCAGCGGTTGCGTGCCGCCGGTCAGGCACCGGATTTCAGCCAGCCCGGCGCCTTCGACAAGCTGATCGAGGATGCGGCGAAACTGCCGGTGGACGAGGCTTACCGCTTCGATACCGTGATCGTCGACGAAGGCCAGGATTTCAACGAGGACTGGCGCGACCTGGTGTTCCGCCACGCCGGGCGGGATGCCCGCCTGTTGTGGCTGGAAGACCCGATGCAGAATCTCTACGCACGCAGCCCGGTCGAGCTGCCGGGCTGGGTCGGCATCCGCTCGTTTGCCAACTTCCGCTGCCCGCGTTCGGTGGTGCGCATGCTGCAGTCGGTCTTGCCGGTGGATATGCCGATTGAGGCTGCCTCGCCGCTCGATGCCAGCGAGGTCGAAATCCTCACCTACACCGACGACGCCTCGCTGCTGCAGGCGGTCAAGGAAGGCATCCGCCTCTGTTATTCAGCCGGTTTCCGCAAGGAGGACGTGGCGGTGGTCACCTACAGCGGCCGCAACAACTCGCGCCTGCTGACCTACGATCGCATCGGCCCGCACACCATGCGCCGCTTCACCGGTCGCTACGACCTGCTCGGCGCCCCGGTCTTTTCTGAAGGCGATGTGCTCATCGAATCGGTCTACCGCTTCAAGGGCCAGGCCGCCCCGGCGGTCATTTTCACCGAGATCGATTTCGCAGTGCTCGACGATCAGGCGGTGCGCAAGCTCTTCGTCGGCGCCACGCGGGCGATGATGAAACTGGTGCTGGTGATTTCCGAACGGGCAGCGGCGGAGTTGCTGGCGCGTGAGAAGAATTGACACTAAAAAACCGGTTAACCACGGAGAGCACGGAGAAATCGAGAGCATCGCCTGATGTAGAGGCAAAGGGAATCGGGAACTGTGACATTTGTTCGCTTTTCCTCCGTGATCTCCGTGCCCTCCGTGGTTTGAATAGACGTTTCAGGAACTGCACGAAAGCGCTGAACAGCCGGGCGCTTGCCGTGCCCACTCCGGGCGCTTGGCGGCGAAGCGGGCATGTTCCGGCTGCGCCGTGTAGGGATTGCGGATGGCGATGAGCAGTTGCTGCAGCAACGACAGATCGCCATCAGTCGCCGCGTTGATGGCCTCCTGCAGCACATAGTTGCGCGGAATGATCCATGGGTTGGCAGCGGCCATTCGCGCCTGGCGTGTTTCGTCGCTGACACCTTCGTCACGCAGGCGGGCGCTGTAGGCGGCCAGCCAGTCGCGGAGGCGACTGACGAAGGCTGTCGGCAGTATCTGTGGGGTGTAAAAGCAGCCCTCAAGTTCGGGCGGCAATCCCGTTGCTGGCAGGCGTGCCGGGTCCAGCGTCATCAGCGCGCGGAAGAACAGCGTGGTGTCCACTTCGGTCAGCATCAGGATGCCGAGCAGCCTGGCCATCAGATCGTCTTCGCCACGATTTTCGGCAGCTTCCAGCCCGATCTTCTGCAGCGCCTGTCGCCGCCATTCGCTTTCAAAGGTTTCGCCGAAGGCATCCAATCCCGGTTCCAGCACTTCCGGCCGGTGCACCAGCGGCAGCAGGGCATCGGCCAGCCGCAGCAGGTTCCACTGGGCGACCCCTGGCTGCTGGGCGTAGGCGTAGCGCCCGCCCTGATCGGTGGTGTTCGGCGTGAACTCGGGGTCGAACACGTCGAGCCAGCCGAAGGGGCCGTAGTCGATGGTCAGGCCGAGGATGGAAAGATTGTCGGTGTTCATCACTCCATGCACAAAACCGACGCGCAGCCAGTGCGCCATCAGTACCGCCGTGCGCCGGGCGACCTCGGCAAACCAGAGGGCGTAGCGGTCCGGGTCGGCGGCATCGATTTCGGGGAAGTGGTGGGCGATCACGTAATCGGCAAGCTGCTGCAGCCGTTCCACATCGCCGCGCGCGGCGAAAATTTCAAAGCTGCCAAAGCGCACGAAACTCGGTGCCACGCGGGTAACGATGGCGCCGGGCTCCATCTCCGGGCGGCCGTCGTAGAACATGTCGCGCATCACCGGTTCGCCGGTGCCGACCAATGCCAGCGCACGGGTGGTCGGCACGCCAAGGTGGAACATCGCCTCGCTGCACACGAACTCGCGCAGGGAAGAGCGCAACACCGCACGGCCGTCGGCCCGGCGCGAATACGGGGTCAGGCCGGCACCCTTGAGCTGAAACTCCCAGCGCTGTCCGTCGGGGGCGAGCATGTCGCCGAGCGAGATCGCGCGGCCGTCGCCGAGCTGCCCGGCCCAGTTGCCGAACTGATGACCACCGTAGCAGGCGGCAATCGGCTTCATGCCCGGCAGCAGACGATTGCCGGCCAGCAGCTCGGCAACCTTTTCAGTATTCCCTACCGCCAGACCGAGCGCGTTAGCCAGCGGTTCGGACCAGGCCAGCAGCTTCGGTGAGTCTACCGGTGTCGGCGGAGCATACGACCAGCAGGCCGCCGTCACTTGCCGCGACTGGCGCGGCGGGCCGCTTTCGCCGGGCAAGTGGCGGGCGAAATGGTGGTCGAAGGCGGACTCTGTGAGAGGTGAGTGCGAGCGGGGTGGCATGGGTATCGGCAAGGGGGTGGCTTGTGCATCGGTAGGCAGGGTGTGACCCGGCACCGGGGAGCGAGTTCCCCTTAATGCCACAGGCTCATCTGGCGAGCCTCCAGGGTGGGAGGATACCCGTCCAACAGGAGCCCGCCATGCCGACCACCGAAAACCACGATCTGCGCAACATCTACGTATCCACCCACCTCGGCCACCGCTTCTACCCGTTGGCGCCGAGCATCGATGACGTGGCCATCGAAGACATCGCCCACGGCCTCGCCTTCCAGTGCCGCTTCAACGGCCAGACGCAGCATTTCTATTCGGTCGCCCAGCACAGCCTGATGGTCGCCAGCCTGGTGCCCCGCCGGCTGGCGCTGGCGGCGCTGCTGCACGACGCGGCCGAGGCTTACCTCGGCGACATGGTCAAGCCGCTGAAGAATCTGTTCCCCGAGTTCTCGCGTATCGAGATGGAGGTCATGGCCATCATCGGTGCCCGCTTTGGTGTTGCCGGTTTCGACGACCGCCAGATCAAGCGGGCCGACCTGATCGCGCTGGCGACCGAAAAGCGCGACCTGATGCCGCATTCGTCCGAGGCCTGGCAGAGCCTGGGCGGCATTGCACCCCTGCCGGCGCGGATCAAACCGCTATCCCCACCGGTGGCGAAGCAGCTTTTTCTGTTGGAATTCCAGCGCCTGACCGGTATCGGGACGGCCGGTGTTGCCGCACGAGGGGTGGCTCATGTGTTGAGCCTGCGGGTGCCGATACTGGCGCCATTACCTCTCATGGAGAACGCAGATGTTTGATCGAATCCAGCATATCTTCGAGCGCCTGGTTGGCGCCCCGGCCACCGTTACCGTGCCGCTGGCCGCTTTCTACCCGAAGGCGCGCTTGCCCGAGCATGCAGCGCGCCCGGCCTGCTGGCGCCGGCACAAGCGCGTGACTGTCTGGCACGGCTAAGCCTGCTGCGCCTTCAGGCCGGCTTCGAGAATCGCCACCAGGCGCTGGCGCAGCGAGGCCGGCCCGAGAACCTGCACTTCCGGCACATGACGAAGGACATCCATCAGCAGTTCCGGTTCGGCGCTGTAGGGAATTTCCATCACGTAGCTGCCATCGGGCTCGAAGTGCGTCTTCTGCTGCGGATGCCATTCTTCAGCCGCCACCCAGCGGGCGCGCTCCGGCGTGAAACGCAGTGTTGCCCACTGCACCTTTCGGCCGCCGAAGATGCCGTAGCCGGCGCCAAGCACCGCATCCAGATCTCGGTCGCTGAGGCTCTTCGCCTTTTTCTCGCTGACGCCGGCGTGGCGAATGGCGTCCACCGCAAAGCTGCGGATGTCCTTGCGCAAGTGGCACCAGGCATCGAGATACCAGTTGTCGCGGTAGTAAACGAGGCGCTGCGGTGACACTTCCCGCTCCACTTCCTCGCCACTCTTCCGGTTGAAATGGCGCAACAGCAGGCGCTTGCGGTTGAGCAGGGCGCTGGCCAGTACCTCGAAGTAGCGCAGGTCCATCCGCCGTTTGGCGGCATGCAGAATGCGGATGCGCTGCGCCACTTCTTCCGGCGCGTCGTCGTGGCTGCCGAGCAGCGATTTCAGGCGCGCCAGCAGCGGGGCGATGTGCGGCCCGAGCAGGCCGGGCTGCACTTCTTCCAGCAGGTGCTGCATGGTCAGTAGCGCGTGGATTTCGGAAGCGTTGAACCACAGCCCCGGCAGTTCGTAGCGCGGTGCGTAGCGATCCGGGGTGTCGAAGCGATAGCCGCCGGCCTCGCGGTCGAAAACGATCGGCGCGTTGAGCCGTTCCCGCAGGTACTGCAGGTCGCGCTTCAGCGTCGCGCGCGAGATGCCGAGTTCGTCCTGTAGCTGCACGAAGGTGGCGAAGCGCCGCTCGTTGAGCAGTTGGTCGATGCGGTAGAAGCGTTCGGTGCGGTCCATCGGCAGGTCAGTGGCCCGTGCCTTCGGCGGGTGGTGCGCTGGGCGGTGCGGTGGTCGATTCGGCCGGGGCTGAAACGAAACTGCGCGGGTCGCTCTTGAGGCGCTGCCAGAGCGTGCTCAGCAATTCGCGCGTTTGCGTAAAAGCTACCTCGCGGGCGCGCAGCGACATCCACAGGGCGAGCGCAAAGCTGACGCCCAGGTTGATGAAGCCGATCAGCAGCACGCCCAGCCCACCCCAGGCGAGGGTAATAAGCGGCAGGTCGAAACGGAAGGCGGTGAGCGCATAGCCAAGGTTGGCTGAGGAAAAGGCAATGTGGCGGATGTCGATCGGCAGGCCGAGGATCATGCCGATGGTGCCGGCAGTACCAAGCATGCAGCCGAACAGGAAGTTGCCGGAAAGGCCGCCGAGGTTGGCGTCGATGTAGTTGCCGATGCGCGCTGCCCGCTCCCGCCCGGCCAGCAAGCCCAGCCAGCGCAGTTGTGCCACGCGCTCGCCGATACGGGAGTAGCTGGCCAGATTGTCGAAATAGCCGGAAATGATGCCCGAGAAAAACAGGAAGAGGCCGGCGATCGCCGCATGCGGCAACGCCCAGCTGAGCGGGTCAAGGTCGCCGATCAGGTGCGCACCCTTGCCGGGGTCGAGCATCGGCTCGCCGCTGATATTGGCCCAGGCCAAGCCGATGAGCATTGCCACCGGCAAGGCAATGGCCACGTTGCCGATGATCGCGGCGATCTGGCTGCGCGCCACCGCAGCGATCAGGTCGACCAGCCGGTCGAGTTCCTGCTGCTTGCCGCTCTCGGCCTCGCCCAGATAGCTGGCGATGGTCTGCGCCGTCATTGCCGGCTGCTTGGTGGCAATGGTCAGGTGCAGCATGTAGATCAGCGCAAAGCCGAGGCCGTAGATCATGCTGTAGAGAAAGGCGTAGCCGATCGGCGCCAGGTCGAGCTTGGAGGTAAAGATCTTGAGCAGCGCCAGCACGGCGATGATGGCGCCGGCGCCCATCGCTGATCGCCACATGCCGTAGTAGGCTGAGCGCGACTCGGTGATGTAGTGCTCGCCCGACTTTGCCGCGTTGTCGGTGACGCGCAGCGCCAGCAGCCCGATGCCGCGCGACACATGCTGACGGATGCTGTTGCGCTGGTTCTCGGCGCGCACCGTCTGCCGGACGAGGTTGCTCCATTGCTCGATGGCAATGGTTTCGCCGCCATCGCGCCAGTGCGATCCGAGCAGCGTGGCCAGCACTTCCAGGCGCGACAGGCACTGGTAGGCCCGCCGCAGCGTGAAGCTGAGCGACAGGCTGGTGCCGACGCGCTGGGCGGCGCGGTGCGCGCGGTTGATCAGGTCCTGGCACTGGTCGATCAGCACCAGCAGGTGCTTCTCGTCATCCTGCGGGCGCTCGCCGTTGTCGTGGGCGGCATGCAGCGCATTGGCGTAGCGCTGCGCTTCCCCCGCCACGGCGCGGAAAGCCGGCGCCTGATCGGCCAGCGTGCCGCCGAGACGGAGCAGGTCCTGCTGAACATCCAGCCCGCTGATCCGGTAGGCCAGCACCAGCATTGCCTCGATGAACTGGTCGACGAGGCGTCGCCGCTCGTGTTCGCCCAGTTCACCGGCGGGGATCAGCTGGTGCCAGAAGCGGATCGAGTTCTCGATCGGAATTTCGCCCAGCCAGACCCAATCGTCCTTGTGGTTGAGCACGATGTGCAGGCAGTCGCGGAACTCGCCGGTGTTCTGGATCTCCGGCAGCAGGCGGTGACTGACGATGCGCATCAGCTCCGAGAAAAACCCCGTGGGCGGCAGGATGCCGCTGTCGGTGAGGTAGCTGACCATCGCCCGCGTGGATATCAGCTTGGCAAACGCGTCGCGCAGCCCCTGCCGCAGTCCCTCGTCAGCATCCAGCAGGTCAAGCAGCGCCAGGTGATTGGCAATCGCGCTGGCGGAATCGTCGGCGCGCTTCGGCCGCATGACCGCATAGATTTCGGTGAACAGGCGCAGCGGGTCGCCGTGGTCGCGGTAGTCGGCGATGGCGTTGCTGTAGCGCAGGCTGGGAAACTGGATCATGGGCTCAATCGAAATAGCTGCGCGCAGCGTCGAAACGCGGCGAGAAATAGCTGCTGGAAAGTCGGTCGATGCGTACCCGGCCGCTGGCGGCCGAGGGGGCGTGCACAAAGCGGCCTTCGCCGATGTAGATGCCGACATGCGAATACGGACGGTTGGAGGTGTTGAAGAAGACCAGGTCGCCCGGCGCCAATGACTGTTTATTGACCGCGCGGCCGCTTCGGGCAATGTCGGCGGCGCTGCCGGATACGCGCAAACCTGCCGCCTGGTTGAAGATGTAGGTCACCATGCCGCTGCAGTCCAGCCCGGCCTCGGGGTTCTTGCCGCCAAAGCGGTAGCCGGTATCGAGCAGCGACAACGCGTACATCACCACCTCGCGCCCCTGCTCGCTGCCGGGCCGGTCAGCACTGGCCGGTGGTTGCGATTTTGGCAGGCTGCCGCAGGCGGCCAGCAGCATGGTCGGCAGGGCGATGAGAAAGCTTCTTCGGTGCATGGGCGCAAGTATAAACTGCCATTTTTGATCTTCCGATGACTGATGACTGAGGGTGCATTGCCATGCAACTGACCGAACCGCTGCTTCTCCGTTCCAATGCCTACATCGACGGCCGCTGGGAGGCGGCCGACAGCGGCGCCACGCTCCTGGTGATCGATCCGGCCACCGGCGACAAGCTTGGTGAAGTGCCGTTGATGGGCGCCGGCGAGACCACGCGCGCCGTTGCCGCCGCCGAGGCGGCGCTGCCCGCCTGGCGTGCCAGGACCGCCAAGGAGCGGGCGGCCATCATGCGCCGCTGGTTCGAACTGATCCTCGCCCACGGCGACGATCTCGCCCGCATGATCACCGCCGAATGCGGCAAACCGCTGGCCGAGGCCAAGGGCGAAGTCGGCTACGGCGCCTCCTTCGTCGAGTGGTTCGCCGAGGAAGCCAAGCGCGCCTACGGCGAAACCATTCCGCCGGTGGTGGCCGACAAGCGCCTGATCACCATCAAGCAGCCGATCGGCGTCTGCGCGGCGATCACCCCGTGGAACTTCCCGCTGGCGATGATCACCCGCAAGGTGGCGCCGGCCATCGCCGCCGGCTGCACGGTGGTGGTCAAGCCGGCCGAGCAGACGCCGCTGACGGCGCTGGCGCTGGCCAAGCTGGCGCACGAGGCCGGGCTGCCGCCGGGCGTGTTCAATGTGCTCACCGGCGACCCGGTGGCCATCGGCGGCGTGCTCACCGCCAGTCCCATCGTGCGCCACCTTTCCTTCACCGGCTCGACCGAAGTCGGCCGCCTGCTCATGGCGCAGAGCGCGCCGACGATCAAGAAGCTGGCCCTCGAACTCGGCGGCAACGCGCCCTTCATCGTGTTTGACGACGCCGATGTCGATGCCGCCGTCGAAGGCGTGCTCATCGCCAAGTACCGCAACACCGGCCAGACCTGCGTCTGCGCCAATCGCATCCTGGTCCAGGGCGGTGTCTATCAGGCCTTCGCCGAAAAACTGGCGGCACGGGTTGCACAGCTGCAGGTGGGCGCCGGCAGCGAACCGGGCGTCGTGCAGGGGCCGTTGATCGACGGGGCCGGGCTGGAGAAGGTCGAAGCGCACATCGCCGACGCCGTTGCCAAGGGCGCCCGCGTGCTCACCGGCGGCAAGCGCCATGCGCGCGGCGGCAACTTCTTCGAGCCGACCGTGCTCTCCGGCGTCACCAAGGAAATGCGCGTGGCGCGTGAAGAAACTTTCGGCCCGGTCGCCCCGCTGTTTCCTTTTCAGACGGAAGAGGATGCGATCGCCATGGCCAACGACACCGAGTTCGGGCTGGCCGCCTATTTCTACTCGCGCGATATCGGCCGCTGCTTCCGCGTCGGCGAAGCGCTGGAATACGGCATGGTCGGCGTGAACACCGGCCTGATCTCGAACGAGGTGGCGCCGTTTGGCGGTGTGAAACAGTCGGGCATCGGCCGCGAGGGGTCGAAGTACGGGCTGGAGGAGTATCTGGAGATCAAGTATCTGTGTTTTGCGGTGTGAGTGCTTGGCAAGCACTGCACGCACAATGACATTCGGATTAATTGCAGGCAGAATGCAGCACTATATTCCAAGGTTCCGAACAGCGCCGCGTTCAACCGCCGTATACGCTCGCAGACTCACGGTAACAATGAAAAACCTTATTTCGAATCAACACACTGCCAACGCCGCGCATTCCAGCGTATACGGCGTGACGGCAGCGTATACGTCATTTTTGACGTCCACTTCACGTTGAACTAAACCGCTGACGCGGTGGTTGGAAAACCGACCCCCGCGTTGTTGTTTGCAGCAAGGAATTCAAGCGTCGGCCCGCCCCATCCGATCCTCTTCACAGGGACTTTCCCCTGACCGAAGAGGAGAACGAGATGAGCGAACTCAGAAAGCGGATGCACGACGCCATGCTGCTGCGCGGATTTTCCGAGCGCACCCGCGAGACCTACCTGCGCTGCGTCAGCGCACTGGCCAAACACTACGGCCGTTCCCCGGACACCCTCGATACCGCCGCCATCCAGGCCTACCTGCTGCACCTGATCACCGAGAAGAAACTGGCCTACGCCAGCGTCAACCAGGCCGTCTGTGCCATCCGCTTTCTCCTCTCGGTCGTACTCGGGCAGCGCACCGAAGCCTTCGCCATCCCCATGGCCAAGGTCCCGAAGCGCCTGCCGCAGGTACTCACGCGCGAGGAAGTCAGCCGCCTCCTCGATCACAGCCACAGCCTGCGCAACAGGGTTGTACTCGAAACCACCTACGCCGCCGGCCTGCGCCTCTCCGAAGTCTGTGCCCTGCAACTCACCGACATCGAGAGCGCCCCCGAACGCATGTGCCTCAAGATTCGCCAGGGCAAAGGCGGCAAGGACCGCTACACGCTGCTCCCGCCCTGCCTGCTCGATTCACTGCGGCTGTACTGGCGTGCCTGCCGGCCGAAATTCTGGCTCTTTCCCTGTCGTAGTGGCGAAGGCCCCATTGATAAGAAAACCGCCCATCGCCTCTACCATGCCGCCCGTAGCGCGGCCGGCATCGAACACGGCGGCGGCATCCATACCTTGCGCCACAGCTTCGCCACCCATCTGCTCGAAGCCGGTGTCGACATCCACACCATCCAGCGCCTGCTCGGCCACGGCCATGTCGGCACCACCATGCGCTACTTCCATCTGGCGCGATCCCGGCTGACCAGCACCACTTCCCCGCTCGACCTGCTCGCACCGCACTGAGCCGTGGCACCGGCCAGCCTGGCCGGGGTGTTCGCCACCTTCGGTCCGGCCTATCTCGCGGCGCACCCGCTGCCCCGTGGCGGCGCCAAGGTCTGGCGCGCCATCCTCGCCTGCCGCACGGCGGCGCTTGGTGGTCATCTTGAAGCCTGCAACGGCTGCGGGCACGCTCGGCACGTCTATCACTCCTGCCGCAACCGCCATTGCCCGCAATGCCAGACACGGGCCAAGGAGGCCTGGCTGGCGGCGCGTCGGCGCGAGGTGCTGCCGGTACCGTACTTCCATCTGGTGTTCACGCTGCCGCATGTGCTCAACCCACTGGTGGCCGCGACACCACGGGCGATCTACGAGGTCCTTTTCGCCAGCGTGTCCGCAACGCTCAGCGAGTTCGCCGAGAGCCCGCGCCATCTGGGCGGCACGCCGGCCTTCTCGCTGGTGCTGCATACGTGGCAACAGGATCTGGGGCGGCATGTTCATGTGCATGCGCTGGTGGCCGGTGGTGCGCTAACGGCAGATGGCGAATGGAAAGTGCCGAGGAAGGGCTTCCTGTTTCCGGTGCGGGCGCTCTCCCGGGTGTTTCGCGGCAAGTTCGTTGCCGGGCTGGCAACGCTGCGCCAGACCGGGCGTGGCGCGGAGCAGATGGCCGCCGAGGCCGACTGGCAGGTACTGAAACGATCCCTCTACGCGCACGACTGGGTGGTTTATGCCAAGCAGCCCCTGGGTGGCCCGGCGGCGGTGCTGGACTATCTGGGGCGCTATACGCACCGGGTGGCGATCTCGAACGAGCGCATCGTTGGCAGCGAAGGCGGCACGGTGCGCTTCCGGGTACGTGCCGATGCGGTGAGCGGGAAGAAGCACACGCTGTGCCTGCCGGGGGTCGAGTTCATCCGGCGCTTTCTACTGCATGTGCTGCCTAGTGGCTTCAAACGCATCCGGCACTATGGCCTGCTTTCGCCGGCCAGGAAGAAGGCGGGGCTGGCGGCGGCCCGGCAGGCGCTTGATGTGCCGCCGCCCGAACCTGCGGTGATCGAGTCGGTGGCGGCGTTCATGCAGCGCGTGGGGCAGTTCGAGCGGTGTCGCTGCCCGTGCTGCGGGACAGGGATGTTCCGGGTGGTGGCGGCCATTCCGCCGGTACGGGCGCCGCCGTGAGCGGGCGCTGGCGCAGATGCGGAGCAGCTTCGGGCCTTGGCGGATGGGTTCGCGGGAGCGTTCGTTCCGCGGTCGGGTCAGGCGCACTCAAGCGCGGCATGGGCGGGGATTTTCTACGGCAATCGGCCCGCACTGAGGCGCCGACTTGCCCAAACGACTCGCCAAACACACGCAGTGACTATGCCAAACGATTGACTTCGCAAGCCCCCGCCTTACAATCCCCATAGCTTCCGCCAACCGGCGGTTCAGTCCAACAAGGTTTATCCGCCGATATGATGCACAGCTCTCAACAACCTCGTTCGCTTCGGCGGATAAACGCTATTCGTTAGGCGTCGTTCCCATGTTCGCCGGTTCTACTTGGCTAATAACTCAAATAGGAGATTTGAATGTTTGGCTTTAGCAAAAAGGAAAAGGAAGAGAATCAAAAAGCTGAAGCAATTGAGCATGGCCTTGACCTATTCGGAAGCGAGTTCCGGATCGCGCTTGCAACCACTGCTGATGCTTATGGAATTAACGCATACCCATCCGGGGATGGTCTTAAAGAAGAAAGATTCCTGACGGTTTTGGTTGCAAGCGCTTTTGCGATGGGGAAGAATTTTGATGCAGAGCATCAAACTGTGCAAAAGGCGCTAAAGAGTTATTTCTCAGCCTTCGTTGATGGCAATGAAGCATTGCATATGGCATTGAATACCAAGCTCATGAGCCGTCACGAGAATTTGACCGAAAAAACGTTTCAAGTTTGGTATCTCATCTTTAATCATCAAAATCAAGGCATCAATATTGACAGAGAAGAAATAACTATGAGTCTGGCCCAAATCTATCTAGGCGTATAGGAATCGCAATGACTGACGCCGAACTGGAGGAGATTGGATATGCTGAGGTTCTGCATCGTTTTGAACGTGGCGACTATCATGACCCCGCGGAATTGAAGACTGTAAAAAGGTGGATTGGCGACAAAGATCGGGAGCGAAAATTCTTGGCAGATTGTGAGCGTGCGAGTATTTCCGCTGCGCTTGAAGCCAATCGGGCTGCACGGCGTGCTGGCTTAATGGCTTTTTTGGCACTGCTTATTTCTACCATCAGCGCCCGCGAGCAAATCATCGCTTTTGTCGAGGCAGTTCTTCGCTCCTTCTCACGCTAATGTCAGGCACGAATTGATTTGAGAGGACATGCCCATGGGTTTATTAAAAGGCTCAGTTCGCATTAACTAGTGATGGGCTCATTTCCTGAGCCTGAGCACCGCCAGACTGGCCGCATCGATGTGGCGGCCAGGAGGGTGAGATGAGGCAACGGGAACTGAAAAAGCTGAAGGCGATGCTTGAGAATCTGACCTTCGGACAACGGCAGGATCTGCTGGAAAATTGACGGCCGAGAATGGTGCGATGGTCTCTGTGGGGATCATCGAGCAAGCCGAGCGTCCTCACCGGTGTCCGCACTGTAGCGGCAAGCATGGTCCCGGAACGGCAGTGCCAGTGGTTTGCAACACGTGACCTTGATCGGAAGCCTCGGCGGCGCGGTGGGAGTGCCGCCAAGCGCGGACTCTCCCGAGAGCAGGTGCCTGTGCTGGTTGCTCGGGATCGCGCAGGCGCTACGGCCAATTTCATTCTTGCCGCTGATGGCAAAGCCGATCTCGTGGCTGCGCTCAAGCCACTGCTTCCCAGAGATACGATTCTGTGCACTGACGGCAGCAGTGTGCTTGCCGCCGCCGTCAAGGAGATCGGCATCGCTCACCGCCCAGTCAATGTTTCGGCCGGCCGCCGCGTGATCGCTGGCGTTTATCACATCCAGAACGTCAATGCCTACGACAGCCGCCTCAAAAACTGGATTCGCCGATTCCACGGCGTTGCCACCAAATATCTCGATTCCTACCTCGGCTGGTTTCGAACGCTTGACCGGTCGGCCTCTGCCGACACACAACCCGCTTGGTTGCTTGGATTGGCCATCGGCAAACAAACCATCCTCAATTAACGCGAACTGAGCCTATTAAAAATGCTCGGCTTGGGGGATAAGGAACACATCTGTGCTGGATGTCGCGAGAAATCCGTCCTACGGGATCGGAAGCAACCAAACCCCCGTCACCCAGGCAGTACTCGCTACTGGGGTTGTCCATATGGGCCTGGCTTGTATTGTTGCAAGCCAGAGAATGTGGGCAAGAGGATTGCTATCAATGTGTTCTCAAGAGGACAGAAGCGGTGGGCGTGAATTTCAACCGCATAAATCATGGAGTTAATCCGGCGCATAGGATACAAAACACGTTTTCGCCGTTCCGCTAGCACCGACTTTGAATACGACTGCGCGGCGCCCAACCCGGCAGTCCACTCGGACGCTGCGCGATAAAGCCGCGCAGCGCCGGTGACTTCTACGTTAGGCATTGCCGATGAGTCTCCGTTCTATTCTGTGGCTGGTGCTAATCGTCACCTGTAGCAGTGCGTTTGCGGATACCAAGTCCGACGCAGCGGTTGCATTGAAAACCATAGTCGAAGGCGACTTCTCCGTTCTCTGCGAAGTGACCGGTGATCTGACCAATGATGGTTTCGAATCAATTAAAGGTTCCAGGCTCAATTAAACATGGGCAAAATTCTCGGTATCGTCCTCCTTTTCGTACTGATCGTCGGAGGCCTCGCCCTCTGGCGCCGTGCCCGCCGCAAGCATGGTGAACAGTTCATCGACAGCTACCCCTATCAGCGCTTCCTCGATAAGCGACTGGCGGCCAAGCGGCCGGAGCTGACGCCGACACAGCGGGAGATGGTGTTCGACGGGCTGAAAGAATACTTCCACCTGTGCAACCTCGCCGGCCGCAACATAATGGCTATGGGGGTCAGCTTGGATTCGACCTCAGAGTGAATTTATCCCTGCGGAACTATCACGCACTGCATGCTATTAACGTTTGACGTTATGCACGCAGTGCGTTAATCTTTCTCGATGGCGATCAAGAGCTTCAAGTGCAAGGATACGCAGGCGCTTTACCTCGGAAAGCGCATTCGTCAATGGGTGAATGTTGAGCGACCTGCGTTGCGCAAGCTTGAACAGCTCGACTGGTCTGCAGTTCTGGATGATCTGCGCGTACCACCCGGCAATCAACTGGAAGCTTTGAAGGGTGATCGCAAGGGGCAGTACAGCATTCGCATCAATGATCGGTGGCGAGTGTGCTTCGTCTGGACCGCAGAGGGCCCGAAGGATGTTGAGATTGTGGATTACCGCTGAAGGAGTTTGATCATGCGCACCGTTGCCCCTGTTTCTCCCGGTGAAATGCTGGAAGAAGAGTTCCTGAAACCGCTTGGTCTGACGAAGTACCGCCTGGCCAAAGATATTGGCGTACCCCCTCAAAGAATCGGGGATATCGTCGCGGGCAAGCGTGCCATCACGGCGGACACTGACCTGCGTCTGTGTCGTTACTTCGGCCTCAGTGATGGGTGGTGGCTTCGCGGGCAGGCCAACTACGACACGGCGATCGCACGCGAAGTGATGGGCGAAACACTCTCGCGCATTTCTCGGTGTCAGTTGCTGTCTGCCTGAGCAGAACTTCGCCATTGCGCCATTGGGGTTGCCTTCAGACGACTATAGCGACTATAGGGGGCAGCATCAATTTGCCCTTCCCATCTTCGACTGCTTTGGCCATTGCTTAATTGCATCTACAATTTAAATTGACTTCCAGACATAACGCATCTACGATTTGACTATGGTCACTTTCGACGAAACCAAGCGCCAAGCGAACATTGCCAAGCACGGCATTGATCTGGCAGCGCTACCCGGTTTCTTTGATGGTGATTTGCTGACCCGCGAAGATGCACGCGAAGCCTATGGCGAATTGCGCTTTCAGAGTATCGGTTGGCATGCGGGAGAAATGCTGTTCGTTGTCTGGACGCCGGGTGACGACGAATGGCCCCATATCATTTCGGCACGAAAGGCGGAAAAACATGAACGCGAAGCGTGGGCACGTTTCTGTAAATGATGCTCCGGCGACCAAGCCGGACGACTGGAATAATGCATTTGTCACCCATTCGGCAGACGAGCTGCGCAAAGTAGTTGCCGCGCGTCGTACCCGCGGGCCAAACAAGCTTCCAACCAAGGAACAGGTTGCCGTGCGCTACAGCCCCGAGGTGCTTGCCTATTTCCGGGCTACAGGCGCAGGGTGGCAAACCAGAATGGATGAAGCGTTGCGCGAGTACGTGTCCCAACACAAGGCAGCGTAGCGCTCTCCTATATGGGCAAAATTCTCGGTATCGTCCTCCTCTTCGCACTGATCGTCGGCGGCCTCGCCCTCTGGCGCCGCGCCCGCCGCAAGCATGGCGAGCAGTTCATCGACAGCTATCCCTACCAGCGCCTCCTCGACAAGCGACTGGCGGCCAAGCGGCCGGAGCTGACGCCGGCGCAGCGGGAGATGGTGTTCGACGGGCTGAAGGAATACTTCCACCTGTGCAACCTCGCCGGCCGGAACATGGTGGCGATGCCATCGCAGGTGGTTGATGATGCGTGGCACGAGTTCATCCTGTTCACTCGGCAGTACCAGCGGTATTGCCGCGATGCGCTTGGGCGCTTCCTGCACCATACGCCGGCCGAGGCGATGCATTCGCCGACCCAGGCATCGGAAGGCATCAAGCGCGCGTGGCGGCTGGCCTGTGCGCGCGACGGCATTGATCCGAAGACGCCCTCGCGCCTGCCGCTGCTGTTTGCGATTGACGGCCTGCTGGGCATTGCCAACGGTTTTACCTACCAACTCGATTGCCTGGCTGCCGGCAAGGCCGGCTCAGGCTACTGTGCCAGCCATATCGGCTGCAGCAGTGGCTGTTCCGGCGATTCCGGTAGCAGCGACAGCGGCGACAGTGGCTGTGGTGGGGGCTGCGGCGGAGGCGACTGACCTCCGCCGATGGGCCACTCCGCTAAAATTTCAGCAGGTCGAAGCGGGTCAGGGTCACGTTGCGCGAGACCACGGGTGCATTGGCCAGATGCCACGCAGTGTATTGCTCGCTGTAAGGCGTGTCCGACATGCCATCGATCGGGACGATCACCTTCATGCCGCGCAATGAAGCGCCGCTGGCGGTGTAGAGCACGGCGCCCTGGGCGGCAGTGCCGATGGCGATGACAGTGGTTACGCCGCCGTCCTTGAGAATCTTCTCCAGATCGGTATTCATGAATTTGTCGACGCCGGTCGATACCACCGGTTCGCTGTCGAGCGGATAAACCTCGGGCCGCGTGTCGGCCCGCTTGCCGGCCGCGCCGGTGGCGAAAGCCACGACCATTCCTTTTTCGCGCGCCGTTTCGAGCAGCTTCTTCACGGCCGGCAATTGCGCCATGCAGCGCGGTCGATTGGTGCAGTTGGGGGTGACGAAGTCGAGCATCAACAGGGCCGTCGTCTTTGGATCGATGGTCACCGGCTTCAGTTCTGGCAGCGGTGGGGCCTTGATGCTGGCCCAGTCGTCGACGATGCTTTGCGCCGAGACGGCACTGGCAGCGATCAGGGCGGCAGCAGCGAAAACCAGTGCCAGGCTGCGCCGGCGGGACCTTTCCGGGATCTCTTGGACATTCATCGATTGTCTCCTTGAGTACATTGTGATGGCGGGGGCAACGTGTATCCTACTTCTCTCGGACAAGAACCCAGGAGAACAGTTTCATGAACAAGGTAGGCGGCTACAACATTGAAGACCTGCAACCCGGCATGAGCGCCAGCGTCAGCAAAACTGTGACCGAGGCCGACATCATCCTGTTTGCCGGCGTGTCGACCGACATCAATCCGGCGCATCTGGACGAGGAATACGCCAAGGGCACCCAGTTCGGCGGCCGCATCGCCCACGGCATGCTTTCGGCCAGCTTCATCTCCGCCGTGCTGGCCAACAAGCTGCCCGGTGCCGGCACCATCTATCTTGGCCAGACGCTGAAATTCAAGGCGCCGGTACGCATCGGCGAGACGGTAACGGCGACCGTGACGGTACGCGAAGTGGTCGTTGCCAAGAAGCGTTGCATCCTCGATGCCGTGTGCACGGTGGCCGGCAAGACGGTGATCGAGGGCGAGTCGACAATGTATTGCACCTCCGAGAAGGACTGAAACGTATTCGGACGGGTTGCATGAAAATGGGGCCGACTGGCCCCATTTCTACATCAGCACGATGTCGTACTGTTCCTGTGAATAGCTGGGTTCAGCCTGGAGCGATACCGGCTTTTCGATGAAATCGGAGAGCATCGCCAGCCCCTGCGATTCCTCATCGAGGAACAGGTCGATCACCGATGGCGCGCCGATCACCCGGTATTCGCGGGCGTTGAACTGGCGGGCTTCGCGCAGCAGTTCGCGCAGAATGTCGTAGCAGACCGTGCGTGCCGTTCGTACCTCACCGCGACCGTCGCAGGTCGGGCACTGTTCGCACAGCACGTGCGCCAGGGATTCGCGGGTGCGCTTACGTGTCATTTCGACCAGCCCCAGCGCCGTGAAGCCGTTGACCGTCAAACGCGTGTGGTCGCGCGACAGGGCCTTGTTGAACTCGGAGAGGACGGCCGCCCGATGTTCGGCGCTCTCCATGTCGATGAAGTCGATGATGATGATGCCGCCGAGGTTGCGCAGGCGCAGTTGCCGCGCGATGGTCTGCGTGGCTTCGAGGTTGGTCTTGAAAATGGTGTCGTCGAAGTTGCGCACGCCGACGAAACCGCCGGTGTTAACGTCGATGGTGGTCATCGCTTCGGTCTGGTCGATGATCAGGTAGCCGCCGGACTTGAGTTCGACACGGCGGGCCAGTGCCTTCTGGATTTCGTCTTCGACACCGAACAGGTCGAACAGCGGACGCTCGCCGGTGTAGTGCTCCAGCATGCTGCGCACGGCCGGGGTGTAGATATCGGCGAAGCTGGTCAGTCGATGGAAGTTCTCGCGCGAGTCGATGACGATACGCACGGTTTCCGGGTTGACGAAGTCGCGCAGCACGCGCTGGGCAAGGTTGAGTTCCTGGTAGATCAGCGAGGGGGCGGCGGCCTTCCGGGTGCGGGTGCGTAGCTCGGTCCAGATTTTCCGCAGATAGGCGATATCGTTGGCCAGGTCGCCTTCGGAAGCCCCTTCGGCCATCGTGCGCACGATGAAGCCACCCGTTTCGTCCTCCGGAACCAGTTGCGTCAGCTTTTCGCGGAGGGACTCGCGCTCGGCTTCATCCTCGATGCGCTGCGAGACGCCGATGTGCTTTTCCTGCGGCAGATAGACCAGCATGCGGCCGGCAATCGAAATCTGGGTGGAGAGTCGAGCGCCCTTGGTGCCGATCGGATCCTTGATCACCTGCACCATCAGGCTCTGGCCTTCGGAAAGCATGCGCTCGATGGGGCGTGGCGGCTCGCTGCCGTGGCCGTTGGGGCGGGCTTCGAGAATGTCGGCCACGTGCAGGAAAGCGGTGCGCTCGAGGCCGATCTCGATGAACGCCGACTGCATGCCGGGCAGGATGCGTACGACCTTGCCCATGTAGACGTTGCCGACCAGCCCGCGCGAGCCGTTGCGTTCGATATGCAGTTCCTGCGCAACGCCTTGGTGCATGACGGCGACACGGGTTTCCTGCGGCGTGAAGTTGATCAGGATCTGTTCTGGCATGGTTTTGTGGGGCGCAAAGGCTGCTTGTCTTTCCGTTCCTTGTTAGGCGCTTCGATACGGCAGCCTTGCCGCCTGCTCAGCACGAACGGAGAAGAGGCCGTTCGCCCTGAGTAGCGCATAGCGCGTATCGAAGGGCATGACGCGGATGGCGGGGGATGCAAGGCGCCTGAGCCGTATAATGGTCGAATTCCCCGGATTGTACCGTTTCTACCCCATGAAAACCCCTGAGCTTCTTGCCCCCGCCGGTTCGCTGGCGATGATGCGTACCGCCTTCGCTTTCGGCGCCGATGCCGTCTATGCCGGCCAGCCGCGCTACAGCCTGCGCGCGCGCAACAACGAGTTCGGCGACATGGAGACCTTCGCCGGCGCGGTGAAGGAAGCCCATGCCGGCGGCCACAAGTTCTTCGTGGTCAGCAACATCTTCCCGCACAACGCCAAGATCAAGACCTACCTCGACGACATGGCGCCGGTCATCGACATGCAGCCGGACGCGCTGATCATGGCCGACCCCGGCCTGATCATGATGGTGCGCGAGCGCTGGCCCGACATGCCGGTGCACCTCTCGGTGCAGTCGAACACGGTGAACTGGGCGGCGGTGAAGTTCTGGCAGACGATGGGCCTCTCCCGCGTCATCCTCTCCCGCGAACTGTCGCTGGAAGAGGTCGCCGAAATCCGCCAGCAGTGCCCGGACATGGAGCTCGAAGTCTTCATTCATGGCGCGCTATGCATCGCCTACTCCGGCCGTTGCCTGCTCTCCGGCTACTTCAACCACCGCGATCCGAACCAGGGCACCTGCACCAACAGCTGTCGCTGGGACTACAAGGTGCAGCCGGCCAAGGAGGACGCGGCAGGCGACGTCTGGCTGATCGAGGAGAAGGAGCGCCCGGGCGAGCATATGCCGATTGAGGAAGACGAGCACGGCACCTACATCATGAACTCGAAGGACCTGCGCGCCATCGAGCACGTGCAGAAGCTGGTGGCCATGGGCATCGACTCGCTGAAGATCGAAGGGCGCACCAAATCACCCTACTATGCCGCCCGCACCTGCCAGGCCTACCGTCAGGCCATCGACGACGC
Source organism: Candidatus Proximibacter danicus (assembly GCA_016710885.1). Taxonomy (GTDB): domain Bacteria; phylum Pseudomonadota; class Gammaproteobacteria; order Burkholderiales; family Rhodocyclaceae; genus Proximibacter; species Proximibacter danicus. The sequence goes on from JADJUC010000031.1 coordinate 38,708, forward strand.
CGTCGCCGGCCGTGCGCTTGATCCAGCCCTGCTGGCGCAGCTCGACGGGCTGGCCAACCGCGGTTACACCGACGGCTTCTACCAGCGCCACCACGACGCCGATTACCAGAACTACCTGCGCGGCCACTCCGAATCGGCACGCAGCCTCTATGTCGGCGATGTCGTTGCATACGACGCGGCGCGCGGGCTGGCCGAAATCGATGTGAAGAACCGCTTCTCAATAGGCGACCGGCTGGAAATCATCCACCCCACTGGCAACAGCGAACTGGCGCTGGCGCGCATGGAAAACACCGTAGGCGCCGCCATCGAAGTTGCGCCCGGCAACGGCCACCGCGTCTGGGTGCCGCTGCCGGAAGCGAGCATCGGCGCCTACGTCGCACGCTTCGTCTGATGCCGCATTCGCAGTCACACCCGCGGTTACATCCGCAGTTACACAGTTACATCTTTTCGTCGATATTTCTTCCCACGGCTTCGGCCATCTGGCCCAGACCGGGCCGGTCATCGAAGCTTTGGCAGCGCGGATGCCCGAGCTGCGGCTGACCATCCGCAGCGGCCTGCCGGAGCGCCAGTTGCGCCTGCGTATCGGTCATGATTTCGACTACATCGGCGGCGCCAGCGACGATGCTTTCCTGATGCACGACGCCGTGCACATCGACCATGCCGCATCGGCGGCGGCCTATCGTGCGGCGCATGCCGACTGGTCGGCACGGGTTGATCGTGAGGCTGCCTGGCTCTCCGGGCTGGCCCCGGATGCCGTGCTCTCCAACATCTCGTGTTTGCCGCTGGCGGGCGCCAGGCGGGCGAATATCCCGGCGGTCGCGATGTGTTCGCTCAACTGGGCTGACCAGTTCAAGCATTTGTTTGCTGGTGAGGCGTGGGCGGAAAAAATCCATGCCGAGCTGCTGGCGGCTTATGCCGGCGCCGATATCTTCCTGCGCTGTACGCCGGCGATGCCGATGCCGGACCTGGGCAATACCCAAGATATCCCGCCACTGGCGCGTGCCGGCACCCGCTGCCGGGCAGCGATCGACGAGAGGCTCGGTACGCAAGCGGAGCGGCTGGTGCTGGTGGTCATGGGAGGGATTGGATACCAATTGCCCATCGCCTGCTGGCCGCAGCTAGCCGGCGTGCGCTGGCTGGTCAGGGATGCGGTTGATGCAAGCCGTACCGATATCTTGGCCTATAGCAGTCTCGGTTTCCATTTCCCGGATTTGCTGGCGAGTGTCGATGCTGTTGTCACCAAACCGGGTTACGGCATGTTTGTCGAGTCTGCGGTGGCCGGTACGCCGGTGCTGTATCTCCGGCGCAAGGATTGGCCCGAGCAGGACGTGTTGATCGACTGGCTACTGCGGGAGGGAACAGCGGCTGAAGTGTGCCCGGAGGATTTTGATTCCGGGAACCTGTTGCCGCAGCTGGAAAATCTCTGGCGCCAGCCGCGCAAGCCGGTCACTGCCAGCGGTGCGTCCGAAGCTGCTGCCGCGATTGAAAATCTGCTTATACGGGGTGGCCGAAGCGCCTGAGCAGCAGTGCCGTTTCGTGCAGCGGCAAACCCATGACGCCGGTGTAGCTGCCGGCGATGTGCTCGACAAAAACGCCGGCGCGCCCCTGAATGCCATAGGCTCCGGCCTTGTCCATCGGTTCGCCGCTCTCGACGTAGCGGCGGATATCGGCCACATCGAGCGCGGAAAAACGGACATCGCTGACGGACAATGCCGTCTCGACACGCGTATCAAGGCAGATGGCAACTGCCGTCAATACCCGGTGCGTCTTGCCGGAGAGTTGCGTAAGAATGCGCATGGCATCGTCGGCATCTACCGGCTTGCCGATCACTTGGCCTTCAAATTCGATGGTCGTGTCGGCCGAGAGCACCAACTGCGGCAGCAGCTTGCGCCAGCCGACGCAGCGCCAGCCATGTTCGGCTTTGGCGCGGGCAACGCGTTGGACATAGTCGATCGGATCTTCGCCGGGCAGTGGCGTTTCGTCGGTTTCCTTGTCGGCGCGTGTACCGTCTCGAAAGATCATGGTGTCGAACTGCACACCGATCTGCGTCAGCAGTTCGCGCCGGCGCGGGCTGCGCGAGGCGAGGTGGATACGGGGCGCGAGCTGGCTCATGCGGGTTTCATCCTTCCCGGTGGTACGGGTGGTTCTTTATGACACTGACCGCACGATAGAGTTGCTCGCACAGCACCAGCCGGGCCATGGCGTGCGGCAGGGTCAGGCTGGACAGGCGGATCATTTCATCCGCGCCATCCTTCAGTTCCGGATCGAGACCGTCGGCGCCGCCGATCAGGAAGGCGGTGTCGCCCCCTTCCTGCATCCAGTGTTCGAGGCGCTGCGCCAGTTGCTGTGTTGTCAGGTCCTTGCCGCGCTCGTCGAGGGCGATGCTGCGGCTGCAGCCGGCGATGGCCGGAGCAATGCGTGCCTTTTCGGCCGCAGTGAGCTGCTCCCGGGTCTTGCTACCCCTGGGTTCCGGCTTGATTTCAATGACCGAGAGCGGCAGTTCGCGCGGCATGCGCTTGATGTATTCGCTGCATCCACTCGCCACCCAATCCGGCATCTTGTGGCCGACGGCGGCGATCAGCAGCTTCATGCCGCTGCGTTGCTCTCGCCGTCGGCATCCTCTGCAGCCTTCTTGCGGCTGCGCGCCGTCGGGCGGGCAGACCACAGTTCCTCAAGGTTGTAGTGGATGCGAACGGCCGGCTGCATGACATGGACGACAATGTCGCCCAGGTCGACCAGCACCCATTCACCGTTGTCCTCGCCTTCCGTCGACAATACCTCGCCGCCGGCCTCCGTTACCTTGTCGTGCACGCTGCGCGCGAGCGCTTTCACCTGGCGATTGGAGTCGCCGCTGACAATCACGATGCGATCGAACAAAGAGGTCAGTTTCGAGGTGTTGAGAACTTCGATGTCGCGGCCCTTGATGTCTTCAAGGGCGGTGACGACAATTTTTTGCAGCTTTTTAAGATCCATCGCTGCTTCTATAGAGGTTGTGAAGGTGAATATAGTCGATAACCGGCTGGGGCAGCAAATAGCGCAGGCTATCTCCTGCAGCGAGTTGTGCGCGTATTGCGGTCGCAGAAATGGCAAGCGGCGTCATTGCGTAAGTGGTGATTTTACCTGCGGTTTCAGCGGCCAGCGCCGGTGCTTCTGCCAATCGCTGTCGGTGTTCGTCGGCGAGCGCCTCCGGTAGCGTTTCCACATCAATGACGAAGCCAGGACGATGGGCGACCGCTATGTGGGCCAGCGAAAAAATTTCCTGCCAGCGATGCCAGTCTGGCAGGCCGGCATAGGCATCGGCACCGAGCAGCAGGACCAGCGGTTGCGTCGGACCGAACTTCTGACGGAGGCGTTCAAGTGTCGGCACCGTGTAGCTGATTTCGTCACGCTCAACTTCGGCACGATCGATGCTGAAGCGCGGATTGCCGGCGGTGGCGATCTGTACCATCTGTAACCGGTGCATCGGGGCGACCTGCGGTGTTTCGCGGTGCCTTGGCTGTCCGGCAGGAACCCAGCGTACGCCGGCCAACCCCAGCTTGTCGGCAGCTTCTTCGGCCAGACGGAGGTGACCCAGATGCACCGGATCGAAAGTGCCGCCGAAAATGCCGATAGGCGATTGCTCACGCATCGACGGGGGGCTCGTCTTGGGCGTTGGGGTCGGTGGGCCCAACCGGGGTCGTGATAAAAACCTCGCGGTAGCTGACATAGAAACTGGCAACCAATGTCGGTGCGAGGACAAATACCAGCGGCAGGGTGAACAGCGTTGTGGCGACACCGGCCGCTTCCGGCACGATGGCGACGAGGATGCCGAGGACCAATCCGGGGAGCAGTCCGCCGAAGATCAACGCGCAAATGCCGTAGGCGAGGAAGGGGCGCCAATTGCGCAGGCAGGCGGCAAGGCTGAAGAAGAGCGCCTTGCCGGCGGTGAAACCGTGCCAGGCGACGAGTACTGGCGCGTACCACCAGGCCATGACTATCGGTGTCATCAGTATCAGCGCGATCTGGGCGGCAGCAAGAAATTCACCGCTGGCGATTTCTTCCGGCGTCGGGCGATAACCGCCGACCATTGTTTGCAGGAAAAGCCCGCCGTCGGCGATGGCCGACATGCCGAGCGCCACAATTGATGCGCCGAGATAAAGACCGCCGAGGGTAAGCAGGGTTTTCGTTTGCGTGCGAAACCCCGAAAACAGCACCTGCACTTCCAGTGGGCGACCGGCATCCAGATTTCGGCTGGCATTCATCAGGCTGACTGAAAAGGCGGGAATGCTGAGCGTGGCGATGACCGGCCCGATCAAGGGCAGCGAATTGACCAGTGCGATGATCATCCAGTAGGCAAGAATGATCAGCGTCAGCAGCGGCGGATTCTTGAGAAATATCGTCAGGCCGGCGGCAAGCCAGCCCCAGCCCTGTCGGGCGGTAAGCTTTTGCGCCTGCACGTCAGTCCTTTGTCAGCGTGGGTTGTAAAGAGCTTTTCATCTTGCTCAGCCGAGAAAAATGTCCTTGTAGGCAGCGTACAGGGCACCAAAAAGTACCGGCATCAGGACGAGGAAGCCGAGGCCCATGGGCAGGGCGGCAAAAAAGCTCAGAACGAGAACGATCAGGCCGAAAACCATCATCACCAGCCAGTTCTTCATGTTGGCAGCAAAGCTGGCCTTGAGTGCAGGTACGGGCGCCATGTCGTTGAAATAAACCAGTGCCGGTGCGAAACATATGGCCATGAGCAACGGTATGCCGAGCAGCAGCGAGAGCAGTCCGGCGATGGCGATGCCACCCAGACCGATGCCAGCTCCGACACCCGGCTGCCCGGCAACTCCGGCTATCAGACCCCCGGCAATGCTTCCGCCAGCAAGCACCATCACTATTAGTCCGATGACAAGCCAGCCTGCCATATAGATAACGCCGAGCATGATCAGCGGGCCGGTTTGTTGCTGGAATCCGGCAAAAAGATCGCCGATCTCGAATTGGCCTTCGTCAGAAAGGCGGCGGATGGCGTGCAGCATGCCGGCTGCCAGTATTGGCATCAGCAGGTTGGCTGCGAGGGCGCCGATGACAGGCACGATCTGCAAGCCGAAAAAAACGACCAGCAGCAGAACCGAGATGGCCAGCCACAAGCCCGGGTTGGCGATGAACACGGCCCATCCCTGACGCAGCCAGTTGAAAGCACTGTCGGGTGGCGCGACGCGTGGTTCGCCAGAAAAAGCGGTGGGGGTGAGCGGAAACTGTTCCATGGCGATTTCCTTGTGAGAGGAGCAGGAATGCTAGCCCGGCCATCAGGTGCAGGCAAGCGGCGTCGGCTGCAAGGTGGGCGCAGCCTGCGATGGCGTCAGGAGGGCCGAGGCCGGCCCAGCGTCAGTGGATACTGGAAATCAGAAGGTTTTGATGATCCACATCGGGACGCGGACACGGTCGTCCAGCGTTTCCATGCGGGCGAAGTTGCCGTCGCCCTGCGTGTCGACGAGGTAGTAGGGCACGCCATGTGGCGGTGTCACCTTGAGCATGTAGAGCCGGCCATCGCGACGATATTCCTCGACGGTGTCGCCGTCGCGCTTGCGGATCGTTACCTGTGGCTCAAGCGACTCGTCGAATGGCACGATCTCCGGCGGGGGCGGCGGGATTGCCGGCAACGGCTGCAGATCAGCTGGCTTGCCAGTCTGGGCGAGAGCGGTGGTAGCAACGAAAGCCAGCAGAAGGAAAAGACGGCGCATGGAAAATCCCCGGAAAGTAGCCCGAATTGTATTACAGGTTGAGCAGCATCTCGCGTTCGTCTGGCAGCGGTGCGAAGCCCCGGTTTTCGTAATGCTTGAAAATGGCTTCGACCACTTCCTCCGGTTTGTCGAGCAACTGGATCAGGTTCATGTCTTCCGGAGAAATCATTTTTTCCTCGACCAGCCGTTCGCGGAACCAGTCGATCATCCCCTGCCAGAACGGGGTGTGGACCAGAATGATCGGAATCCGGCGGCTTTTCCCGGTCTGGATCAGCGTCAGCGCCTCCAGCAACTCATCCAGGGTGCCGAAGCCGCCAGGCATGACGACGTAGGCGCTGGCGAACTTGACGAACATGTACTTGCGGGCGAAGAAGTGGCGGAAGGACTGGGAGATGTCCTGATAGCCGTTGGAATTCTGCTCGTGTGGCAGCTGGATGTTGAGGCCGACCGAGGGACTCTTGCCGAAGAAGGCGCCCTTGTTGGCGGCCTCCATGATGCCGGGGCCGCCGCCGGAAATGACGGAGAAGCCGGAATCCGAGAGCTGGCGGGCGATCGCTTCGGTCAGCTCGTAGTAGGGCGAGCCCTCGGCAACCCGTGCGCTGCCGAAGATGGAGACGGCCGGGCGGATGGCGGCAAGCCTTTCGGTGGCCTCGACGAACTCTGCCATAATGCCGAAGATCCGCCAGGATTCCCGTGCCGAGATGGCTTGTTTCAGGCTGTCCGGGTCCGCCAGGGGCGGCAACTTGTCTTTTTCGCTCATTTTTATTCTCTATGTCCGTGCTGCTACTGGTCGACGGTTCGTCCTACCTCTATCGCGCATTTCATGCGCTGCCCGACCTGCGTAACCAGCAGAACGAGCCGACGGGTGCCGTCGTCGGTGTGCTGAACATGCTACGCCGGCTGGAAAGCGACTACAAGGCGAAGGACGTGGTCTGGAAAGCCTGTGTTTTTGACGCCAAAGGCAAGACTTTCCGCGATGACTGGTATCCCGAATACAAGGCCAACCGGCCGCCGATGCCGGATGATCTGGTGCGCCAGATCGAGCCGCTGCACGCCTGCATCGAAGCGCTCGGCTGGCCGCTGATCATGGAATCCGGCGTCGAAGCCGACGACGTCATTGGTACGCTGGCGCGGCAGGCGGCGGCGCAGGGCATCGAAGTCATCATTTCGACCGGCGACAAGGATCTGGCGCAACTGGTCGGCCCGCATGTCACGCTGGTCAACACCATGAGCAATGAAGTGCTCGACGAAGCCGGCGTGCTGGCCAAGTTCGGCGTGCCGCCGGAGCGCATCGTCGACTACCTGACGCTGATGGGCGACACCGTGGACAACGTGCCGGGCGTGAGCAAATGCGGCCCGAAGACGGCGGTGAAATGGCTGGCCCAGTACGGCACGCTGGACAATCTGGTGGCGCATGCCGACGAGGTTGGCGGCGTGGTCGGCGAGAACCTGCGCCAGGCCTTGGGTTTCCTGCCGCTCGGCCGCAAGCTGGTGACCGTGGCCTGCGACCTGCCCCTGTCGGTTACGCCGCAGACGCTGACGCCAAGGCCGATGCAGCGCGAGAAGCTGGTTGAGCTGTTTACCCGGATCGAATCGAGAAGCTGGCTGAGGGAAGTGAGTCAGCCGGAAAGCGTCAGCTCGGCAGGCTGCGCCCGCGTCCCGTGGCAACGCGCCTGCCCCGGGCGTTTGCCCCTGGATTCGTTGTTCGAACCCGACCGCTCCGGCCTACGAAACCGTATTCGATTGGGCTACTTTCGAGCGCTGGCTGGCGAAGATCAACGCTGCCGAACTGACCGCGCTGGACACCGAAACCACCAGTCTCGACCCCTTCGCCGCGCGTATCGTCGGTATCTCGCTGGCTACCGCGCCGGGCGAAGCCTGCTACATCCCGGTGGCGCACCACTACGCCGGCGTGCCGGAACAACTGCCGCGTGACGAAGTGCTGGCGAAATTGAAACCGTGGCTCGAGTCAGCCAAACACGGCAAGCTCGGCCAGCACCTCAAGTACGACCAGCACGTGCTTGCCAACCACGGTATCGCGCTGGCTGGTGTGGTGCACGACACGCTGCTCGAATCCTATGTGCTGGAGTCCGACAAGGGGCACGATCTCGGTCAGCTCGCCTCGCGCCATGTCGGGCTCGACACCATTTCCTATGAATCGTTGTGCGGCAAGGGCGCCAAGCAGATCGGTTTCGACCAGGTCGACATCGAGCGTGCCGGCCAATACTCGGCCGAGGATTCCGATGTGACGCTGCGTGTGCATCAGGCCTTGCTGCCGCGCATCGTCGCCGATGCCGGGCTGAACCGTATTTACGCCGAGATTGAAATGCCGGTGCGCGAGGTCATCTACCGCATGGAGCGCAACGGCATCCTGATTGACGCCGCATTGCTGGCCAAGCAGAGCCACGAACTCGGTACGGCGCTGATGGCGCTGGAAAACAAGGCACACGAACTCGCCGGCCAGCCGTTCAACATCAACTCGCCGAAGCAGCTGGCCGAGATCCTGTTCACCAAGCTCGGCCTGCCGGTGCAGAAGAAGACCCCTTCCGGCGGCCCCTCCACCGACGAGGAGGTGCTGTCGGAACTGGCGCTCGACTACCCGCTGCCCAAGGTGCTGCTGGAGACGCGCCAGCTCGGGAAACTGAAGAGCACCTACACCGACAAGCTGCCGCGCATGGTCAACGCCGACACCGGCCGCGTGCACACCAGCTACTCGCAGGCCAGCGTCATCACCGGCCGGCTGGCGAGTTCCGAGCCGAACCTGCAGAACATCCCGGTGCGCACCGCCGAGGGCCGTCGCATCCGCGCCGCCTTCGTTGCGCCGCAGGGTTCAAGCATCGTCTCGGCCGACTACTCGCAGATCGAGCTGCGCATCATGGCGCACCTCTCCGAGGACGCGCGTTTGCTCGAAGCCTTCGCGCAGGGCGAGGATGTGCACCGCGCCACCGCTGCCGAAATCTTCGGCGTGACGCCGCTGGAAGTCGGCCCGGACCAGCGCCGCGTCGCCAAGGTCATCAACTTCGGCCTGATCTACGGCATGAGCGCCTTCGGCCTGGCCCGCCAGCTCGACCTCGAACGCAGTGCCGCCGCCGCCTACATCGAGCGCTACTTCACCCGCTACCCCGGTGTTGCCCGCTACATGGAAGAGACGCGAAACGCCGCCAAGCGCGAAGGCTACGTCGAAACCGTCTTCGGCCGCCGCCTGTGGCTGCCCGACATCCGCTCTAGCCAGGTCGGCCGCCGCCAGGGCGCCGAGCGCGCCGCGATCAACGCGCCGATGCAGGGCACCGCCGCCGACCTGATCAAGCTGGCAATGATCGCCGTGCAGCGCTGGCTGGACGAAAGGCAACTGGCGACCAAGCTGGTCCTGCAGGTGCATGACGAGCTGGTGCTGGAAGTGCCGGATGCCGAGCTGGCGCAGATACGTGCCGAACTGCCGCGGCTGATGACGCAAGTGGCCAAGCTCAAGGTGCCGCTGGTGGTAGAAGTTGGCGTGGGTGCCAACTGGGATGAGGCGCACTGAGAAACAGGGGGAATGCAAATGAAACGTTCAGGAATGTTGTTGGGTCTGCTGGTGACCCCGTTGTTTGCTGGTTGCATTGCCGGAACCGAGATGACGGCATTGCCGGCTCGCATTGACTATGTGTGTGCCAACAATCGTGTTTTGCCGGTCGCCCGCGGACAGGATGAACGCATGGCAGCCGTACTCGTCGACGGCAAGGAATATCGCCTTTTCCGCGCGAGCAGCGCGGCGCAGGAAAAATACAGCGATGGCCGCTTTTCGCTGTACCTCGAAGGCGAGCGGGCCATGCTCGAAGATCTGGGGCGGGTGATCTACGGCCCCTGTGTATCACCGGTCCCGTTGCCGACCTACTACCGCTGAATGGCGGCCGGGTATGCCGGCGGCGAGGCGCAAATCAGATGCGCAACAGTTCGGCGAAGCGCCCTGGTTTGTCGAAGCCGAGAAACTCCAGCGCCTGAACGGCCTGCGTGCTGAATGACGGGTGCGGGTAGAGTCGGTTGAATACTTGCGTGGTTCTGACCAGCATGGCCGGCGAGGGTGTCTCGGGCGCGTTGCAGACGCCGGCGAGCATCAATCGGAGCAGCCCGAAACGTGAAATCATTCCCAGAAAATGGTGATGCGGCGAGGATGTGCCGAAAGGAAAGGTCTCGCGGAACATTTCGTGCAAGAGATAGTTGTCGACCAGTACGGGTGTGGCTTCGAGGGCGTACGCCATGCGCTGCAACCCGGTCTGATAGTTCCGGACAACCGGATCCCAGTCGGGCGGCGTAGTTCCTATGGTGTCAACGCCAAACCCCGCGGCCACAGCGTTCTGGACCATCGCCTGGGTTGGCGAGTTCTTTCTCTCCGCTTGTCCTTGCCAGAGCTTGAAGAACAGCTGGGCTTGTCCCCAATAGTTGGGGGCCGCTTCGTTGAGCGCTGCCAGCATTGCGCCATTCTCTATCTGGCCGACAAAATCATCGATGAAACGCGACACATCGAGCGTGCGATTCTCCGCAATGATCGGATCCAGTTGGTGGCAGAAGTGTCCGATGAGTACGAGCCGTTGCCATGGAAGCAGGCCGCCTTCCCGCATCAACTGAAAGCAGAAGCTACGAATTTCGTTGATGTGTTGCGGGGTCAGCTTTCCCTGTGGGGCTAGCGTCGTCACGGTAGCCGGACGAATGGTGATCGGGGCCTCGATCAGGTCGACTGCATCATCGGCCAGCAATGCTTTCCGTGCGGCTTCCGGGCAGGCGAGGTCCAGTGCGTATTCGACTTGTCCGGCAAGGTCGCGCGTGCGCCTCGGGAAAGTCGCGCAGGTGTTGGACAGATAGTCCTCTCCCAAATCGCGGTGAATTGCACAGGCGCCTTCCTCCAGAAAAGGGCAATTCTGTGTTTCCGGCACCAAATCGATTCGCGCAGGGTCGCCGCTCACCCTGCGGTCTGGTTTCGCTACAGGTTTGATGAACTGCTTGAAACGATCATTGAGATGGGCTTGCTTGACGTGGCGGCAAGCCTTGAGTGTCAGTTCGTCGATCGAAATCTTCCAGCCTGCACAGCACGTGTCCTCACAGGCGGCGCCGGTACACTGAAAATCCGCGGCATAGCGCGGCATCACGGCGAGACAGTCTCGAATCGGGTGGTGTTTTGGCATGGCAACAAATGTACGGAGTTAGTAGCAGCCTGTCTATCCGGGTCCCGGAGCCGGGATCGGGCCTACCGACTCAATCGGCGGCAGCCCACGAGAGCATCACGCATTCGCCGTAATCGAACTTCAGCTGCGACCATTCCGTCACCGACAGTTGCCGCACATGGCCCACCGCGGCTCGTATCACGCCAGCGTGAGTGACCACGACACAAGCCGGTAAACCTTCCGCTGCCAGCCCGTTCAGGCAAGCCACACTGCGTGCCTGCAGCATTGCCGCTGACTCGCCACCCGGTGGTGCGTGGTGCAGCAGGTTGGCAGCCCAGGCATCGAGGGCCTCGATGCTGATTTCGTCCCAGCGCTTTCCTTCCCATTCGCCGAAGTGCATCTCCATCAACCCGGTTTCGAAGCGGGGTGCCGGATGCAGGGCTTCGGCCAATGCCCGGCAGCGTTGCAGCGGGCTGGAAATCAGTGGCAGGTCGGTGGGGAGTTGCGTGCGCAGGGCCGTCGCCGTTTGTTCCACGTCCAGCGCCGGCAAATCGAGCTGCCCGTAGCAGACACCGTCTGCAACCTGCGGCCGGGGGTGGCGGATCAGGAAAACCTGCACAGCAGCCCGAGGTAGAAAGCGACTTCGGCAAGTTGCTGCGTGGCGCCGAGGCAGTCGCCGGTATAGCCGCCCAGCCGGCGCTGGAACTTGCGCGTCAGCCAGGCGGTCGCCGCCGCTGCCAGCAGCACGCCGGTGATGACCGACAGCGGAGGCAGCAGCACCAGCGCAATGAGGCCAAAGAAGCCGGCGACGGCCAGTTCGCCGAGTGAAATGCGCGTGGCCAGCGGCTTGGCCTTGCCTTCGTCGCGGGCATAGTCGAGAAAGTGCATTACCGAGGTAGCGCAGAGCCGCGACAGCGCATGGCCGGCGATCAGCGCGGGTGCCACCAGCAGCATGTCGAGCTCAACCAGGGCCATGAACTTGGCGAGCAGCAGCAAGACCAGCGCGATGGCGCCGTAACTGCCGATGCGTGAGTCCTTCATGATTTCCAGCGTTCGTTCCCGCGTCCAGCCGCCGCCGAAGCCGTCGACCATGTCGGCCCAGCCGTCTTCGTGGAAGGCGCCGGTGACGAGAATGGTGGCGGCCATCGCCAGCAGCACGGCCAGCGTCTTCGGGAAGAAGAAGGAAGTGAGCGCGAAGACCAGCGCGCCAATCAGGCCGACGATCAGGCCGACCAGCGTGAAATAGCGCGCCGAATGGTTGAGCATCTCCGCCGAATGCCCGACCCAGGCCGGCACCGGCAGCCGCGTGAAGAAGCGGACGGCGCCGAAGAAATATTCCAACTCGCGGATAAGAAGATTTTTAACCACGGCGTGCACAGCGAGCACGGCGAAGGCAAGAACCTTCAGGTAGCGCGCCCTTCGATTTTTTGTCGCCGTGCCCGCCGTGGTTCATTTTTCGGTCCGCTCCGAAACCCCGGCCGATTCAAAGCTGGCCATCTCGTTGAGGAAGGCTGCTGCTGCCTTGACCAATGGCCAGGCCAGCGCCGCGCCGGTGCCTTCGCCGAGGCGCAGGCCGAGGTCGATCAGCGGTTCGGCATCGAGTGCCTTCAGTTGCGCCTGATGCCCGGGTTCGGCCGAGCGGTGGCAGAACACGGCGTAGGGCAGGATGTTCGGCTCGATGCGCGCGGCAACGAGGAAGGCCGCACCGACGATGAAGCCGTCGATCAGCAGCACCATGCCGGCTTCCGCCGCGCCGAGCATGGCGCCGGCCATCATGGCGATCTCGAAGCCGCCGAATTCGGCCAGCACTGCCTGCGCATGTTCGCTGCTGCCCTTGGCGTCTGCCGGCAGGCCAGCACGTTCGGCAGCCTGCTTAAGCAGCGCGCGCTTGCGCGCCAGGCCGGGGTCGTCGAGGCCGGTGCCGCGGCCGATGCATTCATCGAGCGGCGTGCCGGTCAGAGTGTGGGTAATGAGCGAGGCAGCGGCGGTGTTGCCGATGCCCATTTCGCCGAAGCCGAGCACCTTGCAGCCGTTTGCTGCCAGTTCGCGCGCCAGCGCTGCGCCGCGGGCAATCGCCGTGTCGCGTTCGGCCGGTGTCATCGCCGCTTCTTCGATGTAGTTGCGGGTGCCCAGTGCCACCTTGGCGTCGATCAGTCCGTCGCGCTCTCCGAAGTCGCGGGCGACCCCGGCATCGACCACCTTCAGCCCGAGGCCGTTGGCGCGGGCGAAGACGTTGATGGCGGCGCCGCCGGCGAGGAAATTTTCCACCATCTGCCAGGTCACGTCCTGCGGGAAGGCCGAGACGCCGGCCTTGGCCGCGCCATGGTCGCCGGCGAAGACAGCGATGTGCGGCGCGTCGAGAGACGGCGTCAGCGTCTGCTGGATCAGGCCGATCTGCAGCGCCAGGCGCTCCAGCATGCCCAGCGCGCCCTGCGGCTTGGTCTTCAAATCGATCTTGTGCTGCAGGGCGGCGGTCAGCCTGGTATCGGGGCGGGCAATATGGAAACTCATGAAATGTCTGCTTTAGGGAAATGCGGCGATTATACCGGCAGCCCTCCTGTGCTATTTTTGACCCATGAGAGAACTTGTCATTGGTGGGGCCCGTTCGGGCAAGAGTGCGCTGGCTGAAAAACGTGCAGCAGAGAGTGGCTTGCGCGTCATCTACGTGGCGACGGCAGAAATTCAGGATGAAGAAATGGCGCGCCGTATTGCCCATCATCGCGCTCGTCGCCCGGTCGAATGGGGGCTGGTTGAGGCGCCCTTGCATCTAGCGGCAGCGCTGGAGGTGAATGCTGCCAAGGACACCTGTCTCGTGGTCGACTGTCTGACCCTGTGGCTTTCGAACCTGCTCTTCGCCGGTGCCGCCGCGCACCAGGTCGAAGCTGGTCAGGCGGTCGATTGTCCGCTGCTCGAACGCGAAACTGCGGCACTGATTGAAATTCTGCCGACCCTGCCGGGTTGGATCACGCTCGTTTCCAACGAAGTCGGCTGGGGCATCGTGCCGATGCACCCGGTCTCGCGCTGTTTCGCTGACGAGCAGGGGCGGCTCAACCAGCGCGTGGCGGCGGTCTGCGATCGCGTCACGCTGGTAGCGGCAGGGCTGCCGCTGACGCTCAAGTAAGGGTAAGCTGCAAAAAAACAGGGAGAGAGATCCATGCACCGCCTGCTCGACGTACTCGCTTCCGGGGTGCACGACACCAAGAATCAACTCTTTATTGCCGAGTCGGAGATTGCGGCGCTCGAGGCAAAACACGGCCTCGATCTCTCTGAGGCACGTTACGCAATAGAGCTGGCGTCTAGCCGCCTCTCTCGTACCCTTGTGGCCTATCACCTGCTGCGCAAGGATGCGACGCTGGCAGTCGTGCCAGCAGTAATCGACGATCTGTGCGCCGAAGTGCTCCTTGACCAGAAAAAACATCTGGCACACGCCGGCATTGAACTGGAAGTTGCCTGCGCTGTTCGTGACGAATGGCCGCTCGATCGCGACCTGATTACTGACGTGCTCAACAACGCCGTGCAGAATGCCGGCCGCCATGCTCGCAGCAAGGTGTGCCTGAAGGCGTGGAATGATGACACCACCCTCTTTTTTCGCATCGAGGATGACGGGGCAGGATTTGCTGAATCGCAGGCAGGGATTACGCGCGGCACGGGCCTTATCGTGGCCGAGCGGATCATCTCGCTGCACCAGCGGGGCGGGCGGCACGGCAGTCTGCATCTCGCGAACGGCGGCGAGCTGGGTGGCGGCTTCTTCGAGATGCACCTTCCCTGAAGTCCGCCATGGCAATCATTGACTACCGCCAGAAGAAATTTCTCGTCATCGACGATCAGCCGATGGCGCGCGAAAGTCTGCGGGCCATCGCCCAGACGGCAGGCGCGTTTGCCGTCGATTTCGCCCCCGGTTATCAGGAGGCCATCTTCAAGATCCGCAATAACACGCCGGACATCATCCTCTGTGATTACATGCTGGGTGGTGGCCGTTCCGGCCAGCAACTGCTGGAGGAACTGCGCCGTTTCAACCTGCTCCCCGATGAAACCATCTTCATGATGGTCACCGGCGAACAATCCTACGAGCAGGTCGTTGCCGCCGTCGAGCTGGTGCCGGACGACTACATCATCAAGCCCTTCTCGCCTGACAAGCTGATCCTGCGCCTCGACCGGGTTGCTGCCAAGAAACAGTTCTTCGCCGCTTTCTATCGCGAAAAGCGCAAGCAGGAATACGCCAGCGCGTTGGCCATTCTGGCGAGTATCAAGGATAGCGAGGCCGGGCGCGCCTACCGTTTCGAGTCGCTGCGTCAGGAGGCTGAGGTGCACCTGGTGTCCGGCGACGCAGAGAAAGCCGAGACGGCCTATCGCAACATTCTTGAACGCTACGAATTTCCCTGGGCACGGGCCGGAGTGGCCAAGTCCCTGCACCGCCAGAATCGCCTGACCGAGGCGCGCGAGGAAATCGACAAAGTAGTGGCCGGAACCCCCCACTACTTTGACGCCGCCGACCTCAAGGCCAACATCTGCATGGCACAGGGCGAGCACGCCGAAGCGCAGAAGGTGCTCGACGAAGTGGCGAAAAAAACGCCACGCAATTACCTGCGCAAGCGTTTGCTGGCGGAGGCCGCCGAGCTTAATGGCGATATCGCAACGGCGCAGGCGGCAATGGCCGACGTGGTCGCCAACGACAACATGCCCGGTGCTGTCTCAGCAGAAGATCAGCTGACGCTGGCGCGTACGCATGTCGGTGCTGGCGACATGATTTCTGCCGAGAAGGTGCTGCTGCTCATGCGCGAATCCGAAGTCATGAACCTCGATCTGGCACGTCAGGCCAGTTTTTCCGCGCTGCTCGCGGTAGCCTCGCCGGACAAGGGGAAACCAAAATTTTCCGGCCTGCGCCCTGCCCTGCTCGCCTCGCCGTTGCCGACGATATCGCGGGTCGACGTGCTGCGCGCCGCGTTAACGGTAGACGATCGCGAGCTAGCCGATACTCAAGCCCGGCAGATCATGTCGGGTGATGATGCCAAACGGGTTTTTGGTGTCGTGCGCAAGCTTTATGCCCTGCAGGGGCGCGAACCTGATTTTCGCGAGATGCAGCGCCAGGTCGCGCTGCAGCGGATACATCATGACGAAAGCACCGAGTGATGGCCTACCTCTGCGGCCAAGCGCTTCGCGAAAGTCTAATGGCGGAAGGCAGGTCGGTATGCAGCTTGGTATTCCGCCCGCAGTTTCCGATCTATACACTTAACCTTCTTTTTATTTCCTGACCACATGGAGAACACAGCATGCGAGGTTTGTTTGAGTACCGGCTTGAAGGCAATGGTGATGCGCTGGCACTGGGGGTCAATCTTGACTCGGTAAGCGCCAAGGCCCTTGCCCGGCTCGATCGTTACATCAACTGGGAAGAAATCCTGAAACTGACGGAGAACGACCCCGAGGCTGCACATGCCGCAGAACGCCTGCACACCGTTTTGCAGCATATGGGTCGGTAGCCGGCTTGTTGCCGTTCCCCGGCAACGGCGAATGCCCTGCGGCACAGGGCTGTTTGTATTTTATCGTCAGGGAAATGAACTGAGATGCTTGAACGGGGCAGGTACGCTCCGTTCTTTTTTTGTAGTGCGGACCCTTAGGAGGAGGCTTGCATGACAACCCATCGATTGATTACGGGAACGCTTTCTGTATTACTCATGGCGGCAACCCCGGCTTTTGCCCAGAACCCGAACATGACCGCTGAACGGATGGCAGAGTTCCAGAAACAGTTGCAGGAGCAGCAGCGCAAAGGAAAGATTGCTCCCGGCGTACAGATACCGGGCGGCACAGTTACCGAAACACCATCGGACAAGTACGGCGGTGCAGACAAGTCAGAACTGGTAAAGCTCACTCGGAGTACTTGGCAGAGCAAGTATCCTCAGGACCAGATTCTGGCGATCCGGATCGGGATGCAAAACTGGGAGCGCAAATCCGAGAAGCGCTGGAGCAGCGGCACGAATTCCTGGTACATGGTCGATTACTCACAAATCCAGGCGATGGTCATCGTAAAAAAGGATGCGCAGTTTGCCGCGATCTATCCTTTCAATATTTCGAAGGACCACACCGACGGCAATAAAATCAGCGTTGATGCGACTGGCAGGGAAAATCCGATGATGCATCGGCAGATTGCCCTGGGCGACCTGAAACTCTGACGCAACGATGGAGGGCGTGCACGGCAACGTGGCGCCTTCCTCCGCTGGATGGGTCTACGCGTCTTCTCGGGACAGATTGAAAGCTGGTGTTAGCGCGACTCCTTGATCAGCCTCCCGGAACTTGGCTGCACCGGCCGCGCATTGTTGGGATAGAGGCGCGAGAAGATGGCGATCTGCTCGGCGGAAACCTGAACTGGCTGCCGCATCACCAGCCATTGCACGTTCTCCGTGCACGGCGGCGTCGTCAGCGACCCCATGTAGGTGTAGTAGGCGCGGTCCGCCGGCAGGAACGAGGCCGGGTCGACCGCCACGCTTGGCGGCGCCACTTCCTCGTTCTTTTCCAGCGGCATGTAATTCCACAATGCCTGGATGAAAGGATTCTCTGCCCCTTTTTCCATCAGCACGGCAACCACCGCCAGACGACCATCCTCGGCCTTGTGCACGAAGTGCGCGACCATGTCGAAGCCACGGCTGTTGATTCGTTCTTCCGCCGGCCGGTGAAAGTGAAACTGAACTAGCTCATAGTTCTTGCCGAGCAGAGAGAGGCTGCTTCCGCCCACAGCGACCTGCACGGTATGCCCGTTGTCAACGATACGAAACGGCGATGGCCGCCAGGCAAAATCGATGGCCGGCTGGTCGACGCGAATACCATCGCGGATATTGATCGGCGACTGGCGCTTGCCGCTGGCACAGGCGCCGTATTCCGGACGCAGTTTGCTCCAGTTGTCCGGCCCCCCCTCCCCTTCGTAGTCCCAGTGGATATGGGCATGCGTCTTCTTTGCCGGGAGCGAACGGGAGACAGGTTTTGGCGCTTTCTTCGGCGCATTCGGCACGTCGACAGTCGAAGCGACGGACGCTTTCACCTGTTCTTTTGCGGGCTCTTTTGCCGGTGCCGGCAAAGTCGCCGCCTTCACCCCTTTCTGCACTTCCTTCTGGATCATCGCCTCGTTGGCACGACGAAGGTCGGCCGCTGCCTCATTGGCCTTTTCGGCCATCTTCATGGCGGCGGTTTGCGCATCGCCTGGCGAGCGTGGGCGACAAACCTCACGCAGCAGCTTGTCGTCCAGACTGCCGGACCGCACCGGCATTTCTACCGCGGTTCTCACCTCTTCTTCGCGCAACAATTCACCATCGACCTTGCGCCAGGTTCGTTTCAGCGTGACGTAGGTGCGCCGCCCGCAATCGTAGCGGGTCAGTGCCTCAATGCTTTTGTATGCCCCGGAGGTGCGTGGGTCGGTCAGTTCCTTCTCGAACAGAATGCGCCCCAGAACAACCTGCTTGTTCCCCTCTTCCTGGCGAACGCTGGCCGGGTCAATCTCGACTCGCTTGTTGGCATCGGAAGAAATGGCGACCCACGCCGCCTCGGCGGCCATGGGCAGGGCAGCAATCAAAAAAACAGCGACAAGACGCTGACGCGCGGTGCGACACATGGAGCACTCCCTAGAATTCGATTCTTTATTCTCGTAACGTAAACGAATCGGCAGCGAATCACAAAACTTTAGTTGCAACCTTGGCTTTCCTTGCCATTCCACTGATTTTCAAGTAATTTTGTGACCTCACGTTAGGGGTGCCGTTGGCGTTGTCGCAATGGCTGAGAGAGACCCTCCGAACCTGTACGGGTCATGCCGTCTGCAGGGAAACGACGCAGTTATCCGATTTCCGAATCGAACTTCCGTCCCTCCTTGCACGTCTCAGCCCCGTAGATCGCGTTAACGCAAACTCGGCACACTCGGCACACTCGCAAGGAGCACCATGAACGCCACCGAAAAATTCGTCGCCGCCCACGCCCACGTGGACGAGGCGGCCATCCAGCCTTTCCCCAATTCGCGCAAGATCTACGTCGAGGGCAGCCGCCCGGACATCCGCGTGCCGATGCGCGAGATTTCGCAGGACGACACGCCGACCATGTTCGGCGGCGAGAAAAACCCGCCGATCTACGTTTACGACTGCTCCGGCCCCTATTCCGACCCGGCCGCCAAGATCGACATCCGTTCCGGCCTGCCGGCCCTGCGCGCCAAGTGGATCGCCGAGCGCGGCGACACCGAAGCGCTTGCCGACCTGACCTCGGCCTTTGGCCGCGAACGTGCCGGCGACAAGGCGCTCGACGAACTCCGTTTCCCTGGCCTGCACCGCAAGCCGCTGCGCGCCAAGGCCGGCGCCAACGTCAGCCAGATGCATTACGCGCGCAAGGGCATCATCACGCCGGAAATGGAATACGTCGCCATCCGCGAGAACAACAACCGCCGCGCTTACGTTGAAAGCCTGAAGGGCGCCGGGGCGATGGGTCAAAAGCTGGCCGACATCCTCGGCCGCCAGCACAAGGGTGAGAACTTCGGCGCCTCGATCCCGGAGGAGATCACCCCGGAATTCGTGCGCAGCGAGATCGCCCGCGGCCGCGCCATCATCCCGAACAACATCAACCACCCGGAAAGCGAGCCGATGATCATCGGCCGCAACTTCCTGACCAAGATCAACGCCAACATCGGCAACTCGGCGCTTGGCTCCAGCATTCAGGAAGAAGTCGAGAAAATGACCTGGTCGATCCGCTGGGGCGGTGACACGGTGATGGATCTCTCGACCGGCAAGAACATCCACGAAACCCGTGAATGGATCATCCGCAACAGTCCGGTCGCCATCGGCACCGTGCCGATCTATCAGGCGCTGGAGAAGGTCAACGGCAAGGCCGAAGACCTGACCTGGGAAATCTTCCGCGACACGCTGATCGAGCAGGCCGAGCAGGGCGTCGACTACTTCACCATCCACGCCGGCGTGCTGCTGCGCTACGTGCCGATGACCGCCAAGCGGCTCACCGGCATCGTCTCGCGCGGCGGCTCGATCATGGCCAAGTGGTGCCTGGCGCACCACAAGGAAAGTTTCCTCTACACGCACTTCGAGGACATCTGCGAGATCATGAAGGCCTACGACGTGGCCTTCTCGCTCGGTGACGGCCTGCGCCCCGGCTCGATCTACGACGCCAACGACGAAGCGCAACTCGGCGAACTCGAAACCCTTGGCGAACTCACCGACATCGCCTGGAAGCACGACGTGCAGGTGATGATCGAAGGCCCCGGCCACGTGCCGATGCACATGATCAAGGAGAACATGGACTTGCAGTTGGAATACTGCAAGGAAGCGCCGTTCTACACGCTCGGCCCGCTGACCACCGACATCGCCCCCGGCTACGACCACATCACCAGCGGCATCGGCGCCGCCATGATCGGCTGGTACGGCACGGCCATGCTCTGCTACGTGACGCCGAAGGAACACCTGGGCCTGCCGGACAAGGACGACGTCAAGGAAGGCATCATCACCTACAAGCTCGCCGCCCACGCCGCCGACCTGGCCAAGGGCCACCCCGGCGCGCAGATCCGCGACAACGCGCTGAGCAAGGCTCGCTTCGAGTTCCGCTGGGACGACCAGTTCAACCTCGGCCTCGACCCGGACAAGGCGCGCGAATTCCACGACGAGACCCTGCCCAAGGAATCGGCCAAGGTCGCCCACTTCTGCTCGATGTGCGGCCCGCACTTCTGCTCGATGAAGATCACGCAGGACGTTCGGGATTTCGCCGAGCAGCAGGGAATCGACGAAGCCGCAGCACTGCAAAAGGGAATGGAAACCAAGGCCGTGGAATTTGTGAAAGCCGGCGCGGAGGTGTACCGCAAGGTCTGACCTTGCCGGCCATCATCCGGAAAGCTCCGTTCGGGCGGAATGTGAAATACGTCACATCGAACCCTATTACCAAAGTGGTAGGGTGCTGAAAACGCTCAAATAAAATCGGGCGCTCGGCCGAAACACCGGTTGCAGCGCACCGATAAAAGGCGCTTCAATCCGGAGGAGGAAGGGTGATGGCATCCTGCTATACGCGCAATCAATCATTGGTGCTCAGGGCGTGACCGCCGCGCACGCCCAGTTGCCGGAAATCGGCGGCCAGGCTGATCTGGCCGATCCGCACTCGGTACTAATTGCCATTGAAGACATTTTCAATCGTCGTTTCGGTAAGGCATGGCCGCAGGCGGTCCTTGCCCGTGCCATCAACGATGTGGCGCGCGCCTACGGCGGTCAGTTTTCCGGCTTGCTCGCCTGCGACACCCCTTACCACGACTTGCGTCACACGCTCGACACAGCGCTGGCCATGGCCCGCATGGTCGATGGCCACGAAGCTTCGCGACAGCGCCCGGGTCCAGCTTTCGGCGCAGAGCTTTGCTTGGTCGGCGTGCTGTTGGCGCTGTTTCACGACATCGGCTTCGTGCGCCGTAAAGGTGAGGAAGCCTTTACCGGTGCGCAACTGGTGCGCATTCACGAAGGGCGTGGCATTGAATTCGCGGTGGCCTTTTTCGAACGCGCCGGCCTGCCGCAGTATCAGCCGATGGCCCGGTTGATCCTGGCCACCGCCTTCCGCGAGAACCTGGACACCCTGTTCGCCGCGCACAACAGCACCGAAGTTGCGCTGGCCTGCATGACCGCCAGCGCCGACGTGCTCAGCCAACTTTCCGACCGCTTCTACCTCGAACGCTGCCGTGATTTTCTCTACCAGGGGTTCGTGCTCGGCGGCATGGACCGCATCACCAACAGTGACGGTGTTGAAAGCATCCTTTACCAGAACGCGGAAGACCTGCTGCGCAAGACGCCCTGGTTTTTCGAGTCGGTGATCATGAAGCGCCTTGAACACGACCTGCGCGGCACCTACCGCTATCTCGACGACCATTTCGGTGGCCAGAACCCCTACGTACGCTCGATGTTCGCCAACATCGAATTTCTCAAGAATGTCGTCGACAGCGAGGATTTCTCGCGCTTGCGCCGTCACCCGCAACCGCTTTTCTGCGCCCACGCAGCCTGAACGCTGCCCCGCCCTTGGATTGTCGCCCCGACTGCGCTGCCTGCTGCATCGCGCCCTCGATCACCAGCCCGCTGCCCGGCATGCCGAACGGCAAGCCGGCCGGGATGCGCTGCGTTCAGCTCGACGAGCAGAACCGCTGCCGCGTCTTCGGTCGGCCGGAGCGACCGGCCTTCTGCGCCGGCCTGCAGCCATCGGCCGAAATGTGCGGCGACTCGCGCGAACAGGCCGTTGCCTGGCTGACGCGACTGGAAAGGGCGACTGCGCCCTGAATGCTAGAATCCGGGTCTTTCCCTTGCGCTAGCCTCCTGTGGACCCGATCCTCCTCCTCAAAGCCCTGATCCTCGGCCTCGTCGAAGGTTTCACCGAATTCCTGCCGATCTCCTCGACCGGCCACCTGATTCTCGCCGGCGACCTGCTCGACTTCAACGACGAGCGCGGCAAGCTGTTCGAGATCGTCATCCAGTCCGGCGCCATCCTCGCCGTCTGCTGGGAATACCGGGCCAGGATCATTTCAGTGGTCAGCGGCCTGACGCGGGAACGCGCCGCCCAACGCTTCACCCTCAACCTGTTCGTTGCCTTCCTGCCGCTGGCCGTGCTCGGCCTGCTCTTCGGCAAGGCGATCAAGGCCAACCTGTTCAACCCGATCGCCGTAGCCACCACCTTCATCCTCGGCGGCTTCATCATTCTCTGGGCTGAAAAGCGCGAGCACCGCATCCGCTTCGAGACGGTCGACGAACTGGGCCTCGTCGATGCCTTCAAGCTTGGCCTGGCCCAGGCGCTGGCGCTGATTCCCGGTACCTCGCGCTCCGGCGCCACGATCATCGGCGGCCTGTTCCTCGGCCTGTCGCGCAAGGCCGCGACCGAGTTCTCCTTCTTCCTTGCCATCCCGACGCTGGGCGCCGCCACGGTCTACCAGCTCTACAAGGAACGCCACCTGCTCAGCCTCGACGATCTCGGCATGTGGGTCGTCGGATTCATTGCCGCCTTCGTCTCCGCTTTCCTCTGCGTACGCTGGCTGCTGCGCTACATCTCCAGCCACGACTTCGTGCCCTTCGCCTGGTATCGCATCGTCTTCGGCCTGATCGTTCTCGGTACCGCCTATTCGGGAGTGGTCGACTGGTCGCATGGCTGATGGCCCGCTAACTGACTACAGCCAACCGGGCCCATTCGCCGTCGACATCAGCAACGGCGAATGGCAGGACACCGGATGCAATCGACGCCTGCCCTGGCGACGCTATCAAGCACAGACCTTCGACGGTGCGCCCCTGGCGCCGGCACTGCGGGTCTTGTACTCGCACGGCCTTGGCGGTTCGTGCGCCAGCGGCGCAGACTGGCTGGGCCACTGGGCCTCGTGGGGTATCACTGCCATTGCCATTCAGCACCCCGGTACCGACGAAGCGGCACTTGCCTCCGGATCCCCTCTTGCCCTGCGCCACTTGCTGCGTACGGCAGTCGACGCCACACAACTCGCCAACCGCCAGCATGATCTGCTTTTCGCACTCGAGCGTATCGCCGAGGAGGCCCCCGCCGCACTTGGCATTTCCGGCCACTCTTACGGCGCCGTCAGCGCCCTGCGCCTGATCGGCGAACGCCGTGGCCGCGACGATCTGCCTGCCGACCCACAGATCAAAGCCGCCATACTTTTCAGCCCCTCTGCGCGTGGCGGCTCACTACCGCTGGCCGAGCGCTTCGCCAGGGTTGCGCTGCCCTGCCTGCACCTGAGCGGCAGCCGCGACAACGGCATCGGCCCCGGCGACATCAAGGCTGCCGACCGCTGTCTGCCCTTCCGGCACATGCCCGGACCACACCAAAGCCTACTGGTGCTGGATGGTGCCGACCACCGGAGTCTGGCGGGGCAAGGGCACGGGAGCGCGCTGCAACGTCGTCGCCTGCAGGCGGCCAGCACAGCCTTCTGGCTCGGTCATCTTGCCGGCGATGCCGATGCTGCCAACTGGCTGAATGAAGGCTTGCCGAAGATGCTGGCAGCGGGGGATCGGCTGGTAAGCAGGTAGGTCGTTTTATCGGAACCGGACATGGCCAATCGGCCTTTGCGGACAATGCTCCTCGCCTTGACCCTGCGACTTAGCCAGACTAGACTAACTGAAAACTTATGGAGAGTGCCATGCAAGCCGTCAACATGCTGCAAGCCAAATCTACCTTATCTCGCCTGGTGGAAGCCATTGAACAGGGCCAGGAGCGGGAAATCGTGATTGCCCGGAACGGCCGCCCTGCGGCCAAGCTGGTGCCGATAGATGCCGCCCCGGCGGGGATGCGCATAGGCGTAGCCAAGGGCGCGTTTGAAGTGCCTGACAACATTGATGCGCACAATGACGAAGTGTCGCAGTTGTTCACCGGCGGGGTATCCGCTTGAACCTCCTTCTCGACACCCATGTGGCTTTGTGGGCCATCACGGATAGTCCGAAACTGCCGGCGACGGCCCGCGAGTTGATTGCCTCTCCAAGAACGAATGTCTGGGTCAGCGTCGCGAGTATTTGGGAAATCGCCATCAAGCACTCGCTTGGGCGTGGTGACATGCCGATTTCCGGCCAGGATGCGCTGCGCTATTTTTCGGAATCCGGATATCGGCACCTGCCTATCGAGCCCGAACACGCTGTCGCCATCGAAAATTTGCCTGCGTACCACAGCGACCCGTTTGACCGCATCCTTGTCGCCCAAGCGCTTGTAGAACCGATGCGATTGATGACTCATGACACGTTAGTCGCCCGTTACAGCGACACCATCATCAAGATTTGAGAGAAAAAAGGGGGGCAGACCCTGTGAGCTTCCCCCGAAATTTCGTCTGCCTGTTGATGTTCGCTGTTGATGTTCGCCTTCGATTGACCCGTATTTGCATTTTTGACTGACCCACTATCAACACCGGGGAATGGCGTGCGGAGGCGACTCCAAAGCACTGATGGCGGGTCAATGAAATGCGATCATGTGGGTCAATCTCATGTGAAATTCAACAGCATATCGCTCGACAGGTTGAAACCACTGCTTGATGCGCTGGCGCTGGCGTGGTTGGCAATATCGCTGGTCGTGAGAGTGGCGGTACTCAGGCGGTTCTTGTTGTCGTCAATCGCCTTCTGCGCACTGGTGATGGCGCTGCCTTTGAGGTCGGTGTCGCCTTTCACGTCTACGTCGAAGCCTTTGCCGCCGGCGCGGATCGCCGATTGTTCGGTCACGCTGGTGTAGTCGCTCTCGATCCTGCTGTTGCTGGCACTCACGCTGCCGCTCACCGGTGTGGCGCCGACGCAAAGAGGCGGAATGCACAGGCTGACACTGACGCCAAGGCTCTTCTGCTTGCTGTCGTAGGTGCTGGTGTCCTGCAGGCTTTCGATAGCGAGGTCGCCGCCGATGTCGGCTTTGACCTGCTCGCCCTTGGCTACGGCGCCCTTCATCGTGGTGTCGCCACCGCTCTTGAGGGTGAGGGTGTCGCCCGCTGTTACATGGGTATTGCTGTGGCTCACGTCCTGCCCGTCGGCCTTGCCCTTGCCGCCGGAGACACCGGCCTGGATGGTGAAGCCGTTCTGCGTGCCGCCGACCATGAAGCCAATGCCGACACTGGTGCTGCTGTTCTGGTTGGTGCTGTGCTGGTCAGCGGTGTTTCTTGCGGCGAGCAGGCGAATTTCATCCTCGGCGGTGAGGGTGAGGTTTCTGGCGGCGGTGGCTTTGGTGCCTTGCAGGAGGATGTCGCTCTGCTCGCCGTCACCGCTCGCTTCGATGCGGATGTCGCGGCCGGCGGTGAGGTTAGAGACAGCGGCGGTGTCGCTGGTTTGCGTACTCTTGCTCTGGCTCTTTGAGCCGCCGATGCTGAGGTTGATGCCGACACCACCCATCTTGTCGGCGACGTTGGTGTCGCGATAGTCGGCAACTTCGCCCTTGTCGTTGAGGACGGGTATCTGGTTGTCCTTGACCGTGCCATCGGCAAGCGCCACGGTCTTGCCTTGTCCGGCCTCCAGGGCGGCATAGGCGTTGTAGCCGGCCAGCCCGGTGCTGGCGGCGGCCAGCGCCTTCATGCGCGGGTCGCTGGTGTCCTTTGCAGCTTCGCTCATCTGCTGCGCGGTCTGGATGGCGGTGATCACGGGGTTGCTGAAGGCAACGGTGAAGCCGGATTGTTTGGATTTGGTTTCGGTTGTGGTGCGGCTGGTTTCTCTTGCCTCCTTGATGTCGACCGTCTTCGCCGCGATGTCGATGTCACCCTTTGGCGCGATTACGTCGCTGCCCACCTGCTTGTAGGTCTCTCCAGCCAGCAGGAGAACATTGCCGTCGGTGCTGCCCACGGTGCTCCTGGCCGCCAGCGTGGCATCGGTCTTTTGATCGGTGCTCTGCTGCTTGCTGCCAATGGTGAAGCCGACACCGCCGCTGCTGAAGAGGCCGGATTGTTTCGTCTTGCTGTAGTGGGTTTCGTTGTGGCTTTCGGCGGCGGCTTCGATGTTGAGGTTGCGGGTGGCGATGAGGGTGGTGTCGTTGGTCGCCACCACATTGCTGCCCTTGATCGCGATATCCCGGTCGGCGATGAGCGTGGTGCTGTCGCCGCTGAAGGTACTGGCGATGGCGGTGGTGTCGCTGCGGGTGTCGCGGGTGGTAGTCGTCTTGCTGGAGAGGAAGCCGCTCTTCGTGGTGCGTGAGGCGGCCTCGCTGTGTTGACTGGCTTCGCCGGCTTCGATGGTGATGTCCTTGCCGGCTGTAACTACGAGGGCGCCTTCGTTGCTGGTCACGCTGGCGGCGCGGGCGCTGACGCTTTGCCCGGCCTGCAGGCGGATGTCGCCGCTGCTTTCGATGACGCTGCCGGTCTCGTGCATTTCGCCCTGGCGGCGGTAGTTGTTGCCGTCGAGCATGAGGCCGCTGGCGGTGGATTCGGTCACGGTGGCGAGCTGGATGTCGTTGCCGGCGATCAGGGTGGTGCGGCTGGCCGGGCTGGCCGGGCCGGCTGCGGTGGGGGCGGTGTTGATGAGGTGGGCGGCCAAGAGGGCGATGTCGCCGCCAGCTTCGAGTTGCAGGGTGCCGCCTGGGTTTTTCACATGCAGGCTGGCCAGGCGGGTGATGGCGGTGCTTTGCAGGCTGGCGTGGGCGTTACCGCCGGTGTGCGATTCGGTGACGCTGGCGACCGTGAGCTTGCGGCCGGCGGTGGCCTGCAGGGCGTTATCGGCTTCGATGCTGCCACCGATATTGTCGAGGTTGCTGCGGGCGGTGAGCGCGACCTGTTCGCCGCTGATACGGCCGGCGAGGTTCTTGATGTTGTCGGCGGTGAGGGATACCAGCTGGCGGCCGGCCAGGGTGCCCATGTTGGTGAGGTCGCCGCTCACGTCGAGGTTGATGCTGTTGGCGGCCAGCAGGCCGCCGCTGGCGTCGAGGTCGCCGGGCTGGACGCGGGCGTAGAGCTGCGGGGTCAGCACTTTCTGGGTGCTGCCGTCGGAGAGCGTCACTTCCTTTTCCACCAGCCAGACCATGTCGGTGGTGAGCTGGGCCATCTGGTCGGCAGAGAGGGCAACGCCGGGGATGAGGTTCCAGGCCTGGGCCACGGTGATGCCGGCGTTCATCAGGGCCAGATATTGGGCTTCCTCGTTGGCGTAACCGGTAAGGAAACGCCGCCCGGTGAGCTGGGCGATCTGCTCGGTGATCAGGCGCTGTTCGTAGAAGCCGTCGCCGAGGCGTTTCTGGGTGGTGGCGGGGTCGAGACTGAGCTGGGCCAGCATGTAGTCGGAACTGATCCACTGGCGGTAGCTGGCAAAGCGCGGGTCGGTTTCGATCAGGTAGCGGCCGGTGGGGTTGGGGTTGTTGTGGTAGGGGCTGTTGTTGGGCAGGGCGCCGGGGGCGTTCACCGTGGCAACAACACCGGCGGGGCCGCCGGCGGTTGCCGGCGTATTGACCTCGGTGATGCGAGCGACGTTGCTGCCGGAACCCACGGCGGCAGTAACGCCATTGGCGCCGGCAGCGCCCTGGTTGACGGCCCCGACACTGAGGTTGCTGATCTGCGTGGCGGTGCCGGCGATGGCCTGGTTGGCGGTCATTTTGGCAACGGCCACATCAAAGGTGGCCAGGGTGTAGGGGCCGTCGTTGTAGGGGCTGTTGGTGGTGCGGTGGTTCTTGTACGAACAGAACTCGTACCACTTGCACTTCTTGCGGTAGTAGAGCGAGGTGTAGCCGGTTTCGCTCTTCTGCGTCTGCCCCTGCAGCGAAGTGGCGGTGTAGCCGGCCATGTCGAGCAGGATATTGCCGCCGGCCATGATCTCGCTCTTGTCGTTATTGACGGTGCCGGTGAGATGGAAGGAAAACTGTGCTACGCCCCAAATTTCGCTTTGTCTTTTAAGAAAAGTTTCCACCATTTGAAAAAGAATAGCGCGACGTTATAAATCGAAAAAATCGCACAGCCAAAAACAACAACCGGAATTCCAACGTATTGCGCATGAGCGCCACCTTCTCTTAGCATCCGGGCAACTAGATTTGCAGTTAATGCGAACACAAGCAGACTCCATGGCGCAAGAACAAGAACAAGCACATTTTTCAGAGTTCTTTGTTTTCCGTTTTTATGCAGAATGTAACGAACAAAGCCGTCTGTCATGGCATTGCCTTGTTCGGAATATCGGTGTTAAAGAACCCAGGCAGAGTCTGGACAACGCTTCCTGTAATGTTGCCGCGAACTATGCCGGCCGTATTTGGCTGTTGCAACAGAGCCGCCACTCCACTCTGATAAACCGGATATTGCGCCTTTACAGATTGACCAAGCTTATAGCCAACTGCAGTGCTACTGGCACCGATTAGAGTGCCCCAGATAATGCTATTCGTATCACCATAATATGAATTCTTGAACCCGGTATTTGCTGCGCCAGATGCGGCCCCAATAGCCGAATTTCCTAGAACCCCAAAGCGCATTCCGAGCGGTGTTGTGACTCCACTGGTGATTGCTGTGAACATGCTCTGCTCCCATCGAACAGTTCCGTTCTGAACATATTGGCCCGCCGCATCGGAAACTCCGGCTATAGAGCCGCCAGCGCCAATCCATCCAAGTGTTGAAACACTAATAGACGACAAGGCGGGGGACACCAACACCGGCGAAGCGATGATCACCGAATCCGTCAGATTCTGCGCCTGCATTCCCCCGTAGGTTTCTGCCTTGAGCGTCTTGAGATTGTCGGCAGCCGATGGCACGGCCTGTACCGTCGGCACATTACTGGCGATGCTTGCCTGTTCCCGATCAATGGCAAACAAGGCATTGATTGTCGAGTTGATCCTGAAGGAGCCACTGGTTTGCATGTACGCTGCCATTAATCTTTCTCCAGCCATTACGTCCGCTGCGATCTCTGAATCGAGTAGGTCGTAGGCACTGCCACTGGCACTGAGCCGGCGGTAATTTCCAAGAATGTCTTCCAACTCGCTGCCGCTACAATTTCTCGCCTTGCAGGATTCTAGCTTTTTGATCATCTCAGCGACTTCGGTATGTTTGAGATAGTTATTCAACACCTCATTCCCCGCCGCATTCCCGGCGGTGATCAAATCCATGCCAAGCGCGCCGGCAATCGCCATTGAGCCGGCCACACTGCCGCTGGCGATGAGCGTGTTCTTTGTGGTTTCGCTGAGCGCGGTGTCGGCGAGCGCGCTATCGATCAGCCTTGCCACCGTTGCACTGCCGGCTCCGCCAATCGCTCCCGCCGCGCAATCCTTGCCACCGGCAGCGGCACTGGCACAGCCAAGAACGGCGTGCGCGGCGATGTTTGCAAGCGGCATTCCAGCCGTGCTGTCACCGATGATCCCGGCGCCGCTGGCCGAGAGGCTGCCGACCACGCTGCCGGCAAAGCCGTCCTTGAAGCTGCCGCCCTGGAGGGCAGCCAGTGTGCCTTGCGCGGTCGCGTTGAGTGTCGTCTGCTGCCAGTAGGCTGCCGTACCAAGCCGGTCAAGATTGGAGAGGCCACTGGCAGCGGCATGGGTGCCGCTCTGTACGGTTTGCGTGCCTGATTGAATCGTTGTTGGCGTGGCGCTGCCCGCTACCCCGTTCACGTACTGGTCGATACCGCTGGCAATGCCGGCCGAAACCGCACTCGTTACCCCGGCCTTCAACCCGGCCTGGAATGCATCCTCGAAACTCGCCCCACCGGCCAGTTGCCCGGTCATCGTGCTGGTCATCGCGATGAAGGCGGCGTTGACCATCAGTGCGCTGGTGCTGCCTGCCGTCGTGAGTGCGGCACCTACGGTGCCGGCGCCCGCCCCGCCAGTGCAAACCGTCAGCGCAATCGCCGCCACCAGCGTCACCACCTGCGCCGTGCCCTGATCGGCGAAGTGTTTGACATCGAAGGTTTCGGTCAGCTTGAGCTGGTTGTAGACGGCCTGCACCTTGGCCTCACCGGCCAGCGTGAGGGTGACGCGGCCACTGTCGTCCTTGAAGGTGAGCGCGCTGCCGTTCGGGGTCGGTGCGCCGAGCGCGGCCTGGATGGCGGGCTGGTTCGTAATAGTGAGCAGGCCGTTCTGCATCAGGGCAGTAACGGCCGCCTGGCCGCTCTGCAGGGCTTCGGGGGCGAAGCTGTCGTTGGCACCGCTGCGAATGCCCTGGGCCGCGAGGTTGCCCAGCACCTTGCTGGTCGGGCCGTTGGTGGTGGTGCCTTTCTTGTCATCGGTGTGGGTGAGCGAGACTTGCTGGCGGTCGCTGCCCTGGATGACGCCGGTGGCCGTCATGCGGTCGGCCTGCAGGTTGCCACTGCTATCCATGCTACCGATCTGTGCGGCGACATTGCCGCCGACATTGAGATCGATGCTATTGCCGGCCGTCAGGGTCGCGAGCAGGGCGCGGGTTTGGTCAAGGTCGAAGTGGAGGGTTTCGAGCTTCCTGCGTGTCTGCGTCGTGCGCTGGGTAGTTTCGCGGCTTTGGCTGTAGGCGGCCAGGAGCTGCAGGTCGCCGCTCGTCTGGAGGGCGAGGTCGCGGCCGGCTTCGAGGGCGCTGCCTTGAAGGGTGAGGTTGCCTGGCAAGGGGTTTGGCTGCGCATCATCGCCGAAGGCGGCTTCTGCATTGGCGGCGCCAGCAATCAGTTCGAGATCGCGCCCGGCGCTGATGACGCTGCCTTTGGCACTGAACTCGTCGCGAGTCTTGTTCAGCGCATCGAGGCCGGAGGAGAGGAAGCCGGATTTCTTCTTGTCGAGAACATGCGTTTCCGAATGCGTTTCTGTGGCCGCCTCGATGGCGAGGTCGCGCCCGGCAATCAGCGTGGCATCGTTGGTGCCTGCCACATTGCTGCCCTTCACCTGAACATCCCGTTCCGCCACCAGCGTCACGTTCTCGCCAGAGAAAGTACTGGCAACGGCAGAGGTGTCCGCAAACGCATCACGCTGGCTCTTGCTCTTGCTGGAAAGAAAGCCGCTGCGCTTCTTCTGCTGGCTGATGTCCGAATAACTGCTGGCCTCGCCGGCTTCGAGCACGATGTCGTTGGCACCGGCGAGGATGTCGCCTTGGGTGCTGGTGACTTCCGCTGCGCGGGCGGCAAGGGTGCCGCCAGCAACGAGCGTCACGTCGCCCTGGCTTTCGATGCGCGTGCCGACTTCCGTGCGGCTGCCGCTCTCGTTACGGTAGCCCTTGCCACCGGTATGGTTCTTCTCTTCAACCGCAAGCGTGCCAAGCGTGAGATTGCCACCGGCGTCGATGCGGGTGCTGCCGGCCACGACACCATCTCCGGCGGTAGCTTCGAGTCCGGCAGCGGTGGGGGCGGTGTTGATGAGGTGGGCGGCGAGCAGGGTGATATCGCCAGCGGCGGCAAGTTGCAGGGTGCCACCAGGGTTCTGGACGTACAGCCCGGCAACACGGTCGATGTTGGTGCGGGAGAAATCTCCCCCTTCCTTGTTTTCGCTGCTGTGCGTGCTGCTGGCGATGTCGATGCTGCCTCCGGCCAGAAGATCAAGGCGGTTGCCGGCCTCGATGGTGCCGCCGCGCATTTCGATGTCGTTCGCCGCACCGAGGGCGATTTCCTCGCCCTTGATCGTGCCGCCCAGGTTGCGGATGTTCTCGGCGGTGAGCGATACAAGCCGGCGGCCGGCGAGGGTGCCGCTGTTGGTGATGGCCTGTCCTGAGCCTGTCGAAGGATCAGTAGCGGCAATGTCGAGCACGTCACCCGAAAGCAAGCTGCCCGAGGGGGCGAGGTCGCCGGGCTGGACGCGGGCGCAGCTGCGGGGTCAGCACTTTCTGGGTGCTGCCGTCGGAAAGCGTTACTTCTTTTTCGACCAGCCAGACCATGTCGCTGGTGAGCTGGGCCATCTGGGCGGCACTGAGCGCTACGCCGGGAATGAGGTTCCAGGTTTGGGCGTAGGTGATGCCGGTGCTGGGTATGGCAAGCGCGGCAGGTAATCTGCAGCCCATTACGCGCTCGTTATCTTTTGCATTTGATTATTGAGTCCAGCCAGGTGGGACTAAAAAAATCGAACACGGCCCCTTTTATTCCTAATAGTGGGAAACCTGGCAGAGCTAGAGCAGTTTTCGAACGACGGCATATGGAGCTTCGGAGTCATCATGCTCTGAACTTCGAAACAGAAACAGGAAACGCTCCGTCTCTATCATACGATGAATAAATCGCCCATCGAGCGCTATACGATAGGCCGCTGTCTCCTGGCAGACTCGCGGTTTTTCTTTTTTCAATCCACGAAGAATCTCGCCATAGGTCGTTGCTGCCACACCGCCAGACGGTAGAAAGGAGGCCGGCACACTCATCGTTTTTCCATCGTCTGACTCAATATCCATCAGCAATGCCCTGCGAGCAGATCCATCGCCAGCAGCCAAAACTATGCCAGTGACAAACGGCCCGGATGGGTCTTTTTCAAGGCTGCCCGGTCGGAACTGCGAGGCACGAAGGTAAATCCCGGCCCCAATTCTGTATATCGATGGCGACAGAAATGCGTCTTCGCAGGGCTGTTGAACAACATCAGACAAGCGCGTACCACGGGGAAGACAAACCAAGTCTTTAGGTTCCATATAGCTTCCTGTTCAATTTGGCCACCGGAATATCAGCCCTTGAATTCGTCCATTCTGTAAGGCTTCCATCGCCGCATCGCGTACCGATCCAGGAGGCAAGCTCTGAATCGCCTCTCGAACCTGTGGCATCCACGAATTTACTTTGTCGGTCGGCAGCGTCCTCGGATATGAACCACCAGGTGCGCGGTACTTCGCATCCCAAACGACGACACTCTCACTTGCCGGATCGTATGTTATGTAGTCGGGACCGGATACAGTGACCTTCCAGGTTTCTGAATACCAACCTGCCCCAAATCATCAACGGCGCTTTGGTAGCCGCGTAATTCTCCAATTGATCCATTGATGTGACTGAGTTTCGAACCAGACAAGACTTCTACCTCTGTCTGAACTCCCCCTTTTACTACAGCAGCCACGTCATCAACTGCCGTCGCTCCCCCCTTTGCCCCAACACGCTCCCCTGCCGCGAGATTTTCTGCCCCCGCCGTTGGCCGCCCCCGCGCCAGCGCAGCCGCTCCGGCGACTCCGCCACCGGTCATCAACGCGGTGCGCAACATTCTCTCACTTTCCTGTGGGGTGAGGTTTAGCGGGCCAACCGTCGACGCCAGTCTCTGAAGGAGCTGAACCTCGGTCGCCGCAATCGTCCTTCCGCCTGCATAAGCGTTGTCAATGTTGTCGTTCAGTAACTGGTATTCGCGGCGCTCGGCGGCGCTGAGTTCGTTCGCGTAGAGGCGGCGCTCCAGTTCCTCACGGCGTGACTGCATCTGCGCCTTGTCAGCATCGAGCTCGGCCAGGGCCGTCCGGCATTCATCGGGAGTTTTGCAGCCGATCAGACGATCAGAATTCTGGCGGCTGATGGCGTTGTAGCGTCGTTCGACTTCGCCTGCGCATGCGCCGGGACTCGCCGCACCTTTGCACTCGTCGAGTTCTTTCAGCTTGGTGCTGATTTCGCGATGTTTGAGATAGTTATTCAACACCTCATTCCCCGCCGCATTCCCGGCAGTGATCAAATCCTTGCAAGCGCCCCGGCAATCGCCATTGATCCGACAACACTGCCGCTGGCGATAAGCGTGTTCTTCGTGGTTTCACTAAGCGCGGTGTCGGTAAGCGCGCTATCGATCAGCCTTGCCACCGTTGCACTGCCGGCTCCGCCAATCGCTCCCGCCGCACAATCCTTGCCGCCGGCAGCGGCACTGGCACAGCCAAGAACGGCGTGCGCGGCGATATTGGCGAGCGGCATTCCAGCCGTGCTGTCGCCGATGATCCCAGCACCGCTGGCGGAGAGGCTGCCGATCACGCTGCCAGCAAAGCCCTCCTTGAAGCTGCCGCCCTGAAGGGAGGCCAAGGTGCCTTGCGCTGTCGCATTGAGTGCGGTCTGTTGCCAGTAGGCTGCTGTACCGAGCCGGTCGAGATTGGAGAGGCCACTGGCGGCGGCATAGCTGCCGCCCTGAACCGATTGCGTACCTGATTGAATTGTTGTGGGTGTGGCGCCACCAGCAGCACCGTTCACATATTGATCGATGCCACTGGCAATGCCGGCTGAGATCGCGCTCGTGGCGCCTGCCTTCAAGGCCACCTGAAACGCCTCATCGAAGCTTGCCCCTGCCGCCAGTTGCCCGGTCATCGTGCTGGCCATGGCGATGAAGGCGGCGTTGATCATCATCGCGCTGGTGCTGCCGGCTGTGGTCAGCGCAGCACCAACGGTGCCAGCCCCAGCGCCACCGGTGCAAACCGTCAGTGCAATCGCCGCCACCAGCGTCACCACCTGTGCCGTGCCTTGATCGGCGAAGTGTTTGACATCGAAGGTCTCGGTCAGCTTGAGCTGGTTGTAGACGGCCTGCACCTTGGCCTCACCGGCCAGCGTGAGGGTGACGCGGCCACTGTCGTCCTTGAAGGTCAGCGCGCTGCCGTTCGGGGTCGGTGCGCCGAGCGCGGCCTGGATGGCGGGCTGGTTCGTAATAGTGAGCAGGCCGTTCTGCATCAGGGCAGTAACGGCCGCCTGGCCGCTCTGCAGGGCTTCGGGGGCGAAGCTGTCTGCTGCACCGCTGCGGATGCCCTGCGCGGCGAGGTTGCCGAGCACCTTGCTGGTCGGGCCGTTGGTGGTGGTGCCTTTCTTGTCGCTAGTGTGGGTGAGGCTGACTTGCTGGCGGTCGCTGCCCTTGATGACGCCGGTGGCGGTCATGCGGTCGGCCTGCAGGTTGCCACTGCTATCCATGCTACCGATCTGTGCGGCGACGTTGCCGCCGACATTGAGATCGATGCTGTTGCCGGCCGTCAGGGTTGCGAGCAGGGCGCGGGTTTGGTCAAGGTCGAAGTTGAGGGTTTCGAGCTTCCTGCGTGTCTGCGTCGTGCGCTGGGTTGTTTCGTGGCTTTGGCTGTAGGCGGCGAGGAGTAGCAGGTCGCCGGTGGTCTGGATGGCGAGGTCGCGGCCGGCGTCGAGAGCACTGCCTTGAATGATCAGGCTGCCTTGCTGAGAAGAGGCTGAAGCAATGGCCTCCGGCATGCCGTCGCGGTTGGTTTGCGCGCCGGCAGTGATCGACAGATCGCGCCCGGCGCTGATGACGCTGCCTTGCGCACGTTGCTCTTCATGCACCTTGTTCGTTGCGTCGAGACCGGTCGAGAAGGTGCCGGATTTCGTTTTTTCCCGGACGTGGCTGCTGCGGTAGGTGTCGATTGCGGCTTCGACGGCAATGTCGCGGCCGGCGGCAAGGGTCGTGTCATTCGTCGCAACGACGTTGCTGCCCTTGACCCCGATGTCGCGGTTGGCGGTCATCGTCACACGGTCGCCGGAGAAGGTGCTGGCAATCGTGGTGGTGCTCTCGCTGGTGTTATGGGTCGTGGTGCGCTTCTTGGAGAGGAAGCCGCTGCTTGAACTCTTGCGGGTGTAGTCGGAGGCGTAGCTGGCTTGGCCGGTCTCAATCGTCAGGTCGTTGCCGGCAGCGGCGTCGATGGCACCGCCGCTCTGGACAGTGGCTGCCCTGGCCGTGAGGTCGTTGCCCGCCGTCAGTGTCAGGTCGCCGGCAGTCTGGATGCTGCTACCCACCTCGGTGGTGGCGGATTCGCTCCAGCGGGTCTTTTTGGTGCTGGTTGCGGCGTCGCGGGTCTCGGTCACGGTTCCGAGCATGAGGTTGTTGCCGGCGGCGAGAAGGGTGGTTGCTGTGGTGCCGCCGGCCGGGCCGGCTGCTGTAGGGTTGCTGTTCACGATGGCGGCAGCGAGCAGGGCCAAGTCGTTGCCGGCACTGGCGACCAGGGTGCCGTTGTCGCCGGTGACATAGAGCCCGGCCACCCGGCTGATGTCGGTGCGGCGCACGCTGCCGTTCACCCCGGCGGCTCGGTAGTCGAGGTCGACGGTGCTGCTTTCGACCGTGAGGTCGCGCCCGGCTGTGGCGATCAGCCGGCTCTCGGCGGTGAAGCTGCCGCCCTTGAGTTGCAGGTCTTTTCTGGCGTCGGCGAAGATTTCCTTGCCGGCCACGTCGCCGCCGAGGTTCTTGATGTTTTCGGCGGTCAGCGAAACCACTTGCCGGCCGGCGATGCGGCCGCTGTTGATGAGCTCAGTAGCGGTGTCGAGATTGACCGCCGCACCGGCGAGCAGGGCACCGGAGGGGGCGAGGTCGCCGTCCTGAACACGGGCATAGACCTGCGGCACCAGCACTTTCTGGCCGGCGACTTCCTTCTCTACCAGCCACACGATGTCGCTGGTGAGTTGGGCCATTTGCTCGGCAGTGAGGGCAATGCCGGGGATGAGCTGCCAGGTCTTGGCGAAGGTGGCGCCGGCTTCCATCAGGGCCTGGTACTGGGCTTCGTCATTCTGGTAGCCGGTGAGGAAGCGGCGGCCGGTGAGCCGGGCGATCTGTTCGGTGATCAGGCGCTGTTCGTAGAAGCCGTCGCCGAGACGCTTTTGCGTGGTGGCGGGGTTGAGGGCGAGGCGGTTGGCGCAGGCGCCGCGCCGTCTACCGCCTTGCCTCCGCTGCCGCCCAGCCTGCCTTCCCTGCCGCAACTGCGGGCGCTTTCGGGAGCGGCTATCGGGCTGTTGCGGCGGAGGTTGAAGACGAGGCGGTGGGTGTGGGCGTTCATCGTGGGAGCGGCAGGAGGCGGATGTGTATTGCGTACGGGATATGGCGCCCGTATTTCTGCGTTACGCCCGCTGTTTCTTGCGCATATCAGCCAGCGCTTTCTCCATGACACTAACGTCGGCCGGATCGGCATGCATGTTGCGTTCGAAACGCTTGAGCCATTTCATGTAGCCCGTCCGATAAAACTCCAGTCCCTCGGGAGTGATATCACGAAGATACACGGAGAAGTTCTCGGGAATATCCGGAGCGGTCGCGCAGAGTACGCGACGGGTCAGGCCGCGGTCCTGGATAAATTTGATGACGTGGCCTAGTTTTTTCCAACGCCTAATCCGGGCGGCTTCAGTGGCCTCCGGCGTCGATTCCTGATAGTACGCAGCTGTCTCCCAAAGAACCCAATCCGGGTGTTTTTCAAGCAGCTCGTCATAGTTGAGCAATTTGCCGACACGCGCCATCTTATGATCTCCTCTCGATACGAGAAATCGACGGCACTTCGATCAGATTGCCGGTGTTCCGGTCACGGATATATACGCCGCCCGCTTTTCTGGTTTCCCGTTCATGTTCGATCTGCTTGTCTTTTTCAGCCGTCAAACTCGTCGTCTCCACAACATCGACGATCTTGCCACCCACAACCACCACATGATCCAGGCGGCGCGCTGTGCCGGTGCTTGGATCAATCACGATATTTCCATCCCTGTCACGCAGATACTGCTGGTTCTGAACGCTGCCGCCCGGGTACTTCGTCTGCAAGTCGATTGGCACTTCACGCTCACGGCGGCTGCCTGCAATGGCATTGTCCTGCACTGCCTGAAGGATGAAGTCTTGCCATGTCGATTGCTGCGCCGCCGGAAGCGTGGTGATGAGCCCTCTGGCCCACTTCTCCGCTTCATCCGCCGGATACCCCTCCAGCGCATTCGCTAGCCACGATCTTAGCTGATCAGGGTTCTGCAGTGGCGGTGTGCCATAGAGTTCCTGCATCTTCTTCGGGTCGGGCATCGGCGTCACCAGCGGCCCAACTGGTTGCGGCCTGTCTCCCGCTGCATAGCCACCGGGGATTTGGTCGACCAAACTGGACGACGGCGTTGTCATGTTCTGGCTGATGAACCACGCCATCGCGCTTGCCGGCAACACCGAACTGACCAATTCACGGCAGGCGCTGTTATTGACGCAACTCTGCAGCATCGCGGCTTCTGCTGCCGAGAGTTTGTCTACGCCGAGACGCGCAGCCTGCGCCGCAAGCTGCCCAGCACGCAACATTGCGCCGAAATTGTTTGCAGTTTCGTTCAAGCCTGCCGCAGCCCCAGCGGCGCCGCCGGCCAGCCCACCGACTGCGGTGCCTGCAGCCTGAATCAGCGCCATCTTTAGATCGAACGGCAGGTCGAGCTTTACGATTTGTTCAGCGAGGAGCGGAGTAATCGTCGAGCTCGCTCCCGCGCCAAGCGCACCGCCGGTACCGCCCCCCAGGCCGCCAACCACGGTGTGCATCAGCACGCGGTTGACGCCGCCTTCGGCCCATTTGTTGGCTTCTTGTAACAGTCGATCGCGCTCGGCACCTTCTGCCTGATTGGCGAGCAGCCGAAGTTCGTTCTCTCTCTGCTTCGCGTACTCCCCTACAGCTTTCGGCGCAAGTTGGTTGAACATCTGCGTAATCTTCACCTGCGCATCAATCTCCTTCTGCACCTTCTCTTGGTCGAAAATCTTCCCGATGCCGGTTTCCTTGTCGCCGGTTCTCGCATCCTTGTTCCCGGCCACGCCGCTGATCGCCGCCAGCGTCATGCTCTCGGCCTTGTCGCCATCATTGCCGAAGCCGGCGCTGGTGCCGCCGGGGGTGAGCGCGCCGGCGGCCGAGAAGCCGGTGCCGACGTTCACACTGGCCGATTTGGCCTTGTACTCGGCCTTGTTCTCGATATCGGAGAGGCTGAGTTCACCACCGGTCTTGAATTGGTTGCGCTGGTCGTCAATCGCTTTCTGCGTGCCGGTGATCGCCCCGCCCTTGAGGTCGGTGTCGCCTTTCACGTCTACGTCAAAGCCCTTGTCGCCAGCCCTGATGGCCGATTGTTCGGTGACACTGGCGTAGTCGCTCTCGACCTTGCTGTTGCTGGCACTGACGCTGCCGGTACTAGGCGCGCCGACGCAGAAGGGCGGAATGCACAGGCTGACGCTGACGCCCAGGCTCTTCTGCTTGCTGTCGTAGGTGCTGGTGTCCTGCAGGCTTTCGATGAGGAGGTCTTTGCCGATGTCGGCCACGACTTTCTCGCCCTTGGCCACGGCGCCCTTCATCGTGGTGTCACCGCCCGATTGCAGGGTGAGGGTGTCGCCCGCCGTTACATAGGTATTGCTGTGGCTCACGTCCTGCCCGTCGGCCTTGCCCTTGCCGCCCGAGACGCCGGCCTGGATGGTGAAGCCGTTCTGCGTGCCGCCGACCATGAAGCCGATGCCGACGCTGGCGCTGCTGTTCTGGTTGCTGCTCTTCTGCTCGGCAGTGTTTCTGGCAGCGAGGAGTCTGATTTCATCCTCGGCGGTGAGGGTGAGGTTTCTGGCGGCGGTGGCTTGGGCGCCTTGCAGGGTGAGGTCACTTTCGCTTCCGGCACCGCTCGCCTCGATGCGGATATCGCGGCCGGCGGTGAGGTTGGAGACGGCTGCCGTGTCGCTGCTTTGCGTGGTGGTGCTGCTGCTCTTGCTGCCGCCGATGCTGAGGTTGATGCCGACGCCGCCCATCTTGTCGGCGGCGGTGGCGTCGCGGTACTCGGCACTACCGTCGGGGTTGGTTTTACCGGAGAGGACCTGGTTTGTTTTGCCATCCGGCGTAGTGATGCCTTGTCCGGCCTCCAGGGCGGAATAGGCGTTGTAACCGGCCAGCCCGGTGCTGGCTGCGGCCAGCGCTTTCATGCGCGGGTCGCTGGTGTCCTTGGCGGCCTCGCTCATCTGCTGCGCTGTTTGCACGGCAGTGATGATGGGGCTGGTGAAGGCCACGGTGAAGCCGGATTGTTTACTCTTCGTTTCGGTTGTGGTGCGGCTGGTTTCCCTGGCCTCCTTGATGTCGACCTGCTTGGCCGCGATGTCGATATCCCCCTTGGCGGCAATCACGTCACTGCCGACTTGTTTGTAGGTCTCGCCAGCCAGCAGGAGCACATTGCCGTCGGTGCTGCCCACCGTGCTCCTGGCAGCCAGCGTGGCATCGGTCTTTTGATCGGTGCTGTTCTGCTTGCTGCCGATGGTGAAGCCGACACCGCCACTGCTGAAGATGCCGCTTTGCTTGGTTTTGCTGTAGTGCGTTTCGTTGTGGGTCTCAGTAGCGGCTTCGATGCTGAGGTTGCGGGTGGCGATAAGGGTGGTGTCGTTGGTCGCCACCACGTTGCTGCCCTTGATCGCGATATCCCGGTCGGCGATGAGCGTGGTGCTGTCGCCGGAGAAGGTACTGGCGATGGCGGTGGTGTCGCTGCGGGTGTCGCGGGTGGTAGTCGTCTTGCTGGAGAGGAAGCCGCTCTTGGTGGTGCGGAGGCGGCCTCGCTGCGCTGGCTGGCTTCGCCGGCTTCGATGGTGATGTCCTTGCCGGCTGTGACTACAAGGGCGCCTTCGTTGCTGGTCACGCTGGCGGCGCGGGCGCTGACGCTTTGCCCGGCCTGCAGGCGGATGTCGCCGCTGCTTTCGATGACGCTGCCGGTCTCGTGCATTTCGCCCTGGCGGCGGTAGTTGTTGCCGTCGAGCATGAGGCCGCTGGCGGTGGATTCGGTCAGCGTGGCGAGCTGGATGTCGTTGCCGGCGATCAGGGTGGTGCGGCTGGCCGGGCCGGCCGGGCCGGCGGCGGTGGGGGCGGTGTTGAGCAGATGTGCGGCAAGCAAGGCAATGTCGCCACCGGCTTCGAGTTGCAGGGTGCCGCTGGGGTTTTTCACCTGCAGGCTGGCCAGGCGGGTGATGGCGGTGCTTTGCAGGCTGGCGTGGGCGTTACCGCCGCTGTGCGACTCGGTGACGCTGGCGACCGTGAGCTTGCGGCCGGCGCTGGCGATCAGGGCCTGGTCGGCTTCGATACTGCCACCGATATTGTCGAGGTTGCTGCGGGCGGTGAGCGCAACCTGTTCGCCACTGATGCGGCCGGCGAGGTTCTTGATGTTGTCGGCGGTGAGGGATACCAGTTGGCGACCGGCCAGGGTGCCCATGTTGTTCAGGTCGCCGGCGATGTCGAGGTCGATGCTGTTGGCGGCGAGCAGGCCACCGCTGGCGTCGAGGTCGCCGGGTTGGACGCGGGCGTAGAGCTGCGGGGTCACCACTTTCTGGGTGCTGCCGTCCGCCAGCGTTACTTCCTTTCCACCAGCCAGACCATGTCGGTGGTGAGCTGGGCCATTTGTTCGGCGGAAAGGGCCACACCGGGGATGAGGTTCCAGGCCTGGGCCACGGTGATGCCGGCGTTCATCAGGGCTTTGTATTGTTCTTCTTCGTTCTGGTAGCCGATGAGGAAGCGGCGCCCGGTGAGCTGGGCGATCTGTTCGGTGATCAGGCGCTGTTCGTAGAAACCGTCGCCCAATCGCTTCTGGGTGGTGGCGGGGTCGAGACTGAGCTGGGCCAGCATGTAGTCGGAACTGATCCACTGGCGGTAGCTGGCAAAGCGCGGGTCGGTTTCGATCAGGTAGGTGGCGGTGGGGTTGCCGGGGTGGAAGAGCGCGTTGTTGGGCACGCTGCCGGGGGCGTTCACCGTGGCAACAACACCGGCGGGGCCGCCGACAGTGGCCGGTGTATTGACCTGGGTGATGCGAGCGACGCTGCTGCCGGCACCCACAGCGGCAGTCACCCCATTGGCACCGGCAGCGCCCTGGTTGACGGCACCGACACTGAGGTTGCTGATCTGCGTGGCGGTGCCGGTGATGGCGCCTTCGTTGACGAGCTGCCCGGCGGCGGCGAGCTGGAGGTTGCGGCCGGCGATCAGCGCTCCCGAGGGGGCCAGGTCGCCGTCACGAACACGGGCATAGACCTGCGGTACGAGGGCCTGCTGCACGCTACCGTTGGGCAGGCGAACTTCCTGCGCGACCAGCCAGACGATGTCGGTGGTGAGCCGGGCCATCTGCTCGGCGCTGAGGGCAACGCCGGGGCGGAGGTTCCATTCCTTGGCAAAGGACACGCCAGCGCTCATCAATGCGCGGTATTGAGTCTCGTCGTTCTCGAAGCCGGAAAGGAAGCGGCGGCCGGTGAGCTGGCCGATCTGTTCGGTGATCAGGCGTTGTTCGTAGAAGCCGTCCCCCAAGAGGATTTGCTTCGCGGCATCGCCGAGACGCTTTTGGGTGGTGGCGGGGTCGGTTCCGGTGCCGCGGCGATGTGCGCGATGCTTGCCCCGGCGGCCTTGCGCCGCCTGCCGCCCCTTGCCGCAACTGCGGGCGCTTTCGGCAACGGCCATCAGGCAGCCGCGGTGGGGGTTGAAGATGAGGCGGTGGGTTTGGGGGTTCATGGACGAAGGGAGGGCGGCGGGGATGAAATGGTGGTCTGTCCCGGATTGCCGCGCTGCCCAGAACTCGGCGTTTCGGTAGATCTGCATGGGGAAAAGGGTAGCGCCCCCTTTTTCTTACCAGTGCTACGTCCCTAATTTCGCTCCTGGTGATGACGGTGGTGGTGACGGCAGAACTAGCCATGCCATAAGTAGTGAGGAGGTTGCGCCCATAAGAAAAGTAATGATGAACGGTTGAGTCAGCCAAGCGTCAATCAGTGTCTGAAAATACCCATTTTCCTCACGCCCAGGGTTCAATAATGCTCCCCAGAACACAGCTCCGCCGCCACCTCCAATTAGTACGATGGCGTAACTCACCAAGTGTTTTTTTAAACACAATTGCGCATAAATTAGTGCCAGCAAAAAGGCCGGCGGAAAATAGAATAAAGCGCTTGTGATGGCGGCTAGTACTGAAGCAGCGATGCTCGCCACAATCAGATCCGCCCAATGGATTCCTTCTGGATTTTTCCCAAAATAGACCCCAAATGGCCCGGCAAGCAAGCCGACAATTGCTGGGCAAAGCGAAAATCCAACTATCACTTTTTTCAATGGGTAATTCGGCGCTATTTTCATGGGTTACATCCCTGAGATGCGTTATATCCAAGCAAACGGCAACCAAATTCAACCCGTGATTTGTAGTCCAATAACTTAACTCCGCCAGGTTGCCCTTGTTTGCTATCGGTCAGGCCGAAATTGTTTCCGGGGCCGAATACAGGGATGTTTGTGTCAGTAAATATACTGGAGACAAATCTAAAGGTCGTAGTTCCCGACAAATACTTTTCATGAACTGGCTGCAGCACTTTCTGCTCACTCTGAAGTTGGTTTATGTCCCATACAACCGCATTGCTGGTACCGTTGTTATATAGGGTCTTGAAGTTATCAAAGCGTTTTTGCATAAGTGTATTACCGGCCTCTGCTCGCTATTGATGGGCTGTTGTTTTCCCAGTTTCGTCTCGTGATTCCTGCTAATGGGCTGCCAAGGAAAAAGTTAACCCCGAAGCGTGGCCATCTGCCCCTAAGCCAGTTACAGCCGCACTGGTCACGAATTCTGCCCCACCAAACCACTTGCTTCCAGAGCCCGAATGCTGCTCGTAGCGATCACTAGCGCCGAAGAAGGTTTTTCTGTTGTCAATAGTGTTGTAGTAGAGAGCAAAATTGAGTTCAGCGCTGGGGGTGTTATAGACGTAGTCGAACACATTTTGTGCAGAACGGCTCACATCACTATTCAAAACCGCCCACGCATCCTTTAGCGCAACATATGCTGTGGCTGTGTTAACTGCTGTACGACAGGCGTCACTAGTTGGGGCTTGTTGGCAGGTTCGATTCATTTCCCCATCAA
This sequence comes from Candidatus Proximibacter danicus, assembly GCA_016710885.1. Classification (GTDB taxonomy): domain Bacteria; phylum Pseudomonadota; class Gammaproteobacteria; order Burkholderiales; family Rhodocyclaceae; genus Proximibacter; species Proximibacter danicus. Next base: position 82,382 of record JADJUC010000031.1, read on the forward strand.
GAAATCGGCTGAGCTTTTCTGCGTCAGCCAGCATTTTTTCCTTCTGCTCCTTACTGCTGCAAGTTTTCCCGCTCAAGCATTCTTGTATCTCTTTTACTTTCTGATGCGTTAAGTAGTTATTCGCCACCTCGTTCAACGCCGCGCTGCCGCCCGCCGTACCGCCTACGACCGCCCCCGCCGCCGTACTCGCCATTCCCGTGATAACGGTGGCCAGCGGCCCGTCGATGTTTGCTTTCGCCAACGCCTCGGCCACCAGTGGTGCGGTGAGCGTACCGGCAGCCGCGCCGGCTGCTCCGCTAGCCCCGCCCGTCAGCCCGCCGATCACAGTGTGGGCAGCCAGCCTGAGCGTGCCGGTTTCTCCCCATTGGCTATCGATTTCTGCCGCCTGTGCCTTGAGCTGGCTGGCACGGGATTCATCGGGTTCGTTCTGCGCCAGTTCGCGCAACGCCTTTGCTTCGTTCGTCTTTGTCTGGGCGTAGTCACCTACGGCTTTAGACGCGAGTTGACCGAACTGCTGCGTAATCTTCGTCTGCGCATCGATCTCCTTCTGCACCTTCTCCTGATCGAAGATTTTTGCGATACCGGTTTCCGCATCGCCAGTTCTCGCCTCGGTGTTGCCGGCGATGCCGCTGATCGCCGCCAGCGTCATGCTCTCCGCCTTGTCGCCATCCTTGCCGAAGCCGGCGCTGGTGCCGCCGGGCATAAGCTTGCCGGCAGCGGAGAAGCCGGTGCCGACGTTCACACTGGTCGACTTGGCCGTGTATTCGGCCTTGTTCTCGATATCGGAGAGGGTGAGTTCGCCGCCGGTCTGGAAACTGTTTTTGTTGTCGTTAATCGCCTGCTGCGTACTGGTGATGGCCCCGCCCTTGAGGTCGGTATCGCCTTTCACGTCTACGTCAAAGCCCTTGTCGCCGGCCCGGATGGCCGATTGCTCGGTTACGCTGGCGTAGTCGCTCTCGATCTTGCTGCTGCTCGCACTCACCGAGCCGCTCATCCGGCCGTAGCCGACCGAGATACTGCCGCCGAGGCTCTTCTGCTGGCTGTCGTAGGTGCTGGTGTCCTGCCGGCTCTCGATATCGAGATCGCCGCCGACCTTGGCTGCGACCTGCTCACCCTTGGCTACTGCGCCCTTCAGCGTGGTATTGCCGCCGGAGTCGAGCGTCAGCTTGTTGCCGGCTTCGACGTGGGTATTGGTATGGGTCAGATCATCACCATCGGCTTTGCCGCGCCCGGCGCTGGCACCGACGTTGAAGAGCAAGCCGTCGGTGCCGAAGCTGATGCCGACACTGCCGCTGCTGTTCTTGTTGGTGCTCTTCTGGCCGGCTGTGTCGGCGGCGGCCAGGAGTCTGATTTCATCCTCGGCGGTGAGGGCGATGTCTCGTATTGCCGTGGCCTTGCTGCCCTGAATCGTGAGGTCGCTGTTCTTGCCGGCGCCCGTGGCGGCAATGTTGATGTCGCGTCCGGCAGTGAGGTTTGAAGCAGCGGCGGTGTCGCTCGTCTGGGTGGTCTTGCTGCTGCTCTTCGAGCCGCCGATGCTGATGCTGAGGTTCACGCCACCAACCTGCTCGGCAGCGCTGGCGTCGCGGCTGCCGATCACCTTGCCGGCGTCGTCAGTAACGGGCATCTGGTTCGCTTTGCCGTTGATGGTGGTGCCCTGCCCGGTCTGAATGGCAGAGTAGGCGTTGTAGCCGGCCAGCCCGGTGCTGGCCGCGGCGAGCGCTTTCATGCGCGGGTCGCGGGTGTCCTTGGCGGCTTCGCTCATCTGTTTTGCCGTCTGGATTGCAGTGATGACCGGGCTGGTAACGGCGATGGTGAGGCCGGATTGCTTGGCTCTGGTTTCTGTCACCGTGCGGCTGGTTTCCCGCGCTTCTACGATGTCGACCTGTTTGGCGGCGATATCGATGTCGCCTTTTACGGCAACCACGTCGCTGCCGACCTGCCGGTACTTCTCGCCGGCGAGCAGGAGCACGTTGCCGTCGGTGCTGCCCACGGTGCTCCTGGCAGCCAGCGTGGCATCGGTCTTCTGGTCGCTGCTGTTCTGCTTGCTGCCGATGGTGAAGCCGACACCGCCACTGCTGAAGATGCCGCTTTGCTTGGTTTTGCTGTAGTGCGTTTCGTTGTGGGTCTCAGTAGCGGCTTCGATGTTGAGGTTGCGGGTGGCAATCAGCGCGGTGTCATTCGTCGCGACTACGTTGCTGCCCTTGATCGCGATATCCCGGTCGGCGATGAGCGTGGTGCTGTCGCCGGAGAAGGTGCTGGCGAGGGCGGTGGTGTCGCTGCGGGTGTCGCGGGTGGTAGTCGTCTTGCTGGAGAGGAAGCCGCTCTTCGTGGTGCGGGAGGCGGCCTCGCTGCGCTGGCTGGCTTCGCCGGCTTCGATGGTGATGTCCTTGCCGGCCGTGACCACAAGGGCGCCTTCGTTGCTGGTCACGCTGGCAGCGCGGGCGCTGACGCTTTGCCCGGCTTGCAGGAGGATGTCGCCGCTGCTTTCGATGGCGCTGCCGGTTTCGTGCGTTTCGCTCTGGCGGCGGTAGTTGTTGCCGTCGAGCATGAGGCCGCTGGCGGTGGATTCGGTCAGCGTGGCGAGCTGGATGTCGTTGCCGGCGATCAGGGTGGTGCGGCTGGCCGGGCCAGCGGCGGTGGGGGCGGTGTTGAGCAGATGTGCGGCAAGCAAGGCAATGTCGCCACCGGCTTCGAGTTGCAGGGTGCCGCTGGGGTTTTTCACCTGCAGGCTGGCCAGGCGGGTGATGGCGGTGCTTTGCAGGCTGGCGTGGGCGTTACCGCCGCTGTGCGACTCGGTGACGCTGGCGACCGTGAGCTTGCGGCCGGCGCTGGCGATCAGGGCCTGGTCGGCTTCGATGCCGCCACCGATATTGTCGAGGTTGGTGCGAGCGGTCAGCGCGACCTGTTCGCCGCTGATGCGGCCGGCGAGGTTCTTGATGTTGTCGGCGGTGAGGATACCAGTTGGCGACCGGCCAGGGGTGCCCATGTTGGTGAGGTCGCCGGTGATGTCGAGGTCGATGCTGTTGGCGGCAAGCAGGCCGCCGCTGGCGTCGAGGTCGCCGGGTTGGACGCGGGCGTAGAGCTGCGGGGTCAGCACTTTCTGGGTGCTGCCGTCCGCCAGCGTTACTTCCTTTTCCACCAGCCAGACCATGTCGGTGGTGAGCTGGGCCATTTGTTCGGCAGAGAGGGCAACGCCGGGGATGAGGTTCCAGGCCTGGGCCACGGTGATGCCGGCGTTCATCAGGGCTTTGTATTGTTCTTCTTCGTTCTGGTAGCCGATGAGGAAGCGGCGCCCGGTGAGCTGGGCGACTTGTTCGGTGATCAGGCGCTGTTCGTAGAAGCCGTCGCCCAATCGCTTCTGGGTGGTGGCGGGGTCGAGACTGAGCTGGGCCAGCATGTAGTCGGAACTGATCCACTGGCGGTAGCTGGCAAAGCGCGGGTCGGTTTCGATCAGGTAGCGGCCGGTGGGGTTGGGGTTGTTGTGGAAGAGGCTGTTGTTGGGCAGGCGCCGGGGGCGTTGACGGTGGGAACGACGCCGGCAGCGCCGCCGGCAAGTGCCGGCGCGATTGACCTGGGTGATGCGAGCGACGTTGCTGCCGGAACCCACAGCGGCAGTAACCCCATTGGCACCGGCAGCGCCCTGGTTGACGGCCCCGACACTGAGGTTGCTGATTTGCGTGGCAGTGCCGGTGATGGCCTGGTTGGCGGTCATTTTGGCAACGGCCACATCAAAGGTGGCCAGCGTGTAGGGGCCATCGTTGTAGGGGCTGTTGGTGGTGCGGTGGTTCTTGTACGAACAGAACTCGTACCACTTGCACCTCTTGCGGTAGTAGAGCGAGGTGTAGCCGGTTTCGCTCTTCTGCGTTTGCCCTGCAGCGAAGTGGCGGTGTAGCCCGCCATGTCGAGCAGGATATTGCCGCCGGCCAGTGATCTCGCTCTTGTCGTTATTGACGATGCCAGTGATGGAGGTTGCCGCCAGCGAGCAGCTTGCCGGCGCGCTGTCGGCGGTGTACGCGGGTTTCGCTGACCTGGATGTTGGTGGTCTTGGTCAGCTTGTAATTGCCGCCGCCCCCGTTGTCCCAGAGCACAACGTTCACCGGCGTGCTGCTGGTGACCACCTGGCTGGCGGCGAAGCTGTAGCGGCTGTTGTTGAGTTGGCTGCTGTCGATACGCAGATCGCCCAGGGCCTCGATGATGCCGCTGGCGTTGTTGATGGTGCCGGCCTGGCCGGTGGCGCGGTTTGCTCGTGTCGAGGGCGCCGCCGATGGCGAGGTCGCCGGCGGAAAAGATCAGGGCGGGAGAGAGGATGTCGTCGCTGCGGTTGCTGGGGGTGCCGACGCCGAGGTCGAGACGGTCGCGGGCAGCAATGACCGGGGCCGAGGTCGCCGCCATTCACGGTTTCGGTGGCATTGGTCAGCGTGGTGGCGGCGATGGCCAGGTGGTCGCCGTAGATGCGGCCGGTGCCGAGGTTGTTCAGCGTGATGGCGTCGATGCGTGTCGCCGCCGTCGATCAGGCCACGGTTGGTGAGGGTGTTCGTGTCGGTCGCAGTTAAGCCGAGTTCGGGGCGAGGAGTTCGCCGCTGGCGCGGTTGTCGATGCTGCCTGCGGTGACGGCGAGCGTGGTACCGGCCTGCAGCGTGCCGCTGTTGTCGAGCGTGCCGCCGACGTTGATGCGGGCGTTGCGGTTGGCGGTGATTTCGCCGGTATTGTCGAGCTTGCCGCCAAGGTCGATGGCCAGATCGCGGTGCGAGGAGCTGGCCACCGCTAAGGCTGGCGGCATCGATGTCGAGTTGCTCACCGGCGGTGATGGTGCCGGCAGTGTTGGCGACGGCCAGTGTCTTCGTTGCAGCAGCGTCGCGAATGGCAACGTGCTGTGCCGAGGTGATGAGGCCGCCGCTGTTATTCAGCGCACCGCTGCTGTTGATCGCTAGCGCGGTATTGGCACGCAGGGCGCCGCTGCGGTTGTCGATGGTATTGGCACTGACGGCAGAGGCGTTGCCCTCGATTCCCTGATCAGCACCCAGCGTGTTGGCGTTGGCAAGGCTCGCAGTATCGACGGTGAGTGCCTGTCCGGCACGCAACAGACCCCCGGTATTGTCGGCACTGTCGGTAGCGCGCACGACGAGATTTCCGGCGGACTGGATCTGGCCGCTGCGGTTGTCGAGCTGGCGGGTGTTGAGCGCCATCTCGGCTTCACTGACGATACAGGCCGCTGGCGGTGTTGGCCAGGGAGAGTCGGCAACGACAGCCAAGGGACCGCCGGCACCGAGGAAGCCGGCGGCGTTGTTGAAGCACCGGCGGCGACTGTGACGCCGGCCTGGCCGGAAGTGCTGCCAGCAGCGGTTTTGTCGAACGCCTGACCATGCGTGTCGATAGTCAGCGCGCGGCGGCCTGGATCAGGCCGGCGGCATTGGTCAGCGCGCCGGTTTGCAGGTTCATCGTGGCGTTGGCAACGAGGCGACCATGGGTATTGCCAAGCGCCTGGCTGCGGGTGTCGATGGAAAGCGCATCGCCGACCACGGTGCCATCGGTGTTGGTGAGCCCGGCGCTGGCGAGGTGATGTTCTGTGCGGCTTCGATGCGGCCGGCGGTGTTGTCGATGGCGCCGGTGGCGTTGGCATCGAGGCTGCCGGCCACGGCGCCGAGCGTGCCGGCGGTGTTGTCGAGGCTGGCGGCGGTGAGGCCGAGGTCGGTGCCGGCAACGATCAGGCCGGCGGCATTGCCGGCGCCTTGCGCAATCGTGGCTTGCAGCTTGTGGCCGGCACTGACCCGGCCGCCATCATTGACCAGGGTATCGGCACTGAGTGCGAGATCACCGGCAGTGGCGATCTGCCCGCTGTTGCGGTTGTCGAGAATGCCGGCAGTGAGGGTGGCGTC